>NZ_AULB01000024.1 GCF_000425065.1 Actinomadura rifamycini DSM 43936
CCGCCCCGCCGACGCCGCCGACGCCGCCGGACCCGCCGGACCCGTCGCCGCCCACCCCGCCCACGCCGCCGACGCCGCCCGTCCCGCCGGAGGACCCGGGCTCGCCGAGCCCGGAGCCGCCGCCGCTGCCCGCCGACCCGGCGGCGCCGGCGTCGCCGGCACCGCCCTACCTGCCGTCCGGCGCGGCGGGCGCGGCCGGGAGCGGCGACGGCGAGGGGACGATCGCGGGCGTCATCACGCCGCCGAAGGAACTGCCGTTCACCGGCACCGACGCGCTCCCGCTGGTGGCGCTCGGCCTGACCGCCATCGCGGCGGGCGGCGCCGCGGTGGCCATGACGCGCAGGCGCGAAGCCGAGGAGTCGTGACCGTGCCGTCGTGACGGAAGTCCGTCGGCTCCGCGTGTGAGGGGGCGCCTCCCGGCCGGGAGGCGCCCCCTCACAGTTCCTGCGCGCCCGTCACCCGCCAGCCGTCGCCGGCCCTGCCGACCCGGAGCCGGTGGAAGCCGATCCCGTCCGCGTCGTCGCAGGCGGACGTGCACGCGCCGAGCGCCACCAGCGCCGTGACCTCGTCCCCGGACCCGCCGGGCCGCAGGCCCGCGCCCACGACCGTCCCCGCGGTGATCGACGGGTGCCGCGCCACGGCGGACAGCACGTCCCGGGCGCGGTCTCCCGGCCACGCCGCGCCGGTCGTCCGGGCGAGCGGGGAGGCCGCCTTCAGCGTGTAGAGGGTGTCGAGCAGCCAGCGGTCGCCGCGCCGGACCATGGTGGCGCGCATCGGGTCCGCGAGGAGGTCCGGCTCGGCGCCGGACGCGCGCACCGTCCGCTTCACGTACGCCAGCACGGTCACCGCCTCCGGGGTGGCGGAGACGACGGCCGAGTCGGCGATGTCGGTGGTCACCGAGCCGTCCTTCGCCTCCAGTTCCGCGCGGTAGTCGCGGGCGGCGAGCTGCCGGTCGTAGTCGGCGCCGTACCGCTCGGTGGCGACCCCGTGCGCGGCGGTCACGTTCCGCTCGTAGGACGCGTGGTCGAAGCTCAGCACGGTCGTGATCGCGTGCTCGGCCGGACGGACGGCGGCGGCCGCGGCGGGCGGCGGCGCGGCGGTGTCGGCGGTGTCGGCGGCGGGCGGGTCCGGCTCGCCGTCCCCGGCGGCCAGCACCGCCCAGGTCGTCCCGCCGCCGGCGAGCAGCACCAGCGGCAGCGCGAGCGCGGCGATCCGCAGGCCGCGCCGCCGCCGCCCGGGTGGGACGGTGTCGACCGCGTTCGCCGCGTGCTCGCCGACCCCGGGCGGGGACGTGCGGGGGTTCGTGGACGGCGCCCCGTGCGGGTCCGTGAACGGCGGCGCGGACGGCCCCGGGCCTTCGGCGTGGTGCACCGGGGCGGCGTGCGGGTTCGGTTCGGCGGGCGCGGACGGGCGCGGCACGGGGTGCGTCGGGGCGTGCGGGGGGACGTGCGCGGGGGCGGCGAACTGCGCGCCGGTGCTGAGCGCCCGGTCGTCCCGCGCCCCGCCGGGCGCGCCGGACGCGGCCGGGGCCGCGCCGCCCAGCAGGTCGAGCAGCACCTGCTGGGCCTCCGGGCGGCCCGCCGGGTCCTTGGCGAGGCAGGCCGCCACGACGGCGCGCAGCAAGTCGGGAAGCGCGGACATGTCCGGCTCGTACTGCAGGATCCGGTGGAACACCGCGGAGATGTTGTCGTTGCCGAACGGGTGCCGCCCGGTCGCGGCGAACAGCATCGTCGCCGCCCACGCGAACATGTCGACGCCCGCGCCGAGGTCGCCGTCGGCGATCTGCTCGGGCGCCATGTAGGACGGCGTCCCCATGACGCCGCTGCCCCGGGACGACGGCGAGCCCAGCACCCGCGCGATGCCGAAGTCGATGACGCGCGGGCCGTCCGGCCCCATCAGGACGTTCGACGGCTTGAAGTCGCGGTGCAGGATCCCGGCGCGGTGGATCGCGGCGAGCGCGGTGACGGTGCCGATCGCGAGCCGGTCCAGGTCGGTCCCGGTGCGCGGGCCGCGTCCGGCGACGAGCGCGCTGAGGGACGGGCCGGGGACGTACTCGCTCACCACGTACGGGGTGTCGCCGGAGAAGTCGGCGTCCAGGACCTGCGCGGTGCAGAACCCGGCGACCCGCCCGATCACCCCCAGCTCGCGCTCGAACCGCGACCGCCACTCGGGTCTGCCGCTGAGCTGCGCGCGCAGCAGCTTGACCGCCGCCTCCGACCCGTCCTCCCTCCGCCCCAGGTAGACGATGCTCTGCCCGCCCTCGCCCAGCCGCCCGGCCAGCTCGTACGGGCCCAGCCGCGCGGGGTCCCCGGGCAGCAGGGGGTCGACGCCCGTCATGGGTGCTCCTCCGTCGCAGGCGATCCGCCACGGGACTCGTACCCGCGGCGGCACCGGATGGCCACTCCGCATCCGCCATAAAGTTGGACGCGTGTGACGAGCCGTGCGTTCTGCATGACCGACGGTCACGTCGGACGTCAGGTCGGAGGCCGGGCCGCCCCCGGGCGGTCAGCCCTTCTCGAGGAAGTCGGCGCGCTCCTCGTCCAGCAGGGACGCCAGCTCGGCGGCCAGGCCCGGGTGGTCCGCGAGCCCGGGGTCGGCCGCGACGAGCGCGGTCGCCTCCTCGCGGGCGTCGCGGATGACGTCCTCGTCCCGCTGCAGGGTGAGCAGCCGCAGGCTGGACGCGCGGCCCGCCTGCGCGGCGCCGAGGACGTCGCCCTCGCGGCGCTGCTCCAGGTCGAGGCGCGACAGCTCGAACCCGTCGGTCGTGGACGCCACCGCGTCGAGCCGCTCGCGGGCCTTCGACCCCGGCTCTGCGTCGGTGACCAGCAGGCACAGCCCGTGCAGGGACCCTCGGCCGACCCGGCCGCGCAGCTGGTGCAGCTGCGACACGCCGAACCGGTCCGCGTCCATGATCACCATGACGGTCGCGTTGGGCACGTCGACGCCGACCTCGATGACCGTGGTGGCGAGCAGGACGTCCAGGTCCCGGTCGGTGAACCGGCGCATCACCGCGTCCTTCTCGTCGGGCGGCAGCTTGCCGTGCAGGACGCCGATGCGCAGCCCGGCGAGGAGCTCCTCCAGCTTCGGCAGCAGCTCCATGATCCCGAGCGGGGACCGGCGCCCGTCCTCGGCCCCGTACGCGTCGCCCTCGTCGCCCTCCTGCTCGCCGATGCGCGGGCACACGATGTAGATCTGCCGGCCCCGCCCCGCCTCCTCCTTGATGCGCTCCCACGTCCGCGCGAGGAACGCGGGCTTCTCCGGCGGCACCACGACGGTCTGGATCCCCGAGCGGCCCGCCGGGAGCTGCCCCAGAACGGACGTCTCCAAGTCGCCGAACACGGTCATCGCGACGGTCCGCGGGATCGGCGTCGCCGTCATGACCAGCACGTGCGGCCGCCCCCCGGCGGTCTTCTCGCGGAGCGCGTCGCGCTGCTCGACGCCGAACCGGTGCTGCTCGTCCACGACCACGAGGCCGAGATCGGCGAACCGCACCGACTCCTGGAGCAGCGCGTGCGTCCCGACGACGATGCCCGCCGCGCCGGACGCCGCGTCCAGCATCGCCTGCTTGCGGGCCTTCGCGCCCAGCGACCCGGTCAGCAGCGCCACCCGCGTCGCGTTCTCGGCGCCGTCGAGCTGCCCGGCGCGCGCCAGCTCCCCCAGCATCCCGGTGATCGACCGGTGGTGCTGCTGCGCGAGGACCTCGGTCGGCGCCAGCAGGGCCGCCTGCCCGCCGCCGTCCACCACCTGCAGCATCCCGCGCAGCGCCACCACCGTCTTGCCGGCGCCGACGTCGCCCTGGAGGAGGCGGTGCATGGGGTGCTCGCGGGCGAGGTCGGCGGCGATCTCCGCGCCGACCGCGCGCTGCCCGTCGGTCAGCTCGAAGGGCAGGCGGGCGTCGAAGTCGGCGAGCAGGCCGGACGGCCGGACCGGGCGCGGCGTCGCGGGCAGCGCGCCCGCGGCGCGGCGGCGCTGCGCCAGGGCGACCTGGACGACGAACGCCTCGTCCCACTTGAGGCGGGCCTTCGCGCGGCCCAGCTCGTCCCAGCCCTTCGGCCGGTGGATGCCCTCGTACGCCTCGCGCAGCCCGATGAGGCCGCGGCGGCGCAGCAGGGGCGCGGGCATCGGGTCGGCCGGCAGTTCGAGGCCGTCCAGCACCATGCCGACGGACTTGCTGATCGCCTCGATGTCGAGGCCCTTGGTGGACGGGTAGATCGGGATGATCTCGTCGGCCCACTCCTGCGCGGCCTGCTCGGCGGTCTTCTCCGCGACGACCTTGTACTGCGGGTGGGTGAGCTGCCGCTGCACCTGCCCGCTGCGCGGCACGTACGTGCTGATCTTGCCGGCGAACAGGCCGCGGGTGCCGGGCGACAGCTCCTTCTCGGGCTTGTAGGAGCCCTTGCGGCCGAAGAAGCTGAGCTTGAGCCGGCCGGTGCCGTCCGTGACGGTGATCTCCAGGACGTAGCCGGGGCTGCGGGTGATGCTGCGGCCCTGCACCTTGACGACCTCGGCCATGACGGTGACGTGCTCGCCGTCCTGCAGGCCGCTGAGCGGGGTCAGCTCGCCGCGGTGCGCGTACCGGCGCGGGTAGTGGTGCAGGAGGTCGCCGACGGTGCGCAGGTCGAGGCCCTTCTCCAGCACCTTGGCCGTCTTGTCGCCGAGTACCTTCCGCAACGGCTCGTCGAGATTCGCCACGCCGTCCTTTCTAGCCCATGCCGGTGACGCGAATCAGGCGCCGCGGGCCGGATGTCCCGCATCGGCGCAGGCCGATTCGCTCAACGCGGGCGCGGTGGGCTACTCTGATCCATGCGCCTCGTCCAGGCGTTCCCTCGTGAGCGCCGGTGAAGTCCGGTTCGCCCCCTACGGCGACGGGCGGCGCTCCGGTTAGAGCATCGACACCCACTTGGAGTTTCCCGTGGCTTCCGTTTGCGACGTCTGCGGCAAGGGACCCGGTTTCGGCATGCGCGTCTCCCACTCGCACCGCCGCACCCCGCGCCGCTGGAACCCCAACATCCAGCGCGTGCGCGCCGTCGTGAACGGCGGCACGAAGCGGATCAACGCCTGCACGTCCTGCATCAAGGCCGGCAAGGTCGTCAAGCCCACGGTCTGACACGGTCCGGCACGGGCGGTCCGGCCCGCGCGGCGAGTCGGCTCATCGGAAGCGTCCGAGGAGCCGACTTTTCGCATGTCCGGAGACCTTTCGGGCCCGGCGCCACCCGGGCCTGTAGCCGCCCGGGCCCGCCGCCACGGGGTCGCCGCTACCGGGCCCGCTGCATCCAGGCGTGGTCGACCGGGCCGATCCCGGCGCCGAGGGGGAAGCCCGCGGCGATGGCGCCCGTCACGTACTCCTTGGCGCGCGCGACGGCCGTCGGGACGTCCGCGCCCAGCGCCAGGTTCGAGGCGATCGCGGACGCCAGCGTGCAGCCCGTCCCGTGGGTGTGCCGGTTGTCGTAGCGGGGGGCGGCGAAGCGGTGCTCGCGCTCCCCGTCGAACAGCAGGTCGGCGGGCTCGCCGGGCAGGTGTCCGCCCTTCACCAGCACCCACCGCGGGCCGAGCGCCTTGACCGCCTCCGCGGCCTCCCGCATGCCCGACTCGTCCACCACCTTGACGCCCGTGAGCTGCTCGACCTCGAACAGGTTCGGGGTGACGACGGTCGCGGCGGGCAGCAGCGCCCCGCGGACGGCGTCGACGGCCTCGGGCGCGAGCAGCGAGTCCCCGTGCTTCGACACGCCGACCGGGTCGACCACGGAGGGCGCGTCGGACGCCGCGATGGCCTCGGCGACCGTCTCGACGAGCGTGGTCGAGGCGAGCATCCCGGTCTTGAGGGCGTGCACCCCGATGTCGGACAGCACGGAGTCGAGCTGGGCGCGCACGGCCTCCACGGGCAGTTCCCAGTAGCCCTGGACGCCGAGGGAGTTCTGCGCGGTGACGGCGGCGATCACGCTCATGCCGTGCACGCCGAGGGCGAACATGGTCTTGAGGTCCGCCTGGATCCCGGCGCCGCCGCCGGAGTCGGAACCGGCGATGGTGAGGGCGAGCGGCGGGGCCTGGGGGGCGGGCGCATCGTGGGGCATGCGTCCAGCTTATTGCGGATCGTCCGGTTACGGATCACCCCGGCCCGGGGGCGCGCCGCTCAGGCGAGCGCGCACTCCAGCTCGTTGAGGACGCAGTAGGTGGGCTTGGCGGGCGTGCCGCTCGCGGTGAAGACGATCTTCACGGCGTCGCCCGCGGGGATCGCGGTGGTCCCGTGCACCTTCGTGAGCCGCCCGACCTCGGCGACGGTGGCGCCCTGCACCTCGGCGACCACCGCGTTCGGGATCTTGAAGGCGAGGGCCCACCGGGCGACCGGCCGCTCCCCCTGGTTGGCGATGGTGGCGGTCGCCCGGAACCCCTGGGCGTTCTTGGACGCCACGTCGAACGCGACGACGAGCCCGTCCGGCCGTCCGCCCGCGTCGGCGCGCTGCCCGGGACCGTGCTGGAGCACCTGGCTGTCGTTGGCCGTCGCCTCCGGGTTCTTGGGCGCCCCGCCGGCGAAGTTGAGGGAGATCTGCTGCGTGCTCAGCGCGTACGACACGATGCCGACGGCGATCACGAGCGCGACGATCGGCATCAGCGGGAACGGGAGCGAACCGACGAACCGGGCGACCCGCCGCGGCTTGGACGCGTCCGTCCCGTCGGGCTCCTCGGGTCCGGGGTCCGCGGCGGCGGGCGGCACGGACCCGGGCGGGGGCGGGCCGCCCTGTCCGGGAGGCATCGCGGGAGGCATCGCGGGAGGCATCGCGGGAGGCATCGTGGGCGCGCCGTCGGGGAGGGTGGCGCGGGGGCCGGTGGACGCCGGGCCCGGCGGGCCGCCGTGCCCGCGCGGCGGTCCGGACGGCCGCCGGTGGCTGCCCGGCCGGGACACGAACACCTGATCGTCGGTGGGGCCGGCGAAGCCGTCGTAGCGAGGTCCGGTGGACGGGCCGACGGGCCGGCCCGGCGGCGCCTGCGCGCTCGATCCGGGCTCGTCCTCGGGCTGCTCGGGCTTGGAGTGTCGTCCCATTCCATTCCTCGTCGGTCAGGGGATGTATACCAAACCGGCACCAAATATGCCTACCGACCTGAGGATCGCACCGCGTTCCTTAATTCCGGTCGAAGCTCCGTTCACATGCGGAAATGGTCCCATCCCCCGCCTTCTGGAACGCGCCCGTCGACCCGGACGCCCGTTCCGCGCGCGACGGTGCCGATCCGCGTCCAGGACGGCGGCAGGGCGGACGCCGCCGGGAACGTGCCGGCGAACGCGTGGTCCTCGCCGCCGGTGAGCGCGTGCCGCAGCCCGTCGGGGCCGAGGACGTCCGCGACGGGGACGGCCGCCGACTCCACGTCGACCCGGACCCCGCTCGCCGCCGCGATGTGCCCGAGGTCCTGCAGCAGCCCGTCGCTGACGTCCAGCAGGGCGGTCGCGCCCAGCTCCCGCGCCTGCGGCCCGGCGCCGTAGGGCGGCTCCGGGCGCCGGTGGGCCGCGAGCAGCTCCGCGGGGCCGTCCCGTCCGGCGGTGAGCAGCTCCAGGCCCGCCGACGCGAAGCCCAGCCGCCCCCGGACGGCGACGACGTCGCCGGGGCGCGCTCCGGCCCGGGTGAGCGGCGCGCCGCCCCCGAGGTCGCCGAGCGCGGTCACCGCCAGGGTGATCTCCGGCGCCGCCACGACGTCTCCCCCGGCGACGGACGCCCCCGCGGCCGCGCACTCGTCGGCGAGGCCCGCGTACAGGCCGTCCGCCCAGTCCGCCGCGGTCGCGGTCGGCGCGGCGAACCCGACGAGCAGCGCGGTGGGGCGGGCGCCCATGGCGGCGACGTCCGCGAGGTTCTGCGCGGCGGCCTTGCGGCCGATGTCGTAGGGGCCCGACCAGTCGCGGCGGAAGTGCCGGCCCTCGACGAGCAGGTCGGTCGTCGCGACCACCCGCCCGTCCGGCGCCGCGACCACCGCCGCGTCGTCCCCCGGCCCGAGCGGCACCCGCGGGCCCCGCGGCAGCCGCGCCGTCAGCCGCTCGATCAGCCCGAACTCGCCCAGCTCCCCGATCGTCGCCATCCGCCCATGTTTTCACCGCGCGGCCGCCGGTTCGTACCGCCCCGGCCGCCCGCCGGGGGCGGCGACGCGATACGGTGAACCGTCCGACGGCATTTTCTCCGCCCCGGGGAGGACGTGATGGTGCAGGCCTACATCCTCATCCAGACCGAAGTCGGCAAGGCCGCCGAAGTGGCGGGCCATATCTCCGGCATGACGGGCGTCACGCGCGCGGAGGACGTCACCGGCCCCTACGACGTGATCGTCCGGGCGGAGGCGAACAACGTGGACGAACTGGGCAAGCTCGTCGTCGCGCAGATCCAGACCGTCAAAGGGATCACCCGGACGCTGACCTGCCCGATCGTGCACATCTGACGGGAGAGCAAGCGGTCGATGGTGAAGCGTCGGGGGGCGCCGGCGACGGCCCTGGCCTTGGTGGCCGCGCTCAGCGCGGCGTGCGGCGACGGCGCGGTGCAGGTCCGGCCGCCGGAGCCGGACGCGGCGGCGCGGCGGCTCTGCGAGGGGCTGCGGCTGCCGGAGAAGCTGCGCGGGCAGGACCGGCGGGACACCTCGCCGGAGTCGGCGCTCACGGCGGCGTGGGGGTCGCCCGCGATCGGGCTGCGCTGCGGCGTCCCGCGCCCGGCGACGCTCCGGCCGGAGTCGCAGCTCGTCACGATCAACGGGATCGACTGGTACCCCACCCCCAGTGACCCACCGGTCACCTACACGGCGGTGGCCCGGCAGGCGTACGTGGAGGTGACGGTCCCGCCGGAGTACCACCCGGCGGGCGACGTCCTCATCGAGCTCTCCCCGGCGATCAAGGCCACGATCCCGCAGAAGCCCGAGGGCCAGATCTGACCGGACGGCCCCGGCGGCTCACTCGGGGCGGGGCAGGATCAGCTCGGCCATCTCGGCGAGCCGGTCGGCCATGCGGGAGTACGACGTGTACCCCATGCCCGCGTGCAGCAGCGCACCGGAGTAGGCCAGCTCCAGCGCGCCGAGCGTCCGCTCGTCGGCGTGCTCGCCCAGCGCCGCCGTGAGCCGCTCGCGGATCGCGACGCCGATGCGGGTCCGCAGTTCGCGGACGTCCGGGTCGGTGCCGAGCATCGCCGTCGTGCAGGCCGCCGCCAGCTCGGGCTCGTCCGACACCAGCAGCGCGATCTCCCGCAGCACCTCGATCGCCCGCGCGCGCGGCGGGCCGTCCGCCCGGACCGGCGGCAGCCCGCCGAGCCGGCGCCAGAACACCTCGGTGATCAGGTGGTTCTTGGAGGCGAAGTAGGTGTAGGCGGTCGCGGGCGCGACCCCGGCGCGGCGGGCGACGTTGCGGACGGTCAGCCCGTCGTAGCCGCTCTCGCGGAGCTCGTCGACGGCGGCGCCGGTCAGCCGCCGCACCGTCTCGGCCTGCCGCTCGGTGAGGCGCCGCCGCGTGGCCTCGATCGTCACCTGTTCCCCGGACACCCGTCTAGACATAGTCCAGGACGGCCCCGAATGCCAACACCGGCGGATCGGCGGGGCCGGTTCGGGGGAACCGGTTCGGTAGGGCGGGTGGGAGTCGAACCCACTCAGCGCGAGGCACCTGCTTTACAGGCAGGCCCGACTCTCCGGCGTCGGCGCCGCCCCTCGTGCGGCCGGCGTCCCGAAGGACGCGGTCCGCGTCGTGCCCCCGGAGGGATTCGAACCCCCAGCACACAGCACCTCATGCTGCCGTCTCTGCCGTTGGACTACGGAGGCGTGCGTGCGGCTCCCGGGATTCGAACCCGGAACGTCCACTTCCTGAAAGTGGTCCCTCTGCCGGTTGGGGTAGAGCCGCTCGTGTCGGGCGGGGAGGCGTCGCTCGCGGCGGCTCGTCCGGGGTGCCTCAGGAGGCGGGATACCGGCCGGGGCCAACGTGCGACGCCGAGGGCAGTCGGCTGCTCGGTCGATACGGCGGCAGGGCCATGGCCGGTCCTCCTCTCGGGTCTCGCGTCACCGCCTTCGGCGGGCTGACGTGGTCTACGGTGCCATCCGGCGCGGCGGGGGCACAACCGGTTTGTTCACGCCCCGTCGGCCGGCGGCGCCAGGATCCCGATGAGGATGATCAGCCAGAACGCGACCATGAGCCAGCCGAGGGCGATGCCGGTGATGGCGAGGCCGAGGCCGCGTTCGCCGGAGCGGCGCACGCGGCTCCAGGCGATGTGCCCGGCGACGATCGCCGGGATGGACGGGAGGCCGCACGTCACGAGGCCGACGAGCCCGAACGTCAGGGCGTAGATCGCGTAGCTGTTGAGCGGCGGCTTCACGTGCGGGTTCGGGTGCGGGTTCGGCGGCGCGTGGTGGCGCGGCGGGCCGTAGGACGGGCGGGTCGCGACGGCGTCGGCGTACCGGGCCCACGACTCGGCCTCGGCGGTGCGGCCCTGGCCGCCGAGCAGCGCGGCGAGGTTGCGCATCGCCGCCGGGTCGCCGGCCTGGGCGGCCTGCCGGTACTGCCGCTCGACGAGCGCCTCGGCCTCGCCGTCGGCGAGCGCGGGCCCCGGGTGGGCGGACGGGCCCGGCACCGGCGGGGCGGGGCGCGGCGGGCTCGTGCTCTGCTGCTCCTGCCGCGGGACGGGACGCGGCGGGCTCGTGTGCTGCTGCTGCGGCGTCCGGACGCCGCTGGAGATGAGCCCGTCGAGGAGTTCCTGGGCGGACGGCCGCCGCTCCGGGTCCTTCGCGAGGGCGCGGCGCACGGTGTGCAGGAGCGAGCCGTCCAGCCCGCTCAGGTCGGGCTCCGTGCTCATGATCCGGTGGATGACCGCCGGGAGGGAGTCGGCCGCGAAGCAGGTGTCGCCGCGGGCGGCGAACGCGACGGTGGCGCCCCACGCCCAGACGTCCGAGGCGGGGGACGCGCCGCGCCCGTCGAGCTGCTCGGGGGCCATGAACGCGGGGGTGCCGACGATGCCGCCGGTCGCGGTCAGCCGCGTCCCGCCGAGGGAGCGGGCGATGCCGAAGTCGATGACGCGGGGCCCGAAGGTGGACAGCAGGACGTTCGCGGGCTTGAGGTCGCGGTGGACGACGCCGGCGTCGTGGATGGCGGTCAGCGCGGTGGCGATGCCGACCGCGACGGCCTCCAGGTCGGCGCCGCGCAGCGATCCGCTCTCGGCGACGGCGGCGTCGAGGCTCTGCCCGTTGACGAACTCGGTCACGAGGTACGGGGGGTCGGCGTGCGGGTCGGCGTCCAGGACGGGCGCGGTGCAGAACGGGCGGACGCGCTGGGCGGCCCGCACCTCGGACTCGAACCGGGCCCGGTACTGGGGGTCGGCGGCGTACTCGCGCCGGATGACCTTGATCGCGACCTTGCGGCCGGTGTCGTCCGCGCCGGTGTAGACGGTGCCCATCCCGCCTTCGCCGAGCCGGTCCATCACCCGGTACGGGCCGATGCGCTCCGGTGTCTCGGCATGCCACACGGGTGCGTTCTCCTCGAGGTGGGGGGGGCGGTCGCACCAAGCGTTGCATATCCGGACGCCCCGCGACGCGGCGACCGATCTCGACCGGGTCTCTGTCTTCGGCTTCCGGGGGAACCGGACGCGCCCGGGCCGCGTCTCACGCGAATGCGCGCACGTACGGTCCCGGCGGTCGCGATGGCCGCCGCGTCGGCGGTGGCGGCGGGCGGCTGCGCCCTGCGCGCCGAGGAGCCCCCGGCTCCGCCGCCCCCGCCCCCGATGGCCCTGGTCGGCTACCGCTCCTGCGAGCGGCTGCTGGACGGCCTGCGGCGGGCGACCGCGATGCAGGTCGGGCCGGACGGGCCGGCGGCCCCGGACTCGTCGGCGCTCGAGATGCGGCGGTCCGCGCCCGCCGTGCCGGGTGCCGCGGCGGAGGCGGCGCCCGTCCCGGAGCACTCCCTGACGAACGCGCACGAGCCCGGCGCGGACGAGCCGGACCTCGTCAAGACGGACGGCCGCCGCATCGTCGCCCTCGGCGGCGGCGGCCTGCACGTCATCGACCCCGCGTCCCGGAAGATCGCGCACACGCTGGACCTGCCCGGCTCCGCCGCGGGCGGCGACCGGAAGCTGCTGATGGACGGCGACCGCGTCCTGGTGCTGGAGTCGCGGCGGACGGCGGTGGCGTTCGAGGGCCGGGCGCGGCTCCCGGAGGACGGCGGGGCGGCGCGTCCGGTCCCGCCCCCGCCCTCTCCCCCGGCTCCGCGGACGCGGCTGACGCTCGTGGACGTCGCGGGAGCGCCGCGCGTCGTCGCGACGCTGACGTCCGACACCGAGTACGTGGACGCGCGGCGCACCGGCGGGACCGTCCACGTCGTCGTCCGGTCGACGCCGCGGATCGACTT
Source organism: Actinomadura rifamycini DSM 43936 (assembly GCF_000425065.1). Taxonomy (GTDB): domain Bacteria; phylum Actinomycetota; class Actinomycetes; order Streptosporangiales; family Streptosporangiaceae; genus Spirillospora; species Spirillospora rifamycini. The sequence continues at coordinate 12,338 of NZ_AULB01000024.1, forward strand.
CCCCCGGCCGCGGCCGGGCCGTCCGGCGGCCCCCGGCGACGCGGCTGCGGCGATCGAGGCGAACCGGCGGGCGGTGCTGCGGGCGCCGCTGGACGCCTGGCTGCCCGCGTTCCGCGTCGACCGCGGCGGCGGGCGGGTGGACGCGTTCCGGGCGCCGTGCGACCGGGTCAGCCGCCCGGCCGCGTACGGCGGGAGCGGCGCGATGCTCAGCGTGCTGACCCTCGACCTCGCGGGCGGCCTCGCCGACCCGCGGCCGATGGGCGTCGCGGTCGACGGGTCCACCGTGTACGGCAACGGAAAGAACCTGTACATCACGGGCACCCGGCCGCGCCCGTACGTCGAGCGGTCCGCGGCGGCCGAGCGGACGGACGTCCACATGCTCGCGCTGCGGCCGGGCGGGCCCCCGGAGTTCGCCGCGTCCGGGTCGGTGCCCGGGCGGCTGCTGAACCAGTACGCGCTGTCCGAGCACAACGGGCACCTCCGGGTCGCGACGACGTCCCGGCCCGATGACGCGCGGGCGTCGAGCAGCGCGCTGCACGTCCTCCGGCGGCGCGGGCCGCGCCTCGACGGGATCGGCCGCGTCGGCGGCCTCGGGAAGACCGAGCGCATCCACGCGGTCCGCTTCACCGGGCCGACCGCCTACGTGGTGACGTTCCGCCGCACCGACCCGCTGTACGCGCTCGACCTGTCCGACCCGCGCCGCCCCCGCGCCACCGGCGAACTGAAGATCACCGGTTACTCGGCCTACCTCCACCCGGTGGCGGACGGGCGCCTCCTCGGCGTCGGGCAGGACGCGGACGCGTCCGGACGCGTCGAGGGCCTCCAGGTGTCGCTGTTCGACGTGGCCGGACCGCCCCGGCGGATCGACGCGTACCGGGTCCCGGGCGCGACGTCGTCCGCGGAGGCCGACCCGCACGCCTTCCTGTACTGGGCCCGCACCGGCCTCACCGTCCTGCCGGTGCGCGAACCCGGCGGCGGGACGAACGCGGCGCTCGTCCTGAAGGTGACGCGGGACGGCGTCGCGCGGACCGGGGACGTCGGGCATCCCGGCGCGTCCGTCCTGCGGTCGCTCGTGGTCGGCGACGCCCTGTGGACGTTCTCCGACGCCGGTGCGCGCGCGTCCGACGCCGCCACGCTCGCCGACCGCGCCTGGCTCCCGTACGGGTGACCTGCGCGGTCCGCGGGGTCAGCGCAGGCCGGTGGAGCGGGCGGCGGCGGTCCGGATGAGGCGGTCGACGACGGCCGGGTAGTCCAGGCCGGTCGCGGCCCACATCTGCGGGAACGCCGACGTGGGCGTCATCCCCGGCATTGTGTTGATCTCGTTGAGGACCCAGCGGCCGTCCGGCGTGTAGAAGAAGTCGACGCGGGCGAGGCCCTCGCAGTCCAGCGCCTCGAACGCCTCGACGGCGACGCGCCGCACCTCCTCGACGGCTGCGTCCGGGAGGTCGGGCGGGATCGCCATCGTGGTGCCGCCGTCGAGGTACTTCGTCTCGAAGTCGTAGAAGTCGCTGTCGCCGGACGTCAGCACCTCGGCGGGCAGGCTCGCCTCGGCCGGGCCGTCGCCCTCGCCCTGCAGCACGCCGCACTCGATCTCGCGGCCCTCGATCGCGGCCTCCACGATGACCTTCGGGTCGTGCTCGCGGGCCGCCTCGACCGCCGCCTCCAGGGCGTCCTCGGACGTGACGCGGCTGATGCCCATGCTCGACCCGGCCCGCGCCGGCTTGACGAACACGGCGCGGCCCGCGTCCAGGCCGAGCTCCTTGATCTCGTCGATCTTGCGCTTGCGCTCGCGGCGCCACTCCCGGTCGCCGACCAGCACGTACGGGCCGACGGGCAGGCCCCGCGCCTGCCAGACGAGCTTCATGAAGCCCTTGTCCATGCCGACCGCGCTGGCCAGCACCCCGGCGCCGACGTAGCGGATGCCCGCCAGGTCGAGCATGCCCTGGATGGTGCCGTCCTCGCCGAAGGGGCCGTGCAGCAGCGGCAGGACGACGTCGACCTCGCCGAGCGCGGCGGGGACCTCGCCCGGGGCGACCGCGATGAGGCCGCGGGCGGCGGGGTCGAACGGGAGCGCGAGGGCGGTGCCGCCGCCGTCCACCTCGGGCAGCACGCCGTCCTCGATCGCGAGCCGCTGGTCGCCGGACGCCAGCACCCAGCGGCCGTCGCGGGCGATGCCGATCGGCACCACGTCGTAGCGGTCCCGGTCGATCGCGGCCATCACGGCTCCGGCGGTGACGCAGGAGATCGCGTGCTCGCTGCTGCGTCCGCCGAAGACGACGGCCACGCGGATCTTGGATGGGGACATGATCCCCGACCCTACCGCTGCCGGGCCGGGGTCGGCCACGGCCGCCCCGAGCCCGCCCGCCGGGACGCCCGCCGCAGGTCACACGCCATAACGCTCCGCCTTCGGCGACCGGGAGATCAGCGACACGGCGGCCTCCTTGATCGGCATGCCGTGGTGCAGGACGGCCGCGACCGCCTCCGTGATCGGCATCTCCACGTTGTGCTTGCGGGCCAGCTCCATCACCGCCTCCGCCGACTTGACGCCCTCGGCGGTCTGCTTCGTCACCGAGATGACCTGCTCCAGCGTCATGCCCCGGCCGAGGTTCTCCCCGAACGTCCGGTTGCGCGACAGCGGCGACATGCACGTCCCGACGAGGTCGCCCATCCCGGCGAGGCCCGCGAAGGTGTGCTCGTCCGCGCCCATCGCCACCCCGAGCCGGGTGATCTCGGCGAGGCCGCGGGTCATCAGCACCGCCTGCGTGCTGGCGCCGAACCCGAGCCCGACCGACATCCCGACGCACAGCGCCACGATGTTCTTCACCGCGCCGCCCAGCTCGCAGCCGATGACGTCCGTGGACGTGTACACGCGGAAGTACGGGGTCATCGTCGCCGCCTGGAGGCGGCGGGCGGCGTCCTCGTCCGCGCACGCCGCGACGGCCGCGCCGGGCTCCCCGCTCGCGATCTCGCGCGCCAGGTTCGGCCCGCAGAACACCGCGACCCGCTCCTGCGGGACGTCCGCGACCTCCCGCACGACCTCCGACATCCGCAGCGTGGTGCCGTCCTCGACGCCTTTCATCAGGCTCACCATGACGGCACCGGGCGGCAGGTGCGGCAGCCACCCGGCGAGGTTCGCCCGGAGCGTCTGGGCCGGGACGGCGAGCGCGACGAAGTCGGCGCCGCGCAGGGCCTCGGCCGGGTCGAGCGTGGCGCGCATCCCCTCGGGCAGCGCGATGCCCGGCAGGTAGTCGGTGTTCTCGTGCCGGTCGTTGATCGCCTCGACGACGCCGGGCCGGCGGCCCCACAGGACCACCTCGCCGCCCGCGTCGTGCAGCAGCTTGCCGAACGTCGTGCCCCAGGAGCCCGCGCCCATCACCGCGGTCTTGAACGTCACGAGCCCGCCGCCTCGCTCCGGGACGGGCGCGCCCCGGCGTCGTCCGCGGCCGGACGGGCGCCGGGCACCGCGGCGCCGCGCCGTTCCGCCAGCACGCGGCGGTGGTCGTAGCGCTCCGCCGGCGGCTCCTCGCCGCGCAGCTCGCCGAGCAGCCCGGCGATCGCCGTCATGATGTCGTCGGTCGCGGCGCGCAGCGTCTCGCGGTCGAGCGGGCGGCCCGCGTACTCCGACAGGTCGACGGGCGGCCCCGCGATGACCCGCATCGTCTTGCGGGGGAACGGGTGGAAGCCCTTCTTCAGGGAGCCCGCGAGGCCGGTCTGCTCGCCCTTCTTGTACGGCAGCAGCTCGTGCGCGCCCCAGCTCGCCACCGGGACGACCTGCGCGCCCGTCTTCAGCGCCATCCGCGCGACGCCCGTCTGGCCGGTCATGGGCCACAGCTCGGGGTCGCGGGTGCAGCTCCCCTCGGGGTAGAACATCAGGCACTCGCCGTCCAGCAGCGCGCGTTCGGCGTCCCGGAGCGCCATCGACGCGTCCGCGCTGTCCCGGTACACGGGGATCTGCCCGGTGCCGCGCAGGACGGTCCGGAAGAACCGCACGTCGAACAGCGTGGACTTGGCCAGGTAGACGGGGTAGCGGCCCGCCTCGTAGACGAAGTGGGCGAGCGCCAGCGGATCGGACTCGGAGATGTGGTTCGCGGCGATGATCACACCGCCCTCCCCGGGTACGTTGCCCCGGCCCCGCCAATCCCGTTTCAGCAGCCCGAACAGCAGCGGGCGCAGGATGACGATCGTGAGCTTGCGCCAGGCCGGCGAATACCCGTGGCTCATGCCCCGTCCCCTTCCGATCCGTACCCCGGACGAACGCGGGGTGTCCTCAAGTTTCGTGGTTGCGTGCGCATAGTGTCGAGTTGCCATGTCTTCTGAAGCTGCGCCCAGCGCGCCCCGCCTCCAGTGGTCGCTCGTCGTGCCGGTCAAGGTCCTGGCCAGGGCGAAGACCCGGATGTCCGCGGCTGCGGGCCCGCACCGGCGGGACCTCGCCCTGGCCGTGGCCACCGACACGGTCGCCGCCGCACTGCGCTGCGCCCGCGTCCGCGCTGTGATTGTCGTCACCGACGATCCCCTTCCGGCCGCCGAACTGGCCGCCCTCGGCGCCCGGATCGTGCCCGACGAGCCCGACGCGGGCCTCAACCCGGCCCTGGAGTACGGGGCCGCGCGGGGCCGGGAGGCCGCCCCGGACGCGGGTGTGGGGGCGCTTTCTGCTGACTTGCCCGCTTTGCGACCGGACGAACTCGCGCGCGTCCTCGACGCCGCCGCGGCCGCGCCGCACGCGTTCGTCCCGGACGCGGCGGGCGTCGGCACCACCCTGTACACCGCGCGTCCCGGCGTCCCGTTCGCCCCGGCGTTCGGGCACGGCTCGCGCGCCGCGCACCGCGCCGGGGGCGCCCGGGAACTGGTCCTGGACTCCATCGACAGCGTACGCCGGGATGTGGACACGCCGGACGATCTTCGAGCGGTTCTCGCGCTCGGGGCGGGCCCGCACACCGCGTCGGTCGCGGCCCGGCTGCCCGCCCTCGCCGCCGACGCGTGAGCGGCGGGCCCCGGCGTAGGGTGATCGGCATGCAGGCGACGGTGCGGACGTTCGACGACGAGACGCGCTCGGGCAGCGTGCTGCTGGACGACGGGACGGAACTGCCGTTCGACGCCGCCGCGTTCGACGCGGGCGGCCTGCGGCTGCTGCGGTTCGGGCAGCGGGTCAACCTCGCGCTGCACGAGGGCCGGGTCGCGGTGGTGACGCTCTCGACGTTCCCGCTGCCGCCGGCGTCCCCCTGACCCGGACGCACGACCCCGGACGCACGGCCCCCGGACGCACGGCCCCCGGACGCACGGCCCCCGGACAGAAGCGAAGGCGCCCGGGACCATGCCGATCGGTCCCGGGCGCCTTCGCCGTGCGGCTACTTCTTTCCGGCCACCAGGTTCTTGAAGTCCGCGCCGGCCTTGAACTTCGGCACGGACGTCGCCGGAACCTCGATGGTCTTGCCCGTTGCGGGGTTACGGGCCGTACGGGCAGGCCGGTCGGCCTTCTCGAACGAACCGAACCCGGTGATCGCGACCTTGTCGCCCTTGGCGACGGCGGTCTGGATCGCCTCCAGGATGGCGTCGACGGCCTCGGCTGCGGCCTTCTTGCTGCCCAGCCGGTCAGAGATCGCGTCGACCAGCTCACGCTTGTTCATGGGTTACTCCTCTAGTTCCCCCCTTGCCCGAACGAAACTAAGGGACCCTCAGCACCGACACAATCACCTGCACGCAATGACTGGCGTGTCGCGGCCGTTTTTGTCGTTCTCGTCCCCGTCTCGCCGGGTGACCGGACCGGATCCGGCCACTGCGCACGCTAACGGACGTCGGGCGCGTCTTGGAAATCGGCGAGGAACGCCTCCAGCCTGCGTGCGGCCAGGGCGGCGTCGCGCTTCGCCAGATCGGTGATCGCCAAGAGGTGCCGGATGAGCCGCTGCCGGACGGACGGCGGGAGCGGCGCGACGGCGCGATGGGCGTCGCGCAACCGGCGCGCGAGCCGGGTCAGCTCCGGGTCCTCCCACGCCGGTCCGTCCCACGGGGCCGAGGTCACGTGTATCCCCCCCAACACTCGTTCGGGCCTCCGCACACCTCGATTGTCCCTGCCCCGCGATTCGCCCCCCGCACCCGGGTACGCCGAAGGCCCGGACCGCCCCCACGGCCCGGGCTCCAACCTCCCCGTTCTCCGCCCCACGACGCACCCCCCGCCACCGCGAAAGGTGTACCGCGCGGGTCTCAGAGGGTGACGGGCTTCCAGGGGTGGCGGGTGGCCTCGAAGTCGGCGATGGCCTCGGCGTGGCGGAGGGTGAGGCCGATGTCGTCCAGGCCCTCCATCAGGCGCCAGCGGGTGTAGTCGTCGATCTCGAAGGACGCGGTCTCGGCGCCGTACCGGACCTCGCGCTTCTCGAGGTCGACCGTGATCTCCAGCGCCGGGTCCTGCTCGACGAGGGCCTGGAGGCGCTCGACCTGCTCGCCGGTGAGGACGACCGGCAGCAGGCCCATCTTGGTGGAGTTGTTGCGGAAGATGTCGCCGAAGCGGGGCGCGATGACGACGCGGAAGCCGTACTGCTGGAGGGCCCAGACGGCGTGCTCGCGGGACGAGCCGGTGCCGAAGTCGGGGCCGGCGACCAGGATCCCGGCGCCCGCGTACTGCGGCTGGTTGAGGACGAAGCCGGGGTCCTCGCGCCACGCGGAGAACAGGCCCTTGTCGAAGCCGGTGCGGCTGACCTGCTTGAGCCAGACGGCGGGGATGATCTGGTCGGTGTCGACGTTGCTGCGGCGCAGCGGGACCGCGCGCCCGGTGTAGGTCGTGAACGCTTCCATCGTGGTTCCTCAGAGGTCGGCGGGAGCGGCCAGGCGGCCGGTGACGGCGGTGGCGGCGGCGACGGCGGGCGACACCAGGTGGGTGCGGCCGCCCGGCCCCTGCCGTCCTTCGAAGTTGCGGTTGGACGTCGAGGCGCTGCGCTCGCCCGGGGTGAGCTTGTCGGGGTTCATGGCGAGGCACATCGAGCAGCCCGCCTCCCGCCACTCGGCGCCCGAGGCGGAGATGACCCCGTCGAGGCCCTCCTGCTCGGCCTGCTTCTTGACCTCCATGGACCCCGGGACGACCAGCATGCGGACGCCGTCGGCGACCTTGCGGTCCTTGAGGACGTCCGCGACGGCGCGCAGGTCCTCGATGCGCCCGTTGGTGCAGGAGCCGACGAAGACGGTGTCGACGGCGACCTCGCGCAGGGGCGTCCCGGCGGTGAGGCCCATGTACTCGAGGGCGCGCTCGGCGGCCTGGCGCTCGACGGGGTCGGTGAAGGACGCCGGGTCGGGCACGGACTCGCCGAGCGGGAGGCCCTGGCCGGGGTTGGTGCCCCAGGTGACGAACGGGGTCAGCTCGGCGGCGTCGATGACGATCTCCTTGTCGAAGACCGCGTCGTCGTCGGTGCGCAGGGACGTCCAGTACTCGACGGCCGCGTCCCAGTCGGCACCCTGGGGGGCGTGGGGGCGGCCCTTGATGTAGTCGAAGGTCGCCTCATCCGGGGCGATCATGCCCGCGCGGGCGCCGGCCTCGATCGACATGTTGCAGACGGTCATGCGGCCTTCCATCGACAGCGAGCGGATCGCCTCGCCGCGGTACTCGATGATGTGGCCCTGGCCGCCGCCGGTGCCGATCCGGGCGATGATCGCCAGGATGAGGTCCTTGGCGGTGACGCCCGCGGGCAGTTCGCCCTCGACGGTGACGGCCATCGTCTTCGGCTTGACCTGCGGCAGCGTCTGGGTGGCGAGGACGTGCTCGACCTCGCTGGTGCCGATGCCGAACGCGAGCGCGCCGAACGCGCCGTGCGTGGAGGTGTGGGAATCGCCGCACACGACCGTCATGCCCGGCTGGGTCAGGCCGAGCTGCGGGCCGATGACGTGGACGATGCCCTGGCCGTCGTCGCCCATCGGGTGCAGGCGGACGCCGAACTCGGAGCAGTTCTTGCGCAGCGTCTCGACCTGGGTGCGCGACACCGGGTCGGCGATCGGCTTGAGCAGGTCGGTCGTCGGGACGTTGTGGTCCTCGGTGGCGATCGTCAGGTCGGGGCGGCGGACCCGGCGGCCGTTCATCCGCAGCCCGTCGAACGCCTGCGGGCTGGTGACCTCGTGCACCAGGTGCAGGTCGATGTAGAGGAGGTCGGGCTCGCCCTCGGCACGCCGTACGACGTGCGCGTCGTACACCTTCTCGGCCAGTGTCCGGCCCATCGCTCCCACCTCACCTGTCATGATTCGTCCGGCGCGTCGCGGTGGATGCCGCCGCGCACCGCTGGTCTTGTCCGCCCCGATTTGCATCTCACATTCCGAGACTGCAATATCAGGACATGGACAACTCTAGCGGAGTCGGCGTACTTGACAAAGCGGTTCTCGTGCTGAACGCGCTCGAAGCGGGTCCGGCGTCGCTCGCCCAGCTCGTCCAGAGCACCGGGCTGGCCCGGCCGACCGCCCACCGGCTCGCCGTCGCGCTGGAGCACCACCGGTTCGTGCACCGCGACGCGCAGGGCCGGTTCATCCTCGGCCCGCGCCTCGCGGAACTGTCCGTCGCGGCCGGCGAGGACCGCCTGCTCGCCATCGCCCAGCCGATCCTGTCGCAGCTCCGCGACCTGACGGGCGAGAGCGCGTCGCTGTTCCGCCGCCAGGGGGACGTCCGGGTCTGCGTCGCCGCGGCCGAGCGCAGCAGCGGGCTGCGCGACACCATCCCGGTCGGGGCCGCCCTCCCGATGACCGCCGGGTCCGCCGCGCAGATCCTGCTCGCGTGGGAGGACCCCGACCGGCTGCACCGGGGCCTGCGCGGCGCGAAGTTCGAGGCCGCGACGCTCGCGTCCGTCCGCCGCCGGGGCTGGGCGCAGAGCGTCGGCGAGCGGGAGCAGGGCGTCGGCTCGGTGTCGGCCCCGATCCGCGGCGCCGCCGGACGGGTGATCGCCGCGGTGTCGGTGTCCGGGCCCCTCGAGCGCCTCACCCGCTCCCCCGGCCGGCTGCACGCCGGTCCCGTCATCGCCGCCGCCGAGAAGATCTCCGAGGGGATGCGCCGCACCGCGTCCTGACCTGCGAATAGCGCCGAACCGCCCGCGGGGGCGGCCGGATCGGAGCTACCCTCCGGGCGAGGGGGGTGCGCGGTGCAGATCTCCGAGCTGAGCGACCGCAGCGGCCTGACGGTGCAGACGATCAAGTTCTACATCCGGCAGGGGCTGCTGCCCGGGGGCTCGGCGGTGAGCGCCACCCGGTCCGAGTACGGCCCCGCGCACCTGGAGCGGCTGCGGCTGATCAACGCGCTGCGCGAGGTCGGCGACCTGCCGGTCGCGGCGATCCGCGAGGTCGTCGCGGCCGTCGACGGCGACTGCGGCCCGCACGGGCTGGTCGGCGCCGCGCAGCGCGCCGTCGGCCCGGACGCCGCCGCCCCCGCCGATCCCGACTGGCGCGCCGCCCGGCAGGACGTCGACGCGCTCGTCCGCGAACTGGACTGGCGCGTCGCCGCCGACGCCCCCGCCCGCGACCTGCTCGCCGCCGCGTTCGTCTCGCTGCGCCGCCTCGGGTACCCGGTCACGCTCGCCGACCTGCGCCCGTACGTCCGCGCCGCCGCGGGCGTCGCCGAGCACGAGGTCGCCCGCATCGACGAGGCGGCCCCGCGCGCCCGGACGGCCCGGTCGCTGCTGGTGACGACCGTCGTGTACGAGCGGGTCTTCGCGGCCCTGCACCGGCTGGCCCAGGAGGACGCCTCCGCCCGCCGGTTCGCCCCGTGACGTGACACGTGTCCGCCGATCCTGCCGGGCCGGGGCCTCCCCTGCTTCTTCGGCTTCCGGCCGCCCCCGGCGAATGGTTCGTCCCGTGGACGAACGAGCCCCGGAACGGCATTCCCGACGCGGCTCGTCCGTGCGCCTACAACGACCTGCCGGCCCCTCTGACCGACGGTCGAAAACGAGCGGCTTCCGCGTGGCGCCGAGCACGCAAGACGGGCGGGACGAGCGGCCGGTGCGCCCGTCCTGACCTGGGCCGATACTGCGACGCTCCCGGCCGGTCCAGCGGGCGCCGCCCGACACGAGCGAACTTTTCCCAGCTGTTGGATGGGAAAAGCCGACAAATCGAGAATTGCGGTCATCACTTAATATGAAGGGACGAGAGCGGCAACCGGCCGCCCCTTTTCCCCGAATGCAGGTTCGCCACACCGATGACCGCGACGCGTTCCCCCGAGTCCCCGGGCGGCCGATGGACCGACCGCCTGCTCGCCGAGGGCAGCGACCCCGACCCGCGCTTCACCCTCGCCAACGAGCGGACCTTCCTCGCCTGGATCCGGACGGCGCTGGCCCTGGTCGCGGGCGGCGTCGGCGTGGCGCTGGCCGGCGACCTCGTGGACGCGCCGCTGCGGCACGTCCTCGCGATCGGCTTCTCCGCCGCCGGCGCGCTCGTGGCCGCGCTGGCGTTCCGCCGCTGGCTGCGCACCGAGCGCGCGCTGCGCCGCGACGAGACCCTCCCGCCCCCGGCCCTCGCCCCGCTCATGTCGTACGGCCTGGCGGTCGGGGCGGTCGCCCTCGTCGTCGCCCTCCTGCTCACCCGATGACCGCCCCCCCGGCACCGTCCCGCCGGCGGCGCGCCGCGCCCGGCGGCGGGCGGCCGTGAAGCTCTGGGACCGGGGCGCGCAACCGGAGCGGACGGCGCTGGCCTGGTCGCGGACGACGCTCGCGCTGGTCGTCGCGGGGCTGTTCTGCGTGCGGCTGGCGCCGTCGGCGGTGGCCGCGGCGACGGCGGCGGCGGTCGTGTGCGGAGCCGCCGCGCTCCAGGTGCGCCGGACGCGCGCGAACCTGCGGCGGCGCGGGGAGCGGCTGCCGAACGGCGGGCGGATCGCCGACGCGGAGTCCGTCCTGATCGCGACGGGCCTGACGATCCTGCTGGCCGTCGCGGTGATCCTGTTCGCGGTCTGAGGCATGCGCGGTACGCATGCCTGATGTGCGAATCCTTCGCTGGTGTCATGGCTCGCCGCCGCCTAGCGTCGGTCGCGCCATGACCCAGACACGAATCACGCACAGCGACCCCACGACCGTCCCGGCGCCGCCGACGCCGCTCTACTCGCACGCCGTCCATGTGGCGTCCGGACCGATGCTGTACGTCTCGGGGCAGATCGCCCTCCTGGACGACGGCACGGTGGCGGCGCCCGGCGACATGACGCGGCAGTCGGAGGTGATCTTCTCCCTGCTGGAACGGATCCTCGCCGCGCACGGCGCCGGGTTCGCCGACATCGTCAGCATCCGCACGTTCCTCACCGACCTCGACCGGCTGCCCGAGTACGGCGCGGTGCGGGCCCGGTACCTGCCGAGCCCGGCGCCGACGAGCACGACGGTGGAGGTGGCGCGGCTCTTCCACCCGGACGCGCTGCTCGAGGTCGAGGTCGTCGCGGCCGTCTAGCCGGACGCGGCCGGGCCGGCCGCGGCGGCCGCGGCGTCCCGCAGGTCCCGCAGGAACGCCGCCGCCGGCGGGGACCTGCGGGCGTGCCGGCCCACCGCCGCGTACACGGTGCGGCGCGGCGGCTCCGGCGCGACCGCCCGCAGGACGACGCCCTCCCGCGCCGCGCCGGGGGCGGCCAGGGACGGGACGAACGTGACGCCGAAGCCCGCGGCGACGAGGCCGAGCTTCGAGATCCACTCGGCGGCCCGCAGCGGCGTGCGCGGGGTGAAGCCGGCGGCCTCGCAGCGGGCGTGCAGGGCGGCGACGGCCGCGGGGTCGTCGGCGACGATCCACGGGTCGTCCGCGAGGGCGTCGAGGGGCACGCGCCGCCGCGCCGCGAGCGGATGGTCGTGCGGGAGGGCGACGAGCAGTTCGTCGTCGAGGAGCCGGACCGGGTCCCCGGCGGGGGCGGGGACCTTGTGCGTGCTGACGACGGCGATGTCGAGGTCGCCCGCGTCGAGCATCGGCGCCAGCCGCTCGGTCAGGTCCTCGCGCAGGACGACCCGCACGCCGGGGTGCCGCGCCCGGAGGCGGGCCAGGGCGTCCGGGACGAGCGCCACGTTCGCGGTCGGGAACGCGCCGATCCGGAGGGTCCCGGCGTCGAGGCGGCGCAGCCCGTCGAGGGCGCGGGCCGTGTCGGCGAGCCGGTCGAGGAGGGCGCGGGCGTGCGGCAGGAGGTGCTCGGCGGCGGGGGTCGGGCGGACGCCGCGGGCGCCGCGCGCGAACAGTTCGACGCCGCAGAGGTCCTCCAGGGCGGCGATCTGCCGGGACACGGCCGACTGGGTGTAGCCGCCGGCGGACGCGGCGGCGGTGAAGGAGCCGAGGTCGGCGACGGCGACGAACGTGCGGAGCAGCACGGGGTCGAGGGCTTCGGGGCGCATCACCCGCGAGGATACGGGCGGGGCGGGCGGCCGGCGCGGGACGCCGGGCCGGACGGCCCCCGGGGTGCGCGGCGTGCCGAGCGTGATCACCGGTTGGTACCCTTTTGCACCTCACCCTCCGTCATCACCGCAGGTCCCGAGGTGTCCATGCCCGATCGTCCGTTCATCAGCCTGGCGACCGATTTCGGCGCCGCCTACACCGCCGTCTGCGCGGGCGTGATGTACGGCATCGTCCCGGACGCGAACGTGCTGGTGCTCAGCGACGAGATCACGCCGTTCGACGTGCGGGAGGGCGCGATGCTGCTGCGGCAGGCGCTGCCGTACCTGCCGCGGGGCGTGCACGTCGGGATCGTCGATCCGGGCGTCGGGACGTCGCGGCGGCCGGTCGCGCTCCGCACCGGACGCGGGGACGTGCTGGTCGGCCCGGACAACGGGCTGCTGCTCCCGGCGGCCGAGGCGCTCGGCGGCGCCGCCGCGGCGCACGCGCTGGAGGACCCCGCCTACCGGCTGCCCGACGTGTCGGCGTCGTTCCACGGGCGCGACGTCTTCTCCCCCGCCGCCGCGCACGCCGCCGCGGGCGTCCCCGTCGACGCGTTCGGCCCGGCCGTGGAGCCGCTGCCCCTCGACGTCCCGGCGCCGGTCGCCGCCGCCGGGGAGCTGACCGTCCCGGTCCTGTACACGGACCGGTTCGGCAGCCTCGTGCTCGGCGCGCGGCCGGACGACCTCGCCGCCGCGCTCGGCGCGCCGGAGCCCGGCACCCCGCTGGACGTCGCCTGGACGGGACCGGACGGCGCCGAGCGCACCGCGCGCGTCCCCTTCGCCGAGACCTTCGGCGGCGTGCCGCCCGGCGGCGCGCTGCTGTGGACCGACTCGTCCGGCTGGCTCGGCCTGGCCGTCAACCGCGGGTCGGCGACCGAGGTCCTCGGGCTCGCCGGCGTGACCTCGATCGTCCTGCGCGCCGTCCCGGCCGCCTGACCACCACCGAACACCTCCACCACCGAACACCTCCACCACCGAGCACCCCTTGGAGCCCCCGTGTCCCGCCGCCGCCTGCCCCTGCTGACGGGCCTCGCCGCCGTCGTCCTCGCCGGCACCGCCTGCGCCCCCGAGGAGGCCTCGACCGCCGAAGCGCCCGCGTCCTGCGCCAAGGAGGACCTGAACCTCACGACCCCCGGCAAGCTCACGGTCGCGACCGACAAGCCCGCGTTCGAGCCGTGGTTCGCGGGCGACGACCCGTCGAACGGCGAGGGCTTCGAGAGCGCCGTGGCGTACGCGGTCGCGGGCGAGCTCGGGTTCGGGAAGGACGAGGTGGCCTGGACGGTCCAGCCGTTCGACTCGGCGTACGCGCCCGGCCCGAAGAAGTTCGACTTCGACATCAACCAGATCTCGGTCACCCCGGAGCGGGCGAAGGCCGTGACGTTCAGCGACGGCTACTACACCGTCCGGCAGGCCGCGGTGACGATGGACGGCTCGAAGTACGCGGGCGCCACGACGCTGGCCGAGCTGAAGGACGCCCGGATCGCGGTGCAGGTCGGGACGACCTCGCTGCGGGCCGTCAAGGAGCAGATCGAGCCCGGCGACGAGCCGAAGGTGTTCAACACGCAGATCGACGCGGTGAACGCGCTGAAGAACGAGCAGGTGGACCTGCTGGTCGTCGACCTGCCGACCGCGTTCTACGTCACCGCCGCGCAGATCGACGGCTCGAAGATCGTCGGGCAGCTGCCGCACCGCGCGGGCGACACCGAGCACTTCGGGCTGCTGCTGGAACGCGGCAATCCCCTGGTGACCTGCCTCAACGAGGCCGTCGGCGCACTGAAGTCGTCCGGTGAGCTGCAGAAGCTCGAGGACAAGTGGCTGGCGGACGAGGCCGACGCGCCGCTGCTGAAGTGAAGGCGCCGGCGGAGGGCGGCGCGCCGGACGGCGCCGCCTGGGTGAAGAGCGAGCGGCAGCGGGAGCGCGAGCGGCGGCGGCGCCGCGCGGGCGTCCGGTCGGCGTCGCTGGCGACCGTGTCGAGCCTGCTGTTCGTCGCGGTCGTCGCGGGGGTCGTGGTGTCGTCGCCGGGCTGGCCCCGGGTGCACGAGACGTTCTTCGACTGGAGCGAGTTCGTCGATGCGCTGCCGGACGTCCTGCGCGGCTTCTGGCTGAACGTCCAGATCTTCCTGATCGCCGAGCCGATCATCCTGCTGCTGGGCCTGCTGGTGGCGCTGGCGCGGGGGCTGCGCAACCCGCTGTTCTTCCCGCTGCGGGCGCTGGCGACCGCGTACACGGACGTCTTCCGAGGCATCCCGACGATCCTGCTGGTGTACCTCGTGGGGTTCGGGCTCCCGGCGCTGCAACTGCAGGGCGTGCCGGACAGCCCGGCGGTGCTGGGCGGGCTCGCGCTCGTCCTGTCGTACGGCGCGTACGTCGCGGAGGTGTTCCGGGCGGGGATCGACTCGGTCCATCCGAGCCAGCGCGCGGCGGCCCGGTCGCTGGGGCTGAGCCAGCCGCAGGCGCTGCGGTTCGTGGTGCTGCCGCAGGCGGTGCGCCGGGTCGTGCCGCCGCTGCTGAACGACTTCGCGTCGCTGCAGAAGGACACGGCGCTGATCGCGGTGCTCGGCCCGCTGGAGGCGCTGCGGCAGGCGCAGATCCACTCGGCGGAGACGTTCAACTACACGCCCTACCTGGCCGCCGCGGTGCTGTTCGTCGCGCTGACGGTGCCGCTGGCCCGGTTCACCGACCATCTCGCGGCGCGCGCGGAGCGCCGCCGCGCCCCCGGAGGCGGCTCATGAGCGGACCCCTGCTGCGCGTCGAGGGCGTCTGGAAGACCTACCGGTCGCATCCGGTGCTGCGCGGCGTCGACCTGGACGTCGCGCGGCACGAGGTGGTGTGCCTGATCGGCGCGTCCGGGTCGGGCAAGTCGACGCTGCTGCGCTGCGTGAACGTGCTGGAGGCGGTCGACGACGGGGCGATCTTCCTGGAGGACGAGGAGATCACCGACCCGGACGCCGATCCCGACGACGTCCGCAAGCGCATCGGGATGGTGTTCCAGTCGTACAACCTGTTCCCGCACATGTCGGTGCTCGACAACATCACGCTGGCGCCCGTCCGGGTGCACCGGCGGAAGCGGCGGGAGGCCGAGGAGCAGGCGCGGGAGCTGCTGGAGCGGTTCGGCCTGGCCGACAAGGCCGGCGAGTACCCCGACCGGCTGTCGGGCGGGCAGCAGCAGCGGGTGGCGATCATCCGGGCGATGGCGGGCCGGCCGAGCCTGCTGCTGCTCGACGAGGTGACGTCGGCGCTGGACCCGGAGCTGGTCACCGAGGTGATGGGCATCATCCGGGAGCTGAAGGAGTCGGGGATGACGATGATCCTGGCGACCCACGAGATGGGGTTCGCCCGGGACATCGCGGACACGGTGTGCTTCCTGCACGACGGCGTCCTGCTGGAGCGCGGCACGGCCGAGCAGATCTTCTCCGAGCCGGCCGAGCCGCGGACCCGCGAGTTCCTGAGCCGGGTCCTGGAGTCCCGGCGGCTGTAGGGCGCCGGGATACTGGGCGGCATGTCTGATTCCATCGCCGAGCTGGACGTCGTCGCGTGGGTGCGGATCGTGGACGGGCGGCTGCTCGCCGTCCGGTCCCGCGGCCGCGACCTGCTGTACCTGCCGGGCGGCAAGCGGGAGCCCGGCGAGAGCGACTGGTCGGCGCTGGCGCGGGAGGTGCGCGAGGAGCTGGGGCTGGAGCTGGAGCGGGCGTCGCTGCGCGAGCTGGGCGTGGTGCGGGCCCCCGCGCACGACCAGCCGGCGTTCGCGCGGGTCCGGATGGCGTGCTTCACGGCGGACGGGCGGGGCGACATGGCCGCGTCCGGCGAGGTGGACGAGTTCCGGTTCGTCGGACCGGACGAGCGGGGGCTGCTCGCCCCCGCCGCGCGGGCGGCCCTCGACCTCGCCGCGGAGCACGGGCTGCTCGCCCGCGGGTGAGCCGCGACCGCGCCGCGGTGCCGGGCACCGGCCGGACGGCCGGACGGCCGGACGGCCGGACGGCCGGACGGCCGGGCGCCGTGCTCCACGACGCGGCCCCGCGCGTCCCGGATCGTCCCGCCGGTCAGGACGTCCTGGCCGGCCGGTTCGCCAGCAGCACGCCCGCGCCGCCGAGCACCAGCCCGGCGACGGCCAGCGGGTGCAGGGACTGGCCGATGAGCAGCCACGCCATGACGGCGGTGACCGACGGCGTGAGGAAGAACAGGGTGCTGACGCGGCTCGCGGAGAACCGCTGCAGCATCGTGTTGAGCAGCAGGAACGCGGCGATGGCGTTGACCAGGACCATCCAGGCGACCGAGCCGCCGAACTTCGTCCAGTCCGAGACGTGCGGGGTCTCGAGCAGCAGGCTGAGCACGCCGACGACCGGGGCGGCGGCGAGCAGCTGCGCGGCGGTGCCGGAGCGGACGTCCATGTCGGGGACGAACCGCTTCTGGTAGAGGGTCCCGGCGCTGAGGCCGAGGAGGCCGACCAGGCACAGCAGCACGCCCCCGGCCGACAGGCTGAGCCGGTCGGCGACGGCGAGGGTGACGCCGGCGGCGCCGAGCGCGAAGCCGAGCCACTGGCGGACGGTGACGGTCTCGCCGAGGAACCGGGCGGCGAACGCGACCACGACGGGGTTGAGGCCCTGCACGAGGGACACGACCGCCGCGGGGAAGCCGAGGTCGAGCGCGGTGTAGAAGCTGCCGAACTGGACGGCCTGGATGAGCAGGCCCGTGACGGCGATGTGCGCGAGGGCCCGGCCGCGCGGCCACGGCGCGCGGACGGCCAGCGCGTACGCGGCGAGCAGCAGCCCGGCGAGGCCGAACCGGGCGAACATCAGCAGCAGCGGCGGCGCCGACTCCACGCCCGGCACGCCCGCGATGAACGCGCTGCTCCACAGCACGACGAACAGGGGCGGCGCGAGCGCCATCGGCCCGGCCCGGCGGGGCGTCGCGGGCGGGTCGGACGGCGCGGACGGCACGGGCGTGCGGCCGCGGAGGCGTGTCGGCGGGGCCGACGGCATGGGCGATCCTTGAGGGTCGTGAGACGGGGGGCGAAGGGGCGGCCGGCGTCGGCGGGCGGCGTCAGCGGGCGGCGGGGAGCGCGGCGCGGCGCAGGTCCCAGAGGTCCTCGTCGGACGTGCACACGCCCGCGGCGCCGTGGCCGAGCGCGGCGGCGACGTCCGCCGCGCCCTGGACGAACCCGGCCGCCAGGTACGGGACCCCGAGGTCCCGCGCCTGGCGCTCCACGTACGGCAGGACGACCGCGGGCATGAGCTGCACGAGGTCGGGCTGCGAGCGGGCGATCGACTGGATGCTGCGGTGCAGGTTGGAACGGTCCGTCACGAAGACCTTCTGCATCGCCAGCAGGCCCAGCGCGCTCGCCCGCTCGACGATCCCGGCGCGGGTGGAGCAGACCGCCACCGCCCCGATGCCCTTGAGGTAGGTGAGCGCGCCCGGGTCGTGGCCGAGACCGGGAGTCGAGTCGATGTTGACGAACACGATCTTCCCGGCGGACCGGGTCGTCGCCACGGTGGCCTGGAGGTCGACCAGCGGTACCGAGGCGAGGACCCCCAGCGGGGCCGGCGTCGCGGTGAACCGCTCCGCCATGGCCGTGCCGACGAGGGAGGCCATGACGGGGTACTCCGCCAGCGCGGTCAGCAGGCGGCGGTCCACCGGACGTTTCGGGCGTGGGCTCACAGCCAAATGCTACGCACCCGCACCAAAACGGGACGGGAGGCCCAGCTTGCCCGGGTTCATGATCCCGGCCGGGTCGAGGGCCTGCTTCACCAGCGCGAGCGTCCCGAAGCCGCTGCCGAGGGCCCGCTCCATGTACGGGGAGCGGAGCAGGCCGATGCCGTGGTGGTGGCTGATCGCCGCGCCGTGCCGGATGAGGACGTCGTTGGCGGCGTCCCACGCGGCCCGGTACCACTCGCGGCGGCGGGACCGCTCGACGTCGCCGCGCAGCGAGAAGTAGATGCAGGCGCCGTCGGTGTAGGCGTGGGACTGGTGCGCGGACGCGCGCAGCGTGCCGGGCACGGCCTCGATCGCCTCGACGACCTCGGTGTAGATCGCCGGCAGGTCCGACCAGGGCGCCGCGATCTCGCAGGTGTCGGCGACGAAGCCGGGGCCCTTGGCGAAGCCGTCGCCGGACTTGCCGACGAGCATCCGCTCGTCCAGCCAGCGCTCGAACACCGCGTCGCCGTCCAGCGCGGCGGACGCCGCGGCGCCGCAGACCTCCGCGACGATCGCCATCGTGGCGTCGACGAGCGCCGGGTCGCCCTCGTCGGCGATGAGCAGCAGGTTGGTGCCGGGCTCGCCGAAGTGCGTGCCGCTCTCGTGCGCGTCGTACAGGCGCAGGACGGCGGGGGTGGCGCCGCGCTGCAGGATCTCCCGGCAGGCGTCCAGGCCCGCGGCGAACGTGGCGAACCCGTAGGCGAGGCCCTTGGCGTACTCGGGGAGGCGGTGGACGCGCAGCCGCAGCCGGGTGATCACGCCGAGGGTGCCCTCGGAGCCGATGAACAGCTGCCGCAGGTCGGGGCCGGTGGCCGCGCGCGGGTAGGTGCCGTAGGAGGCGGTGGACCCGTCGGGGAGGACGACGTCCAGCCCGACCACCATGTCCTCGATCTTGCCGTAGCGGGTGGAGAGCTGCCCGGCGCCGCGGCAGGCGGCCCAGCCGCCGACCGTGGAGATGGCGAACGCCGACGGCCAGTGGCCGGTGGTGGCGCCGTGCACCTCCTGCAGCTCCTTCTCGAACAGGTCGCCGAACATGCCCGCCTGCACCTCGACGATCATCGACTCGGCGTCGAACGCGACGATGCGGTTCAGCCCGCACACGTCCAGCACGACCCCGCCGTGGACCGGCAGCGCGGCGCCGAGCACGTTGCTGCGCCCGGCGGAGACGGTCAGCGGGATGCCGTGCGCGCCGCACACGCGGACGACGGCGGCGACCTGGTCCTCGTCGGCGGCCTCGACGATCACGGCGTCGGGGGTGGCGGGGGCGCCGTCGGTCTCGCCGATGGAGGTCCCCGCCCACCAGTCGCGGGTCCGCCAGACGACCTCGTCCCGCTCGGCGTGGACGGCGGCCGCGACGGCGCGCAGCTCGGCGACGACGGCGTCCGGGACGCGGACGACCTCGCCCTGCAGGCTCGCCGGCCCGTCCCCGGGCGGGCAGTCGGCGGCCCAGCGCGGCGGGGTGGGCGCGCCGACGACGTAGTCGCCGCGGTTGAACGGGTGCGTGACGGTCTGCCTGCTGATCATGAAAGTCCCTCCATCAGAGCGGTCTTCTCCCGGTCGATGCCGGACACGTACTCCTCCACCTGCCGCGCGACCTCGTCGTCCGGCAGGCCCAGTTCGCGCTGCAGCAGCCGCCCGACCTCGGGCGCCGCCCGCACCGACAGGTCGCGGGCGAACAGCCGCATGCGGGTGCGCCGCGACAGGACGTCGTCCACCGACCGCGCCAGCTCGCAGCGCGCCGCGTAGACGACCTCGGCGCGCAGGTAGGCGGTGCCCTCGACGATCGGCTCGGCGAGCGAGGCGTCCTCGGCGAACAGCGCGGCGACGAAGCGGGCCTCGGTGCCGTAGCGCTCGCCCAGGTGGGCGCCCGTCCCGCCGGTCGCGGCGGTCGCCTCGGCGTCGTACCCGGCGGCGCCGAGCAGCGGCAGCTTCGCGGTGCGGCAGGGGGCCCTGCGGCCGAGCACCTTGAGCGCCTCGTCCACGACCAGCTCGCCCATGTGGCGGCTGGTGGTGAGCTTGCCGCCGGTGACGGTCACCATCCCGTGCGCGTCGGTGGTGACGCGGTGGTCGCGGCTCATGTCGAGCGTCGCGCCCTCCTTGCCGTCCTTCGCGCCCACCAGCGGCCGCAGCCCGGCGATCGAGCCGACGACGTCGGCGGGCGTGAGGTCGGCGTCGAACGCGGTGTTGGCGCCGTCCAGGAGGTAGTCCATCTCCTCCCTGGTGCACAGCACCTCGTCGAGCGGCCCGTCGTAGTCGGTGTCGGTGGTGCCGACGACCACCACGTCGCCCCAGCGGGTGCAGGTCGCGCGGCGCGCCCGCCCCGGGACGGGCACGGTGACGGTGCCGTCGATGGGCAGCCGCGTCCACGGCACCACGATGTGGACGCCCTTGGCGGGACGGACGGTCGGCTCGTGCGCCGGGTCGGACAGGGCGTCCACCGTGTCGGACCAGACGCCCGTCGCGTTCACCACGACGCCGGCGCGGACCTCGACCGCGCGCCCGTCGACCTCGACGGTCGCGCCGCGCACCCGGCCGCCCTCGCGGATCAGGCCGGTGCAGGCGGCGCCGTTCAGGACGGTCGCGCCGAAGTGCGCGGCGGTCCGCGCGATCGTCAGCGTGAGGCGGGCGTCGTCGGTGCGGCTGTCGTAGTACAGCAGCCCGCCCTTGAGCCGGTCGGCGCGCAGCTTCGGCGCGCGCGTCAGGACCTCGGGGACGGTCAGCTTCTGGTGCAGCCGGCCGATGCGCCAGCCGCCGGCCAGGTCGTACGTCCACAGCAGGCCCTCGAACGCCTTGGCGATCTTCGGGTCGAACACGCCGTCCTGCGTCAGGACGGGGAACACGAACGGCAGCCGCTGCACCAGGTGGGCGGCGTTGCGGCGGAACCGCTGGCGCTCCAGCAGGGACCGCCGCACCAGCGGCAGGTTGCCCTGCTCGATGTAGCGGAGCCCGCCGTGCACCATCTTGGACGACTTGGACGACGTCCCGGAGGCGAAGTCGTCGCGCTCGACGAGGGCGACCGACAGGCCGCGGGTGGCGGCGTCCAGCGCGGTGTAGCAGCCGGTCACGCCGCCGCCGACGACGAGGACGTCGACGGGGCGGGCGGCGAGCCGGTCGGCCTGCCGCGCGCGGTCCAGGAGCAGCGGGGTCCGGCGGATGGCGTTCCGCGTCTCGGATCTCGCCTTGCGTTCGGGCAGTCGGATCACGGCTTCGATTCCTCCGGTGACGTGCTGGCGGGTGACGTGCTGGGGGGTGACGGGTGCGGGTGGCGGGCGAGATGCCGGGCGAGGAGGTCGCGCCACGCGGCGCGGGCCTCGGCCCGCCGGGAGCCCGACAGGGTCGGCTCGAAGACGGGGGCGTCCTCGAGCGCGGCGGCGGTGGCGAGGTCGGGCCACAGCCCGGCCTTCACCCCGCCGAGGTAGGCGGTGCCGCGCAGGCTCGCGGTCTCGTTGCCCGGGGCGCGCCGCACCGGGCGTCCGATCAGGTCGGCCTGGCTCGCCATCAGGACGTCGCTGGCGGCGAGGCCCCCGCCGCAGGACAGGTCGGTGACGGGCGCGCCGCCGGCCGCCTCGACGCCTTCGAGCAGGTCGCACACCGAGTGCGCGAAGCCGTCGAGGATGCCGCGGGCGAGCGCGGCGCGGGTGGTGGACAGGCTGAGCCCGGTGAGGATCCCGGTGGCCTCGGGCACCCATTCCGGGGTGCGCAGGCCCGCGAGCGCCGGGACGAACAGGACGTCCGACGGCCCGTCGTGCCCGCGCGCGAGTTCGGCGAGGTGGCGGGGCGACTCGAACAGGCCGATCTCCTCGCAGAGCCAGCGCATCGCCGAGCCGGTGGTGGAGGCGTAGCCCTCCAGGCTGAACACGCTGGTCCCCCGCGACCGCCAGCCGACGAGCGTGAGGATCCCCGGGACGGCGCGGCGGTGCGCGGGCGGCGCGGCGCCGGCGACGGCGTCCACGAACGTCCCGGTGCCGTGCACGCAGGTGGCCTGGCCGGGGCGGTGCGCGCCGAGCGCGATCATCGCGGCGTGCTGGTCGCCCATGACCGACAGGATCGGCAGCCGGGCGCCGAGCACCGCCGGGTCGGTGCCGCCGAGGTCGGCGTCCTCGTCGACGATCTCGGGCAGGACGTCCCGGGGGCAGCCGAGGAACTCGACCCACGGGTCGTACCAGGTGCCGCTGCGCAGGTCGTAGGCGCCCGCCGCGACCGCGTTCGTCGCGGACATGACGTGCCGCGCGCCGCCGGTCAGCTTCCACACCAGCCACGTGTCGACCGACCCGAACGCGAGCCGCCCCCGCGCGTGGGCGCGGCGCGCGGCGTCGTTGCGGGCGATCTCCTCGGCGGCCCACAGCAGCGGCGCGCGCGAGCCGACGGGACGTCCGGTGTGCTCGACGAGCCGGTCGTCCCACGCGGGTTCGAATGCGCGCAGCCGCGCGGCGTACCGGCGGTCCTGCCACACGACGGCCGGGCTGAGCGGCTCGCCGGTCGCGGTGTCCCACACCAGGACGGTCGCGCGCTGCGTCGCCACCGACACGCCGACGACCTCGACGTTCTCGGCGGCGGCCCACGCCAGGGCGCGCCGGCACACCGCGACGGTGTTCGCCCAGATCTCGGCGGCGTCCTGCTCCACCCGCAGGTGGTCGGGCGAGCTGACCGAGATGGGCAGGTAGGCGGGGGGCGCCGCGCCGCCGTCGTCGAGGACGACGGCGGCACGGGTGCCCGTGGTGCCCTCATCGATGCTCAGCACGCCGCGGCGGCGTCGCCCCTTGCTCAGCGCCCCGATCATCAGCGAAGGTCCTTTCCTCACATGGACGCGCGGCCGCTGGGGCCCGCGGTCGGACGGGACGGGTCAGACACCGGCCGGCTGGCGGCGGCGGCCGAGGCCGACGGCCTCTTCCTCGAGGTTGATCGTGGTGCGGGTCGGCTCCCACTTGATCACCAGGCAGGTGAGGAAGCCGGCCAGCGGGACGACCGACAGCAGCATCAGGCTCGTGCCGATGCCGAGCCCCGACTCGAGCTGCGGGAACAGGTACAGGCCGGCGACGGAGCCGAAGCTGCCGAGCATGCCGGTGACGCCCGTCCCGAGGGTGCGGATGTCGCTGCGGTAGGAGAGCGCGGCGATCGACTTGCCGTTCGGGCCGGGACCGGCCGAGTGGAAGAAGATGAACAGCACCGGCAGCAGCGCGGCGAGGAAGACCGGCAGTTCCTTGAAGGTGGCGCCCATGACCAGCAGGGCGGCGAACACCACCGCGTACCCGCCCATCGAGCTGACCCGCAGGCCCATCCGGCGGCCGAAGTAGGCGGACAGGCAGCCGCCGACGATGCCGACCGCGTTGAACATCATCGAGCCGAGGGTGGCCTTCTCGAACTGCTCGCCGAACAGTTCGAGGCTGATGACGGGCAGGTACCAGCCGACGGCGAAGTACTGCATGCCCTGGGTCAGCGAGATCATCGTGGACAGCACGGTGCGCGGCAGGTAGGGGCCGCGGAACAGCACGCCCATGTCCTTGAAGCCGACCTGGCGGCGGGCCGCCGCGGCGTCGCCGGTGTCGGGCTCGCCGGCCCGCACGTCGAACCCGTACATCTTGCGGAGGCTCGCCGCGGCCTCGGTCAGCCGGCCCTTGGACGCGAGCCAGGTCGGGCTCTCGACGAGGAAGACGAGCTGGCCCACCAGCAGGACGAAGGCGAACACCGCGGAGGACGCCACCGACCAGCGCCAGATGTCGGCGCCGACGTCGAACGAGTAGAACAGCAGGGTCAGCGCGAGGTTCGTCGTGGTCGCGGTGTACCAGACGCCCTGCCAGAAGTTCAGCCTGCCCTTCAGCTTGGCCGGGGTGTACTCGGCGAGCAGGGCCATCGCGACGGCGAAGTCGATGCCGTAGGCGATGCCGACGAGGCCGCGGCCGGCGAAGACCGTCAGGAAGTCCGAGCCGACGGCGGTCAGCAGCGCGCCGACCGCGAAGACGACCTTGGTCAGCAGCAGCGGCTTGAGCCGGCCGATCCGGGCGGCGAGCCAGCCGCCGAACGGGTTGGACAGGATCGCGATCGCGGGCGCCATCGCGGTCAGGACGCTGACCTGGGTCGGGGACAGTTCGAGCTGGTCGACCATCGTGGACAGCCCGGCGCCGAGCGCCGCGTTGGAGTAGGCGTCCAGGAAGAGCCCGGCCAGCGCGAGGAACCAGATCCAGTTGGTCCGGCCGCGCATGGCCTTGAGCGTGTCGATGAGGCCGGCAACGTCACCCGCGTTGCGGATGACCGTCGTACTCGAGGGGGCGTCGTTCATGCCCGCCGCCTTTCAGGGGGTGGTAGCCCTTGCCAGCGGTCGGGAAAGCGAAAAGGCACAGCACGAAGACCACTGACAGGGATGTCTTCGTCTGTGCCTGTCGAACGCTCGGAGGTTACGAGGTGAACATCCGGTGTGTCAACCGACACACCTCGATGCCCGGTTTCTCCGGCCACCCCCTTAAAGTGCCTGGTCATGAGCTACATAGTGCAGGCCGTGTGGACCGCTCGGGACGGCGAGGAGGCCGCCGTCGCCGACATCGTCCGCCGGATGACCCCGCCGTCCCGGGAGGAACCGGGCAACCTCTCCTACGTGGCGCACGTGGACGCCGAGGACCCGCGCCGCTTCGTGATCATCGAGGAGTACGTGGACGCCGACGCGTTCGCCGCGCACCGCGCCAGCCCCCACTTCCGGGAGCTGGTCGCCGGCGACTGCCTCGCCCGGCTCGCGTCCCGGGAGATCACCGTCCTGGAGCGGCTGGCCTGAGCGTTCCGCCAGGTCACAGGGCCAGCGCGACGCCGGCGCCGGCGCCGAGCAGCAGCGAGCACACGGCGGCGCCCGCGGCGACGAGCGCCGCGCCGCGCGCCGGGCGGAACGGGCCGTCCGGCGCGCGGCACATCGGGACGATCCACCGGAGGTAGTAGAAGACGGACGCGACGGTGTTCACCGCCGCGACGACCGCGAGCCAGCCGAGGCCGCCGTCGATCGCGGCGCCGAACATGAGCACCTTCGCCGCGAACACGGCGGTCGGCGGCGTCCCGACGAACCCGAGCAGGCACACCGCGAGCGCGAGCCCGGTGACCGGCGCGGCCCGCAGGAGCCCGGTGTAGCCGCGCAGGTCGTCCCGTCCGGCGGCGAGGACGACCGCGAACGCGCCGACGTTCGTCACCGCGTAGGCGCCGAGGTAGAACAGCACGGCGGGTTCGGCGAGGCCGGTGCGGCCCGCCGCCGCGACCGGGACGAGCAGGTACCCGGCCTGGCTCACGGTCGAGTAGGCGAGCAGCCGCCGCACGTTGCGCTGCCCGAACGCGGCGAGGTTCCCGAGCGTCATCGCGGCGGCGGCGACCACCGCGACGAGCACCGGCCATCCCGCCGCGCCGTCCGGGAGCGCGTCCGCGCCGAACCGGTACAGCGCGGCGAACGCGCCGATCTTGGGGACGGTCGTGACGAACGCGGCAACGGCCGGGGGCGCTCCCTGCGCCACGTCCGGCACCCAGAAGTGGCCCGGGACGGCGCCCGCCTTGAACAGCAGCCCGGCGAGCAGGGCGACGGCGCCCGCCGCGACGGCCGCGTCCGGCGCGCCCGCCAGCCCCGCCCTGAGCTGCGGATACGCCGTTCCGCCGGCGACGCCCGACAGCAGCGTGACGCCCGCGAGCATGAGCACGCCGAGGAACGCGCCCATCAGGTAGTACTTCAGCGCCGCCTCGGTGCCGGGCGCGTCCTTCCCGAACCCGGCGAGCGCGTAGGCGGGGATGCTCGCCAGCAGGTAGGCCGCCACGATCACGAGCAGGTCCGCGGCGCCGCCCAGCATGACCGTCCCGAGGGCCGACAGCAGGATCAGCACGTAGTGCTCGCTCTCGCGCGGGTGCCCGCGCACCGCCCCCGCCGCGAGCGCCAGGACGGGCGGAACGGACGCGAGCACGACGATCCGCGTCACGTGCGTGACCGGGTCCACCGCGAACGACCCGAACGCCATGAGGTCGGGGCGCGTCGCGGCCGCGCCCGCGGCGGCCAGCCCGCCGAGCGCGCCCGCCGCGCCGAGCACGGCGACCCGCCACTGGCCCGTCCGGGACAGGAACATCCCGCCGACCAGGCCGAGGACGGCCGCGAGGAGCAGGCACAGCTCCGGCGCGAGGTCGGCCGGGTTCTCGTTCATCGTCACCGCGCGACCCACCCGGTCACGGCCGCCGACAGCGGCTCGATCGTGTCGAGCAGGGGGCCCGGAAGGAGGCCGATGAGCAGCGATAGCGAGAGCAGCGGGACGATCGCCGCCGCCTCCCCGCGCCGCAGGTCGCCGACCCGCCCGGTCAGCTCGCCGGGGCCGCCGAGCAGCAGCCGGTGCAGCACCCGCAGGAACAGCCCGGCCGTGACGACGATGCCGAGGACCGCGAGCGCGCCCGCGGCGGCGGTCGCGGCGGCGCCCGTCCCGATCGTCCCGGCGAAGATCTGGAACTCGGCGACGAACCCGGAGAAGCCGGGCAGCCCGAGGGACGCGAACGCCGCGGCGGCGAACGTCCCGGCGAACACGGGCGCGGCCCGCGCGACGCCGCCGAACCGCCGCAGGTCGTGGGTCCCGGCGCGCGCGTGGAGGACGCCGCACAGCAGGAACAGCGCGCCCGTGATCAGCCCGTGGCTCACCATCTGCGTGACCGCCCCGGTCACCGCGAGCCGCGGGCCGCTCGCGGGCGCGCCGCCGTCCGTCCCGTCCGCGTACCCGGCGGCGCCGAGCGCCAGCACGACGTAGCCCATGTGGTTGACCGACGTGTACGCGACGAGCCGCTTGACGTCGTCCTGCGCGAGCGCCACCAGCGCCCCGTACAGCACCGACACCAGCCCGACGACCAGGACGGCCGGGGCGTACCGGTGCCACGCGCCCGGCAGCATCGGCATCGCGATCCGCACGAGCCCGTACGCGCCCATCTTCAGCATGACCCCGGCCAGGATGGCCGAGCCGGGCGCGGGCGCGTCGGTGTGCGCGGGCGGCAGCCAGGTGTGGAACGGGACGACCGGCGTCTTGATCCCGAGGCCGACGCCCAGCGCGAGCAGCGTGAGCCCGGCGAGCGCGGGCGCGTCCTCCAGGGGCGGGTCGCGGGTCAGCTCCGCGATGTCGAACGTGCGCGGTTCGGAGCCCAGGTAGAGGCCGATGAACCCCAGCAGCAGGAACAGCGAGCCCAGGAACGTGTAGAGGAAGAACTTCAGCGCCGACCGCGCGGCCCCGTCGCCGTGCCCCCACACCAGGATGACGAAGTACATCCCGACGATCGACAGGTCGAAGAAGACGAAGAAGAGCAGCAGGTCGAGGGCCGCGAAGACGCCCAGGCAGACGGTCTCCAGGAACAGGAACAGCATCGCGAACGCCCGCGTCCGGCGCTCCCGCCGCACCGAGTACACCGCGCACGCCGCGAACAGCAGCGCGGTGAGCGTCAGCAGCGGCAGCGACAGGCCGTCCGCGCCGACGTGGTATCCGGCCCGGACGGACGGGATCCACCGCACGTCCGCCTCGTACGACGTGCCGCCGCGCGTCCCGTGCGCGGCCCACATCCCGGCGATCAGCGCGAGGTCCGCGAGGCCGGCCGCGACCCACGCCCACGGCACCGCCCGGCGCGGGACGGCGGGCAGCAGCAGCGCGGCGGCCAGCGGCAGGAAGATCACCAGCGTCAGCACCCGGTCACCCCGCCAGGACCGCGATCAGGACGAGCACCGCGAGCATGACCGCCGCCTGCGCGTAGTACATGTGGACCTGCCCGGTCTGCGGGCGCCGCGCGAGCGCGCCCAGTGCGCGCGCGCCGCGCCCGACGGCCGCGACCACGCCGTCCACCCGCGGCTCGGCGTCCCGCGCCGCGAACTCCGCGGCCCGGCGGCCCCCGCGCGCGATCGCCGCGACCGTCCCGTCCACCACGCGGTCGTCGAACCGGGCGAGCCCCCGGGCGAGCGCGAGCACCGGACGGACGACGCCCGCGTGCGCCGCCCGCTCCAGGTACGCCCAGTGCAGGCCCCACGCGGGCGCCCGCACCCGCACGCCCTTGGCCACCGCGGCGACCACCGCCGCCGCGAGCACCCCCGACAGCCCGAGCTCCCACGCGGACGGCCGGGGCCGCACCTCCCACCCGCCGCCGAACGGCACCGCGAACCCCGCCGCGCACGCGGCGGCGGCCAGCACGGCCAGCGGCGCCTTCTGCACGGCCGGCACGTCCCCGCGCCGCCCTCCCCCGCCCGCCCAGACCGCGACCAGCGCCTTCGCCGCGTACCCGGCGGCCACGACGGACGCCGCCAGCCCGACCGCGAACAGGCCGGGCGACCGGTCGAGCGCCGCCGCCAGCACGGCGTCCTTCGTGAACCACAGCGACAGCGGCGGCACCCCGGCCAGCGCGAGCGTCCCCAGGGCGAACGCGGCGCCGACCCACCGGGACGTCCTCGCGGCCCCGCCCAGCCCGTCCAGCCGCTGCGTGCCGGTGCGCGCCAGCCACACGCCCGCGCACAGGAACAGCAGGCTCTTCACCGCCGCGTGCGCCACCAGGTGCAGCGCCCCGCCCGCCACGGCCGCGGCCCCGGCCGCCAGCACGACGAACCCGATCTGCGCGCACGTCGACGCGGCGAGCAGCTGCTTGAGATCGCGCTGCGCCAGCGCAACGACCCCCAGCACCAGCGCCGTGAGCGCGCCCGCCCAGCACACCACCGCGCCGGCCCACCCGCTCGCCGCCAGGAGCGGGTGCAGGCGCAGCAGCAGGTAGCCGCCCGCCGCGACCATCGTCGCCGAGTGCAGCAGTGCGGAGACCGCGCTCGGTCCCGCCATCGCCCGCGACAGCCAGAACGAGAACGGAAGCTGCGCCGACTTGCCCAGCGCCGCAACGACGACGCCCGCGGCGATGAGGTCGATCCAGGGCGACCGCGCCGCTTCCAATCCCGCCAAGCTCAAGGAACCCGTCCCCGCCAACGCGAACCCGGCCGCGAGGTAAAGGCCCGTATCGGCGGCGCGCGTGGTGACGAACGCCGCGGCGGCCGAGCGCACGGCGCCGTCGTCCGTCCAGCGGTACCCGATGAGCGCGTACGACATCGCGCCCATGACCTCCCAGCCCATCAACAGCAGCAGCAGGTCGGAGGCCGTGACCGTGACGAGCATCGCGCCCGCGAACACCAGCATCAGGCCGGAGAAGCGGGCGCCGAACCCCTCCGCCGCCGCGTGGAGCAGGACCAGCAGGACGGCCGCCGCGACCGTCACGACCATCGCGGCCGACAGCCCGTCCACGGCGAGCCCGCCCGGCGCCCCCGGCAGCACCGCGACCCGCGCCGCCGGCCGCGCCGCCGCCGCGGCCCCCGCGAGCGCGAGAACGGCCGCCGCGACCGCGACGCCCGCCGCCGGCGCGACCCGGTCGGCGCGGCGGCCCGCGACGAGCAGCAGCGCCCCGGCCAGCAGCGGCGTCCCGCAGACGGCGGCGATCATCCCCGCAGGTCCCCGGCGTCGTCGGTCTGGTCCGCGTCCCGCGCGCGGAACAGCGCCGTCACCACGGCGAACCCCATCGCCATCTCCAGCGCCATCACCGTGACCGCGACGAGCACCAGCACCTGCCCGTCCACCGCCGGGCGCACCGCGGACCAGAACCCGCCCGCCGCGACCAGCACCCCGTTGACCATCAGCTCGATGCCCATCATCAGCATCACGACCGACCGCTGCGACAGCGCCCCGTACAGCCCGACGCAGAACAGCGCCGCCGCCGCGGTCAGGAAAGCCTCAAGCGTCATCGCCGTACCGCCCCGGCCGCGTCGCCAGCACCACCGTCGCGATCATGGTGGCCAGGATGGCGACCCCGAGCACCATCATGACCAGCATCTTCTCGCCCATGATCGCCTCGCCGAGCGCGACCGCGGGATCGTCCGGCCGGCGTCCCGTCCGCTCCGGCCACGGCACCGCCGCGATCCCCGCGACCAGCACCGCGAAGGCCGTCCCCGCGATCGCCGCGGCGCCCCGCCGGTTGTGCACCATCGACATCGGCACCAGCCCGGCCGGGTTCATCATGTACATGACCATGAAGACCGCCATCACCAGCATCTCCATGATCATCATGAGTACGACGAGGACGCCCAGGTAGTGCAGGCCCGCGAGCATCAGCAGGCCGCCCGTGCACAGGAACGACGCCAGCAGCGCGAACGTCGCCCGCGCCATCGAATCCACCACGAACACCGCGACGCCGAAAGCCGCCGCCGCCGCGCCCACGCCCCACACCATTCAGACCACCACGATCGCCACGACGAGCATCTGCAGCACCACGGCCGGGATCAGCACCGTCCACGCCGCCGCCATGAACCGCTCCATCCGCAGCACCGGCAGCCGCCGCCGCGCCCACACCAGCAGCGCCAGCACCGCCGCCGCCTTCAGCACCGACCACGCCCACCCCGGCAGGACGGGCCCCGCCCCGCCCCCGAGGAACAGCGGCACCGACGCCGCCGCCGCGACCGCGAGCAGCCCGTACCGTCCCGCGAAGAACACCAGCCGGTCCGCGCCCGACAGCTCCAGCGCCGCGCCCCCCGCCGCGTCGCCGCCCACCGGATGCCCGAACGGCCCCCAGAACGCCATCGCCGCCGCCGACACCAGGAACACGGCGAACGCCACCGGCATCCACACGCCGAACCACAGGCCGTCCTGCGCCGCCGCGATCTCCCGGAAGTCCAGCGAGTGCGCCGCCAGCGCCACCGTGACCAGCGCGAACATGTGCGGCAGCTCGTACGCCAGCCCCTGCGCGAGAAACCGGTAGCCGCCCACGAGCGCGAACGCCGAGTTCGTCCCCCACCCCACGAGCCACACCGACGCCCACGCGACGACCTCCATCGCGTTGAACCACACGACGCCCACCGGCACCCCGACCGCCCGGTCCCCGACCGGCACCACCGCCGCCGCGACCGCCGCCGCCACCGGCAGCACCACCACGCCCGCCCGCATGAGCAGCACGTCCGACCGGACGGTCGTCCGCCGCGCCGTGCCGAGCAGGCGCGCGGCCTCCCGCAGCGGCGCGTCCCACGACCGCCCGCCGAGCACCGCGTCCAGCGACGCCGCCGCCACCGCCAGCACGCCCAGCACCGCGACCTCAGCCATCGACGTCCACGCTCGCGACGATCAGCCGCGCCCGCCCCAGCTCCTCGCCCGCCACCAGCCCCGGCAGCGCGTCCACCGACCCCGGCGGCACCCGCCCCGGGTCCGCGCCGCCGAACACCGCGCCGATCTCGTCGAGCCACCCGCACAACCGGCCGTGCACGTCGGCGCCGTCCGCAACCCCCACGCCCCGCGTCATCCACCGCAGCGTCCGCGAGCGCCCGACCCGCCGCCGGAACCCCGCGAACCCCGCCGCGAGCCCGTCCTCCCCCCGCAGCGCCGCGTCCCGCAGGACCTCCGCGCGGTCCGCCGCCGCGCCCCACCCCGCGACCCGCAGCAGCCGCGCCACCGCGTCCAGCCGCCGCGCCGCCCGCCCGTCCGTCCAGAACGGCGGCGCCGACTCCACCACCGCGACCTCCGCCTCCCGGACCACGTCGCCCTGCAGCGCCACGTCGAGCCGCACGCCCGCGGGCCAGTCCGGCAGCACGGGCCCGAGCGGCACGTGCAGGACGTCCAGGCGCAGCCCGTCCCGGTCGTCGCCCCGGTCGGCCATGCCGACGCCCCCGAGGTCCGGCGGCTCCCCGGGCCCCGCGTCCCCCCCGTCCAGCCCCGCCGCCCGCGTCCGCGGCGCGGGCATCGACCGCCACACCCGGTCGATGGCCCGCGCCAGCTCCGGCCCCGGATTCCCGCACACCACGAGCAGCCCCGTCTCCCCCGGCGACGCCGCCCGCCCCCACCCGCGCGCCCGCAGCTCCGCCTCGACGTCCAGCCGCACGCCCGTCCCGTCCGCCGCCGACACCACGAACGGGCGCGGCACCGCATACCCCCGCAGCCATCGGGTCACGTCCACGGCGACATTCCATTCCGCGCGCTGTCAAGAACCCCAACCGGCGAAACGGACGAGAAAGGCGCCGCATTTCTCCGCGACACTTCCGTCACGTCCATCGCAGCGCCCCCTCACGCCACGCGTACAGCACCCCGACGAGCAGCAGCGCGAGGAAGAGGAACATCTCCACGACCGCCTTCACGCCCACCGACGCGACCACCAGCGCCCACGGGTACATGAACACCATCTCCATGTCGAAGGCGAGGAACAGCATCGACACCGCGTACCAGCGCACGTGGTACCGCGACACCGCGTGCTCCCGCGGCGCTCCCCCGGACAGGAACGGCCCGCACTCGACCGTCCGCGGCGCCACCGCCGCGGACACCGCGTACACGCCCGCCACCACCGCGCCCGCGAGCCCGGCCAGCGACAGGAGCGCGACGTAGGGAGCCATCGTCCCTCCTGTTCCGGCGACCGATACGGGACCATGTACCTGATCGGCGGACGCGAAAACATGCGCGGGACGGCACGGCACTTCCTACGCTTGACCGAGTTTCCGTACACTTCGCTTTTGTGCCATCGCAAGGGGGGCGAACGTGAGCACGAATGACGACGGGCGTCCCTCCGACGCCCCACCGCCGAGCTGGGGCCGCGTTTCCGACGGCACCGAGGACGACAAGCTGGTCGCGAGCTGGCGCACGTCCCCCGGCCGCGCCGCACCCCCGCGTCCGCCGTCCGCCCCACCGCGCGGCACGGCCCCCACGCGCCCCAACCCCGTCCCCACGGTCATGGACGCCGCCGCACCCCCCACCAGCGGCCCACCCGAGACCACCCCGGCCGCCGCACCGGGCACAGAACCCACACGGCCCGCCACACCACCGGCGCCCCCACCCACGTCCGCCGCCCCGGCCACCGAGCCGCCACCCCCCGCGGACCGTCCCAAGCCCACCGCGCAAACACCCGCACCACACCCAGCGCCCCCGCCCCGCACGCCGGCCACCGAACCGCCGAAACCCACGGGGCCTGCACCCACCGCGCAAACGCCCGCACCACCACACCCGGCCCCCTCGACTTCCAAGAGCACGCCGGTCACCGAACCGCCGCACCCCGCAGGCTCACGCACCGATGGGCCTGCACCCACCGCGCAACCACACCCGGCACCGCCCGTCCCCAACCCCACACAAGGTGCGGAAACGCCCACCGCGCAGACACCCGTGGGGCAACGCTCGGCCCCCGAGACCAGGCCGGTCGCCGAGCCACCGCAACCCGCGGACCGACCCGCACCCGCCGCACAGCCACACCCAGCGCCCCCGCCTCGCACGCCGGTCACCGAACCGCCGAAACCCACGGGGCCTGCACCCACCGCGCAAACGCCCGCACCACCCGTCCCCGAACCCACACGAGGCACGGCCCAACCCACCGCACCCCACGCCACCCCGTCCGCGCCCGCTGCCCCACAGGCGGCCCCGCCGCACTCGGTGCCGGGATCGGACGCGGAGCGGCGCGTGCCCGGGGCGCCCGTCCAGGGGAGGACGGACGGGGGGTCGTCGGGGCCGCACCGGGCTCCGGGCGCACCCCCGGCGGGGCCGCCCGCGCAGGGACGGGACGACGCGGCGGCCACGCGCGTGGATCCGGCGCCGTCCGGGACGGGGCCGCAGTGGGTCGTCCGGACGGGCGAGCAGGCGGCGCCCGCGCGGTTCACCGCGCCGCAGCCGGCGTCCGGGAACGCTTCGTGGCTGGGCGCGAAGCCGCAGGCGGCGCCGCCGCCCGCCCAGGACCGGGCGCGCGTGCGCGAGGCGCCCGAGCCGCCGCCTCCGGCGCCGGGCCGGGAGGCGCCCGCGTTCGATCGTCCGCAGAGCATGCCGACGCCCCCCGGACCGGCGGGGCAGCGCGTGTTCCGGCCCGGGCTGCGGTCGGGGATCGCGGTCGCGGCCGTCGCCACGCTCGTGGCGGGCGGCGTCGCGTACCTGCTGAAGGGCGACGGCGTCCCCGGCGTGGGTTCGGGGCCGGGCGCCGACGGCGCGGCCGACGCGAGCGGCGTCTTCGCCGTGCAGGCCGCGCTCTACGACGGGCACGAGCAGGCGATCACGGGCGTCGCGGTCGCCGGGGAGACGGCGGTCACGGTCGGGAGCGAGACCGTCGACCGCCCGCGCGGCCAGATCCTCGTGTCGGCGGACGGCGCCGACCAGTGGAGCGTCGCGGAGGTGAAGCGGGAGGGCGGGGCGAGCCCGTTCGACGTCCCGCGGGTCGTCGCGGCGTCCGGCAAGGCGTGGGCGGCGCTCGGCGCCGGTCCGGCGGGCGTGGCCGTGTGGACGAGCGCCGACGGCCGGACGTGGACGCACCGCTCGTCCCCGCAGGGCTTCCAGCGGGGCGACGAGGTCGCCTCCCTCACCGCCGCGCAGACCGGCTTCACCGCCGCGGGCACCGGCCACGACGGGCGCCCGGCGCTGTGGACGTCCGCCGACGGGGCCGTCTGGCAGCGGGCCGCGGCCTCCGCCGAGGGGGCGCCGGCGAACGTGGCGGCCAACGGCGGCGCGGTGGTGGTCCGCACCGAGAAGGGCGAGCTGTGGCGGTCCGCCGACGGCGGCGCCACGTGGACGCGGGCCGAGGTGCCCGACGCGGACGGCTCGTACGGGCCGGTCGTGGCGCTGACGAACGGGCCCGGCGGCTTCTTCGCGGCCCGCGAGGGCAAGAAGGGGGACCGGCGCCGGGCCGTGTTCTACCGGTCGGCGGACGGCGTGGGCTGGACCCGCGCGAGCACCATCGACCGCCGCACCTACGACCGGCTCGCCGCGCTGAACGGCACGTCCGAGAGCCTGACCGCGCTGGTCCCGCTGACCGACGGGCGCATCGCCGTGCAGCGCAGCGACGACGGCGTGAAGTGGAAGTCGGTGGAGCGGCTCGACACGGACGGCGGCAAGGCCGCCGCGACGACGGCCGCGCTGCCCAAGGGCGTGCTGGTCGCGGGCGCGCAGGACAACGGCGCGTACCTCGCGGCGCCCGGCGCGCGGCACGACGACATCGACCTGCTCGCCGTCCCCGGCGCCGTCACCCCCGACCGGACCCTGACCCGCCTGGTCTCCGCCGGCGGGACGACCCTCGCCATCGGCAGCGGCGCGGGCGACGCGGCGGTGTGGCACACGCGGGACGGCGCGTCGTGGACGCGCGCGGGCGGCGGCGGGCTCGCCGGCCCGGGCGTGCAGCGCCTCGCCGACGCGGCCCACGGCCCGCAGGGCTGGGTCGCCGCGGGCGGCGGCTCCGGGGCCCCGCTGCTGGTCACGTCCGCCGACGGCACCGCCTGGAATCCGGCGGCCCCGCCGAAGGCGGGCGAGGCCGAACTGTCCGGCGCGGCGCACGGCGCGGCGGGGTACGTGGTCGTCGGCGCGGCCGACGGCGCGCCCGTCGTCTGGCACTCCGCCGACCTCGCCTCCTGGACCGAGGGCACCGGCGACCTCGGCGACGGCCGCATGCGCGACGTCGTCGCCACGAAGTCGGGCTACGCCGCGGTCGGCGAGGGCGCCGCGAACGCCCCGGCCGCCTGGACGTCCGCGGACGGGAAGGCGTGGACGCCGGTGCGGGTCCCGCAGGCGGCGGGCGCCCTCACGAAGGTCGTCGCGCGCGGGGACACGCTGGTCGCGACGGGCGACGGCGACCTCGTCGGGGTGTCGGCGGACGGCGGCCGGACCTGGGCGTTCAGCACCCTCCAGGCCTCGTCGATCACCGCGTCGCTCGCGACGGGCACCGGGTTCGTCCTGACGGGCACTCCGGCGGGCACCTCGGACGTCGCGCTCTGGACGTCGCCCGACGGGACGTCGTGGCAGGTGCGGCGGCCCGAGGGGAGCGGCCTGAACGGCGAAGGCTCCCAGCGGCTCACCGGACTGACCGCCCTCGGCGACGAACTCCTCGCGACCGGGACGGACGGCACGACACCCACCCTGTGGCGCACCGACCTGCCGTGACGTCCCAGCGGGGCCGGGAAGAGCCGAACGACGCCCCTGCCTGCCCGCGGTGCGGCGGCGCGCTCGTCCCGATCGTCTACGGCCGGCCCGGGCCGAAGCTCGCCGAGAAGGCCGAACGCGGCGAGGCCGTCCTGGGCGGCTGCACGACGCGTCCGGACCGCCCGCACCACCACTGCCCCGCATGCCGAACCGACATCGGCGCCACCTAGTCGAGCCTGGCCGGATGAGGCCCCACCCATCCCCCCATTTCCGCGGATCGAGGGCTTGTCGCCACGAAGCGGAGGGTAAGGATCTTTCCGTTGGATCAGGCGACGGGAAGTGAGCGACATCGTGACCAGGCCATGGGAAGCCGATCACGGCGCGGGGTTCCATCGGAGGCTGGGCAAGACGGCCGCCGAGGTCGGAGACAGCCGCACGACCCAGGACTGCCCCGAGATCTGGGAACTGGACAACGGCGACATCGCCGTTATCGGACGTGACGCCACCGGCGCTTACCGTGATCGGCTTCCGCCGGGAGTGAGCATCGGCTCGGACGAACGCCTCGTGGTCATCTCCGGGCGCCTCCTGTCGGCCGCGAAACCGGACATCCGAGATGCTTGATCGCTGATCGGGACGGGGGTCAGTCGGGGGTGCGGCGGCGGTCGGCGGCGGCGGCGCCGAGGATCATCTCGTGGACGAGCCAGCGTGCGTCGTCCGAGAGGTCCACGAGCGCGCGCAGCACCTCGGCGGGGATGGCGCCGTGCTCGACCTCGCGCCGCAGCGCCTTGAAGGTGAGGTCCTCCTCGATGGGCGCGGCCTCGACCGGGAAGCCGAAGTAGCCGATCGGCACGCGGAAGAAGGTGGCGAGCGCGGTGAGGGTTTTGAGCTGCGGGTTCTCCTGGCGGCCGGTGCGGAGCTTCCACACGGTCGTGGAGGAGATGTCCTCGCCGGTGGCGCGGGCGATCGCGGCCGCGGTCTCGACGTTGTTGCGCGGGGGTCCGGCGGAGGCGGGCCACTGGTGGCGGATGAGCCATTCGACCTTCTCCGCGAGCGCCGCCCCCGGCGCCACGCCTCCGGCCCCCGTCTCGTTCGGCATCGTCAGGTCCTCCCCGTCTCGAACGCTCAACGACTAGAGTTGACCACATCCTTCCTCGTCAGCCAAGGACACGCGCCGGGCGCTAAGATCGTCCGCCGGAGCGGCGGGGGGACGAATCACATGTTGTTCTCGATATCCGAGACGAGCTGGGCGCTGATCGCGATCGTGGCGACGGCCTCCTTCATGGCGGGCATGCACGTGTTCGTCACGGGGCTTCCGATGCCGGAGCGGGAGACCCGGCCGAACATGAAGCTCTTCCACATCCTGACGCCGCTGTTCGCCGCGGTCGTCCTGTGGGCGAGCCTGCTGCGGCCGGACTCCGGGGACCGGATCCTGTTCCTCTACAGCGTCGCGTTCGTGTCGATCCCGGTCGCGCTCCTCCCGGTGCGCGGGCGGCTGTCCAGGACGTACACGGCGCAGC
Organism: Actinomadura rifamycini DSM 43936; assembly: GCF_000425065.1. Classification (GTDB taxonomy): domain Bacteria; phylum Actinomycetota; class Actinomycetes; order Streptosporangiales; family Streptosporangiaceae; genus Spirillospora; species Spirillospora rifamycini. The sequence goes on from NZ_AULB01000024.1 coordinate 49,733, forward strand.
GGCGGGAGCCGGGCGCCGAGCTGAAGACCGACGTGCTCGCGACGGCGTGGATCTGCGGGTTCCTGCTCGCCGTGCTCCTGGTCGCCGTGGCCGCGCTGATGGCGTACGACTACGGGGCGTAGCCCGCCGCGGAGGCGGGCGTCCGCCCGGCGAGGGCCTCGATCTCGGCGACCGCCGCGTCGGCGGCCGTCTCGGCGGCGATCGCGGCGGCCATGCGCCCGGCCGCGCGCCTCGGGGCGGGGTCGTCGAGGACGCGGCCGACCGCGCGGGCGATCGCGCGGGGCGAGGCGTTGCCGCGCACGGTGACCCCCGCGCCGGCGTGCTCGACGTGCCGTGCGACCTCCCGCTGGTCGCGGCCCTGCGGGAGGCACACGAGCGGCACCCCGGCGGCCAGCGACTTGACGGCCGTCCCGTGCCCCGCGTGGGTGATCGTCACCGCCGCCCGGCGGAGCACCGGGCCGTGCGGGGCCGCCTTGACCACCAGGACGTTGCCGGGGGCGCGAATCGTGCGCGGGTCCACGGCGGGCCCGGTCGTCAGCAGGCCCCGCACCGGCAGCGTGCCGAGGGCCGCGGCGATGCGCTCGAGCGGCCGCCGCTGGTTCATGAAGGACGAGCTCAGGCCGACGAGCGCCAGCGGCGCGTCGCCCGGCGGGAGTTCCGGCTCGTCCCCCGCCCAGGCGGGGTCGTCGAGCCGCGGGCCGACGTGGCGGACGTTGCCGGGGAAGCGCCGTCCGGGGTAGTCCAGCGCGCGCGGGGACAGGACGAGGCACCGGTCGGCGCGGCCGAACGCGTCGACGACCGAGTCGACCGGCGCGAGGCCGCTCGCGGCGCGCGCGGCGTTGAGCGCGGGCAGCCCCTTCGCCCACGGCTTGACCATCAGCCCGCCCGCGATCCGGTCCCGGGCGCGGCCGAGGGGGCCGGCGGCGGGCGCGAAGGCCGGGCCGAACGGCGGCGCCCCCTCGGCGGGCAGCGGGTAGATCGTCGTGACGAGCGAGGCCACCGGGACGCCGGCGGCCTCACCGGCGGTGAGGGCCCCGAGCAGGACGTGCTCGGCGACCAGCACGTCGGCGGGACGGGCGCGCAGTTCGGCGAGCGTGTCGCGGGCGTAGTCGGCGGCGGGGCCGCAGACGATGCGGTCCCGCAGCCGCGCGAACTCGCCCAGCGGCGTTCGGGCCTCGAAGTCCTTGATGACGTCGGCGGCCGGGTCGGACGTGTCGCCCTGGGGCGCGGTCGTCCAGGCGACCGGCTCGCCGCCGGCGGCCGCGACCTCGCCGTGCAGCGACCGGTCGGCCAGCACCCGGACGCCGTGGCCCCGTTCGCGGAGCGCGCGGACGATCGAGAGGGCCGGCGGCACGGCGCCACCGCCCGCCCACAGGGCGAACAGGACTTTCTTACCCATCGTCTCCCTTTCGCGGGTCGATCGAGACCACCAGGTCCCGCATGGCGCGTTCGGCGTCCCGGCGCGACAGCCCGAGGTCGCGCCGCCACAGCTTCCACAGGTAGACGTCCGTGGCGGCGTAGTGCAGGGCGAGCGCATGCTCGCGGTCGGGGCCGTCGGCCGGGAGGCGGTCGGCGAAGACCTCCTCCAGCCACGCCCGGTGCTGGACGCGCGCGTGCGCGGCCGCGCGGGCGATCGCGGGCACGCGGTCGATCTGGGCGGTCCACCGCGCGTTGGCGTCGCCGTGCCGCTCGTAGTCGTCGAACAGCACGGCGACGATGGCGTCCACGTCGCCGGCCGGGGCCCGCCGGACGACCGCCGTCTGCGACGCCACGAGGTCGGCGACGGCCTCGGTGAGCCCGTCCTTGCCGTCGAAGTGGTTGACGACGGTCTGCACCGACACGCCCGCTTCGTCGGCGATGTGCTGCAGCGTCACGTCGTCGTACCAGTGCCGCGTCCACAACCGCATCGCGGCGTCCATGATCCGCGTCCGCGTGGCCTCCAGCGCCGCGGCGCGGGCGCCCATGCGGTACGGGCGCCTCCCTGCACTTTCCATGGAGTAAGAACTATATTCATTTGAGGGAGGAGTCAAATGAAAGTGGTCACCCGTCGCGGCGGAGGGCGAACCAGAAGGTGGGCACGTCGTTCATGCCGGGCACGACCTCGGTGAGCGTCCAGCCGGTGAACCGGGCGCGCAGCTCGTCGGCGGTGACACCGGAGACGGGGTCGTCGAACGCCTCGGGGCCGTAGCCGAACATCAGCAGGCGCGCGCCGGGGGCGGCGCGGCGGGCGAGTCCGGCGGCGTAGGCGGCGCGGCGGTGCGGCGGGACGCCGCAGTAGCAGCTCAGGTCGAAGAACAGGTCGAACGGGCCCGGCACGTCGAGGTCGTCGAGCCGGGTGGCGTCCCCGTGCAGGACCCGCACGGGCACCCCCGCGGCGGCCGCCTTCTCCCGCGCCTGCCGGACGGCGCCGTCGATCAGGTCCACGGCGACGACCTCCCAGCCGCGGCGCGCGAGGTACACGGCGTTCGTCCCGGTTCCGCAGCCGAGTTCGAGGGCGCGGCCGGGCGGCGGCGCGGCGTCCCCCTCCACCAGGGCGACCAGCTCGGGCGGCGTCACGCCCGAGTCCCACGGCGGCCTGCCGGCGGCGTAGAACCCCTCCAGCTCGCGGCGGACGGCCTCCTCCTGGGCACGCTCCAGGTCCGATCGCGCGGCCGCTTCCCCTTCGTCCGTCACGGCACACCTCCATGTTTTTAGAGTTGAACTTTAGTGACGCACTCTAGATATAGGCTCGCACCATGGATGTGGTCAAGCGTCCGGACGGACGGGCGGAGCGGTCGCGCCGCACCCGGGAGAAGGTCATCGAGGCGGCGCGGGAGCTGTTCGTCGCGCAGGGGTACGGGGCGACGAGCCTGCAGGAGGTCGCGGACCGCGCGGGCGTGGCCGTGCAGACCGTCTACTACGTCTTCTCGAACAAGCGGACGCTGTTCAAGGGCGTCGTCGACACGGCCGTCGCCGGGGACGCCGAGCCGGTCGCCACCATGGACCGCGCGTGGTTCCGGGACGCGTGCGCCGCGCCCACGGCGGACGCGCAGCTGCGGGCGCACGTGGACGGCACCCGGGGGATCCTCGGCCGGATCGCCCCGATCCTGCCGCTGATCGGGGCCGCCGCGGCGACCGACCCGGAGATCGCGGCGCAGTGGCCCAAGGGGCCCGACCCGCGTTTCACCGTGCACCGCGCCGCCGCCGAAGCGCTCGCCGGCAAGCCGGGGTTCCGGCCCGGCGTCTCCGTCGCGACGGCGGCCGACCTGCTGTTCGGCCTGCTCAGCCCCGAGCTGTACCGGCTCTTCGTGCACGACCGCGGCTGGTCTCCGGACGCGTGGGCGGCGTGGGCGTACGAGACTCTCGCCGCCCAGCTCTGCGCCGGCCCCACGAACGGTTAACGGGCGGCCCGGCGGCGGCGGTGGTAGGCGAAGGTGACGGCGGCGAGCAGCGGCCCCCACAGCAGGAGCGGCGTGTAGGCCAGGTAGAAGATCGCGGCCTCCACGGCGCCCTGCTCGGAGGGGAAGTTCGCGGGCAGCCGCCCGCCCTGGAGGGTGCGGCCCTCGAGCTGCCCGATGAAGGCGTGCGTCCACAGCACCGTCAGGACGGCCGCGCCGAGGGACGCGGGCACGACGGCGGCCATCGGCGGCACGTTCCTGCCGCCCAGCACCGGGATCCAGCGGGGGAACCGCTCGCCCCAGGAGGCGACCAGGCCCACGGCGGTGAACGCGAGCAGCTCCGAGACGATCGACAGCAGGACGATGTACACGCGCTCGCCGATCCCGGCCTCGGCGCCCATCCCGTGGTCGTAGCCGAACGCGATCGGGAGGCGCCAGAGGCCGGACGGCAGGACGACGAGCGGGACGGCGAGGGCGGCGATCCGCGCCCAGCGGGGCACTCCGGCGGCGGGGGCGTGCGCGGCCCGCCACGCGGCGCGCAGCCGTCCGGTGCTTGCTGGCGGACGGGGCGCGGGCGGATCGGTCGGGGCGGTCATCGTCGGTCCTCCGGTCGGGCGGGCCCGGTGCCCGCTCCGCGTCGACGATCGCAACCGGGCCCGGCCGCCATCGCCACCCGCCGGAGGGAGCCCGCTCCCCCGTCCGGGGGAAATCAGGCCGAGAACATGGCTCTCATCCTGCATGAATGCGTGTCTTGAGGGAAGTTCATGTTCACGAACCGTTCCCCCGATACCCCCGGAAGGGCAGGCACGGATCATGGACCAGAGCGGTGTGACCTGGCGAAAGAGCTCCCGCAGCGGCGCGAACGGCAACTGCGTCGAACTGGCCGCGCTCCCCGGCGCCGTCGGTGTCCGCGACAGCAAGGACCCGGACGGCCCCGTCCTGCTCCTGCCCCCCGCCGTCCTGCGCGCCGCCCTACGCGCGGCCCGCGCCCAGGACGGCGCGCTACCCGGCTAGCCGCCCCTCCCGGACGGACGGACGGCCCGGACGTCCCGCCCACCCGTCTGGGCCAACCGGTTCAGAGAGCGCTGCGGGTCAGGTCGTGGACGGCCTCGCTCATCGTGACCGGGTCGACCTCGCCGAGGGGGACGGCGTCCGCCGGCTCGGCCGCCGGAGCGGGGCCCGCCCACAGCGCGCGGATCCGCTGGTCGTGCCCCTCGCCGTACATGTACGCGTCCAGTCCGGGGCTCAGGTTCGCGACGACGTACAGGCCCGCGGGGTCGCGCCGGGCCATCCAGGCGCCCGAGGAGTCGCCGTCGGGGGACGGCGCGTTCCAGCGGCCCTGCGAGTGCCCCTTCGCCTTCCCGTAGGGCAGCACGAGCCCCTCCACCCGGGTGAGGGCGCTCGAAGCGCGCTCGGCGTCCGTGAGCCGGTGGACGGGACGTCCGAGCTGGTCGAAAGGCTGCAGGATCTCGTAGTCGGCGAACAGGTCGGCCCAGGCGTCGAGATCGTCCAGCAGGACCGGGTGGGCGATGCCGACGCGGTCGCCGGGCGCGGGGACGAACGGGTCGTCGCGGACGTCGGCGCAGGTGCGGTCCTCGGCGACGCGGAAGGCGGTGCCGCCGCCGGTGATCCACACGAGCCGGCGGGCGATGTGCCCGAGCAGCGGGTGCTCGACGAACAGGGCGCGGAAGTCGCCGGGCGTCCAGCTCCGCCGCTCGACCATCGCGGTCTCGAGGCGCGCGATCTCCTGCCCGGCGATCGTCCGCAGGTCCTTCCTGAGGCCGGTGAACAGGGCGTGCGCGGCGGGGGCGAGCGCCGGGTCGTCCTTCGGGCCGGGCTTCGGCGCGCTCTTGCGCGCCTTCCCGCCCGGTTCGACGACGAGGGGGGCGAGCTGCTCGTCGAACGTCACGGTGAACCGGCGCGGACCGTAGTCGAGGACGAGCTCGCCCCGGTCGTCCAGGCCGAAGTCCGGGACGGCGCGGTCGGCGAGGGCCTCGGCGGTCATGCCGCGCGCGGCGGCGATCTCGTCGATCTTCCGGGCCGCGCGGGCCTTGAGCCCCTTGTACTTGCCCCGGCGGGTCAGCTCGAACAGGTGGGTGAGGGCGACGTCGGAGCCGATGCCGGCGAGGACGTCCAGCGCGGCGGCCGCCCGGGAGGCGGCGCCCTCGCCCGGCCAGCGCTTGATCAGCGGGCTGATCCGCCGCACCGTCGTGTCGTCCCCGATGAGGCCGAGCTGCGCCAGCGCCCACGCGTGCTTGGTCGGCGCGCCGCACGCGTACCAGCGCTGGAACACCGCCCAGGAGAACTCGGCCAGCGAGTGCCGGTCGCAGTGCTCGCGGACGTCGGCGACCTCGGGGGCGCCCGCGGCGAGCAGGCCCAGCAGCCGCCGGGTCGCGGAGTCGGGCAGGGCCCGGTCCCCGGCGCGGGTGCGGATCCGCGGGAGCCGCGCCGGGTCGGCCCAGTCGGTCTTCGCGCTGCGCCGGGCCCGGCCGGCGAGCGCGGCGGGCACGTCGTCGGCGACCGGGACGGGCGGGGGCGGGGCCAGCTTCTCCACCGCGGGGACGACCAGGGCGGGGTCGGCGTGCAGCAGCCCGCGCAGCAGCCCGGCCACGCGCAGCCCGTCGGTCGTGCCGTCGTCCGCCAGCGGCGCCAGCGCCCGGACGGCGAGCGCCGGATACCGGTCGGCCGCCTCCAGCAGCGCCGCGGGCCCGCCCTGCTCGCCGATCCCGGCGAGCAGGGCGGGGAAGATCCGCTCGTCCGGCGTCTCCAGCAGCGCGCGCACCAGGATCGGGCGGGTGTCGTCGGCGCCCTGCCGGCGGCGGCGCCGCAGCGCGATGTCGAGCAGCGGGACGGCGTCCGCGCCCAGCCCGTCGAGCAGCGTCCCGACCACGGCGGGCGTCACCGGCATCCAGGTGACCCGGGCGGCGTGCGCGGCGGTGGACATCGAGGCGAGCACGTGGTCCTGGCCGAGGGGCTGCCGGTGGGCGTTCTCGGCGAGCGCCTCGTCCGCCCAGCGCGTCTCCGTCGGCAGGAGGTAGGACGCCGTGCGGCGCCGCTGCGGGTCGCCGCGGTGCGCCGCCACGCGGGCGACGGCGTCGCGGTACACGTCCTCGGGGGCCGCCGCCAGCAGCGCGCGGAGCCGCTTGGCCGCGCGGTCGTCGGCGATCCACCGGCCCAGGGGGAAGGCGTCCTCGTCGGTGGTCCGCCGGAGCTCGCCGGCCCACCCGCGGGGCGCGTCCCCGATGGAGGCGTGGGCGACGAGCCGGACGGCGCCGGAACCGGACGACGCCCGCACCGGCACCGGGCCGGCCTCGATGGACGACGCCTCCGTGAGGGCGCACGCGGCGAAGGCGAGCCCGTGGTCGAGCGTCCAGGCGTCCACGAAGGCGGGGGCGTCGACGTCGCCGAGGTACCGCACCGCGGCGGCCGCGACCGCCGCCGCGCCCGCCGGGTCGGGGGCGCCGTCCAGCCGCGCCGCGACGGCCTCGCCGAGCGCCGGGTCGGTGCGTTCGTGCTCCGCCATCTGCGCGGCGATCGGGCGGGCCCGGCGCTCCGCCTCGCGGGCCCGCCGCGCGGCGTCCTCGTCGGGGACCGCCGCGGGCCCGGCGGCGCCGCCGCGCCGCGGATGGAGGTGCTCGCGCCATTCGACCGGAATCTCGACCATGACAGGGAAAGCTAACGACAAGCAACGACAAAGCGGTGCACGTAGGATCTCGTTGTGGAAGAGACGGTCATAACGGTCCGCGGCCTCGACGTGGAGCTGGGCGGAGTCCGGGTCCTGGACGGCTTCGACCTGGACGTGCGGCCCGGCGAGTTCCTCTCGATCATGGGGGCGAACGGCGCCGGGAAGTCGACCCTGCTGCGCTGCCTGGCGGGCCTGCAGCGGCCCGCCGCCGGGGAGGTGGCCGTCTTCGGCCGGCCGCCGGTGGACGGGCCCGAGTTCTGGCGCGACGTGGTCCATATCGCGGACGAACCGAGCTGGTACCCGTGGCTGTCGGTGCGCGAGCACGTCGACCTGATGCGGGCCGTGCACGGCGAGGTCCGGCTCGACACCGACGCGGCGCTGGAGCTGTTCGACCTGACCGGACGGGACGACGCGGCACCGGCGCGGCTCTCGGCCGGGCAGCGGCAGCGGCTCTCGCTGGCGATGGGGCTGGTGCGGCCGAGCCGGCTGCTCCTGCTGGACGAGCCGGAGCGCGGCCTCGACCTCGACTTCCGCGACCGGCTCAAGGAGATCTTCGTCGCGTACACCGTCGCGGGCGGCACCCTGGTGATGGTGACCCACGACGACGACCTCGCCTGGTCCACCCGCCGGCTGAGGCTGGAGGCCGCCGGATGAGCGGGGTGCGCGCCGCCCGCGGGTACCTCCGGGCGCACCGCCGGACGTCCGCCGGCTGGACGGACTGGTACACGCGCGCGGCCGTGGCCCTGTTCGCGGCCGCGCTGCTCGGCGGGTCCCTCGGTTCCGTGCTGCCGTCCGCCGCGCGGGACGTGGACCCGTCCCAGGCGGGGGCCGGGCTCGCCCTGGTCGCGCTGGCCTACGCGGGGTTCCTCACGCTGGCCCGCAGGTTCGGTCCGGTGGCGCTCCCGGCCGCCGACGCGTCGTGGCTGCTGCTCTCGCCGCTCCCCCGCCGCGGCGTGCTCGCCCGGAGCGCCGCGGCGCTGCTGGTGCTCGCGCTCGCCGCCGGGGCGGTGCTCGGCGTCGCGCTCCTCGCGGTCCTCGGCCTGCCCGGCGACGCGCCCGCCGCACTGGCCGGCGCGGTGCTCCCGGCCGTCGCGGCGACCGTCGGCGGGGCGGCGGCGGCCGTGCTCGCCCAGGCGTCGCCGCCCTGGGACACGGGGCTGCAGGCGCTGATCGCGGGGTCGACGGCCGCCGCCGCGGCCGCGCTGCTGCTCGGCGCCGGCCCCGGCCGCGAGGTGCGCGCCGCCGTCGCCGACGCGACGCCGGCGGCGGGCCCCGCCCTCGCGGTGGCCGGCGCGGTCGCGGCCGCGCTGCTGCTCCGGCTCGCGTGGCGGGCGCTCGACCGCGTCCCCGCGCGCTCGATCCTGGACGCGTCCACCCGCACGGGGCACGTGACCGCGGCGACGGTCGGCCTCGATCCGGCCGCGCTGACGTGGATCGCCGAGGAGGCCCACTGGCGCGGGCGGACGCTGCGGTCCCGCCCCTGGCCCGCGCGGGCGGCCCGCCCCGCGGCCCTCGCCTGGATCGACTGGCGCAGGCTGGCGCGCCGTCCGGGCCTGCTGTGCGCGCTGCTCGCGTCCGCCGCGGGCCCCGCGCTCGGCGTCGCGCCCCGCGCGGCGCTGGCCGCGCGGTCGGTGCTGCCCCTGCTGCTCGGCGGGGCCTGGCTCACCCTCGCCCTCGCCGCGCCGAGCATCGCGGACGGCACGGCCTGGTGGGCGTTCGGCCCGGCGGCGGCGCCCGCGCTGGCGGCCGGGGCGCTGCGGATGGCGCGGCGGCGGCCCGTCGACCACGCCATGCCGACCCTCGACACGCCGTTCGGCTCCGTGCCCACCGGCCCGGTCCTGTGGGCCGCGACCGGGCTCGACGTCGCCGCCCTCGGCTGCGCGCCGCTGCTCGCCGCACTGAGCGCCCCGCCGGCCGCGATCGGCCCGTACCTGGCGGTCCAGGCGGTCACCGGGGTCGCGGTCCTGGCGGCCTACCTGGCCGCCGCACGCCGCTGAACCGGGCCGGACGCCCGCGGTGAGGGGCGAAGCGGGCGCGGGGTCAGGCGGTGGGCTTCACTCCGGCGTCGGCGAGGATCTCGCGGTTCTCCCGGTAGAGGGCGTCGAACGCGGCCAGCTCCGCCTCGTCGTCCTCCTGCACGAACGACAGCGGGCCGTCGCCCGCCAGGGACGCCCGGTCGACCTCCGCCCGGAAGACGATCGTGCCGTTGCCCTCCAGGACGGGCTGCCAGCGGCCGTCGGCCTCCTGCAGCCACGACCGCGCCGGGCCGCCCGGGTTCCGCACCAGGACGGGCACGTCCGGGTCGACCCGGCCGAGCCGCGACCACACCGCGCGCGACGCCGCCACGCCCGACCCGCAGGACGGCGTCAGCCCCGCGCCGCGCTCGTAGGTCTGCACGTACACGTCGGCCGGGCCCCGCCCGTCCAGCGGGAGGACGAAGCTGACGTTCGCGCCCTGCGGGAAGTCGCCGCGCGCGTCCCCGACCCGCAGGCCCGTCTCGATCAGCTCGTCCTCGCGGTAGCCGCCGATGACGCTGACCAGGTGCGAGTTCGGCACCGCCACCGCCGTGACCGGCAGCGACGCGTGGTAGGCGCCGAGCACCCGGTCGACGACCGGTTCGGCGGCCCCGGCGACGATCGGGTCGGCGGGCGCGAAGTCGACCGGCGGCAGCTCCACCGCCGTCCGCCGCACGCCGTGCGGCGTCGTCCCCGCGTCCCGGACCGTGAAGTCGTACGGGCCGGTGCGCAGCACGACCTCCCCGGCGTCGTGGCGGTCGAGGAGCAGGCGCCCCGCGCCGCGCATCCCGTTGCCGCACAGCAGCGACTCCGAGCCGTCCGGGTTGAAGAACCACGCGCGGGCCGTGCCGTCGCCGCCGTCCACGATGAAGTAGACGCCGTCGGCGCCGAGCCCGTCCGGGCGGTCGCACAGCCGCCGCACCGCGCGGGCGGCCTCCCCGCCGGGGAACAGCTCGTCCGGGGCGCCGTCGACGACGAGGATGTCGTTACGGTTTCCGTGGACCTTGACGACCGGCAACTGCGACATGGCGGCTCTCTGACGTGCTGAAACGGGTGATCCGACCATCGTACCGGCCGACCGGGGGCCCGCGCGGGTCCGTGCCGCTAGCATCGCCGACGTCACACCCCCGCACACACCTGGACGCGCCATGTGGGACGACTTCGCCCGCCTCAGGACCGGCTACCTCCCCGGCGTCGACGAGCAGACGCTCATCCTGAAGATCGCCGAGGAGTACGGCGAGGCCGTCCAGGCGTACATCGGCGTCACCGGGCAGAACCCGAGCAAGGGCGTCCACGGCACCCCGGACAACGTCCGGGACGAACTCGCCGACGTCATCATCACCGCGGGGATCGCCCTCGTCGCGCTCACCGGCGACGACCCGGCCGCGGCCCGCGCCCACCTCGAACGCCGCCTGCGCGCCGTCACCGAGCGCTCCGGCGTCTGACCCGTCAGCCCGCCGCGATGTCCTCGAACATCCAGCGGTGGCCCTCGAGGTCGGCCGCACGGTACCGGCCGTCCACCGCGATGTCGCCGACCTCGGCGAGAATCACCGCCCCGGCACCCCGCGCCCGCTCGAAATGCGCCTCGATGTCCGACACGTACACGTGAACGCCGTCGATCACGTACGGGACGGACGACCACGCCGCGGCCTCCGCGCACTCCTCGGCATGCCGGCGCGGCGAACGGTACGCGGGCGTCGGCTCCGCGAGCATGATCGCGCCGCCGTCCTCCGTCTCCATCTCCGCGTGCCCGATCGTCCCGTCCGGCATCGTGATCCGGCCGGTCTCCCGGAACCCGAAGGCGTCACCGAGCCACACGAGCGCCGCACGCACGTCCTCGTACGACAGCATCGGCGTAACGACCTGCCTCACAACCCCTCCAAGCTCACCGATCGAACGACGCGGATCACTCCGGCGGCCCGGGCCGTTCCCGCTGGGCGAGCTTCGCCGCGATCGCGTAGTCGATGTGGACGTCGCGGTAGGTCGTTCCCGACCGCGCCTCGTCCGGAACGCCCGTGCGGACGCTGCCCGAGGATGACCGGGCGTCGGCGTCCCCGGTGAACTCGACCGAACTGTCCGGGACCGTCCCGAAGCGCAACTCGTCCGCCGTGACCGTCGCCCGGAAGAGGATCGCCGCCGACGCCGCGACCTCGTCCTCCGGATACTTCCCGGCCATCGTCCGTCACCCCGTCACCGGCTCGACTGCTTGGAGAACATGCGCATCAGCGCCCGCCCGAGTTCCTGAAGGGACTCCTCGGTCTCCCGAAGCGCCCCTCGCAACTCCGTGGCGTCGTCCGCCGCGCCTTCCCCGCCCTTTCCGCTGTTCCCGTCTCCCCCGTCCGCGGAGGACGGCCGGTCGCCCGACTTCCGATCCTCCGCCTGGTCATCCGACCCCCGGTCCGCCTGATCGCCCGACTTCCGATCGTCCGATTCCCGATCGCCCGACTCCCGATCGTCCGTCTGGTCGGCAGGCCGGTCGTCCGGCCGGTCGTCGCCCGACTCATCGCTCGGCTCGTCGCGCGGCTCGTCGCGCGGCTCGTCGCGCGGTTCCTCGCTCGCCTCGCCTGCCTGCTTCTCGTCCGGCTGTTCGTCCGGCTGTTCGTCCGGCTGTTCGTCCGGCTGTTCGTCCGGCGTTCCGCGCGGCTGACCGCCCTCGGCATCTTCCACGGCCTGTCCCGCCGTGCTCTCGACGGTGTCCCCGGCCTCTCCCGCAGCCCGTCCCGCGCTTTCACCGGCCTGCTGGGCGGTCTCGCCCGTCCCGCGGCCGACCTGCTCCGCCGCACCACCGGTCCCCTGCCCGGCCGCCTCGGCCGCGCCTCCAGCGCCCTGGCCGACCTGCTCGGCCGCACCCCCGGCGCCTTGACCGGCCGCCTCCGCCGCACCACCGGCACCTTGCCCAGCTGCTGCGGCCGCGCCACCGGCCCCCTTGCCGACGTCTTGTACCGCGCCTCCGGCGCCCTGCCCGGCCGCCTCCGCCGCACCACCGGCCCCTTGGCCGACCTGCTCGGCCGCGCCGCCAGCGCCCTTGCCGACCTGTTCGGCCGCGCCTCCGGCGCCGCGGCCGACGTCCTGCACGGCGCCGCCGGTGCCTTCGCCGACGTCCTCGACGGCGGACCCGGCGCCCCGGCCGACGTCCTGGACGGCGCCGCCGGCCCCCTTGCCGACGTCCTGGACCGCGCCCCCGGCGCCCCGGCCGACCTCCTTGACGGCGCCGCCGGCGCCCTCGCCGACGTCCTCGACGGCGTGTCCCGCTCCCCGGCCGACGTGCTCGACGGCGCCGCGGGCCCCCGTGCCCAGTTCGCCGACGGCCCGGCCCGCACCGGCCCCGATGGACTCCACGCCCCGGCCGATGTGCTCGAGGAGCTGCGGGTTGCGGTCGAGGGTGGTGAGGACGCGGTCGACGATGGCGGCCACCTCGTCGAGCCGGACCTCCAGGAGCGCCTGTGCCTCCACGCCCTTGATGTCGAGCTTGACCGCGCCCAAGCCGACGTCGGCGCCGACGTTGAGCCTCAGCATGTCGAGGACCTGTGCGGAGAGCGCCACGTGCGCCTCGAGGTTCTCGACCTCGAGGGAGATCTCCTCGACCTTGAGCTGCGGGACGTTGAGATACACGTCCGGCCCGCCCTTGGACGGCCGCCGCTCGATGGGGCGGTCGGGGTCCGGCCCGGGTACGTCGCGCGCGCCGCCGGCATGTTCTTCCCCCCGCTCGCGCGACCGCTCGTCGGGCGTGGTGTCTGCCATGGGTCCGGTCCCCTCGTCCGCGCTCGGTCAGCCGGCGCCGCTCTTCGCTTCGACCTTCTCGGCGTCCTGCTCTTGCTCCTGCTCCTGCTCTTGCCCCTCGTCCTGCTTCTGACCCTGCTCCTGGTCCTGGTCTTGCTCCTGGTCTTGCTCCTGGTCCTGGTCCTGTTCCTGGCTCTGCTCTTGGTCCTGGTTCTCCTGGGCTTCCTGCTCCTCCTTGACGGCGTCCTCGTGGGTCTTGACGACCTCGCCGTCGCGGATCTCGCCGCGCCAGCCCTCGATGTCGTCCTGTTCGAGGACCGAGCGGGTCATCATGTGGCGCTTGATGTGCTTGAACTCGAGGCGCAGCCGGCGCCCCTGCGCGCGCCAGAGGTTCGCGGTCTTCTCGAAGAAGCCGTCCGGGTGGTACTCGGCGACGAGCAGGACGCGGGTCAGGTTGGGGGTCAGCTCCGCGAAGGTCACGGCGCCGTCGACGTACCCCTTGGCGCCTTCGGACTTCCACACGATCCGCGTGTCGGGGATCTGCTCGGTGATCGTCGCTTTCCAGCTCCGGTGCGAGAGGAAGATCTGCGCACGCCAGTTGAGCTTCTCGTCGGACTCCTGCTCGACGCTCTCGACCTTGCTGGTGAACGAGGGGTAGTCGCCGAACCGCGTCCACTGGTCGTAGGTGGTGCGCAGCGGCAGCCCGACGTCGAACTCCTCGACGATGTTGACGACCTTGGCCTCTTTCTCGCTGCCGCCTCCGCCGCCGCCGTCTCCGTCGCCGCCGCCGAGCAGGCCGCCCGCGACGCCCTTCACCTTCTCCTTCGCTCCGGTCATCCCGGCGCTCATCCCCGCACGGAGCGGAGACTTGCCCTCCGCGATCTCCTTCGCCCCGGCGGCGAGCATCTTCTTGCCGACGCCGCCGCCGTCTCCGTCGCCGCCTCCGCCGCCGTCCCCGGCGCTCTCGCTCAGCCGTCCGGTGAGGTCGCGGATCCTGTCGTTGGCGGACGCCAGCGCCCGCGTCATCACCGCGCGCGCGAGGTCCTGGCTCGCCTCCTTGAACTGGTCGAGGGGAAGGTCGTCGATCAGACCCGGCGCGTCCTTCGTCTTGGTTTCGGCCATGGTCACCACTTCTCGCTCCGGTCGGCCGCTCCCCGCCTGGCGTGCGGACCGTCCCGTCGTCCGCACAGGGAGCGCGGCGTCACCCCACCTGTCACCGCGACCGACGAAGGACAAACGACCCGAACCCCGACGCTCGGGTAAAACGTTGGTCTGACCTGGACGTTCTACCCGGTCGGGGCCGGGCTCGGGACGTGGCCGGGCGGGAAGTCGCAGTCGATGTCGCCGACGTCCTTGTCGCCGCCGGGCTCCTCGATGAGGACGTAGGCGCAGGCGCGGCCGTGCTCGTCGGTGAAGGACTGCCGGGTGGCGGTCTCGCCGCACGCGGTCAGCGTGAGCAGGACGGCGGCGCACGCGGCGAGCAGCACGGCGGCGCGGGCGGGGCGGCGGGCGAGGAGGACGCGGGACGGGCGCGCCGTCCCTCCAGAACGTTTCATGCCCGCAGCATGACCGGGTTCCGGTGTCCGGTCCGCGCATTTCGCCACACGTCCGGGGAAGGGCGGATGACGGTCCGCGGCGGGGTGCTCAGCCCGGACGCAGGACGCCGAAGTCGCCGAGGTCGTGCGAGATCGTGAACGTTCGGGAGGTCATGCGCCAGCCGTCCGGGGTCCGGGTCCAGTGGTCCTCGTACTCGCCGAAGCACTCGTAGGCGCGCCCCGCCGCCTCCCCCTCGCCCTGGTGGTGGACGCGCGCGTAGGTGAGGGAGCGCGCCTCGTCGCCGCGGATCTCGACGCGGTGGTTGCCGAGGAGGTGCTGCGACGGCCCGCAGCCGCCGAGGTGCGCGCGGACCCGGGCGACGATCGTGTCCCGTCCGGTGCGGCCGTAGCCGGTGGCGTCCGGGACGAACATCGCGCCGACGGCGTCCCAGTCGCGGCGGTCGAGGGCGGCGGCCATCTCGGCGAGCCGCTCGATGATCTGTTCGCGGTCGCTCATCGTGGAGGTCATTTCTCTTCTCTACGGCGCTCGCGGGGCGCGCCGCCGTCCGCGTCCCGCTCACCGGTCCGGGAACACGAAAAAACCGCAGACCGTGGGTCTGCGGTTTCGCGGACAGTACCCCCGAGCGGATTCGAACCGCCGTTACCGCCTTGAGAGGGCGGCGTCCTAGGCCACTAGACGACGGGGGCCTGTCCGCTTTCGCGGACGCAGCTGGGGTACCAGGACTCGAACCTAGACTAACTGAACCAGAATCAGTCGTGCTGCCGATTACACCATACCCCAGAGAGGTACGCGGGCTTCCTGCCTTTCGGGCCGGTCGCTCGCGCCTCGATGAGAATACAGGAGTCGGGGACTTGGACCAAAACGAATAGCGGACGGTCGCCCGCGCGTCTCCATCGCGGACGGTTCGAGCCGCCCGCCGTCCGGGTCGCGCGGGCACGGGACCAGCCCGAACGCGGTCCCGGACGGCCCGGACCGGCGCCCGGGACGCTCCCCGGACGCCTTCCGCGATCCGGCCGGCTAGTCGCGGGCGATGACCCGGTTGGTGAGGGTCCCGACGTTCTCGACGGTCACGCTGACCTCGTCGCCGACCTCCAGCGGGCCCACGCCCGCCGGGGTGCCGGTGAGGATGACGTCGCCCGGCAGCAGCGTCATGACTTGGCTGACGTACTCGACGAGCTTCGGGATGTCGTGGATGAGCTGCGACGTGCGGGCGCTCTGCCGGACCTCGCCGTTCACGGTCGTGCTGATCGCCAGGTCCGCCGGATCGACCTCGGTCTCGATCCACGGGCCCAGCGGGCAGAACGTGTCGAACCCCTTCGCGCGCGTCCACTGGCCGTCGCGGGCCTGCAGGTCGCGGGCGGTGACGTCGTTCGCGCAGGTGTAGCCGAGGATCACCTCGGCGGCCCGGGACGCCGGCACCTCCCGGCACATCCGGCCGATCACCAGCGCGAGCTCGCCCTCGTGGTCGACCCGCTCGGACAGCTTCTCCGGGTAGGCGATCGCCTCGCCCGGTCCGATCACGCTCGTCGACGGCTTCGCGAAGATCAGCGGCTCGGCGGGGGCCTCCCCGCCCATCTCCGCGGCGTGCTCGGCGTAGTTCTTGCCGATCGCGATGACCTTGCTGGGCAGGATCGGGGCCAGCAGCCGGACGTCGGCGAGCGGGTACCGGTGCCCGGTGAAGGCGAGCTCCCCGAACGGATGCGCCGCGACGGCGGCGACGGTGTTCTCCTCCACCACCCCGAAGGACATGCCCTCGTCGGTGGAGAACCTGGCGATACGCATGGTCGAGAGCCTAGTACCCCGGTCAGAGGCCGCACCCCGCGCCGTTGAGGACGCACTCGGCGGGCGGCACCGGCTCCCCCGCGGCGCCGAACCGGACCGTCACCGTCCCCATCGGCGGGACGGCCGCCGCCCCCGGCGCGTTCTCGATCACCGCCCGCTCGCCGCCCCGCACCAGCCGTCCGCCCCACACGTTGCGGACGTCCGAGCCGGGCGCCAGGAACGTCAGCCGCCACGACGCCAGCGGCCGCCCGGTGCGGTTGGTGACGACGAACGAGCCTTCGTAGTAGCCGGGGCCGTCCTCGACGACCTGGAACGTGACGCCGTCGCCCCCCGGCGGCGGCTCCGCCCCGGCGACGGGCCCGCCGGACGCCCCGGCGGGCGGCGGGGACGTCCCGGCGGACGGCGGGACGGTCGTCGGCGCGGGCGCCGCGCCGCCGCTCGTCCCCTCGGGCGCGGCGGCCCGGGGCGTCGCCGCGCGGGTCTCGGCCGGGGCGGCGTCCGGCTCCCCGTCGTCGCCGAGGGCGAACACCGCGAGGAGGGCCACGGCGACCACGAGCACGCCGGTCCCCAGCGCGAAGGCCACTCCCCGCACGCTCCCGCCGGCCGTGCGCGCGGGCGGGGCCGAGGGGGCCTCCGGGTCGGGGAGTTCGGCGGTGCCGCCGGACCGCCGGCGCCGGGCGGGCGGGGCGTGCAGCGGCGCGACCCGCACGTCCTCGGGGTCGCCCGTGCCGCGCTCGTCCGGGACGTCCGGCGCGGTGTCGGCGGGGGCGGGGCCGTCCGGCGCGGCGGGCGGGTCGGGTTCGGTGGCGTTCGGGTCCGGGTCGGTGGCGGCCGGGTCCGCACCGGGGACGGCGAGTTCGGTGGCGGCCGCGGGGTCCGGGGGCATGGACCGGCGGTCGCGCCGCGGGGTCGGGTCGCCGCTCATCGATCGCTCTCCCGTCGTCGGTCTCATGGAGTCCGACGGCCGGGACGGCGGCGAGGTTCGTCCCGCGCGGGCGGTTCAGCCCGTCGCGGTCGGTTCCAGTCCCCGCCGCGCGGCCTGGCGCTGGTGCCGGTTCAGCATGTCGGTGATCAGTTCGATGGCGTGCGGGGTGGTGGCGGCCTGCACGCCGCTCAGCCAGCGGCTCGCCTCGGCGAGCAGGTCCTCGGCGGACTCGTCGGACGCGTCGGCGGACCGGGCGTCGGCCAGCCGGCCGAGCACGGCGCCGAGCCGCAGGGGCGCGCCGGGGTGCCCGGACTCGGCGGCCCGCCGGTACCAGTCGGCGGCCCGTTCGAGGTCGCCCTCCAGCTCGTACACCCGGCCCAGCCCGAAGGCCACGTCGACCCGGCCTCCGTCCGTCGGACGCCCGAGTTCCTCGGGGTTCCAGGGTCGGACAGGCATACGATCACTCCGGTGTTCGGGGGCTGGAAACGGCATGCGGGAACGCCGCGCGTGCCGCGCTCGTCCCATGGTGACCGCCGCACCCGAAATCCGCCACCGATTTCGCCGATTCCGCCGGAACTCCTCCTTTCCCGTGCCGGTGCCGGCGGAAAGTCCCGCGCGCGGCCGCGGACACGGCGGCCGCGCGCGGCGGGGCGGGCTCAGCGGTCGCCGTAGCGGGCGAGCGCGTCTTCGAAGCCGTCGTGCCCGTCGGCGTAGGAGCGGAGCCGGACGGGGGCGCCGCCGGCGGGGCCGGCCAGGCGTCCGGCGACCTCGCGCGGGTCGGCCAGCACTCCGCCGCCGAGCCGGACGGGGTCGCGCAGCACGGTGCGGTCGCCTTGCGCGCCGGAGACGAAGTCGCCGACCACGAAGCCGTCGGTCTCGTTCCAGACGAGGGCCCGCTCCCCGAGGACGAAGGTCGCGTCCCGGGGGTCGGACGGGTCGAGCCAGACGTCGGCGAGCCGCACGCCGCCGGCCGCGAGTTCGTCGGCGACCGCGGTGATGTATCCGCGGGTGACGTCGACGAAGGGGTCCGGGTGAGGCAGGGGTCGAAGGTTGCCGGTCACTGGGAGCTCCCTCTCTGTATGACTTCAATCGAAGTATGGGAGATGGAATCCGATTTGTCCCATTTGGTGACCTAAATATCCCCCGGCGGGCAGCGCAAATCAACCCCCTCGGCCCCGAACCTCCTTTCCGCTCCGCCGTTCTCCGTGCCCGGCGACCCGGCGGCGGGCGCCTCGACCCAGGACGCCCGCCCCCTCCCCTACCGGGCCGCGCCCCGCCCGCCGCCCCCGGCCGGGGACGACCGGCGGGACGTCCATCGCCGCGCGGCGGCGACCATTCTCGGCGCGATGACGACGGTCGCGCCCACGACCGGCCCCACCACGACCGAGACCCCCAGGGCCCGCCTTTCGCGCACCGCGCGCGAAGCGGCGGGAAGCCTCATTTCCCTGATCGAACTCCAATTGCGGGAACGCCGTTCCGCCGGGGGCACGACGCGCAGTGGACGGACGACGCCGACGGCCGCGTCGGGGCACGCCCCGGGGAACGGCGCCGCCTCCCGCACCGGCGTCAGAACCAGCCGCGGGTGCGCCCGCGCGGTCGGCAGCTCACCGAACCGGCTCTCTTCCACTGTGCACTCTCCTTCGGCCGAGCGGCCCGCCCGCCTCGACGGGCGGTCACGCCGTGGTGCGCTCCGGCTCGCGCTCGTCCCGGCGCACCACGTTGACCAGGGGCGCCGTGCGCGAGGAGCCGCCGGCGCGGAAGACCACGTTCCTGCTGGTCCACCCGGCGAACACGACATAGAGCGTGATGGCCACGAACAGCAGCGTCGGCACGAGAACCCATAGGTAGACGACGGCCATGCTGTCCTCCTTCTCCGCGCATTCGGGAGGTGTCTCTTCAGGGACACCGCCGCCTGCTACGCTTCTCCGAGATCTCATCTCGTTGACTTGTACCAACAAGTCTTTCACCAACAGTGTTACCCTTTTTAGAGGTTGCAAACATGTGGGCGGGGAAGAGCTTGTTCGGTACCTGATGTCCGGTTCGTAGCCGGACGTCGGCAGGCCGTCAGGTCGGAAGGAGCGGAACCATGGCCCGCACGACGCCTCCGCGGTGGCGCGACGTCGCCGACGACCTGCTCCAGCGCATCGAGCGCGGCGACCTCGCGCCCGGCGACGGAGCCGGCGGGCGGCGGCGGCTGCCGCCGGAGAAGGACCTCGAACTGCAGTACGGCGTCGCGCGCAACACCGTCCGCGAGGCGCTGGCCTGGCTGCAGAGGCAGGGCGCCGTCCGCTCCGAGCAGGGCAAGGGCACGTTCGTCGTCGACCGCCCGCAGGCGGACCACGTCACCCTGTCCGCCACCGCGCTGGGCCTGGCGCCCGGCGGCGGGGAAGGCGAGTGGTACAACCGGGACGCGTTCATCCCCGCGGGCCGGAAGGTGACCGTCTCTCCCGTCAAGGTGGAGATCCAGGAAGGGTCGCAGGTCATCTCCTGGTACCTGCAGACGGACGAGGACACCGAGTTCATCTCCCGGCACCAGCTCCTCCACCTCGACGGGCGCCCGTGGGCGATGCAGACGTCCTTCTATCCGCTGGAGTTCGCGACCGCGGGGGCGTCCCGGCTGCTCAAGCCGCGCAACATCCCCGAGGGCGCGGTCGCCTACCTGAAGGAGACCCTCGGCTACACCGAGGTCGGCTTCCACGACGAGATCCGGGCGCGCGTTCCGGACGAGAACGAGAAGTACTTCTTCAGCCTCGGCGACTCGGCCGCCGACGTGGTCTTCGAGACCGTCCGAACGGCGTACTCGGAGAGCGGCCGGGCCTTCCGTCTCACCGTGACGGTCTGGCCCGCGGACCGGACCCGCCTGCACTACAACGCGGGAGACGTTCCCGAGGACGTCCTCCTGCGGCCCGGCCAGGGAGGGTCGCGCATCGTGTCACCGGACGACGACGACGGCTGACGCGCCGCGCGGACCGGCCCGCCGGCACCCGCACCCAACCGCACGCCTCCCGTGCCCCGGCCGTCCGCCGGCAGCCTCGGCTCCCGGCGGGCCCGGGCGACGGGGGCGGTTCACTCTCGGAGCGCAGCAGCACGTGGACACTGACACCGGGACCCGTCAACGCCGCCGGATCCCACTTCCCAGCTACCGCATCCGCCCCGCCCGCACGGACGAACTCGACGTCGTCCTCGGGCTCATCGACGGGGCCGCGGCATGGCTCCGGGCGGAGAAGCCCGCGACGCGCCAGTGGAACCGGCCGTGGCCGAACCCGGACGGCCGCCGCGAACGGGTGTACGAGGGGCTGCTGAATGCCGAGACCTGGCTGCTGTTCGAGGAGGCCCCCGGCACGGATCCCCTCGGCACGGATCCCCTCGGCGGGAACCCCATCGGCACGGAACCCATCGGCACGGTCACCATCAGGCTGGTCGGCCACGAGGAGCTGTGGACCGCCCGCGAGCGCGAGATCGACGCCGTCTACCTGCACCGGCTCGTCATCGAGCGCGGGCACGCGGGCGCCGGGCTGGGCGCCGAACTGATCGACTGGGCGGGCCGCAAGGGGCGGTCGATGCTGCCGACCGCGCGGCTCATCAGGATCGACGTCTGGTCGGACAACGGCGAACTGCACGGCTACTACAAGGAGCAGGGGTTCCAGCACATCGCGACCCGGACGACCAGCGACCGGTCGCCGTCGGGCGCGGTGTTCGAGAAGCCGATCGGCCCCGAGCCCGCCGCGCCGCGCATCCGCGAGGCCGCCCGGGAGCCGCAGGGCTCCTGAGGACCTTCCCCGTGCCGAGGCGGCCGGGGCGCGCGGGGGTCAGACGAAGCGGACGAGCATCAGGTCGCTGTCGGGGGTCTCGCGCCAGTAGACGGCGCCCGGCTCGCGCGACATCCGCTCGATCTCGGCGGAGATGATCAGCGCCCGGTTGATGCAGTCGGTCTTGTTGTAGCCGGTCATCTCCTGGAGCCGCTGCAGGGCCTGGACGGCCTTGCCGGTGAGGTTGATCGTGACCCGCTCGCCCTGCGGGACCGCCTCCGCGCGGACCTCGGGGGCGTTCTCGTCGGCTCGAGCGTTGCTCATGACCTGCTCATCTCCAATCCGGAGAGCGAGGGGCGGCTCCGTCCGACGCCGGGGGCTCGGCCGGACGCCGTCAGGCCGATGTGCAGCCCTCGACCAGCCGTCCCCTGCCCCGGAAAAGGGTGTACAGGGGGATTTGCCCTGTCCCGGCCGCACGGAAACCCGGCCGCCCTCCCTCGTCGTCGTACTGTCGCCATCAGGTTAGCCAACATTCACCGCCTTTTGTACATCAAACATATGGCGATTCACTGCATCGCGTCTTAGCCTGAGCGTGGGACGTGGGGCATCCGACGAGTGCCGAGGAGCCGGCGGGAGCGGGCCGGGCCTTCCTTGGGGAAGGAAGCATCGTGAGGACTCGACGAAACGGTGGACGCGCGGGCCCGGGCCTGCTGAGCGCGCAGGTGACCACGCCCGTGACGCTGTTCGGGGTCGTGCTGGGGTACGGGCTGGACGGCTCGTCGGGCGCGGCGGTCGTGGGCGTCCTGGCGTTCCTGTCGCTGCCGGCGGCCGCCCTGACGAACGCGGTCGTCCAGTACCTGCGGGCCGGGGCGCCCGAACCCGAGCCCGCGCCGGGCACCGACATCGTGGCCGTCCCGCGGCCCATGGAACCCGCCGGGGGCCGCTACGCCGAGACGACGTTCTGGGGCGCGCTGGCCCCGGACGAGCGCCGCGCGCTGCTCGCCCGCGGGCGCGGGCACGTCTACGGCAAGGAGGACGCGCTGTGCGAGGAGGGCGGGCCCGCCCACGAGGCCATCGTGATCCTCGACGGCTGGACGCGCGTGTGGGTGCGGGAGGGGATCGACCAGCGGATCCTGGCGTTCCGCGGGCCGGGCGAACTGGTCGGCGAGCGGGCGGCGCTGCTCGTCCGGGACCGGTCCGCCACGGTGACCGCGGAGGGCGACGTGGCGGCGCTGCGGGTCCCGGCCGAGGCGTTCGCCGGGTTCCTGGCCGAGCACCCCCGGGTCCGGGCCGTCCTCGAACGGCAGGTGTACCGGCGGCAGACCGAGGACCGGGGGCCCGCCCCGCCGGACTGGACGAACGGCAACTGCTCGGTGCTCGTCACCGACATCACCGGGTTCGGCTCGCCGCGGCGCACCGACGCCGACCGGCGCGTGGTGGTGGAGGCGATGTACGAGCGGCTGGACGCGGCGTTCGCGGCGTCCGGCATCGACTTCTCCCGGCTCTACCAGGAGGACCGGGGGGACGGCGCGCTGATCGTGGTCCCGCCGACCATCCCGACCGAGCGGGTCGTGGACCCGATGCTCGCGCACCTCGCGGCGTCGCTGCGGCGGCACAACCGGCGCGCGGCGGACGCGACGCGGCTCCGGCTCCGCGCGGCGCTGCACGTGGGGCCGGTGCAGCGCGGCGACCGCGGCGTCTCCGGCATCGCGATCATCACCGCCCGGCGGCTCGTGGACGCCCCCGCGGTGAAGCGCCGGGCCGCCGAGACGGGCGCGGACCTGGCGTTCGTGGCGTCCGACTTCGTCTACGACTCGGTGATCCGCTCGGGGCCGGGTCTCGTCGACCCCGGCCGGTACGCGCGCGTCCGGGTCCGGGTGAAGGAGGCGCGGCTGTCGGCGTGGCTCACCCTGGAGGGCGGGGCGTCGTGGCCGCAGGCGATGTAGGACGATGCAGGGGGAGCAAGCACCCGAGCCGAAGGAGACCCGCGTGTCCGTCGTGAAGATCAACGTCCTGACCGTGAACCCGGAGATGCGCGAGGAGATCGAGCGCCGGTTCGCCGGCCGGGCCGGCCTGGTGGAGTCGGCCGAGGGGTTCGAGGGCTTCGAGCTGCTGCGCCCCGTCGAGGGCCAGGACCGGTACCTGGTCTACACGAAGTGGCGCAGCGAGGAGGACTTCCAGCGCTGGACCGAGAGCCAGGCGTTCCAGCGCGGCCACGCCGAGGCCGCGAAGGACCGCCCCGCCGGGCACGGGCACGGGCACGGCGGCCCGGCCGCCGCGGGCGCCGAACTGTGGAGCTTCGAGGTCGTCCAGAGCGCCGCCCCGAAGCCCGCCGACTCCTGAACGGCCCGGCGGCGTCCGTCCCGGGCGGCCGGACGCCGCCGGAACGTCAGCGGGCCACGAGGTCCTGGTAGTCGGGGTGCTTCTCGATCCACCCCTTGATGAACGGGCACAGCGGGACGACGCGCAGGCCCCGCGCCCGCACGTCGTCGAGCGCTCCCCTGGCCAGCGCGCCGCCCACGCCCCGCCCCTTGAAGGCCGGGTCGATCTCGGTGTGCGTGAACATGACGACGCCCTCCCCCGGTTCGTACTCGGCGAAGCCGGCGGGGGCGCCGTCCACGGTGATGTCGTAGCGCTGCTCGGCGGTGTTGTCGCTGACGTCGGTGCTCATGTCCCGATCATCCCCGACCCGCGGGCCCGGCGGTCAGCCGACCTCGTGGCCGGCGTGCAGCAGGCAGTAGGTGACGGCCTCCTCGAGGGCCTGCCAGGACGCGGCGATGACGTTGTCCTCGACGCCGACCGTGCCCCACTCGCGCGTGCCGTCGCCCGACTCGACCAGCACCCGGGTGCGGGCGTCGGTGCCGTGGGCGCCCTCCAGGATGCGGACCTTGTAGTCGACGAGCTCCAGCCGCGCCAGCTCCGGGTACAGCCGCTCCAGCGCGATGCGCAGGGCGTTGTCGAGGGCGTTGACGGGGCCGTTGCCCTCGCCGGTCGCGATGATCCGCTCGCCCTTGGCGTGCAGCTTCACCGTCGCCTCGCTGATCATGGAGCCGTCCGGACGGCGCTCCACGATCGACCGCCACGACTCGACCTCGAAGTGCCGCTGCCGGACGCCCGTCAGCTCCTCGCGCAGGAGGAGCTCGAAGGAGGCGTCGGCGGCCTCGTAGGTGTAGCCGGTCGACTCCAGCTCCTTGACGCGGTCGACGACGGCCTTCGCCTTGTCGCCGGACAGGTCGTAGCCGAGCTCGCGGCCCTTCAGCTCGACCGAGGCGCGCCCGGCCATGCTGGACACGAGCATCCGCATGTCGTTGCCGACGGCCGCCGGGTCGATGTGCTGGTACAGGTCCGGGTCGACCTTGACGGCGGACGCGTGCAGGCCCGCCTTGTGCGCGAACGCCGACAGGCCCACGTAGGGCTGCTGCGAGCTCGGCGTCACGTTCGTGACCTCGGACACCGCATGCGCGATCCGGGTCATCTCGGCGAGCTGGTCGTCCCGCACCAGGCTCATCCCCCGCTTGAGCTGGAGGTTCCCGACGAGGGTGAACAGGTTCGCGTTGCCGCTGCGCTCGCCGTACCCGTTGGCGCACCCCTGGACGTGCGTCGCGCCGGCCTTCACGGCGGCGAGCGAGTTCGCGACCGCGCAGCCCGAGTCGTCGTGGCAGTGGATGCCGACCCGCACGCCGAGGGACACGACCTCGTGGACGACGTCGGCGAGCTCGTCCGGCAGCATGCCGCCGTTGGTGTCGCACAGCGCGACGACGTCCGCGCCGGCCTCGGCGGCGGTGCGGACGGCCTCCAGCGCGTACGCGCGGTTCGCCTTGTAGCCGTCGAAGAAGTGCTCGGCGTCCAGGAAGACGCGTCGGCCCTCCGCACGCAGGTGGGAGACCGTGTCGCGGATCATCGCGAGGTTCTCCTCCAGGCTGGTGCGGAGGGCCAGCTCGACGTGCCTGTCGTGACTCTTGGCGACCAGGGTCACGACGGACGCGCCGGATTCGCGCAGCGCGGCGACCTGCGGGTCGTCGGCCGCCTTCACCCCGGCCCGGCGGGTCGCGCCGAACGCGGTGAGCCGCGCGTGCTTCAGGTCCAGCTCGGTCTGAGCCCGCCTGAAGAACTCGGTGTCCTTGGGGTTGGCGCCCGGCCAGCCGCCCTCGATGAAGCCGATGCCCAGGTCGTCCAGGTGCCGCGCGATGGCGAGCTTGTCGGCCACGGAGAGGTTGAGCCCCTCCTGCTGCGAGCCGTCGCGCAGCGTGGTGTCGTAGACGTGGAAAGCGTCAGCTTGCATGGTTTCGGAAACCCCCAGATATGGGCGGATCGGCGCCAGGACACAAAAAAGACCCCTCACGGACGTGAGAGGTCTGCGCGCCGGCGATGTCCCGTCAGATGCCGGCGCGCCAGCCGATAATCACGAGGCTGTGGCGCATGATGCACCCAGTGTGCCACACCCGACCCAATGCTGAGAACGTGATCCCACATGCCGAGACGCGCGGCGCCGGCCGGGACGGCCGGAGCCGCCCCGGCGCGCCTCCGGATCAGACGATCTTGTGGACCCAGCCGTACGGGTCGGGGCGGGTGCCGTACTGGATGCCGATGAGCTCCTCGCGGAGCCGCATCGAGATCTCGCCGGGCTCGCCGTCGCCGATCGTCCACTCGCGGTCGTGGCCCTTGACGTGCCCGACCGGGCTGATGATCGCGGCGGTGCCGCAGCCGAACACCTCGGTGATCTCGCCGGACGCGCAGCCCGCCTGCCACTCGTCGATGCTGATCTTGCCTTCCTCGGCCTGGATGCCGAGGTCGGGCGCGAGCTTGAGCATGGAGTCGCGGGTGATGCCGGCGAGCAGGGTGCCGGTGAGCGCGGGCGTGAGGATGCGCGCGTCCGAGCCGGAGCCGTAGACGAACATGAGGTTCATCGAGCCGACCTCCTCGACCCAGCGGTGCTCCACCGCGTCGAGCCAGACGACCTGGTCGCAGCCCTGCTCGACGGCCTCGGCCTGCCCGGCGAAGGACGCCGCGTAGTTGCCGCCGAACTTCGCCTCGCCCGTCCCGCCGGGGGCGGCGCGGGTGTAGTCCTGCGACAGCCACACCGAGACGGGCTTGATGCCGCGCGGGTAGTACAGCCCGGACGGCGAGGCGATGACCATGAACAGGAACTCGCTGGCCGGGTTGTTGACGCCGAGGGCGCGGGTGGTGGCGAACATGAACGGGCGCAGGTAGAGGCTGTGCCCCTCGGTGTCCGGGACCCACGCGCGGTCGGTGCCGACGAGGAGCTCGCAGGCGCGGACGAACAGCTCGTCCGGGATCTGCGGCATCGCCATCCGCTTGGCGGACCGGTTCATCCGCGCGGCGTTCATGTAGGGGCGGAACGTGACGATCGAGCCGTCCGGCTGCTTGTACGCCTTGAGGCCCTCGAAGAGCTCCTGCGCGTAGTGGAACACCTGGCACGCCGGGTCCATCGGGATCGGCCCGTACGGTTCGAGCTTCGCGTCGTACCAGCCGCGGTCCGCCGAGTAGCGGATCGTGACCATGTGGTCGGTGAAGTACCGGCCGAAGCCCGGGTCGGCCAGGACGCGCTCGCGCTCGGCGGCCGACGCGGGCCGGTCGGTGAGCGTGATCTCGAAGTCCAGGTTGCTGCTCATCGCGGTTGTCCTCTCGCGGATCGCCGGTGCGGCCCCATCGCCGCATAGGCGTCTTTAGTCCTTATTGTCGTACTTCGTGGAGGTGACTCCTCGGTAACGGCGCACACGGAAAACCGGGCGCGCCGCATGGCACGCCCGGAGTGTCCCAGTTCCGGCAGGAGGCGCGCCCCTAGCCGGATACTCGCTTGGCGATCGCGTCGCCGATCTGCGCGGTCGACCGGGCGCCGAGCGCGCCGCGCTCGCCCAGGTCGTCCGACACCGCCCGCTCGACCCGGCGCGCGGCGTCGCCGGCGCCGACGTGGTCGAGCAGCATCGCGACCGACAGGATGGTGGCGGTCGGGTCGGCCTTGCCCTGCCCCGCGATGTCGGGGGCGCTGCCGTGCACGGGCTCGAACATCGACGGGGCCGTCCGGTCCGGGTTGACGTTGCCGGACGCGGCCAGGCCGATGCCGCCCGCGATGGCGGCGCCGATGTCGGTGATGATGTCGCCGAACAGGTTGTCGGTGACGACGACGTCGAACCGGCCCGGGTCGTTCACGAAGAACATCGTGGCCGCGTCCACGTGCGTGTACGCGGTCGTGACCTGCGGGTACTCCGCGCCGACGCGCTTGAGCGTCCGCTGGTAGAGGTCGCCGGCGAAGGTGAGGACGTTGTCCTTGTGGACGAGCGTCAGGTGCTTGCGCGGGCGCGACGCGGCCACCTCGAACGCGTACCGGATCACCCGCTCGACACCGAAGGCGGTGTTGACGCTCTCCTGCGTCGCGACCTCGTGCCGGGTGCCCTTGCGCAGGACGCCGCCGACGCCCGTGTACGGGCCCTCGGTGCCCTCGCGGACCACGACCATGTCGATGTCGTCCGGCCCGACGCCCGCGAGCGGCGTCGTGACGCCCGGAAACAGCTTGACCGGGCGCAGGTTGACGTAGTGGTCGAGCTCGAACCGGGTCCGCAGCAGGAGCCCGCGCTCCAGCACGCCGCTCGGCACGCTGGGGTCGCCGACGGCGCCGAGCAGGATGACCTCCTGCTCCCGCAGCTCGCCGAGGACCGTGTCGGGCAGCGTCTCGCCCGTCCGGTGCCAGCGGGCGGCGCCCAGGTCGTAGGTGGTCTGCTCGAACTTCAGGCCGCCGGACGGCGCGACCGCCTCGAGGACCTTCAGTCCCTCGGCGACCACCTCGGGGCCGATCCCGTCACCGGGGATGACGGCCAGACGGATGCTGCGCGATGCCATGCGCGCACTCTACTGCAAACGTCTCACTGCATGGGCTTCCATCTCGCATTCCGGGCACTCCGGGCCGGGCGGCCGGTCAGCGCCCGAGCAGGGCGCAGTCGCCGCACATGCCGCCGCCGGGCACCCGGTAGTACAGGCAGCAGCTCCGCCGGACGAACCCCGCGGGGCCGAACCCGCCGGTGCCGTCCAGCGGCGGGAGCGCCAGCAGCGCCCGGACGAGCGCCGCCCGCGCGGCGTCGCGCGGGCCGACGCTCAGGCCCCCGGCGAGCGCCGACGCGGCGTTGCCCCACACGAGCCCGTCGGCGAGCCGCACGACGCCCGCCAGCGCGTCGCGGAGCGGTGCGAGGGTCCGGGCGACGACCTGGTCGTGGACGAGCCGTGCGGCGCCGTCCGTCCCGGCGGCGCGCCACCCGGCGGGCGCGGCGAGCCGGAGGGCGACGGGCGCGCCGGGCGTCCACCGCCAGTGCAGCCCGGCGAGGTCGGGCACGACGCCGCGCGCCGCCGCCGCGACCGCCGGGGACCACACCCGGGACGCGAGCCCCTGGAACAGGACGGACGCGGCCACCCGGTGCTCGGGGGTGCCGAGCCGTTCGGCGTACCGGGCGGTCAGGTCGGCGAGCCGCGCGCGGTCGGTCTCGGGGAACGGCCGCCACGTGGGGTCGGCCCCTTCCGCCGGGTCGGTGCGGATCTCGAAGTACGGGCCGAGGCGCGCGACGTCCCGCAGGACGCCGGCGACCTCGTCCGGCTCGGCGGGCTCCGCGACCGCGCGGGGACTCGACGTCATGCCCCGAGCCTGCCGCCCCGCGCGGGTGCCCGGCAACCTCGGGAGGCGCCGGAGGCGCGGGTCAGCGGGTGGGGTGGCCGCCGTTGTCGCGGCGGTCCAGGGCGATCTGCAGGGCGCGGGCCGCCTCGTCGCGGGCGTCGTCGGCGGCGGGCTGGGCGGCGGGCGCGGTGGTGCTGTCCATGGGAGTTCTCCGGTTTCGCTGAGCGGTCGGCGTGCGGGCCGCCGGCGGCCGTGGTTCGCACGGTCCGGCGCGGCATCGGACTCATGGCCGTGGGCTGCCTCCGCAGCGGGCCGGCCCGCCGATGATCAGGCCCCGCTGCGGCAGCGAAGGGTTACCACGAAGCGCCGCATACTCCCTGCAACGGTACCCGCACCGCCGCGCGGTGTCCCGACAGGTGGCCGAAAATCTCAGTACGCGAGACGCAAAGGCGGAGGGGCGGGCGTCCGGCGCGGTGCCGGGCGCCCGCCCCTCGGCGGTGGTCGGGGGTCAGCCGTCCAGGTCGACGCGGCGGCCCATGTCGGCGCCGACCTCGGCCTTGATGGCGTCGACGAGCTGCGCCGGGATGGCGGAGTCGACGGTGAGGGCGATCAGCGCGCGGCCGCCCTTCTCGTCCCGGCCGACCTGCATGCCGGCGATGTTGACCTGCTCGTCGCCCAGCAGCTTGCCGACGGCGCCGACGATGCCGGGGCGGTCCTCGTAGGAGAAGAACGCCATGTGCGCGGTCGGGACCAGCTCCATGTTGTAGCCGTTGATCTCGATGAGCCGCTCGGCGTGCTTGGGGCCGGTGAGCGTGCCGGACACCGACACGACGGCGCCGTCGGCCATGGTGCCGCGCACCTGCACGACGTTGCGCCAGTCGGGGCTGTCCTCGCTGGTGGTGAGGGTGACCTCGACGCCGCGGTCGCGCGCCAGGAGGGGCGCGTTCACGAACGTGACGGCCTCCTCGATGACGTCCACGAAGACGCCCTTGAGCGCGGCCAGTTCGAGCACCTTGACGTCGTGCTCGGCGATCTCGCCGCGGACGACGACGTCGAGCCGGACCGGGACGCCGCCGGCGAGGGCGGTGAAGATCCGGCCGAGCTTCTCGGCGAGCGGGAGGCCGGGCTTGACGTCCTCGGCGACGGCGCCGCCCTGCACGTTGACGGCGTCCGGGACGAACTCGCCGGACAGCGCGAGCTTCACCGAGCGGGCGACCTGCGTGCCCGCCTTCTCCTGCGCCTCGTGCGTGCTGGCGCCGAGGTGCGGGGTGACCACGACGTTGTCGTGGTGGAACAGCGGGCTGTCGGTGCAGGGCTCGCTGCTGAACACGTCGAGGCCGGCGGCGGCGACGCGGCCGTCCTTGATCGCGAGGTCGAGGGCCTGCTCGTCGACGATCCCGCCGCGGGCCGCGTTGACGATGCGGACGCTCGGCTTGACCTGGTGCAGCTCGCGGTCGCCGATGAGCCCGAGGGTCTCGGGGGTCTTCGGCAGGTGCACGGTGATGAAGTCGCTCTCGGCGAGCAGCTCGTCGAGGGTGACGAGCTTGACGCCGAGCTGCGCGGCGCGGGCGGCCTGCACGTACGGGTCGAACGCGATCACGTTCATGTCGAACGCGGCGAGGCGCTGGGCGACGAGGACGCCGATGCGGCCGAGGCCGAGGACGCCGACGATCTTGCCCTGCAGTTCGACGCCGGTGTACTTGGACCGCTTCCACTCGCCCTGCTTGAGCGCGGCGTGGCCCTGTGGCACGTTCCGAGCGGTGGCCAGCAGCAGCGCGATGGCGTGCTCGGCGGCGGTGACGATGTTGGACGTCGGCGCGTTCACGACCATGACGCCGGCCTTGGTGGC
Organism: Actinomadura rifamycini DSM 43936; assembly: GCF_000425065.1. GTDB lineage: Bacteria > Actinomycetota > Actinomycetes > Streptosporangiales > Streptosporangiaceae > Spirillospora > Spirillospora rifamycini. The sequence goes on from NZ_AULB01000024.1 coordinate 80,013, forward strand.
GGCCTCGACGTCGACGTTGTCGAGGCCGACGCCGGCGCGGGCGACGACGCGCAGCTTCGCGGCGTGCCCGAACACCTCCGCGGTGACCTTGGTGGCGCTGCGGACGATCAGCGCGTCGACGTCGGCCACCGCGGGCAGCAGCTGCTCGCGGTCGCTTCCGTCGACGTGGCGGACCTCGAAGTCGGACTCCAGCACGGCGATGCCGGCGGGAGAGAGTTCTTCTGCGACGAGGACGACGGGCTTGCTCAAGGGAAACGGTCCTTCGAAAGTCGGATGTGCGGGCGGTCGTGCAGCTGAAGTCGCGAGTCACCTCGTCGTGCGCTCGCCCCGTCGGCGAGTCTATCCCTCGCCGCGTCCGGTCATCGCGCACGGGGAAACACCCGCCGGTAACTCCCCTTTGTCCGGGTCGGTCAAGGACCGGCCGGGTCCGGACGGGTCCGAACGGGTCAGGCCGGGTCCGGACGGGTCAGGCCGCGTTGGGTTCGGGCTGAGAGGCGAGGATGGCGGCCACGCGGTCGGCGTCCGCCACGGCGAGGTGCGGGACGTCGACGAAGACGCGGAGCGGGCCGGACGGCAGCCCGAGCCGTTCGGCGACGTGGAGCTGGACCTCGCGCAGCGGGAGGTAGGCGAGGTAGGCGCGGTGGACGTTCTGCGCGCGGAACATCGCCGTCAGGGTGAGCAGGCAGCCGCGGATGCGGAAGGCCAGCGCGGTCGGGGCGGTCGGGGCGGTCGGGGCGCCGGCCTCGCCGGGCGCCGCGAGCGAGATCCAGGCGCTGGTGGTCCAGGGGCGGGCGCGCAGCAGGTCGACGACCCAGCGGATCTGATCGGCGTCCGGGCGGGCCCCGCCGCCGGACGCGCCCTCCCGCCCGCCGGGGCGGCCGTCCTCCCCGGCGGGACGGGCGAGGCGGGAGCGGTCGCCGTGCTCGCGCAGGATCGGGTCGTCGCGGCTCAGCGCGGCGATCTCGAACAGCAGCGGCGGGCCCTCGATGACGGGGCCGCGGTCGGCCATGCCGGCCTCGCCGGCGGACCAGACGTGCCGCAGGACGGCGATCCACGCCCGGCCGCAGGTGTCGAAGCGCCGGACGTCCGGGGGCCGCGCGCCGTGACCACTCGACATATCCCACCCCGCGCCGCGCTTCTCCGGGCCGGGTATTTCCCACCCGCGGCATCGGCGCGCGGTGGCGGAATTCCGCGCCTGCCGCGGACCGTCGCCGGCCTCGCTCCGTGCTCCGCCCCTGCCCTCGCTCCGGCAGCGTGACCGGCGGTTTCGCGGACTGCGCCGCCCGCGCCGGACGCGGCCGTCACGACTTCCTCAAGTATCAGGCAGTCCTGGCGAAAATGATAGGCAGATTTACCTTTCCGACACCTTCACGGTCATTCTGACCGGAGGATCATCCCGATGTCGTGGACGGCCGTCCGAAATTGCCGGTGGGCGGGCGGCCGGGATGGTGCAGGACGACGTACCCCTCCCGCCGGAAGACCTCCCGGTACCCGAGGTGCAGCAGCCCCTGGACGCGGACGCGCTGGTCGTGCACGGAGCGGAACGGGAACGTCCGGCGCCCGACGTCGGCGACGACCCACGGCGCGTTGCGGGGCCAGCGGTCCAGCAGCAGGACGTGCGCGCGGGCGCTGAGCGCCGGGCCGACGTTGTTCGCCGCCTCGACGAGGGCCCCGGACGGGACGTGCGCCGCCGCGGCCGCCGCGGCCTGTGCGCGCGCGTCGCGCCGGTAGAGGGACGGGTCGGCGAGTTCGCCGAACGCGAAGAACGGGACGGTGGCGGCCGCGGCGGCCAGCAGGGCGGCGGCGGGGAGGGCGCGCGGCCCGCGGCGGGCGGCGCGGAAGCGGTCGCGCAGCCGCACCGCCCCGTCCACGGCCGCCAGGACGAGGACCGCGATGATGAACGCGTTGTAGTGGTACCGCGTCTGCCACCAGTTCTCGAATCCGGAGGCCAGCATCCGCTCCGCGAGCAGCGGGACCGCGGCGAGCGTCAGCGGCGACGCCAGCGGGAGCAGCAGCAGCGGCGCGGCGAGCAGCAGCATCATGACGAGTTTGGCGGGCGGGTCGCCCAGCAGCGCCAGGGCGTCCCAGGGGTGCGTGAGCGCGTGCGCGGCGGCGCCCGGCAGGTCGGGGCCGAGCGCGCCGTACGCCCAGTAGTAGTCGTCGTCCCCGCCGAACGCCGGGATGAGGAACCGGGAGGCCGCCCAGGTGGCGGCGAGCCCGGCCGCGATGTGGACGGCGCCGGAGCGGCGCTCGCCGGGGCGGGTGAGCAGGTAGAGGCCGAACCCGGCGAGCAGGAGGCCCATGTCCTCCTTGACCGGCAGCAGGAGGACCGCGAGGGCCGCCGCCTGCCCGCGCCGTCCGGCGTCGTGCCGCTCGATGAGCAGCGCCGACAGGAGCGGGACGAACGCGACCTCGTGGAAGTCGAACGCGAGCGCCTCGGCGACCGGCCACGACAGCGCGTACGCGCCGGACGCGCAGTAGGCGGCGGCCGGGCCCAGCCGCCGCGCGGTGAACCGCCAGATCGGGACGATCGCGGCGGCGAACAGCACGGCCTGCGCGACGAGCAGCGTGCCGGGGCCGTCGTGGATCCAGTAGAGCGGTGCGAGGACGGCCAGGATCGGCGAGAAGTGGTCGCCGAGGACGGAGAAGTCGGGCCCGAAGCCGTTGTGGACGCCCTTGACGAGCGCGACCGGCGGCCCGAACCCGCTGTAGGAGCGGACCGCCTGGTCGAAGATCACCAGGTCGTAGCTGCTCGCGCGGAAGGCGTGCAGGCGCAGCAGCGAGTACGCGGCGTACACGGCCGCGGCGACCAGCGCCGTCGCGAGGACGCCGGAGCGGGCGCCTGCGCGGGCGAGCAGGCGGCGCCCGCGCGCGGCGAAGCGGCGGCGCGCGTCCCGTCCGGCGCGGCCCGCCGGCGCACGGTCGAGGGTGCCCGCTCCCCCGCCGGCCGTAACCCCCTCAGCCACGAGCCGGACGCTATCAGCAGCGCCGGCCCGTGGCTTCGCTCGGCGCGGCTACTCGCCCGTGACGCGCGTCATGGGGAGCTTCGAGCGGGTGCACAGCCCCGCCACGGCGGCCACGAGCACCGGGATGCCGACGCCGATCGCGGCGAGCAGCGCCCAGGGGACGGCGAGGACGGTACCGTGCGCCGCCCCGGTGTCGGTGAGCGAGCGGGACGCGGCGATGCCGGGGACGAGACCGGCGGCGATCCCGAGCCAGCAGCCGAGCACGGCGATGTACGCCGCCTGGCCCGCCGCCAGCAGCCGCCGGGTGCGCGGCCGGGCGCCGACCGCGGCGAGGACGGCGAGGTCGGGCCGGGCGTCGGCGGCCGACAGGCCGGTCGCGATCAGCGCCCCGCCGAGGGCGAGGACGGCCGCCGCGGCGGCCAGCGCCAGCATCACCGGTTCGTCGGAGCGGTTGAATCCGCGTTCGACCCGGACGTTGCCCGTCTCGTGGATGGCCGCGTCGCCCTTGCCCAGGCCCGCGACCACCTCGGCCAGCCGGCCCTGCTCCGCCTCGGTCACCCGGTGGCGGGCCCGGTCGATCCCGAACGCCGTGAGCCGCGGGGAGAGCCCGATCCGCTCGGCGGCGGCCGGCGGCACCAGGGCGTCGACGGGCGCCTTCTCCGTGACGGCGGTCGCCGGCAGGTCCCGCACCTTCTCGCGGACCGTGCTCCGGCCGTCGCGCCACACCGAGACGGTGGCCGTCGTCGTCCCGTCCGAGGGCGGACGGGCGGCGAACAGCACGATCTTCCCGGCGGCCAGCGCCGCCTCGACCCGGGGGTCGGTCCGGCCGAGCAGCATCCGCGCCTCGGCGGCTCCGCCGACGACGGGCCCCATGGCGAGCGACCGCTCACCGGGGACCGGGTCCGTCCGGAACGACACCGAGGGACAGTCGGAGGCGCCGGGACAGACCGAGTCGTCGTCGGGCAGGGTCCGCAGTTCGACCAGTGGGACGCCGGGCAGTTCGCGCTCGACCGCGGTCCGGACGGCGTCGCCCTGTTCCCGGGGCGGCGTGACCAGTGTCGAGCCGACCGGAAAGAGCGGCGTGTAGTCCATCCGCTCCTGCCGCAGGTCGGAGGCGTTGCCCACGGCCAGTGCGGTCGCCCCGGCCACCGCCGCCATGATCGCGGCGACGGCGGGCGCGGTGCGGGCGCGGTTGCGGGCGCCGTCCCGGACGGCGAGGCGCAGCGGCACCGGCAGCCGGCCGGAGCCCCTGCCCGTCGCCCCGACCAGCCAGGGGACGAGCAGGACGCCGCCGATGATGACGGCGGCCGCGCCGAAGGCCGCCCCGAACTCGCCGAACGTCCGCTCCCCCACCAGGCTGCCGAGCGCTCCGGCCCCCACCAGGACGGCGCCCGCGATCGGGCGGCCGCGGCGGCCCCGCGCGCCGCCCGTGTCGCGGCGGCCGGCGAGCGCGGCGACGACGTCCATCCGGGCGGCCTGCCGGGCCGGGACGTACGCGGCGACCAGGCCGCTGGCGGCGCCGAGCAGCGCCGTCGCCACGACCGCGGGCCACGGCGCCTCGAACGGGCCCCACGCCGTGCCGCCCGCCGCGTTGACGATCGCGCGGGCCGCCGCCGTGACGGCGAGGCCGACCAGCGTCCCGGCCAGCGCGCCCGCCCCGCCGAGCACGAGCCCGCCCGCGAGGACCACGGTCGTCAGGTGCCGGGGGCCGGCGCCGGTGACCGCGAGCAGCGCGAGCAGGCGCCGCCGCCGGCGGACGTCGACGGCGAACGCGGGGCCGGCCAGCAGGACGATCTCGAGGAGGATCATCGCGACGGCCAGCGCGACGGTCGCGATGGTGGCGGGGTCGTCCATGTTGCTGTCGACCGAGAGTTCGGGCGACACCGCCGACGCGGGCGGCGGGTCCTCCACCACCGCGCGGGACAGCACCGTGATGCCGTCCCGGTTGAACCCGGTGACGTCCTTCCACGTGACCGGACGGCCGGTGCCGATCAGCCACTCCGTCCCCGCCTCCCCGGCGCCTGGGACCGCGCCGGGCAGGACGACCGCGACGCGCCGGTCGGGCGACCGGGGATCGCGCACGTGCCCGACGACGCGCTTCGCGGTGCCCTCGCGGTCGATCTGGACGGTCGAACCGAGCGGGAAGCGGTCCGCGAGCCCCTCCGTGAGCGCGACCTCCTCCGCCGCGCCGGGCGCCCGTCCGGCGGTGACGTCGAGGATCCCGCGGGCCAGGGGGTCGCGCAGGTCGACCTGGACGAGGTCGGTGAACAGGAAGCCGCGCGGCGTCCGGAGCCAGGTCGTCGAGGCGCGGTCGATCGGCAGGACCCGGGCGTCCGGGCCGTACACGGCGGTGACCGCGCGCGTGATCTCCGCCGTCGTCCGGCTCCGCTCCGTGTCGGGCTCGTCCTGCCTCTTCTTCACCATGTAATCGGGGAGGAGGGGGTGCTGCTCGACCGGCCCGTGCGCGACGCCGGCCAGGCGGGCGTCGGCCGTGCCGAGTTCGTGCGGCAGCGACTCGCGCGGCGACCACCCCGAGGTCTGCCAGACCGCGCCGAGCGCCACGACGGCCGCGACGGGCAGGCCGACCATGCACATGATGAGGGCCGTACGCCCCTTGGCGCGCAGCGCGTCCCGCCACGCGATGCGCAGCGCGGCCCTGACCGGGCTCACGGCACCTCCCGCAGCAGGGACTCGGGGCCGACGCGGGACGGCGTGGCGTCGACGACGCGGCCGTCCCGCAGGAACACCACCCGGTCGGCCCAGGCGGCGTGCCTCGACTCGTGGGTGACCATCAGGCAGGCCGCGCCCGCGTCGCAGCGCTGCCGCAGGACGCGCATGACGTCGTCGCCGGTGCGGCTGTCGAGCGCGCCGGTCGGCTCGTCGGCCAGGACGAGCCGCCGGTCGCCGACGAGCGCGCGGGCGATCGCGACGCGCTGCTGCTGGCCGCCGGACATCTCGTCGGGGTACCGGTCGGCGAGGTCGGTGACGCCGACCTCCGCCAGCGCGGCGCGGGCCTCCGCGCGGGCCCGGCGCGTGCGGACGCCGTCCAGTTCGCGGGGCAGCATGACGTTCTCGGCGGCGGTGAGGCCGGGGATGAGGTTGAGGTTCTGGAAGACGTACCCGATGCCGCGGCGGCGCAGCGCCGACCGTCCGGACGCCTTCAGCCGGGCGAGGTCGGCGCCCGCGACGAGGATCTGCCCGGCGCTCGGCGCGTCGAGCCCGCCCGCGAGCGTGAGCAGGGTCGTCTTGCCGGAGCCGGACGGGCCCATCACCGCGACGAACTCGCCCTCGGCGACGTCCAGGTCGACGTCGGCCAGCGCGTGGACGAGCGCGGCGCCCGTCCCGTGGTCGCGGGTCACGCCCCGCATGGACAGGACGCTCACCGGCGCGCCTTCCCCTGGACGGACGGGCCGGCGTCGGCCGCGTCCGGCGCGGGCTCGGCGGGCCCGGCGGGCGGGACGGACGGGACGGCGCGGGCGACGTACGCCTCGCAGTGGTCGAGCCAGCGGACCTCCGCCTCCGCCTGGAAGATCATGGATTCGAGGACGAGCCGCCAGGCGTGGTCGCTCTGGCCGGGGTCCTCGGCGGGCGGCTCGGCCTTGAGGCGGGTGAGGTCCTGCAGCGAGCGCAGCGTCGCGGTGCGCTGGGCCTGCACGACCCCCCGGACGTCCACGCCGGGCGCGGTGACGGCCATCGCCAGCTTGATCGCGAGTTCGTCGCGGGGCCGGTCGGCGCGGGCGACGGGAGTGGCGAACCAGCGCCGCACCTCGTCCGCGCCCGCCGGGGTGATCCGGTAGACGAACCGGCCCTCGTCGTCGGCGCCGACGCGGGTGACCATCTCGTCCCGTTCCAGGCGGGAGAGGGTGGAGTACACCTGGCCGATGTTGAGGGGCCAGGTCGCGCCCGTGGACGTCTCGAACTCGGTGCGCAGCTGGTAGCCGTAGCGGGGCCCCTGGGACAGCAGTGCCAGGAGGCCATGACGGATCGACATGCCTACGAAGTATGCATACCGCGTATGCCTTAGGCAATACCGAGTATGCATCCGGGGAGATAGGGTCCTGAGATTTTTACTGTGCGAAACCGAACGGTGGCTTACCGTGACCGAAGTTCCCGGCGATCAGGAGAGGGCACCGTGACGTCCGACAGCATCAGCGTCCCGACCGATGTCTCGATCAGCGTCCTGCGCGATGTCCTGCGCGTGTACGACCACCGGTTCCTGGAGCTCGACCCCATGCAGCGCGCCCGGCTCGTCGAGGGCACCCGCCGGTTGATCGGCCCGGACGGGCTCGACGACGTCGTCCGCGCGGGGCTGCCCGCGTCGGCGCGGCTGCGCGCGTTCTGCGTCCAGCACGACCTGCTCGACGAACTGGAGCGGCTGATCCGCGACGAGGTGGAGGGCGGCCCGGCGGGCGCGGTGGTGGTCGGCGGCCGGATCTACGCGATGTACCCGTTCCTGCGCGGCGTCCCCCGGCAGGACGTCGACATCACCGGCGAGGTCGGCGTCGACCACCGGCTCGACGGCGCCGACTGGCAGGGCCGCCGGGTGCGGCTCCGCGGCGCCGCCCGGCTGCAGCGCGTCGCGACCGACCGCTCGTCCGCCGAGATCCTGCTGCGGGAGCGCACCACCGGCCGCGAGCACCGCCTCCCCACCGCCCCGCGGACCGGCGTCCCCGGCGGTTTCGAGCTGCTCGCCGACCCGGCCGCGATCGAGCCCGGACGGTACGACGTGCACATCGCGGCGACGGCCCTCGGCGTCCGGCGGGAGGCGCGGTTCGGGGCCGTCCGGCCCGACGGCGTCCGGACGGGCCCGCAGCGGCGGGCGGTCGGGGCGAAGGACGTCACCCTCTACTTCACCCGCGGCGGCTACCTCGCGCTGGTGGTCGGCCGCGATCAGGAGAACCTGTCGCCGGTCACCCGGCTGCTGCGGCGCCTGCTGCGCTGACGCACCGCCCCGCCCGGAAGACGCGCCGGGCCCGGAACAGACCGAGCCGACGCCACCGTCCGGGCGTCGGCTCGGTCGTTCGCCGGTGCGGCCGCGCGGCCGCACCGGCCGGCCCGGCCGGCCGGCTCAGTCGTTCAGCCAGCTCATCATCGGGCGCAGCTCGGCGCCCGTCTTCTCGACCGGGTGCTCGGCCATCTTCTCGCGGTACTCGCTGAACTTCTTCTGGCCGCTCTCGAACTCGTCCACCAGCTCCTTGGCGTACTCGCCGGACTGGATCTCGCCGAGGATCTTCTTCATCGCGGCCTTGGTCTCCGGCGTGATCACGCGCGGGCCGCTGCGGTAGCCGCCGTACTCGGCGTTGTCGGACACCGACCAGTACATCTTGGAGATGCCGCCCTCGTACATGAGGTCGACGATCAGCTTCAGCTCGTGCAGGACCTCGAAGTAGGCGACCTCCGGCTGGTAGCCGGCCTCGGTCAGCACCTCGAACCCGGCCTTCACCAGCTCGGACGCGCCGCCGCACAGCACGGCCTGCTCGCCGAACAGGTCGGTCTCGGTCTCCTCGGTGAAGGTCGTCTTGATGCCGCCCGCGCGCAGGCCGCCGATGGCCTTGGCGTAGGCGAGGGCCAGCGGCCAGGCGTTGCCGGACGCGTCCTTCTCCACCGCGACGATCACCGGGACGCCGCGGCCCGCGACGAACTGGCGGCGGACGAGGTGGCCGGGGCCCTTCGGCGCGACCATCGCCACGTCCACGCCCTCCGGCGGCTGGACCAGGTCGTAGCGGATGCTGAAGCCGTGGCCGAAGAACAGCGCGTCGCCCTCGACGAGCGCGGGCTTGATGTCCTTCTCGAAGATCTCCCGGTGGTGGTGGTCGGGAGCCAGCAGCATGATGAGGTCGGCCTCCTCGGCCGCCTCCGCCGGGGTGACGACGCGCAGGCCCTCGGCCTCCGCCTTCTCCCGGCTGGGGGACCCCTCGCGGAGCCCGACCCGGACGTCGACGCCGGAGTCGCGCAGGGAGAGCGCGTGCGCGTGCCCCTGGCTGCCGTAGCCGATGATCGCCACGTGCCGGCCCTGGATCACGCTCAGGTCGGCGGCGTCGTCGTAGAACATCTCAGCCACAGTGCTGCTGCCTTTCAGAGTGTCGGTTTTCTATGGTCACGCGCTGCGCTCGATGGCCCGCAGCGAGCGGTCGGTGATGGAGCGCGCGCCGCGCCCGATGGCCACCATGCCGGACTGCACCAGCTCCTTGATGCCGAACGGCTCGAGGACGCGGATGAAGGCGTCGAGCTTGTCGCGGTTGCCGGTGGCCTCGATCGTCACCGCGTCCGGGGCGACGTCCACGACCTTGGCGCGGAACAGGTTCACGGTCTCCAGGACCTGCGACCGGGTCTCGGCGTCGGCGCGCACCTTGACCAGGACGAGCTCGCGCTGGACGGACGCCGACTGGTCCAGCTCGACGATCTTCAGCACGTTGATCAGCTTGTTGAGCTGCTTGGTGACCTGCTCCAGCGGCAGGCTCTCGACGTTGACGACGATCGTCATCCGGGAGATGTCGGGGTGCTCGGTGACGCCGACCGCGAGCGACTCGATGTTGAAGCCGCGCCGGGAGAACAGCGCCGCGACCCGCGCGAGGATGCCGGGCTTGTTCTCCACCAGCACCGAGAGGGTGTGCAGGCTCATCGGGGTCAGTCTCCGTTCTCCCAGTCGGGGGCCATGTCCCTGGCGATCTTGATGTCGTCGTTGGTCGTGCCGGCGGCGACCATGGGCCAGACCATGGCGTCCTGGTGCACCACGAAGTCGATCACGACGGGCGCGTCGTTGATCTCCATCGCCTTGGTGATGACGGCGTCGACGTCCTCCGCCCGCTCGCAGCGCAGCCCCACGCAACCGTACGCCTCCGCGAGCTTCACGAAGTCCGGAATCCGCTTCGCGGCGTGCAGGTTCGTGTTGGAGTAGCGCTCGTTGTAGAAGAGCGTCTGCCACTGCCGGACCATGCCGAGGTTACCGTTGTTGATCACCGCGATCTTCACGGGGATGCCCTCGATGGCGCAGGTGGCGAGCTCCTGGTTGGTCATCTGGAAGCAGCCGTCGCCGTCGATCGCCCACACCTGCGTGTCGGGCGCGCCGACCTTGGCGCCCATCGCGGCCGGGACGGCGTAGCCCATCGTGCCCGCGCCGCCGGAGTTGAGGAAGGCGCCGGGCCGCTCGTACTTGATGAACTGCGCGGCCCACATCTGGTGCTGGCCGACGCCCGCGACGTAGTAGGCGTCCGGCCCGACCATCTGCCCGATCCGCTCGATGACCTGCTGCGGCGACAGCGACCCGTCCGCGGGGGCGTCGTACCCGAGCGGGTAGGTCTCGCGCCACGCGTCGAGCTGCCGCCACCAGTCGGCGTAGTCGCCGGTCTTGCCCGCCGCGTGCTCGTTCTGCACGGCGACGATCAGGTCGGCGATGACCTCGCGCGCGTCCCCGACGATCGGGACGTCGGCGTGCCGGTTCTTGGAGATCTCGGCGGGGTCGATGTCGGCGTGGACGACCTTGGCGTGCGGCGCGAACCCGTCGAGCTTGCCGGTGACGCGGTCGTCGAAGCGGGCGCCGAGGGTGACCAGCAGGTCGGCGCGCTGCAGGGCGCCGACGGCGCCGACGCCGCCGTGCATGCCGGGCATGCCCATGTGCTGCGGGTGGCTGTCGGGCAGCGCGCCCTTCGCCATCAGCGTGGTGACGACCGGCGCGCCGGTCAGCTCCGTCAGCACCTTCAGCTCGGCGGACGCGCCCGCCTTCAGGACGCCGCCGCCGACGTACAGCACCGGGCGCTTCGACTCGACGATCAGCCGTGCCGCCTCGCGGACCTGCTTGGAGTGCGGCCGGGTGACGGGCCGGTACCCGGGGAGCTGGAGGGCGACGGGCCACTCGAACCCGACGGTCGCCTGCAGCGCGTCCTTCGCGATGTCGACCAGGACGGGCCCGGGGCGGCCGGTGCTCGCGATGTGGAACGCCTCGGCGATCGTGCGGCCGATGTCGCGGGCGTCGGTGACCAGGAAGTTGTGCTTGGTGATCGGCATCGTGATGCCGGCGATGTCGGCCTCCTGGAACCCGTCGGTCCCGATCAGCGACGTCGCGACCTGTCCGGTGATCGCCACCATCGGCACGGAGTCCATGTAGGCGTCGGAGATCGCGGTGACGAGGTTGGTGGCGCCGGGCCCGCTGGTGGCCATGCAGACCCCCACCTTGCCGGTCACCATCGCGTAGCCCTGGGCGGCGTGTCCGGCGCCCTGCTCGTGCCGGACGAGGATGTGGCGGAGCTTCGCGGAGTCGAAGAGCGGGTCGTAGGCCGGGAGGATCGCGCCACCCGGGATGCCGAACACGGTGTCGACGCCGACGTTCTCCAGTGCGCGCACCAGCGCCTGGGCTCCCGTCATCTGTTCGGTCGTCATGATCTGCGGTTCCTTGGGGAGAGAGACTGGGCTCGCCGGGCAACAAAAAACCCCCGCCGCCGTATGGCGGTCGAGGGGAGGCGCGCAGGACGTTAGGACTCGGTCAGCCTGCGCGCCGACCAAGTACTACGAGGATGATGGTGGAGATGCTCTGCACGGGCCCCACTTTCGCCGATGTGCGCCCGCCGGTCAAATCCGTGAACACATTGTCTCACCATATGAGACGGAATGTGGCGGGGTTCACCCCGGCAGCGGCAGCGGGATCTCACCGCTGACGTCGTCCCCGCCGCCCGCCAGGTTCGTCCGGACGAGCGACTCGACCCGCCCCGCCGCCATCGGCCGCGCCACCAGGAACCCCTGCCCGCGCGGGCAGCCCATCTCCCGCAGCAGCTCGAGCTGCTCGGGCCGCTCGATGCCCTCCGCCACCACCGTCAGCCCGAGGTCGCTGCCCAGCCGGACGATCGTGCGGGTGAGCAGCGTGCTCGTCTCGTCCGTGCCGAGCCCCGCGACGAACGACGGGTCGATCTTGATGACGTCCACCGGGAGCCGCCCGAGGTACGCCAGCGACGCGTAGCCGGTGCCGAAGTCGTCGATCGCCAGCCGGACGCCGAGGTCGCGGAGCGCCTCCAGCCGCTCCACGTTCGTCCCGTCGTCGACCAGCACCTCCTCCCGCACCTCCAGCGTGAGGGCGTGCGGCGGCAGGCCCGACTCCTCCAGCACCGCCGCGACCGTCTCCACGAACCGGGGCGCGCCGATCTGCCGGGCGGTGAAGTTCACCGACAGGCCGACGTCCCACGAGTCCGCCCGCCAGCGGGCCACCTCCCGGCACGCCTCCCGCAGCACCCAGTCGCCGAGCGGCAGCATCAGCCCCGCCTCCTCGGCCGGGCCGATGAACTCCTCCGGCGGCACCGCCTCGCTCCCCCGCCACCAGCGCAGCAGCGCCTCCACGCCCGTCACCCGGGACGTCGCGAGGTCCACCACCGGCTGGAACTCCACCGCGAACTGCTCCTCGGCCAGCGCCCGCTGCAGGTCGCTGCCCAGCTCCAGCCGCCGGACGACGTCGGCGTGCATGTGCGGCGCGTACACCTCGACCCGGCCGCCGCCCATCTCCTTGGCGCGCGCCATCGCCAGGTCGCCGTTGCGCAGCAGGTCCGCGGCGCTGCGCCGGACGAGCCGCCCCGGGTCGGCGCCGCGGCCGGGCGGCCGCTCGTCGTCCCCGGCGAACGCGATCCCGACGCTCGCGGTCAGCGCGATCTGCTTGCCGCCGACCTGGTACGGGTCGGCCGACAGCACCCGCAGCAGCCGCCCCGCCAGCTCGACGGTCGCCTGCGTCTCCCGCTCGTCCGACGGGAGCTGCACCAGCACCGCGAACTCGTCGCCGCCCCAGCGCGCCACCGTGTCGTCGGCCAGCACGTTGCCGCGCAGCCGCCGCGCGGCCTGCGCCAGTACCTGGTCGCCCGCCGCGTGCCCCGCCGAGTCGTTCACGTCGGTGAAGCCGTCCAGGTCGACGAACACCACCGCGATCTTGTCGCCGGACCGCTGCCGGGACAGCAGCTCCCGGGTCCGCTCCTCGAAGAACGACCGGTTCGGCAGCCCGGTGAGGCCGTCGTGGAACGTCAGGTGCGCGACCTGCCGCTGCAGCGCCGCCTGCTCGCTGAGGTCGCGGGTCGTCACCAGCAGCCGCCCGGACGACCCGCCGCTGTAGCGCGACACCGTCGACTCCGTCGGCAGCCACGTGCCGTCGGCCGCGCGGACCCGGCACGAGATGCGCAGGACGTCCTCGCCGAGGAACCCGTCCTCGGCCTCCAGGAACTCGGTGAAGACCTCCTCCAGCCGCGGCAGGTCCTCCGGGTGGACGAGGTCGAGCAGCGGCCGGCCGACCAGCTCGTCGGCCCCGTAGTGGTACGTCCGCAGGGCGCCCGCGCTCGCGTACTGCACGGTGGCGTCCAGGTCGCAGATCAGGACGGCGTCGTCGATGCTCTCCGACAGGGCGCGGAAGTGCTGCTCGCCCGCCTCGACCTCCCGGCGCAGCCGGTCGTTCTCGCGCAGCAGCGCCGCCAGCCGCGCCAGCAGCACCAGCGTCGCCGACCCCGCCACGAGCGGCACGACCGGCTCCATCCCGTGCCGCCCGGTCAGCGTGTGGCCCGCGATGAACAGCGCGGCCGCCGCGGCGACCGCCGCCGGGGCGATCCCGGGGCCGATCATCCGGCCGCGCCGCGCCCCGGAGTCGTCCGCCCGCGCCACGTCGGCGTCCGGTGGGAGGTCGTCGGTCGGCTCCGGCACCGGCTCCGTCCACGGGACGAGCATCAGCAGCAGCAGCCCGGCGAGCCGCAGGATGTCGGCGGGGTCCTCGGCGGGCGCGCCGCCGTGCAGCCGGACGAACGTCGTCACGATGTCGGCGATCGCGAACGCCGCCAGCGCGCCGTACCCCATCCAGGCGGGCCGGCGGTGCCCCCGCGCCGCCCCCAGCACGAACGGCAGCGCCCCGCACACCAGCGCGATGTCGATCAGCGGGTACAGCAGTTCGAGCAGGAACTCGGTCGGCGTCTCCCCCGACCGGTGGTACAGGGTGCTGAAGACCGCGACCCAGCCGAGGACGAACAGCCCGCAGACGCACACGTACGTGTCGGCCGCGTACCGCAGCCACGTCCCCACGTCCCGCGGCGGGCTCACCGGGACGACCAGCCCCACGACCAGCGCGACCACGGCGAGCAGGTAGAACAGGTCCGGTACCGACAGGGACAGCGCGCTGCGGCTCGCGTAGTCGGCGAGGGCGCTGCCGACCGCGCCGAGGAACCAGCACGACGCGGCGATGCCGTACCAGCGCATGGACGCCCGCCAGATCCCGCCCGCCGACAGCCGCCGCAGGCCGCTCGCGCCGTCGCCGTCCCCGCCGCGGGGCCGTCCGGCCGACGCCAGCAGGGAGACCGCCGCGGCGCCCGCCGCGCCCGCCTCGGCCCACGTGATGAACGCCGTGCCGCCCCAGCCCGCCAGCGAGCCGACGGCGTACAGCACGCCGACGATCGCGGCGATGACGACCGGCAGGGCACGCGGCGGCATCCGCGTGGCGTTCTCGCCGCTCATCGCGCCGTGTCCCTTCCCGCCCCGCCTGGAGCGCTCGGTCCGGGCGCGCGACCGCAGCGCGCCGGGGAATTCGGGGTCCGCACCCTCACCGGCCCGATAACGCCTGGAGGGTCGAGGATCGTGCCCCCGCGCAGGGTCGGCGCGGGGCCGGCGGCGAGCGTGTCGGCTGCGCCGGCCGGAGATCAGCTCCGTCGCTGCGATGCGGGATCACCGTGACGCCCAATGTACGTTCCGTAGGTCACGGAGCGATTGAGGGAGTGCGTCCACCCGGCGACGAAGCGCGGCGAAGCACCATGTGAAGAACACGTTTGAGGAGACCGAAACACGATCGTCACCGATGCCCCGCATCACGCACAGTGACCATTTCCGTGTCCGGCTCGCCCCGGTCGTGCCATCCTGGGACGCGGGAGGCCCATCATGCGCAAGCACCCGACCGTCCCGGCGGCCGTCCTGGCGACCGTGCTCGCCCTGGCCGCCTGCTCCTCGGGCGGCGGCTCCGGCGGCTCCGGCGGCTCCGCGAGCCCGCCGCCCGGTCCGTCCGCCCCGGCGGGGTCCGTCCGCCCCGTGGCGACGGACCTCGAGGTGCCGTGGGCCGTGGCGTTCCTGCCCGGCGGCGACGCCCTCGTCACCGAACGGCAGAGCGCCCGGCTCCTGCGCGTCGCCCCGTCCGGCGAGACCTCGGCCGTCGCCACGGTCCCGGGCGTCGACCCGCTCGGCGAGGGCGGCCTGCTCGGCGTCGCCGTGTCCCCCGCGTTCGACGACGACCGCCTCGTCTACCTGTACTACACCGCGGCCGACGACAACCGCGTCGTCCGGGCCGCCTACGACGGACGACGGCTCGGCGACCCGCAGCCGGTCGTCACCGGCATCCCGAAGGGCTCGAACCACAACGGCGGACGCCTCGCGTTCGGCCCCGACGGCATGCTCTACGTCACGACCGGCGAGGTCGGCGACCCGTCCCTCGCGCAGGACCGCGACTCCCTCGGCGGCAAGATCCTCCGCGTCACCCCCGAGGGCGCCCCGGCCCCCGGCAACCCGTTCGGCAACCGCGTCTGGTCCTACGGCCACCGCAACGTGCAGGGCATCGCGTGGGACGACCGGAAGCGCCTCTACGCCACCGAGTTCGGCCAGAACGAGTTCGACGAGGTGAACCTGATCGAGAAGGGCGGCAACTACGGCTGGCCCGAGGTCGAGGGCGAGGGCTCGCCCGACGACGAGTTCGTCGACCCCCTCGTCACCTGGACGACCGACGAGGCGTCCCCGTCCGGCCTCGCCTACGCGAACGGCTCCCTGTGGGCCGCCGCGCTCGCGGGCGAGCGCCTCTGGGAGGTCCCGCTGGCGGACGGCGGCGCCGGGGAGCCCCGCGCCCGCCTGCGGGGCGAGTACGGCCGCCTGCGGGCGGCCGTCCGGGCCCCGGACGGCACCCTCTGGGTCACCACGAGCAACCGCGACGGTCGCGGCGACCCCGCGGATTCGGACGACCGAATCCTCACCGTCCCACTCCCATAATCCGCGGAACCCCCATTGCGGACGATCCCATCGCCGAGGTATCCACCGCCCGAAACCGCCGATCCCGCGGCCGCGGCCGTCCCGCACCGTCAGGAGGCGGGGCGGCGGTGGTGGAGGAGCAGGATCGCCGGGACGCCGGCCGCCGCGGCGGCCGCGGCGTCCGGGACGAGCGGCGCGAGGGACCACGGCCACACGTCCCACGGGCCCGGACCGGCCGGGGGCGGGCCCTCCGGTCGCGGCGGGGCGGGCGGCACGGGCTCCTCGCAGCGGCGGACCTCCAGGCCCGCGCCGAGCGCGGCGCGGACATGGTCGCCCACCGTGTGCCGGTGCGCCACCAGGCGTCCGGGCCGGCCCTCGGCGTCCCGGACGGGCGGGACCGAGCCCCGCGCGACGTGGTCCGGGTGCACGTCCGAGACCACCAGGTCGCCGCCCGGACGCAGCACGCGCGCGAACTCGGCCAGCACCGGGGCGATGTCCGGGACGTGCATGAGGGCGAGCCCGGTCACGACCAGGTCCACCGAGGCGTCCCGCACCGGCAGGCGGTGCAGGTCGCCGCGGACGAAGCGCGCTTCCGGGACGCGGGCGCGGGCCCGGGCGAGCATGTCCGGCGACGCGTCCACGCCGATGGGGCGGTGGCCGCGGCGGGCGAGGAGCGAGGTGTGGCGGCCGGTGCCGCAGGCGGCGTCGAGGGCGACGCCCGGCGGGATCGTGTCCAGGATCTCCGCCAGGACGGGTGCCTCGACGTCGAACGCGGCGTTGGCGCCCTCGTCGTAGGCGGGCGCCCAGGAGCGGTAGCCGTCCACGACGTCGACGCGCTCGGCGTCCACGGCGTGCCGCAGGGACGGGTCGTCCAGCAGGCGCCGGACCTCGTCGAGGCGCGCCTCGACGAACGCGCGGTCGTGCTCGCCGGTGAACGCGCGCAGGAGGGCGAGGCCCTCGATGCCGAGCAGGTAGGCCAGCGGGTGCTGATGGATCACACGCGCGACGCTAACCGGCGGCGTGCCGGGCGGGCCATCGGTTTTCCGCCGCCCCGCGGCGCGGAGCCGCGGGGCGGCGGGGCGTCAGGACAGCTTCGCCAGGATCAGCTCGCGGGCGCGGCCCGCGTCGGCCTGGCCGCGGGTCGCCTTCATGACGGCGCCGACGAGCGCGCCGGCGGCGGCGACCTTCCCCGCGCGGATCTTGTCGGCGACGTCGGCGTTGTCCGCGATCACCTGGTCGATGACCGAGTTCAGCTCGCCCTCGTCGCTGACGATCTTGAGGCCCCGCGCCGCGACGACCTCGTCGGGGGCGCCCTCGCCGGCGAGGACGCCGGTGAAGACCTGCCGGGCCAGCTTGTCGTTCAGCTCGCCGGCGGTGATCATCGCCTGGACGCGCGCGACCTGCTCCGGCGTGATCGGCAGGTCGGCCAGTTCGACGCCCTGCTCGGTCGCGCGGCGGGACAGCTCGTTCATCCACCACTTGCGGGCGGCCGCGGCGTCGGCGCCCGCGGCGATCGTCGACTCGATGAGGTCGACGGCCCCCGCGTTGACGACGTCCCGCAGTTCGAGGTCGGACAGGTTCCACTCCCGCTGGATGCGGGCGCGGCGGGCGGCGGGCAGCTCGGGCAGCGACGCGCGCAGCTCCTCGACCCACTCCCGCGACGGCGCCATCGGCACCAGGTCGGGCTCGGGGAAGTACCGGTAGTCCTGCGCCTCCTCCTTGCTGCGCCCGCTGGTGGTGCCGCCCGTGTCCTCGTGGAAGTGGCGGGTCTCCTGCACGATCCGCCCGCCCTCGGACAGGACGCCCGCCTGCCGCTCGATCTCGGACCGGACGGCCCGCTCGACCGAGCGCAGCGAGTTGACGTTCTTCGTCTCGGTGCGGGTGCCCCACTCGTCGGCGCCGCGCGGCATCAGCGACACGTTGACGTCGCAGCGCATCGAGCCCTCCTCCATGCGGACGTCCGAGACGCCCAGGGAGCGGACGAGCTCGCGCAGCTCCGTCGCGTACGCGCGGGCCACGAGGGGCGCGCGGTCGCCGGTCGCGACGATCGGCTTGGTGACGATCTCGACCAGCGGGATGCCCGCGCGGTTGTAGTCGACGAGCGAGAACTCGGCGCCGTGGATGCGGCCCGTGCTGCCGCCGACGTGCAGCGACTTGCCGGTGTCCTCCTCCATGTGGACGCGCTCGATCTCGATGCGGTACGTCTCGCCCTCGACCTCGACGTCCAGGTGGCCGTCGACGCAGAGCGGCTCGTCGTACTGCGAGATCTGGAAGTTCTTCGGCATGTCCGGGTAGAAGTAGTTCTTCCGGGCGAACCGGCACCACTCCACGATGTCGCAGTTCAGCGCGAGCCCGATCTTGACGATGCCCTCGATCGCGGCGTGGTTCGTCACCGGCAGGGCGCCGGGCAGGCCGAGGCACACCGGGCACACCTGCGTGTTGGGCTCCGCCCCGAACGCCGTCGGGCAGCCGCAGAACATCTTCGACGCGGTGCCCAGCTCGATGTGCGTCTCGATCCCGAGCACCGGCTCGTACTTCGCGAGCGCTTCCTCGTAGGGCATGAAGGTCGCCGTGGTCACTTTGCCTCCACCAGTTCCGGGGCCTGCTTGAGCAGCGGGCCGCCCCAGCGGTCCTCGAGGGCGCGCTCGACGGCGGCGCCGACGCGGTAGACGCGGTCGTCGCCGAGGGTCGGGGCCATGATCTGCAGGCCGACCGGCAGGCCGTCGGCCAGCCCGCACGGCACCGAGACGGCGGCGTTGCCGGCGAGGTTCGACGGGATCGTGCACAGGTCGGCCAGGTACATGGCCATGGGGTCGTCGGCGCGCTCGCCGATCGGGAACGCCGTCGTCGGCGTGGTCGGCGAGATCAGCACGTCGACCTGCTCGAACGCGGCCTCGAAGTCGCGCTTGATGAGCGTCCGGACCTGCTGCGCCTTGCCGTAGTAGGCGTCGTAGTAGCCGGACGACAGCGCGTACGTGCCGAGCATGATCCGCCGCTTCACCTCGGGCCCGAAGCCCTCGGCGCGGGTCAGCGCCATGACCTCCTCGGCGCTGCGGGTGCCGTCGTCGCCGACGCGCAGGCCGTAGCGCATGGCGTCGAACCGGGCCAGGTTGGACGAGCACTCCGACGGGGCGATCAGGTAGTACGCGGGCAGCGCGTACGTGAAGTTCGGGCAGGAGACCTCGACGACCTTCGCGCCGAGCGACTCCAGCAGCTCGACGGTCTCGTCGAACCGGGCCGTGACGCCGGGCTGGTAGCCGTCCCCGGCGAACTCCTTCACGACGCCGACGCGCAGGCCGTTGACGTCCGCGCGGCGCGCCGCCTCGACGACGGGCGGGACGGGGCGGTCGACCGAGGTCGAGTCCATCCGGTCGTGGCCGCTGAACGCCTCGTGCAGCAGCGCCGCGTCGAGGACGTTGCGGGCGAACGGGCCCGGCGTGTCGAGCGACGACGCGAACGCGATGAGCCCGTACCGGGACGAGCCGCCGTAGGTGGGCTTCGCGCCGACGATGCCGGTGACCGCCGCGGGCTGCCGGATCGAGCCGCCGGTGTCGGTGCCCGTCGACAGCGGGGCCTCGTAGGCGGCGACCGCCGCGGACGACCCGCCGGACGAGCCGCCCGGGATGCGCTCGAGGTCCCACGGGTTGCGGGTGACGCCGTAGGCGCTGTTCTCCGTGGACGAGCCCATGGCGAACTCGTCCATGTTCGTCTTGCCGAGGATGACGAGCCCGGCCTCGCGCAGGCGGGCCGTCACGGTCGCGTCGTACGGCGGCCGCCACCCCTCGAGGATCCGGGACCCGGCGGTGGTGGGCATGTCCCGGGTGGTGAAGACGTCCTTGTGCGCGATCGGGACGCCGGCCAGCGGGCCGAGCTCCTCCCCCGCCGCGCGGCGCTCGTCGATCGCGCGGGCCTGCGCGAGGGTCGTCTCGCGGTCGACGTGCAGGAACGCGTGCACGCGCCCGTCGACGGCGGCGATGCGGTCGAGGTGCGCCTCGGCGACCTCGACGGCGGACGCCTCCCCCGCGGCCATCAGCTCGCCGAGTTCGGCGGCGCCCTTCCTGACCAGCTCGCTCATCAGGCTTCCTCCCCCAGGATCCGCGGCACCCGGAAGCGCTGCTCCTCGGCGGCCGGGGCGCCCGCGAGGGCCTGCTCCGGCGGCAGGGAGGGCCGGACCTCGTCGGCCCGGTAGACGTTGGTCAGCGGCAGCGCGTGCGAGGTCGGCGGGATGTCCTCCGCCGCGACCTCCTGCACCCGCGATACCGCGGAGATGATCTGGTCGAGCTGGCCCGCGAGATGATCGAGCTCATCGTCGCCGAGCGCCAGCCGGGACAGCCGGGCGAGGTGCGCCACCTCGTCACGGGTGATGGCGGACATGAGTAAACCGTTCCTGGATTCGATTGGGTTGGGTCCCATCCTATGGGTCGGGCCCTCTCCGCCCGACCGGATTGCGCTGGCGGGACCCGGCGCGCCGTTTCAACCTCCCCTGGAGGGAATCTCTCGTTGGTCCCCCTTGGACGACGAGAGGAGCCGACGTGACCATCGGCGGCAGCATCGCATTGATCATCGTGGGGGCCGTCCTGGCCTACGCGGTCGACTTCGACCTCAGCGGCGTCGACATCCGGCTGGTCGGCGTGATCCTCATGGTCGGCGGCCTGATCGGCCTCGTCATCGGCCTGGTCCGCATCGCGTCCGCGCGCCGCGCGGTCGACCGCCGCCCCCCCGCCCGCGGTGCGCGAGGAGCGCTACTACGAGGACGGGCCCCGCCGCTACTGATCACGCCGCGGGCTCGGGGGCGCGGTCCATGTGGCGGCGGAGCCACTCGGTGGCGGTCTCGGCGTCCATCGGGCGGCCGAAGTGCCAGCCCTGCGCGGCGTCGCAGCCCATCTCGCGGAGGGCGCTCGCGGTCTGCGGGTCCTCGACGCCCTCGGCGACGGAGCGCAGCCCGAGCGTCCGGACGAGGTCCACGATCGAGCGGACGATCACCGCGTCGTCGGACGACTCGGTGAGCCGGCGGACGAACGAGGCGTCGATCTTGATCTCCTCGACGGGGAGCCGCTTGAGCCGCACGAGGGACGAGTAGCCGGTGCCGAAGTCGTCCAGGCTGAGCGGGATCCCGAGTTCGGCGAGCGCGGCGACGGTGTCGGACGCGTACGCGGGCTCGTTCATCAGGATCCGCTCGGTGATCTCCAGCTGGAGCGCGGCGGTGGGCAGCCCGCGGGCCAGCAGCCCCTCCTCGATGGTCTCGGTGAGGCCGGTGTCGAGGAGGTCGCGGCCGGAGGCGTTCACCGCGACCTGGACGGCGAGGTTCTCCCGCCACCAGGCGGCGGTCTGCGCGAGGGCGGCCTCGACGACGTGGTGGGTGATGGAGCGCATCAGGTACGTCTGCTCGGCGACGGACAGGAAAGCCTCGGGTTCGAGGAGGCCCTGCTCGGGGTGGCGCCAGCGCAGCAGCGCCTCCATGCCGACGAGCTGGCCGTCGCGGAGGGAGACCTTCGGCTGGTAGAAGAGCTCCAGCTCGGAGCGGTCGACGGCGCGGCGCAGGTCGCCGAGCATGGTGAGGCGCGCCGGGGAGTTGCGGTCCTTCTGCGGGGAGTACACCTCGACGCCGGTGCGGGACTCCTTCGCGTTGTACATGGCGACGTCGGCGCGCTGCAGCAGGAGCTCGAAGTCGGGGGCGTGGTCGGGGAACAGCGCGATGCCGACGCTGGCCTCGAGGTCGAACGACAGGCCGTCCAGCCGGACGGGCTCGCTGAGCGCGGCGCGGAGGCGGGCGGCGACCTCGCGGGCGGCGTCCTCGTCGCGCACGGTCGGCAGCAGCACGGCGAACTCGTCGCCGCCGAGGCGGGCCACGAGGTCGCCGGGGCGGACGCTGTGGGTGAGCCGGTGCGCGACGAGCTGCAGGAGGCGGTCGCCGGTGGGGTGCCCGAGAGTGTCGTTGACCTCCTTGAACCGGTCGAGGTCGAGCAGGAACAGCCCGGCGCGGCGGGGCGGCTCGGCCGTCTTGCGGCGGCGCCCGCGCAGGTGCCGGTGGGCGTCCTCGCCGCGGGCCTCGGCGAGCGCCTCCTCGGTGCGGACGATCAGCAGCTTGCGGTTCGGGAGCCCGGTGAGCGCGTCGTGCAGGGCCTGGTGCTCGCGCCGGACGGACACGGACGCGTTCAGGTACACGGCGATGAACGGCAGCACGATCAGCGGGACGAACGCGGCCGAGCGGTCCATCGCGACGACCATCAGCGGGGCGAGGCCGAGCAGCGCGAGGTGGACCAGGACCTGGTAGCCGAAGTCGAACCGCATGGCCTTCAGCAGCGAGACGCGCTCGTGCAGGGCGACGGCGGCGCCGACGAGCGTGTCGTTGCAGATGAAGTAGACGGTCCCGGCGAGGGCGATGGCCGGCAGGTCGGAGCCGTCCGGCACCCAGAGCGCGGACGGGGTCGCGAGGTCGCCGGTGAGGGCGAGCGCGAGCTGGGCGGCGCCGAGGCTGAGGGTGTACTGGGCGACGTTGAACGCGATCCGGTGCGTGGTGCGGCCGCGGAAGATGCCGCAGGTGACGACCGCGACGGCCTGGAGGGCGGCGGCGACCGGGAGGCCCGCGTACAGCAGCGCGGCGAACGCGAACGTGGTGGAGGTCGTGGCGCCGTTGTTCTCGGTGGAGCCCGGGGTGATGATCGGCCGCATCTCGCCGAAGACGATGAAGCAGCCCAGGATCCAGAAGACGGGGTTGCCGAGGAGCGCGTCCAGGTCGGGACCGGTGAGCCCGGCGAAGGCGGAGCCGCCCGCCACGATGCCCAGCACGATGACGACGACGATGTAGATCCACAACGGGGAACCGCGGCGCGGCGCCGTGTTCCGCGTGTTGTTCGGGTCCTTCATCACCATCCTCGGGGGGATTCGCGGGGGACGTCCCCCGGAACCGGACGTGCCGTACCGCGGGGACACCCCCGGGTGATACGTCCGGTGATTCAGGTGTGTCGTGATGAGAGGGAGAGTACGACCTCCGACGAACTTCGCGAAACCGGTTGCGTACGTTCCGTTATGCCCGGGTCGCGCCCGCCCCTCTCCGGTGGGTAGTGAAAGTGTACCCCTGAGTAACGCAAAGCTGGTGGGCCCCGGTCAACCACATTTCGTCACTCTTCCGCACTGACAGCGACTTTTTTGGCCGCTTCCGGCCCGTCCGCCAGGAGAACCCGGAAGCCGTCCTCCTCCAGGACGGGCACGCCGAGCTTCATCGCTTTGTCATACTTCGACCCGGGGCTGTCACCGACGACCACGAACCCCGTCTTCTTCGACACCGACCCCGACACCTTGCCGCCGAGCCGCTGCACCGCCTCGGTCGCCGAGTCGCGGCTGTACGCCTCCAGCGAACCGGTGATCACCACCGTGACGCCCTGCAGGGGGCGCGGGCCCGCGGCGCCCTCGTCCTCCATCCGGACGCCCGCCGCGCGCCACTTGTCGACGATCTCGCGGTGCCAGTCGACCGCGAACCAGGACGTGATCGACGCCGCGATCGTCGGGCCGACGCCGTCGACCGCCGCGAGCTCCTCCTCGGTCGCGTTCGCGATCGCGTCGATCGAGCCCATCTCGCGGGCCAGGTCGCGCGCGGCGGACGGCCCGACGTGCCGGATCGACAGGGCCACCAGCACCCGCCACAGCGGCTGCTTCTTCGCCTTCTCCAGCTCCTCGAAGAGGACGCCGACCGTCTTCTTCGGCTCCCCCTCCTTGTTGGCGAAGAACGTGACCTCCTTCCGCTCCCCCGTCTTCGGATCGATCTTCGGGGTGCCGCTGTCGGGGTCAAGCACCAGGCTCTTGATCGGCAGCAGCTCGTCCACGGTCAGGTGGAACAGGTCGCCCTCGTTCTTCACCGGCGGGTCGGCCGGCTCCAGCGGCTGCGTCAGCGCGGTCGCCGCGACGTACCCGAGCGCCTCGATGTCGAGCGCGTTGCGGCTCGCGACGAAGAACAGCCGCTCCCGCAGCTGCGCGGGGCACGACCGGGCGTTCGGGCAGCGGATGTCGGCGTCGCCCTCCTTCTCGTACGCCAGCTCGGTGCCGCACTCCGGGCAGTGCGTCGGCATGGCGAACTCGCGCTCCGAGCCGTCCCGCAGGGCCGTGACGGGTGCGACGATCTCCGGGATGACGTCCCCGGCCTTGCGCAGGACGACCGTGTCGCCGATCAGGACGCCCTTGCGCACGACCTCACCCGCGTTGTGCAGCGTCGCCCGCTCGACCGTCGACCCGGCGACCTTCACCGGGGCCATCACCCCGTACGGGGTGACGCGGCCGGTCCGGCCCACGCCGACCTTGATGTCGAGGAGCCGGGTGTTGACCTCCTGCGGCGGGTACTTCCACGCGATCGCCCAGCGCGGCGCGCGGCTCGTCGAGCCGAGCCGCCGCTGCAGCGCGAACTGGTCGACCTTCACCACGACCCCGTCGATCTCGTACGCGGGGTCGTGCCGGTGCTCGCCGTACTCGGCGATGTACTCGCGGACGGCGTCCATCCCGCCGACGACCTTGTACCGGTCGCTGACCGGCAGGCCCCACGCGCGCATCAGCTCGTACGCCCCGGACTGGCTCTGCGGCCGCGTCCCGCCCTCCCAGGCGCCGAACCCGTGGACCAGCATGCCGAGCGGCCGCTTCGCGGTGACCCGCGGGTCCTTCTGCCGCAGCGACCCGGCCGCCGCGTTGCGCGGGTTGGCGAACGGCTCCTTGCCCGCCTCGACCTGGGCCGTGTTGACCTGCTCGAACCCCTCGACGGGCAGGAAGACCTCGCCGCGGACCTCCAGGACGTCCGGCCAGCCGTCCCCCGCGAGGCGGCCCGGGAGGTCGGCGATCGTCCGCACGTTGTGCGTGACGTCCTCGCCGGTGCGCCCGTCGCCGCGGGTGACGGCGCGGGCGAACCGCCCCCGCTCGTACGTCACCGCGATCGCCAGGCCGTCGATCTTCAGCTCGCACAGGTAGCCCGCGACCTCGCCGACCTCCTTGACGACGCGCTCGTCCCAGGCGAGCAGCTCGTCGGCGTTCATCGCGTTGTCGAGGCTCTGCATCCGCTCCAGATGCGCGACGGTCGCGAAGTCGGTGGTGATCGGCGCGCCGACCTTCTGGGTGGGCGAGTCGGGCGTGACCAGTTCGGGGTGCCGCTCCTCCAGCTCCCCCAGCTCCCGCATCATGCGGTCGTACTCGGCGTCGGAGAGCGTGGGCCGGTCGAGGACGTAGTAGCGGTAGTTGCCCTCGTCGATCCGCTCGCTCAGCTCCAGATGCCGCTGCCGTGCCTCGCTGGGAACACCATCGCTCGTGGTCATGCCCCTATTTTCCCCGCTGCCACCGACAATCCGGCAGGGGGCGCGCCCTACTCTTCGAGGTCACTGTGGGGGGACGACCCCTACCCCCCGGCAAAAGCGGCCTGACCGCCGCCCTCCGCTCCGCAGGGCTATGCCCCGGGCGGCGGTCAGGCGGCTTCGAACAGCATCCGCGCCGTGTCGCGGCAGCGTTTCAGGGCCTCCCGGACGTACCGGGGCGAGGCTCCCGCCATCCCGCAGGCGGGCGTGACGACGACCTGGCGCGCCAGCCGCGCGGGCGGGAACCCGAGCCGCCGCCACAGCTCGCGGACCGGCTCGGCCGTCGCGCGCAGCGGCGGCAGGGCCGCGTCGGTCGCCGGGACCGCGCCGAGGAGCAGGCCCACGCCCGCGTCGATCGTCTCCCCCACGGCGTCGTCGTCGCGCCTCGGCACGTGCCGCAGGTCGATCGAGAGCGCCTGCGCGCCCGCGCGGCGCAGCAGCCCGTACGGGACGTTCCGGGCGCAGCAGTGGACGAGCGGGTACGCGGCGCCGTCGGCGCAGGCCGCGTCGATCGTCCGCCGCAGGACGTCCTCGGCGACCGGCTCCTCGATCGCGCGCAGGCGCCCGAACCCGCTCGCCGTCGGGACCGTTCCCGCGAGCACCGCCGGCAGGGCCGGTTCGTCCAGCTGGAGCAGGATGCGGGCCGCGGGCAGGCGCCGCCGGACGTCCGCGACGTGCGCCGCCACGCCCTCGGCGAGCGACGCGGCCAGGTCGCGGACGGCGCCCGGGTCCTTGATCGCGCGGTCGCCGTGCCGCAGCTCGATGGTGCTCGCCAGCGTCCACGGGCCGCACACCTGGACCTTGAACGGCCCGTCGTGCGTCCCCGCGACCTCCTCCAGCACGTCGAGGTCGCGCGCCAGGTGGTCGCGGGTGCGGACGGTGTCGCGGCCGGGGCGGTCGGAGAACCGCCACCCGGACGGCTCGAGGTGGACCGGCAGGTCCACCAGCAGGCCGGCGGACCGGCCGACCATGTCGGCGCCGGGGCCGCGCGCGGGCAGTTCCGGCAGGTGCGGCAGCTCGGGCACCTCCCCGAGCACGGTCCGGAGGACCTCCTCCGGATCGTCGCCCGGATACGAGCCCACCCCGGTCGCCGCCCCGACCCCCCACGGATAGTCGTTCACGCGGCAAAGCCTAGCGGCGCGCGATCACAGCAGGCGCGCGAGGCGGTCGAGGTGGCGGAGGGTCTCGTCCTCCGGTTCGGTCCTGAGGTTGAACAGCACCTCGTCCGCTCCGGCGTCCGCGAGCGCCGCGACGGCCTCGGGCTTGCCGGGCGCGGCGAACACCGTGACCGGCACGCGCCGTCCCGCGCGCTCCCGCAGCTCCGCGATCTGCGCGGCGAGGGCGTCCGTGCCGCGTCCGTAGATCGGCATCCAGCCGTCGCCGAACTCGGCGACGCGGTCGAAGGTGGTCGGGCCCGCGCCGCCGATCAGCACGGGCGGGTGCGGGTCCTGGACGGGCTTGGGGTAGCTGAACACGGGGTCGAAGTCGACGAACTCGCCGTGGAACTCCGCCTCCTCGCTCGTCCACAGCTCCTTGACGGCCAGCACGCGCTCGCGCAGCAGCCGCATCCGGGTCTTCGGCTCGGTGCCGTGGTTGCGCATCTCCTCCCGGTTCCAGCCCGCGCCGACGCCGAGCACCGCGCGCCCGCCGGAGACCAGGTCGAGGGACGCGACCTCCTTCGCCAGGATGATCGGGTCCCGCTGGACGACCAGCGCGATCCCGGTGCCGAGCCGCAGCCGCTCCGTCACGCTCGCGACCGCCGACAGGACGACGAACGGGTCGAGCGTCCGGTAGTAGATGCGGGGCAGCTCGGCGCCGCCGGGCCACGGCGACTCCCGCTTCACCGGGATGTGCGTGTGCTCGGCCAGGAACAGCGACCCGAACCCGCGCTCCTCCAGCGCCCGCCCGAGCGCCGCCGGCGCGATGCCCTCATCGGTCACGAACGTGGACACACCGAACTTCACGGCACCCTCCAGAGACTCGCCAGAGCCGCATCGTACTGACGGCGCGTCCCGCCGCCACCGGCCGCGGGCGTCCGGGACGGCGGCCCCGCTTCCGCGGACGGGCGGTCAGGCGGGGACGCGGGCGGTCTCGGCGATCGTCGCGGAGGCCAGCACCCGGTCGCCCTCGTACAGGACGGCGGCCTGGCCGGACGCGACGCCGCGCGCGGGGGCGCGGAGGCGGACGCGCAGGACGTCGCCGTCGAGTTCGGCCGTGCAGTCGTGGACCTCGCCGTGGGCGCGGAGCTGCACCTGGCAGCCGAACGGCCCGGCGGGGGGCTCGCTCAGCCAGATCGGGCGCTCGCCGGTGATCTCGCGGACGTCGAGGGCCTCGCGGGGGCCGACGGTGACGGTGTTCGTGACCGGCGAGATGTCGAGGACGTAGCGGGGGCGCCCGTCGGGCGCGGGGGTGCCGATGCGCAGGCCCTTGCGCTGCCCGATCGTGTACGCGTACGCGCCGTCGTGCTCGCCGACCTCGTTGCCGTCGGCGTCGACGATCGGGCCCTTCGCGGTGCCGAGGCGCTCGGCGAGGAAGCCGCGGGTGTCGCCGTCGGCGATGAAGCAGATGTCGTGGCTGTCGGGCTTGTCGGCGACCTGGAGGCCGCGCCGCTCGGCTTCGCGGCGGATGTCGGCCTTCGCGGTGTCGCCCAGCGGGAACAGCGCGTGCGCGAGCTGCTCGGGCGTGCACACGGCCAGGACGTACGACTGGTCCTTGCCCGCGTCGACGCCGCGGCGCAGGACGCCGTCCTCCAGCCGGGCGTAGTGGCCGGTGCAGACGGCGTCGAAGCCGAGGGCCGTCGCGCGGTCGAGCAGCGCGGCGAACTTGATCTTCTCGTTGCAGCGCAGGCACGGGTTCGGGGTGCGGCCCGCGGCGTACTCGCTGACGAAGTCCTCGACGACGTCCTCGTGGAAGCGCTCCGCGAGGTCCCAGACGTAGAACGGGATGCCGATCACGTCGGCGGCGCGGCGGGCGTCCCGGGAGTCCTCCAGGGTGCAGCAGCCGCGCGCGCCCGTCCGGTACGACTGCGGATTGCTGGACAGGGCCATGTGGACGCCGGTGACGTCGTGCCCGGCCTCGGCGGCGCGGGCGGCGGCCACGGCGGAGTCGACGCCGCCCGACATGGCGGCGAGTACGCGCAGAGTCATAGTCCTTCGAGCGTACGCGCTGCGGGGCCCCGCCCACATCGGGTTAACGGCGCGGACGGGCGCGCCGCGGGACGAACAGGACGCCGCGGGGACGCGGCGACGGATCGTCCGGCGGCTCGCGTAGGGTTACGCTGCGGGCTCCGTGAAGGCCCGGACCCCGTCACCCCACGACAAGGAAGAGACGTACAGGTGGGAATCTTCCGCCGTCCGCGCGACACGTCCGCCACCGCACCGCCCGCGGTCGGCGAGTTCTGGGAATGGTGGGGCCAGGCGCGCCCGACGATCGAGTCGTCGCTGGCGGCCGGTCCGACGGACGAGCAGGAGCCGGGCGAGCCGCCGGGCGAGGGGCTGTCGGCCGACATCGTCGAGGAGCTGTCCCGCCGCGTCCACAGGATCCACCCGGGGCTGCAGTGGGAGATCGGCGGCGCCGAGGACCGGGCGCCCTCGCTGACGCTGACCGGCGGCGGCGACGCCGAACTGCGCGGCCTCGCCGAGCGGTGGGTGCGGGCCGCGCCCAAGACGTCCGGCGACTGGAGCTTCCACCCCGCCCGCCAGGCCGACCCGGAGATGCTCTCCCAGGACCTCGTCCTCGGCGACCACGAGTTCGACCTGGAGTACGTGCGGCTCGGCATGCGGGCCGACGCCGGACGGGCGAAGGTGCACATCACCGCGTACCACCCCGACTTCCTGTTCGTCCCCGAGGAGCAGCAGCGGCAGGTCGCGTCGCACGTCCTCGACTGGGCGCTCGGCGAGGACGACGTGGCCCGCTGGGTCGGCGAGGTG
Organism: Actinomadura rifamycini DSM 43936; assembly: GCF_000425065.1. GTDB lineage: Bacteria > Actinomycetota > Actinomycetes > Streptosporangiales > Streptosporangiaceae > Spirillospora > Spirillospora rifamycini. The sequence continues at coordinate 109,182 of NZ_AULB01000024.1, forward strand.
ACGATCGCGATGGAGGCGCCGATCGACGCGCTGCCGCCCGCGATGCTCGGCGCGGTCGTCGAGCAGGTCGCCGAGCCGTTCGGCGAGCCCGCGTGGCTGAGCGGCGAGGGCCGCACGCCGCGCGGCCATCCCGCCCGGGTCGGCGCGCGGTTCCCCCTGCACCGGCAGGACTACCCGCTCTGCGACCTGCACGTCGCGATCACCGTCCCGTACCGGCACAGCAACCCCGACCGGCTGCCGGTCGAGCCGTCCTCGGGGGCGCTGCACGCGTTCGAGAAGAAGCTCGCCAAGCTCGGCGACCGGGCGGTGCTGGCCGTGCGGGAGACGGGCGACGGCCTGCGCGTCTTCCACCTGTACGCCGACCCCGACTCGGGCGTCGTCGGCGACCTCGACCAGCTCGCCGCGGGCTGGGCGGAGGGCAAGGCGAAGGTCTCCTCGACCAACGACCCCGGCTGGAAGGCGCTGGCCCCCTACCGGCCCTGACCGGGCCGGACGGCCTCCACCTTCCGCCAGCGCGCCTCGCAGCACGAGTACACGCCGAAGACCACCACGCCGAGGGCGACGGCGACGAGCCCCCACGCCCCGGCGGGCGTCCCGGCGAACTCGCGGAGCGTGCCGTCCAGCCCGTGCGCCTTCCCCGGGTCGTAGCTGACCGCCGCGTAGCCGAGGAACACCCCGGCCGCGCCGATCACCAGGCCCCGCGCCGCGTTGCCGACCGCCCCGAGCGGCTCGACGGCGCGGCGCGCGCGCCGCCCCATCTGACCGACCTTGAGCTCGTCCAGGAACTTGCGGCGCGCGGCGGCGTACAGGACGTACCCGCCGACGCCGACGAACCCGGCGGCGACCGCGAGGACGAGCCAGCGCCCGCCCGGCTCCGCCATCAGCCGCGCCGTGAACGTCCTGGACTGCTGGTCGCTCGACGCGCCCTGGTGCCCGAGCATGAACCCGAGCATCGCCGCGAACCCGGCCGCGTAGAGGAGCCCGCGCCCGGCCGATCCGAGCCGCTCGTGCGCCTTGTGTCCGTCCGGGACGGGGCGCCCGTACAGCGCCTCCGCGAACTGCCAGAGCGCGAGGGCGGCGAACCCGGCCGTCATGAGCCACAGCACGACCGTCCCGCCCGGCTTGTCGGCGACGGTCGTCAGGGCGCCGCTCCGGTCGGCCTCCTCGCCGCCGTTCCCGAACGCGATCTGGAGCGCCAGCACCCCGATCAGCACGTACAGGAACCCGCGCGCCGCCAGCCCCACCCGGGACAGCCGGTGGAACCACGGGTGTCCCGCCGCCCTGCGTCCCGCGTTCCGCACCGCGCCGCCGTCCGCCACGCTCGCCATCGCTCTCGGTCCTCGCAATCCTCGGTCAACGAACGGCAAAGCCGTCCCCGAGGAGGCGGTGCTCAAACCTGGCCCGACGGCGGGCGGGGCCGGGAGGCCGCCGTCGGGCGGCGGTCCCCGGCGGCCGGTCAGGTGCGGCCGGGTCAGGTGCGGGCGGTCAGGTCAGGCCGGCCCGGCGGGCCCGTTCGACGGCGGGGCCGATGGCGTCGGCGAGGGCCTTGACGTCGGCCTCGGTGGAGGTGTGGCCGAGGGTGAAGCGGAGCGAGCCGCGGGCGCGCTCGGGACCGGCGCCCATCGCCGTGAGGACGTGGCTGGGCTGCGACACGCCGGCCGAGCACGCCGAACCGGTGGAGCAGGCGATGCCGCGGGCGTCCAGCAGCATGAGCAGCGCGTCGCCCTCGCAGCCGGGGAAGGAGAAGTGCGCGTTGCCGGGGAGGCGGTCGCGGGGGTCGCCGTTCAGGACCGCGTCGGGGACGGCCGCGCGGACGGCCTCGATGAGGCGGTCGCGGAGGGCGGCGAGGCGGTCGGCCTCGGCGGCGCGGCGCCGCGCGGCGACCTCGACGGCGGCGGCGAAGCCGGCGATGGCGGGGGTGTCGAGGGTGCCGGAGCGGACGTCGCGCTCCTGGCCGCCGCCGTGCAGGAGGGGCACGGGGTCGAGGTGCAGCGGCTCCTTGGGCTTGGCGAGCAGGAGCGCGCCGACGCCGAGCGGGCCGCCGAGCTTGTGGCCGGTGAGGGTGAGGGCCTGGACGCCGCTCGCGGCGAACGACACGGGGAGGGTCCCGGCGGCCTGGACGGCGTCGGTGTGCAGGGGGACGCCGCGCTCGCGGGCGGCCGCGGCGAGTTCGGCGATCGGCTGGACGGTGCCGACCTCGTTGTTCGCCCACATGACGGTGGCGAGGGCGACGTCGGAGCCGTCGCCGAGCGCGTCCCGCAGGGTCGCGGGGCGGACGCGCCCCAGTTCGTCCACGGGGAGCCAGTCGACCCGGGCGCCCTCGTGGTCGGCGAGCCACCGCACCGAGTCGAGGACGGCGTGGTGCTCGACGGCGGAGGCCAGCACGCGGGTGCGGGCGGGGTCGGCGGCGCGGCGGGCCCAGTACAGGCCCTTGACGGCGAGGTTGTCGGACTCGGTGCCGCCCGAGGTGAACACGACCTCGCTGGGCCGGGCGTCGAACGCCTCGGCGATCAGCTCGCGGGACTCCTCCACGACGCGGCGGGCGGTGCGGCCGACGGCGTGCAGCGAGGACGGGTTGCCGAGCTCGTGCAGCCGCGCCGTCATCGCCTCAACGGCCTCCGGCAGCATGGGGGTCGTCGCCGCATGGTCGAGGTAGGTCACCACGGCGTCAACAGTATCCGCGCGCGCGGTGTTCCCCGCAGGTGGCCGCGCGGTTGCGGGAATGCCCCGGTGGGAGCGCCGGTTGGCAACTGTACCGTCCGGTCGGTACAGTGGAGTGGCCATGACGAAGCACGCCCTTCTGGACGCCGCGGAGGCGGTGCTCTCCGAGCACGGCACGCAGGCGCTGACGCTCACCGCGGTCGCCGACCGCGCCGGCGTCAGCAAGGGCGGGCTGCTGTACCACTTCCCGTCCAAGGACGCGCTCGTCAAGGCGATGGTGGCGCGGGTCATCGAGGAGTTCGACGACCTGATCGCCGCGTACCTGGGCAAGGACGACGGGACGCCCGGCGCCTACAGCCGCGCGTACGTCGAGGCGACCTTCGAGATCCTCGCCGGCGAGGCCCGGGCCTACCGGCGCTGGTCGGCCATCACGGCCGCCGCGACCGACCCGGAGCAGGCCGAGCCGCTGAACGAGGCCATGCGCCGCTGGCACGGCCGCGCGTCCGACGAGGACGCCGACCCGGTCGCCGCGACGGTGGTCCGGCTGGCGGCCGAGGGCCTGTGGGAGGTCGTGAGCCACGCGCCCGAGCTGTACGACGAGGACCAGCTCGCGGCGCTGAAACGGCGGCTGCTCGACCTGCTCGGCTAGCACCGCCCGCCCCCCGGGGCGCCGGGGCCGTCCGCGGCCCCCTGGAACGCTCCACATCATCGACCGTCCGGTTCCCGGCCGCGCCCGCGCGCGGCCGGGCGCACGTCCGGGGCCCTCCGCCCCGCCGAGTTCGGAAAGAGGTGAACCATGCTGCTCCGCGCCCGTACCGGGACGTTCCTCACGTTCGCCCTCGCGGGTCTGCTCACCGGTGTCTGGGTCGCGCGGATGCCCGCGCTGGCCGAGAAGTTCGGGACGTCCGAGGGCGAGGTCGGCATCGTCGTCCTCGTCTGGGGCCTCGGCGCGGTCGTCGCCATGCAGGCGCTGCGGGGGGTGATGGCGCGGGCCGGGAGCCGGGGCGCGCTGCGGGTGGCGCTGCCGCTGACCGCGCTGGCGTACGCCGCGGTGGCGCTCGCCCCCACCTACTGGTCGCTGCTCGCCGCCGTCGCGGCGTTCGGGATGACGTTCGGGATCACCGACATCGCGATGAACGCGCAGGCCAGCGTGGTCGAGCAGGCGTACCGGCGGTCGATCATGAGCGGCATGCACGCCGGCTGGTGCATCGGCGCGATGTCCGGCGGGCTGGTCGGGGTCGCGACGGCGGCGCTCGGCCTCGGCTTCACCGCGACGGTGCTGCTCGCCGCGCTGTTCGCGCTGCCCGCGGGGCTCGCGCTCGGCCGCACCTACCTGCCCGACCCGGACGCGCCCGCCGAGGCCGGGACGGGCGGGCGGCGCCGCCGGCTGCCGGCCGCCGTGTACCTGATCGGCGTGCTGGGCTTCATCGCGTTCATGACCGAGGGGTCGATCGCCGACTGGAGCAGCCTCATGCTGCACGACGAACTCGGCGCGACCGAGTCGCTGGCGGCGCTCGGGTACCCCGTGTTCGAGCTGGCGATGCTGATCGGGCGGCTCGTCGGCGACCGCGTCCGGATGCGGATCGGCACGCGGCGGCTGCTGGCGGGCGCCGGTCTCGGCACCGCCGCCGGAATGGCGCTCGTGGTGCTCTCGCCGACCGCGCACGTGGCGATCGCCGGGTTCTTCCTGACGGGCCTGGTCGTCTGCGTGGTCGTCCCGACGACGATCTCGCTGGCCGGGACCGCCGCGCCGGACCGTCCGGCCGCCGCGGTCGCGCAGGTCGGCGCGATGGGCTACGGCGGGCTGCTGCTCGGCCCGGTCGTGGTCGGGTTCCTCGCGGACGCGACGTCGCTGCGGCTCGGCGTCGGCGTGGTCGTCGTGCTCGCGCTGCTGATCGCGGCCGGCGCCCGGTTCGTCCCGCTGGGCGAGGGCGCCGACCTGGCCGCGGCGCCGTACGTCCCCGGGCGGGACGGCGCGGACGCGCCTGCCGCCGGGAACGAGGCCGCCGGAGGCGAGGCGGCGCCGAAGCCGGTCGCCGCCTGAAGGAATCCTGTATAACCCCTTCTGGCCCGTACGAGGGCGCGGCCGGGCCAGAAGGGATGACCGATGAGCGGATGGCGGGTTCCGGAGTACAGCGAGCTTCGCGTGCTCGGCGAGGGCGCGCAGGGGCGGGTGGTGCTGGCCCGCCACGACGCCACGGGGCTGCCGGCCGCGATCAAGTACCTCGCGGACGGGCTCGCCGCCGACCCGGGCTTCCGGGTCCGGTTCCGGGCGGAGGCGGAGCTGCTCCGGCGGCTGCGCAACCCGTACGTCGCGCGCCTGTACGGGCTGGTCGAGACCGGCGAGGGCGCGGCGATCGTCATGGAGGCCGTGGACGGCGCGTCCCTGCGGGAGGTCCTCGCCGAGCGCGGGCCGCTCGCGCCGGAGGCGGCGCTGGCGCTGCTGAAGGGCTCGCTGCTGGGGCTGGCCGCCGCGCACGACGTCGGGATCGTGCACCGCGACTACAAGCCGGCGAACGTGATCGTCCGGGGCGACGGGCTGAGCAAGCTCATCGACTTCGGCATCGCGGTCGACGCGGGCGAGGCCGGGCGGTCGGGCACGCCCGTCTACATGGCGCCCGAGCAGTGGCGCGACGAGCCCGCCTCCCCCGCCACCGACGTGTACGCGGCGACGTGCGTGTTCTACGAGTGCGTCACCGGGCGGCGGCCGTTCACGGCGGAGGACCCGGCGGGGCTGATGGGGCGGCACCTGACCGCGCCGATCCCGGTCGAGGACGTCCCGGAGCCGCTGCGGCCGCTGGTGGAGAGCGGGCTCGCGAAGAACCCGTGGGACCGCCCGCACGGCGCCGCCGCGTTCGTGGCCGAGCTGGAGGGCGCGGCGGCCGCCGCGTACGGCCCGGACTGGGAGGGGCGCGGCGTGCGCACGCTGGCGACGACCGCCGCCGCGCTGTCGATGCTGTTCCCGCTGACCGCGCTGGGCCTCGGCTCCGGCGGCGCGGCGGCGTCCGGGACGGCCGCGGCCGGTGCGGCGGGCGCGTCCGGTGCGGGCGCCGCGGGCGGTGCGGGCGCGGGTGCGGGCGGTGCGGGCACGGCCGGGGCCGGGGCCGCCGGGAAGGGCGTCCTCGGGGCGCTCGGCGCCAAGGGCGCGGCGGCCGTCGCGGGCGGCGCCGCCGTGGCGATCGGCGGGACGGCGGTGTACGTCACGGCCTCCGACGCCGGGGACGAGCCCCCGCCGCAGCGGCTCGCCTTCCAGAACGTGGCCCTCCAGGTACCGGCGACGACGCTGAGCGGGGGCGGGGCGTTCCAGGTGGAGGGGCAGGTCGTGCGGGTCACCGGGTTCCGCGACCGGGCGCTCCAGGACCGGGTCAACGGCGCCGTCCGCGCGCCGCTGGACCGCATGTTCGCGAGCCACCGGGAAGGGATCGCCCAGGTGCCGGGCTCGGTCACGACCACCGTCCGGCCGACCGTCCTGCTGCGCAACGACCGTCTCCTGTCCGTCTGGTACGACACGAACGTGCAGGGCGACGTCGGGACCGGGTGGCAGCAGGTGCGGGCGGTGACCGTGGACCTGGCCGAAGGCACCGAGTTCCGGCCGATCGACCTGTTCCGCGCCCCGGCTCCGGAGAGCGTCCGGCCGCTCGACGGGCTCGTCGCGGCGCACCTGCCGGGCGGGGTGATCTGCCCGCCGGAGATCGGCAGCCGGTTCGCCGAGGAGATCCGGGCCGAGCATCTGCGGGAGGAGCAGGTGGCGGTCGGGATGACGCCCGCCGGGATCCGGGTCGGCTTCCACGCCGCGGCGCTCGGCTACGTGAGCGCCTGCGGGGAGAAGGTCGCGAACGTCCCGTACGCGCAGGCCGGCGACCTGCTGAAGCCGGACCTGCTCGCCGCCGTGCCGTACCCGGCCGGGAGCCCGTCCCCCGCCCGGTCGTGACCACCGCCGCCCCCGGGAAGGCCGGACGCCCCGGACGGCGAACCGTCCGGGGCGTCCGGGAAGAGTCGTCAGGCGCTCACTTGCGCTTGTTGATCTCCTCGGTGAGCTGCGGCGCGACCTGGAACAGGTCGCCGACCACGCCGTAGTCGACCAGCTCGAAGATCGGCGCCTCGGGGTCCTTGTTGATGGCGACGATGGTCTTCGAGGTCTGCATGCCGGCCCGGTGCTGGATGGCGCCGGAGATGCCGACCGCGACGTACAGCTGCGGCGACACGGTCTTGCCGGTCTGGCCGACCTGGAACGAGTGCGGGTACCAGCCGGCGTCGGTCGCGGCGCGGGAGGCGCCGACGGCCGCGCCGAGCGAGTCGGCCAGGCCCTCGATGATCGAGAAGTTGTCGGCGCCGCCGACGCCGCGCCCGCCGGACACGACGATCGCGGCCTCGGTCAGGTCCGGGCGCTCGCCCTTCTCCTGCACGACCTTCTCGACGATCTTGGCGCCCTTGTCGGCGTCCGACAGGGCCACCGACACCTGCTCCTCGGCCGGGGTGGCCGCGTTCGCCTCGGGGGCGATGGAGTTCGGGCGGACCGCGATGACCGGCGTGCCGGTCCGGACCTTGGCGTGCGCGATGACGCCGCCGCCGAAGATCGAGTGCTCGGCGACGAAGCCGTCGGTGACGTCCACGACGTCGGTGAGCACGCCGGAGCCGGTCTTCACCGCGAGCCGGCCGGCGATCTCCTTGCCCTCGCCGGTGGCGGCGACGAGCACGGCGGCCGGGGACTTCTCGGACACGAGCTGGGCGAGCAGCGCCGCCTTCGGGGCGACGACGTAGGAGGTGAGCTCCTCGTCGGCCGCCACGTAGACCTTGCCGGCGCCGTACTCGGCGAGCCTGTCCTTGGCGTTCTCGTAGCCGGGGCCGACCCATACGGCGGCGGCCTCGCCGAGGCGGTTCGCCAGCGTCAGCAGCTCGAGGGTGACCTTCTTGACCTCACCGTCGACGTGGTCGACGAGGACGAGAATCTCAGCCATGGTTCTTGAATCCCCTTCCCCGGTCAGACGAACTTCTTCGACGCGAGGAACTCGGCGATCTTCGCGCCGCCGTCGCCCTCGTCGGTGACGATCTGACCCTGCGCGCGCGGCGGGGCGTCGGCGAAGTCGACCACCTCGGTGGCCGCGTTCGCGACGCCGACCTGCGCGGCGTCGATGCCGGCGTCGGCGATGCCGAGCGTCTCGACCGGCTTCTTCTTGGCCGCCATGATCCCCTTGAAGGAGGGGTAGCGCGGCTCGTTGATCTTCTCGACGACGCTGACCACGGCCGGCAGGGTCGCCTCGACCTTGTCGTAGCCGTAGTCGGTCTGCCGCTGGATCTTGATGGACGAGCCCTCGATCTCGACCTTGTTGGCGAGCGAGAGCTGCGGGACGCCGAGCCGCTCGGCCAGCATGGCGGCGAGCACGCCGGTGCGCGCGTCGGTGGACTCCGAGCCGAGGACGACCAGGTCGAACTCGGTGCGGCCGAGGGCCTGCTGGATCGCGTAGGACGTCTGCAGCGCGTCGGAGCCCGTGAGGGCGTCGTCGACGAGGTGGACGGCCTTGTCGGCGCCCATGGCCAGCGACTTGCGGATCGACTCCGTGGCCTTGTCCGGGCCCATGGTCAGAACGGTCACCTCGCCGCCCTGGGCCTCCTTGATGCGCAGCGCCTCTTCGATGGCGTACTCATCGAGCTCGTTGATGACACCGTCCGCGGCAGCGCGGTCGAGCGTGCTGTCATCGGACTTCAGCTTGCGCGGGCTCTCCGTATCGGGAACCTGCTTCACCAGGACGACGATGTTCATGGCCGGTGGCCGACCTCCCTGCACTCGGTTGGCCGCTGGGGCAGCGGACAGAGGGGCGCCGCCCATGACGGGTCGACGCGGACGTGCGTTTTCGTTGGTCACAGCCTGCCAAACACCCGAACGCCCTTCGGATCCGGGTCCCCGTTTCGGCCGTGCCCAGTCGAATGTTACCCACGAGTAGCCTAGCGGCAAATCCCAGGTGGTGAGACCTTACCCACGTCCGAGGGACGCCCGGCATGTCGGTCTCACTCAGAAATCGGACGTGACGCACCTCACACCCCGGACGGGCCCGCGGCGCGCGTCAGAAGCGGTCGAACGCGCCGTGCAACCGGTCCAGGGTGCTCTCCAGCCAGCCGGCCAGCCCGTACATCGGCGCGAAGCTCGGCGTCAGCGACAGCGCGCCCACGACCGCCGCCAGGGTCAGCGCCGCGAGCACCGCGCCGAGCCCCGCGATCGTCCGCGGCGACCCGGCGATCCGCAGGAACATCCGCTCCAGCCTGCGCCGCGGCCCCCGCACGCCCGGCGCCGTCCACAGCACGGCCGCGCCCGCGCCCGCGCCGAACGCGCACGCGGCGAGCGCGTCGATCTCGACGCCGAACACGGTGGCGGCGAGCAGCGCGGGCGGCACCGCGACCGTGCACACCGCCGCGTACGGGACGGTCGCCAGCGTCCGGCCGAACGCGAGCGTCCAGTCCCGGAACGAGACCGCCGTGACCGCGCGCAGCCAGGTCACCGCGGCCAGCGACAGCACCAGCCCGACGACCGGCATCATCATCGCGGCGCCCACGGCGATCACTACGACCATCGCGGCGAGCAGCCGGGCCCAGCCCTGCGCGACGGCGAGCCGGTGCGCGTCCGCCGCCGCCCCCGCACCCGCCGTCCCCGCACCCGCCGTCCCCGCACCCGCCGTCTGCGTCCGCGGCGCGTCCGGCCGCGCGACCGGCTCCGGCGGCGCGGGCATCGCCTCGGGCGCCGGGCGCGGGACGGCCGCGGCCGGGCCCTCACCGGGCGGCGGCTCCAGTCGCGCGACCGCGGCGGCCAGCGCGGCGGACGTCGGGCGGGCCGCCCGGTCGGCGGACGCGGCGGCCTCCACCAGCGGGCGCAGGCCCGCCGGGACGGCGGCCGGGTCCACGGCCGCGAACAGCACCGCGGCGGCCCACGCGCGGACGTCGTCGGCCGGATCGGCGCCCGGGACGAGCCCGAAGTCGATGACGACGGGGGCGTCGTCCACCAGCAGCACCGTCCCGGGACGCAGGTCGCCGTGCGCGAGGCCCGCGCCGTGGATCGCGGCGACCGCCTTGGCGAGGCCGAGCGCCAGGCCGTGCAGCGCCTCCCCCGCCAGCGGGCCCCGCTCCGCGACGGCGTCCGCGAGCGGCCGCCCCGGCACCAGCCGCGTCACCACGTAGCCCGCGCCGGCAGCGTCGAGGGCGGCTTCGCCGGCAGCGTCGAGGGCGGCTTCGCCGGCAGCGTCGAGGGCGGCTTCGCCGTCTAGGACGTCCACCACGTACGGGCTGCGCACCTCCCGCATCCGCGCGATGTCGGGCGCGGCGCCCGCGGGCAGCGCGCGGATCGCCACGTCGCGGCCGTCCGGGCCGGTGGCGCGGTGGACGGCCCCGTCCCCCAGCGAGGAAAGCAGCCGGTACGGGCCGATGTGTTCGCCGATCATATGGTCGGCACCCTACCGATCTCCGCCGCCCGCGTCCCGGACCGCGCGGTCAGGCGTAGCCGGTGCGGCGCAGTTCCGTCTCGAGCGCGGCGAGGAACGCGTCGACCTCCGCCTTCACGTAGGTCTCGCGGAGGCGGCGCAGCGTGAACGTCCGGGCGCGGACGTCGTCGGCGCCGATCACCTCGGCGAGGGCGCGGCGGTCGCCGGTGAGCCAGCCGAGGGCCCGCGCGACGAACTCGTCCACCTCGGCCGGGTCGTAGCCCTCCTTGAACCGGACGCGGGTGAACCGGGCGCCGTTCAGCAGACCGACGACCCGCCGCACGTCCACGAACTGCCCCGGCATCACGGGCTGCTTCTGCAGGACGGCCTGCGCGTGCCTGCCGTACAGGCTCGCGGCCCGGTAGATCTCGGCGAGGCGCGGCCCGTTCGCGGGGATGCCCGTGCCGGTCTGGGCGTCGCGCGCGGCGCGCCCGGCCGCGGCCAGCGCCTTCTGCGCGTACTTGGCGGCGTGCCCGTGCTCGATCCACGACCCGCCCATCGCGTGGGCGCGCTCGGCGGCGACCAGCTCCCGCTTCGCCTCCGCCAGCGACACCTCGATCACCGACACCGTCAGCGCGAACCCCGACCGGGCGAACGCGGCGCGGCCCGCGACGACCTGGTCGGCGGGGGGCCGCGCCGCCGGACGGGGCCGCGGTTCGGGCTCCGGCTCCGGCCGCGGCTGCGGCTTCGGTGCGGGCCGCAGGTTGAGCCGGGGCGCGATCGACCCCGGGTTCGCGAACCGGGCGGCGAGCTCCTGCGCGTCCGGACGGTCCGCGGGGTCGCGGGCCAGCGCGTCCTCCAGGACCTCCTTCAGGTCGGGCTCGATGCCCGCGAGGTCCGGCCAGCCGGTCAGCACCCGGCGGACGAACGCGGCCGGGCTCGTCGCCTCGTACGCGCGGCGCCCGGTCGCGGCGAACGCGATCGTCGCGGCCCAGCCGAACACGTCCGTGGGCGGGCCCGACGGGCGTCCCTCCAGCACCTCGGGCGACACGTAGCCGGGCGTCCCCATCGGGCCCTGCGTCAGCCGCGTCGCGCCCGACAGGTACGCGATGCCGAAGTCGATCAGCACCGGGGCGCCCGCGACCAGCATCACGTTGCCGGGGTTGACGTCGCGGTGCACGCTGTCGGCCGCGTGGACCGCCGCGAGCGCCTCCGCCAGCCCCCCGGCGAGCCGCAGCAGCCCGTCCCGGGGCAGCGGCCCGCGGTCCTTGACGGTCTCCAGCAGCGAGGTGCCCTCGACGTACCGGGTGACGATGTAGGGCTGCTCGGCGTCCAGGTCGTGGTCGACCAGCTCCACCACGTGCCGGCTGCTGATCCGCCGCATCGCCTCGACCTCGCGGCGCAGCCGGTCGCGGGCCTGGAACTCGGCGGGCAGCGCCGCGTGCAGCATCTTCACCGCGACCATCCGGCCGTCGTCGGCGCGGGCGAGGAACACCTCGCCCATGCCGCCGCGCCCGAGCCGCTGCAGCGGCCGGTACGGGCCGATCGGTTCGAGCGGCCGCGACCGGACCGGCCCCCGCACGGACGGCTGGCTGCCGCCGGACGCGCGCAGCCCGATCGAGTCGGGGCGCAGCGCCCGCAGCCGCCGCACCAGGTGCTCCGCGGACGGCCGGGCGGCGGGGTCGGCGGCGAGCGCCTCCTCCAGCAGCGGCCGCAGCTCCGCCGGGACGTCGCCCAGGTCGTGGTCGCCGCGGATGATCCGCAGGCAGACGGCCGCGTCGTTCGGCGCGTCGTACAGGTCGCGGCCGGTCGCGGCGTACGCGACGGTCGCCGCCCACGCGAACACGTCGGCGGCCGGGCCCGCGTCGTGGCCCTCCAGCAGTTCCGGCGCCAGGTACCGCCACGTGCCCGCGCGGGCGCCCGTGCGGGTGAGGCGGGTGTCGTCCACGCCCTGCGAGATGCCGAAGTCGATGACGACCGGCTCGCCGCCCTCCAGCAGGACGTTGCCGGGCTTGATGTCGCGGTGCACGACGCCCGCGCGGTGGACGGCCTCCAGCGCCTCGGCCGTCCCGACCGCGATCCGCCACAGCGCCGCGCCGTTCGCGACGCGCCCCTCGCGGACGGCGTCCTGGAGGGCGCGGCCCTCGACGTACCGGGTGACGATGTACGGGACGCGGGCGTCCACGTCGAACTCGACGATCTCGGCGACGCGCGGGGTGGTGACCCGGCCCATCGTCTCGACCTCGCGGCGCAGCCGGGCCCGCGAGTCGCCCTGGTCCACCAGGTGCGGGTGCAGGATCTTGACGGCGTACGTGCCGCCGCGCGGGTCGGTGGCGCGGAAGACCTGCCCCATTCCCCCCGCGCCGATCAGCTCCAGCGGACGGTAGGGGCCGATCGCCGCGGGCAGGTCCCCGCCGGGACGCGCGGGCGCGGGCTCCGGGGACGGCGGCGGACCGGCGGGCGGTCCGCTCGGGGGCGGGGGACCGGGCGTCGGCGGGGGGCTCCAGGCTCCGTCAGACGAACGGGATCCCGGAGACGAGGTCGTGGACATCGCTGCGCAGGCTCTCCAGGTTCTGGCTCATTCCGTCCAGCGGTGTGGTGTCCGGGGGCTGCTGGCGCGACAGGCCGACGAGCACGGCCGCGAAGATCCCGATGATCAGCGCGCCGATGAGGGCGGCCTCGGCGCGCGGCATGAGCGCGCCCCAGACCCGGGCGAGCTGCCGGCGCGGCGCGCCGCTGCCCGGGGCCAGCGACATCAGCACGATCACCAGCATCGCCGACCAGGCGATGGCCCGGGAGGCGGTCATGTCGGGATCCGCGAAGATCAGGACCGCGAGCAGGACGACGCCCGCGAGCAGGCTGAGCGCCGACAGCAGCGCGGTCATGGTGAGGGCGCCCGGCAGGTGCAGCGGCGTCCGCATCGCCGCCGCGAACGCGTCGCCGGTGCGCGGGCCGCGCCGGGTCTGCCGTCCCTCCATGCCCTTGGCGGCCTTGTCGGCCATCCGCAGCACCAGGACCCCGCCGAGGGTGACGCCGACGGCGAGCAGCGGCGCGATGTTCGCGAAGCCGAGCAGCGCGACCAGGACCAGGAAGCTGATGATCCGGTACCAGCCGTAGGGCTTGCGCGCTTCCCTGTTTTCGCGGGCTCGGTCTTCGCGGGCGCGGTCGTCGCGGGTGCGTTCGTCCAGGGCCGCGCGCGGGTCGTGCTGCGGCGGCTGCTCGGGCGGCCGCCGCTGCAACTGGCCGCGCGGCGGGTACGGCTCCGGGTAGCCCTCTTGCGGCGGGTACGGCTGCGCGTACCCGCCCTGCGGCCCGTACTGCCCGTACTGGTCGGGCGCCCCGTACCGGTCGTACGGTCCGGGCGCGTAGTCGGGCGGCGGCGGTGCGGGCGGCGGCGCCGCCGGGGGCAGCTGGCCGACGAAGTCGCTCGGCTGGGCGTGGACGGGCGCCGGCGCGGGCATCGGCGGCGGCGTCGCCGTCCGGTCGGCGCCCTCCCCCGCGCCCGGGGGCATGGTGAACTGCCCGGCCTGGTCGGGGTCGTCGCCGACGGCGCCGGCGGCCGCCGCACCCGCCGCCGCGCCCGCGGCCCCCGCCGCACCCGCCGCCGCGCCGGGGTAGTGCCGGTCGACGCGGGTCTGGTCGGTGACGGTGGAGTCGAAGTGCAGCCGCCGGGTGAGCTGGACGAGGTCGACGGCCTTGGGCCGCTCGGACGGGTCGCGGGCGATCGCCGCGCGCAGCACCGGCAGGATCGGCGCGGGCACGCCCTCCAGGTCCGGGCTCCCCGACATGATCTTGTAGAAGATCGCTTCGAAGGTGCCGGAGCCGAACGGCGGACGGCCGGTCGCGGCGTACGCGAGCGTGCCCGCCCACGCGTGCACGTCCGAGTGCGGGCCCGCCTCGTGGCCCTCGATGATCTCGGGGGCGAGGTAGCCGGGCGTGCCGATCACCATGCCGGTCGCGGTGAGCCGCGTCGCGTCGGCCGCCTGCGCGATGCCGAAGTCGATCACGACGGGCTCGCCGCCGTCCATCAGCATGACGTTGGCGGGCTTGAGGTCGCGGTGCACGATGCCCGCGCCGTGGATGGCCGACAGCGCGGACGCCAGCCCGACCGCGAGGCGCTGCAGGTCGGTCCCGTCGATGGCGCCGTGCTCCTCGACGATCTCTTCGAGGGTGCGGCCCGGGACGTACTGGGTGACGATGTACGGCTGCTCGGCGGTGACGTCGGCGTCGAGGATCTCGGCGACGTGGGGGCTGTGCACGCGCCGCATCGAGTCGACCTCGCGGGCCAGCCGGCGGCGCGCCGTGGCGTCCCCCGCCACCGCGGGCCGCAGCACCTTGATGGCCACGTTGCGCCCCTCGGGGTCGGCGCCGAGGTAGACGACGCCCATGCCCCCTTCCCCGAGAGTCTGGAGCACGCTGTAGTGGCCGATTCGGTCCCCGGACGTGACAGCTCCCCTCATCGTTTGCGAAAACCCTACCCTTCGCACGCTCCCCGAAAGGATGCCGGCAGGAGGTCGCCGCCCCTCCCCCTCCTGAGTTCTCTCACGTCCTCTTTGACGCCGCCGACCCCCGGTCGGGTTCCGGCTCGGACGACATCCCAGGTGAAGAAAGGGTGAAGGAACGATGATCGCGGGGTCGGGGCGGGTCGCGGCGGGACGGCCGGGGGCCGGGCCGGGGCGCGTCAGGACTCGCGGGCGGCCCTCCGGGCGCGGCGCTCCTCGCGGCGGGTCTCGAACTTGGTCGCGGCGGCGTCGAGCTGCGCCAGGAAGTCGTTCAGCTCGTCGCGGGCCTTGTCGCCGTCGCCGGTCAGGTCGGTGCGGTCCCACACCTTCCACTTGCGCAGCACCGGGACGAGGACGTCGTCGTGGTGCAGGCGCAGGTCGTAGATGCCGGCGTTCGCGATGATCACGGACTTCTTGAGGAACCCCTCGATGCCGGTGCCGGGCATCTCGAACGCCTTGACGACGTCGGTGATCGCCCGCATCGTCTCGTTCGGCGCGATCTCCAGCGCGGCGCCCAGCAGGTTCCGGTAGAAGATCATGTGCAGGTTCTCGTCGGCGGCGATGCGGGCCATCATCTGCTCGCAGACCGGGTCGCCGGACGCCTTGCCGGTGTTGCGGTGGGAGACGCGGGTGGCCAGCTCCTGGAACGAGACGTACGCCGTGCCGTGCAGGAACGAGTCGCCGTGCGTGGCCGCGTAGCCCTGCTCCATGTGGTGCATGCGGGCGCGCTCGAGCGCGACCGGGTCGACGGCGCGGGTGACGGTGAGGTAGTCGCGCAGGACGATGCCGTGCCGGTTCTCCTCGGCCGTCCACCGGTTGACCCAGGCGCCCCAGGCGCCCTCCTGGCCGAAGACGGTCGCGATCGCGTTGTGGTAGCCGGGCAGGTTGTCCTCGGTGAGGAGGTTGACGATCAGCGACTCGCGGGCCTCCTGGCTGAGCTTGGACTGCTCCAGCGACCACTCCTCGCCGCCGAGGGGGCCGTCGAAGTCGCGGCCCTCGCTCCACGGCACGTACTGGTGCGGGAACCACTCCTTGGCCATCGACAGGTGGCGGTCCAGCTCCTTCTCGACGACCTGCTCGAGCTCGAGCAGGAGGCCGTGCTGGAACTTCGTCTCGGGGCTCTCGGACATGCGCTTCCTCGCTCCTAACTTACCCAACCGTAGGTTTCGATGGTCGCGAGTCCGCGGTACCGCCGTCAAGTAACTCCGGGAACAATCAACCGCGCGCGACTTTTGTAGACCCGGACGAAACGCGAGCCCCGCCTTTGCCGCTCACGGCGAACCGCCGCTCGGGGACGCTCCGTCCGGGACCCGCCTCACTGCGTGTCGGCGGCCTGCTTCCACATCCGGCCGGCCGCCGCCCGCAGCAGCGGCCGGGGCAGGATCCGCAGCGCGGGCATCACCGCCTTGTACTGGGCGCCGGGGACGCACAGCGCCCGCCCGGCCGCGACCGCCTCCAGCCCGGCGCGGGCCACGGCGTCGCGCCGCAGCCACAGCAGGTTCGCGGCCGACTCCTCGTCCGTCCGCGTGAACCCGGGGCACAGCGCCGTCACGTGCACGCCCTTCTCCGCGACCTCCGCGTGCAGGCTCTCCGAGAAGGACGCCACGTACGCCTTCGTCGCACCGTACGTCGCGCTGCCCGGCGACGGCGCGAACCCGGCGACCGACGCGACGTTCAGCACCCCGCCGCGGCCGCGCTCCACCATCCCCGGCAGCGCCGCGCGCGTCAGCCGGACCAGCGCGGTCACGTTCAGCTCGATCTGCGCGAGCTGGTTCTCCAGCGGCTCCTCCGCGAACGCGCCGAACGCGCCGTACCCGGCGTTGTTCACGAGCAGCTCGACCGGCGCGTCGCGCAGCCGCCGCTCGACCTCGCCGCGCCGCTCCGGGTCGGTGAGGTCGGCCGCGAGGACCTCCACCCCGACCCGGTACCGCTCGACGAGCTCGCGCGCCAGGCGGTCCAGCAGGCCGGTCCGGCGCGCGACGAGCACGAGGTCGGCGCCCCGCTCGGCGAGGAGCCGCGCGAAGCTCTCCCCGATCCCGCTGGACGCGCCCGTCACGAGCGCCGTTCGGTACGCCTGCCGCATGGGCGCCGAGCCTATCGGGCGATCTTCGTCCGGCCGCGGGAGACGCGCGAAATGGGCGCACCGCGCTACCGCGGCGCGCCCATGAAGGCGACCGGGGGGACCATCGCGGCCGGGTCCTCGCCCGCGGCCAGGAGCCCGACGGTGAACGCCGCCGCGGCCTCCAGCAGCGCGGCGCGCGCCAGGCTCCCGCCGCGCATCGGGACGCACCCGAGGTCGCGCACCAGTCCCCCGACCGTCTCCAGGGCGTCCTCGTCGTCGCCGCACAGCGGCACCCCGAGCGGGCGCCCCCCGAACACCGGCGGCGTCATCCGCCACACGGGATCGGGGCACAGGGTGAACGCCTTGACGACCCGCGCGCCCGACGCGTCCGCGATCCGGCGCGCCGCCGACGGGCCGCCGTCCGTCAGCAGCGCCTCGAACGGCGGCGCCATCGGGTTCGTGCAGTCGACCAGCACCCGCCCGGCGAGGACGCCCTCCGCCGCGCCCGCGCCGCGCAGCGCGTCCATCGCCCCGCCGTGGGCGACGGCGAGCAGGACCGCCTCGCCGAACTCCGCCGCGTCCCGGAGCCCGCCGCCCGCGCACCCGAGCCGCCCGGCGAGCGCCGCCGCCCGCGCGGGCGTCCGCGCGCCGATCCGCACGTCGTGCCCCGCCCGCACCCACTGCCCCGCCAGCGCGTCCGCCATGTTCCCCGCGCCCAGCACACCGATCCGCATGCCGTCCTCCTCCGGTCGACTACCGTCGGACGGGACGCTAGGCGAACCGTTCCGCACCATCCGGTTCGTATCGGAAGAGGCAGGATGTCCGGCGAGACCATGGACGACTTCACCGCCGACTGCCGGACCCGGCTCGGCCTCGATCTGCTCTCCGGCACCTGGACGGGCGTCGTGCTGTGGACGCTGCGGGACGGCCCGATGCGCCCCGGCGACCTGCGGGAGCGGATCGGCGGCATCAGCCACAAGGTCCTCACCCAGACGCTGCGGCGCCTCGAGGCGAACGGCCTGGTGGCGCGCCGCCGCTACGCCGAGGCGCCGCCGCGCGTCGAGTACGGCCTGACCGGCCCCGGCCGCGGGCTGATCGAGCCGCTCGCCGCGCTCGGCCGGTGGACCGAGCGCTACGCCGACGAGGTGCTCGACGCCCGAGCCGCCCGCGAACGGGACGCGCCCGGCGGGCTCAGCGGCCGGTGAACTTGGCCTTCCCCGGGCCCTCCTCCATGAAGCTCTTCATGCCGTTCGCCTGGTCCTCGGTCGCGAACAGCGCCGAGAACTGGACGCGCTCGATCTCCAGGCCCGTGTCCAGCCCGACCTCGAGGCCCGCGTCGATCGCCTGCTTCGCGGCGCGCAGCGCGACCGCCGGGCCGCCGACGAACGTCGCCGCCCACTCGCGCGCCGCCGCGTGCACGTCCGCGTCGGGGACGACCCGGTCGACGAGCCCGATCGCGAGCGCCTCGTCCGCCCGGACGTGCCGCCCGGAGAAGACCAGGTCCTTGGCCTTCGCCGGGCCCACCAGCCGGGCGAGCCGCTGCGTGCCGCCCGCGCCGGGGATGATGCCGAGCTGGATCTCCGGCTGCCCCACCTTCGCGCCCTCGCCCATCACCCGGAAGTCGGCGGCCAGCGCGACCTCCAGGCCGCCGCCGAGCGCGTACCCGGTGATCGCCGCGATGACCGGCTTGGGGATGCCCGCGAGGGCCTTGGTGAAGTTCTGCAGCAGATGGGAGTGGCCCGCCGACATCTCCGCCGCCGACATCGCGGCCATCTCCTTGATGTCCGCGCCCGCCGCGAACACCTTCTCCCCGCCGTACAGGACGACCGCCGCCACGTCGGCGTCCTCGGTCACGACGCGCGCCGCGTCGGCCAGCTCCCGCTGCATCGCCGCGTTCAGCGCGTTCATCTTCGGACGGTCCAGCCTGATCGTCGCGACGCCGTCCTCGACCTCGACCCGTACGAACTCGCCCACGAACGCCTCCATGCTCCGGATGACCACGACGTCCCGAACCTAACAAGCCTCCCGTCCCGCCGCGGCGGCCCCCGCCGCCGTCGGCCGTCCCGTCGCACCCCGCTGGTAACTTCGGTGTCCATGCTCGTCGGACACGCCACCTGGCACGGCGGTGCGCTGTGCCTGTGGGCCGAGCGCACCGGCCCGCACGAGCCGTCCGGGGACGTCCACCCGTTCGCCGCCCGCGACTTCACCGGCACCTCCTACGAGCCGCTCGTCCGCGGCGCCGCCCGGGTCGAGCTCGCCCTCACGCTGCCCACCGCCGGCGACCACCCGCTGCCGTCGGCCGAGCTCGGGCCCGAACCGGTGTCCGGCGCGCCGGAGCTGCGGCCGTGGCGCGTCCCCGCGCTGGTCCTGGAGCCGTTCCCGGCGATGGCGCTGCTGCAGGCGGCCGAGCACGGCGCCGACGTGATCCCCGGCACCGACCTGCGGTTCCTGTGCCTGCTCGCCGAGGAGGCGGTGTCCCTCGCCGAACGCGGCCACGTGCTGCCCGCGCTGCTGCGCGAGGACGGCGACCTGGTGGCCCGCTGGCGGCCCGTCCTGGACGACCCCGCGCGGTTCCGCGCGCTCGTCCGGGCGATGCCCGCCGCGTGCCGCGCCGCCGACGGCGGCCGCCCCGCCGCGCACGTCCTGCGCGAGGCGCTGTACGGGCTCGTCGACACGGCCGTCCGGGGCGTCGTCCCGCACCCCCTGCTGCCCGCCCGGCGCGGGGCGGTCCCCGACCGCCTGCCGCTCGCCGAACGCTGGGTGGCGGCGCTCACCGGCCCGTCCGCCGAGGTCGCCCGCGAGCCCCGCGACGACCCCGACGAGCTGATCGCCGAACTGGACGCGTGGGCCGCCGCCGCGCGCCGTCCGTCCGGGCCCCTGCGGGTCTGCTTCCGGCTCGCCGAACCGGGCGCGGACGAGTACGACACCGGCGAGTCGCGGGAGCCGCGCGGCGACGACGCGTGGCGCGTCGAGTTCGCCCTCCAGGGCACCGACGACCCGAGCCTGTACGTCCCGGCGTCGCTCGTGTGGGCGGGCGACGCCCCCACCATCGCGGACGCAGAGGAGACGCTGCTCACCGGCCTCGGCCGCGCGCTGCGCCTGTTCCCCGACCTCGCGCCCGCCCTCGACTCCCCCGTGCCGGACGGGCTCGCCCTCGACACCGCGGGCGCGTTCCGGTTCCTGCGGGAGGCCGCGCCGATGCTGGCCGCCGCGGGGTTCGGCGTCCTGCTGCCGCAGTGGGCGGGCAAGGCGAAGCTCGGGATGAAGCTCACCACCCGCGCCGAGGACCCGGAGGCGTCGTCCGGCGCGGCGGCCCCGTCGGGCTTCGACCTCAAGGCCATGGTCGACTTCCGCTGGGACCTGGCGATCGGCGACGCGACCGTCGACGAGGACGAGCTGGAGGAGCTGGCCCGGCTGAAGACGCCGCTCGTCCGGCTGCGCGGCCAGTGGGTGGAGCTCGACCGCGAGCAGCTCGAGGCGGCCCTGGACTTCCTGCGGCAGCCCCGGCGGGGCCGGATGCCGGCCGCCGAGGCGATCCGCGCCATCGTCCACGCGGGCGACGACGCCCTCCCGCTCGTCGGCGTCGACGCCGACGGCGCGTTCGGCGACCTGCTCTCCGGCGAGGCCGACCGCCGCCTCACCCCCATGCGCACCCCGGACGGGTTCAACGGAACGCTCCGGCCGTTCCAGGAGCGCGGTCTGGCCTGGCTGAACTTCCTCAACGAGATCGGCCTCGGCGGCATCCTCGCGGACTCCATGGGCCTCGGGAAGTGCATAGGCGAGGACGAGTTCGTCTACGTCAACGGAGCCCTGCTCAAGGCGAAGGACATCTGGGCCCGTTACGCGACCTCCCTCGACCCGGACGGGGAAGGCGAATGGTCGCTCCCGGCCGAGCCGCTGACGGTGAACTCCATGGCCAAGGACGGACGCATCGTTCCGTCCGCGATCACGCGTCTCTACCGGCAGCACGTCCACGAGAAGGTGCGGAAAATCTCGCTGGACGACGGCAGCGAAATAATCGTCACCCGGCGGCACCGCCTCCTGGGTCTCGACGACTGGAGCCGCGACATCCGGCCCGGCACGCGGGTGTGCGTGCCCGCTCGCCTGGTGCACGAGGGCGCCCCGGTGGACCCCGACCTGACCGTGCTCCTCGCGTGGCAGATCGCCGAGGGCCACGAAGCCGCGCACTCCGGCACGGTGATCACCCAGAAGGACGAGCGCGTCCTCCACGACCTGCACACCCGGCTCCTCCGCATCGCCGAGCGCCACGGGATCCGCCTGACCCCTCCGAAGGTCGTCCCCGGCGACGGCGGTAGGGCCGCGTACCTGCGCTGGAGCGGCATCGCGTACAGGCACTTCCTCGAGGAGCACGGATACCGCTGGGGAGGGGTCTCGGCGCACAAGCGGATCCCCGAGCGCATCATGGCGGCCGACGACGCCACCGTGCGCCTGTTCCTGCGCCACTACTTCGCGGCGGAGTCCTCGGTCACCGTCACCGGGCGGCTCGTCGAGGTCTCCTCCGCGTCGGTCTGGGTCATCCGGCAGCTCAGCGCGATGCTCCGGCGTTTCGGCGTCTGGCTCCGCGTCTCCACGTCATGGAAGTGCGCGACCAACGGCACGGGAACCAAGCGCCCCTACCGGGTCGGTCGGATCGGCGGATCGAGCCTGCGCCGGTTCGCCGAACTGGTCGGAATCGCCGACGAGGCCAAACAGTCCCGTCTGGAGCAGATCTGCGCCCTCTCCCCCAACACCAACGTCGAAGGTGTTCCCGGGAGCGATCTGCTGAAGCGGGCGCAGGAGCTGACCGGCCTCCCGATGCGGCACTTCGGCGTGAACCCCGTCTACTTCTCCGGCACCCAAGAGCCGTCCAAGAGGACCGCTCTGGAAGCCGTAGGCGGATTCGACCGCATCCTGTCCGGCGAGGCAGAGACCCACTACGCGAGCCTCGGGCGGAGCCGTTGGACGGCCCGGACCCTCGCCGCTTACGAGAGACTCGACCGGGCCGCCCTCCGGCGCCTCCGGGACCGGTTGGAGAACCGCGCGACGCGCGAGGTCTTCTACGCCACCGTGACCTCGGTCGAGGAGATCGACTACGAGGGCTACGTCTACGACTTCGAGGTCGCCGACCACCACAACTACATCGCCGAAGGCATCGTGTGCCACAACACGGCCCAGACGCTGGCGCTCCTCGTCGCGGAACGGGGCGGCGACGCGGAGCGCGACGGCGACGCGGAGCGCGACGGCGGGCGCCGTCCGGGACCGACACTGCTCATCGGGCCGATGTCGCTGGTGGGGAACTGGGAGCGGGAGGCGGCGCGGTTCGCGCCGAAGCTGCGCGTGTACGTGCACCACGGGACGTCCCGGCACCGCGGGGACGACGTGGCGCGCGCCGCGGCCGAGGCCGACCTGGTGCTGACCACGTACGGGACGGCGGCGCGGGACGCCGAGGCGCTCGCGGCGGTCGGGTGGGAGCGGGTCGTCTGCGACGAGGCGCAGGCGCTGAAGAACAGCGGGACGCGGCAGGCGCGGGCGGTGCGGAGCATCCCGGCGCGCAGCCGGATCGCGCTGACCGGCACGCCGGTCGAGAACCACCTGACCGAACTGTGGTCGATCATGGAGTTCGCGAACCCGGGGCTGCTCGGGCCGCGGGCGGAGTTCCGGCGGCGGTTCGCGGTGCCGATCGAGCGGGAGGGGGACGAGCGGGCGGCGGCGGCGCTGAAGCGGGCCACGCAGCCGTTCGTCCTGCGCCGCCTCAAGACCGACAAGTCGATCATCTCGGACCTGCCGGAGAAGCAGGAGATCAAGGTCTACTGCAACCTGACGGCCGAGCAGGCGTCGCTGTACCGGGCGACCGTGGACGACATGCTCGCGCAGATCGCCGAGGCGGACGAGAAGCAGCGGCGCGGGCTCGTCCTCGCGACGATGGCGAAGCTCAAGCAGGTCTGCAACCATCCGGCGCAGCTCCTCAAGGACGGCTCGCGGCTGCCGGGACGGTCGGGGAAGCTGGAGCGGCTCGAGGAGATCTGCGCCGAGATCGTCGAGCAGGGCGAGAAGGCGCTCGTGTTCACGCAGTACGCCGAGTTCGGGTCGATGCTCCGGCCGTACCTGGCGGCGCACCTCGAACGCCCCGTCCTGTGGCTGCACGGCGGGACGTCCAAGCAGGCGCGCGACGACCTGGTGCGGCACTTCCAGGACGATCCCGAACCGGCGGTGTTCCTGCTGTCGCTGAAGGCGGCCGGGACGGGCCTGACGCTGACGGCCGCGAACCACGTCGTGCACGTCGACCGCTGGTGGAACCCGGCCGTCGAGGACCAGGCCACCGACCGGGCGTTCCGCATCGGGCAGACCCGCAACGTGCAGGTCCGCAAGTTCATCTGCGCGGGGACGATGGAGGAGCGCGTCGACGAGATGATCGAGCGCAAGAAGGCCCTCGCCGAGTCGATCGTCGGCACCGGCGAGGACTGGCTGACCGAGCTGTCGGTCGCCGAACTGCGGGACGTCCTGCGGCTCGACCCGGGGGCGGTGAGCGGCTGATGGACGTTCCGGGCGACGGGCTCCGGGCCCGCAACCGGCGCGGGTCGATCGGCGAGCGGTGGTGGTCGCGGCGGTTCATCGACCTCGTCGAGTCGTTCGCCGACCAGGGCCGCCTCGCGCGCGGCCGGACGTACGCGCGCAAGGGCAACGTGACGGACCTGAAGGTCGCGGCGTACGAGGTGACCGCGAAGGTGCACGGTTCGGCGCCCGAGCCGTACACGGTGGCGCTCGGCATCGAGGCGATCGACGCGGCGGGCTGGCGGGCGGCCGAGGCGGAGCTGGCGTCCCGCGCGGTGTTCCGGGCGCGGCTCCTCGCGGGCGAGATGCCCCCGGAGATCGAGTGGGTGTTCGCCGAGCTGGGGCTGGCGCTGTTCCCCGGGTCGGCGGCCGACCTGCACCTGATGTGCGACTGCCCCGACTGGGGCGACCCGTGCAAGCACGCGGCGGCCGTCCTCTACCTGCTGGCGGAGGCGTTCGACGACGACCCGTTCCTGATCCTGGAGTGGAACGGGCGGGGGCGGGACGCGCTGCTGGCGGCGCTCCGCCGGGGTGCGGCCACCGAGCCGGACCCGCTGGAGATGGACGACGAGCCGCTGGCGGCGGACGGGTTCTGGACGGCGCCGTCGGGGCTCGCGCGGCTCCGCGAGCGCCGCGCGGCACCGCCCGTCCCGCCCGGGTTCGTGCTGCGGGTCGCGGCGCCGCCGCCGGTCAGGGTGCGGCGCCGCCCGCTCGCGGACGTGCTGGCGCCCGCGTACGAGGCGCTCGCCGGGGAGGACTGAGCCCGCGGGACGCGGGCCGGGTCAGGCGCGCCGCAGCGCGCCCGCCTGCCCCGTTTCCGGGACCTCCCAGAAGAGGGTTCCGTCGGCGCGCGGGGTGAGCTTCTGCAGGCCCGCCAGGGCGCACTCGGACCTGGGGGTGAGCAGGCGGCTCGAGTAGACCAGGATGTCGTCCTCGGCGGACACCAGCACGGCCATGGCCTCGCAGGGGGCCCGGCCGCCGCCGGAGACGGTGATCTTGACGGCCTCGGTCCCGACGGTGCCGGCGGTCAGCTCGAACCGCTTGCGGGACGGGTCCGGGTCGTTCGCCGTGGGCCGTCCGACGGTCCCCTCCCAGGTCCCCCGGTGCCGCTCGGGGATGTCGCCGCGCCGGGCGGGGGTGAGCACGCCGGAGGCGTCGCCGTCCCGCCAGCGGACGCGCTCCCCTTCGCGGGCGAGGGTGATCTCCGTGCGCTCCGCGCATCCGCCGGGGACCGCGCGGGTCCGGCGGACGTCCAGGCCGACGGTGGGGCCGCCGTACAGCAGCCGTCCCTCGTACTCGCACAGGATGTCCTCGCCGACCGACAGGAGCGTGACGACGGGGTCGCCGACCTCGCCCTGCGCGACGGTGAAGCGCCGGATCCGGGACGTGGCGCTCGCGGTGCCGCCCTCCCAGGTGCCGATCAGCTCGCGGGGGATCTCTCCGGGCTCGTCGGGCGTGCCCCCGCCGCTCGCGCTCCTGCCGGTCGCGGTCCCGGACGGCGCCGGGCCGCCGGAGCGCCCGTCCGCGCGCGCGTCGCCGCCGCCGGGGCCTTCGCCCCGCGCGAGGACGAACGCCAGCGCCACCGCGACGACGGCGGCCGCCGCCGCGGCGCCCATCGCGAGGTAGAGCGGCGCCCGCGGGCGCGGCGGCGCGGCCGTGTCGGTCCGCCCGGGCGGCGGGCCCGGCGGCGGACCGGGCGGCGGGCCCGGCGGCGGGCCGGGCGGCGGTGCGGGGAGGGCGGGCGCGGCCGGGGCGTGGGGTTCGGCGTGGGGGTCCTCGAAGTCGAGGAGGCGGGCGGCGTGGCGGCCCAGGTCCGCGACGACGGCGGCCGGGAGCCAGGTGTCCCCGGACGGGTCGGCGAGGAGCTCGTCGAGCGCGGGCCGCGCGTCCGGCTCCTTGGCCAGGCAGCGCTCGATCAGGTCGCGGAGAGGCCCGTCGACGCCGTCGAGGTCGGGCGCCTCGAACACGAGCCGGTACAGCCGGACGTCGGCGGCGCCGTCGAACGGGAGCCGTCCGGTCGCGGCGAACGCCAGCACCGCGCCGAGCGAGAAGACGTCGGCCGCCGGGGTGAGCGGCGTGCCGCGCACCTGCTCGGGGGACATGAACCCCGGCGAGCCGACGAGCACGCCCGTCCGGGTGGCGACGTCTCCGTCGCTCGAGCGGGCGATGCCGAAGTCGATGAGCCGGGGCCCGTCGATCGTGACGAGCACGTTCGTCGGTTTCACGTCGCGGTGGATCAGGCCGTGGCCGTGGACGGCCCGCAGCGCCCGCGCGAGCCCGTCGGCCAGGGCGCGGACGGACGCCTCGGGCAGCGGCCCGTGCGCGTCGACGACCTCCCGCAGGCTCGGGCCCGGCACGTAGGCCGTCGCGACCCAGGGCGCGTCGGACTCGGTGTCGGCGTCCAGGACGGCCGCGGTCCAGGCGCCGCCGACCTTGCGGGCGGCGGCGACCTCGTGCCGGAACCGGCGCCGGAACTCGGGATCGCGGGCCAGTTCGGGGTGGACGAGCTTCACCGCGACCATCCGGCCGCGCGCGGACCTGCCGAGGAACACCCGGCCCATCCCGCCCGCGCCCAGCCGGGCGATCAGCCGGTACGCCCCGGCGGCACGCGGGTCATCGGGGCCGAGTGCCTCCACGGCGCACCTTTCGTCCGTTGATCGTCTGCGGGCAGGATAAGGCGCGAGCGGCGCCGGCGCGGAGCCGCGCGGCACGACCTCGGTTCCGATCACTCCGGCCCCTATTCTGTCGTGGGCTGACACGAGCCGGTGGCCGAATCGGGAGTTCGCGCGCATGCCGCGAGGGGTCTTCGAGCGCGGCGAGAAGCCGCCGTCGCCGTACGAGCGGCTGAGCGAGACGGAGCTGCGCGAGGCGGCCGGGTCCGAACTCGACGCCCTGCGCGCGCAGGCCGCGGAGTGCCTGGAACCGGCGGAGGCGATCGGCCGCGCCGGTACGGACCGGGGCACGAGGGCCGGTCCGGCAGCGGCGAGCGCCTCGCGGCGATCGTCCTGTGATCTGGGCGGCCGCCACCGCAGGCACTAGCCGTAGTTGCGGCCCGTGCAGCCGACCTCCCCCGCGATCGTCGCGCAGACGCCGAGCAGGCCGACGACGTCGGCGTAGTCGTCCGTCGTGAGCTCGGTGGTGCGCGGGCCGGCGAGGCGGACGCCCGGGATGACCGCGCACGACTGCGCGATCGCCGTCGCGTTCCACTCGACCGCGAGGGTGTAGGGCGCGGGGACGGTGAGCTGCGGCCACCGTTCGTCCCGCAGTGAGCGCAGCGCGGTCTCGTAGATGCGCTCCTGCGCGCGCGCCGGCGGGATCAGTTCGGCGGCGTACCGGTCGAGGCCCCGCTTGACGGCGACGGTCGGGACGGCGCCGAGGACGTCCCGCGCCTCGGCGCACGCGGCCTCGTCCCCGGCGACGAGGCCGATCGGGACGCCGAGGGAGCCCGCGTACCCGGCCATCAGCCGGATCTCGCCCGCGATCTCCCCGTTGAGGTAGAGGTTCTGGATCTCCCGGCCCATCCACGTGTGGTTGAGGACGCCCCGTTCCGCCCCGGCCCGCGCGTGGTACCCGACGTAGAGCGCGACGTCGAAGCCCGCGTCGAGGCCCTCGCCCATGCGCATGGGCTTGTAGGGGCCCCGGACGAGCGTGCACCGCTCGTCGATGAGGTCGGCGCGCAGGTTGCGGCCGCCGCCGTGCGCGTCGGTGACGACGACGCTCTCGGCCCCGGCGTCGAACGCGGCGCGGACCGCGGCGTTGGCGTCGCCGGTCATCAGCTCGCAGCCGCGCTCGTAGCCGCGCCCGCCCGCGCGCATCTCCTCGGGGTCGGTGAGCCCCGAGACGCCCTCCATGTCGACCGAAACGAAGACCTTCATGACCGCCATGGTGCCCCGGCCGGGCGATCCGCGCACGCGCCCCGAACGGGCGGCCGTCCGCTTCCCGCTGCCGGACCCGGCGTTTCGCCTGCACACGGCGCTGTATACGAGGCGCGACCGCGCCCCCGCCCCTCGCACTAGTGCGATGGGATGTAGTACTTCTGCTATCTTCTGCAGCAGAAGCACGGCATTTGATCCGAGGTCCACTATGGAGGGGGACGGATGAGCGAGCCGGTGGTGCGGGCCCGCGACCTGCGCATGACGTACGGGCGCACGGAGGTCCTGCGCGGGGTCGACCTGGACGTCGCGGCGGGCGAGGTCGTGACGCTGCTCGGGCCGAACGGGGCGGGCAAGACGACGACCATCGAGATCCTCGAAGGGTTCCGGCTGCGGTCGTCCGGCGACGTCCGGGTGCTCGGGACCGACCCCGGGACGGGCGGCAACGCGTGGCGGGCGCGGCTCGGGATCGTCCTGCAGAACTGGCGGGACCATTCCCGCTGGGGCGCCCGGGAGCTGCTCGCGCACGTCGCGTCGCTGTACGAGCGGCCGCGCGACCCCGACGAGCTGCTGGAAATCATGGGCCTGACCGGGCAGGCCGGGCAGACGGTCTCCCGGCTGTCGGGCGGGCAGCGCCGCCGGCTGGACGTCGCGCTCGGCATCGTCGGCCGCCCCGAGCTGCTCTTCCTGGACGAGCCGACGACCGGGTTCGACCCGCAGGCGCGCCGCGAGTTCCACGAGCTGGTCGAGCGGCTCGCGCGGGACGAGGGCATGGCGGTGCTGCTCACCACGCACGACCTCGCGGAGGCCGAGCGGCTCGCCGACCGGATCGCGGTCCTGGTCGGCGGCGAGGTCAGGGCGTGCGGGACGCCGGCGAGCCTGGCGGCGACCGCGCGGGCGTCGTCGGAGGTCCGCTGGATCGAGGGCGGCGAGCTCCGCGGCGAGCGGACGTCCGACCCGTCGCGGCTCGCGTTCGAGCTGCACCGCAGGTTCGGCGGTCCGGTGCCGGGACTGGAGGTCCGGCGGGCGTCCCTGGAGGACACCTACCTCGGCCTGGTCGCGGGCGGCGGGGACGGCGGGCGATTCACCATCGAGGAGAGCGGGAGGGCGGCGTGAACACCCGGGTCGCGAAGATCGGGCTCCGCCGGGGGCGGGCCGAGTACATGCAGTTCCTGCGCAGCCGGCAGGAGTTCGCCAGCGCGATGATCGGGACGGTCGGCGTCTACCTGGCGCTCGTCCTGTGGCAGGGCGGGCACGACGTGGAGGGCGCGGCGGGCGCGTCGCAGGCCGTGCTGATGACGGCCGGGTTCATCGCGTTCGCGGTGTACACGGCGGGGCTGCTGAACCTCCCGATGTCGATCGCGGCGGACCGCGAGGAGGGGACGCTGCTGCGGATGCGGACGGTCCCGAACGGCATCCCCGCGTACCTGGTCGGGCGCGCGGTGTACGTCCTCGCGCAGATCGCGACGTACGTCGTGCTGATGCTCGCCGCGGGCGCCGCGTTCGGCGGGCTCGACCTGCCCACCGCCGCCGGCGACTGGGTGACGCTGGCGTGGGTGCTCGTCCTCGGCACGCTGTCGGTCGTCCCGCTCGGCGCCGCGCTCGGCGCGCTGCTGCCGGGCGCGCGCAACGCGGCCGGCATCCTGTCGCTGCCGATGATGGGCCTGATGCTCGTCTCGGGCGTGATGTTCCCCGTGACTGCGATGCCGGAGCCCGTCCAGTGGGTCGCGCAGGTGTTCCCGCTGTACTGGCAGGGGCTCGGGCTGCGGTCGGTGTTCCTGCCCGACGCGATGCTCGCCGCCGAGATCGGCGGGAGCTGGCGGCTCGCCGAGGCCGCGGCGGTGCTGGGCGCTTGGTCGCTGCTCGGGCTGCTGCTCGCGCCCGTCCTGCTGCTGCGCGCCGCGCGCCGCGAGTCGGGGACGCGGCTGGCGCGGGCCCAGGAGAGGCGCGCCGCGCAGGGCGCGCTCTGAGCGGGTTTGCGGGAGACTGGGGCGGTGGCAGGGGACAAGGAGACCGTCTACAACCGGATCGCGGTGCTGCGCGCCGAGCGGGGCGTGTCGCGCCGCGATCTGGCGAAGGCACTGGGCGTCCACTACCAGACGGTCGGGTACCTGGAGCGCGGCGAGTACAGCCCCAGCCTGCACCTCGCGCTGCGGATCGCGGAATTCTTCGAGGTGCCGGTGGAGGTCGTATTCTCGCTGGCGCCGTTCCCGAGGCTGGGGAGCGCCGGGTGAAGGAGGCGAGAGTGCGGCGGTTGGCCGAACGCTGGGCGAGGACCCAGGAGCAGGGGCTCGAGGAAGACCGCCTGCGGTCCTGGCACCGGACCCGGACGCGCCGACGCGTCACCGCCGCGGCGGGAGGGCTGGGGCTGGCGATGCCGTGGGCCGGGACGGTCGTGTCGTGGCACCTGGCGCCCAGCGACACCGCCATGTACTGGACGATCGGGCTGTTCATCGGCTACGTCGTGATCGTGGTTCCGGTGTACGGCGCGCTGAACATCGCCACCCGCGGGACGACCTCGCTGGCCGAGGACCGGCTCGACGAGCGGCAGGTCGCCGACCGGCTCCGCGCGTACACGATCGCGCACCGGGCGATGCTCCTGCTGCTGGTCGTCCTCATGCTCGCGGTGCTGGCCGTCGAGGGCGACCGCGACACGTTCATCCCGATGGCCGCGATCGTCACCGGCGTCGTGGCGCTGTTCAGCACGCACCTGGCGCTGCCCGTCCTCGTCGCCGGCTGGCGGCTGCCCGACCCGCCGCCCGACGACGAGGACGAGGACGGCGAGGACGGCGAGGACGGCGAGCAGGGGCCCGGCGGGCCCGGCGGCGGGGGCCGCTAGCGCAGGTCGCCGTTCGTCATGCCGTGCGGCGCGGGCGGCAGCGCGACCAGCCCCGGCTCGGCCCGTCCCGACAGCCGCGGATGGCTCGGCACGACGCGGACGCTGTAGCCGAACGCTCCGCTGCGGGCGAGCGGGATCTCCCCCGCGTACCGGAGCCGCCCGCCGTCGGCCTTCTCCGCGCCGCCGAGCTCCAGGTACGCCGGGTCGACGAGCGTGTCGGACGCGTCGACCCGCCCGTAGGCGACCTCGACGGCGACGTCGCCGGGGTCGAGCCCGCCGAGGTCGACCACGACCCGGACCGGCAGCCGCGCGCCGACGTGCGGGCTCTCGTCCCCGCCGCCGTCGACGTGCTCGACGGTGACGCCCGGCCACGCCCGCGCGACCCGCCGCTTCCACGCGGCCAGCTCGCGGGCGCCCGCGTACCCGTCGGCGGCCATCGCGCGCGCCGACCCCGCCGCCGGGGTGTAGTACCGCTCGACGTAGTCGCGGACCATCCGGGTCGCCAGGACCTTCGGCCCGAGGGTCGCGATGGTGTGCTTGACCATCTCCAGCCAGCGGCGCGGCAGCCCGGCGGAGTCGCGGTCGTAGAACGTGACGGCGACGTGGTCCTCGATCAGCTCGTACAGCGCGGCGGCCTCCAGGTCGTCGCGCCGGTCCGGGGCGGCGAGGCCGTCGGCGGACGGGATCGACCAGCCGTTCTGCCCGTCGTACCACTCGTCCCACCAGCCGTCCCGCACCGACAGGTTCAGCGCGCCGTTCAGCGCGGCCTTCATCCCGGACGTGCCGCACGCCTCCAGCGGGCGCAGCGGGTTGTTCATCCACACGTCGCAGCCCTGCACGAGGAGGCGTCCGAGGTCCATGTCGTAGTCGGGCAGGAACACGATGCGGTGCCGGACGTCCTCGGCGTCGGCGAACCGGACGATCTCCTGGATGAGCCGCTTGCCGCCCTCGTCGGCCGGGTGCGCCTTCCCGGCGATGACGATCTGCACGGGGCGCCGCGGGTCCAGCAGGATGCGGCGGAGCCGGGCGGGGTCGCGCATCATCAGCGTGAGCCGCTTGTAGGACGGGACGCGCCGCGCGAACCCGATCGTCAGGACGTCGGGGTCGAGGGCGTCGTCGGTCCAGGACGTCTCGGCCTCGCTCGCGCCGCGCTGCCGCCACGACTCGCGCAGCCGCCGCCGCGCGTCCGCGACGAGGCGGCGGCGCAGCAGGCCCCGCACCCGCCACAGCTCGGTGCCCGGGCGGGACAGGATCTCCTCCCAGCCGCTGCCGGTCTCCACGAGCGACGGGATCTCGCGGGCGGCGAGCTCCTGGATCTCGCGGGCCACCCAGGTGCCCGCGTGGACGCCGTTGGTGATCGACCCGATCGGCACCTCGGCGGTGTCGAACCCGCCCCACAGGCCGCCGAACATCTCCCGGCTGACCCGCCCGTGCAGCTCGCTGACGCCGTTGACGCGCTGCGCGAGCCGCATGCCCATGACGGCCATGTTGAACACGGTCCGGTCGCCGCCCGGGTAGTCCTCGGCGCCGAGCGCGAGGATCCGGTCGACGGGCACCGCCGGTTCCTCGTTCGCCCCGCCGAAGTACCGCCCGACCAGTTCGCGCGGGAACCGGTCGATGCCCGCGGGGACGGGCGTGTGGGTGGTGAACACGGTGCCCGCGCGGGCCGCCTCCAGGGCCTCGTCGAAGGCGAGGCCGTGCTCGGCGACCAGCTCCCGGATGCGTTCCAGGCCGAGGAACCCGGCGTGGCCCTCGTTCGTGTGGAACACCTCGGGGGCCGCGTGCCCGGTGATGCGGCAGTACGCGCGGATCGCGCGGACCCCGCCGATGCCGAGCAGCATCTCCTGCAGCAGCCGGTGGTCGCCGCCGCCCCCGTACAGCCGGTCGGTGACGTCCCGGGCGGACGGCTCGTTCTCCTCGACGTCGGAGTCCAGCAGGAGTTGCGGGACGCGGCCGACGCGGGCGAGCCACACCTGCGCGTGCAGCGGCCCGCCCTTGGGCAGCCCGATGCGGACCCGCACCGGCGAGCCGTCCTTCTCGCGCAGCAGGGTGAGCGGCAGCCCGTTCGGGTCGATCGGCGGGTACCGCTCGAGCTGCCAGCCGTCCGGCGACAGCGACTGCGAGAAGTACCCGTGCCGGTACAGCAGGCCGACCCCGATGATCGGGACGCCGAGGTCGCTGGCGGTCTTCAGGTGGTCGCCCGCCAGGATGCCGAGGCCGCCCGAGTACTGCGGCAGCGCCGCGGTGATGCCGTACTCCGGCGAGAAGTACGCGATGGACGACGGCACGCCGGGCCGCGACTGGTACCAGCGGGGCGCCGTCAGGTACTCGCGCAGCTCCTCGGCGGCGTCCCGGAGGCGGCGCAGGAACCGGCGGTCCTCGGCGAGGCGGTCCAGCCGCTCCGGGGACACCTCGCCGAGCAGCCGGACGGGGTCGTGGTCGACGGCCTTCCACAGCGCGGGATCCACGGCCCGGAACAGGTCGAGCGTCTCGTGGTGCCAGGACCAGCGCAGGTTGAGGACGAGTTCCTCGAGCTGCGTCAGCGGCTCGGGAAGGACGGTGCGGACGGTGAAGCGTCGTATCGCCTTCACGGGTTCCTCCAGGAGATGCCCCGGCCTCCGGACCGGGGAGGAATCCGGACTCCGCGAAGGGGCGTCCGGCCGAAGCCCGAACACCCCGGGTGCGCGCGGTTCCTCAACGAACGGCTCCGTTTCTGCTTCTTCCGGTCTCGAGACGAAACCCGATCATCACCCAGCGTAGCCACAAGGTTCCGCGGCGCGGACGTCACCCGCCGTCACGGTATGCGGGCGTCCGGCCGCGGCGCGATCGGCGCGAGGCGACCATCCCCTAACCGGATCGCGCCCTTCCTAACGTATGCGTCGAGTGGCGGATCACTTACCCAAAGTTACACAAAGCTACAGGGCGGTAAGCCCGCACTCGCGGGCATGGACGTTTCGATGGCCTCGCACGGGTAGGGGATGCCACATGCACGTCGAGTCCGGAACGTCCCATATGACCGCTTTTCCGGGGCTCGGGTCTCCGGGGATCGGCCGTATACCGATCACGGACGTGGAGCCGGTGGTGGGGTGCGGCCGGTGGCCCGCCAAGGCGGTGGTGGGCGAGACGTTCGAGGTGTCGGCGACGGTGTTCCGCGAGGGGCACGAGATGCTGGGCGCGGCGGTGGTGCTGCGGACTCCGGACGGGGAGGAGTGCCCGCCGGCGCGGATGCGGGAGGTCGCCGCGGGCACCGACCGGTTCGCCGCGCTGGTGACGCCGACCGAGCAGGGGCTGTGGTCGTTCCGGGTGGAGGCGTGGGGCGACCCGGTCGCGCACTGGTGGCACGACGCCCAGATCAAGATCCCGCCCGGCCAGGACGTCGAACTGATGCTCGCCGAGGGCGCGCGGCTGTTCGAGCGTGCGGCCGACGCCGTCCCGTCCAAGGACGCGGCCGTCCTCGCCCGGATCGCCGGCCGCCTCGCCGACGAGACGGTCCCGGTCCGCGACCGGATGGACGCGGCCGCCGACCCGGAGGCCCGCGAGATCCTGGAGCGTCATCCGCTGCGGGACCTGGGCACCGCCGGGGAATGGTTCCCCCTCATCGTGCATAGGGAGCGGGCCCTCTACGGAGCCTGGTACGAGTTCTTCCCCCGCTCCGAAGGCGCGAGTTTCGACCCGATGGGCCGCCGCCCGCCCATGTCGGGCACCTTCCGCACCGCGATGAAACGCCTCCCCGCCATCGCCGACATGGGCTTCGACGTCGTCTACCTCCCCCCGATCCACCCCATCGGCAGAACGGAACGCAAAGGCCCCAACAACACCCTGGACGCCGGCCCCTACGACCCCGGATCCCCCTGGGCCATCGGGTCGGCCGACGGCGGCCACGACACCGTCCACCCCGACCTGGGCACCATCGAGGACTTCGACGCGTTCGTCGCCCACGCCAACGACCACGGCCTCGAAGTCGCCCTGGACCTGGCGCTGCAGTGCTCCCCCGACCACCCCTGGGTGAGCGAGCACCCCGAATGGTTCACCACCCGCGCCGACGGGTCCATCGCCTACGCCGAGAACCCGCCGAAGAAATACCAGGACATCTACCCCCTCAACTTCGACAACGACCCCGACGGCCTCTACGACGAAATCAAACGCATCGTCCGGCACTGGATGGACCACGGCGTGCGGATCTTCCGCGTCGACAACCCCCACACCAAACCCGTCCCCTTCTGGGAACGCCTCCTGGCCGACATCGCCGCCACCGACCCCGACGTGCTCTTCCTCGCCGAAGCCTTCACCCGCCCCGCCATGATGCACACCCTCGCCAAAATCGGCTTCCACCAGTCCTACACCTACTTCACCTGGCGCAACTCCGCCGACGAACTCCGCGACTACTTCACCCACCTCTCAGGGCCCGCCGCCCCCT
>NZ_AULB01000025.1 GCF_000425065.1 Actinomadura rifamycini DSM 43936
GGTGTGGCTCGTGGGGTGGGGGACGAACTCGGCGGCGGCGAGCCGGTGCGTCCGGCCGCACCGCGGCCCGGGTCCGGCGGGCCGGTGCGGACGCTGCCCGCACCCGTGCCCGGCGGGCCGGTGCGGACCCTGCCCGCGCCTGCCGGGCCGCAGGCGGGGCCGGGGCGGCCCTCGGGGCCGGCTGCGCCCGCGCCGGACCGGCCGCCGCTCGGAAACCCCAGGCCGGGGCCGGTCCCCGAGTGGGACGAGACCGGGCCGACCGTCAAGCGGGAACCGCCCATGCCGGACCGCCCTCCGCAGCAGCCGCGGCAGCCGAAGCCGCAGGCGCCGACGTTCACGCCCGACAAGGCCCCCGGCATCACGGGCAAGTCGCCGCTGCGGGGGCGCAACATCGCCGCCGAGGTCGCCACCATCGGGCTGGAGGGGCTGTACGGGAGGTTGCTCGCCCCGAAACTGAACTGGGTGGCCCAGAAGATCACCGAGGACCCGGAGTTCGCGCGGCAGTTCGCGGACGAGTACGACCGGTACCAGGACCTTTCGTGGGTCGAGCGCCGCACGCGGGACTTCAGCCAGTTCTTCGGTGCCGACTCGGAGCGGTTCCCGGAAGACTACTTCGTGCCCGAGTTGCGGGAGCTCGTGGAGGAGGTGCTGAATCCCCCGGCGCCGCAGCAGACGTCGCCGCCCGCACCGGACGACGACCGGACCAGGTTCGGTGTGATGACCCCCAGGGACGAGGCCGACACCCGCACGACCGAGGCGGTCTACCGCTACAAGGTCGGGGAGGAAGGCGAGAACCTGGACCTGCTGCTCCGGGACGAGCCGCGCCGGGCGCCCGCGCCGTCCGGGGAGTCCGGTCCGGAGCGGGAGGAGAAGGGCGAGTCCGGTCTCGAGCGGCACCAGCGGCTCATGGACCGGATGGACGAGCGCCGCGAGGAGAAGGAGGAGCGGCGGGAGCGCGAGGCCGAGAAGGAGCAGGAGCGCCTCGACGCGCGGGACGGCGGCGGCCGCGGCGGGGACGGCGGCCCGCCGCCCGCCCAGGGGCCGTCGAGCCCGCCGCCGGCCGCGAGCCCTCCGGCGTCCGGTGGCGGGGGTGCGCCGTCGGGTGGCGGCGGTCCGGCTCCCGCGCCCGCACCGGAGCGGTTGCACCGGCTGGAGCGGGGGCCCGAGGACGACGGCGGGCCGTCCGGTGACGCGTCCGTCCGTGTCTGACCCGCGTTCCGTCTGAGCGAGGCCCGCGCCGACCGGCGCGGGCCTCGCGCGCGCGGGCGTCCCTGGGGTGTCCGGGAAGTGTCCGGGAGGTGTCCGGACGCCCCGGAAGGGTTGCCGGACGCCTCGCCGGACGGATGGGCTGGCGAGCATGATCAGACCGATACGAGTGGGCTTGACCCTGGGCGGGGGATTCCTCTTCACCGTCCTCGGTGCCTTGGCCCACGACGTGCTGGCGGCGGACGCCGCGCACGCGGCGGAGGGGCCCGCGCCCCCGAGGCTCGTGCACGCGGCGTCGTCCCCGAGCGCGTCGGACAACCCCTTCGCGCAGCGCCTCGAGGAGCAGCAGCGGCGGCTGCGCGAGCGGATCGAGCGGGCCCAGGAGCAGTACCGGGTGCCGCAGACCCGGCCGCGGGACGCGGAGCCGCGCCCGTCCTCGAACGCACCGGACCGGCCCGTCCAGTTCGGCGGTGCGGACGGCCCGGACGGCGCCGGCGACCAGGACGAGCCCGGGCGGACCCCGAACCCGGAGCGGCCCGAGGACACCCCGGCCAAGCCCGGACCGGACCCGGCCCCGGGCGTCCCGGGCGCGGACGGTCCCGGTTCGTCCGATGCCCCGGACCTCCCCGAGAGCGTGCCGCCGGCCTCCGGACCGGTGGGACGGGACGGCGAGGAGGACCGCACGGCGCCCGAGCGGCGCACCACCTCCGGGTGGCGCGGACGCCTCGGACCCGTCGGGCGCGGGCCGTTCCATCCCGAGCCCTGGATCATGACGAGTCCGCGCACGATGCGGGTGCTGTGGGGGCGGACCGCCGCCGCGGGCGAGGCCATCGACCCCCTGGCCCAGCGGGCCGTGTACAGCGGTGGGCCGATACTCGCGGACGGCACCAACCCCTTCGACAACCCCGTTACGCCGCTTCGCTTCGTGCAGCCGGTCGGGGACTTCCTCGAGCCGTACCTGCGGGAGCACCGCGCGCAGGCGCTTACGAGGGCCGAGAAGCGGGCGGAACGCGCCGCCCAGGCCGTCGAGCGCGCACGTAGCCAAGGGGCCGGCACTCAGCGCGCCTACCGGCGTCTGGCCAAGGCCAACCAGGCCCTCGTCAAGGCGCGCCAGAAGCACGTGCAGGCGGTCCGCAAGGACCTGGTGGGGACGCAGCAGCGTCTCGAACGACTCGAGGCGAAGCGCGCCAACACCCGCAACCCGCTGACCCGCGGGCTCGTCTCCGACGACCTGGTCATGGCGCGCCATGCCCGGTGGAGCGCCGTGCTCGCCGCCGAGCAGCTCGACGACGAGTCCTGGGCGCGCGGGGCAGGCTGGCGCCCGGGCGAGGGCGACCGGTCCCTGTCCCCCAAGCCGTCCGGACGCACCCAGCAGCAGCCGTCGTCCGGACGCACCGGGCAGTCGTCCGGACGGACCGGCGGCACGGCTCCGCGCACCGGGCCGATCCCCGGACGGGGCAGGCAGCAGGGCACCTGGCCCAGCCTCCGCACCGGACCCACCGCACCGGCCGCGGCCCCACGCACCGGACCCAGCACCGGACGCACCGCGCCGGCCGGCACCCAGCGCACCGGGCCCATCCCCGGACGCGGCGGCCGACAGGGCACCTGGCCCAGCCTCCGCACCGGACCGGGCACCGGACGCACCGCGCCAGCCGCGGCCCCGCGCACTGGCCCCGGCACTGGACGCACCGCACCGGTCGCCAACCGGCGTACCGGGCCCATTCCCGGGCGCGGCAGGCAGCAGGGCACCTGGCCCAGCCTGCGCACCGGACCGGGAACCGGACGCACCGCGCCGGCCACAGCCCCCCGCACGGGGCCCAGCGCCGGACGAACCGAACCGGCCGGCACCCAGCGCACCGGGCCCATTCCTGGGCGAGGCGGGCGACAGGGCACCTGGCCCAGCCTGCGCGCCGGACGCACCGCGCCGGCCGCCAACCCGCGTACCGGGCCCATTCCCGGGCGCGGCAATCGCCAGGGTGCCTGGCCGAGTCTCCGTGCGGGCGGCGCCGGACGTGCCGCGCCGGGCGCGAGCGCGCCGCGGGGTGGGGACGATGGGTCCGGGCCCCGCTTCGGGGGGAACGGGCCGAGCGGGCCGCGTGGGACCGGTGGTGACGGTGGGGGTCTCCCGCCGACGCGGCCGGGGCCGTCCACGGGGCCCAAGCCCGTGGCGCCCGCGCCGTCCGGTGGGGCGGCGGACCCGGTGCCGCCCGGGCGGAGCTGGCCGGCGCGCGGGGTTCCCGGGGCGTCGGGCGGTCCGGTCGCGCCGCCGACCGGACCCGGCACGCCGACCGGACCCGGGACGCCGCCCGGTGGGGCGGGTCGTCCGTCGGTGCCGGGGTCCTCGCCCGGGGGTGTGGTGCCTCCGGCGGGTCCGGAGACGCAGCCCGGTCAGGTGCCTCCGGTGAAGCTTCCGCCGGGGGCGGGACGGCCGCCGGTCGTCGGGGTTCCGCCGTCGGCCCGGTTCCAGGGCATGACCGGGGGCTACGGCATGGCGATGAGCGGGATGGCGATGAACGCGCAGGTCATCTCGCTCAACTACGGGTTCCAGCGGGCCGAGGAAGCCAGGACGAGGGCGGACGAGCTGGCCGAGGAGTTCGCCACCGACAGGGGCGCGGCCAAGGAGTTCGTGGACGAGTACAACGAGCGGAACCGCGACTGGTGGTCGCAGGTGACCTGGGGGTTCGGCGACCACAGGTTCAAGTCCGGCGAGCTGAGCCGGGAGCTGCTCGATCGCGTCAAGGCGATGTACCCCGATCTGTTCGTGCAGCGGATCGAGGAGCCGGAGGCTCCGCCGCTGACGCCGGAGGAGATCGAGCGGCTGCCCGATCCGGCGGTGTACCGGGCGCCGGTGGGGAAGGAGGGCGTGGGCCTCGACCAGACCCTGCTGCTCCGCGATCCGAAGCCGACCGTGGTCGCGCCGGAAGGGGAGCCCGCGCCGGGTGCGGAGTCCCGTGACGACCGTCCGCCGCGGACGGGGGTGCGGCAGTACGGCCGGGAGCTGCGGCACGGTGCCGGGTCGGGCGGCCGCATGCCCCACGAGGGGTGGCGGAGCGACGACGCGCCGCGCTACGGGAACCGGGACGAGGACGAGCGTGACGGCTCCTCGCAGCGGCGCGAGGGCAACATGCTGCACGAGGGCGGCGGCCGCGGGCCGTCGGGGCCGCCGTCCGGTGGCGCGCCGTCCGGGTCCGCCCCGGCGCCGTCCGCGCCTCCGTCCGGGGGCGGCGGGCAGCCGAGTCCGGGCAACGCCGGCGGTCCGCCGGCCAGCGGCGGGAGTGGGCCGGCGCCCGATCCCGGCCGGGGCCGGCTGAAGCGGCTGGAGCGGGGGCCCGAAGGCCGTTCGGGCAACGCTTCCCCGGACGTCCGGGTGTAGAAGCCCGGGACCGTTTCGTCCGAACGAGGCCCGCGCCGGCGACGGCGCGGGCCTCACCCGTTCGTCCGGCGGGAGGGGTCCCGGGGGCGGCGGCCGATACTTCGGGCATGCGGAAGAGTTCACGGGCGGAGGTCCGCCGGATCGCGGGGGCGGTCGCGTTCGACACGGTCATGCACCACGCGGACGCGTTCGCGCGGACGGCGTACGCCGAGGAGACGATGGGGGCGGCGGCGCGGCGGGTGGCCGAGCGGGTCGCGCGGGCGGTGGCGGGGGAGCGCGTCGCGGAGGCCGAGGTGATCGTGCGGTCCGCGGAGGGGGCGGCCGAGGAGGTCGCGGCGCGCACCGCGGAGAAGGTGGCCGAGTCGGCGTCGGCGGAGACGCTGAAGCGGGCGCTCGCGGCGGTGGAGGAGGAGCTCGGGGACGCGTGGGAGGCGCTGGAGGAGTCGCGGACCGAGCTGGCCCGGACGGTCGGGGAGTTCGCGCGCGGCGAGGCGGCGCGGGCCGTGGCCGAGGCCGCCGCGGAGGCGGTGCCGCCCGTGGTGGAGGTGCGGGTGGGCGCCGCGGCGGAGGCCGTCCGGGTCGGCG
This sequence comes from Actinomadura rifamycini DSM 43936, assembly GCF_000425065.1. Taxonomy (GTDB): domain Bacteria; phylum Actinomycetota; class Actinomycetes; order Streptosporangiales; family Streptosporangiaceae; genus Spirillospora; species Spirillospora rifamycini. The sequence continues at coordinate 5,165 of NZ_AULB01000025.1, forward strand.
GGCACACGCACGCGGTGTTCCCCGACCTGGTGCTGGCGCTGGGGGCGGGGTGCCACGTGCTGCTGGTGGGTCCGGCGGGGACGGGGAAGTCGATGATGGCGCAGCAGGCCGCGGAGGCGTTCGGGCAGGAGTTCCACGCGCTGTCGCTGGGGCCGACGACGCCGATGAGCAAGATCTTCGGCTACTACGACGCGCACGGGAACTACCACGGCACCCCGTTCCGGCGGGCGTTCGAGCACGGCGGGCTGATGCTGCTCGACGAGCTGGACAGCGGCCATCCGGGGCTGCTCGCCGAGCTGAACCAGGCGCTGTCCATCCGGTCGTGCGCGTTCGCCGACGGCATGGTGCGGGCCCACCCGGACTTCCGGCTGGTCGCGACGGCGAACACGTATGGGACGGGCGGCGACCGGCGGTACGTGGGCCGGCAGGCGCTCGACGCGGCGACGCTCGACCGGTTCGCGGTCGTGGACGTCCCGGTCGACGAGGAGCTCGAGGAGCGCGTGGCGCTCGCGCACGCCCCGGACCGGACGGACGACGCCCGCGGGGTGCTCGCGGAGGTGCGGCGGCTGCGGGCGGCGGCCGAGGAGAAGCGGCTCCCGGTGATGTTCTCGCCGCGGGCCTGCATCGACGCGGCGCGGCTGCTGCAGGCGGGGGCGAGCGTCGAGCAGGCGATGCGGTGGCGGGTCGTCCGGGGGATGTCGGCGGCGCACCGTTCGGCGCTCGGGCTGTGAGCGGGGTCGGCGAGACGGTGCACGCGCTGGAGCCGATGTGGTCGTGGCAGGAGTTCGTGGACCGGGCGCGCGAACCCGACAGCATTCCGGACGGCTGCGGCCGCCACGACCGGGGGACGTGGCCGGGCGCGTCCTGGGAGGAGGCGCTGCGGCTGGCGAGGGACGGCTGGGCGACCGTGCTGCCGGAGGTGGACGCCGAGGTCGCCGAGCTGCGGGAACGGGTGCGGGACGAGGTGGTGACGACGGCGCTCGCGCCCGCGTGGGACGTGACGGGCGGGGAGGTGGACGTCGGCGTCTACCTGAGCGGTACGCCGGAGTGCATGGTGGACGCGGTGCCGCAGCGGCTCTCGACGCGGGGCCGCGTGGTGGCGTTCCTCGTCCCGGCCGGGTACGTCCACACGACCCCGCACGCGGCGGTGCGCAACCGGGGGGTGGCGCTGGCCGCGCTGTGCTCGACGATCATCGCGGCGGGGCACAGCGTGGAGGTCTGGTCGGGTTTCTGCGCGCACGTGGGGGCGGGCGAGCGGTACGCGGGGGTGGCGCGGGTGGTGTCGGCGGCGGAGCCGCTGGACATGGGGCGGCTGATGTTCGTGATGGCGCACCCGGCGATGCTGCGGCGCCTGTGGTTCGCGGTCTACGACAGCGCCCCGCGCCCCGTGGCGAGGCGCATGCGCGACCACGAATACGGGCGTGCGCCGTACACCTGCCTTCCGGACGATCTGCCCGACGGGGTCCCCGACCCGTACGTCCTGCCTTACCTCTCGCCGGGCGACCCGCAGTGGGAGACGGCGGAGACCGCGCTGGCCTGGTGCCAGGAGATGTTCACCAGCCTGAACCTTCTCCGCAGCCCGTGAACTGCTCACCGTCTGCGGTCGGGCGTTTACTGAAACAGCACCGCGCGTGACTTTTCCCTGTGTCGCTCCGGGTACGGCGGCCCTGAGGGGACCGTCGCGCAGCGAGAGGAGAGGGGCGTCGTGACCGACGTTTCGAGCAGGGGGTCGCAACCGGGTGACGAGCGGGAGGTGCTGACCAACCGGCAGGGCCATCCGGTCTACGACAACCAGAACCAGCGGACGGTCGGGGCGCGGGGCCCGGCGACGCTGGAGAACTACCAGTTCCTGGAGAAGATCAGCCACTTCGACCGGGAGCGGGTGCCGGAGCGGGTCGTGCACGCGCGCGGCGTGACGGCGTTCGGGTACTTCGAGGCGTACGGCCGGTGGGGCGACGAGCCGATCGCGAACTACACGCGCGCGAAGCTGTTCCAGGAGGAGGGGAAGCGGACGCCGCTGGCGATCCGGTTCTCGACGGTCATCGGCGGCCGCGACTCGGCGGAGACGGCGCGCGACCCGCGGGGCTTCGCGGTGAAGTTCTACACCGAGGACGGCAACTGGGACCTGGTGGGGAACAACCTGGCGGTGTTCTTCATCCGGGACGCGATCAAGTTCCCGGACGTCATCCATGCGCTGAAGCCGGACCCGGTGACGTTCCGGCAGGAGCCGAACCGGATCTTCGACTTCATGTCGCAGACGCCGGAGGCGCTGCACATGCTCGTGAACCTGTTCAGCCCGCGGGGGATCCCTTCCGACTACCGGCACATGCAGGGGTTCGGGGTGAACACCTACAAGTGGGTGAACCAGGCCGGGGAGACCAAGCTGGTCAAGTACCACTGGATGCCGAAGCAGGGCGTCCGGAGCATGACGGAGGCGGACGCCGCCGCCGTGCAGGCGAGCGACCTGGGGCACGCGACGCGGGACCTGCACGAGGCGATCGACCGGGGCGACTTCCCGGAGTGGGAGCTCGTCGTGCAGATGATGGACGACCACGAGCACCCGGAGCTCGACTTCGACCCGCTGGACGACACGAAGGTGTGGCCGGAGAACGAGTTCCCGCCGCAGCCGGTCGGGCGGATGGTGCTGAACGAGAACGTGAAGGACAACTTCGCGGAGAACGAGCAGATCTCGTTCGGGACGGGCGTCCTGGTGGACGGGCTCGACTTCTCCGACGACAAGATGCTGGTGGGGCGCACGTTCTCCTACAGCGACACCCAGCGGTTCCGGGTGGGCCCGAACTACCTGCAGCTTCCGGTCAACCGGGCCAAGAGCGCCACCGTGCGGACGAACCAGCGGGACGGCCAGATGGCCTACTACGTCGACGGCTCCGGCGACAACCCGCACGTGAACTACGAGCCGTCCATCACGGGGGGCCTGCGGGAGGCGCAGTACCCGACGTCGGACGACGAGGGCCCGGAGATCGTCGGCCGGGTGACGCGCAAGCGGATCCCGCGGACGAACGACTACGTGCAGGCCGGGCAGCGGTACCTGCTGATGGAGGACTGGGAGCGGGACTCGCTGGTCGAGACGTTCGTGGGGCAGCTGTCGCAGTGCGAGCGGCCGATCCAGGAGCGGATGGTGTGGCACTTCCTGCTGGCGGAGGACGATCTGGGCCTCCGGGTCGGCGAGGGGCTCGGAATCGGGCCGGACGCCGTCGCGCACCTGGACCCGCTGCCGGGGCAGACGCTGACGGACGAGGACGAGCGGCGCCGCGCGAACCTCGGCAAGAACGGGTCGCGGGACGTCGGGGATCTGAAGATGACGCACTGCGTGCCGAACGAGCGGGCCGTCCACCATTTCGGGGAGGGGTGACGGCCCGCCGGAGCGGCGCGCGGTGACGGGTTCCGGCGGCCGCCCCTTCCGCGTCAGGGGCGGCCGTCGGCCGCGTACGCGATGCGGTGCGCGGTGAGGGCCGCGTCGATGATCTCGGCTTCGCCGGTGAAGGCGCGTTCCATGACGGCGACGAACTCGTCGTTGGGCGGGTAGAGCCGCGCGGCGGCACCGGCCATCTCGCGGACGAGGATGCGGGCGCCCGTGCGGAGCGCGGACTCGAGCTGGCGGACGTCCTGGCCGGCGCGGGCGGAGCGGGCGCCGAGGCGGCGGAACCAGTCGAGGGCGGCGGCTTTGCCGTGGGCGCCCGCGTAGACGGCGAGGGCGTCGCGCAGGGCGCGGGCGACGACCTTGTCGGGCAGGTGGGCGTAGGCGGGGACGCGGACGGTGATGTCGCCGGCGACCTCGGCGGCGATCTCGTCGAGGCGGTCGTTGAGGCGGTCGGCCACGGGTGCCGCGATGGTCCGCATCGGTCACCTCCGCACGGGTCGGTGGTTCGCGGTGGTGCCGTACCCGCGAGTAGTGGCATGTTACCGACGCGTAGAACGCCTGTCCCCCCTGATTTCACCCCGATTCCGGAGATATGTCCCCCGGGTCAGGGCCGGGCGCCGGCGGCGACCGCCGGGTTCGCGGAGGCCCCCTCCGTCGCGAGCAGCACGACCGTCCGGTCGCGGCCGTCCGGGAGGTCCGCGCGGCGGCCGGGGGCGAGCGCGGCGCGGACGCCCGCCAGGGACGCGGCGCCGCACGGCCCGGCGGGGACGCCGAGCGCCGCGAGGTCGCGGGCGGCGCGGGCCGCGGCCGCGTCGGACACCGACACGGCCGCGTCGACGCCGTCCCGCAGGTGCGGCCAGGCGAGCGCGGACGGCGCCGCGCAGTGCAGCCCGGACATGATCGTCGCCCGCGTGCCGATCGTCGTGAACCGTCCGGCGGCGAGGCTCGCGAGCAGGCAGGGCGCCGCGTCCGGCTCGACCGTCAGCAGCACGGGGGACGCCCCGCCCGTCCGGTAGTGCGCGACGGCGGCCTGGGCCAGCGACCCCACCCCCACCGGGACGGCGACGAGGCCCGGCGGCTCGGCCCCGCGCGCGCGCAGCTCGTCGTCGATCTCGGTGAAAAGCGTGGAGTACCCGTCCACGATCCACTGCGGCACCTGCTCGTGGCCGGGCACGGACGTGTCCTGGACGAGCAGGGCGTCCGGGGCCGACGCGGCCTCCGCGGCGAGCCGGACCGCCTCCTCGTAGGACCCCGCGACCCGCGTGACGCGCGCGCCCTCGCCCTCGATCGCCGCGACCGCCGCGCGGTGGACGCCGTCCGGCAGGTAGACGCGGGCGCGCGCGCCGAGCAGCCGCGCCATCGCGGCGACCGCCCGTCCGTGGTTGCCCTCCGTCGCCGTGACCAGCTCGACCGGACGTCCGCCGCGCACGCGCGCACGCAGCCGTTCGAGCGTCGGCTCCACGACGCCGCAGTGCTCGGACACGGCCCGGAAGGCGCCCCACGACGCGCCGAGCATCTTGAACGCGGGCAGGCCCAGCCGGGACGACTCGTCCTTCACGAACAGCCGGCGGACGCCCAGTTCGGCGGCGAGCGCCGGGAGTTCGACCAGCGGGGTCGGCGCGTAGCCGGGCAGCGTCCGGTGGAAGGCGGCGACGGCGGCGCGGGGAGCGGGCGGCGGTCCGGACGGCCGGTCCCGGGCGGCGGACCGGGGGCGGACGTACCAGGAGGTTCGGGTCATCGTCGTCATACGTTCAGGCTTGCGCAGCGTCGTTCGATCGGTCCAGCGCATGTTTCCGAGCGATAATCATCAGCAGAACCGAACGATCGGAGGGCGGGGATGCTGGACCTGCACCGGCTGCGGCTGCTGCGCGAACTGAAGCACCGCGGGACGCTCGCCGCCGTCGCCGAGGCGCTCGCGTACAGCCCGTCGACGGTCTCCCAGCAGCTCTCGGTGCTGGAGCGGGAGGCGGGGGTGCGGCTGCTCGAACCGGTCGGGCGCCGGGTGCGGCTCACCCCGCAGGCCGAGATCCTCGTCGCGCACACCGAGGCGGTGCTGGAGCGGCTCGAACGCGCGGAGGCCGACCTCGCGGCGTCGCTCGAGGGCCTCACCGGGACGCTGCGCGTCGCCGCGTTCCAGACCGCCGCGCTGGCGCTCGTCCCGGACGCGCTCGGCCGGCTCGGCGCCGCCCACCCGCGGCTGCGCGTCGAGGTCACCCAGTGCGAGCCGGAGAGCGCCCTGCCCGCGCTGCTCGCCCGCGACTTCGACGTCGCCGTCACCGAGGAGTACCCGGACGAGCCGATACCGCGCCCCGACGGCATCGAGTACGCGGAGCTGGGGCGGGACGAGATGCGGCTCGCCCTCCCCGCCGGATCCGCCAACGGAGGCATCGACGGGGAGGCGGCCCCGGCGGCGGCGGCCGGCCTCCCGTGGGTGATGGAGCCCGCGGGGACGGCGTCGCGGCGCTGGGCGACCCGGCTGTGCCGGGACGCCGGGTTCGAGCCGGACGTCCGCTACGAGTCGACCGACCTGCTGCTGCACCTGCGGCTCGTCGAGCGCGGGCACGCCGCCGCCCTGCTCCCCGACCTGGTGTGGACGGGCGCCGCCCCGACCGTCCCGGTCGCGCGGCTGCCGCGGGGGCGGCACGTCCGGCGCCTGTTCGCCGCGACGCGCCGGGGGAGCGGCGCGCACCCGGCCGTCCGCGCGTGGTGCGAGGCCCTCGCCCGCCCCCTGCGGGAACGGCCTCCGCACGAGCATCCCCAAAGCACCCTCAAAGGATTTGCATCCGGCGGCTAAGCTCGGATGCACAACATCCGTTTATCACCACGGAACATCACGTCCCTCCATCGCCGAGGCGACCTTCCGGCCCCCTGACGAGTCCCGCGACACGCCGGGACTCCCGGGCCTCCCAAGTACCCCGAACCCCGTCCACGGGCCGCGTACGGGTGAGCCGCATCCCTTTTGAGGGTGTTTTCCCGGATGGCGATGAGTCCGCCGAACGGGCAGAGTCGGTAACGGCGGCAGAGTCGGCGACGGCGGCAGGGACGCGGACCGGAGAAGGGACCGGGCCGCAGGAAGAAGGCGACGATGTCCGACACCTCGATCCTCACCTCGATGAACACCACCGAACTCGCACGGCTCCTGTACGGCTCCGCGCTGCAGGAGTCCGACCGTCCGTCCGCCGAGCAGGTCCGCGGGGCCGTCCGCGCCCGCCTCGGCGCGTGCGGCGGTGACCGGAGCGCCTGCCTCGCGGAGATCGCGCAGGAGGCCGGCGACCACCCCGACGCCTACCTCGCGCGGATGCGCTGGGCGATCGCCGCGGTGGCCCGCGCCTACGGCCGCCCCTCCGCGCCCCGGGACACGGCCCGCGGGACGTCCCGTGGGACGTCCCGTGGGACGCCCCGCGAACCGACGTGCGCATGAACCGGCCGCCCGTCCGGGTGGTCCGGCCGCGAAGGGAGAGGAGAGGGACATGAAGCCGACGCGCTCACCGTTCGCCGACCGCCGCGAGGACATCGTCCCGCGCGGCCTCCGCGACCTGCTCGCCACCGACCCCGGCACGCCCCCGCGCGGCGAGGACGAACGCCGCAGGCGGCGACGGCGCAGGGTCATGGCCGTCCGCCGCGCCCCCTGACGTCCGCCCGGCCCCCGGCGTCCGTGCGCCCCGCGACGCCGGGGGCGCGGCGGACGCGCGGCCCCGCCGCACGGGCGCGCCTCAGTGGCGCGTCTTCTTCTTCTTTTTGCTCTTCGAGTCGCCGTCCGACTCCCACTCGTAGCCGGGCTCGTTCTTCTCGCAGTGGCTGTCGCTCACCCGCCGGTCGGTGGCGTCGTGCTCGCACCACCGGTCCCCGCCCCCGCCGCACGCCGTCAGGCCGAACGCCGCGACGACCACGGCCATCGTGAGGGCGACTCTTCTGCTCATCATCCTTGCCTTTCCATTCCGAGCCCTCCGGGACGGCGGGCGCGACACTCAGACGTGCGCCGGGCGGTGACCGTTCCGGCGCGCGGGCGGGCCCGGTGCCCGCCGCCGAACTATGCTGACGCCTGTGAGCGATGAGCCCGTGACGGAACCGGACGGACGCGAGTACCGGATCGGGGAGCTCGCGGAGGCCGCGGGCGTCCCGGTCCGCACGCTGCGCTACTACCAGGAGCGCAGGCTGCTGCCGCCGCCGCGCCGCGAGGGCCGCATCGGGCTGTACTCGGAGGAGCACCTCGCCCGGCTGCGCATGATCGCCAACCTGCTGGAGCGCGGCCACACCCTGGAGGGCATCCGGGAGCTGCTGGCGGCGTGGGAGCAGGGCCGCGACATCGAGACCGTGCTCGGCGTCGAGAAAGCGGTCACGACGCCGTGGTCGACCGAGGTGCCGGTCACGATGACGATGGACGAGCTGGCCGCGCTGTTCCCCGACGAGGAGGTCGGCGCCGCGTCCGTGCGGCGCGCCCTCGACCTGGGCCTCATCGAGATCGACGGCGACCGCGTGACGCACTGGAGCCGCCGCCAGCTCGACGCCACGGTGACGCTCGTCCGGGCCGGGGTGCCGCTGGAGGCGGTCCTGTCGGCCGGGCGCGAGCTGCAGCAGAGCATGGACGCCCTCGCCGCGATGTTCGTCGACCTCATCGCCACGCACGTCGTGGGCCGGCTGGAGGAGCAGGACCTCGGCGAGCTGACCGACACGCTGGCGCGGCTGCGGCCGGGCGCCCAGGTCACCGTGGAGGCGGGCTTCGCGGCGGCGATGGACCGGCAGGTGCGCGCGGCCATCGACCGGCTGCTCGGCCCCCTCGCCCCCTGACCCGGCCCCCGGACGCGCGCACCCGCGCGCCCGGGCCCGCACCGGCGCCCGTCCTGGCCCGGGGCGGCCATACTGGGGGCATGGTCGACGAAGAGCGCTGGAAGGCGCGGTTCCGCGCCGCCCGGATCAGCCTGCCCCGATGGGCGCGTGACGCGCCCGACCGCAGCGTCTACCGGTCGAACGTGACCGGCACGTGGGAGATCTACACGTGGGACCGGGCGACCGGCGCGCGGCGGCAGGTCACCGACCGGCCGAACGGGACGTGGACGGGCGGCGTCGACCCGTCCGGCGCGTGGGTGTGGTGGTTCGCCGACACCGACGGCGACGAGTTCGGCGTGTGGAAGCGCGTCGCGTTCGACGCGGAGGACGGCGCGGAGAGCGTCCCGGCCGTCCCGGGGCTGGAGCCGTCGTACCCGGCGGGGCTGTCCCTGGGCGCGAGCGGCCTCGCCGTCGTCGGCCGCACCACGGAGGCGGGCAACACGATCCACCTGTGCCGTCCGGGCGCGGAACCCGAGGTGCTGTACCACCACGCGGAGGACGCGCACGTCGCGGCGCTGTCGCGGGACGAGGCGCTGATCGCGATCGGGCACAGCGAGCACGGCGACAGCCGCCACATGGCGCTGCGCGTCGTCCGCCCGGACGGGTCGACGGTCGCGGACCTGTGGGACGGGCCCGGCAAGGGCGTCTACGGCGCCGGGTTCGCGCCGGTCGCGGGGGACGCGCGGCTGCTGGTGAACCATGAGCGGCGGGGCCGCGACGAGATGCTCGTCTGGGACCCGGTCGCGGGCACCGAGCAGGAGATCGTCCTCGACCTGCCCGGCGAGATCGGCGCGGACTGGTACCCGGACGGGTCGGCGCTGCTGGTGTCGCACTCCCACGAGGCGCGCGACGAGCTGTACCGCTACGACCTCGGCACGGGCGCGCTCACGCGGATCGAGACGCCGCGCGGCGTGATCGGCGGCGCGGACGTCCGCCCGGACGGGACGGTCGAGTTCTCGTGGTCGTCGGCCGCGGAGCCCCCGGTGATCCGGTCGACGTCCGGGGCGGTCGTGCTGACGCCGCCCGGGCCGGCCGCGCCGCCGTCGGTCCCGGTCGAGGACGCGTGGGTGGACGGCCCCGGCGGCCGGATCCACGCGCTGGTCAGCAAGCCCGGCGACGGTTCGGCCGGCCCGTACCCGACGGTGTTCGACGTCCACGGCGGCCCGACCGCGCAGGACGACGACTCGTTCGTCCCGTCCGCCGCGGCCTGGGTCGACCACGGGTTCGCGGTCGTCCGGGTCAACTACCGGGGCTCGACCGGCTACGGGTCGGAGTGGCGGGACGCGATCGAGGGACGGGTCGGGCTCACCGAGCTGGAGGACATCAAGGCCGTCCGCGACTGGGCGGTGGCGTCCGGGCTCGCCGATCCGGACCGGCTCGTCCTGACCGGCGGGTCGTGGGGCGGGTTCCTGACGCTGCTCGGCATCGGCACGCAGCCGGACGACTGGAGCGTCGGCGTCGCGGCCGTGCCGGTCGCCGACTACGTCGCGGCGTACGAGGACGAGATGGAGGGCCTCCAGGCGTTCGACCGGTCGCTGTTCGGCGGGTCGCCCGCGGAGGTCCCGGAGCGGTACCGTGAGTCGTCCCCGATCACGTACGTGGAGCGGGTGCGGGCGCCGGTGCTGGTCCTCGCCGGGGAGAACGACCCGCGCTGCCCGATCCGGCAGATCGACAACTACCTCGCGCGGCTCGCGGAGCTGGGCCTGCCGCACGAGGTGTACCGGTACGACGCCGGGCACGGCTCGCTCGTCGTCGAGGAACGCATCACCCAGATGGCCGCCGAAATCGACTTCGCCCGGAAACATCTCGGTATGTCGTGATCTGACGCGGGGTCGTGCGGATCATCCGCACGACCCCGCGTTTACACGATCAGATGGTGGGGCATCCCTCCGTCGGCCACCAACGAGCACAGTCAGTCACTTTTGATATACGCAGTGTGACTGATGGCCCCCCGGCGCCGCCGTCCGACGCGGCGGCGCAGCGCTCCACATCGCTGATCGGGGGGATCGCATGACACGGCCGCCGCACGACCCGCACCCGCACGCCCGCGCACCGGAGCCGGCCGGACCGCTCCGCGCCGCCGACCGGCGAAAACCCGGGCGCTTCGACCTCCGCCGCCCCGTGCCGCGCCTGCTCGCCCTCGGCGCGGGCACCCTGCTCGCCGCCACGGCGATCATCGTGACGACGTCCGCGGCCGCGGCCGCCGCTCCGGCGGACGGGCCTCCGGTGCCCACCGACGCCGCGCCGCTGCCCATGGGCCGCCCGGCGGCGCCCGTCTTCCCGAACACCGGTCCCGGCACCGAGCCGGACGCCGGGGCGACCAGCTCGATGGTCGAAATCCTGCAGGCGCCCGCACAGGACGCCCCGCCCGCACGGAACGGGCGTCCCGCCGAGGCCGCGGAGGCGAGCAGGAGGGCGCCCGCCGCCCGGAAGCCGGCCGCCCGCCCGGGGAAGCCGGGCGGCCTGGCGCCGCCGTCGAAGACGATGCACCTCGACCACGCGTTCGTCACCGACGTCCTGCGGTCGCGGGACATCGAGTGGCGGTCGACCGGGAACTGCTCCGACCGCGAGAAGCCGACGTGCACGTCCTTCGACGGGCTGCGCTGGACGACCCTCGACGGGCTGCTGCGCTTCGCGGACAAGAGCGGCTGCCGGATCGTCGTCACCGGCGGCACCGAGCGCGGCCACGCCCCCGGCCGCCACAGCCACTACAACGGCTACAAGATCGACATCGCGCCGACCCCGTGCGTCGACCGGGAGATCGAGGGCTACGACCGCGAAGGCGTCCGCGGCGACGGGTCGAAGCTGTACCGGTCACCCGAAGGCGGGCTGTACGCCCGCGAAAGCGACCACTGGGACATCACGTATACGTGACGGTCAGGCCCGAACATCGCGGATGATGTCCACGAGTTCCCGGGTGACCGACTTGAACCCGGGAATTCGGGACATCGCCACCATCCGGTTGACCAGCGGCACGGTCCGCTCGACGAGCAGGTACGTCTTGCGGCAGCCCGGTGAGCTGTCGTGCACCCAGTAGAGGACGATGCCCATCGAGTACAGCCACAGCAGCTCCGGCAGTTCCTTCCGGAACTCCTTGTCGACCTTCAGATCGGAGCCGTCGACCACCTCGCGGTAGATCGCGACCGCCGAGTCGCGCGCCGGCCCCGACTCCGCGCTGAACGGATTCAGCGGGCTCGTCGGCTCCGCCGCGAACTTGAAGAACTTCCCGGCGAACTGGTGGTACGGCACCATCGTGTCGACGCGCGCCCGCAGCACGCCCAGCAGCCGCGCCGCGAACTCCGTCTCCGCCTCCAGCACGGCCCGGCACGCGGCGACGTGCTCGTCCTGCAACTCGTCGTAGTACGCCTGGATCAGCTCTTCCTTGGAGCCGAAGTAGTAGTAGGCGTTCCCGACCGAGACGCCCGCCTCCTTGGCGATCGCGCGCATGGTCGTCGCCTCGTACCCGCGCTCCCGGAAGAGCCGCAGCGCCGTCTGGACGATCAGCGCGCGGGTCTGCTCGGACTTCACCGCCTTCGTCTCGGTCACGCCTGCCACCCTACGGCCCGGAACGCCGCGCGGTCAGTCGACGACCGTCCGAACGCACGGCGCCGCCCCCGAGCCCAGGCACCCGCGCCCGCGCCCGCGCCCGCGAAGCCCTACCGCCGACGCCCGTCCCCGGTGAGCGGAATCTCCACGGCCGTCTGTCCCCTGCCGCTTCCTTCTCCGATGAAGAGGTGGAAACGCACCGTCGCGGGCTCCTGCCCGGCGGTGGTGCGAAGGCAGACCGGCGCGGACGAGACGGTCGTCCCGTTCGCCGGAACCGTGATCTGCCCTCTCCCGTTGCTGCACCCTTCGGGGCCCGGCCCCGCGAGCATTGCTCGGGAACCTCCCCGCACGCCATGGTCCGCCGCGACCGTCCGGGCGTGGAGCGCTTCGGGCTCGCGGTCACGCCCGAGGGGGACCGGTTGCGGCTGGACGAACCGGCGCGGGAGCTCTGACCGCTACTGGGCGGCGGCGACCTCTTCGGCGGCGGCGGCGACCTCTCCGGCGATCTCCTCGGACACGTTGAGGCGGACGTTCGCGACGACGGCGTGGAGGGCGCGGAGCGCGGCGCCCGCGTGGTTGCCCCAGTGGTTGAAGTACGAGTACTGCCACCACCACAGCGCCTCGAGGGGGCGGTCCTGCCGGTAGTGGCGCAGCCCGTGGACGAGGTCGCTGGCGACGTCCACGAGGTCGTCGGAGAGCCGGTACGCGGTCGGCTCGGTGTCCTTGTACGGGTCGAACACCTCGACGTACTCGTCGACGGTGACGAGGCGTTCGGCGAGGCCCGTCCGGACGGCGTCGAGATCGGGGTCGTCCCCCATCTCGGGCTCCCAGTTGTCGGGCAGGATCACGTCCGCGCTGGCGCCGAGCTGCGCGCCGGCCAGAATGATCTGCGACACCTCCAGCAGGAGCAGCGACACCGTCTGGGTGCCGCCGTCGCCGCGCGCGACGGCTTCCAGGCCGTTGAGGTAGTTCTCGACGTGCTTGGCGACCCGTTCGGCAAGGGCCGTCCACTCCTGCGGGCTGTTGGTGTCAGACATCGAGCAGCCTCCGTCCTTCGAATGCGCGGCCAAGCGTCACCTCGTCGGCGTATTCCAGATCGCCCCCGACCGGCAGGCCGCTGGCCAGCCGGGTGACTTTCAGGCCCATGGACTTGACGAGCCGCGCGAGGTAGGTCGCGGTCGCCTCACCCTCCAGGTTCGGGTCGGTGGCGAGGATCAGCTCGGTGACGGTGCCGTCCGCGAGCCGCTGCATCAGCTCGCGGATGCGCAGGTCGTCCGGGCCGACGCCCTCGATCGGGCTGATGGCGCCGCCGAGCACGTGGTAGCGGCCGCGGAACTCCCGGGTCTTCTCGATGGCGACGACGTCCTTGGACTCCTCGACCACGCAGATGACGTGGGGGTCCCGCCGGGCGTCGCGGCAGATCCGGCATTCCTCTTCCTCGGCGACGTTCCCGCAGGTCTTGCAGAAGCGGACCTTGTCCTTGACCTCCTTGAGCGCCTTGCCGAGGCGGTCCACGTCGGCCGGATCGGCGGCCAGGAGGTGGAAGGCGATCCGCTGCGCGCTCTTGGGGCCGACGCCGGGCAGCCTGCCCAGTTCGTCGATGAGGTTCTGAACGACCCCTTCGTACAACGGACCTTTCCTTCCGTTCGGGTTCTGGTGGACGTGCGGCGCCGGGGAGGCGTCAGGGACGCCGCCGGGGACGTCGCCGGGGAGCAGCCTGGCGGAGAGGCTGGCGGGGAGGCTGGCGGGGAGGCGTCAGCGGCCGCCGCCGCCGAGGCCGGGGAAGCCGCCGGGCAGGCCGCCGCCCTCACCGCCGAGTCCCGGCATGCCGGGCATGCCGCCCCCGCCGCCGAGGCCCTGCGCGAGCGGGCCCATCTTCTCCTGCTGCAGCTCGCGGGCCTCCCGGCCGGCGTCGCGGATCGCGGCGAGCACCAGGTCGGCGATCGTCTCCGCGGTGTCGGCCGGGTCGTCGGGGTCGACGGCCTTCGGGTCGATCGTCAGGCCGGTGATCTCACCGGCGCCGTTGACGGTCGCCGTGACCAGGCCGCCGCCCGCGGTGCCCTTGACCTCGGCCTCCGACAGCTCGCGCTGCGCGGTGAAGAGCTGCTCCTGCATGGCCTGCGCCTGCTGGAGCAGTTCCTGGATGTTCAAACCACCGGGTTCCACGGTGCACTCCTTCTTCCGGCCCCTCGTGAGGGCCTTCTCTCTGGTGACCCCGCCGACCACCGGACGTCCGTCCCCCGAGACTACGGGGTCGCGGCGCGCGGCGGTAAGTGCGGACGGCGGTGCGCCGGTCCCGATCGGGCGCGCGGCTCCGGTCAGGAGTTGTCGATCTCTTTGATGATCTGTCCGCCGAGCTCCCGCTGGATGAGCGCCATCCCGCTCATCTCCGCCTCGAGCCCGTCCGCGTCGGCGTCGCCCTCGGGGTCCACCTCGTCGCTCTCGTCCATGGGGGCGGGCTCGGGCGGCGGCGGGGGCTCGTCCGGCGGCGGGGGCGGCGGACCCGGGTGGTGGACGGGCGCGCCCGCTCCCCCGCCCGGTCCCGGTCCCGGTCCCGCGCCCGGTCCGCGTCCCTGGGCGGGCGCGGGGGCGGGGGCGGACGGGTCGGGGGCGGGTCGCGGCGGAGTCTGCGCAGGGGCAGCCGGGGCGGGGGCTGAGGCGGGGGTGTGGCCGGGGGCCGTGCCGAAGCCTCCGGTGGGGCGGCCGCCGCCCGGGCCGCCGAAGCCGGACGGTCCGGGCGACCCGCCGCCGGGGCGTCCGCCGCCGCCCGCCGGGGGCGCCGAGTTGCCGACGACGGTCTCGATCCGCCAGTCGACGCCCATCCGCTCCTTGAGGACCTCGCGGACGACGACGTCGCGACCCCCGTTCACGAAGCCGAGGCGCCGTCCGTCGGCGTCGAAGCCGAGGGTGAGGACCTTGCCGTCCAGCCCGACCGGATGGACCCCGGCCATGATGACCATCCAGGTGGCGCGGCTCTTCTGCTTGACGGCCTCGACGACGTCGGGCCAGTACCGCTGGATCGTCGAGAGGTCCGGGCCGCCGTCGGCCGCCGCCGGGGCGGGGGCGGGGGCGGGGGCTTGGGGAGCCGCTTGGGGCGCGGGGGTGGGAGCGGAGGGGGCCTGGGCGGGTGCCTGCCCGTGGGGCTGCTGGGCCTGGGCGGCGTGCGGCTGGGCGGGGGGGCGCTGGTCGTGGCCCGCGGTGGGGCGGCCGTCCGGGGGCGGAGCGGCTTGCGCGGTGCGGGAGTTATCCACAGGGCGCGATTCTGCGGGCGCGGGTGGGGTGGGGCGGTTGACACTGGAAGTGGGGTCGCCCCCCTGGGCGGGCGGGGGCTGTACAGGGGCCGGTTGCCCAAGCCCCCCAGCCCCGCCCCCGGCACCGCCACCCCCGAACGCGCCACCGGCACCGCCGCCGACGCCCGCGCCCCCGGCGCCACCGCCGCCGAAACCGCCCTGGGACGCCTGGCGCTCCAACCGGTCGAGGCGTGCGAACATCGACGCCTCGTCCTCGTACGCGCCCGGCAGCAGGATCCGCGCCGCGATGAGCTCCAGCAGCAGCCGCGGGGACGTCGCGCCGCGCATCTCCGTCAGTCCGGTGTGCAGCAGGTCGGCGGCCCGCGTCAGCTCCCCGGGGCCGAGCGAGGACGCCTGCTTGCGCATCTGCTCCAGTTCGTCCGGCGGCGCGTTCAGCAGCCCGGACCCGGCCGCCTCCGGGACGTTCGACAGGATGACCAGGTCGCGGAGCCGTTCGAGCAGGTCGGCGGCGAACCGGCGGGGGTCCTGGCCGCTCTCGATGACCCGGTCGATCGCGGCGAAGACGGCGGCGCCGTCCCGGGCCGCGAACGCGCCGATGACCTCGTCGAGCAGCGTCGAGTCGGTGTAGCCGAGGAGGGAGACGGCCCGCGCGTAGGTGATGCCGTTCTCGTCCGATCCGGCGAGCAGCTGGTCGAGGATCGACAGGGTGTCGCGGGCGGACCCGGCGCCGGCGCGCACCGCCAGCGGCAGCGCGGACGCCTCGTACGGGACGTTCTCCGACTCGAGGATCTCCTCGACGAGCTCGGTGAGGGTGCCGGGCGGGATCAGCCGGAACGGGTAGTGGTGCGTCCGGGACCGGATCGTCCCGATGACCTTCTCCGGCTCGGTGGTCGCGAACACGAACTTCAGGTGCGGCGGCGGTTCCTCGACGAGTTTCAGCAGCGCGTTGAAGCCCTCGCGGGTCACCATGTGCGCCTCGTCGATGATGTAGACCTTGAAGCGCGCGGAGACGGGCGCGAAGAAGGCGCGTTCGCGGAGGTCGCGGGCGTCGTCCACACCGCCGTGGGAGGCGGCGTCGATCTCGATGACGTCGATGTGCCCGGTGCCGGTCGGGCCGAGCGCGACGCACGAGTCGCACTTGCCGCAGGGG
The DNA here is from genome assembly GCF_000425065.1 of Actinomadura rifamycini DSM 43936. Lineage (GTDB taxonomy): Bacteria > Actinomycetota > Actinomycetes > Streptosporangiales > Streptosporangiaceae > Spirillospora > Spirillospora rifamycini. The sequence goes on from NZ_AULB01000025.1 coordinate 21,321, forward strand.
TCCGGGGTGGGGCCGTTCTCGCAGTTCAGGGAGCGGGCCAGGATGCGGGCACTGGACGTCTTGCCGCAGCCGCGCGGGCCGCTGAAGAGGTACGCGTGGTTGATCCGGCCGTTGCGCAGCGCCTGCTGCAGCGGTTCGGCGACGTGCTCCTGCCCCTTGAGCTCGGCGAACGTCGCAGGCCGGTACTTGCGGTACAGAGCCAGACTCATCGGGGGTCCGCCCTCCTCAAGAGCAGAGCGTCAGAAACGAAAGGACCCCCCGCACACCCGCCAGAGCCTGCTTATCCTTGCTGCCTTCCGGCCCTGGGGAGGTTCACAGGGTGACGCCATGCGAGGGGTCTGCTCAGAGTCTATGGCATCCCGGCCCGGGATTGGCACGGTTCCGGCGTTACTCTCCGCCTCATGGGCGACTCCGATACCGCTCCGGCGCGGCGCACACTCCTGCACATCGCGGAACGACGCCATTGGGAACCGGCGAGGGACGCGGGTGTGTCGTACCGCATGTCCACCCTCGGACGGACGCTGGACGACGAGGGCTTCGTGCACTGCTCGTCCGACATGGACCAGGTGCGAGGCGTCCTCGACCGCTTCTACAAGGGTGTGGACCGGGACGAGCTGGTCCTGCTGGTGATCGACGTGTCGCGGCTGGGCGGCGCGCCCGTCCGGGACGAGCCGGTGGGGGACGGGGTGTTCCCGCACGTCTACGGTCCGATTCCGGTGGGGGCGGTAATTGATGCGCGACCACTGCCCGGTACCCGGTAGGCTGTCCTGCGGAGGATTCGCCTAGTGGCCTAGGGCGCACGCTTGGAAAGCGTGTTGGGTTCACGCCCTCGCGAGTTCGAATCTCGCATCCTCCGCTCGCCCTTCGGGGCGCACGACGTCGAAGGCGGCACCCATCGGGTGCCGCCTTCAGTGTTTTGTGGCGCGTGTCGGTCGCCACAGCCGAAGAGACACTCATGTCTATATGGCTGCCTCCAGTCGCGCGTTCTGGGAGGTGCCCGATCCGACTTCCCCTTGGGCCGGGGAGTGGGGCCTGTTCACTGTACGTCCTGGACGGCAATCTCATGGGGGACGTGTCGCTGAACGGGGACCTGGGCCGGTCGGGGTGCCGGGCGAAGGCCCGGGAGGTCGCCGGGGCGGCGATCGCGGCGATGCCGCCGCGCTAGGGCACCGTCGGTCGGTCAGGCGCGGCGTGCGGAGGACGCGAGGCGTTCGGCGAGTGCGGCGACGAGGTCGCGGAGCTCGTCGGGCCGCTCGATGGCGAACGGCCGGTCGAGCGAGGCCAGAACCGGGGGCAGCCAGTCGAGCCGCTCCACCCGCAGCCGAACACGCAGCCAACGCTCATCCGCAGACTCCCGCTCGCCCGTCGCGGGGTCGTGCTCATCGATGGTGGCGATGGTCGCTGGGAGGCGGGTGCGGATCTGCTCGACCGTCCCGTGGATTCGCAGGGTGACCGTGTGCCGGTACTCGGCCGCGGCGAACGACGTCAGCAGGCGCTCGGCGGGGGCGGGAGCGGCGGGCGCCTCGAACGAGCCGGGGAGGGTCCGCGCGTCCGCGATGCGGTCGAGCCGGAAGGTGCGGTCCTCGCCGATGCGGGCGTCCTGGCCGGTGACGTACCAGCGGCCGGCATGCGCGACGATCCCGTACGCGTGCAGGGTGCGGTCGCTGCGCCGCCCGTCGCGGTCGGTGTAGCGGACCGAGACCGGCCGGCGGTGGCGGACCGCGTCGGCGACGGTGAGCAGGGCCTCCGCGTCCGGGGTGCCGGACGCTCCGGGCGGTTCCGTGAAGGCGAGCGACTCCCGGACCGCGTCGAAACGGCGGGCGACGCGCTCGGGCAGCACGCGCCGGATCTTCGCCGCGGCGGTCTCGCCCGCGGTCTCCTGCGCGGTCGTCAGCCCCGACCGGCGTCCGGCGACGAGGCCGAGCAGGACGGCCAGCGCCTCGTCGTCGCTGAACATGAGGGGAGGCAGGCGGTACCCGGGGGCGAGCCGGTATCCGCCGTAGCGGCCGCGCACCGATTCCACGGGCACGTCCAGGTCGATGAGGTGGTCCACGTACCGCCGCACGGTGCGCCCTTCGACGCCGAGGCGGTCGGCGAGTTCGGCCACGGTCCGGGTGCCGCCCGACTGCAGCAGCTCCAGGAGGGTCAGAACGCGGGTGGTGGGGCGGGACATCTCCACAACCTAACGCGAATACTGGACCGATTCTGTCCACTATCCCTCCTAGCCTGCACGGCGCAGGGCACGCACGCCTCGCACACGGCCAAGGAGATCCCAATGAAGTTCACTTCGATCCGCATCATCACCGGTGACGTGAAGCGCCTCGTCGCGTTCTACGAGCGGGCGACGGGGGTGCGGGCGGCGTGGGCCGGCGAGCACTTCGCCGAGATCGCCACCGCGGGCGGCACTCTCGCGATCGCCGGCACCGCGACCGTCCCGCTGTTCGCGCCGGGCTCCGCCCGTCCGGCGGACAACGGCAGCGTGATCACCGAGTTCCTCGTCGACGACGTGGACCGCGTCTACCGGGACCTGGCCGGTGCCGTCACCGACGTCGTCGCCGAGCCCGCCACGATGCCGTGGGGCAACCGGTCGCTGCTGTTCCGCGACCCCGACGGCAACCTCGTCAACTTCTTCACCCCCGTCACCCCGGAGGCCGTCGAGAAGTTCGCGGCGCGCTGACGCGGCGCGGCACGCCACCGCCCGTCCCGCCCACCGGCCGGATCCGCGGGATCGCCGCGCCGGCCGGCGGTCCGGGGCGCGCCGCCGGGACGCCGGTACCGATCAGCGGTACCGGCGCGTCCGCGCCGTTCCGCCCCTGCTTACGGTGAGGGTGTCGGCGCGCGGATCGGCGGCCGATGGGACGCGAACGGGACGAACGAGGGGCGGGACGGCATGGGGAGCGGCGGTCTGGACGGGAAGACGGCGATCGTCACCGGGGGCGCGTCGGGCATCGGGGAGGCGATCACCCGGCTGTTCGTGGAGCGCGGCGCCCGGGTCGTCGTCGTGGACCTGCAGCGGGACGCCGGGGAGGCGCTCGCCGGGGAGTTCGGCGGCGCGGTGGTGTTCCGCCAGGGGGACGTGTCGGACCGGGCCGTCGCGGACGGCGCGGTCGCGGCGGCCGCCGAGCGGTTCGGCGGGCTCGACACGCTGGTCAACAACGCGTCCGCGTCGCGGCAGCGTCCGTTCGCCGAGCAGACGGACGACGACTGGCGGCTCGCGATGGACAGCGGGCTGGGGGCGACGCGGAACTTCATGCTGGCGGCGTTCGAGGAGCTGAAGAAGGCCGACGGCGCGTCGGTGGTGAACTTCGGGTCCGGTGCCGGGCTGGACGGGCAGCGGAACCAGGCGTCCTACGCGGCCGCGAAGGAGGCGATCCGGGGTCTCAGCAGGGTCGTGGCGAACGAGTGGGCGGTGCACGGGATCCGCGTCAACGTGGTCTGCCCGATGGCGAAGACCGCCGGTGTCGCGCAGTGGGCGGAGGCGCACCCGCGGCAGTACGCGGAGTCGGCCGCGAAGGTGCCGCTGGGCCGGTTCGGGGACCCGCTCCGGGACGTCGCGCCCATCGTCGCGTTCCTCGCCGGGGACGACGCCCGGTACATGACCGGCCAGACGGTCATGGCCGACGGCGGGGCGATCAAACTGCGCTGACGCAAAATACTCACAGGGTCGCTGACCTGCGATGTAATTGGTTTACACCCGAGGTGAAAATGGTGACCCGGGTAGTTGCGTTTCTTTCTGCGACCGCGTCCGACACCGTAGACTCATGGGGTGATCTTCAAGGCGGTCGGCGTGGGAAGGCCCTATCCGGACCACGGGCTCTCGTCCCGGGACTGGGCCAAGATCCCCCCTCGCCAGGTCCGCCTCGACCAGCTCGTCAGCACCAAGCGGGAGCTCGACCTCCAGTCGCTCCTCGCGAAGGACTCGACCTTCTACGGCGACCTGTTCCCCCATGTCGTCCAGTGGCGCGGCGAGATGTACCTGGAGGACGGCCTGCACCGCGCCCTGCGCGCGGCCCTGCAGCAGCGGACCGTCCTGCACGCCCGCGTCCTCGACCTGGACGCCGTGGACCTGCGCCGCTGACCCCGGCGCGGGTCAGCGGGTGCGGGCCGGGGCGGGGACGGCGATCTCCTTCGCCTCGACGAGCGGTCCGCCGCCGCCGAGGCGGATGAAGCCGGGGCGGGCGGCGAGCAGCCCGAAGGCGATCTCCGGGACGACCAGGGCGAGCAGCAGCACGAGCGAGACGTCCCAGCCGCCGGTGGCGCTGTGCAGGACGCCCGCCGCGAGCGGGCCGGCGCCGGCGAGCAGGTACCCGCCGGTCTGCGCCATCCCGGACAGCCGCGCGGCGACCGACGGGCTCGGCGACCGCAGGCTCAGCAGCGTGTAGGCGAGCGGGAAGGCGCTGCCGACGCCGAGGCCGAGCGTGACCGTCCACACCCAGCCGGCGGACGGCGCGAGGAGCATGCCGCCGATGCCGACGACCATCACGGCGCCGATCGCGGCGACGACGGCGCGCTGGTCGCGGAGCCGGGCGGCGAACACCGGGACGAGGAAGCCGAGCGGGATACCGACGATCATCATGACCGAGACCATCATCCCGGCCGTGGCGGGCGCGTACCCGGCGTCCTGCATCATCTCCGGCAGCCAGGACATCAGCACGTAGAACATCAGCGAGGCCAGGCCCATGAACACCGCGACGCACCAGGCGAGCGGCGAGCGCAGCAGGGAGCCCTCCACCGGGCGGGCGGCGCCGCCGGGGACGTCCGCCGCCTCGGCGGCGCGCCGGCCGCGGAGCGCGAGCGGGCCCCACACCAGCGCGGCGACCAGGGACGGGACGGCCCAGACGGCGAGCGCGAGGCGCCAGCCGCCCGCGTGGTCGAGCGGCACGGCGAGTCCGGCGGCGACGGCGCCGCTCGCGGCCATCAGCATCATCGCGACGCCGGTCAGGGAGCCGACGCGGCGCGGGAACGCCCGCTTGATCACGGCGGGCAGGAGGACGTTGCCCATCGCGATGCCCGCGCCCGCGAGGACCGTTCCAAGGTAGAGCGCGGGCGCGTACGCGACGACGCGCAGCAGGATCCCCGCGGTGATCATGACGAGGGAGCCGGCGATGGCGGCCTCGGTGCCGAGCCGGCGGGCCAGCACCGGCGCGAGGGAGGCAAAGACGCCGAGGCACAGCACCGGGAGCGTGGTGAGGACGCTCACCCCGACGCCGGACAGCCCGAAGGCGTCGCGCAGCTCGCCGAGCACCGGGGAGATCCCGGTGATCGCGGCGCGCAGGTTGACGGTGAGCAGCACCAGCCCGGCCAGGGCCCAGGCCGCGGTGGCGCGTGACGCCGCCGGGGCGGGGGTCGCCGTCGTGGCGGAGGGGTTCGAGGACGCGTTCATTTCACCTTCGTCGTGCGCTCGCGGCGCGGCTCCACGGAACGGGAATCGGTGGGAGGAATCGGGCGTGTCAGAGCGACGGCCCGCGATGGGGAGGGAGGGGGCCCGCTGGGCGGTGTCTCGCTACGTGGCGGCCCCGGCCCCGCCGGGCGTCCCGACGGGGGGCGGCGGCTCCGGCGCGCCCGGCACGACCGCGCTCGCGGGCCCCGCGCCGGGGGCCGCGCCGTCGGGGGCGTCCGCGTCGGGGGCGGCGGAGGCGAGGATCCGGTCGAGGCAGGCGTGCGTGGCGCGGGTGGCGGCCTCGGCGTCGCCGGCCTCGATGGCGCGGGCGATGGGCCCGTGCGGGACGTCCGCGTGCCGCAGCAGGACGCCCGCGGCGCCGATGCTCGCGCGCAGCGCGGTGCTGAAGTCGCGGTAGAGGTCGGTGAGGACCCGGTTGTGGGTGGCGTCGACGACGGCGGTGTGGAAGGCGAGGTCGGCCTCGACGAACGCGGCGTGGTCGCCCGCGGCCCAGGCGGCGTCGCGGCGGGCGAGGGCGACGGCGATCGCGGCGGTGTCGGCCTCGGTGCGGCGGCCGGCGGCGAGCCGGGCGGCCTCCACCTCCAGCCCGCGCCGGACCTCGAGGATCTCGATGAGCTCGGCCTTCTCCAGGCGCCGCCGGACGGCGCCGGACAGCTCGCTGGTGGCGCGCACGTAGGTGCCGTCGCCCTGCCGGCTGTCGAGCAGCCCCGCGTGGGTGAGAGCGCGGACGGCCTCGCGGACGGTGTTGCGGCCGACGCCGAGGGTCTCCGACAGGACCGGCTCCGGCGGGATCTTCCCGCCGACCGGCCAGACGCCGTTCGCGATCTCGTCCCTCAGCTGGTCGATCACCTGGTCGACGAGCGAGGAGCGGCGCGTGGTGCGCAGCGTCATCGGCGGTCCCCTCCATCACCCGGCCGCAGTCAGCCGGTCATCCCATGTCTCCATGGTAGGACCACCGGAGGCGTGCGTTTATTCCGCGCCGCGGCGGAGCCGCGACGGGGCCGGGCGCCGGGACGGGCCCGGACGGGCGTCAGACGCGGCCGAGGTCGCAGTTGGCCTCGTGCGGGCGGCCCGCGCGCAGGCCGGTGGCCTCGAGCGCCTGCCGGTACGCGGCGGCCGCGCTCTCGCCGTCCTTGACCAGTTCGAACAGCTCGCCCATGTCGCGCAGCAGGTGCGCCGTCGTCCGTCCCGCCGGGAGCGTCTCCAGTTGCCCGGACGCGGCCTGCAGGACGACCTGCGCGGCCTGCGGGTCGCCCTGCGCGACGCGAGCGCGCGCGAGGACGAGACGTGCCCGGACGGCCGTCCGGGCGCGGGCCACGAGGTCCTGTCCGGGCTGGGGGGCCAGCGGACGGGCCAACGCGGGGCTCGGCGGCTGCAAAGCGAACCCGGTGTCGAGGAACCGCTCGAGCCCCGCGATGGCCTCGTCCAGGCTCCCGACCAGGACGAGCGCGCGCGCACGGGTGATCGCGGACTCGGTGGCTTCGGCGCCGGTGAGCGCGGACGTCCGGTCCAGGAGTTCGAGCGCCTCGCGGGCGGCGTCGGCGGTCCCCTCGGGGCGGGGGCGCCCGAAGGCGTCGGGGACGATCGAGGGGTTCTCCGCCGAGAACGGCGCGACGCCGCGGAGCAGCGCCTTGGCGGCGGCGAGGTGCAGGCGGGCGTCGGCGCGCGGCGGGGCGCCCTCGGTGCGGGCCGCGAGGGCCTGGTCGGCGAAGTACAGCGAGTCGCCGATCGCGCCCTCGTCGAGCGCGCGCAGGCTCGCACGCTGGTAGTGGACGCTCGTGGGCTCGTCCGCGCCCTCCGGGTACAGGAGCCGGCGGCCGATCTCGTGCGCGCGCGCCGGGTCGGACCGGTCCACGTACGCGAGGAGGAGGACGCGGCCCGCTTCGGTGTGCTCGCGGCCGACGCCCAGCCCGACGACGCGGAGGCGCTCCATGGCGCGCTCGCCGAGCGCGATGGCCTGCCCGAGGTCGCCGACGGTGTGGTAGCAGCGGGCGAGCGCGATGACGGCGGGCAGCGTGCTGACCCGGCCGGGGTCGCGTTCGGCCTGCTCGCGCAGCTCCTCGAACAGGCCGATGGCGAGGTCGGTGCGGCCGAGCTCTTCGAGGGCGCGGGCCCGGCCCCAGCGGGCGCGGGAGGTGAGGTCGGGGTCGTCGCTGCGCGCGATGACGTCGTCGAAGCCTTCTTCGGCGGCCGCCGGGTCACCGCCCAGCAGGGCGAGGTGCGCGTGGCGCTCCCGGACCTCGAGGTGGGTGCGCTGCTCCGGCTCGACGCCCTCGGCGAGGTATTCGGGCGTGCAGCCGAGGCGCTCGGCCAGCATGCGCAGCACGGTCGGGGTCGGTGTGCGCTTGCCCGACTCGATCAAGGAGATGTAGCTGTCGGAAAGGTCGTGACCGGCGAGCTGTGCCTGCGACAAGCGTCTGGTCAGCCGCAGGTTGCGGACACGTTCGCCGACATTGCCTGGACCCGGCATGTGGACTCACTTAGCGGAAGTAATCAGGCGGCTGGGGTGCCGACATGATTGCACATTGCGGGTTAACGCACATCGAGAGTAACGAAGCGGGCCGCGGTCGGGCGCGGGTTCGGCTAGTCGTCCGGGTTCTTGTTGGGGAAGATCATCTCGCAGACCTCGAGATACAGCTGCTCGGGGTAGGGGAGGTAGTCGATGTTCGTGAGGGCCTGGTCCTGGCCGGCGGACTCCAGGACGAACTCGCCGTAGCCCAGCATCCGGCCGGTGATGGAGCGTTTGAAGCTCATGTCGGTGACCTTGGCGAGCGGCATCATCGCGACGCTGCGGGTGAGGATTCCCGTGGTGAGCAGCATGCGCTGGTTCGTGATGACGAAGTAGTCGACCGACCATTCCGCGACGCGCCACACGAACCAGGCGAGCAGCGCGAGCCAGCCCCACCAGATCCACATGATGACGGCGCCGACGGTGTTGACCAGGACGCCCGCGATGATCAGGCCGCCGAGGACGAGCCCGACCGGGACCATCAGGACCGCGGGGTGCCGGCGGACGGTGATGACCTGGTTCTCGTGCGGCAGCAGGTACTTGTTGACGGACGCGGGGGCGGAGTCGCCGGGGGTGACCAGTCTCATCGCGGCCTCAGCCGACCGCGTTGATGAAGGTGATCACGGAACCGGCGGCGCCGGCGAGCCCGCCGGCCACGGTCTCGACCGACCGCGTGGCGCCGTCCGGCTGTGTGACGACGTAGAACGCCACGAAGGCCGCCGCGGCCAACGTCAGGTACTTCTTGGCGGGCACGGCTGCCTCCCGGAGCACTTGACTCGAGACCCCGGATCAGTTTCGCACAGCCGCCACCCGCGGCAAAGGAAGGTCTATGGCGCGTTGTCGAGAGATGACCGGCGCGCCGTGCGGCGCTTCTCGGCCGCGACCGCCGCCAGCACCTCCAGGTGCCGGCGCGCGATCCGTTCGACGAGGTCGGCGGGCGCCGACCCGACGACCTCCTCGGCGCCGTACCGGGCCGCGGACACGCAGCGGGTCACCGTCTCTGCGGCATGCACCCCCGCGAACTCCTCGGTCAGCCGCTCGCCGATCGCCGCGTAGCGCGGCAGGTCCCCATCCCCGTGGTGAGCCATTGCGACATCCTCGAGCTCGCTCACGCCGCCCGGTCCGTAACGGTCCCCTGTGCCGCGGCGGCGGAGGGGAACGCGCGCTGGCGTTCCGTGGGGGTTCAATACCCCCTACCAGGGCCGACGAACATCTTCGGGCACCCTTTGCGACCGCGTGGTCATCCGGACGGACGGCGCACGGGCCGCACGCGGACGGCCCGCGGACGGCGCGACGGGCGGGCGGCGGGAGCGGTCAGACGACGCCGTAGAGCCGGTCCCCCGCGTCGCCGAGGCCCGGCACGATGAAGCCGTTCTCGTCCAGGTGCGAGTCGATCGCGGCGGTGACGACGCGGATCGGCGCGGTGATGTCGGTGAACGCCTGCTCCAGGTGCTTCAGCCCCTCGGGCGCCGCCAGCAGGCAGATCGCGGTGACGTCGGTGGCGCCGCGCTCGCACAGCAGCCGGATCGCGGCGGCGAGGGTCCCGCCGGTCGCGAGCATCGGGTCCAGGACGTAGCACTGCCGGCCGGACAGGTCGTCGGGCAGCCGCGTCGCGTACGTCTGCGCCTGCAGCGACCCCTCGTCGCGGATCATGCCGAGGAAGCCGACCTCGGCGGTCGGCAGCAGCCGGGTCATCCCGTCCAGCATCCCGAGGCCCGCGCGCAGGATCGGCACGACGAGCGGCTTCGGGCTGGCGAGCTGGACGCCTTCGGCGTCCACCAGCGGGGTGGGCACCGTGACCTCGGCGACCCGGACGTCGCGGGTGGCCTCGTAGGCGAGCAGGGTGACCAGCTCGTCGGCCAGCCTGCGGAACGTGGGCGAGTCGGTGCGCGAGTCCCGCAGGGTGGTGAGCTTGTGCGCGACGAGCGGGTGGTCGACGGCGAGGGTCTGCATGCGCACACGGTAGCCGACATGCGGCGTTCGTCCGGTCCGGGACGAGGCAGGATAGGACGCGGATGAGCTGGGCACGAAAGCGGTATGAGCCGCGACAGCGATCAGCAGCCGATGCCGCCGGGGCCGGCCCGCGACCCCGCGCCGGACTCGACGCCCGAACCGTCCGTGAGCGACGTCACACCCGCCCGGCCCTCCCCGGACCGCCGCGCCGACACCGAAGCCCGCCCGGGGGACGAGGGGCGCGGGGCGTCCCGTCCCGGTCCCCAGGGGGACATCTCGCCCGAGGAGGTGCGGGAGCACCTGCGCCGCCGGGCCGTGTTCCTCCGCGAACTCGCCGAGGCCCGCGAGCTGCGGCGCCGCGTCACGCCGCACCGGTCGCGGCGCGCCCGCATCCACGCGGCGCTGCGCCGCCGCACGTTCCGCATCAACTGACCCGTCCGCCGCGGGAGGTGCGGCCGGTCCGCCCCCGGCGCCGATCGAGTAGGTTCGTTGCGCCGGGTGCCGCGACGCGCCGGGCGTCCGCGCCGGCCCGCCCCGAATTCGGCGGTGGGACGTACGGGGGCGCCCCGCATCTGCGAACATGCCCTGGCAGGAACCGCGCCGGTGGGGTGGACATGACGGATGTGGACGCGACGGACTTCGCCGTCGTGGTGTACCGGGAGGACGAAGCCTGGGAGGCCGAGGTGCTCCCGGTGGCGCTGACCGAGGACCTCGCGGGGCTGATCCATGCCCTGCGGCAGCAGCCCAGCCTGGGCGGCACGATCGGGCTGGTCGCGGTCGGCGACGACTTCTTCGTGGCGATCCGCCTGCTCGGCGACGAGGTGATGGTGTTCCTGTCGGACGTCACGGCGTCGGTGGACTGGCCGCTCGCCACGCAGGTCCTGGAATACCTGGACATCCCCGTCCCGGACGACGAGGAACTCGACCAGGTCCTCCCGGTCGGCGACATGTCGATCTTCGCGGATCTCGGGCTGGACGAGATGGAGCTCGGCGCGATCTCCGGCGACCTCGAGCTGTACCCGGACGAGATGCTGCTCAGCATCGCGGGCCGCATCGGTTTCGCCGCCGCGTTCGAGCGGGCCGCCGACACCGTCGCCTGATCCGCGGGACCGCTCGCCCGCACGGGCGTGACCTGGGGAACCCGTTGGGTAACAATGGACGCGTGTCCTCTTTCGCCGCAGTCTTCGCACGGACCCCGGAGGGCTGGGTCGGCGCCGAGGCCGTCCTCGCCGAGGCCGCGGACGCCGACGACGTCGCCGACCTGATGCGGGAGGCGGCCGTCGAGTCGTACGGCGACCCCGTGCTGCTGCTCGTCGAGGAGGACGACGACTGGTTCGCGGTCGTCCGGCTGGACGGCCAGGAGGAGCCCCGCGCGTACGTGTCGACCGTCCGCGAGGACGGCCTCGGCCCCCTGTTCCACCAGCTCGTCGGAGAGGTGCCGGACGGCGCCCCCGGCGGCGACCCGGCCCTGCTGGACGACCTGGGCGTCGACGCCGGCGGCCTCGCCGACCTCGGCGAGCGGTCCCTGCCGGGCGACGCGCTGCTGGCGGTCGCCGAGCGGGCCGGGTTCGGCGAGGAGTTCGACCGGATCCGTGACTGACGACCCCACCCCCGGGCTCGTCCCGGCGATGCGGCGCGCGCTGGACGAGGCGCGGCGCGCGGCGGACGCGGGCGAGATCCCCGTCGGCGCCGTCGTCCTCGACCCGTCCGGGGAGGTCATCGGCACGGGCCGCAACGACCGGGAGGGCGGCGGCGACCCGACGGGCCACGCGGAGATCGTCGCGATGCGGGCGGCGGCGTCCGTCCGCGGCGAGTGGCGGCTGTCGGGCTGCACCCTCGTCGTGACGCTCGAACCCTGCACGATGTGCGCGGGCGCGACCGTCCAGGCCCGCATCGCCCGCCTCGTCTACGGCGCGGTCGACGAGAAGGCCGGTGCCGTGGGCTCGCTGTGGGACGTCGTCCGCGACCGCCGGCTCAACCACCGGCCCGAGGTCATCGCGGGTCTCCTCGCCGACGAGTGCGCCGCTCCGCTTATCGAGTTCTTCGCACGCCGCCGCGTCCGGTAGGCTCTTCCGCGGTGGTGTCGCCTAGTGGACGAGGGCGCACGCCTCGAAAGCGTGTGAAGGGCAACCTTCCGTGGGTTCGAATCCCACCACCACCGCCACCGCGAAGGGCCGCGACCGTCTCCGGTCGCGGCCCTTCGCCGTTCGTGCCGTCAGGCGGCCGCGGCCTTCTCCGCGACGCCCCCGATCGCCTTGACGGCGACGTCCGGCTGGTCCACGTACACGTAGTGGCCGCTCTTCTCGGCGACGGTCAGCTTGCTCGCGCTCGACAGCTCCAGCCACTTCTTCTGGCCCGCCGTCCACGCGTCCTCAAGGCCCTGGCCGTACCGGGGGACGGCCGCCAGGTACGGCTGCCCGTGCTTGATCACCTCGACGGGGATGCTCCCGGCGGACTTCACCGGCCCGTCCTTCATCACGAGCTGCTCGGGGTTCTGCCCCTGCGCGACCGCGATGTTCTGGGCGCGCAGCTCCGCCGCCGGGCCCGTCGCCGACTCGGGGATGATCCTGCTGACGTCGGTGGTCATCATCGCCGGCGTGGCGTCCATCAGGACCAGGCCCTTCACCCGGTCGGTGTGGTCGGGGGCGTACCGGGCGGCGATCAGTCCGCCCAGCGAGTGCCCCGCCAGCACCACCGGACGGTCGCCGGCGACCTGGTCGAGCACCCCGGTCAGCACCTTCCCGGTGCTGTCGAAGCTCTGCGGCCCGTCCGGCTTGGCGCTCGCGCCCGACCCGAGCCGGTCGTAGGAGCACACCCGGTACTCGGCGCTCACCGACTTCTGGAGCGCGGCCAGCTTGTCCACACCGTCGCCCGCACCGTGCAGGAGGACCACGACCGGCTTGCCGTCCGCGAGCTCACCGGAGCACGACACGTTCACCGACTTGCCGTCCACGTCGAGCTTCTCGGCGCCCGTGAACGTCGCGGCCTCCGCCTTCGGGCTCGCGGCCAGCGGGTCCCAGTTCTCCAGGTCCTCACCGTCGCAGCCGACGAGCCCGGCGCCGAGCACAGCGGCGGAGAGGGCGGTCAGAGCAGCGGTCTTGACGGTGCGGAACATCGTGGTCCTCCATAGCGGGAGCGGGGGTCTGCCTCGCGCCTCGGCGCGGTGTCCGTGGCGACGAGAAGAACGCTACGGAATCGGCACCCCACGAATCGTCACCGCTCAGCGGACATTCCCGGGTAGCTCTCACGGGGGACAAGCCCCGCGCACCTTCCCAGGGGTCCACGCGACCTCGACCACGTACTTGCCCCGGACGCCGCCCGCCTCCAGCGCCCGGTGCGCCGCCGCTGTCTCCTCCAGGGGGAAGACTGCGTCCACCGCGGGGCTCAGCTTGCCCTCGACCACATGGCGGGCGAGGTCGTCGAAGTCCGCCCGCGTGGGGTTGCCGCTGAAGAAGCGCACGCGTCCGCGCCCGTGGACGGCGCCGGACGCCCCCAAGAGCCGGTGACATGACAGCAGCCTGAAATTCTGCGGTGACCAGGTACGGCGCGCTCAGCGGGCCGCGTCCACTCGGCCGAGAAGCGCGCCGCATCTGCCGAGGAATCGGCGAACCCGGTTGGGCGGCGGGAAGAACGGGTCGTCGTCCCGGCGCCGCGCGGGGACGCGTCGCGGCGGCGCGGCGGGCCTCCGGTTCGGCGGCCCGGTCGCCGCACCGTGCCGGACGTCCGTCCGGCGGGCCTTCGGGGCCGGTGGCGGCGGCCAGGGCACGGCGAGTCCGCGGACGCGGGCGAGCAGCGCGCGTCCGTCCGCGAACTCCTCCAGGCGGTCGCTGCGGAGGAGCCAGAACGAGCCGGTGTACTCGCCCGCCCACGCCACCGCGCCCGGCAGCACGCGCCGCACCTCGGCGAGCACCGCTTCGTCGTCTCGTCCAGGCACCCGTGCCCGCGCTGGTAGTCGGACAGCGCCTCCAGCCGCCGCGCGACAAGCCGTCCGTCGAGCCGCTCGCTGAACCAGCCGGGGCACAGGTCTCCCAGCTCCGCCGCCACGCGCCGAACCTCGCCCCGCGCCGCCGGTGGGATGTCTACCATGGCCGCACCTCCTCCCTTGTGGGTTGGTAGCCGCGCGGTCGGGACCAGGGTTCCAATCTCACCCCGACCGCGCGGCGCTCTCGTCCCGCCAGCTCTCGGCCCCGTTCACAAAGGCAGCCGGGAGTCGACGGCACGACCTAACTTTAATGCTTATCGCGATAAGCATACAAGAGGTAATCAAATGAAGCCGCCGGGTCACCGAGGGGGTGGCGGCGGCTCAGGAGGGTCAGACCGGGAGGCGGTATTGCAACTCGTACAAATGGGACCCTTTGATGAGCACCGAGACCTCTACGGGACGGTCATGGTCGGAGTAGACGACCCTGACTTGCCGAAGGACCGGCACGTTCGGCAGTGACAGGAGCTCGGCCTCCTCGCTCGTCGGCATCCGCGCGGACACGGCGTCGACGTGGTGACGCAGAGGGAGTCCGAGCTCGGCCAGCACTCGGGGCGCACCACCGCGAATCCTCTGGTGTCCGGCCAGGTCGGTGCCGTGCGCCAGCTCAAGGGGGTAGTACGACCGGTCGAGCTCCACCGGACGTCCGGCATGCCGCAGCAACCGACGACGCATCATGACCCGCTCGCCGTCCCGCAAGCCGAATGCGACGGCGACCTCGTGCGGGGCCACGACCTCGGCGACCTCCAGCAGTTCGTACGAGTAGCCGCCCGGAGCCGGCTCGAAGTACACCTCGGCCCCGACCCGGAACGGCTGGCGGTCACGGACGAACACGCCCTTGCCCTGCCGGCTGGTCAGGTAGCCCTCGCCCTTGAGCACCGCCAGAGCCTTCTGCACGGTGGTGTTGGCCACCCCGAACTCTTCCACCAGGCGCGCCGTGGAGGGCAGCTGGGTTCCGGGTGCGATGTCGCCCGCCATGATCCGGGCTCGCAGGATCGCGGCCATCCGCTCGTACGGCGGCCGTTCGTCAGCACGCACCATGTCCGTCAACTCGCAATCATCCGGTAGCGCAAGCGGCGCCCCTCGGGAACCATGACCATCACCGAGTACTCGAACGGCACTCCTTCGGCCGTCAGGCACGTCCGTCGCAGCACGATCACCGGAGCCTCGTCCGGGAGCCCGAGCCCGTCCGCTTCCTCAGCGGTCGCCGGACGAACCTCGATCTCTTCACGAGCCTCGTGCACGGTGTATCCGAGGTCGGCCAGCAACGTGACCGCACCGCCTTTGATCTTCGCGTGTTCGGCGAGCGCCGTCCCGGCGGCCACGTCGGCCGGATACCACGAGTCGACCAGTTCGACAGGGCGATCGTCCAGCAGGATCGTTCTCCCGCGCAGCACGGCCGACGCGTCCTCCGGCAACGCCAGGGCCGCGGCCGCATCCGCAGGTGGCGCCGTCATGACGACCTTGCGGAGATTCTGCGTGCCCGTGCGTCCGGCCTGAGCCGCTTCTTGGGACCAGGCGTCGCCCTCCCCGTCCCGCCGGGGAGCGAGGTAGGGCAACGAACTCACGGCCCACATGGCTCTCTCCTTCAAGTCATCCACTTCTCGCGATAGCCATTATGGACACACGGTCGTCCGCCCCCGTTCCGACGGAATCCCTCGCAGCCCCCGCCGTACTCGCGAGGGGGCGCCTGGAGCGCTGGGCCGTCACTGTGAGCGTCGTGTGCTCTATGTGATGTGTGTGGCGGCAGGGCCTGGGCCCCTCAGGTCGACCGGCTTGTGACGGCCGCCCACGATCGGCGAGAACTGCGTCGAGGTGAGCGGCCTCCGCCGCGCGGTCGCCGTCCACGACAGCAAGGACGCCGTCGGGCCGAAGCTGCTGTTCGACCGGGGGGCCTTCGGGGCGCTGCTCGGCGCGATCAGGTCGGGCGCCCACGACCTCTGAGGTTCCGCGAGGCGGGTGGTCAGTAGGCGAGTTCTCCGATGCCGCCGTCGACGCGCAGCACGGTGCCGGCGGTGTACGCGGACTCGTCCGAGGCTAGGTAGACGGCCGCCTTCGCCAGCTCGGTGGCCGTACCGAGGCGGTGGAGGGGCACCGTGCGGCGGAGTTCGTCGTAGATGGCGGCCTGGCGCTCGGGGCCGAGGGGCTTGAACGTGTCGGTGACGGTCGGCCCCGGGCTCAGTCCGTTGACCCGGACGCCCCGGTCCCTCAGCTCATAGGTCAGCCCGCGGGACAACGACAGCAGGCCGGCCTTGGCGGCGCCGTAGACGGCCGCGTTCTCGTGCCCGATGAAAGCCGAGACCGAGCCGACGAGGATGACCGACGCTCCCTGCGACAGGAGCGGCAGCAGGGCTCTGATCAGGAAGAACGGCGCCTTGAGGTTGGTGGCGACGAGCCTGTCGAACGCCTCTTCGGTCCATGCTTCGATCGGCAGGTGGGTGACGTCGGCGGCGTTGATCATCACGATGTCGAGCCGCGGCCACTCGTCCCGCAGCCGCGCCGCGAGGGCCGCCTGGCCGGGCACGTCGCCGGCGTCGCTGCGGATGGGCAGCAGCGGACCGTCCAACCGCCGGGCGGCCTCGTCCAGCCGTTCCGGCGAGCGGCCGGTGATCGCGACGGACGCGCCCTCGGCGAGGAACTCGCGGGCGGTCTCGAACCCGATGCCGCCCGTCCCGCCGGTGATCAGCGCGTACTTCTCCTCAAGACGACCCATCGATCTTTCTCCTCGCTCGCGCTCAAGGCGCGTCGTCGCGGTGCGCCCGACTTCTGTGCGGGCGTTCAAGAAGTACCTCGGGCAGCACCGTACGGAGTTTTGTGCGGGCGGTCAAAAAGTCGTAGCCTGGGGGCATGGCACGGACGGGGCGCCCCCGCGCGTTCGACAAGGAGCAGGCTCTGGAGCGCGCGCTCCTGCTGTTCTGGTCCCGGGGCTACGGCGCGACCTCCGTCCAGGACCTCGTCGACGCGCTGGCCGTGGAGCGGGGCAGCCTGTACGGCGCCTTCGGCGACAAGCGGAGCTTCTACCTGGCGGCGGTCCGGCTCTACTGGGACACCTACGAGCGGCGGCTGGTCGCGGCGCTGGAGGACGGGCCGGTGCTGCCGGCGTTGCGCGAGGTGCTCGCGACCCCGGCCCGGGCGCACGAGTACGCCTCCGACGTCGGCGTTCCGCGAGGGTGCATGATCGGCAACACCACCGCCGAACTGGTCCCGGAGGACGCCGAGGCCGGCGAGATCGTGGCCCGCTCGCACGCCCGTTTCACCGGCATCGTCGCCGACGCGCTGCGGCGCGCGCAGGCCACCGGCGAGGTCACCCGGGACGCCGCCCCGGAGGCCCAGGCCCAGCTGCTGCTGTTCACCGTCCAGGGCCTGTCCCTGGTGTCCCGCACCGGACTCGACACGAGCACCGCGCTCGCCGCCGTCGACACCCTGATCGACTCCCTCCGCGCCTGAGGCGCGGACTCGACGCTCGGGGCACCCGTCGTCGGCGGGGCAGGATGGACGGGTGTCCGAATCCTCGCCGCCCGGTGGCTTCGGGAACGCCAGTGTCCGTGTCGGGGACACGGTGCGTCGGCGGCCCGCCGCCCGTGCGGAGTTCGTCCACCGGCTTCTCGGTTCGCTGGAGCGGGCGGGGCGGGACGCGTGGCGTTGCGTGAGTTCTGTATTGAGCGGTTCGGGGCACTGCCGGTTCGGGGGGCGGGCGATGCTCGACCCCGGGACGGCGTGGCCGGAGTGCGGTGGTGTTCCGCTGAGCCTGTTCGCGGTCCTCGACCTCGACGTCCTGGCGCCCTGGCTCGGCGATCTGGTGCCGGACGGGACGGGGGTGCTCAACTTCTTCTACCTCGACGGCCACTCCGACCTGGCGGCACCCGCCGCGGTGGAGCGGGCGCTCGAGTTCGCTCTCGACGCGCCGGAGGTGGGGGCCGTCGTCCCGGCGCGTCCGGGGCTCGCCGCCGAGACGGACGCGCCCGGCGGGTGCAGCGTCTTCGCGTCGGTCGCGTGGACGGTCTCGCCCGGGTTCGCCTTCCCGGACGACTACGACCCCGCCTGGGACGTGCTCGGCGCGGGGACGGACGCCGTCCGCGACTACATCGCCACCTGGAACCCGGACAGCGACTGGCCCGAGCGGCCGGGCGCGCTCTACAGCACCGACCTCGCCTTCGGCTGGCCGGCCTTCCCGACGGGAAGCGCGTCGGGTTTTCCGGACGCCGAGGCGTCGAGAGCCCATCAGCATCTGCTCCAGTTGTCGGAGCAGGACGATTGGCACATGGGCGGCGACGGGGGCTGGATGCACTGGTCGATACCGGTCGAGGCGCTGCGCGCCGGCGACTTCCGGGGTGCCGTCCCGACCCCGGACTACTGGTGACGTCAGCGGCGGGAGAACTCGGCCCTGACTTTGCTCGACCAGATGAACGGCTGGACGCCGAGCCAGAACAGGCCCAGGAGGAGAAGCGCGGCGAACAAGGGGCCGTTCTGGTCCGGTTCCAGGTCCGGGCCCGCCCCTGCCGCCGAATAGACGGGGACGACCCAGAGGAGGGCCGCCAGGCCCTCGACGGGCACGACCACGGTGAGCAGGGCGCGGCGGGCAAGCGGGTGCGCCACCTGTTCGGCGAGCGACGGGTTCACCGCGGCGAACACGAGCATGAACGCGAGGGCGCTCAGAACCCAGGAGACCTCGAACCCGACGTGGGGCTCGATGTTGGGTATGCCGCCGAACCACCGCTGATGCCCGAAGACGATGAGAGTTTCCAGGTGAAGGCCACCGAGGATCGCGAACATCAAGGTGAGGACGAGCGGCGGCCTGTGCGGCAGGAACCACGCCCCGCACATGAGGACCAACACCACGACCACGGGCAGCAGCAGAAAAATCGATTCGCGCCAGTACAGCTCGATGGGGAGCGTCCCGCTCCCCCCTCTCCACGGCCCGGCCAAAAGGGCTAGGACGGCGACCGCGGTGCACAGGAGCGCGGCTCTGACGATGGCCGTCCGGTGGCGCCTGAACGGGACGTCGCCGGTGGACGGGCGGAGGAGCGCGGTGGGCGGTGGCCGGTCGAGGGTGGTGGTCTGTCCGGTGGCCGGGCCGAGGGCGGCTTGGAGCAGGTCGCGGGCTTCGGCGGGTGACAGGCGGTCGGACGGGTCCTTGCGCAGGAGGCCGTCGAGGACCCGGGCGAGCGGGCCGCCGCAGCTTGGCGGGGCGTGCCGGGCGGTGGCGATGGCGACGAAGACGGCGCCGTGGCCGGGGCCGTCGAACGGGCGGCGGCCCTCGACCGCCGTGTAGAGGGTGGCGGCCAGGGACCACAGGTCGGAGGCCGGGGTGACGGCGCCGCCCCGCACCTGCTCGGGGGACATGTAGGCGGGCGTGCCCAGCACCGCGCCCGAGCGGGTGATGGTGACGTCGCCCTCCAGGGCGGCGATGCCGAAGTCGGTGAGGAGGACCCGGTCGCCTTCGAGGAGCACGTTCGCGGGCTTGACGTCGCGGTGGACGACGCCTTGGGCGTGGGCCGCCGTGAGGGCGTCCAGCATCGCGAGGCCGATCGCGGCGACCCGGTGCGGGGGCAGCGCGGTCTGTTCGGCCAGGAGGTCTTCGAGGGAGCGGCCGCGGACGAGTTCCATGACGATCCAGGGGCGGCCGTCGTCGCCCATCACCCGGTCGTGGACGGTGACGATGCCGGGGTGCCGGAGGCGTGCGGCGGCGCGGGCCTCGCGTTCCATCCGCGCGTACCAGACGTCCCGTTCCTGGTCGGTGACCTGGTCGGGTACGCGGAGCTCCTTGACGGCGACGTCGCGGTCGAGGTCGATGTCGCGGGCGTGCCACACCGCGCCCATGCCGCCCTGGCCGATCCGGCCGAGCCTCCGGTACCGCCCCGCCAGTACCCCGTCGCCGTCCCAGCCCATGATCGGAACCTATCGGGCCGGGGCGGCGGGGAGAAGGCACTCGCGCCGACTGGCAGACACGAGTGTCTGCCAGTCGGCGGCCGTCAGGCGGACGCGACGGGGTGCTCGGGGTCGCGGCCGAGGAAGCGGAGCAGCGTCGCGACGTCGTCGTCGCCCGGACGGTCGGCGAGGACGGGCCCGAAGGCGCCGTAGTCGCGGAGGGGCTGGATCACGACCGTCCGGGCGACCGGCAGGAGCGCGCGGGCGAGGTCGGTGCCGAGGGGGGATCCCTGGCCGGTGGCGACGGCGATGTCCCAGGCGTGGACGGCGGCGTCCAGCGCGCAGGCTCCGGCGCCGGTCTCGGCGGTCATCGTGTTGGGCGGCATCGGGACGGCGACGTCCCGCGCGTTCCTTGCCGACGGTCGCCCACGCGTCGGCGACGGCGCGGACGGCGGCGTCCACCAAGGTCTCCGGGGAGGAGGAGAGGGTCCCGGACGGGGTGAACGGGTTCTCCTCGGGTCCGGGGCCGCCGGTGATGGCGGCGGCGTAGGCGAGCTGGTCGCCGACGGCGTGCTGGAGCACCTGGGCGACGGTCCAGTCCGCGCAGGGGGTCGGCTTGCCCATGTCCCCGGCGGGGACGCCGCGGACGGCCGCCCGCAGGAGCTCGTGCGCCTCGTCCAGGATCGTCCACTCGCTCTTCCGGTTCATCTTCCGCCCCTTCGCCCCGCTGTTCAGGACCCCCATTCTAGCAGAACGGAATAATCTATTCCACTATCCGCCCGCAGTCACCAGGACGACGCCGGTGGCGGCGACGGCGAGGCCGACGCGCTGGACGGCGCGGAGGCGCTCGCTGTAGGCGACGCGGGCGAGCAGGACGGTGATCGCCGGGTAGAGGGACGTCAGGACGGCCGCGAGGCTGAGCAGGCCCTGCTGCGTGGCGACGACGAACAGGACGTTCGCGCCCGCGTCGAGGGTGCCGGACAGCAGCGCGAGGGCGATGAGCGCGCGGCCGGACACGCGGGGGCCGAGGTTCCCGCCGCGCAGGCGGAGGGTGACGGCGACGGCCGTCAGGACGACCGCGAGGTTGCCGACGCGGGAGCCGACGATCGGCCAGAGCCCGCCGTCCTCGCCCGCCGCGCCGAGGACGGTGAAGAAGACGCCGAAGCAGACGCCGGACACGGCCGCCATGAGGGGGCCCGAGTCGGTGAGGCGGCGCTCGGCGGGCGCCTCGGCGTCCCGCTCCATGCTGACCATGCCGATGGCGACGAGGCACAGCAGGACGCCCGCGACGACCGTGGCGCCGAGCCGTTCGCCGCGCAGGACACCGAAGGCGACGGGGAGGATCGCTGCGGCGAGGGCCGAGACGGGCGCGACGACGCTCATCGGGCCGCGGGCGAGCGCGCCGTAGAAGGTGATGAGGCCGGTGCCGCCGGCGAGGCCCGCGCCGAACCCCCAGGCGAGGGACGGCGCGGTGGGCGCGCCGCCGTCGACCAGCGCGGCGGTGAGGACGACGGCGAAGCCGACGGGGACGCACCACAGCAGCGCCTGGAGGGCGGTGGCGCGGCGGGAGACGGCGCCGCCGAGGAAGTCGGCGACGCCGTAGGCGAGGGCGGCGCCGAGGGCGAGGACCGTCACCATGCGAGGAGGCGGGTGGCGATCCGGACGTCCGGGGAGATCTCGCGGAGGCGGGCGGCGAGGACGTCGGCGGCGGCGTGCAGGTCGTCGAGGGGGTACGGTTCGAGGCGTTCCAGGAGGAACAGGGCGTTCTTGGTGTCCTCGGTGATGCGGGTGCGGACGCACTGCCGCCAGTTCCAGCGGCGGCAGGTGACGCCCGCGTCGTCCCGCCAGACGACCTCGCCCGGCTCGGGGTGCTCGACGGCCGGTTCGCCGGACGCGACGACGTCGAAGGGTTCGTCGCCGGCGGCGCGGACGAGGCGGGCGGGGCCGCGGTAGGCGTCGAGGTCCTCGCCGCCGATCGGCAGCGCGTGCTCGACGCTGACCGCGTTGTAGGCGTCCACGACCCGGTTGATGGACGGGACGGCGCGGCGCATGAGGGCGTCGACGGACGGGCGGGTGCGCTTGGGCTTCGCGCCGAACGCCCGGTACGCCTCGCGCCACGCCTCGACGTGCGGGTGCGCGGCGTCGGCGCGATCCGCGGCGCGGGCGAGCAGGTCGGCCGAGGCGGCGTCGCCCGGCCCGTTCGCGAGTCCCTCCGCGGTGACGGCGAGGACGGCGAAGTCGGGCCGCAGCTCCCGTACGGCCTCGTCCACGGTGATCCGCTCCAGCATGCCCTTCCTCCGGTCATTTCGATGAACTCGACAGTGCATCATACCGACCGGACGGGTCGGTGGCATCCTGGTGTCCGCGTTGAGGAGGAATGCGTGGGCGAACAGGGCGCGATCGGCGAGGCCGTGGCGCGGACGGTCCGGGCGCTGCGGGCCGGGCACGGCTGGAGCCTGGACGAGCTGGCCGGGCGGGCGGGCGTCAGCAAGGGCGTCCTCGTGGGGCTGGAGCAGGGGCGCGGCAACCCGAACCTGGGGACGCTGATCCGCATCTCCGACGCGCTCGGCGTCCCGCTGACCCGGCTGGTGCAGGTCGAGGAGGAGCCGCCGGTG
This sequence comes from Actinomadura rifamycini DSM 43936, assembly GCF_000425065.1. GTDB lineage: Bacteria > Actinomycetota > Actinomycetes > Streptosporangiales > Streptosporangiaceae > Spirillospora > Spirillospora rifamycini. The sequence continues at coordinate 43,646 of NZ_AULB01000025.1, forward strand.
CGGATGTTCCCGCCGGAGCGGCACGTGGTGCTGTGGGAGGGCGCGCACGGCGGGCGCGGCACGCTGCTGGCGGGCAGCGACCCGCGGCCGTCGCTGGAGCTGTGGCGCTGGGAGCTGCGGCCGGGCGAGACCCGGGAGAGCGACCCGCACGTGCCCGGCACCAAGGAGATCGTCTACGTGGAGGACGGCGTGCTGACGCTGGGCGTGGACGGGCGCACCGACCTCGTCGAGGCGGGCGCGGCCGCCGTGTTCGTCGGCGACCGGCCGCACTCGTACGCGAACGCCGGCGACCGGGACGTCCGGTTCGTCCTGGCGGTGCTGGACCTCTAGGTCAGGACGTGAGGCGGACCGGCATCGCGAGGTACCGGAAGCCGGTGTCGCGGTCGGCGGCGTCCTCCTCGTCGGGGATCCCGGTGATCAGCGCGGCCTTCGTCGGGCCCGTGCACTCGACGCGCGTCCACTCGGTGTGGATTCCGGCGAGGGCGTCCAGGAGGTACTGGGGGCTGAACGCGATGTCGATCTCGTCGCCGTCGAGTTCGGCGCCGAGGGCCTCGTTGGCGCGGGCCGAGTCGCCCGCGGCGGCGCGGATCCGCACCTCGCCGGGCGTGAACGCCAGCCGGACGGGCGTGCCCCGGTCGGTGACGAGCGCGGCCCGCTTGATCGCCTCGACGAACGGGGCCGTGCGGACGCGGGCGGTGGACGTCCACTCGCCGGTGAGCCGGGCCCGGTAGTTGATGTACTGGTCGTCGAGGAGGCGGCTGGTCATGGTGCGGCCGGCGCCGGAGATGCCGATGAGGGCCTCGCCGGAGCCGCCGAGGTCGATCGCGACCTCGTCGCCCTGCCGGATGGCCCGGGCGGTGTCGGCGAGGGTGCGGGCCGGGACGACGACGCCCGCGGTGAAGCCCGGGTCGGCGGGCGACCAGGTCAGTTCGCGGGCGGCGATGCGGTACCGGTCGGTGCAGGCGAGCCACATCGTGTCGCCCTCGATGTCGATGCGGGCGCCGGTCAGCATCGGGAGGGTGTCGTCGCGGCCGGCGGCCGGGACGACCTGGGCGACGGCCTCCGCGAACAGGGCGCCGGGCAGGGTGCCGGCACGGGCGGGCGGCTCGGGGAGGGTGGGGTAGTCCTCGACGGGCATCGTGAGCAGGCCGAACTCGGCGGGCCCGCACCGGACGACGACCTCGGAGCCCTTCGTGGAGACCTCCACGGGCTGGGCGGGGAGGTTCTTGACGATGTCGGACAGCAGCCGGCCCGGGACGAGGACCCGGCCCGGCTCGGCGGTCTCCGCGTCGATCCGGGCGCGCGCCGACACCTCGTAGTCGAACCCGGCGAGGGCGATCCCGTCCTCGCCGGCTTCGATCAGCATCCCCGCGAGGACCGGCACGGCGGGACGGGACGGCAGCGTCCGCGCGGCCCACGCGACGGCCTCGGCGAGCGTGTGCCGGTCGACTCGGAACTCCATCTGACCTGCCCTTTCGATACCGCGCGGACCGGACGTCCGGCCCGTGCCCGCACGTTATCCGAGGGCTCCGACAGTTCGTCCGGGCCTAGAAGAGCGCGGGGGCGGCGCCGTGCCGCACGGTGCGTTCGAACTCCAGCAGGTACCGCTTGCGCTCGATGCCCCCGCCGTACCCGGTGAGGTCGCCGTTCGAACCGACGACCCGGTGGCACGGGACGATCACGCTGATCGGGTTCTTGCCGTTGGCGAGGCCGACGGCGCGGGAGGCGGTGGGGCTGCCGATGTCCTGCGCCAGCTCGCCGTAGGTGACGGTCTCCCCGTAGGGGATGTGCCGGAGCGCGTCCCAGACGCGCCGCTGGAACGGGGTGCCGTTCAGTGCGAGCGGCACGTCGAACTCGGTGAGGTCCCCGGCGAAGTAGGCGTCGAGCTGTTCCGCGACTTGCGCGAACGGCTTCTCGTCCGGGTCGTCCGCGGGGAGACCGAACGTGTCTTGGGCAGGGCGGTGCCGCTGGTCCTGCATGTAGAGGCCGGACAGGGCGCCGTCGGTGACCACCGCCGTGAGCGGCCCCACTGCGCTTTCCAAAACCGTGTGCGTTGTCCGCATGGCGATTCTCCTAAGAGGCGGGCAGGTAGTTGATGGCGTGGTCGCCGGTCGCCCACAGGTACTGGACGGCGTAGGCGCGCCACGGTCGCCACGCTTCGGCGCGGCGGGTGAGGGCGGCCGGGGTGTGCGGGAGGCCGAGCGTGCGGGCCGCCGTCCGGACGCCGAGGTCGCCGGGGATGAACGCGTCGGGGTCGCCCAGCGCGCGCATGGCGATGGTCTCGATCGTCCACGGTCCGAAACCGGGGAGTGCCGCCAAGCGCGCGCGGGCCGATTCCCAGTCGCTGCCGACGCTCAGGTCGATGGCGTCCTGCGCGAGGGCGTCCACGAGGGCCGCCAGGGTGGCGCGGCGGGACCGGGGGAACGCGAGGGTCTCCGGGTCGAGGCCCGCGAGCGCCTCGGGCGTCGGGAACAGGTGCGTCAGCCCGCCCCCGGCGCCGAGCGGGTCGTCGATCGGCTCCCCGTGCGCGACGACGAGCCGCGCCGCGTGCGTCCGGGCCGCCGCGACCGACACCTGCTGCCCGAGGACGGCCCGGACGGCGAACTCGGGGCCGTCCGCGGCGCGCGGCACCCGCCGCCCCGGCGCCTTGCGGACGAGCGGCGCGAGGGCCGGGTCGGCGCCGAGCTGGTCGTCGACGGCGACCGGGTCGGCGTCGAGGTCGAGCAGCCACCGGCACCGGCTGATCGCGATGGTGAGGTCGCGCAGGTCGGTGAGCGCGAGGGTGCAGGCGACGTACTCGGGGTGCGGGCGCAGGGACGCGACGCCGTGGCCGTGCGGCAGCCGGAGCGCCCGGCGGAACGCGCCGTCCCGCCACTCCTCGACCCCGGGCACCGCCGTCGCCGCCAGGTGCCCGAACAGGTTGTCGGGGCACAGCGGGGCCCGGAACGGCAGCCGGAACGCCAGGGTGCCGGACCCGGCCGGCGGGTGGCCCTTCGCGACCCGGTCGCGCAGCTCGGTGGGCGTGAGCGCGAACACCTCCCGGACGGTGTCGTTGAACGCGCGGATGCTCGCGAACCCGGCGGCGAACGCGACGTCGCCCATCGGCAGCGGCGTCGTCTCGATCAGCAGCCGCGCGGTCTGGGCGCGCTGCGCGCGCGCCAGCGCGAGGGGCCCGGCGCCGAGTTCGGCGTTGAGCTGCCGCTCGATCTGCCGCGTGCTGTAGCCGAGCCTCCGCGCGAGGCCGGGGACGCCCTCGCGGTCGACGGCGCCGTCCGCGATGAGCCGCATGGCGCGGGCGACGACGTCCGCCCGGTGGTTCCACTCGGGCGAGCCGGGGCTGGCGTCCGGGCGGCACCGCTTGCACGCCCGGAACCCGGCCTGCTGCGCCGCCGCCGCACTCGGGTAGAACCGCATGTTCTCGGGCTTCGGCGGCACGGCCGGGCAGCTCGGCCGGCAGTAGATCCCCGTCGTCAGCACCCCGGTGAAGAACCACCCGTCGAACCGGGCGTCCCTCGATCGGACGGCGCGCACGCACCTCTCCACGTCCTCGTGCATGCTCCCCAGCATCGTCGACGGCCACGGGCGTCCACTAGCGGAAAACCGACATCAGCGTTGCGCGCCGGCTAAACAAACGTTTAGCATCTTGAACATGTGTTCAGCCGACGATCGCACCGCCCGGGCCGCCATCCGCGACGAGGCCCTGCGCCTCTTCGCCCTCGACGGCCCCGACCGGGTCACCGTCCGCCGGATCGGGGCGGCCGCGGGCGTCTCCGCCGCCCTGGTCATCCACCACTTCGGGTCGAAGGACGCGCTCCGCGAGGCCGTCGACCGGCACGTGGCGGACCTGCTGGAGGAGATCTTCGGCGAGCTCGCCGCCCACCCGGACCCGGCGGACGGCGGCACCGCGCCGCTCGCGGACGCGCTGCTGCGCCGGCTGCCGCCCGGCTCCCCCGTGCCCGCCTACCTCGCGCGGCTGCTGCCCGGTGACGACCCCGCCGGCGCCCGCCTGTTCCGCCTCCTGTTCGAGGCGGCCCGGCGGCACGCGCCGACCGCCGAACGCGCCGCGTTCCTCCTGGTCAGCGACCTCGCGGTGCTCCTGCTGCGGCACCGGATCGCGGACGTCCTCGGCACCGACCCGCTGTCCCGCGAGGGCCTCGCCCGCTGGACCGCCGAGGCCGCGGCCGGCCACGGGGAGGGCCCCGCGTGAAACCCGGCTGGTTCTTCGGCGTCGGCTCGACCCGCGGCGAGCGCGCCCTCGCGCACCTCGCGGGCGCCTTCGGCGTCGCCGCGTCCCTCGGACTCGGCCTCGACGCCGGCTGGTCGTGGTGGCGGCTCGCCGTCGCCGCGGCGGTCGCGTACGACCTCGCGGGCGGCGTCGTCGCCAACGGCCTCGACTCCGCGAAGCGCTTCTACCACGGGCCCCTGCCGCTGCCGCCCACCCGCGTGAACCGCTTCCTCCACGACGAGATCGGCTTCGCCGCCGTCCACGTGCAGCCGATCATCGTCGGAGCGCTCTTCGGCGCCGCGTGGTGGTGGGGGCCGCTGTGGTACGCGTGGGCCCTCGCCGGCGTCGTCCTCGTCGCCCGCGCGCCCCGCCGCCTCGCCCGTCCGGTCGCGCTGCTGGCCGTCCTCACGGGGGCGATGCTCGCCCCCGCGATCCCCGCACCCGAGGGGCTCGCATGGCTCCCGGTCGTCCTGCTGCTCAAGCTCGTCGTCGCCCACGCCGTCCCCGAGCGGCCCCATGCGGTCGGCGAACCCGGCGCCCCGGACGGCGGCGGATAACACGACACGGAGGGCGCCCACTGGCGGAAACCGACATCAGCGTCGCGATGCCCTGGAACAGGGACGGGCGGGACGGCGTCCAAGATCCGACGAAGGGACGGCCTTGCGCGAACTGCAGGAGCACGAGTGGAAAAGGATCGTGGGCGCCGCGGTCGGCGGAGTGGTGCTCATGGTCATGGGCTGGAGCATCTGCGCCGCGCCCGCCCTGACGGCCAAGAGGGCCCTCAACGACGGCATACCGGGCACCTACACGCTGGAAAGCTGCGAGAGGGACAGCCGGGGAAGGAAGCACTGCCGGCGCTCCTTCCGTGCCGATGACGGCCGCTCGTGGGGGACGGTCGTCTCGCCCGACAACGGGCACCAGTCCGGGGGACTCGACGTGGGCGACTCCTTCCCCGCCCGCTACGTGCCGCCGTCGGGCGGCCCACTGGGCGATCCGGCCATCGCGCGCTCCGACGACACCGGGCGCGCCAACATCACCGAGTTGCTCGTCAGCGCGGGCGGCATGGCCGCGGCCGGCCTGTTCCTGATCGGTTTCGCGCTGCGCCGCGTCCTGATGCGCCCCGACGCGGACGCCTGGGAGACCATCGGCTTCTTCCTGGGCCTGGGCGTCGCCGCAGGTGTCGTCGTGTACGTCGTCTGGTACGTCCTCGGCAGCGGCCTGTGACGCGGCCGGGTCTGACGGACGGCGATGGCACACTCTCGCGCATGGATCAGGATTTCGACGGCATCGTCAACGACCCGGAGGCGGTCGAGCGGCACGCGCGCGCCAACATCGAGGCGCTGCGCAGTGAACTCGAAGCCGCGCTCCGCTCCGCACTCGCGCACATCGGCTGGCGCGGAAACGTCCTGGTCGAGGACGACTTCCGCGCCATGGACGGATCCGCGCGGCGCACCTTCCTGCTCTCCACCTCCACGGAACCGCCCGGCGACGCGGACGGGTGGGAGGAGACGTCGGTCCAGATGCCCGGCGTGCCGCTGGAGGCGGTCCGGGCGGCGCGCGGCGGCGACCGCTGGGCCCCGTGCGAGGACGGGACGAGCACGTCCTGGGACGCGCTGCTGGCCGGGCTCACCGAGGAAGCCGCCAAATGGGAGATGTTCCTCGCGAACATCCTCGCCTTCCTGGACGACGTGGCCGCGCGGGGCGGACCCCGCATCGACCCCGGCGTCCTGTCCGTGGACGTCGACGCCGCGGGCGGCGACGACGTCGAGCCCTACTGGGTGCCCGTCGGCGGCGAACGGTTCACCGTCTTCATGCACGCCGACGTCCTCGGCCGCGACTCCGCCGAGCTCGTGGGCATGGACGCGGACGACCTCCCCTGGGACGAGGCCGTCGACGCGTTCGTCCGGCAGGCCGCCGAGCACACCGCCTGACGCGCGCACCGCCCGGCGGGCGCGTCACGGGCGGCGGGCTCCGGTGCGGCGGGCTCCTGCGCGGCGGGCGGCGCCGTCCGCCGCGAGGTAGTCGCTGATGGACGCGAGCCAGCGGGTGTACGCCCAGCTCACGAACCGGTCGGGGAGGAGGCGGGTGAGGGACGCCGGGTGCGCGTCGGTGGCCTCGGTCGCCGCCACCCGCGCGATCCGGGCCGCCTTGCGGGACCGTCCGCGCTCGTAGCGGCGCAGCGCGGCGGGCACGTCCGCCGGCTCGCCCTCCGCCAGCACCCGGCTCAGCGCCCACGCGTCCTCCAGCGCCTGGTTGGCGCCCTGCGCCTGGGTGGGCGGCATGGTGTGCGCCGCGTCCCCGACGAGCGTGCAGCGCCCCTCGCCCCAGACGTCCGGGACGCGGTGCCGGTGGTGCGGGAAGAACTCGATCTCCTCGTCGGCGACGGACGCGAGCACCTGCGGCACGGGCGCCGCCCAGTGCCCGAACCGGGCGCGCAGGTCGTCCAGGACGGACGGCGGCTCGGGCTCCCCGGGCGTCCAGCGGCGGTCGAACCACCACTGGAGCAGGTCCTCGCCCGCCGGCATCAGCCCGCACACGCCCTCCGGGCCGTTGATCAGCAGGCCGGTGCGGCCCGCCACCACGTCGATCGGCACGCGGCTCAGCCCCTGCCAGGTGGCCCAGCCGCTCGGCTCCGCCGGGTCGCGCCCCCACAGCGTCCGCCGGACGATCGAGCGGGCGCCGTCCGCGCCCACCAGCATGTCGCCGGTCGCGGTCGCGCCGTCGGCGAACTCGGCGCGGACGCCGCCCGCGTCGTGCGCGATGCCCGTGCACGCGCGGCCGAACGCGACCGTCCCGTCCGGCAGTCCGGCCGCGAGGCGTTCGACGAGGCGGCGGCGGGGCAGGGAGATGTTCGGGAGCCCGTAGCGGCGGGCGGCGTGCGCGGTGTCCACGCTGACCAGCGTGCGGCCGGACGCGTCGCGCTGCTCGAGGACGTCGATGGGCGCGCCGACGCCGTCCAGCGACGCGCCGAGCGCGGTGAGGGCGCCGGTGCCGTTGGCCCACAGCGTCAGCGCCGCGCCGGACGTGCGCAGCGCCGGTCCCCGCTCGTGGACCTCGACGTCGTGCCCCGCGGCGAGCAGGCCGCGCGCCGCCGCGAGACCGCCGACGCCCGCTCCGATGACCAGCACCTTCATCCGGGCCCCTAACCACTAGGATCGTTGTACTACGATAACCGTAACACTACGATCGTTGTGACGGCGGGTAGGGTGCGGGGCGTGGCGCCACAGAACACGGAGCGGCGGCGCGCGCTGGCCGACGCGGCGATCGACGTCCTCGGCCGCGACGGCGTGCACGGGCTCAGCCATCGCGCGGTCGACGAGCGGGCCGGCGTCCCCGCCGGGACCGCCTCGAACTACTTCCGCAGCCGCGACGCGCTGCTCGCCGCCGCGGCGGCCCGCGTCGCCGAACTCCACTTCGCCGGCATGGACGCCGCCGCCGCGCACGAGGGCCCGCCGGTCCCGCCCTCGCGGATCGCGGAGATGATCGGGATGTCGCTGTTCGCGGCCGCGACCGAGCACCGCGTCCGGTACCTGGCGGTGTGCGAGCTCAGCCTGGAGGCCACCCGGCGGCCCTCGCTCCGCGAGACGATCGCGGGGATGGAGGAGGCGTCCGTCCGGTTCACCGTCGTGCACCACCGCGCCCTCGGGCTCGACACGCCGGAGGCCGCCGTCCGGACGCTGATGCTGCTGTACGCCAACGCCCTGTTCGGCCTGCTCACCGGCCCGCCGGAGCGGGTCACCCCCGAGAACGCCGTCGCGCTCGCGACGGCCATGGTCACCGGCGCACTGGGCCGCACCTGACCCGCCCGACCGCGCCGGGCGGCTACGCGCCCGGCCCGGGCGCGGCACGCGCGCACGGCCGAAGTCGCGAAGGCGCCACGGGCCGGTTGTACGGCTTCGTCCCGGGCCGGGTGACCGGTCCGTGAATTACCTGGACGTAGGCATAGCGGATGACCTCGGTAGACTGGACGGCTGGTACGCCTGACCCCGAACCGAGGAGCGCCCAAAACCGTGGCTCTTATCGTGCAGAAGTACGGTGGCTCCTCCGTCGCCGACGCCGAGTGCGTCAAGCGGGTCGCCCAGCGCATCGTCGCGACGAGGAAGGCGGGCAACGACGTCGTTGTCGTCGTCTCCGCCATGGGCGACACGACGGATGATCTCATCGACAAGGCCGAGCAGGTCAGCCCCCTGCCCCCGGCACGCGAACTGGACATGCTGCTCACCGCCGGCGAGCGCATCTCCATGGCGCTGCTGGCGATGGCCATCGCGAACCTGGGCCACGAGGCCCGGTCCTTCACCGGCTCCCAGGCGGGGGTCATCACCGACGGCTCCCACGGCAAAGCCAAGATCATCGATGTGACCCCGGGGCGCATAAGGACCGCGCTGGACGAGGGCTCGATCTGCATCGTCGCCGGCTTCCAGGGCGTCTCGCAGGGCACCAAGGACATCACCACCCTCGGCCGCGGCGGGTCCGACACCACCGCGGTGGCGCTGGCGGCGGCCCTCAGCGCCGACGTCTGCGAGATCTACTCCGACGTCGACGGCGTCTTCACCGCCGACCCGCGCATCGTGCCGGCCGCGCGGAAGGTCCCGAAGATCTCCTACGAGGAGATGCTGGAAATGGCGGCGAGCGGGGCGAAGATCCTGCATCTGCGCTGCGTGGAGTACGCGCGCCGCTACAACATCCCGATCCACGTGCGGTCCTCGTTCAGCCAGAAGGAAGGCACGTGGGTCGTCGACAGCAGCGAACTCGAAGGACAGGACATGGAGCAGGCGATCATCTCCGGCGTCGCGCACGACCGCAGCGAGGCCAAGATCACCGTGGTGGGCGTGCCCGACAAGGTCGGTGAGGCCGCCACGATCTTCACGGTGCTGTCCGACGCCGAGATCAACATCGACATGATCGTGCAGAACGTGTCGGCCGCGTCCACCGGGCGCACCGACATCTCGTTCACGCTGCCGGCCACGGACGGGCAGGCCGCGCTGTCGGCGCTCAACAAGGTCAAGGAGCGCATCGGCTTCGAGTCGCTGCGCTACGACGACCGCATCGGCAAGGTGTCGCTGATCGGCGCCGGGATGCGCTCGCACCCGGGCGTCACCGCCAAGCTGTTCGCCGCCATCGCCGACGCGGGCGTGAACATCGAGATGATCTCCACGTCGGAGATCCGGATCTCCGTGGTCGTCGCGCAGGACGACCTCGACACCGCGGTCGCCGCCGCCCACCGCGCGTTCGACCTCGACTCCGAGCAGGTCGAGGCCGTCGTCTACGGAGGCACCGGCCGCTGACCCGGCCGCGGGCCGCCCGACGGGCCGCACATCCCGGACGTCCGGGGTGTGCGGCCCGTCGCCGTATCCGGGCGTGTCCGGTCGCCTCCGGACCGTGGCGTGTTTCCCGTGAAACATCACCCGCTCTAGCGACGCAAACGCACCCATCACTCCTCTTCACGGTACGATAGGGAGCGATGGCTGAGAAAATGTACTCGGTCGAGGAGGTCGCCGACCTTCTCGGGCTGCACGTGCGGACGGTCCGCGGCTACATCCGCGACGGACGGCTCAACGCCGTGCGCATCGGCAAGCAGTACCGGATCGCGCCCGCCGACCTCGAAGCGCTCACCGGCCGCCCCTCCACCCCCGGCGGGACGGGCGCGGGCGCGTCCGTCGAGGTGTCGAGCATCGTCGAGATCGACGGCGTCGACCGGGCCGCGGCCGACCGGCTCAGCACGCTCGTCCTCGCCGCCGCGAACACCGGCGCGAGCGGCGGGAGCGCCGCGGACCGCCTGCGCGTCCAGGCGGTGCACGACGCGGAGCGGCGGCGCCTGAAGTTCGTCGTCCTCGGCGGCGCGGGCCCGACCGCGGACGTGCTGCGCCTGCTCGAGAGCGTGCTCGACGGCGGCAACGACCTGCTGGGAGCGGAGGAACGCGATGGCTGACGAGATGGCGGAGCGGGCCGGGACACCGGTGCTGGTGTGCACCCCGGACGGCCCGCCGATCGCCACCGAGGCGGACGCGCTCGACCTGATCGGCGCCGCGTTCCTCGGCGCCGAGGTGGTGGCCGTGCCCGTGCGGCGCCTGGACGAGCGGTTCTTCGCCCTCGGCTCCCGCTTCGCGGGCGAGATCATGCAGAAGTTCGTCAACTACCGGATCCGGCTGGCGATCGTCGGCGACCTCTCCGGGCACCTGGCGACGAGCTCGGCGCTGCGCGCCCTCGTCGCCGAGTCGAACGCGGGCGGCCACGTCTGGTTCGTCCCGGACCTGGACGCCCTGGACGCCCGCCTCCGCGCGTCCGCCTGAACCCGCCGGGCGGGACGGCGTCAGCTGCGGGGCGCGACCAGCCCGATGTCGTAGGCGGTGATGACGGCCTGGATGCGGTCCCGGGCGCCGATCTTGGCGAGGACCTTGCCGACGTGCTTCTTGACGGTGGACTCGGTGAGCGCGAGGCGTTCGGCGATCTCGGCGTTCGTCCGGCCGGTGCCGATCGCGACGAGCACTTCGCGTTCGCGTTCGGTGAGCGTGCGCAGCCGCGGGTCGTCGGCCGGGCCGGCGGGCCGCAGCACCCGGTGGGCGTGGGCGTCGAGCAGGCGGCGCGTGAGGCCGGGGGAGACGACGGCGTCCCCGGTGGCGACGGCGCGGATGCCCGCGATGAGCTCCTCGGGGCGGGCGTCCTTCAGCAGGAAGCCGCTCGCCCCGGCGCGCAGCCCCGCATAGGCGTACTCGTCCAGGTCGAACGTGGTGAGGATGAGCACGCGGGTGCGGCCGCCCGCGGCGACGATCCGGCGGGTGGCCTCGATGCCGTCCATGCCGGGCATCCGGACGTCCATCAGCACGACGTCGGGGCGCAGATCGGCGGCCATCCGGACGGCCTCGGCGCCGTGCCCGGCCTCGCCGACGGCGGTCGTCCCGGACGTCCCCTCCAGCAGCATGCGGAACCCGAGGCGCTGCAGGGGCTGGTCGTCGGCGATGAGGACGGTGGTCACGGGCGGCCCCCCGGTGCCGGCGCGGCGGGTTCGCCGGGCGGGGGCGCGTCGAGCAGCACGTCGACCGTCCAGCCGCCGGCGGCGCCGCGCGGGCCGATGGTGACGGATCCGCCGTACAGTGCGGCCCTCCGGCGGATGCCGGCGAGGCCGTGTCCCGGTTCTCCGTCCGGTGCCGGGCGCGCCGGGCGTCCGGGCGGCGGCCCGGTGTCGGTGACGCGCACCCGGACCCGTCCGTCCCGGGCCTCGACGGCGACCTCCGCGCGGGCCTCCGGGCCGGCGTGCTTGAGCGTGTTGGTCAGCGCCTCCTGGACGATGCGGTAGACGGTGAGCTGGAGTCCGTCGCCGAGCGCGCCGAGGTCGCCCGCGGTGCGGCAGGCGGTGCTCAGCCCGGCGGCGCGGACCCGCCCCAGCAGTGCGTCCAGGTCACCGAGTCCGGGCTGCGGGACGAGCCGCGGTTCGGGCTCGCGTCCGGGGCCCGTGTCCGCCGGCCGGGCGCCCGGCTCGTCCCGCAGGACGCCCAGCACGCGCCGCAGCTCCACCAGCGCCTGCCGGCCGGTGTCGCCGATGAGCCGCAGCGGCTCGGCGGCGCCGTCGCCCCGGTTCGCGGCGAGGGCGGCGGCCCCGTCCGCGAGGCCGACGATCACCGACAGGTTGTGGCCGACGATGTCGTGCATCTCCCGGGCGATCCGGGCCCGCTCGGCGGCGGCGGTCAGCCGGGCGCGCTGGTCGCGCTCGGTCTCCAGCCGGACGGCCCGGTCCTCCAGCGCGGCGAGGTACAGCCCGCGGATCCGGAAGGTGAGGCCGAGCGCGACCGCGGCGGCCGTCGTGCCCGTCAGCAGGATCAGGAACGGCACCCGGTAGGCGGCGAGGACGAACCAGCCCGACAGCCACACCCCGGTGACGGTGGCGCCCGCCGCCGCGCCGAGCGCGCGCGGGGAACCGCGCAGGGCCAGGCCGTAGAGGGCGACGAGCAGGGCGAAGCCGCCCTGCGCCCAGAGGCCCAGCGAGAACTGGGCCGCGCACCCCGGCGCGACCGCGGCGAAGACCGCCGCCGGGGCTCTGCGGCGCCACCACAGCGGCGAGACGAGCAGGACCGCGAGCACGGCCAGACCCCCGGGCGGCAGACCGGCGGCCGGCCCGCTCGGGGCGCCTCCGGCGCGGACCAGGTCGGGCACGGCCGCGAGGGCGGCCAGCAGCACCACCGCGGTGTCGAGCCGCCACGGGCGCCGCCGGTCGGCCCGCCGCAGGCGGTGCTGCGCGCGGACCAGCCGCTGCAGCGCCGGGTGGCCCGCGGCGGAGGCGGGCCACGGGAGCGGCGCGGTCGCGGCCGTCCCGCCCGGCGTCGCATGCGTGCTCATCGGATCATTGTCGCCGGTCGGCCCGTCAGGCATCGGTGCGGACGAGCCGGACGGCCGCGCCCGCGACGGCCGCCGCCGTCCAGGAGGCGAGGACCGCCGCCCCCGCCCAGGGCCCGAGGAGGTCCGGTGCGGACGGCGCGGCCGTCATGGCAGCGCCCGCGCTGCTCGGCAGGTACGGGCGGACGGCGTCCGGGAGTCCGCCGGGCAGCAGCCCGACCAGCTCGGGGAGGACGAGCAGGGCGGCGACCAGGACGGCGATGGCGCCCGCGCTGTTGCGGACGAGCATGCCCAGCGCCACCGCGATCACGGCCACCAGCGCCAGGTGGGCTCCCGCGCCGGCCAGGCGCCGCGGCACGCCGGGGTCCGCGAGCGACAGGGCGTCCGCCTCCGGGGGCAGCGCGAGGCCGCCCAGCAGGAAGGACGCCACCGCGGCGAGCACGGCGACGGCGAGGACGGCCCCGCCGTACACGGCGCACTTCGACCACAGCACGGGCAGCCGCCGCGGCACGGCCGTCAGGGTGGCGCGGATCAGGCCGGTGCCGTACTCGCCCGCGGACCCGAGCGCCCCCAGCACCGCGACGGCCAGGACCGCGAACGGCATCCCGGTCAGCGCGACGGCGACCGCGTCGCGGGAGTCGGGGACGGTGCCGTCCTCCGGCACGGCGGCGGGGTCGAAGCCGGCCGCGTCGATCACCCCGATCGCCGGGAGCGCCGCGGCGGCCGCCGCGAGCGCGATCCGGCCGGAGCGCAGCGTCCCCAGCTTCGACCACTCCGCGCGCAGCACCCGCCGCGCCGTCACGTCGCGGACCGGCACGACCGTCACGCCGCCTCCCCGCTGCCGGCGGGCACGGCCCGGTACTCCACGGCCTCGCGGGTGAGGTCCATGAAGGCGTCCTCCAGGGACGCCTCCCGTTCGGTGAGCCGGTACAGCGGGACCCGGTGGCGGGCGGCGACGGCGCCGATCTCGCGGGCGGTCAGGCCCGTGACGTCCAGTTCCTCCCCCGTGCCGGTGACGGCGACCCCCGGGCCGGCCAGCAGCGAGCGCAGCGCCGCGGGTTCGGTGGTCGCCACCACCGCGCCCCCGCCCCCGGCCCGCCGGACGAACGCGTCGACCGTGGTGTCGGCGAGCAGCCGGCCGCGCCCGACGACCACCAGGCGGTCGGCGGTCCGCGTCATCTCGCCCATCAGGTGGGACGACAGCAGCACCGTGCGGCCCTCGGCCGCCAGCCCGGTCAGCAGCCCGCGCACCCAGCGCACGCCCTCCGGGTCGAGGCCGTTGACCGGCTCGTCCAGCATGACGACGGCCGGGTCGCCCAGCAGGGCCGCCGCGATGCCGAGCCGCTGCCCCATGCCGAGGGAGAACCGCCCGGCGCGGCTCCCGGCCGCGCTCTGCAGCCCGGTCGTCTCGATGACGTCCAGCACCCTGCTGCGCGGGATGCCGTGGGTGTGCGCCAGGGACATCAGGTGGGCGAACGCGGTGCGCCCCGGATGGGCCGACCGCGCGTCCAGCAGGATGCCGATCTCCCGCATCGGGGCGGCGTGCCCGGCGTAGCGCCGGCCGTTGACGGTGGCCGAGCCGCGGGTGGGGGCGTCGAGTCCGGCGATCACGCGCATGGTCGTGGATTTGCCCGCGCCGTTCGGGCCCAGGAACCCGGTCACCTTTCCGGGTTCGGCGGTGAAGCTGAGATCGTCCACCGCCGTCTTCTTTCCGTAGCGCTTCGTCAGACCGCGTACTTCGATCACGACCGCCGTCTCCCGCCGACCCCGGCGGTTCCGGGGCGGATGCGCCCGACGCTACGGGCGGATCACCGCCGCGGGCCGGGCCCCCGGTCGACACCTCGGCGCCCCGCGCGGTACCGCGGTACCAGTCCGGGGCGGGACGGCGCATGGCCGGTCGGCTCGGCGAGGGTGCGAGGCAGGAGCGGGAGCCGGTGCCGCCGTTCAGTGCGGCATGGTGCGTTCGAGGTGCCGCGCGCGCTCGGCGAGGTCGCGCGCCTCGGCCGTGCCGAGGGCGGCGACGGCCGGGACGTCGCCGCCGGCCCGGTGGACCAGCGCGAGCGCCGTGACGACGAAGCCGTCCATGAGGGTTCGCAGGACGGCGTGGTTCGAGCAGGCGTAGCGGCGGACGAGGGTGTCGGTGAACGCCGTGAACGCTTCGACGTCGACCTGGTACTCGTCCGCCTGCTCCGGGCCGATGCCCGACGGTGCGTCCGCGAGGTCGGCGAGCGTCTCGGCCGTCCTCGCGAACAGCCGGGCGACCGCGGTGGCCGGGTTCCACAGGACGGCGTCGCCGGCCTGGAAGTACTGGCTCACCCCGCGGACGCCTCGCCGCGTGCGGTGCGGAAGCGGGCGTTCCGGTCGAGCGTCGCGAGCACGGTGTTGACCAGGGCGATCGCCGCGAACGCGACGGCGGGCGTGGAATGCCCGACGCCGAGGAGGGCGAGGGCCGCGGCGGCGAAGACGGCCGCCTTCACCAGCAGGACGGCGGGCAGCCCGGCGTCGTAGCGGGCCTTCGGGGCGGCGAACAGGCCCCACAGGACGATCGCCGCGGCCGGCGCGGCCGCGCCGAGCGCCAGGCCGGCGGGCAGGCCGCCGCCGGCGTCGAAGCCCCACCAGGCGAGCGCGGCGAACGCGGCCATCTCGACGAGGAAGGCGAGGCCCTCGTTGGCGATGTGCACGGGCCCGGGAAGTCGCATTCGTTGATTGTCGCACTGTTCGTCCTGCACGGGCGGGACGGAACCGCCCGTACGATCCAAGCGGGATCTCACAGAACGGTCGCGGTATGGGTGCTGGGCAGGGGCAGGCGGACGTGTCGGACGAACCGGCCGTCGGCTGGTTCGAGGACGGTCGGGACCGGCGCGCGCGCTGGCGCTCGGAGACCGCGCCCCCGCCCCGCCGGGTGACGGTCGCCGACGACGCGACGCGCGCGGACGACGCGTACCGGGCGGCGTGCGAGGGCACGGCGCTGCTGTGGCGGGGCGACTTCCAGAACGCCCGGCAGCTCGTGCAGGCCGTCGCGCGCCGGGTCGACGCGCCCCCGCGCAAGAGGAAGAAGGCGGAACCGTCCGGTGCGCAGGCGTTCCACCTGTTCCGGCAGGCGCGGGCCCAGCGCGCGCGCACGCTCGGCATGGTGCTGGTGCCGGTCGAGGCCGGGCACGTGGTCCCGCTGCGGCGGGCGCCGGACGTCCGGGACGCGTGCACGGAGGCGTACGGGCCGTGCGACGAGCCGTACGTGGTGCCGCTGCGGGAACTGCTCGGGGTGATCGGCGCGCACGAGTGGCGGCGCAAGGGCGTGCCCGTTCCCGCTCTCGGCGGCGACCGGATCCACCCGCATTACGGCGTGTTCTCACCGGTCCGGGGCGAGTACGTCGATCTCGTCGCGCGCGCGCCGATCCCCCCTGGCGTGACGTCGGCGTTCGACATCGGCACCGGCACGGGCGTCCTCGCGGCCGTCCTTGCGCGGCGCGGTGTGGGACGGGTCGTGGCCACAGACCTCGATCCGCGCGCGCTTGCGTGTGCCCGGGAGAACGTCGAGCGCCTACAGGTGGACGTCGACGTCGTGCAGGCGGACCTTTACCCGGACGGACGCGCCGGTCTCATCGTCTGCAATCCGCCGTGGCTCCCGGCGAAGCCCGCGACGCCGCTGGAACGCGCCGTCTACGATCCGGGCGGGCGGATGCTGCGCGGCTTCCTCGACGGGCTCGCCGACCGCCTCGAACCGGACGGCGAGGGCTGGCTGGTCCTGTCCGACCTGGCCGAGCACCTCGGGCTGCGGGCGCGGGGCGACCTGGCGGCCGCGTTCGCCGCCGCGGGCCTGCGGGCGGTCGACCGGCTCGACGCGGCGCCCGTCCATCCGAAGGCGGCCGACGCGGACGATCCGCTGCACGCGGCACGGGCCGCCGAGGTCACGTCCCTGTGGCGCCTGCGGCGCGACTCCGGTGGGCGGTCTCCGGGCCGATGACCCGCAGCGGTACGTCCCGCCCGTGACGGCCGCCGGTCAGGCGCCGCTCGGCTCCTCGGACGCGCCGAACGGGCCGGGGCCCGCGTGGAGCAGGCCGATGGCGAGGACGCCCGCGGCCGCGGCCCCGAACGTCCAGCCGGGGTGCTCGCCCGGCCCGGCCAGGGCGAGGAGCAGGACGGACGCGACCAGCCCGACCCAGCCGCCGATCAGGTTGGGGATCGGGCCGGTGCCGAACAGGTTCGGGTAGGACTGCCGGGTGATGCCGCGGACGAAGTGCGGGACGCCGTTGCCGCCCATCACTCCGCCGAGGAAGCCGAGCACGATCGCGGACCACATCACTGGTCTCCCTGGGTCGTCGGCCGGTCGGCCGGTGGACCGGGCGCCGGGCGGCCGCCGGTCAGCAGCGGGATCAGGACGGCGTCCACCAGGTGCCGGACGAACGCGTCGTCGAGCGGCTCGCCGGTGACGAACAGCCGGGAGAACAGCATCGCCGAGTTGATCTCCACGGAGAGTGCGGTGTCGACGTCCCCGGCGAGGTCGCCGCGCAGCGACCCGGTGTCGGACGGGACGAGCGGGTCGCCGTCCCCGCCGGGCGTCCCGTCGCCGCCGTGGGCGCGGACCGCGTCGACGACGAGTTCGGCTTTGCCGGGCCAGCGCCGGTAGAGCGTCGCCTTGCTGGCCTGCACGCGCGCCGCGACCGCCTCCATGGTGAGCCGGTCGTAGCCGACCTCGGCGAGCAGGCCGAGGGCCGCCGCCAGGGCTCGCCGCACCTGGCGGCACGGCCCGCCTGGCACGCACGATGGGACCATGCGTCCCATCAACGAGCAGACGATCCTCATCACCGGCGCCACCGACGGGCTCGGCCGCGCCCTCGCCGCCGGACTCGCGGCCGAGGGCGCGCACGTCCTGGTGCACGGCCGCAGCGACGCCCGCGGCGAGGCGACGCTGAAGGAGATCGGCGGCCGCGCGTCGTGGTACCGGGCCGACCTGTCGTCCCTCGCCGAGACCCGCGCGCTCGCCGAAGCCGTCCGCGCCGACCACCCGCGCCTGGACGTCCTGGTCAACAACGCGGGCATCGGCGGACCGGCCGCCCGGGAGGAGAGCGCGGACGGGCACGAGCTGGCGTTCGCGGTGAACTACCTGTCCGGATACCTCCTGACCCGGCTGCTGCTGCCCGTGCTGATCTCCTCGGCGCCCGCCCGCGTCGTGAACGTCAGCAGCCTCGGGCAGCAGGCCGTCGACTTCGGCGACGTGATGCTCACCCGCGGCTACACCCCGGTCCGCGCCTACTGCCAGAGCAAGCTCGCCCAGATCCTGTTCACCGTCGACCTGGCCGCCGAGCTGGACGGGACGGGCGTCACCGCGAACGCTCTGCACCCCGCCACGTACATGCCGACGAAGATGGTCTCGTCCCCGATCAGCACGCTGGAGGAGGGCGTCCGCGCCACGCACCGGCTCGTCACCGACCCGGCCCTCGACGGCGTCTCGGGCCGCTTCTTCGACGGGCTCGACGAGGCGCGGCCCGACGCCCAGGCCCGCGACGCCGACGCCCGCGCCCGCCTGCGCGCCCTCTCCGACGCACTCACCGCGCCCTGACCGGGCTCAGCGGACGAGCCGGAAGAACGCCCGGACGTCCGCGGTGAGCAGCTCGGGGACCTCCAGCGCCGGCAGGTGCCCGCCCCGGTCGAACTCCGTCCAGTGCACGACGTCGTGGTACGCCTCGGCGAGCCGCCGGACCGGACGGACGAGGTCGTGCGGCGACACGGCGACGCCGAGCGGCACCGGGCACGCGGGCAGCCCGCCCCGGCTGCCCGCGGCCTCGTGGTGCAGCCGCGACGACGACCCGGCCGTCCCGGTGAGCCAGTACAGCGTCACGGTCGTGAGCAGCCGGTCGTCGTCGACGCCGATCGCGGGGTCCGTCCAGGCGGTGACCCGGTCGGCGATCCACGCGAGCTGGCCCGCGGGGGAGTCGGCGAGGGAGTACGCGATCGTCTGCGGGCGCGTGGACTGCATGACCCAGTACCCGGCCGGGGCGGACACGTACTCCTTCTGCCGGGCGAGCCGCTCCAGGTCGTCCTGCGTGAGGCCCTCGGTGTCCCCTGGCGGGGACGGCAGGTAGTTCGTGTGCACGCCCACCACTCGGTCTTGGGCGAGACCGGCCAACCCGAGCGAGACCGGCCAACCCCAGTCGCCGCCCTGCACGCCGTACCGGCCGTACCCAAGACGGTCCATCAGCTCGGCCCAAGCGCGCGCTATGCGGGCCACGTTCCATCCGGTGTCGCGCGTCGGCCCGGACAGCGTGAACCCCGGCAGGGACGGGACGACCACGTGGAACGCGTCGGCCGGATCGCCGCCGTGCGCGCGCGGGTCGGTGAGCGGCCCGAGCATGTCGAGGAAGTCGGCGGACGCGCTCGGCCACCCGTGCGTGACGATCAGCGGCAGCGCGTCCGGCTCGGGGGAGCGGACGTGGAAGAAGTGCACGTCCGCGCCGTCGATCTCGGTCGTGAACTGCGGGAACTTGTTGATCCGCGCCTCCTGGGCCCGCCAGTCGAAGCCGGTGCGCCAGTGGTCGACGAGTTCCTTCATGCGGGCCCGCGGGACGCCGCGCTCCCAGCCGGAGCCCGGCGGCTCGTCCGGCCACCGGACGCGGTCCAGCCGGGCCGCGAGGTCGTCGAGGTCGCGTTGCGGGACGTCCAGCGTGTACGGGGTGATCTCAGACATTCGCCGCCTCCCAGATCGGGTCCGCCTGGACCCGGGTGATGCGCCAGCCGTCCGCCGTCCGGACGGCCCGCAGGTCGTAGCGCTCGCCGAGCAGGCGCGGGCCGTCCGCGCCCGCGAAGACGGCCAGCAGGTTCGCCGTCACCCGCACCCGGTCGCCGTCCGGTTCGAACCGGTGGTCGGTGATGAAGTGCTGGGTCGGCACGGTGTGGTTCCGGCGCGCCTGCCGGACGAGCGCGTCCCGTCCCCGCGCGGCGCCCCCGGCGGTGTGCACCTCGGCGTCCGCGGTGAAGAAGCGCGCGGGGTCGTCGAAGGTCGCGCCGTCCAGCCAGCGCCCCAGCCGGGTGACCAGGTCGGTGAGTTCGATGCGGTCGTGGGCGTCCACGGACGCTCCTTTCGTTGGTTACTCCAACGTTGGCGACGCCAACGATAACCGATCGTTGGTGCTGCCAACAACCTTGTAGGCTGGCCCGCGTGAACACCGCCGACTCCGGGCCGCTCGACCGCCTCCACCGCCTGCCGAGCTGGCTGATCGCCCAGGCGTCCGCGCACAGCCACCGCCTGGTGACCGACGCCTTCGCCGCCGTCGGCGCCCGCGGGTACCACTACCGGCTGCTCGCCGCCCTCGAGCAGTTCGGCCCCGCGAGCCAGGCCGAACTCGGCCGCAGCACCGGCATCGACCGCAGCGACGTCGTCGCCGCCCTCAACGAACTCGCCGCCGACCGGTGCGTCGACCGCGCCCCCGACCCCGCCGACCGGCGCCGCAACATCGTCACCCTCACCCCGGACGGCGCCCGCCGCCTGCGGCGGCTCGACACCGTCATCGCCGGCGTCCAGGACGATCTGCTCGCCCCGCTGCCCCCCACCGACCGCGACCGGCTCGTCGACCTGCTCGCCCGCCTCACCGACCACCACGCGCCGCCCGGCTGACCTCCGCCGGTCGATCGCCCCCCACGAGGAGCCGCCCATGCCCATCCGCTTCGTCGAACTGCCCGCAGCCGCGCTGCGCGCGCTCGCCGACGGCGACCTCGACCGCGCCTCCGCCGCCGCCGGCGTCGCGCTCACCGACTACTTCCGGACCGACGACGCCAAGGGCCTCTGGCGCCGCCGCCTCGACCAGCTCGCCCGCGACCCGGCCGACGCGCCCTGGATCGCCCGCGCCGCCGTCGCCGAACCGGACGGCGTCGTCGTCGGGCACGCGGGCTACCACGCCGCCCCCGACGGGACCGGCACCGTCGAGATCGCCTACGCCGTCGACCCCGCGCACCGCCGCCGCGGCCACGCGCGGGCGATGCTCGCCGCGCTCCTCGACCGGGCCGCCGCCGAGCCGTCCGTCCGGACGGTCCGCGCGTCGATCAGCCCGGACAACGCGGGCTCGCTCGCGACCATCGCCGGGCAGGGCTTCGTCCACGTCGGCGAGCAGTGGGACGAGGAGGACGGCCGCGAACTGCTCTTCGAACGCCCCGCCTGACCGCGCACCGCGACGCCGCCGCCCGCCGCGCCGTCATCGGCGTGGCGGGCGGCGGCGTCCCGGGCCGCCGGCCTCAGCCGTCGAACCTGAGCAGGTCCCCCGGCTGGCAGTCCAGCTCCCGGCAGATCGCGCTCAGCGTCGAGAACCGGATCGCCTTCGCGCGGTCGTTCTTCAGCACCGACAGGTTCACGACCGTCACGCCCACCCGTTCGGCGAGCTGCGCCAGCGTCATCCCCCGCTCCTTCAGGAGCGCGTCGAGGTGCACCGTGATCTGGTGCGCGTCCTCCGACGGCATCAGACGAGGCCCTCGGTGTCGGCGCGCAGCCGGGTGCCGTGCCGGAACGCGCCCGCCACCGCGAACAGCAGGATCGCCACCAGCACCCACAGCCCGGACGGCTCGTAGCCGGTCCGCGCGGCTTCCTCGGCCCACGTCCCGTCCACCAGCGCGCCCGCGGTGAGCCCGGCCACCAGCGGGACGAGCGTGCCGGTGAGCAGGACGGCCACCGCGATCGCCGTCAGCCGCCGCGCGTTCTCCGGGGCGAACGCGTCGCCGTCGTGGAAGGTGCGCACCATCCGCAGGAGCCGCTCGAGGATCACGACGAACAGGATCGCACCGGTCACCCCCGGGAGCACGATCAGGACACGCTCCCACAGTCCCGGGTCGGCGAAGACCAGCTCCGCCTCGTGCAGCCCCCGCAGCTCGACGCCGTCCCCGGCGACCGCTCCCCCGACGCCCTCCGCGCCGTCCAGCCCGACCGTCCGGGAGTCGACCCCCGGGAGCGGCCCGATCACCCGCAGGACCGGGACCACCACCCCGAACAGCCCCACCAGCAGCAGCACCAGCGCGACCACCCCCTCGAGCGCCCGCCCGTCGACCCGTCTCCACCACGCCACAGCGTCCATCCCCGCCCCCTCCAGGAGCTCCATATCGTTAATCGATAATAACGATAAACGATAACCCCCTGTCAACCCCCCAAGAGCCCCCGCCCGCATCCCCCCCCCCACCCCCGGTCCCCCCCCAGCCACCGTCCCCTCGCCACCAGGCCCCCGACCACCGAACCTCCGCCATCCGGTCCCTGGCCGCCGGACCCTGGTTACCGGACCCTGGCCGCCGGTCCCTGGCCACCGGACCCCTCGCCACCGGACCCCTCGCCGCCAGGTCCCGGCCACCGGACCCTCGCCCTCCGGTCCCCAGCCACCAGGTCCCCGGCCGCCAACTCCTCAGTCACCGGACCCTGGCCACGGACCCTCGCCCCCAGGTCCCGGCCACCGGTCCCTCGCTACCGGACCCATCGCCACCCGCCCCTGGCCAGCGGGCCCTCGCCACCCGGTCCCCGGCCACCAGGTCCTCCACCACCAGGTCCCCGGCCGTCAGCTCCTCAGCCACCGGTTCCTTAGCCGGAGCGGGCCGGTACCACTGCGATTGCGAGCGAAGCCAGGTTCGAGCGAAGCAAGAACCTGATCGCGCAGCGAGCCCCCTGGGCAAGTCGGAGCGATGCAGCAATCGCACGCAAGGCCCGTTGAAGGAAGGCCGCCCCGCGGCCTGACGCCGAGGGCCTTGCAAATAAACACAGTGGGGTTTTGTCTACCTCGATCGGCGTGCTGGACCCATCTGCCGGGGCGTGCGCGGTCCGTAGCTTCGTATCCGGAGGCGCTCCGGGTGGGGGCGCACGGGCGGAAGGCGGAATCGATGTTCGGACGCAAGACCGCGCCCCCGGCCGAGAGGTCGGGTGAGGCCCTTCGGCTCGAGGGCGTTCGGAAGGTCTACGGGACGGGCGACGGCCGGGTGGCGGCGCTGGACGGGGTGTCGCTGTCGCTGCCCGCGGGGTCGTTCACGGCGGTGATGGGCCCGTCCGGAAGCGGGAAGAGCACGCTGCTGCAGTGCGCCGCGGGGCTGGACCGGCCGACCGAGGGGCGGGTCCTGGTGGACGGCGCCGAGCTGGCGGGCGAGACCGAGGCGGCGCTCACCCGGTTCCGCCGGGAGCGGATCGGGTTCGTGTTCCAGCACTTCAACCTGCTGCCCGCGCTGACGGTCATGCAGAACGTGACGCTGCCGCTCAAGCTGGCGGGGCGCCCGGTGGACCGGGGGGCGGCCGCGGACGTGCTGCGGCGGGTCGGGCTCGGCGACCGGCTCGGGCATCTGCCGGCGGAGCTGTCCGGCGGGCAGCAGCAGCGGGTGGCGATCGCGCGGGCGCTCGTCGCCCGGCCCCGCGTCCTGTTCGCGGACGAGCCGACGGGGGCGCTCGACACGCGGAGCGCCCGGGAGGTCCTCGCGCTGCTGCGGGAGACCGTCCGGGCGGACGGGCAGACGATCGTGATGGTGACGCACGACCCGGTCGCGGCGGCCTGCGCGGACGCCGTCCTCTACCTGGCGGACGGGCGGATCGTGGGGCACCAGCCGGCGCCGACGGCCGAGGCCGTCGCCGAGCGGATGACGCATCTGGCCGACGAGGTCGAGCGCCAGCGCGTCCCGGCGGGGGCGGGCCGGTGACCGCCCTGGCACTGCGCTCGCTGCGCAAGCGGACCGGCGCGTTCACGGCGAGCTTCCTCGCCCTGTTCCTCGGCGCGACGATCCTGATGGCGTTCGCGTCGATGCTCGACACGGCGTCCGGCACGAGCGGGGCGGCCCACGAGACGCTGGTCACGATGGCGAGCGTCGTCGGCGGCTGGGGGCTGCTGCTGGTGGTGTTCGCGGTGACGTCCACGCTGACGCTGTCGGTGCGGCAGCGGTCCGCGGAGATGGCGCTGCTGAAGAGCGTCGGCGCGACGCCCGCGCAGCTCACCCGCATGATCACCGGGGAGGCGGCGGTGCTCGCGGTGGTCGCGTCGCTGCTCGCGGTCGGTCCGGCCGTCCTCGCCGGGCGCGCCCTGCTCGGGCTGCTGCACGACACCGGGCAGGTCCCGGGAAGCGTGCCGCACGCGTTCGGCCCGGTCGCGGTCTCGATGGGCGTCGGGATCACGTTCGTCTCGGCGGTCGGCGCCGCGCTGCTCACCGCGCGCCGCCTGGCGCGCGGCCGGATCGCCGACACGCTCGCCGAGACCGACTCGGGGCGGCTCACGAGGAAGCGGGCCGCCTTCGCGGGGCTCTTCTTCGCGGTCGCGCTCGGCGAGGCGGTCGTGACCGTGACGGTGATGCGGGACGAGGGCAGCAACGCCATGGCCACCTCCGGGCAGGCCGACATCTTCGCCGCGCTCGGCCTGGCGCTGCTCGCTCCGGCGATCGTGCGGCGCGCGGCGTCCGTCCTGGCCGGTCCGCTGCGCCGGTTCGGCGGCGTCGCGGGCGACCTGGCGGTCACCGGCATGCTGCGCCGGACGGGCGCGACGGCCGCCGCCGTCACCCCGGTGATCCTGTTCACCGGCATCGCGGTCGGCACCCTCTACATGCAGTCCACCGAGAACTCCGCCGCGGCGGCCGCGGGGATCGTCAAGACCTCCGAGGACAGGAACATCGAGACGCTCAACTTCGTGGTGATCGGGATGGTGGTCCTCTTCACGGCGATCATGCTGGTGAACACCCTGGTCGCGGCCACGGCGCACCGCCGCCGCGAGTTCGGCCAGACCCGCCTCGCCGGGGCGACGCCGCGCCAGGTGATGGGCACGGTCGCCGTCGAGTCGGCGCTGCTGACCGTCATCGGCGTGGTCTGCGGGTCCGCGGCCTCGCTGTTCACGATCGTCCCGTTCAGCCTGGTCCGCGTCGACTCGCCGGTGCCGGAGGGCGGGGTGTGGACGTACGTCGGGGTCGTCGCGCTCGCCGCGGTCCTCACCGGCGCGACCGCCGCCCTGTCGACCCGCCGCGTCCTGCGCGCCCCCGCGATCGAGGCTGTCTCGGCCTGATCCGGCACGGTCCGTCCCCCGCGGGAGGCTCCCGCGGGGGACGAACGTCGTTCAGCTCGCCTTCACCGAGCCGCCGTCGATCAGGTACTCGGCGCCGATGGTGTTGCCCGCGACGTCCGACAGCAGGAACGCGATCAGCGCCGCGACCTCGCCGGGTTCGGTGATGCGGCCGGTGGTGATCCCGGCCGCGGCCGGCATCCCCTCCAGCAGGGCGGCGTGCTCCACCCCGACCGCCGCGGCCATCTTGCCGCCGAAGCCGTCCGGGTCCTCCCAGATCGCGGTGCGGGTCACGCCCGGCGAGACGGTGTTCACGCGCACCCCGCGCGGCCCGAACTCCTCGGCCAGCGACTTGCCCAGCGCGGTGAGCGCCGCCTTCGCCGCGCTGTAGGCGACCGGGCCGGCGGCGGGCATCCGCGCGTTCATGGACGACACGTTGACGATCGACCCGCGCCGCTCGATCAGGCTCGGCAGCGCCGCGCGCGTCACCCGGACGGCGCTCATCAGGTTCACGTCGAGGATCGAGCCCCACGCGGCGTCGTCGACGTCGAGGAACCCGCCGGGCTCGACGGCGTCCCCGCCCCCGACGTTGTTCACCAGCAGGTCGATGCCGCCCAGTTCGGCGAACGCCTCGTCCATGAGCGCCGCGACGCCGTCCGGCGTGCTCAGGTCGGCCGCCACGGCGTGCGCCCCGGTCTCCTTCAGCTCGGGCGTGACCGTGCGGGCGGCGCCGACGACGCGCACCCCCTCGGCCGTCAGGGTCCGGACGGTCGCGAGGCCGATGCCCCGGCTGGCACCGGTGACCACGGCGGTCTTCGCGTCGAGGTTCAGCTGCATGACGTCTCCTTCTTGAACTACAGGTACAAAACAAGGGCCGAAAAAACGGCGGACGAACCGCCGCATACAGAGTCAGAGGGAGTCGATCACCCCGTCGATCACCCGGTTGAGCCGTTCGGGGCCGTCGGCGACCCGGGCCAGCAGCCGCAGGCCCACGACCGTGTTCGACAGCAGGCCGCCGAGCGCGGCCGCGTCCCGCTCCGGCGCGATCTCCCCCGCCCGCTGCCCCTCCTCGACCAACGCGCGGAAGGCCGCCTCGGTCCGGTCGAGCATCCGCCGGACCAGCTCGCTCGCCTCCGGGTCGTCGCGCCCCAGCTCCGCGGCCGTGTTCACGGCCATGCAGCCGCGCCGCCCGCCGTCCGCGAGGTCCATCGCCACGAGCATCTCCAGCGCCCCGCGCAGCCGCTCCTTCACCGGCCCCGGACGCTCCAGCACCGCGACGAACGCCACCGCCTGGTCGTCCCGGTACCGCCGGAGCGCCCGCTCGAACAGTTCGTGCTTGCTGCCGAAGGCGTTGTAGAGGCTGCCCTTGCCGATGCCGATCGCGTCGACCAGGTCCTGCGGGGTCGTCCCGGCGTAGCCCTTGCGCCAGAACACCTGCATCGCCCGCTCGACCGCGACGTCCGGATCGAACTGCTTCGGCCTCCCCATGCCCGGAACACTAGCACGGTTCTTGACCCCTAGGTCAAGAACCTTCCCCGGCGCGCGGCGGGAAGATCGCCGCGACCGCGCGGACGACGGCGTCCCGGCGGGCGGACGGCGCCGGATCGGCCGCCGCGCACCGGGCGACGGCCGAGAGTTCCCCCTGGTCGAGCCAGGTGTGGGCGATCTGCGACACCAGGGCCAGCACGTCCACCGGATCCCACGAGGCGTCCAGGTCCCCCGCCTCCTGGGCGCCGCGGATCCGCTCGACCTTGCAGCGGATCGCGTCCCGGTACAGCGCGGAGGCGGGGTCGTCGGAGACGTCGCCGGTCAACTCCAGCCGCCCCCAGGCGATGAACCGGTACCGGTCGGGGTGCGCCGCGAAGTAGTCGAACAGCTGCCCGGCATAGGCGGGCAGGTCGGCCGGGTCCAGGTGGACGGCGTCGGCCGCGGCCGCCAGTTCCCGCGCGGCCACGAAGGCGTACAGCTTCTCCTTGCTGCGGAAGTACGCGTACACGCGTTCCTTGCTCGTCTGGGCGGCCCTGGCGATCCGGTCGACCCGGGCACCGGCGATCCCGTGCCCGGCGAACTCGGCCCCCGCCGCGGCGACGATCCGGTCACGGGTGGAGTCGGTGCTGGCCATGCCGTCAGCCTAGCCAACCGAACCGTTCGGTTTGACCGCGCGCCGAGGCACACTAGGCTGGCCATACCGAACGGTTCGGTTCGTCCTCGGGAGGGAACCACCATGCAGCAGCGCACTCTGGGCCGCCAGGGCCTGGTCGCTTCGGCCATCGGCTACGGCGCGATGGGCATCTCGCTCGGCTACGGCCCCGGCGACGACGCCGAGGGCGCCGCCGCCATCCGGCGCGCCCGCGAGCTGGGCGTCACCCACTTCGACACCGCCGAACTGTACGGCTGGGGCGCCAACGAGAAGATCGTCGGACGGACCGTCGCCCCCTTCCGCGACGAAATCACCATCGCGACCAAGTTCGGCTTCACCCGCGAGATGGGCACCGACTCGCGCCCCGACCACATCCGCGACGTCCTCGACAACAGCCTGCGCTACCTCGGCGTCGACCACGTCGACGTCCTCTACCAGCACCGCGTCGACCCGGACGTGCCCATCGAGGACGTCGCCGGAACCGTCAAGGAACTCATCGAAGCGGGCAAGGTCAAGTACTTCGGGCTCTCCGAGGCCGGGCCGCAGACCATCCGCCGCGCCCACAGCGTCCAGCCCGTCTCGGTCCTGCAGACCGAGTACTCCCTGTTCGAGCGCGACGTCGAAGAGCTCTTCCCCGTCCTGCGCGAACTCGGCATCGGCTTCGTCGCCTACTCCCCGCTCGGCCGCGGCTTCATCACCGGCACCGCCAAGCCCGCCGGCGAGTACGACCCGACCGACATGCGCAACCACGACCCCCGCTGGCAGCCCGGCAACTACGAGAAGAACCTCGACGCCGTCCGCCGCTTCACCGACCTCGCCGCGGCCAAGGACGCCACCGTCGCCCAGCTCGCCATCGCCTGGCTCCTCGCCCAGGGCGACGACATCGTGCCGATCCCCGGAACCCGCAGCCCCGCCCGGGTGGAGGAGAACACCGCCGCCGCCGACCTCCGGCTCACCCCGGCCGACCTGGACGCCATCGCCGAGATCCTGCCCACCGGCGGCTTCGGGGCCCGCTACGCCGGCGGCGCCGTCCCCACCTGGATCTGACATGGGCTTCATGGCCGACCTGGCCGGGCCGCTGATCCGCCGCGGCCTCGTCCGCCCCGACGACCTGGACGGCTGCACCGCCGGCGAGATCGAAGCGCTGATGGCCGCGCAGGGCGTCACCGCGCTCCCCGCCCTCTACCGGGAGTTCCTGGAGTTCGGCGGCCGCACCCCCTACTGGCTCGCCCGCTACGAGTGGGACTACACCTGGCTGCTGGAAGAAGCCAAGGACACCGCCCGAGAGATCGTCGTCGACGACGGGCTCGACTGGGCGTCCTTCGCCGACACGTTCGTCTTCCAGACCCACCAGGGATACCTGTTCTTCTACTTCCGCGCCGAAGACCTGACCCTGCCGGACCCGCCCTACTGGGTGTACCGGCAGGGAGGCGAGGTCACCGGCGGCGAGCCGTTCAGCCGGTTCCTCCAGGACTTCGCCGACGCGCTCCCCCGCCTCGCCGCCGGGCGCACGCGCCCCGGCGACGGACAGGCCCCCGCCTGACCGGCCGGCCGGTCAGGCGAACTCGGGCGCCATGGCGGCGGCCATCTTCAGGTGCGGGGCCGCCCGGTCCGCCTCGCCCTGGCGCTGGAGGGTGCGGCCCAGCAGGAGCCGCGCGTAGGCGTCGTCCGGCGCGTCGGCGATCAGCCGCTCCAGCACGCCGCGGGCGCGGGCCAGCTGGGCCGAGTGGAAGTAGGCGCGGGCCGCGACCCGGCGGACGTTCAGGTCGTCGCCGTGCCCGTCCAGCAGGGGCTTCAGCAGGACCAGCGCGCCGAGCGGGTCGCGCCGGTCCAGCAGGGACTCGGCCCAGCGCAGCCGCCGCACCTCCGCGGGCATCTCGCGGCCGCGGTCTCCGCCGGCGAGGAAGCCGACGATCGCCTCCGGCGGCTGGGCGCCCGCCAGCGCCCGGTCGCCGACCACGATCGTCGGCGACGTCGCGATGCCCCTCGCCTTGCCGACCAGGAGGAGTTCCCGCACCTCGCGGTCCCCGGCGCCGGTGCCGAGCAACGCGGCCCCCTCGGCGAATCCCGACCGGACGGCGACGTCCCCGAGGAGGCGGCGGTCGCTGATGTCGGCGCCCTCGATGAAATGCGCCCTCATCACCTGCTCGGCGACCTCGTTCTGCAGCGCGGTGCCGCCGTGCTCCAGCGCCAGGTGCAGCAGCCGGTGCGCGCCGTGGCTGTCGGCGCGCCAGGCCGCCCCCCACCGCGGCCCCAGCCCTTCGTCCGCCGCGATCCGGGAGACGCGGATCCGGTTCTCCGCCGGCGTCAGACCCGGCGCGCACTGCCGGAGGGCGCCGTCGACCATCGGGTCGCGCAAGGCTTCCTCAAGGGGAACCGCCCGGTCGGGCGTGGTCGGGTCGATCCTGAAGGGACGCCAGACCACCTCCGCCTCGGCGCCGTCCAGCGCCTTCTCCAGGCGCCGCTTGCCGATGAACGCCCACGCGCAGACCACGTCCGCCCAGATCTCGATTCGCATGCCGAGGACACTAACCGACATCTGTCGATTAGTAAATCGACAGATGTCGGTTAGTGTGGCGGCATGAACCCGGACGACCCTCGCGCCGTCCGCAGCCGCGCCCGGCTGCGGACGGCGATCCTGGACCTGGCCGCGGCCAAGGAGACCACCGCGATCACCATGGCGGAAGTCGCCAGGCACGCCGGCGTGAACCGGGCCACCGTCTACCAGCACTTCCCCGACGTGAACGCGCTGGTGACCGACGCCATGGAGGACGCGCTGGCCCACGTGGCGCGCGCGGCGGCGCTCTGCCCCCTCGACGCGCCCCGGGACGACGTGCCGCCACCGCTCCGCGCGCTGTTCCAGCACGTCTCCGACAACGCGGCCCTGTATCGGCGCATGCTGGGCAGCCGGGGAAGCGCGCTGTTCGCCGCGCGCATGCGGGCACGGCTGACCAGCGAACTGGCGGCCTCGTTCCGGGACGGGCGCCGCCCCGCCGGGGTCGACGACGTGCCGGCCGGGGTGCATGCCGCGTACCTGGCGGGCGCCCTGATCGGCGTGCTCGCCACCTGGGTCGACGACGACGCCCCCGCGCCGGTCGAGGAGACCGCCCTGGCTTTCTGGCGCCTGTTCCGGAACTGACCCCGGACCCTCGTGCCCGCCCCGTCCGCTACTGGGCCATGTCGACGAACCGGCTGTAGTGCCCCTGGAACGCGACGGTCACGGTCGCGGTCGGGCCGTTGCGGTGCTTGGCGACGATCAGGTCGGCCTCACCGGCCCGCGGCGACTCCTTCTCGTACGCGTCCTCCCGATGCAGCAGGATCACCATGTCCGCATCCTGCTCGATACTGCCCGATTCGCGAAGGTCGGACACCATGGGCTTTTTGTCTGTTCGCTGTTCGGGGCCTCGGTTGAGCTGCGACAGCGCGATGACGGGGACGCCGAGTTCCTTCGCGAGCAGCTTCAGCGACCGGGAGAACTCCGACACCTCGACCTGGCGGCTCTCCACCCGCTTCCCGGACGTCATCAGCTGCAGGTAGTCGATGATCACCAGGCGCAGGTCGTGCTGCTGCTTCAGCCGCCGGCACTTCGCCCGGATCTCCATCATCGACATGTTGGGGGAGTCGTCGATGAACAGGGGCGCCTCCGCGACCTCGCTCATCCGCCGCGCGAGCCGCGTCCAGTCCTCGTCCTGCATCGTGCCGGACCGCATCGCGTGCAGCGCCACCCGCGCCTCCGCCGACAGCAGCCGCATCGTGATCTCGTTGCGGCCCATCTCCAGGCTGAAGAACGCCGAGGTCAGCCCGTGCTTGATCGACGCCGCCCGCGCGAAGTCGAGCGCGAGCGTCGAGTTGTGGGTCGGGATGCACGAGCGCCCCGCCAGGTACATGTGGTCGTCGTTGTCGACCTGGACGCACCGCACCGGCACGCTCGCCACCGGACGGACGTCGACGATGTGCCGCTCCCGCGCGTCGTCGAGGACGATCCGGTGGGTGCGGCCGTCGCCGGCGGGTTCGACGGCGGCGCGCCTGCCGAGGGTCAGGAGGAGTTCGCGGACGGCCTGCGCGAGGACCTCGTCCGCGAGCGTCAACCGGACGCGGCCGTCCGCCCCGGTGGTCGCCGCCGTGTCGAGGAGGCCGTCCAGCAGGGCCAGGCGCTGCCGGACGGACGCGCGCAGGCACACGTCCGGGAGGTGCGGCGCGCGGCCGGCGCCGAGGCGGAGGCCGAGGAGGTAGGGGTCGGCGGGGAGGTCGGCTTCGGGGAGGTCGAAGGGCGCGGCGACCTCGACCGCGTGGTTCCGCGTGCCGTGGCGGAGCGTCGCGAAGATCTCCGCCGTCGTCCGGACGGCGCGGCCGCCGGTCTCGGCGGCCGCCGGGGACGTGCACCGGTGGGCGGCCGTCAGCATGGCCGTCGTGGTCCTCCTGCCCTGGCCCGCCGGGCGGAGGTGCCCGGGCGGAGCGGTGGTGCGCCACTGGTGTCCGGCGTCGGCGACGATGACCTCGCCGTCGGAGAACTCGACCTCGTAGCAGGGGCGGTCGCGCATCACGTCGGTGGCGGCGACGACGCGGGTCGGCTCGCCGTCGGCGCCGATCAGGCGGTCGCCGACCCGGACCTCGCCCATCGTCGTCCAGCCCGTGGGGGTCGGCAGCGGTGTGTCCAGCCCGAGCGCCTTGCCCATCGCGGGACGGGCGGCGACGACGATCATCTGGCCCGGGTGGAGGCCGTTGGTGAGGGCGTCGAGGTCGGCGAAGCCGGTGGGGGTGCCGACCATCTGGCCGCCGCGGCTGCCGATCGCCTCGATCTCGTCCAGCGCGCCGGGCATGATCTCGCTGAGCGGCACGTAGTCCTCGCCGGCGCGCTTCTCGGCGATGGCGAAGACCTCGGCCTGGGCGCGGTCGAGGACCTCGTCGGCGTCGGCGCCGTCGGCGGCGTAGCCCATCTGGACGATGCGGGTGCCGGTCTCGACGAGGCGGCGCAGCACCGCGCGCTCGTGGACGATCTTGGCGTAGTAGCCCGCGTTGGCGGCGGTGGGCACCGAGGAGATCAGCGTGTGCAGGTAGGGGGCGCCGCCGATGCGGTTGATCTCGCCGTTCTTGGTCAGCTCGCCCGAGACGGTGACGGCGTCGGCGGGGTCGCCGCGGCCGTAGAGGTCGAGGACGACGTCGTAGATGATCTGATGCGCGGGGCGGTAGAAGTCGGAGGTGCGCAGGACCTCGATGACCTCGGCGATGGCGTCCTGGGAGAGGAGCATGCCGCCGAGGACGCCCTGTTCGGCGGCGATGTCGTGCGGGGGAGTGCGTTCGAACTCCTGCTCATGAGGCCCGATGTCGGACACGCTCACGGCTGCACCCCCTTCATCTCGGACGGCGGCGGCCCCGTCCGCGCGACGCCCGTGCGTCTCAGGTCTATCCGAGGCGTCGGACATTCTCCCGAGCGCGGCGGGCCGGGAGCAAAGCGGCCTGTGGACAACTCTGTGGACAACCTGTGCAAACACGCCGTGGAGCTTGTGCACGACCTGTGGACAACTCTGGGGAAAGTTCTCGACAAGATCGCCTGGCGAGTCGCTGACCAGGCATGACGTCATCCACCGGGTGTGGGGGAAAGAAAGTCGGCCGGGAAGTCCGAGGTAAGGGGTGAAAGCCGTTTCGCCGGTTACAGCCTGGTAGGTTTCAGCGGTGACGAACCCCCGCCGCCGCTTCCTGACCGCACAGGACCGCGAGATCCTGCGGCTCGCCGTGCCGGCGTTCGGCGCCCTCGTCGCCGAACCGCTGTTCCTGCTGTCGGACAGCGCCATCATCGGGCATCTCGGCACCCACCAGCTCGGCGGGCTCGGGGTGGCGGGGCAGGCGCTGAGCACCCTGGTCTACCTGTGCGTGTTCCTCGCGTACGGGACGACCGCGGGCGTCGCGCGCCAGGTGGGCGCCGGGGACCTGCGGGCCGCGATCCGGCAGGGCATCGACGGGATGTGGCTCGCCCTCGCGATCGGCGCGGTGATCGTCGCCGCGGCGTGGTCGCTGGTCCCGGGGATCGTGGACGCCTTCGGGGCCTCGCCCGACGTGGCCCCGTACGCGGAGACGTACCTGCGGGTGAGCCTGTTCGGCATCCCCTCGATGCTCGTGGTCCTCGCCGGGACGGGCGTCCTGCGGGGGCTGCAGGACACGCGGACGCCGCTGCTCGTGGCCGTCGGGGGGTTCGGCGCGAACCTCGTGCTCAACGTGCTGTTCGTGATCGTCCTGGAGTGGGGGATCGCGGGCTCGGCGTGGGGGACGGTGATCGCGCAGACGGCGAGCGCGGCCGTCTACGTCGCGGTGGTGCTGCGGGGCGCGCGGCGGCACGGGGCGCCGGTGCGGCCGGACGCCGCGGGGCTGCGGACGGCGGCGACCGCGGGGGTCGGGCTGCTGCTGCGGACGGCGGCGCTGCGGGTGGTGCTCATCGTCGGGACGTCGATCGCGGCGCGGATGGGCGACGCGGAGATCGCGGCCTACCAGGTCGGGTTCCAGGTGTGGACGCTGCTGGCGTTCGCGCTCGACGCCATCGCCATCGCGGGGCAGGCGATCACCGGGCGGTACCTGGGGGCGTCGGACGTCGCGGGGACGCGGGCGGTCACCCGGCGGATGGTGGGGTGGGGCGTCGTCTGCGGGGTGCTGTTCGGCGTGCTGATCCTCGCGGCGCGGCCGCTGCTGCCGGGGCTGTTCACCGGCGACGACGCCGTGCGGGACCTATTGCTCGCGTCGTTGCTGCTGGTCGCGCTGCTGCAGCCGGTCGCGGGCGTGGTGTTCGTGCTGGACGGCATCCTGATCGGCGCGGGCGACGGCGCGTACCTCGCGGTGACGACGCTCGCCGCGACGCTGGTGTTCCTGCCCGCGGCGCTCGTCGCGTACTGGACGGGCGCGGGGCTCGTCGGGCTGTGGATCGCGATCGGGCTGTGGATGGCCACGCGGATGCTCACGCTCGGCCTGCGGGCGCGCGGCGACCGCTGGATGGTGACCGGCGCCGTCCGCTGAGCTACGCGGAGTCACGTTACGTGTTCGAAAGTGTGCGTATCGAATCGGCAAAGCACACACGCCCCATGCTCCACGCTCACTACTATTCGAACATGTGTTCTACGGACGGCGAGCGGTTGGCCCGGCTGGCGCAGGCGATCGACGACCTGGCGGCGGAGGGCCTGGCCGAGCTGCCTCCGGAGACGCTGGTGGAGCGGGTCGCGGGCATCTGGTCGCTGGTGGAGGAACTCGATCCGGAGATCGCCCGCCGCCGCTCCGGCTACACCGCCCGCGACACGTGACGGGCGCGCTCAGCCGAACGGGTCGAACGGCGGGAAGATCGACGCCTCCGGGTACCCGCCGCCGCCCTTCGGCGGCCCGTCCAGCCGCTTCGCGACCTCGCGGCGCAGGTCGGGGAGCCGCCGGTAGAGCCGGTCGCCCGGGCAGGCGGTCGCGTTGAAGTCGCGGTGCCCGACGATCGCGTCGGACGGGTCCAGGCGGTACTGCTCGCAGAGCCACGCGCACACCTCGACCAGCGAACCCCACAGCCGCTGGGGCACGCCGCTCCTGGTGTAGGTGCCCTCGTTCTCGATGCCGATGGTGTGGTCGTTGTGGTGGAGCACCTGCGCACCGACCGCGAGCCGCCCGGCCCGGATCGAGCTCAGGCTCTGGTTGCGGCCCTCCATGACGATGCCGCCGCGGCTGATCGTGAGCTGCTGGCCGGCGTCGTCCCAGCCGTTGTCCCGCATGTGCCAGCGCTGGATGCTGCGCGACAGCGCGAACGCGTGCGCGAGGGACCGGTCCTTGCTGTTCGCCGTGGCGGTGTGGTGCACGATGATGCGGTCCGGTGCCCGGTTCAGCACCTTCGCGGCGCGTTTGGGCGGACGGGCTTTCCAGTCCTCGCGCGTGTAGACCCGGGGCTCGTTCGCCCGGAACTCCGCGCGTTCGCCGGGCGGCGTCTCCTCACCGGGCGGCGGCTCCTCGCCGGGCGGCGCCTGCCCGCCGGGCGGCCCGGCGGCTCGTTCGTCCGCCATGGCCCCATGGTGCGGCCCGAGTCCCGCCGCGAGCAAGCCGGCCCCCATGGCCCCGCCGATGACCGTCCGGCGCGACACCGGCGGCTCGAACTGCGGATCCTCCCCCGATCGCACGATCAACACCCTCCCCGTCCGTCCCGTAGTGATCTAGTAACGGAACGTATCCGGCGGTGGTCGATCACCCAAGCACCGGGGGGGTCGCTGGCGTTTCACGTGAAGCGGCCCCCGCGCGGCGAACCGCGCGGGGGCCGTTTCGGGGCCGTGCGGGCGTCAGCCCTCGACGACGTCGACGTCGATGGTGGCGTTGACGTCCGAGTGCAGCCGGATGCTGACCCGGTGCGTGCCGACGGTCTTGATCGGGTTGCCGATCTCGATGCGGCGGCGGTCCAGGTCGGGGCCGTCGGCGGCCTTGACCGCCTCGGCGATGTCGGCGGCGGTCACCGCGCCGAACAGGCGGCCGTTGCTGCCGGTCCGGGTGCGCAGCGTGACGCGCAGCCCGCCGAGCCGGTCGGCGACCTCCTTGGCGTGCTCGACGGTCGCGATCTCGCGGGCCGAACGCGCCTTCTTGATCGAGTCGATCTCCTTCTCGCCGCCGCGCGTCCACCGGATGGCGAACCCGCGCGGGATCAGGTAGTTGCGGCCGTAGCCGTCGCGGACCTCGATGACGTCACCGGGCTCGCCGAGCCCGGAGACCTGCTGGGTCAGGATGAGCTTCATGATCTGCTTCCCCCCGGCCTCAGCGCGCGGTGCTGGTGTAGGGCAGCAGCGCCATCTCGCGGGCGTTCTTGATCGCCGTGGCGACGTCGCGCTGGTGCTGGGTGCAGTTGCCCGTGACACGACGGGCACGGATCTTGCCGCGGTCGGAGATGAACTTCCGCAGCAGGACCGTGTCCTTGTAGTCGACGTAGGAGATCTTCTCCTGGCAGAACACGCAAACCTTCTTCTTCGGCTTGCGCGGAGGTGGCTTCGCCATCGTGGTGCTCCTTTGGGAGAGCCCCGCTCACGCGGGAATGGACGTGTGCTGGATCATTGCTCCGCCGGGGTGCGGCGGACGTCTGGGACCGCGGCGGCGCGGAACCGCCGCCGGGTGCCGGCCGGCGCCGGGGCAGGCGCTAGAACGGCGGGTCGTCGTTGTAGCCGCCGCCACCGCCGCCGGTGGCCCAGGGGTCGTTGCCCGGGGCGCCCTGCTGCTGGCCGCCGCCGCCGAAACCGCCCTGGGGCTGCCCGCCCCCGAAGCCGTCGCCGCCGCCCTGCTGGCCGCCGCCGAAACCGCCGCCGCCGCCGAAGCCGCCACCGCCGCCTCCGCCGCCCTGCCGCTGGGTCTTGTTGACCTTGGCGGTGGCGCTGCGCAGTGACGGGCCGACCTCTTCGACGTCGATCTCGAAGACGGTGCGCTTGTCACCCTGGGCCTCGTAGGTCCGCGCCTTGAGCCGGCCCTGCACGATGACCCGCATGCCGCGCTGCAGGCTCTCGGCCACGTTCTCCGCGGCCTGCCGCCAGACGCTGCAGGACATGAACAGCGTCTCGCCGTCCTTCCACTCGCCCGACTGGCGGTCGAACGACCGCGGCGTCGAGGCGACGCGGAAGGAGGCGACAGGTACGCCGCTGTTGGTGAAGCGCAGGGTCGGGTCCTCGACGAGGTTCCCGACGAGGGTGATTACGGTGTCGCCTGCCATGGGGCTCGCTCCGGCTGCTCTGAGGGCTGAGCCCTGGCTCAGTGGACCTCGGGACGGATGACCTTCGTGCGGAGGATCGACTCGCTGAGGTTGAGCTGCCGGTCGAGCTCCTTGACCGTGGCGGGCTCAGCCGACAGGTCGACCACCGCGTAGATGCCTTCGGACTTCTTCTGGATGTCGTACGCCAGGCGACGGCGGCCCCAGACGTCGACCTTCTCGACGCTGCCACCGTCGTCCTTGACGACCTTAAGGAACGGCTCGAGGGCCGCCGGAGCGGTGCGCTCGTCGATGCCGGGGTCGAGGATCGTCATGACTTCGTAACGACGCATGCTGGTCCCTACCTCCTCTGGACTGGTGCGGTCACGGTCTCTCCGTGACAGGAGGGCTGTCGCGTCTCCCGCGGCGGTCGGCTGCCCGGATCGCCGGGCGGACCTGCCACGGGACCGATACAGGCTACCAACTCGGCAGGTGGCCCGTGACCGCGTTCCGCACGCCGCCGGTGCCGCGCGCCGGCTCCCCGCCGGCGCGCGCCCCCGGCGTCCGCGCCGTCCCCGGACGCGGCCGCCGCGGGGCTCCCGTCAGCGGTGCGCTCCGGGACGCGCGCCCTGGCGGCCGCCGGAACGCGGACCGGGACGGGACGACGCCGAGCAGCGCCGCCGTTCCAGCTCGGTCATGATGTCGGTCATGCGGGCGCGCATCCGGGCGGTCTGCGTCGTGAGCAGCGTCAGCTCCTCCACCAGCTCCGCGTCCCCGATCAGGGCCAGCTCGCTGTGGTCCATTGCCTCGCCTCCGCCTTCTCCCCGCTTCCCCTCGGGGACGGCCTCGACTCGTTCTCGAATCCGTGTTCGACCGTACCGGGTGCGGCCGACATTTTCCGCCCGGGCTCGCAGGTTGATCCTCATCCGTCCCGGGAACCCTTAGATCACCGTCCGTCCGGTCGACCGGCCCGCCGGCCGAGCGGCGACACACCACGAGGAGGTCCGATGCCACAGGAGGCAGCCGGGAGCAGGCAGGCGGCCCGAAGCGGTCCGGACGCGGCCGCGCGTCCCGACGTCCAGACCGAATCGCACGCGGTGGGGAACGCGCTCGCCGCCGCCTCCATCACGATCGGGATCGCCGCCCTCGTCCTGGGCTGGATCCCCGCGACCCATCTCCCCGGCGCGATCGCGGCCGTCATCGGCCTGCCGCTCGCGCTCTACTCCCAGATGATCTCCGGAACGATCAACCAGCGGTGGCTCAACATCATCGGCATGATCGCCGCGTTCCTCGGCGGCGCGTTCGCGCTGAGCCACGGCGGCTTCTCCGTCTGATCCCCCGCGGGGCCGCTCTCCCGCGCGCCCGCCCCCCTCGCGCGGCGCCGGGGCGGCGGCCCCGCGCACGCCCGAGGACGCGCGCTGGGACGCGCGCCGGAGCGTGGGCGAAGTCGCACCGTACTGTCGTCCTCCGCGGCTAACCTCGGTGGCATGCGCATCGGAGCCCACGTCGACCAGACCAACCCGCTGGACAACGCACGCGCCATCGGCGCCGACGTCGTGCAGTTCTTCCTGGGCGACCCGCAGGGGTGGAAGAAGCCCGTCCTGCCCGAGGGCGTCGAGGCGCTGGCCGGGTCCGGCGTGGACGTGTTCGTGCACGCCCCGTACACGATCAACGTGGCGACGTCCAACAACCGCATCCGGATCCCGAGCCGCAAGAACCTCACGCAGCAGCTCGAGGCGGCGGCGTCCATCGGCGCGAAGGCGCTGATCGTGCACGGCGGGCACGTCCTGAAGGACGACGACCCGGAGACCGGCTTCGAGAACTGGCGCAAGGTGTTCGAGCGGGTCGAGTGCCCGATCCCCGTCTACATCGAGAACACCGCGGGCGGCGGCAACGCCATGGCCCGGAAGTTCGACCGGATCGCCCGGCTCTGGGAGGTGCTGTCGGGCGTCCCGGGGCTGGAGTCCAAGCTCGGGTTCTGCCTCGACACCTGCCACGCGCACGCGGCGGGCGAGGCGCTCATCGACGCCGTCGACCGGATCAAGGCCATCACCGGACGCATCGACCTCGTGCACTGCAACGACAGCCGGGACGCGTTCGGGTCGGGCGCCGACCGGCACGCCAACCTCGGCAGCGGCAGCATCGACACCGACCTCATCCTCACCGTGGTGCGGGCGGCGGGCGCGCCGGTCGTGGTGGAGACCCCGGCGGCCGGGCAGGCCGACGACATCGCCTGGCTGCGCGAGAACCTCGGCTGACCGTCCCGCCCGTCCGGTCCCGGAGCGCGGACGGACGGTCTTCCTCGGAGTTCGCGGGAACCCGAGCGGCGCGGGCTGCGTCTAACCCGATCGACAACACAGGATGGCGCCGTGATCCGTTCGTGGGTCACACTGGCTTAATCCGGAACCAGTCCTCCGCGCACGCGCGATCTCGCCGGTGGCGCGCGAACCGAACGGGGAACCCATGGCACAGCCCCCTTACGACCCCTACGGTTACGGGTCCCAGGACCCGTACGCCCAGTACCAGGCCCAGCCCGCGGTGCAGCACCACCACTACGGCCCGCCGTCGGCGCCCCCCACCAACGGCATGGCGACCGCCTCCATGGTGTGCGGGCTGATCGGCATCGTGTTCTGCGGCTTCACGTCCATCCTGGCGATCATCTTCGGGCACGTCGCGCAGTCCCAGATCCGGCGGACGCGCGAGGGCGGCTCGGGCATGGCCACCGCCGGGCTCGTCATGGGGTACATCGTCACGGCGATCTGGGGGCTCGTCTGGCTCCTCTACTTCATCGGCGTGATCGCGATGTTCGGGGCCAGCACGAACTCCACCTACTAGCCCGCCCGGACGGTCACGCGAGCCGGGGCACGCCCGCCACCTCCACGCCGACGCTCGACAGGAGCACGGTCATGGGGGTGGCGGTGTCGCGCCAGCGCTTGACCGCCCCGGCGAAGAGGTCCAGTACCGCGCGGAACGCCGGCTGGTCGTCCTCCGCGAGTTCGGACCACGACTCGTACAGCACCATGTACCCGTGCTCCGCGGGCGCCCAGGACAGGTCGGTGAGGGCGCCCTCCAGTGCTTCCCAGGTGGTGCCCACCCCTTCGGGGAAGCCGAAGGTCTCGCCGCACAGCCGCAGGAACTCGCCGCTGTCGGAGGCGCGGCGTCCGTCCAGGTGGAAGCCGCGCCAGCCGACCTCCCCGGCCCGCTCGGTCCAGGCCGCGTCGCCGAGCGCTCCCGCTGCGGGGGGCGTCCGCCACTGGTAGACGCCCGGTGCGAGGCGTCCGGCGGTCAGTTCGTCCAGTGCTCGATTCGCGTCCACGTCGTCATCTCCCCGGTGGTTCGCGCGCCCCGCGTCCGCGGGGTCCCGGGCAACGGCGATCATGCCCCAGAAACCCCCGCAAAACCATGCGTTCCACCCACGTGCCGGACGTCCGGCCCGGCACGCCCGCGTCCCAGGGGCCTCCGGCGCACCGCAAATCCCCGAAGTTCTCCGTGACCTTGGGCGACCCGCGGAACCGCCGGGGCGCGCGTGACCTCCGTGACCTACGGGACGGCCGATGCAGCGGCCCCGCGGGCCGTGCGGCGCGCGGCGCGCCACCGCCCGAGCGACACCGCGTCGTCCGCGCCGTCGAGGACGCCGCCCGCGGGATCGTCCGCGCCGTCGGCTCTGACCGCGTCGGCGGACGGGCGCAGGACCTCCCACACGATGAGCGCGGCGAGCGCGAGCACGGTGACGAACCGGGCGAGCAGCGCGATGTTGTAGACGTCCTGGCCGATGCCGCCCTCGGGGGCGTCCAGGGCCAGCACCGCCGACAGCGTGCCGGACAGGTCCGCGCCGGTGGTCTGCGCGGACACCGACAGCAGGAACCACCAGATGCCGAAGAAGTAGACGATCTCGCCGACCTGCCAGGCGACGAACGCGGGGAGCTTCGGCCGGGCCAGCACCGCGAGGGGCAGCAGCCACAGCACGTACTGCGGCGACCAGACCTTGTTGGGCAGCATGAACGCCACCAGGACGAGGAACATCAGCTGCGGCAGCCGGGGGCGGCGCGGCGCGGCCAGCGCGAGCACCCCGATGCCGGCGCAGAGCACGAGGCAGGTGCCGGTGCCGAGGAGGTTGAGCCGGCCGGTGTCGTCCAGTCCGGGCATGCCCTGGTCGCGGAGGAAGAACCAGATGGAGCCCCAGTCGATGCCGCGGTCCTGGCTGAACGTGTAGAACTGCAGCCACCCGTCCCAGGCGAACAGCATCACGGGGAGGTTCGCCGCGAGCCACGCGGCGGCGGTGCCCGCGAGCATCCGCCCCATCGCCCGCCACTGGCCCGCGCGCACACAGAGCAGGACGAGCGGGCCCAGGAACAGCAGCGGGTAGAACTTCGCGGCGATGGCCAGCCCCAGCAGGACGCCCGCGAGGGCGGGCCGTCGCTTCGACCACGCCGCCAGCGCCAGCGCGGACAGCCCGACGGCGAGCAGGTCCCAGTTGATGTACGCGCTGAGGAGCAGCGCGGGGGACAGGGCGACCATGAGCCCGGTGCGCAGCGAGCGGCGCCCGGCCGCGTACGCCGTCGCCAGGACGGTCGCGACCGCGAGGACGGCGAGCAGCAGCACGGTCACGTTGTAGAACGCCATGCCCCGTCCGTCGTCGCCGAACGGGGACACGAGCCACGCGACGAGCTGCATGAGCCCGCCGCTCAGCACCGGGTACTCGACGAACCGGATGTCGGTGCCGGGGAACGAGTCGAAGTACGGGATCAGCCCGTCGTTCAGCCCGCGCACGTAGTAGAGCGGGTAGACGTCGGTGTAGCAGGCGTTCGTCGTCGTCTCGATGAAGTCGAAGCCCGCGGACGAGCACGGCCGCTTCTGCAGCCATCCCAGCAGGCACACCAGGGCCGTGGCGCCCGTCAGGACCGGGACGAGCCGCGCCATGCGCCCGCGGACGTCCCCGGTCTCGGCGTCGGGCTTCGCGAGCCTCTCAGAAGACGACGACATGGACAGCAAGACTATTGGTGATCGAGCCCGCGCGCGCCCGGGGCTTGCACCGGTCCATTCGGCCGGGGGCGCCGCTCCCGGCACGCGGAAGGCCCGGATCCGCGTGCTGCGGCTCCGGGCCTTCCGGCCGGGCTGGGGCGTTACCGCCGTCCCGTCAGTCGTTCTGCGTATTGGGACCGTTGGGTCCGCCGGGGCCCTCCGGGTTCTCGGGGCGGCACTCGGGGACGGTCTCCCGCCTGTTCTCCCGGTCGCACCACCAGTCCGGGTAGCCCGGCGGGGGGAGGGCGGGGTCGCAGCCGACCGGCGTGTTCCACGGAGACGTGCAGGGCTTCTTCGCTCCGCCGGTCGGCTGGCCGGTCGGGCTCTCCGTCGCCGGCGGCGATTCGCTCTGGCAGTTCTCGCCGTCCTGGCCGCCCGGCCCGTCCTGCCCGGGGCGGCAGGAGGGGGACGTCGACGTGGACGGCGACGACGACGGCGAGGGCGTCGTCAGCTCGGGCTTGGCCCAGGCGGCGACCTCACCGCCGTACACGGCGGGCTCGAACTGCATGACCGGCTGGCCCTTGTGCGCCTGCATCAT
This sequence comes from Actinomadura rifamycini DSM 43936, assembly GCF_000425065.1. GTDB lineage: Bacteria > Actinomycetota > Actinomycetes > Streptosporangiales > Streptosporangiaceae > Spirillospora > Spirillospora rifamycini. Next base: position 85,550 of record NZ_AULB01000025.1, read on the forward strand.
GAACGTCTTGAACAGGTCGGCGGGGACGGTACCACCGTAGACCTGGGTGTAGTTGCCGATGCCCTCCAGGGACAGCCGGTTCCTGTTCTTGTCCTCGCGCCACATGGCCACGGCCGTGGACAGTTGCGGGGTGTAGCCGACGAACCAGGCCGACCGGTGCTTGTCGGTGGTACCGGTCTTGCCGGCGACCGGGCGGTCCGGGAGGGCGGCGCGCTCACCGGTACCGCTCGTGACGACGTCCCGCATGGCGGCGGTCGCGTCGCGCGCGACGCCCTCCTCGAAGACCCGCTCGCCGTCGCCCCACGGGTTCTTCTTGACGACCTCGCCGTCCTCGTTCTTGACCGGATCGCCGTTGATCTTCTCGATCGACTTGATCACGTGCGCGGGCCGGTGGACGCCGCCGGCCGCGAACGTCGAGTACACCGACGCCATCGTGACCGAGCTGGCGTCGATGACGCCCAGCGGCAGCGAGGTGACGGGCTCGAGCGGGGCGTCCTTCATGCCCATCTTCTTGGCCATCTGGATGACGTTCTCAAGGCCGACTTTCTGGCCGAGCTCCACGTACGACGTGTTGATCGACATCGCCGTCATCTCTTGGAGGTCGTAGACGCCGTCCTCCGCACGGTTGTCGTTCGTGAACGGCGTGCCGTTGATGACCCGCCGGTAGCTGCCGTCCATCGTGGTCTTCAGGCTGATGCCCTGGCTGAGGGCGGTCGCGAGCACGATCGGCTTGAAGGACGAACCGGGCTGCACCTTGCCCTGGAACGAGTCGTCGAACTGCTGCTCCTCGTAGCCGGGGCCGCCGTACGCCGCGATGACGCCGCCCGTCTTCGGGTCGACCGCGCTGAGCCCGAAGTGGATCTCCTTGCCGAGGCCGTTGTCCTTCTTGATCTTCTCGACGGCCTTGGCGGTGAACTCCTGGAGCCCGTGGTCGAAGGTCGTCGTGATCTTCAGGCCCTCGGTCTCCAGGGCGGTCTCCGGGATGCCCAGCGCCTCCAGCTCGCGGACGACGCGCTCGCGCAGGTAGCCGGCCTGCTCGCCGCCCTGCACGTCGCTCCACTCCTTCTGGGTCTGCGGGAACTTCATCGCCTGGCGCTTGCTCTCCTCGAGCCAGCCCTCCTCGACCATGCCCTTCAGCACGTAGTTCCAGCGGAAGACCAGCGCTTCCTTGGCCTTCTTCTTCTCCGGGTCGGTGGGGTTGCCGTAGGTGACGAAGTAGCTCGGCTGCTGGATCATCGCGGCGAGCAGCGCGGCCTGCTCCACGGTCAGCTTGTCGACCGTCGTGTGGAAGTAGGCGCGGGCCGCGGCCTGGATGCCGTACGCCTGCCGCCCGAAGGGGACCGTGTTGAGGTAGAGCTCGAGGATCTTCTCCTTCTTCTCCTCGTTGCCCAGCCGGATGGAGATCATGATCTCCTTCAGCTTCCGGCTGACGGTCCGCTCCTGGCTGAGCCCCGCGAAGTAGTTGCGGGCGAGCTGCTGCGTGATCGTCGACGCGCCGGTGACCTCGCCGCCGGTCGCCGCCGTCACGACCGCCCGGGCGATGCCCGACGGCGAGACGCCCGGCTCCGTCCAGAACTTGCGGTCCTCGGCCGCGAGCACCGCGTTCTGCACGTGCTTCGGCACTTGATCGAGCGGGACGCTGGTCCGGTTCATCCCGACCCGCGCCAGCACCTCGCCGTCCTTGTACTCGATCACCGAGGACTGGCGGACGGCGTCCGCCTGCGCCTCGTCGGGGATCGGCGTCTGCACGTACACCACGACGAGGAGCGTCGCGATGGCGACGATGCCCACGGTGACGACCGAGAGGGCGACCTTCCAGGACGGGACGTACTTCCGCCAGCCGGTCTTCTCCGGCTTGTCCGACGGCTTGCCGCGCCGCCCCCCGGGACCGCCCGGGCCGCCGGGTCCGCCCGGACCGCCCTGCCGCCGCGGACCGGGACCGCCCGGCCCGCCGGGACGCCCCTGCCCACCGGGCCCGCCGGGGCCACCGGGGCCACCGGGGCCGCCCGGCCTGCCCGGACCGCCCGGGCCGCCGGGACGTCCAGGCCCGCCGGGCCCTCCCGGACCGCCGGGGCCGCGTCCCGGCGGGGGGCCGGACGGGCCGGACGGCATCGCCGCGGGCTGCCCGCGGCGCCGCCCTCCCGGGGGGCCCGCGGGACGGGCCGGACCGCCGCCGCGCCCGCCCTGGCGAGGCCCCGGCCGCGGCTGCCTGCCGGGCGGCGGGGAGCCGCCGGGGTTCCCGCGCTGACCGCCGCCGGAAGGGCCGGGGCGGGGGGCGCGCCTGCGGCCCTGGCTGTCTCCGTATTCCGGTCCGTATCGGCTTGGGTTACTCACGCGGCCTCATCAACTGGGGTACGGCTGTGCGTCGTCAGAGGGTACTGCGCACGTGCGGACGTGGGGGCGGGAGCGGTTGCGCCCGATGCCCCTGTGGGGGTCGAACGACCTCGATCATGCCATCCGGTACCGGTTCGTCCGGACCGTTCCGGCGCGATGCCCGATTCCCGGCCCGGCCTGCCCGGCCGCGCGGCGGCGGCGGGGGGCGCCGTGCCGCCCGCCGCCGCGGGCGGCACGGCCCGCGGCGGTACGCGAACATAATTCATGTCACACCCCGATCTGACAGGACCTCACCGGCGGGACGCCCGGCGGCGCCCGCCGCGCCGCGGGCCGCGATCACCGTCATCGCCGCCTCACTCCGGCGGTCTGCCGAACGGAAGCAGCGGCCGCACGTCCTCGAACTCGGTGTCGCGGTTCCGGCCCCCGCGCCCCCGGCACTGCTCGGCGCCGCGGTTGATCTGGCACCACCACCGCGGGGGCGGGTCGCTCGGCGGCTTGCGGATGTCGCACTCGCCGTTCGGGATCGGCGACCGGCACGGCGGCTTGTCGCCGCCCCCGCCGCCCTCGCCGCGGCACCGCGGGTCGAGGTTGCCCCACGGCTCGTCGCACCACTCCGGCTTCTCGGGCTTCTTCGGCTTCGGCGGCTTCGCCCACTTCTGCACGATCCCGCCGAACGTCGGCTCGGGGAACGCCTTGGCCTCCAGGCCCTCGGTCGCCCGCACCATGTACGCGCGCCACAGCCGCGCCGGGATCGTCCCGCCCTCGACCTCGCCGATCCCCGGCAGGACGACCGACTTCTTCTTGCCGTCCGGCCCGTTCGCGTCGCTGAACATCGTCACCGCGGTCGACACCTGCGGCACGTAGCCGACGAACCACGACGACACGTTCCGGTCCGTGGTGCCCGTCTTGCCCGCGACGTCCCGTCCGTCCGGCAGCCGCGCCGCCGTCGCCGTGCCGCCCCGGACGACCTGCTGCATCGCGTACGTCGCGTCCGCCGCGACGCCCTTGCTGAAGATCCGCCGCGACTCGTACTTCGGCTTCAGCCGCACCGTCTCGTTGTCGGTCTGCTTCACGACCCGGATGACGTGCGGCTCGTGGTAGACGCCGCCGTTGGCGAACGCCTGGTACCCGGCCGCCTGCTCGATCGCCCGGATGTCGTTGACGCCGAGCGCCAGGTTGATCCCGACGTGCCCCTTCAGCAGGTCGGGGGAGATGCCCGCGTCGGTCTCGGTCTCCTTCACCTCGTCGACGCCGACCTTCCCGGCGAGCTGCAGGAACGCGGTGTTGACCGAGTCCTGCAGCGCCTTCGTCAGCGTGATCGCCGGGCCGACGTCGTGGGTGTTCGGGACGACCGTCGCGCCCGCCGTCCCCTTCGGCACCACGTTGCCGTTCGCGTCGATCGGGGTGTTCGACCGCCCCTCGACGAGGCTCTTGAGGCTGTACCCCTGCTTCAGCGCGGTCGCCAGCACGTACGGCTTCACCGCCGACCCCGCCTGCGCGGAGCCCTGCCACACGGTGTTGAACGACTGCTCCAGGTAGCCCGGCCCGCCGTAGAACGCGATGACCTCTCCGTTCTCGGTGTTGACCGACACCAGCCCGACCTGGATGTCCTTCTTCGCGAGCTTCTTCGGGTTCACCTGGGAGATGCTGTCCTCGACGGCCTTGCGCGCGTCCGCCATCCGCTTGCGGTTGAACGTCGTGTACACCCGCAGGCCCTTGGTGGTGAGCTCCTGCTCGTCGATGCCGCGCCGCCGCAGCTCCTCCTTGGCCCGCATCAGCATGTAGCCCTGCTGGCCCTCGTACAGCTGGTCGCCGGCGTTGCGCGAGAAGACCTTGGGGAAGGTCTTCTTGTACTTCTCCGCGTCCGCCGCCTTCATCTGGCCCATGCCGACGAGCCCGTTCAGCGTGTACTCGTAGCGGCCCTGCGCCCACTGCCGCCACTGCTTCTCGGCCGGGTCGCGGTTGGGGTGCTGGATGAGCCCGCCGAGCAGGGCGGCCTGGTCGGGCTTGAGCTCCCAGACGTCCTTGCCGAAGTACTCCCGGGACGCCGCCTGGATCCCGTACGTGTTCCGGCCGAGGTAGATGGTGTTCAGGTACAGCTCGAGGATCTCGTCCTTGGTGTACTTCTCCTCGAGCTTCACCGAGATGAACAGCTCTTTGAACTTCCGGCTCATCGTCCGGTTGTTGGGGTCGGAGTAGTAGTTCTTGGCGAGCTGCTGCGTGATGGTGGAACCGCCGCCGGACCCGCCGGTCAGGTTCTCCCACGCCGCCCGCGCGGTGCCCTTGACCGAGAACCCGGGGTCGGAGCGGAAGCTGCGGTTCTCCGCCGCCAGCACCGCGTTCTGCACGACCTCCGGGACCTTCTCCAGGTCGACGCTCTGCCGCTTCTTCCCGATCCGGCCGATCTCGCTGCCGTCGGTGTAGTAGAAGATCGACGCCTGGTCCTGGACGCCCTCGACCGTCGGCTCCGCGGGGGTCGGCGTGTTCGAGTACGCGACCCACACCAGCGTCACCACGCTCGCGACCCCGAGCCCGATGACCCCGGCCACCAGCTTCCACGAGGGCAGGAAGCGCCGCCAGCCGCTGTCGCGCGACCGCAGGTGGCCGAGAAGGCCCCGCTTCCCCTTCCCGGGGCCGCCGGTCCCGCCCGGCCCCCCGGGTCCGCCGGGGCCGCCCGGTCCGCCCGGCACGCCCCCGGACCCGAACCCGACCGCCTTCGCGGGCGGGTCCGTCGCCGTCGTCTGCGCTCCGCCGCCGGGCGGCGTCCCCGGCGCGCCCATCGCGGCGCCGCCGAACCCGCCCGGGGCACCGGACGCGCCCGGAGCGTTCGGAGCCCCCGGGCCGGCGGGCACGGGCGCCCCGCCCCGGAACACGTCCACGCTCGTCTCCGGGGAAGGCGCGCCCCGGTCGGCGCCCGGGACGTCCGAGCCCGAGGGCCCGGGCGCGGGGAAGCCCGCACCCGGTGCGGGACTCGCCCCGGGGGCACCCGGAACGTTCGAGGACGAAGGAGCGGGCCCGTTCGGCGCAGGCGCGCCCAAGGGGTCGCCGCCGCGGGGGACGTGCACGGTGGCATCGCCGAACCCGTCCGACGCGCTCGGGCCGGTCCCCGGCGGGCCGCTTCCGGGCCCGCCCGCGGCCGGGGCGCCTTCCGCGTTCGCGGCAGGGGACGGCGGCCCGCCCAGCGGACCGCCCAGAGGGTCGGAACCGGGAGGCACATGGACGGTCGCGTCGCCGATCTCGGGGCCCGGACCGGAGGCCGCCGGCGCGGGGCCGCTCAGCGGACCGCCGAGGGGGTCGCCGCCCGAGGGCACGCGCATCGTGGCATCGCCCAGATCGGTCCCCGGCGCGCTCCCGAAAGCGCCTGGACCGCTCAACGGACCGCCGTCCAGCGGTCCCGCGCCCAGCGGACCGCCGCCGAGGGGGTCGCCGAGGGGGTCGCTACCGGGGGAGACCCGCATGGTGGCGTCGCCCGCGTCCGCTCCCGAGGACGGGGGCGGGGGCGGGGACGGCGGCAGGGGCGGGGGCGGGGGCGGGGCGCCGAAGCCGCTCAGCGGATCCGTACCGGGAGGAAGGTTCACGGTCGCGTCGCCCAGTCCGGGGCCGGCGGCGGGCTGGTCGCCCGCGCCGAGGCCCGGGAAGCCGGCGCCCGGGGCCCCGAGGGGGTCCGACCCGGACGGAACGTGCATGGTCGCGTCGCCGAGGTCGGCGCCCGGTGCGCCGAGCCCGCCACCGGACGTCCCGGACGTTCCGGACGCGGGGCCGCCCAGGGGGCTCGACCCGGGCGGGACGTGCACGGTCGCGTCGCCGAGGTCGGCGCCGCTCCCGGCACCGGGGAAGCCGCCGGGGCCCTGCGCGCCCGGGAGGTCGAAGCCGCCGAGGGCGTCGGACGGGCCGGGGGGCGCGGGCGCGCCCGGCGGTGCGGCCGGCGGGGGCCCGAAGATCGCCGTTGCGTCGGCTGCCCCCGCGGGTTCGGCGGGGGCGGCCGGAACCTCCGGATCGCCGGGGCGGGGAAGGTGCTGCCCGCCCGGCCACTGCGACCCGGACTCCGGTCGGGGCTGGCTTGGATTACTCACGCGACCTCATCAACAGGGGACAACGACTCGTGCGCCGTCCGAAGAGTACTGTGCGGGCTGGTGAGCGGGGGGAGCGCTGTGCAAGGCGGTACTCCGTTCCGGCTGGTCAACGTCCCTCACCGACGTTTCGGTCGGCGCATCCCTCCTCGATCGTCCGCGGCTCGGGGGCCCGTTGCCCGCGACCGGGGGCGTGCGACGTCGCCGGATGGCTGCCAGCGCCACTTTGACACACTTCGGCCACATAGACCCGGAATTCGCCGTATTCGCGGGCCTCTCGCACTCTTCGTAGCCGGACGGTCCGCGCGCGTGCAATAAAACGACCGTAGAACGCGCGCGTATGCGCGCGCGAGAAACCGGACGGAGGGTGGTCCGGCTCTCGTTCAGGGCGGCTTGCGATGACGCGCCCCGGTACGTATCTTTGCGAATGTATCGAGCCGATACATTCACTCGATACATCGACCTGAGACATCGGGCTCTGCGGAGGGAACCGGGATGGCGGCCAGGAAGGGCGCGGGCGTGCTGGAGCTCGCCGTGCTCGGGCTGCTGCACGAGTCCCCGATGCACGGGTACGAGCTGCGCAAGCGGCTCAACGCCCTGCTGGGCATGTTCCGGGCGTTCTCGTACGGGTCCCTCTATCCGTGCCTCAAGCAGCTCCTCGCCAGGGGACTGATCATGGAGGACCGGCCGGAGGAGCCCAACGTGCCGCTCGCCCTGCAGAGCCGCCGGTCGAAGATCGTCTACAAGCTCACCGCCGACGGGAAGGAGCGCCTCCAGCAGCTCCTGACCGAGGCCGGTCCGGCGTCCTGGGAGGACGAGGGGTTCGGCGTGCACTTCGCCTTCTTCTCGCACACCCGCGCCGACGTCCGGCTGCGGATCCTCGAAGGCCGGCGCAGCCGGCTCGAGGAGCGCCTGGAGGGGTTCCGCGCCGCGCTGGCACGGACCCGGGAACGGGTCGACTCCTACACCCTCGAGTTGCAGAACCACGGGTTGGAGTCCGTCGAGCGCGAGGTCCGGTGGCTCAACGAGCTCATCGGCCGCGAGCGGGCCGAGCAGGAAAAACTAGCCAAGTCTTCAGAAATTGATCAGGACATGCCTCGGGAGAAGGGCCGCTGACCCAGCGGGCCCGTCGCCTTCGAGGTCGGGTGAAGAACACCACATGTTCCGCAACAGGAGAAGGAGCAACCGGATGGGTTCGGTGCGCGTAGCCATCGTGGGTGTGGGCAACTGCGCCTCTTCGCTCGTCCAGGGTGTCGAGTTCTACAAGGACGCGGCCCCCGAGACGCGGGTTCCCGGCCTCATGCACGTCCAGTTCGGCGAGTACCACGTCGGTGACGTCGAGTTCGTGGCGGCGTTCGACGTGGACGCCAAGAAGGTCGGGATGGACCTGTCCGAGGCCATCCACGCGAGCGAGAACAACACGTACAAGTTCGCGGACGTCCCCCCGAGCGGCGTGATCGTGCAGCGCGGCCACACCCTGGACGGCCTGGGCGAGTACTACCTCGACATGGTGGAGGAGTCGGACGCGCAGCCGGTCGACGTCGTCCAGGCGCTCAAGGACGCCGAGGTCGACGTGCTCGTGTCCTACCTGCCGGTGGGCTCCGAGGAGGCCGACCGCTTCTACGCCCAGTGCGCGATCGACGCGAACGTCGGGTTCGTCAACGCGCTGCCGGTGTTCATCGCCAGCGACCCCGAGTGGGCCGAGAAGTTCACCAAGGCCGGCGTCCCGATCGTGGGCGACGACATCAAGTCCCAGGTCGGCGCGACGATCACGCACCGCGTGATGGCCAAGCTGTTCGAGGACCGCGGGGTCGAGCTGCTGCGCACCTACCAGCTCAACTTCGGCGGCAACATGGACTTCATGAACATGCTGGAGCGCAAGCGCCTCCAGTCGAAGAAGATCTCCAAGACGCAGTCGGTCACCTCGCAGATCCCCCACGAGATGGCGAAGGCCGACGTGCACATCGGCCCGTCCGACCACGTGCCGTGGCTGGACGACCGCAAGTGGGCGTACGTCCGGCTCGAGGGCAAGTCGTTCGGCGACACCCCGCTGAACCTGGAGTACAAGCTCGAGGTGTGGGACTCCCCCAACTCCGCCGGCGTCATCATCGACGCGGTGCGCGCCGCCAAGATCGCCAAGGACCGCGGCATCGGCGGCCCGATCCTGTCGGCGAGCTCCTACTTCATGAAGTCGCCGCCGGTGCAGTACACCGACGACGAGGCGCGCGACGCCGTCGAGCAGTTCATCGCGGGCGAGCTCGACCGCTGACCCCGGCGGGCCGACGCCCGCCCGCGCAAGGCGTGAGGACGCCCCGGCAGTGCCCATGGCACCGCCGGGGCGTCCTTGACTTCTATAGAGAAAACCGTGATGTGTCGTCCTCACGTCACTCTCTGGCCCTACTGTGACACCGCCGGTGATTGCACGCTCCGGTTCCGGGTTCGAGGTGAGGCGTGATGGCACGTGCGGTGGTCAAGGCGGCGGCGGGGTTCGCCGTGCTCGCGGCCGGGCTGACCGGCTGCATCGGCGGGGACGGCGGGGGCGCGTCGGCCGACGAACCGGTCCGGGACGGCGGCGTGCTCCGCATCGTGGGCTCGTCGGACGTCGAGCACCTCGACCCCGCGTCCGTGGCGAGCGTCGGCGCGTACGGGCTCGTCCGGACGTTCGCGCGGACGCTGTTCGGCACCCGCGCGTCCAACGAGTTCGCGGAGACGGTGCCGGTGCAGCCGGACGTCGCGGTGCGGATCCCGACGTGCGACAACGGCGGCGTCAGCAAGGACCGCGAGAAGTACACGGTGCGGCTGCGCGAGGACGTCCTGTGGAACACCGAGCCGCCGCGCCCCGTGACGGCGCACGACTTCGTCCGCGGGTTCGAGCGGCTGTGCAACCCGGCGGCGCCGTCGATCGGCCGGGGCTACTACGTGTCCACGCTCGTCGGGATGCGGGCGTTCTGCGACGGTTTCCTCAAGGTCGACCCGCGCGACCCCGCCGCGATGGCCGCCTACCAGCGCGACCACGGCATCGAGGGCGTCCGCGCCGAGGACGACCGCACGATCGTCTTCGAACTGGAGGAGCCGGCGAGCGACTTCCTGCACCTCCTCGCGCTGCCGTTCACCGCCGCCGCCCCGCACGAGTACGACCGGTTCGTCCCGGACGGCCCCGACTTCCGGCACCACACGATCTCGAACGGGCCGTACCAGATCGCCGAGTACCGGCCGGGGATCTCGTACATCCTCACCCACAACCCGGCGTGGCGGCCGCACAGCGACCCGCTGCGCTCCCGGCACGTCGACCGCATCCGGATCACCCTCGGCCAGGACTCGCCGGAGGCCGTGCAGCAGCAGCTCGAGCAGGGCACCTCCGACCTCGCCTGGGACCAGCCGGTGCCGACCTCCGCGGTCCCCCGGCTGCGCGACGACCCCCGCTTCGCGATCATGAAGACGCCGAGCGCCAGCCCCTACCTGGTGTTCAACCTGCTGAGCCCGAACAACGCCGGCGCGCTGGGCAAGCGGGACGTCCGGCGGGCGCTCCAGTACGCGATCGACCGCAGCGCGCTCGTCAAGCTCGTCGGCGGCCCGGCCGTCGCGGAACCGCTGCACACGGTGATCCCGGCGGGCAACTCGGGCCACGCCGCCGTGAACCACTACCCGACGCGGAACGACTCGGGCGACCCGGCCAAGTGCCGCGCCCTCCTCGCCCAGGCCGGGCACCCGGACCTCACGCTGAAGTTCCCCTACCGGACGAACAGCCTGCACAAGCTGTTCGCGGAGGCGATCGCCGAGAACCTCGCGTCCTGCGGCGTCACGGCCGAGCTGGCGCCCGACACCGGCGGCTCCTTCTACGGCGGGACGATCACCACGCCCGCCCGCGCCCGCGAGGGCCAGTGGGACATCGCGGCGCCCGGCTGGACGCCCGACTGGTACGGCAACAACGGCCGCTCGATCATCCAGCCGCTCTTCGACGGCCGCGCCTACGGCAACGGCTCGACGAACTACGGCGGCTACAACAACCCGCGCGTGAACGAGCTGATCGACGCCGCGCTCACGGCGTCCGGCCCGGAGGAGACCGCCGAGTGCTGGCGGCAGGCCGACGTCCTGATCATGCAGGACGCCGCGATCGTCCCCCTGCTGAACCGCGACCACACGATCTTCCGCTCGTCCCGCGTCCGCAACGCCCGCTTCCTCCCCACCGCCGCCGGCTACGACTACACCCACATCTGGCTCGCCACCGACGACTGACCTTCCGGCGGCCACCCACACGCCCCGGGCGGCCACCCCGCGCGACCAGACGGCACACCCACACACGCGCGACCCGCCCACCAACCCACGCGCCCCCGGGGGTTGGCCACGCGCGGGCGGAGGGCGCCCTGCGCCCGGAGGCCGTGCGCCTTCTCCCACCTCGGCGGACGGTCGGCCGCCGGTAAAGGGAGAGCGTAGGGTGGGTGGGTGAAGGCTGGTGAGTTGCGGGGGATTCTCCGGGGACGGGACTTTCGGCGCCTCTACGCGACGCGGCTGGCCTCGCAGTTCACCGACGGCGTGTTCCAGGTGGCGCTCGCCGGTTTCGTGTTCTTCTCCCCCGAGCAGCGCGCCACGGCCGGGGAGGCCGCGGCGGCGTTCGCGGTGACGCTGCTGCCGTACTCGGTGCTGGGCCCGTTCGCGGGCGTGTTCATCGACCGGTGGCGGCGGCGGCAGATCCTGGTGTGGGCGCCGGTGCTGCGCGCGGCGCTCGTCCTGCTGGTGGCGGCGCTGGTCGCGACCGGGCGGGACGGCGCCGGGTTCTTCCTCGGGGCGCTGCTGGTGCTGGGCGTGAACCGGTTCTTCCTCGCGGCGCTGTCGGCGGGGCTGCCGCACGTGGTGCGGCGCCGGGAGCTGGTGCTCGCGAACGCGTTCTCGGTGACGTCCGGGACGGTGGTCGCGTTCGTCGGCGGCGGGGTGGGCGCCCTGCTGCGGTGGGCGTTCGGAGCGGGCCACACCGGGACGGCGGCGATCCTGGCGGCGTCCGCGGGGCTGTACGTGCTGGCCGGGGCGGTCGCGACGGGGTTCCCGCGCGGGCGGCTGGGGCCGCCGGCCGTGGAGCGGTCGTCGGCGCGGCAGGCGGTCGGGGGCGTCCTGGACGGGCTGGGGGACGGCGCGCGGCACCTCGCGCGGCGCCCGCAGGCGGCGCTCGCGCTCGGCGCGATCTCGTTCCACCGGTTCCTGTACGGCGTGGTGCTGATCATGACGCTGCTGCTGTGCCGGTACCACTTCACCGACGACGCGGACGCGGGCATGGCGCTGTTCACGCTCGTGCTGGGCGCGTCCGGCGCCGGGTTCTTCGTCGGGGCGGTGCTCACCCCGCCGGCGGTGCGGCGGATCGGGAAGGACGCGTGGACGTCCGGGCTGCTCGCCGCGGGCGCGGTGGGGCTGTTCGTGCTGTGCCTGCCGTTCGACGAGCGGGCGTGGACGGCGGGCGCGTTCGTCCTCGGGGTGGTGTCGCAGGGCGTGAAGCTGTGCGTGGACGCGACGCTGCAGGAGACGGTCGACGACCGGTTCCGGGGCCGGGTGTTCGCGGTCTACGACATGCTGTTCAACGCCGTGTTCGCGCTGGCGGCGGCGGTCGCGGCGACGCTGCTGCCCGCGGACGGGCGGGCGCCGCTCGCGCTCGCGCTGGTGATCGTCGCGTACGGGGCCGGGACGGTGGTGTACCGGGCGACGGCGGCGCGCGCGCCCGAGCGGGCCGCGGTCGGCTAGTCCTCGCCGAAGGATTCGGCGATGGCGCGGAGGGCGGCGGCGATGTGCGTCGTCTCGTCCGGTGTGCACACGTACGGGGGCATCGTGTAGACGAGCCGGCCGAACGGGCGGAGCCACACCCCGTACGACATCGCGATCTCCTGGACGGTCGCGGCATCGACGGGGTCGTCGGCTTCGACGACGCCGATGGCGCCGAGGACGCGGACGTCCGCGACGCCCGGGAGTTCGCCGGCGCCGTCGAGTTCGCTGGTGAGGATCGCCTCGATGGTGTCGACCTCGTCGCGCCAGTCGCGCGCCTGGAGCAGGTCGATGGACGCGGACGCGACGGCGGCGGCGAGGGGGTTCGCCATGAAGGTGGGCCCGTGCATGAGGGCGCCCGCCGTGCCGGACGTGATGCCGTGCGCGACGCGGTCGGTGCAGAGGGTCGCGGCCATCGTCATGTAGCCGCCGGTGAGGGCCTTGCCGAGGCACATGATGTCGGGGGCGATCTCGGCGTGGTCGCAGCCCCACAGTTCGCCGGTGCGGCCGAAACCGGTGGCGATCTCGTCCAGGATGAGCAGGATGCCGTGCTCGTCGGCGATGTCGCGGAGGGCGCGCAGGTACTCGGGCGCGTAGAAGCGCATGCCGCCCGCGCCCTGCACGACGGGTTCGACGATGATGCCCGCGAGTTCGCCGGCGTGCTCGCGGGCGAGCCGGGCGAGTTCGTCCAGGTAGCCCTGGTCGGGTTCGGCGGTGTAGCCGAGCGGGGGCGGCGGCGCGAACACGTGCCGGGCGAGGACGTCACCGAACAGGTGGTGCATGCCGTTGACGGGGTCGCAGACGGCCATGTCGCCGAACGTGTCACCGTGGTAGCCGCCGCGGACGGTCAGCAGGCGGTGCCGTTCGGGCCGGTCCTGCGACCGCCAGTACTGCAGCGCCATCTTGATCGCGACCTCGACGCCGACGGAGCCGGAGTCGGCGAAGAACACCTTGGTCAGCGGTTCGGGGGTGAGCTCGACGAGCCGTTCGGCGAGCTTGACGGCGGGCGGGTGGGTGAGCCCGCCGAACATGACGTGCGCCATCTTGCCGAGCTGCCGGGTGACGGCGGCGTCCAGGTCGGGGTGCCGGTACCCGTGCACGGCCGCCCACCACGACGACATGCCGTCGATCAGCTCGGTGCCGTCGGCGAGGGTCAGCCGCACCCCGGACGCGGACACGACGGGCAGGGCCGGGACGGACGCGGGCATCGGCGCGTACGGGTGCCAGATGTGCTCGCGGTCGAAGTCGACGATCCGCTGGGCCTCGTGCGGGCTCATCCGCCCGAGCTGCAGGGAGATCACGCGTCCTCCGTCCCGTCGGCGGGCGCGGCGCCGTCCTGGACGACGCCTTCCGCGCGGGCCCAGCGGAGCAGTTCGTCCGCCGCGGCCTCCTTGCCGATGACGCCGCGGTCGAGCCGCAGGTCGAGGAGGAACCTGTAGGCGCGGCCGACGAGCGGGCCGGGCGTGATGCCGAGGAGCTCCTGGATCTCGTTGCCGTCGAGTTCCGGGCGGATCGCGGCGAGCTCCTCCTCCTGCTCGAGCCGCGCGATGCGCGCTTCGAGGTCGTCGTAGGTGCGGCGGAGGCGGTCGGCCTTGCGCCGGTTGCGGGTGGTGCAGTCGGCGCGGGTGAGCTTGTGCAGCCGGGACAGCAGGGGCCCCGCGTCGCGGACGTACCGGCGGACGGCCGAGTCGGTCCACTCGCCGGTGCCGTACCCGTGGAACCGCAGGTGCAGCTCGACGAGGCGGGACACGTCGGCGATGACGTCCTTCGGGTAGCGCAGCGCGGTCAGCCGCTTGCGGGTCATCTTCGCGCCGACGACCTCGTGGTGGTGGAACGACACGCGGCCGCCGGACTCGAACCGGCGGGTCTTCGGCTTGCCGATGTCGTGCAGCAGCGCGGCGAGCCGGAGCACGAGGTCGGGCCCGTCCTCCTCCTGGGCGATGGCCTGCTCCAGGACGATCAGCGAGTGCTCGTAGACGTCCTTGTGCCGGTGGTGCTCGTCGATCTCCAGGCGCAGCTTCGGCAGTTCGGGCAGGACGTGCGCGGCGAGGCCGGTGTCGACGAGCAGCGCCAGGCCCTCCCGCGGGTGCCGGCCGCAGACCAGCTTCGACAGCTCGTCGCGGACCCGCTCGGCGGAGACGATCTCGATCCGCCCGGCCATGTCGGTCATCGCGCGGACGACGTCGGGCGCGACGGTGAAGCCGAGCTGCGAGGCGAACCGGGCGGCGCGCAGCATCCGCAGCGGGTCGTCGTTGAAGGAGTCCTCGGGCCGGCCCGGCGTGCGCATCACCTCGCGCCGCAGGTCGGTGAGGCCGCCGAACGGGTCGACGAACTCGTGCCCGGGCAGTCGCGCCGCCATCGCGTTCACGGCGAAGTCGCGGCGCCGCAGGTCCTCGTGCAGGGACGTGCCGTAGGACACCTCGGGCTTGCGGGACTTCGGGTCGTAGGACTCGCTGCGGTACGTCGTGATTTCGAGCTCGACGCCGTTCTTGCGGAGCCCGACGGTGCCGAACTCGATGCCGATCGTCCAGACGGCGTCCGCCCAGCCGTCGATGATCTCCAGGATGCGCGGCGGCGGCGCGTCGGTGGTGAGGTCGACGTCCTTGGTGGGGCGGCGCAGCAGCGCGTCCCGGACGGGCCCGCCGACGAGGGCCAGCTCGTGTCCGGCGGCCGCGAAGCGCTCGCCGAGCTCGTCGGCGACGGGGGCGATCCGGCGCAGCAGCTCGGCGATCGCGGTGCGCTGCGCCGGCGAAGCTTCCGGTGACGCGTCCGGCGTCCCGTTCCGGCCGGACGTCCCGGGTGCGGCGTTCGCGTCGTCGTTCGGCAACCGGGACTCCGGGCTCGCGTCTGGGTTGGGCACCTGATTGGGCACGGCCATCGAGCGTATTTCCTTGGTTGACGGGCTGACAAAGGACTTTCGGCGGTCCACGGGGACGCGCGCGGGAGCCCTTGCGGGACGCGGCCGGAGGAAGAAGGACGCGGGCCCTTCACATGGCGCGATCCCCGGGTTACGTTCTGGACATGCCCCGATGACGCCGACGCGACCGCCGGTGAGCCTCCCGCACGACAACGGTAGCGGGACACCGCAGGCCCCCGGTCCGCCGCAGGTGCGGCAGCGCGCGTGAGGGCGGCGCATCGAACGGGTCCGGCGTGCCGCGCCGCGCGGATGAAGTCCGACGCGTCGGGTATGCCCCGATTTTCGGCACACAGTGCGAAGCATGGGGACACCGGGTGACCGGTTTCGGGTGAGGCGGGGTCCGCCCCGCGGGATGGAGCCGAACATGTTGGACGCTCTCGCCATCCACCGCGCGCTGCTCGCATGGGAGACCGTGCACGAGATCGTACGGCTGCCCATCGCGATCGGCGGTGCCGACGAACTGCCGCGGGCCCTCGGCCTGCCCGCGGGCCGCTGCCTCGCGACGCGCGTCCTGAGCTGCGACGGGCACCGCGGCACCGGCCGCTTCCTCACCGGGGCGATCGTCCCCGCCGGGGACCGGCCGCCCGCCGAGGCCGTCCGGCGCGCCGTCGGCGCGCGGCACGCGCGTCCCGCCCGTCCGGACGTCATCAACGCGGCCACCGAGTACGCCGCCGACCTCGTCTGCCCGCTGCTGCTGCCCGACACGATGCGGCTGCTGATCGACCGCCGGCTGGTCGACGCGCTGCCGCCCGACGACGTCGTCTACACGCCGACCGGGGAGGCGTCCACGGCGCTCGGCATCCGGGCCCGGTCCCTGTACGAGCTGTGCGGCGCCGAACCGGCCGACCTGTTCGGCGCCGGGCTGCGCGCGGAGCACGTCCGGCAGGAGGTCCCCGCCGGATCCCTCCGGCACATCGGGCAGCAGGGCGAGCCCAACGCGCCCGGCCCGCGCCACCCCGTCGCCTGACGGACGCCCGCGCGGCTTCCGGCCCGGTATCGACGGGATTTCGGCACTCGCGCGGGAAGGAGGTCTGACGCCCCCGGCGCGCGGACTAACATCGGGGCCGTGGTGCGGGAAATCGATGCCCGCCGCCCCGCGGCGTCCCCGATGGCGGACGGCCCTTGAGCGGACGGCCCTGGAGCGGATACGGCGTGCGAACGATCAGACGCGCGGCCGCGGCGGCCGCCCTGCTGCCCTGCCTCCTGTGGGCGGCGAACCCCGCGCTGGCCGGAACGTCCGCGGCGGCCCCCGGCGCGGCGACCGTCCGCACGGGCACGGCCGCGGGGCCGCTGCAGCCCGAAACGCCCATGTCCGCGCGCGCGCAGGTCGGCATCGCCCTCACGGAGATCGGCCCCAAGACCGTCCGCGGCAACTCGAAGGTCAAGCTCAAGGGCCTCGTCCGCAACCGGACGGACGCCGCCCTCGACGGCGTCAGCGTGCGGCTGCGGTTCGGCAACCGGCCGATCATCAGCCGCAGCGCGCTGGAGGAGTACAGCGAGACCCCCGCGTACCGGCTCCCCTACTACGGGCCGGCCCAGCGGCTGCGGTCCGCCGCCGAACCCGGCGTGAAGTACGCCTGGGAGCTCGAGACCACCGCCGAGGCGCTGCGGCTCCCGCCCACCGGGACGCCCGGCGTCTACCCGGTGGGCGTCGAGGTGCTGAACGCGGCCGGGGCCCCCGTCGGGGGCCTCACCACGTTCATCACCTACATGCCGGACGACACGAACTTCAAGCCCGTCGCGCTCGGCTGGGTGTGGCCGCTGGCCGACGAGCAGCACCGCACGAACGACGCGACGTTCCTCGACGACGGGCTCCGCGAGGGCCTCGCCCCCGAAGGCCGGCTGTCGCAGCTCGTCAACGCCGCCGAGGCGACCGACACGCCGATCACGTGGGCCGTCGACCCCGCGCTCCTCGACGACGTCAAGACCATGGCGTCCGGCGAGTACACGGTGCAGCCGCCGGGAGCGGACAAGGGGCAGCGCAAGCCGCAGAGCCGGGAGGCCGACGCGTGGCTGAAGGCGCTCGCCGCGACCGCCAAGGACGACCCGTACTTCACGCTGCCCTACGCCGACCCCGACCTGGTCGCGCTCGTCCGGCACAAGATGCCGCAGCAGGTGCGGGCCGCGTTCGCGCCGCAGAACCTCCAGATCGCCACCGAGGTCCTCGGCCGCGCCCCGGACGCGCGCATCGCGTGGCCGACGGGCGGCTCGGTCGGGCACGACACGGCCGACTGGCTGGCGAAGAACGTCCTCGGCGACGGCGGCGCGTTCCTGCTCAGCAGCCGGCACTTCCAGGCCCCGGCGCAGGGCTCCCCGAACGCGGCCACCACCTTCGAGACCGGCCACGGCGCCAAGCCGACCCTGCTCTACGACGAGAAGCTCAGCGACATCGTCAGCGACAGCGGCGACACGATCGGGTCGTCCCTGCTCACCGAGCAGCGGTTCCTCGCCGAGACCGCGATGATCGCCGCGGAGGCGCCGGCCCTGCAGCGGACCGTCGTCGTCGCGCCCGACCGGCGCTGGGACCCGGTCCCCGGCCTCGCCCAGCGGCTCCTGGAGTACACCAAGAACGCCGACTGGCTGACGGAGACCCCGCTCAGCGACATCGAGGACACCGCCCCGCAGCCCCGCACCTGGAACAACTACCCGGACCACTACGAGCGGTACGAACTCGGCGAGAGCTACCTCAAGCGGGTGTGGACGATCGGCCGCCGCGCCGAGTCGTTCCACTCGGTGATGATCGAGCCGTACCGGCTCTCCTACGAGAAGGCCATGCTGCGGATCGTGTCGTCGGCGTGGCGGGCCGACTCCGAGGACGCCAAGGCGGCCCGTGTCGCCCTGGCGGACCGGCTCGACCGCGACATGGGCCGTGTGCAGTTCCTCACCCCCGAGAGCAAGCGGATCAACATGACCGGCAGCACCGGGACGCTGCCGGTGTCGATCGAGAACACGCTGCCCGGCCAGGCGGTCCGGGTCCGGCTCGTCATCGCCTCGCAGAGCACCGCCAAGCTCCAGCTCGGCGCGCTCGAACCCGAGGCGCAGATCATCGAGCTGCAGCCGGGGGAGCGGGTCACCCGGTGGGTGCCGGCGGAGGCGCGCGGCAACGGCATCTTCCGGATGGACCTGCAGATGGTGAACCCGAGTACCGGCCGCCCGTTCGGGGAGGGCGAGACCGTGATCGTGCACGCCACCGGATACGGGCAGATCGCACTGCTCATCACCGGCGGCGGACTTGCCGTACTCTTCGTGGGCGTCGGAGTGCGGGCCATCAGAGCAAGGCGCCGCCGGAAAGCGGAGGCAGCCGGTGACGGGTCGACGGGAATGGGACCAGGAGCGACCGGAGGACCGGGGGGAGTCCCCGGCCCCGGGTTCGCCGGACCCGGCCTACCCGACCCCGAGCTCTCAGGGGCCGCCCCCTGGGACGCCGACGGGGCGGGGGCCGAGCCCGGCGCAGGGGCGCCCGCAGGACCCGGCGGACCCGACCCGGGGATATCCCGGTCAGGCGCCACCCGCGCCGACCCCGGGGCAGGCGACACCGCCCGCTGACCCGTACACGCCCCGCCACGGACGTCCGCCCGCAGGGCAGGGCCGTCCCGGGCCGGCGCCGTCCGGACCGCCCGGGCAGGACCAGTGGAACCGGCCGCAGCCGCAGCAGCCGCAGGCCCGGCCCGGCGGCGCCCCGCAGGGGCAGGGTCAGTGGGACCGGCCGCAGGGCGGCCCGCAGGCACCGCACCCGGGGCACGGCGCCGCCCAGGCGCCTCCCGGTGGGGGAGCGCCCGGCCAGGGTCAGTGGGACCGGCCGCAGGCACCGCAGGCCGGCCCCGGCGGTCCGCCGCCGCCCGGACGCGCGCCGCAGTACGGCCACGGCCCCGCCGACGGCCGTCCGAGCCAGACCGACCCGCGCCGCGCCCAGCACGGCCCCGCCGGCGGGCAAGGGCAGGGGCAGGGCCAGTGGGACCGGCCGCAGGCGCCCCGGCCGCCGCAGCCGCCGCCGGGCCCCGCCGGGGGACGTCCCGGGCAGGGGCGCTCGGACACCGCGCAGTTCGGACGCGGGCCCGCGGGCGGCCCTCCCGCCCACGGGCACCCGGGGCAGGGCGCGCAGCACCCGCCCGGCCAGGGCCGCTCGCACACGGCGCAGTTCGGCGTCCCGCAGCCCGCCCCCGGATACGGGCAGGGCAGCCCCGGCGAGCAGGGCCGCGGACAGGGCGGCGGACAGGGCATGCCCGGACGTCCGGGACCCGGACACCCGGGGCACCCGGGGCACCCGGGGCAGGGCGGGGCTCCCGGCCACGACGCGTTCGGACGTCCGGCCCCGCAGGGCGCCCCCCGCGCGCCGGGCGTCCCGCCGCCCGCCGTGGCGGACGAGACGGCCGTCGACATGCCCGCCCCCGGCGGGACCGCCCCGGCGGAGACCATGGTCGACGGCATCCCGGTCGTCCCCCCGGACGGCGGGGGCGCCGCGGACGGCGGCGGCTCGTCGGGCGGCTCGTCCGGCGGGATCCTGAAGTCCGGCGCGATCATGGCGGTGGGCACGCTCGCGTCCCGGGTGACCGGGTTCCTGCGGACGGCCGTCATCGTCGCGGCGCTCGGCACGGGACTGCTGGCGAACGCCTACAACACCGCCAACACGATCCCGAACCAGATCTACGACCTGCTGCTCGGCGGCATCCTGACGAGCATCGTCGTCCCGCTGCTGGTGCGCGCCAAGGAGCGCGACCGGACGTACGGGGAGCGGTACGAGCAGCGCGTGTTCACGCTCGCGGTGCTCGGGCTGGGCGCCCTGACGCTGGTGTCGGTGCTGTTCGCGCCGGTGTTCATCGACATCCTCGGCAGCAGCTTCACCGGCGACCAGCGCGACGTCGCGATCCTGTTCGCGCGGTTCTTCCTGCCGCAGATCTTCTTCTACGGCATCGGGGCGTTCGCGGGCGCGATCCTGAACTCGCGCGGCAGCTTCGGGGCGCCGATGTGGGCGCCCGTCCTGAACAACCTGGTCGTCATCGCGGTCGGCGGCGCGTTCCTGGCGATCACCGCCGGGCCGGTCGACCCGGGCTCGATCTCCGACGAGATGCTGCTCCTGCTGTCGGCCGGCACCACCGGCGGCATCGTCCTGCAGACGCTGGCGCTGTGGCCGTCGCTGCGCAAGGTCGGCTTCCGCTGGCGCCCCCGGCTGGACTTCCAGAAGGGGGAGATCGGCGAGGTCGCGCGGATGGCGGGCTGGACGCTGCTGTACGTCGCGCTGACGCAGAGCGCGCTCGTCGTCATCACGCGGCTCACGAACATGGCCGGGAACAACGCCGTGGAGGCGGGCCTCGGCGAGGGCTACGGGTACACGCCGTACTTCAACGCCTACCAGCTGTTCCAGCTCCCGTACGCGATCGTCGGCGTGTCGGTGATCACGGCGCTGCTGCCGCGGATGAGCCGGTTCGCCGCGGAGGGCAAGGTCGCGGACCTGCGCGCCGCGTTCTCCGGCGGCCTGCGCCTCTCCTCGGTGATCATCATGCCGGCGGCGGCGCTGATGCTGGTGCTCGGCCCGGAGATCACGACGGTGCTGTTCGCGCACGGCAACGCCACGTCCGACGACGCGCTCGTCATCGCGCGGATCATGCAGATGTTCGCGATCGCGCTCGTGCCGTTCTCCACCTACCAGCTGATGCTGCGGGTGTTCTACGCGCACGGCGACACGCGGACGCCCGCCCTGATCGGGTTCGTCACCGTCGGCTGCAACATCGCGCTCGCCGTCACCGCCTACGCCGTCCTGGACGTCACGTGGGTCGTCGTCGGCATCGCCGCGGGCCTCGGCATCGCGAACGCCGCCGGCGCGGTGACGTCCTGGCTGGTGCTGCGCCGCATGCTCGGCGGGATGGACGGGCGGCGCATCGTCGGCGGGCACCTGAAGCTGCTCGCGGCCGTCGTCCCGCTCGCCGGGTTCGCGTACGCGACGCACCTCGCCGTGGACGCCCTGATCGGCGTCGACTCGATGCCCGCGGCGCTGCTCACGCTGGTCGTGGGGTCCGCCGGCGGCGGGGCGCTCTACCTGGTGGCCGCGAAGCTGCTGCGGGTCGAGGAGGTGCAGACGATGGTCTCCACGTTCGCCCGGCGTATCCCGGGACGCTGACCGTCCGGTGACTACCGGACGGCGGTAAAGCGCGGCAAAGTACACGGGACGCGCGCCGATAAGGCGGCCGCCCGGGCGGTTAGCCACTACCATGTGGGGGACTACGGCTTGCGGGGCGACACCCTGGGGAACGCAAAGAGGAGGGTCGGAGGCGTAAGCTGCCACGCCACGGACATGGGATCTGACCACCTGCGCAGGACGTTGCCTTGAGCACGTCGATGATCGAGCCCGGTAATCGTCTCGCCGGTCGCTACCGGCTTGAGAAGCGCATCAAGGACTCTGGCGGCTCCACCCTGTGGAAGGCCGTCGACGAGATCCTCGCGCGGGCCGTCGCGGTCCGCACCTTCGACCCCGAGTTCCCCCGGATCGCCGAGGTCGTCACGTCCGCCCGGTCCGCCAGCCGGCTCACCGACCCCCGCCTCACCCAGGTGTTCGACGCCGACGACAGCGGCGAGAGCGCCTACGTGGTCAGCGAGTGGGTCGTCGGGGAGACGCTGGAGGGCATGCTCGCCAAGGCGCCGCTGGAGCCCGGCCGCGCCGCGACCCTGCTGTACGAGGCGTCCGAGGCGATGGCCGCCGCGCACGCCGCCGGCCTGTCGCACCTGTGCCTCGCGCCCGGCGACCTCGTCTGGACGACCGGCGGCACCGTGAAGCTGCTCGGCATCGCCACCGACGCCGTCCTGCGCGACCGCACCAGCGCCGACCCGGCCGCCGAGGACGTCCGCGGGCTCGGCCGGCTGCTGTACGCGGCGCTCACCGCGCACTGGCCCGGCGGCCCCGACGCGCCCGGCGCGTCCACCGTGCTGCCCGCCGCGCCCGCGACGGACGGCGTCCCGCATCCGCCGCGGCAGGTCCAGGCGGGGATCTCGCACGCGGTCGACGCGATCGTGTGCCGCTGCCTCGGCATCGAGCAGGGCGCACCCGGCGGCGAGCCGATCGCCACGCCCGCGGAGCTGACGAAGGCGCTGCGCGGCGTCCCGCGCACCCCGCTGCCGCTGTTCGCCGGGCTCGGCTCCACCCAGCCGCCGCCGCGCCGGCCCGCCGCGAAGCCGGCCCCGCCGCCGCACCGCCCGCACCACACCCACCAGCCGAACCGCGCCGACCACGGGCACCGCGCGGCGCCCCCGCCGCCGCGGCGCCCCCCGTCCCCGGACGCGACCGCGCAGATCCCGCAGCGCGCCGCCCGGCACGACGCCGCGCAGCCGACGCGGCCCGCGCGGCACACGCCGTCCGGCCACCGCGCGCCCGGCGACCCCGCCGCCCGCAAGCCCGCCAACCGCGCGCTGATGGGCATCGCCGCGGCCGCCCTCACCGTCATCGTCGGCGTCGGCGCCTGGGCGCTGACCAGCAGCGGCGACGACACGAACGGCGATCCGAACGGCGGCGTCACCGACCCGGCGCAGCAGACGAACAGCGCCGCGCCGTCCCCCAGCGCGCTGCGTCCGCAGGGCATCGAGGCGGCCGAGAAGCCGATCGGCAACCACCCGGACGCCACGATCCGCAAGAACAAGGAAACGCTGATCGACGGCAGCCCGTCCGGCGGGTGGGAGACCCAGACCTACGCCGACACCGGTTTCGGCAGGCTCACCGAGGGCCTGGGCGTCACGCTCGACATGGGCAAGCCCGTCAACGTCGCGAGCGTCAAGGTCGCCTGCCCCGTCTCCGGCGGAACCCTCCAGGTCAAGGTCGGCGACAGCGCGTCCCCCGAGGCGATGAAGCCCATCGGGCAGCAGCCCTGCAACAAGGGCGAGCTGACGTTCACCGCGAACCCGGCGGCCACCGGCCAGTACGTCCTCGCGTGGTTCACCGAACTCCCCGGGACGCTGAAGGGGCGCCTCGGCGAGGTCACCGTCTACGGCAATTGATCCCGGACGCCGCCCCCCGGCCGTTGGTGATCTCCGGATGGGCGAAGTCTCTGACCTGTGACGGGAAGTCGCCGTTGTCTGTATCGTGCCTCTGAGCAGATTGTCCCCCTCCCCCCAGGATTCCGTGGTGTCTTCCCCAGCAGGCGCGGCCGGTCGCGGACGAGAAGGCGGTCGCTCATGGCGTCGGTGAGCATGCGCCCCGTCGACGAGGTTCCCGACAAGGAGCTGCTGGCCCGGCACGCGCAAGGGGACCCGCACGCCTTCTCCGTCCTCGTGCAGCGGCACCGGGACCGGATGTGGGCGGTCGCGCTGCGCACCGTCGGCGACCCGGAGGAGGCCGCCGACGCCCTGCAGGACGCCTGCCTGTCGGCGTTCCGCGCCGCCGGGCGGTTCCGCGGCGACGCCGCCGTCACCACCTGGCTGCACCGCATCGTGGTGAACGCGTGCCTCGACCGGATCCGCCGCAAGTCCGTCCGGCCCGCCACCCCGATGGGGGACGACGCCACCTTCGACGCCGTCGCGCCGAAGATGCCCGACCCGACCGACGCGCACGGCGTCTCCCTGGACGTCCGCACCGCGCTGCTCCAGCTGCCGTTCGAGCAGCGGGCCGCGCTCGTCCTCGTCGACATGATGGGGTATTCGGTCGATGACGCGGCGCGCGTCCTCGACGTCCCACCTGGAACGATCAAGAGCCGGTGCGCCCGCGGGCGGGCCCGGCTCGCGCCGCTCCTTCGCCACCACCGGAACCGCCGGGACCCGAAAAACGTCGGAGGTGTGGAAGGAGGTGGCATGCCCAAGTGAACCCCGCACATGTGGACTACGAGGTCCTCGCCGACCTGGCCGAGGGACTGCTCGAAGACGATCAAGCCGCCTCCGTCAACGCGCACCTGGAAACCTGCGCCGACTGCCGGGACCGATCCGCCGACCTCGCGGACGTCTCCCGGATCCTGGCGGAGGCACCCGTCCCCTCCATGCCCGCCGAGCTGGCTGAGCGCATCGACACCGCCCTTGCGGAGGAGTCGCTGAACAACGCCACCGTGGTGAGCCTGGAGCAGCGGCGCGGTAGGCGGCATTGGCGGATCCTGTCGGCGGCGGCCGCGACGGTCGTCGTGCTCGGTGGCGCCGGGTTGGTCGGCGGCATCACCCTGGACGAGATGAACGGCGACCACGGCCAGGCGTCCACGCCCGCCCACGACCCGGCGGACGCGTCCGGCGAGGAGGGCGCGTCGGGTGCCCCGCCGCCCGGGCAGGGTTCGTCGCCGGGCTCGCAGATCATGGGTGGATCCGCGTTCTCCGTCGTGCACAGCGGCACCGGCTACCGCGCGGGCACGCTGACCGCGCAGGTCGACGGCCTCGCCGGCCGCGCCGGGAAGCTCCCGGCCGCGCCGCCCGGCGGCCGGCTGGCCGACTGCGTCCAGGGCGTCACCGGGGGACGTGCGCCCGACCTGGTCGACCAGGCCGAGTACGAGGGCCGGCAGGCCACCGTGATAGCGCTGCGCGGTGAAGGGACAGGGGGGTGGAACATCTGGGTCGTCGGCCCGGAATGTTCTGCCCGGAACCAGCACCTCCTCAAGCGGGTCGGCGGCTGACCCGCCTTCCCACGGACGGACGAAAGCCCCCGGGTGGCGACACCCGGGGGCTTTCGTCCGTCCGGTCGGAGTTCCGTCGGGTCGGAGTTCCGTCCGGTCAGAGCGACGCGACGAAGTCGAGCGCGATCGTCCACGCCCGTTCGGCGGCCTCCGCGTCATGGTCGGGCAGGTCGGGATCGGTGAACAGGTGCCCGGCGCCGGGGTAGCGGAAGATCTCCACGTCGGCGCCCGCCTTGCGCATCCGCAGGTACCAGGCGTTCAGCCAGTCGACGGGCTCGAACGTGTCCGGGTCGGCGACGTGGAGCTGCACCGGGATGTCGGTGGACGCGTCGTCCGGCAGGTCGGACGTGCCGTGCATGAGCAGCAGCCCGCCCGCCTTCCCGTCGGCGAGCGCGACGGTCTGCGCGATGGCCGCGCCCAGCGAGAACCCCGCGTAGACGAGCCCGCCCGGCTCCGTCAGCGGCGCCGCCGCCGCGACCGCCCGCCGCAGCAGCTCGTCCCGCCCGATCTCCTCGTTGATCTCCCGTCCCTCGTCCATCGTCGCGGCGACACGCCCGCCGTACAGGTCGGGGACATGGACCTCGTGCCCGGCGGCGCGCAGGCGGTCCGCCGCGCCGTGCACCGCCGGTCGGAGACCGTAGATGGAGTGGAAGAGGAGAATGCGTGCCATGGGCCACAGCCTACGGCCGGTGGGGGACGCCGCCTGCGGGAATCACCACGGCCTAGGATCGGTTGACGCGACTGGCGGGCCGGGTCAGTGCGGCACCGAGCGCGAACGAGGAGAGGCAAAGAACAGTGAGCGACGTCCGTAACGTCATCATCATCGGCTCCGGCCCCGCGGGCTACACGGCCGCCGTCTACGCGGCCCGCGGCGACCTGAAGCCGCTCGTCTTCGAGGGGTCGGTCACCGCCGGCGGCGCGCTGATGAACACCACCGACGTGGAGAACTTCCCCGGGTTCCCGGACGGGATCATGGGGCCGGACCTGATGGACAACCTGCGCAAGCAGGCCGAGCGGTTCGGTGCCGAGCTCATCGCCGACGACGTCACCGAGGTCGACCTCAACGCCGACCCGAAGATCGTCAAGGTCGGCGACGACGTGTACCGCGCGCGCGCCGTCATCGTCGCGACCGGCTCCGGTTACCGCGAGCTGGGCCTGCCCGACGAGCAGCGGCTCTCCGGCCGCGGCGTCTCCTGGTGCGCCACCTGCGACGGCTTCTTCTTCCGCGAGCAGGACATCGCCGTCGTCGGCGGCGGCGACACCGCGATGGAGGAGGCGATCTTCCTGACCAAGTTCGCCCGCACCGTCACCGTCGTCCACCGCCGGGACGAGCTCCGCGCGTCCAAGATCATGCAGGACCGGGCGTTCGCCAACGACAAGATCAAGTTCCGGTGGGACAGCGAGGTCACCGCGATCCACGGCGACGACCGCGTGCAGGGCGTGACCCTGCGCAACGTCAAGACCGGCGAAGAGGACCGCCTCGACATCACCGGCCTGTTCATCGCGATCGGGCACGACCCGCGCAGCGAACTGTTCGCCGGGCAGCTCGAGACCGACCCCGACGGCTACCTGCTCGTCGACGCGCCCACAACCAAGACGAAGGTTCCCGGCGTGTTCGCGTGCGGCGACGTCGTCGACCACATCTACCGCCAGGCCGTCACCGCCGCCGGCAGCGGCTGCTCCGCCGCCATCGACGCCGAGCGCTGGCTGCAGGACCGCGACGCCGAGGCCGCCCAGCAGTCCTGATCCGCCCGACGTCGGCCCGCCCGCACGAACCCGGGCCGGACGACCGTCCGTCCGGCCCGCCCCGCGACCACGAAGGAGACACCATGAAAGCCGTGACCGACGCCGACTTCGAGACCGAGGTCCTGCAGAGCGACAAGCCCGTCCTCGTCGACTTCTGGGCCGAGTGGTGCGGCCCGTGCAAGATGGTCGCGCCCATCCTCGAGGAGATCGCCGCCGAGCACGGCGACAGCATCGAGATCGTCAAGATGAACGTCGACGAGAACCCGAAGGTGCCGGCGGAGTACGGCGTCATGCAGATCCCGACGATGAACGTCTACCAGGGCGGCGAGGTCGTCAAGCAGATCATGGGCGCCAAGCCCAAGGCATCGCTCGTCCGCGACCTGGCGGAGTTCCTCGGCGCCAAGTCCTGAACGTCCGCAGGGCGACGGTCCGGTCGCCGATCCCACCGCTCCGGCGGTAGGGTCGGCGACCGATTCGTTTCCGCGGCCCGTGGAGGTATCCCACCGTGCCCCTGCCCGAAGACCTGGACGACCCGAAACTCCTGTGGACGCGCGCGTCGGTGCTGGCCGTCGGTGCCGCCGCCGACGTCGTCCCCGGCGGGACGACCGTCGACGACGACGGCGTCCGCGCCGCCGGACCGGACGGCTGGTGCAGGGTCACGCTGGCCCCGGACGGCGAAGCCGTCCTCAGCGGCGGCGAGAGTGACGGCGAGGACGACGGCGAGGGCGCGCCCGCGCTCGACGGGCTCCCCGAACGGCTCGACTGGGACGGCCTCCGCGACGGCGCCGGATACGTCTGCTGGTACACCGGCGGCGCCTGGCACGGGCCCGGCGGCGTCGACGCGCCCGCGGGCGTCCTCACCGACGACGACGCGACGATCGGCGAACTGGCCGACGACACGAACGGTCGCCGCGCCGTCGCGGACGTCCTCGCCAAGGCCCGCGAGAACACCCTCCGCCCCGCCGACGTCACCGCGATGCTCGGCGTCCTCGACCCGGACGTCGGCGCCGACGCCGCACGGACGCGCGCCGCGCTCGACGCGGCCGTCCGGACCGGGCTCCTCGCCGGCACGAAGCCCCCGCTCCTCGGCGAGGCCCTCAGAAGCCGTTAAACCGGACGAAGCACGCCTTCCGGGCCCATGGAGCCGAGGAGCCGTTCCAGCGCCACCTCGACGTCCTCACGCCACGACAGGGCCGACTTCAGCTCCAGCCGCAGCCTCGGGTACCGGTGGTGCGGCCGGACCGTCTTGAACCCCACCGACAACAGGTAGTCGGCCGGGACCATGCAGCCGCCGTCCTCGCCCTTCAGATCGCCGAACGCCTCGATCGCCTTCACCGCCCGGCGCGTCAGGTCCTTCGCGACGCCCTGCACCAGCATCCGGCCGAGCCCGCCGCCCGCGAACTCCGGCAGGATGTGCGCCGTCATCAGCAGGACGGCGTCCGCGCTCACCGGGCTCGTCGGGAACGCCACCGACCGCGGCACGTACAGCGGCGGCGCGAACAGGACGAAACCCGCCGGGACGTCGTCCACGTAAGCGATCTTGCCGCAGCTGCCCCACTCCAGCAGCGTCGAGGAGACCCACGCCTCCTTCTCCAGCCCGGCGTCGCCGCTCTCCAGCGCCCGCTCCCGGGCCACCGGATCCAGTTCCCAGAAGACGCACCCCCGGCAGCGCAGCGGCAGATCATCCAGGTTGTCGAGCGTGATGTTGACGAGACGGCGCGACACGGCACCCCCCAGCCTGCGTTCCGCGGAGAACCCCGGGCAACCTTCAGGGGTTCCCGGGCATCGTATCGAAGAGGGAACTACCCGCGATCATGCGCCGCGCCACCTTCCCGCGGGGTTCGGCGCCGCACCCCGCGGCCGATGCCGTAAGTTCGCCTGCAAGCCAGCCACACCACGGGAGGACCACGTGGACCAGCATCCGCGCACGGACGTCTATACCGACCGCTACGCCGACCGCTACGCCGCCCGCGCCGCCGGCATGGTCCCCTCCGAGATCCGCGCGCTGTTCGCCATGGTCGCCCGTCCCGAGATCGTCTCCCTCGCCGGCGGCGCCCCCTACGTCTCCGCGCTCCCCCTCGACGCCGTCGGCGGCATGATCGGCGACCTCGTCGCGGGCAAGGGCGCCGACGTCCTCCAGTACGGCTCCGCGCAGGGCGACGAACGGCTCCGCGAGCACATCTGCGAAGTCATGGCCCTCGAAGGCGTGCGCGGTTCCGCCGACGACGTCGTCGTCACCGTCGGCGCCCAGCAGGCCCTCGACCTCATCACCAAGATCTTCATCGACCCGGGCGACGTCGTCCTCGCCGAAGCCCCGTCCTACGTCGGCGCCCTCGGCACCTTCGCCGCCTACCAGGCCGACGTCGTGCACGTCCCGATGGACGACGGCGGCCTCGACCCCGCCGCGCTCCGCGAGACCCTCGCCCGCCTCGAACGCGAGAACCGCCGCGTCAAGTTCCTCTACACCGTCCCCACGTTCCAGAACCCCGCCGGCGTGACCCTCACCACCGCGCGCCGCGCCCAGATCCTCGAGATCTGCAACGAGCACGACGTCCTCATCGTCGAGGACAACCCCTACGGGCTCCTCCGCTTCGACGGCGACCCCGTCCGCGCCCTCCGCGCCGACGACGACCGCGTCATCTACCTCGGCTCGTTCTCCAAGACGATCGCGTCCGGCCTCCGCGTCGGCTGGGTCCTCGCACCCCACGCCGTCCGCACCAAGCTCGTCCTCGCCGCCGAGTCCGCGATCCTGTGCCCGTCGAACTTCTCGCAACTCGCCGTCCGCGAGTACCTCGCGACCCAGCCGTGGCGCGAGCAGATCAAGGACTTCCGCGAGCTCTACCGCGAGCGCCGCGACGCGATGCTCGACGCGCTCGCCCAGCAGATGCCCGACGGCTGCACCTGGACCCGTCCCGAGGGCGGCTTCTTCGTGTGGCTCACCCTCCCCGAGGGACTCGACTCGAAGGCGATGTCCCCCCGCGCGATCGCCGAACGCGTCGCGTACGTCCCCGGCACCGGCTTCTACGCGGACGGCACCGGGCAGCGGCACCTGCGCCTCTCGTACTGTTTCCCCGAACCCGACCGCATCCGCGAGGGCGTCCGCCGCCTCGCCGGGGTGATCGAACAGGAGCTCAGGATGCGGGACACTTTCGGGGAAACCGCCGCCACCGGCACCGGTGTCCACACCCCGGGGCCGGGCATCGTCTAGAAGGGCTCCCGTGGAACTCGGTCACGTCGTCGTCCTCGCCGGAGGGCTCTCCTACGAGCGCGAGGTCTCCCTCCGCTCCGGCCGCCGCGTCGCGGAGGCCCTCCGGTCCCGGGGCGTCCCCGTCGAACTGCGCGACGCCGACGCCGCCCTCCTCGACTCGCTGACCGATCACCCGCCCGACGCCGTCTTCCCCGTCCTGCACGGCGCCGCCGGCGAGGACGGCTCCATCCGCGACGTCCTCGAACTCCTCGACGTCCCCTACGTCGGTGCGCGCCCCGACGCCTGCCGCGTCGCGTGGGACAAACCCACCGCGAAGGCCGTCGTCCGCCGCGCCGGACTCCGCACCCCCGACTCGGTCGCCCTGCCGAAGGAGGTCTTCCACGACCTCGGCGCGGCGTCCGTCCTCGACCGGATCGTGCACCGCCTCGGGCTCCCCCTGTTCGTCAAGCCGACTCGCGGCGGCTCCGCGCTCGGCGCGTCCGTCGTCCGGGAGGCGGCGCACCTCTCCGCCGCGATGGTCGGCTGCTTCGCCTACGGCGACGCCGCCCTCGTCGAACGCCACGTCTCCGGCACCGAGGTCGCCGTCAGCGTCATCGAGCGGGACGGCCTCCCCGAGGCCCTCCCGCCCGTCGAGATCGTCGCCCCGAACGGCCGCTACGACTACACCGCCCGCTACGACGCGGGCGAGACCGAGTTCGTCACCCCGGCCCGTGTCGCCCCCGAAGCCGCCGAACGCGCGACCGCCGCCGCCGTCACCGCCCACCGGGCCCTCGGCCTCCGCGACCTCTCCCGCACCGACCTCATCGTCGACGACCGCGGCGACGTCCATTTCCTCGAAGTCAACGTCGCCCCCGGCATGACCGAGACGAGCCTCCTCCCCCGCGCCGTCTCCGCCGCCGACCTCGACCTCGGCTCGCTCTGCGAGGACCTCCTCCTCGCCCGCGTCCGCTGACGCGTGTTTCACGTGAAACATCGCCGCCCCGAGCCCCCGCGCGGACGTCCGTCCACGTGAGGCGGGGCGGCGGTTTCACGTGAAACACGCCCGCGCGCCCGTCCGGGTACGCCGATCGCCAGGGGCGACCGACCACAGAGAAGCCCTCAGTCGAACCACACGCGCCCAGCAAACCGCCCCGGTCACGGAACCCACGCACGGCGCCCGCGTCGCGCCCACGGACACCGTGGCCCCCGGCACCGCCCCACCGCGGTCGCCGCGTTCAAGGCGTCGCGAACTCCACTCCCGGTCACACCTTCACCGGCGCACCCAACACGGCCACCACTCCTCAACGGACAGCCGACCCACCCTGCGGGACGGACGCCGCACCCCCAGGCCCACGCGTGGTCACCCGGCAACCCGTGCACGAGGGGTTCGCGGGGGGAGGGGGGACGGTGTTTCACGTGAAACATCGCGGGCGGACGAGAAAGGGGCCGCCTGGACGGCGGCCCCTGCGGGCGTCGATGTTTCACGTGAAACAGGTCAGGGGAACTGGGGGTCGCTCTCGTCGGGGGCCATCGACTTGATGATGCGGTCCAGGTCCTCGAGGGTGGCGAACTCGACGACGATCTTGCCCTTGCTCTTGCCCATGTCCACGCGGACGCGCGTGTCGTAGCGGTCGGAGAGGCGGTCCGCCAGTTCCTGGAGGCCGGGGGCGACGGGCGCCTTGCGGCGGGGCTGCCGGGTCGGCTCGTCGTCGATCTCCTGGAGTTTGATCATCTCGTCGAGGCTGTGGACGGAGATGCCCTCGGCGATGACCCGGGCCGCCATGCGCTCCTGCTTCTCCGGGGTGTCGAGCCGGAGGAGGAGGCGCGCGTGGCCGGCGGACAGGAGGCCCGCGGCCACGCGGTTCTGGACCTTCGCGGGGAGGTTCAGGATCCGCAGCGTGTTGGTGATGTGCGGGCGCGAGCGGCCGATGCGCTCGGCGAGTTCCTCGTGGGTGGCGCCGAAGTCGTCCAGGAGCTGCTTGTAGGCGGCCGCCTCCTCCAGCGGGTTGAGCTGCTGGCGGTGGAGGTTCTCCATGAGCGCGTCGCGCAGGAGGTCGTCGTCGCTCGTGTCGCGGACGATCGCCGGGATGACGTCCAGTCCGGCCTTGCGGGTCGCGCGCAGGCGGCGCTCGCCCATGATGAGTTCGTAGTCGAACTTCTCGGTGACGCCGGTGGCCTTGTGGTAGACCTCCGTCGTCTTGCGGCGGACGACGATCGGCTGCAGGAGCCCGACGATGCCGATGGAGTCGGCGAGTTCCTGCAGGGCGTCCTCGTCGAAGTGGGTGCGCGGCTGCCGCGGGTTGACGGCGATCTGGTCGACCCGGAGCTCGGCGAAGTGGGCCCCGGCGACCGGGGCGGCGGCGCCGGCGCCGCTCGGGGCCGCGCCGTCGAGGGCGCCCGGTTCGACGGCCGGTTCCTCGGCGGGCGGCGGGGCGGTCGGGATGAGGGCGCCGAGGCCCTTCCCGAGACCGGGACGGGGGCGGCTCACTTCGCGGCTCCCGAGTGGGCCATCTCCGAGGCGGCCTCGTTGTAGGCGAGCGCGCCGCTGGAGCCGGGGTCGTAGGTCATGACGGACTGCCCGTAGCTGGGCGCCTCGGAGACGCGGACGCTGCGGGGGATCACCGTGTTGAGGACGACGTCGCCGAAGTGGTTGCGGACGTCCTCGGCCACCTGGGCGGCGAGCCGGGTGCGGGCGTCGTACATGGTGAGCAGGATCGTCGAGACCTTCAGTTTCGGGTTGAGGTGCGCCTTGACGAGGTCGACGGTGCGGATCAGCTGCCCGAGGCCCTCCAGCGCGTAGTACTCGCACTGGATCGGGATGAGCAGTTCGTCGCCGCCCACGAGCGCGTTGACGGTGAGGAGGCCGAGCGACGGCGGGCAGTCGATCAGCACGTAGTCGAACCGGTCGGTGTCGTACGACTCGAGCGCGCGGCGCAGGCGGGACTCGCGGGCGACCTTGGAGACGAGCTCGATCTCGGCGCCGGCGAGGTTGAGGGTCGCCGGGGCGCAGTACAGGTTCGGGATCTCCGGCGCCTTGACGACGATGTCCTCGAGGGCCGTGTCCTCGATCAGGACGTCGTAGATCGACGGGATGTCGGCGTGGTGGTCGATGCCGAGGGCCGTCGAGGCGTTGCCCTGCGGGTCGAGGTCGACCACGAGTACCTGCGCGCCGTGGATGGCGAGGGACGCGGCGAGGTTCACCGAACTGGTGGTCTTGCCGACGCCGCCCTTCTGGTTCGCGATCGTGACGACGCGGCAGTGGTCGGGCCGCGGCCACTCCTTGTCACTGCGGACCGGCCGCGACTTCAGCGCGGTCCCGGTTGTTTCACGTGAAACATTGGCGTCCTTGAGCGCCTCGCGCACGAGTTCTGACTCCCCCTGAGATTGTCCGTCGCGCGGTCCCGGCGGCTGAGCGCCGGAGTTCGTCGGCACATAGCCGACGTTCTCCGCGGTTCCGGATGTCGTGTTGCCCCACAGCGCGTGCCCGGACGGCGTGGTTGGCTGGTCGGCGGGGGATTCGTCGGCGGATTCGTCGGCGCGGTCAGGCCGGCCCAGTTCCGGTCCCATGCTCATGACGACCTCTTCCTCGACCTTCTGGCACGCCGGGGCGCGCGTTGTTGTCGCCCGACAACCCCGGCGACGACGCGGACGAGCGTTGTCGGCGGCTCGACCATACCGCGCCCGACTTGCAGCAGTTCGGCCGTAGGCACACCGAATCGCTGCAATACCGGCTGCGCCTCGTCGAGCTCGACGGCCGCGCGCTCGCCCTTCAGGGCGAGCAGTTCGCCGCCGGGCCGCAGCAGCGGCAGCGCCCACGTGGCGAGACGTTCCAGCGGTGCGACGGCCCGCGCGGTCGCGACGTCCACGGCGTAGTCGTCCGCGACGTCCTCCGCCCGCGCGCGGCGGACCTCGACGTTGCGCAGGCCGAGCATCTCGACGCACTCGTCCAGGAACGTGGTGCGGCGCAGCAGCGGTTCGAGGAGGGTGATGCGCAGGTCGGGCCGGACGATCGCCAGGACGATGCCCGGCAGTCCGGCTCCCGATCCGATGTCGACGACGTGAGCGCCCTCGGGAACCGCCTCGGACACCACCGCGCAATTGATCAGGTGGCGCTCCCAGAGACGGTCCGCCTCCCGCGGTCCGATCAGGCCGCGCTCGACTCCGGCGTCCGCGAGGAACGCCGCATAGCGCTCCGCGACCGGCAGCGCATCACCGAAAACCTCACGTGCAATCCCCACCATCCGAATCGTTCCACAAAACCCTGTGGCTGCGTACACACGAAACGTCCTGGTGCGCGCACTCTTGACCCTGACCGTATGGCAAGAACCACATCACCCCTCCGCATAACCGGGACGGCACGGGTAGAGGCAGTCATGTCGCCCGCCAGCCCCCTGGAAGGAGCTCCGGTATGGGAATCGGAGTCAGTCTCGCTTTCATCGCCATCGGCGCCATCCTGGCGTTCGCGCTCCAGATCGACCTCAGCGGCGTGAACATCCACATGGTCGGATGGATCCTCATACTCGTCGGGGTGACCAGCATGCTGTTCACCCTCAAGTACACGCGCCCGCGGCGGGCCGCCGGCCGGATCACCGGTGCGGACCCCGCCTACGGCGACGAGCCGGGCACGGTCGTCCGCGAGGAGCACATCGTCCAGGACCCGCCGCCGCCCGGACGGCCCGCCGAGCGGGTCGAGCGGGTCGTCGAGCACTCGCGCGGCCAGGGCGCCACGCACGGGCCGAGCGAACTCGACCCGGCCGTCGCGCAGGACCCGGCCCATGCCCAGGACCCGGCGTACATGCAGTCCCCGCGCAAGCCGGAGCCCCCGGCGCCCGTCCAGGACCCCGTGGAGGAGCGGGTGGAGGGACCTGCCGCCGCGCCGCCGCCGGCGCGGCGGCGGTTCACCCGGACGCGGCGCCCCTGAGGGCCCGCCCCGAACCACTCGGTGTGCTGCGGGCGGCGGTGCACACCGAGTTCAGGGGGCCCCGCGTGCTTGGTCGGGGCGCGGGGCCCCTTCCCTCGTCCGGACGCCCGCCAGACCGGCGTCCGGAAAGCGGAACGGCCCCGGTGACCGCTGTCACCGGGGCCGTTCCGTCTGCGTTCAGGCGGGATGGACGACCACGTACCGGCCGGGCTCCTCGCCCTCGGACTCGCTCCGCAGGCCCGCCGCCGCGACCGCGTCGTGCACGATCTTGCGCTCGAACGGGGTCATCGGCGCGAGCGGCTTGGCCTCTCCGCTCTGCTTCACGTCGTTCGCGACGTCGGTGCCGAGCTTCGTCAGTTCGGCGCGGCGCCGCTCCCGGTAGCCGCCGATGTCGAGCATCAGGCGGGTGCGGTTGCCGGTCTGGCGGTGCACGGCCAGCCGGGTCAGCTCCTGCAGGGCTTCCAGGACCTCGCCGCGCTTGCCGACCAGCTCGTCCAGGGACGCGCCGACGACCGCGACGAGCGCGCGCTCGCCCTCGACGTCCATGTCGATGTCGCCGTCGTAGTCACCGATGTCCAGCAGGCCCTCGATGTAGTCGGCGGCGATCTCGCCTTCCTGCTCGAGCGCCTGGACGTCTACCTCGGTGGTGTCGGTCTGGCTCAACGGGGTCTCCTTCTGCGGCACGGGCTCGGATCAAAACTAGCGTTTCTGGCTGCCGCTGCGCTTGCTCCGCGGCTTGCGGGTCGGCTGGTTCCGCACGACCTTCTGCTTGACCTCCGGTTCGGGGGTCTCCTCCTCCGCGCCCTTCCGCAGCCGGGGCTTCGTGCCGTTCTTCGCGGCGGTCTTCGTCCCCGCGGCGCCCTTCGTCCCGGACTTCGCACCGGACTTGGGCGACGCCGGCCCCTTGGTGCCCGGCTTCGGCCCGCCCTTCGCGTCGTCGCCGGTGGCGTTCAGCGGCGGGTACTTCTTGTAGATGTAGTGCTGCTGCGCGAGGGTCCAGCTGTTGGACGTCACCCAGTACATCAGCACACCCAGCGGGAAGCCGAGGCCGACGAGGCCGAACAGCGGCGCGAGGAAGACCATCATCTTCTGCGCCTGCATCATCGGGTTGGCGTCGTCGGTGATGGGCTGCCGCTTCATGCTGGCGCGCATCGTGAAGAACGTCGTGCAGGAGCTGATCACCACGGCGATGGCGGTGATGATGATCGCGGTCCAGCTCTTGGGGTCGTCGCCCCAGGCGTTGAGGAACGTGTCCGGGATGTGGGCGCCGAAGATGCTGGCGTGCTGCGCGCTCTGCACCAGGTCGGCGGACATCGCGAAGACGCTCTCGCCCTGCTTCGCGTCCGAGATGCGCTGGAGGGTCTGGAAGAGGCCGATGAAGACCGGCATCTGCACCAGGAGCGGGAGGCAGCCCGACAGCGGGTTGGCGCCGTTCTCCTGGTAGAGCTTCATGACCTCCTGGTTGAGGCGCTGCTTGTCGTTCTTGTACTTCTTGCGCAGCGCCTGCACCTTGGGCGCCAGCTCCTGCATCTTCCGCGAAGCGTGGATCTGCTTCACGAAGAGCGGGACCATGACGAGCCGCAGCAGGACGGTCAGAAGGATGATGGACCCGCCCCAGGCCCATCCACTGTCCTTCGGCAGGAAGGTGCTCAGCCCCGTGTGAATCCACACGATGAGCTGAGAGACGATCTCGTACAGCCAATCAAGCACCGGGCAGCTCCTTGGGCTCTGCTAGGGCGGGGCCGCTGTCCTCGCGGCCGGAGTTCGAAGAAGCCGCCGCCGGCGCCTTCTTCGGGGGCACCGGGTCGTACCCCCCGGGGTTGAAGGGGTGGCACCGACCGATCCGGCGGGCCGTCAGCCAGGTGCCGCGCAGCGCCCCGTGCACCTGGAGCGCCTCCAGGCCGTACGCGCTGCAACTGGGCTGGAAGCGGCACTGCTGCCCGAGCAGGGGACTCAAGAAGCGGCGGTAGGCGCGGACGAGAAGGATCAGCACCGCGGCGACCGGGCCGGGAGGCCCGTCCGGGTGCTGCGCGGGGTTCGGCTCCCGCCGCCGACTCCTCATCTCCGCCCCTTGGACGCGGACGCGGGCCGCAGCAGCCGGTCGAGCGCCGACTCGAGATCCGCGGCCAGTTCGTCAGGACGCGCCGTCCCCGACCGGGGGTTGGCGCGTACTACGAGCAGGCTACCCGCTGGCAGCCGGTCCAGGTTCGCCCGCACCAGGTGGCGGAGCCGCCGGCGCACCGAGTTGCGGACGACGGCGTTGCCGACGGCCCGCGACACGATGAAGCCGACGAGCGGCGGGGTCGTCTCGTCCCGGCGGAGCAGGTGTGCAACGACAGTCGGCCGTCCGGCGCGGCGACCGCGCCGGACGGCCAGTGTGAAGTCGTCCCGCCGCCGCATCCGGTGTCCGGACGGCAGCACGGTGGGGAGGGCTCAGACCGCGACCCGGGCGCGGCCCTTGCGGCGGCGCTCGGCGAGGATGGCGCGCCCGGCACGCGTGCGCATCCGCAGCCGGAAGCCGTGCTTCTTGTGGCGACGACGGTTGTTCGGCTGGAAAGTACGCTTGCTCACTTGAGGCTCCAGTGCTGCGGTCGGCTCGTTAAGGCTCGATGGCTCGCATCTAGGGCCGCGTCTGGTCCCCCGCAGCGGGGGCCCACCCGTACTTCCCAGTGGGTCGGTCGGCGGGCACGCGGCATCTCCGTCGATGCGACTCGACCTCAGCACATTACGGGCTCACTAAGTACCCGGTCAAACGGAACGCACCTCCGGACGCGCGGGCCCGGAGCGGGTCCCGGTGGGCTCCCTGGCGCGCGGGCCCCGGGGCGCGCGTCCCGCCCGCGCGTCCGACTGTGGACGGCGGCGCTTCCCCAAAGTTATCCACAGGGCGGCGCCGGCGGTGGACGGTGCGCCCGCGCGGGTACGAGGGCCGCAGGCCCGGGCGTCCAGGGGCCGGACGGCGGCCGCGACGTCCTCTGTTGCGGGTGGGCCCGGCAGCAGCTATGGTCTTCCGGGCGAGCCGACGCCTCTTCGGTCATCTGTTGTCGGCATCACACGCTGAATTCCTCCCGTACCTGTACTCCTTTTTCCCGCACCGGTCTTTCATGGCCGGGCACCTCGCGACCGTTCGTTCAGAGTGCGCCTGAGAGTTATACACAGGTGCCGCACCACTATGCACAGCATGTGGAAAACTCTGTGGACAACTCGTGAGAGAGTAGGGCTTCCGCATCGCGGACGTGCCCCACGAGGCGGGACGCCACCCGCGGAACAGCAGGGCAGTCAGGTACTCCGTTCGACGGAGATGTGGGGAGGGGACCTTGCGCATGGACGGTCAGGATCTCGGATCGGTCTGGGCCCGCACCCTCACCGCACTGGCCGAGAGCGATCTGTCTCCGAGCTACCGCGCATGGCTGCCGATGGTCCGCCCGCTCGCCCTCGTCGAGGGCACCGCCCTCCTCGCGGCGCCGAACGAGTTCGCCAAGGACGCCCTGGAGACGCGGCTGCGCAGCCTGATCACGCAGGCCCTGTCGCGCGAGCTGGGCCGCGAGATCCGCGTCGCGGTGACCGTCCAGCCCGAACCGCCGGCGCCCGCGGCGCCCGGCCCCGGCGGCGGGCCCCGCACGGGCGGCGAGCCGCTGTCCGCGCCGGTCCCCGGCCTCGGCCCGCACGAGCCCGCGCCTTCTTCCTATGGCGACCGGCCCCATGACCGCCCCCCCGAGCGCCAGCACGAGCGCCCCCACGACCGTTCGCACGAGGGGGAGCGTCCGTACGGGGACCAGCAGTACGGGGACTCGCAGTTTCCCGACCGCCAGTACCCGGAGCAGTCCTACGGGGAGCAGGGGTACGGGGAGCAGGGGTACCGGCAGCAGCCCGGAGTTACCCACAGCCCGGGTGGTTATCCACAGGGGGAGGACGACCGTGGATGGCCGCAGCGCGAGGGCGAGCATGGTGGGGGCTACCCCTCGGCGCCCCGGCAGCCCCCGTTCGGTTCGTCCCGTCCCGGCCCTTTCGACGGGCGCCAGGGCTACCGCGCGCGTCCTCCCGGAGCGGGCGAGTACGGGAACGAGGGGTATGGAAACGAGGGGTACGGCGGCCCGGAGAGTTCGGCCTTCGGCGGGTCTGAGGGCTACGGCTCCGAGTACGGGGGCTCTGAGGGGTTCGGGAGCGATCTTCCCGGACGTCCGCCGCACGCGCCCTCGCACCTGAACGACCGGACGCTCGGTCCGCTGCGCCCCGGCGGGCACGCCGAGGGCAAGGAGCGCGAGCCCGGAGGCGACACCGGCCACGGCGAGACCTCCTTCCCGGGCGGCGAGAACCCGTTCGGGGGGCCCGAGCAGTACAGGGGAGAAGAGGCGTACCGCGACGAGGACGCCTCCGACGGGCGCGGCCCCGGCGGCGGTCCGGGAGGCGGGCCAGGAGGCGGCCCCGGCGCGCCCGGCGGCGCCCCCGGCGGGACGCACGGGTCCGGCGGCGGCGCGGGAGCCGGGACGTCCGAGCACGCGCGGCTGAACCCGAAGTACACGTTCGAGACGTTCGTCATCGGGTCGTCGAACCGGTTCGCGCACGCGGCGGCGGTCGCGGTGGCGGAGCAGCCGGCGAAGGCGTACAACCCGCTGTTCGTCTACGGCGACTCGGGGCTCGGCAAGACGCACCTTCTCCACGCGATCGGCCATTACGCGCAGAGCCTCTTCAACGGGGCGCGCGTCCGGTACGTGAGCTCGGAGGAGTTCACGAACGACTTCATCAACTCGATCCGGGACGGCAAGGCGGACGGGTTCCGCCGCCGCTACCGGGACGTGGACATCCTTCTCGTCGACGACATCCAGTTCCTTGAGGGCAAGGAGCAGACGCAAGAGGAGTTCTTCCACACCTTCAACACCCTCCACAACGCCAGCAAGCAGATCGTCATCTCCAGTGACCGGCCTCCCAAGGAGCTGGTCACGCTGGAGGACCGGCTGCGCAACCGGTTCGAGTGGGGGCTGACGACCGACGTCCAGCCGCCCGAGCTGGAGACGCGGATCGCGATCCTGCAGAAGAAGGCCCGGCAGGAGGGCCTGGCCGCGCCGCCGGACGTCCTGGAGTTCATCGCCTCGCAGATCGCGACGAACATCCGGGAGCTGGAGGGCGCGCTGATCCGGGTGACGGCGTTCGCGAGCCTGAACCGGCAGTCGGTGGACATGCGGCTCGCCGAGATCGTACTGAAGGACCTGATCCCGAACGACACCGGCCCGGAGATCACCGCGGCGATGATCATGGCGCAGACGGTCGAGTACTTCGGGACGACGATCGACGACCTGTGCGGGCCGTCGCGGTCCCGGATGCTGGTGACCGCCCGGCAGATCGCGATGTACCTGTGCCGGGAGCTGACCGACCTGTCGCTGCCCAAGATCGGGCAGCAGTTCGGCGGCCGCGACCACACGACGGTCATCCACGCCGACCGGAAGATCCGGTCGCTGATGGCCGAGCGGCGCGCGATCTACAACCAGGTCACCGAGCTGACCGGGCGGATCAAGCACCAGGCGAGCAAGCACTGACCACAGGGGCGCCGACCTGTGGAAAACTCCCTCTCCGGGACTGTGGACGGCCGCCGTTCCCGTCGTCCACAGCCAGCGGGCGGAACAGAAACGACATAATCCGCCCTCTCGGCAAAACGGAAGCGGCTACTCACAGGTTGTGGAAAACCCTGGGGATTTTCGTGGATAACCCCGTGGACAACCCGTGGAAAACCTGAGGATGAAGTGTGGACGACTGTGGACGGGCTGTGCACCGACGCCCGCCTCTTGGGGAAAACCGGTGGAAAAGCTGGGGACGGCCTGGGGATGAGCGGTGGACGACCGAGCCGCCGGCCCGCACGTCCCACCGGATCCGGCGGACCGGGGTGGAGAACCCGTGGAAAACTCGTGGATAACCGGTGGATGACCTGGGGACGGCCTGTGGGTACAGAATCGCCCTCCACAGGCGACCCTCGTCCTCCACAGTTCGTGCACACCCCGCCCGTGGACAAAAATACTGGGTCTCACCTGCGACGATGGCCTCTGTCCACACTGTCCACAGCCCCTACTACTAAGACCACACCTGTTCTCTACCCAAGAAAAGATTCACCTCAAGTTCGGGCCTGGGGAAAACGTGCCCCGAGAGCCCGGAGCGAGGTGCTCGCACCGAACCGTTGTCCGACACCTGCAGGAGGCGGGTCCCCTTGAAGTTCCGCATCGACAGAGACGCCCTCGCCGACGCCGTGGCCTGGACGGCGCGCACGCTGCCGCCCCGGCCCCCGGTCCCGGTCCTGGCGGGCATGCACATCGAGGCCGGGGGTGAGGGCAACGAGGACCGGCTGCGGCTCTCGGCGTTCGACTACGAGGTCTCCGCGCAGGTCTCCACCGACATCGACGTCGAGGAGGCCGGGACCGTCCTCGTGTCGGGCCGCCTGCTCGCCGAGATCAGCCGGAACCTTCCTCCCCACCCTGTGGAGATCACCACCGACGGGGCGAAGGTGATGGTGCGCTGCGGCAGCGCGAAGTTCACCCTCCTCACCATGCCCGTGGAGGACTACCCGACCCTGCCGGAGATGCCGCCCGCCGCGGGCTCCGTCGGCAGCGACGAGTTCGCCGCCGCCGTCTCCCAGGTCGCGATCGCCGCGGGCAAGGACGACACGATCCCGATGCTCACCGGCGTCCGGGTCGAGATCGAGGGCGAGACCGTCACGCTCGCGTCCACCGACCGGTACCGCCTCGCCGTCCGCGAGCTGCACTGGAAGCCCGAGCGTCCCGACTTCTCCGCCGTCGCGCTCGTCCCGGCCAAGACGCTCGCCGACACCGCCAAGTCGCTGACGTCCGGCGCCGAGGTGTCGATCGCGCTCGGCGGCACGTCCGGCGCCGGCGACGGCATGATCGGTTTCGCGGGCGGCGGCCGCCGCACCACGTCCCGGCTGCTCGACGGCGACTTCGTCAAGTACCGGTCGCTGCTGCCGAGCGAGTACGCGGGCCACGCCGAGATCCACACGGCGCCGTTCATCGAGGCCGTCAAGCGCGTCTCGCTCGTCGCCGAGCGGAACACGCCCGTCCGGCTGTCGTTCCGCCAGGGCGAGGTCGTCCTCGAAGCCGGGACGGGCGACGAGGCGCAGGCCGTCGAGGCCCTGGAAGCCAACCTGGAGGGCGAGGACATCGACATCGCCTTCAACCCAGGGTTCCTCCAGGAGGGCCTGTCGGCGGTCGGCTCGGACGTCGCCCGCCTGTCGTTCACGACCCCGACCAAGCCCGCGGTGCTCACCGGCAAGCCGCCGGAGGAAGGCGCGAACCCGAACTACCGTTACCTGATCATGCCGGTGCGTCTGTCCGGGTAAGGGCCGGATCACGGGCATCACAGGGGGGACGGACGATCCGCGGGGGAGCCGCCCTCGCGGATCGGCGCGCGGCCCGACCGGCGCGCGCAGACGAAGCACAGGGGAGTGAACATGGAGCTGGGCATCATCGGCCTGGGCAAGATGGGCGGCAACATGGCCGAGCGGCTGCGCCGCGGCGGCCACACGGTCGTCGGCTACGACCGCGATCCCGCGCTGAGCGACGTCGGCTCGCTGCAGGAGCTGGCGGACCGCCTGTCCCCGCCGCGCGCCGTGTGGGTGATGGTGCCCGCCGGCCGTCCCACCCAGGACACGATCAACGGCCTCGGGGAGATCCTCGACGAGGGCGACATCGTCGTCGACGGCGGCAATTCACACTATGTGGACGACCAGAAGCACGGCGAGGAGCTCGCGGCCCGCGGCATCGGCTTCGTCGACTGCGGCGTCAGCGGCGGCGTGTGGGGCCTCGAGAACGGC
This sequence comes from Actinomadura rifamycini DSM 43936, assembly GCF_000425065.1. Taxonomy (GTDB): domain Bacteria; phylum Actinomycetota; class Actinomycetes; order Streptosporangiales; family Streptosporangiaceae; genus Spirillospora; species Spirillospora rifamycini. The sequence goes on from NZ_AULB01000025.1 coordinate 127,849, forward strand.
TACGCGCTCATGGTCGGCGGCGAGGAGGAGCACGTCGCGCGCCTCATGCCGGTCTTCGAGACGCTCAAGCCCGAGGGCGAGTTCGGGTTCGTCCACTCCGGCAAGGTCGGCGCGGGCCACTTCGTGAAGATGGTCCACAACGGCATCGAGTACGCGATGATGCAGGCGTTCGGCGAGGGCTACGAGCTGATCGAGGCCAGCGACGTCGTGACGAACGTGCCGGAGACGTTCCGCAGCTGGCAGGAGGGCACGGTCATCCGGTCGTGGCTGCTCGACCTGATGAACCGCGCGCTCGCCGAGGACCCCGAGCTCGACGACATCCGCGGCTACGCGAACGACTCCGGCGAGGGCCGCTGGACCGTCCAGGCCGCCGTCGACCACGCCGTCCCGCTGCCCGCGATCAGCGCGTCCCTCTTCGCCCGCTTCGCCTCCCGCCAGGACGACTCCCCCGCCATGCGCGTCGTCGCCGCCCTGCGCAACCAGTTCGGCGGCCACGCCGTCGAGTCCGCCAAGGGCGCCGACTCCCCCGGCGCCGACGTCACCCCGCCCAAGGTCTGACGGCCCGAGGTTCGACGGCCCGAGGTTCGACGGCCCGAGGTTCGACGGCCCGAGGTTCGACGGCCCGAGGTTCGACGGAAGTTATCCACAGCCCGTGGATTCTCGCGCCCCCCGGGGCCGGCCCCTGGAGACTCGAGATGGGGCAGGCCCCAGGGCGGGCCTGCGAACCTCGGCGTTCGGCCGAGGACGATCTCGGGGGTGGAGCGATGGGCGTGTCCTGGGTGTGCCGTGCCGGACGGATCCGGTGGGCGGACGGCTCGGAGATGTTCCGGCGGTCGACGGCGGGCAGGAGCGCTGCTCG
>NZ_AULB01000026.1 GCF_000425065.1 Actinomadura rifamycini DSM 43936
TCCCGGATGAGCAGGCGTGGCGGTCTGCAGTTGATGTCGCAGGCCGAGGGGATGGAGTTGTTCGAGGCCGCGCTCGGTTCCGGGCGTTCGCTCCTCGTCCCCGCCCGGATCGACCTGCGCAGCGTCCGCGCCGACGCCGCGGCGGGCGGGGCGGTGCCGCACATGCTGCGCGGCCTGGTCCGAGCGGGACGGCAGGCGGCGCACACCGCGACCGCCGACGACGAGCGCGGACGGCTGCCGGAGCGGCTGGCCGGACTGCCGGCCGCCGAACGGGAGAAGGTCCTGCTCGACCTGGTGCGGGCCCAGGTGGCCGCGGTGCTGGGCTACGGCGCGTCCGACCGCATCGACGCGGACCAGGGGCTCTTCGAGCTCGGGTTCGACTCGCTCACCGCCATCGAGCTGCGCAACCGGCTCAACCGGCTCACCGACCGGAAGGTCGTCCCCAACCTCGTCTTCGCCTACCCGACACCGGAGAGCATCGCCGCCTACCTGCACGACCTGGTGCTCGGCGACCACGAAGGCGACCGGGAAGCGGCCCCGGTCGCGGTCTCGGTCTGACCCGAGGAGGAATGACGTGTTCGACGTGGAGGAGTACCTCCGCCGGATCGGCTGCGCCGGCGAGACCGCCGCGGACATCGCGACGCTGCGGAGGCTCCAGCGCAACCACCTGATGGCCGTCCCGTACAACAGCGCCGCCTACGACCTCGCCGACGGCGTCCAGATCGTCGACCTCGACGACGACGAGATCTTCGAGACGAGCATCGTCCAGGGGCGCGGCGGCGCCTGCTACCACCTGAACCGCCTGTTCCACCGGCTGCTGCGCGAGCTCGGCTACGACGTCGCGCTGCTGGCGGGCGTCACCGCCGAGGGCCGGGACAACTTCGGCACCGACATCGAGCACATGTTCAACCGCGTCTTGCTGGACGGCGCCGCATGGCTGACCGACGTCGGCTACCCGGGGCCGACCTACGTGGAGCCGCTGCTGGTCACCGACGCCGTGCAGTCCCAGTACGGGAGCCGGTTCCGGCTGGTCCCGCGCGAGGACGGGACCGCGCTGCAGCGCCGGGGGCCGGCCACGCGGTGGAGCGTCGTCTACACGTTCACGCTCGAACCCCGCCGATGGAGCGACTGGAAGGAACTGGAGGACGACTTCCGGCGGATCGTGGCGGACGCGGGACGCACCGACACCCGGGAGGTCCTGTGCGGCCGGGCCGTCGCGGACGGCCAGGTCTTCCTGCGGCAGCGCCGCTTCCTCACCGTCCGCGACGGCCGCGAGCAGGTGCGCACGATCGTCGACGACGACGAGCACCGGGCGCTGCTGGCCCGCATCCTCTCCGGCGACCTGGACTGAGCACGCGCTCGGTCGCGACCACGAAGGGCAAAGATGGAGAACGAGGATTCTTCGCTCACCAAGTTCGTCGACTTCTACCGCACCGGATACGCGGCGTACTGCCGGCTCGTGTACGCCTTCTACGGGGGCGGCCACGGGGGCGCCCCGGCGCCGGGGACGGCGGGCACCGTGCCCCCGGCCCCGGACGTCCCGGCCTCCCCGAGCGGACGGGACGCCTGGGAGACGGCGACGTGACGGCGACGACGATCCCGGTGCCCCTCGGGGACCGCTCCTACGACGTGCTCGTCGGGCCGGGGGTGCGCGCGTCGCTCGCCGGGGTGGTCCGGGGGCTGGGCGCGAAACGGGCCGTCGTGGTGTCGGCCCGCCCGGCGGAATGGGTGCCCGACACGGGCGTGGAGACCCTGCTGCTGCCCGCCCGGGACGGCGAGCGGGCCAAGACGCTCGCGACGGTGGAGGCGCTGTGCGGCGAGTTCGTGCGGTTCGGGCTCACCCGGTCGGACGTCGTCGTGTCCTGCGGCGGCGGGACGACCACCGACGTCGTCGGGCTGGCGGCCGCGCTGTACCACCGGGGCGTGGCCGTGGTGCACCTGCCCACGTCGCTGCTGGCGCAGGTGGACGCCAGCGTCGGCGGGAAGACGGCGGTGAACCTGCCCGACGGCAAGAACCTCGTCGGGGCGTTCTGGCAGCCCCGCGCGGTGCTGTGCGACACCGACCACCTGTCGACGCTGCCGCGGCGGGAGCTGCTGAACGGGCTCGGCGAGATCGCCCGCTGCCACTTCATCGGCGCGGGCGACCTGCGCGGCCTGCCGCTCGCCGAGCAGATCGCCGCGAGCGTGACGCTGAAGGCGGGCATCGTCGCGGCGGACGAACGCGACGCCGGGGTGCGGCACCTGCTCAACTACGGCCACACCCTCGGCCACGCGCTGGAGGTCGCGACCGGGTTCGGGCTGCGGCACGGCGAGGCGGTCGCGATCGGCACGGTCTTCGCGGGGCGGCTGGCGGGCGCGCTGGGCCGCATCGGCCCGCCCCGGGTGGCCGAGCACCTGGCGGTCGTCCGGCACTACGGCCTGCCGGCCGCGCTGCCCGCCGGCGTCGACCCCGCGGCGCTCGTCCGCCAGATGCGCCGCGACAAGAAGGCGGTCGACGGGCTCGGCTTCGTGCTGGACGGGCCCGCCGGCGCGGAACTCGTGCGGGACGTCCCGGAGGACGCGGTCGTCGACGTCCTCGCCGGCATGCCCCGCGCGCCCCTGGACGAACTGACCGGGCCCGCGGCGACCGGGGCCCCAGCGACCGGCACCCCGGCCACCGACGCCCCCGTGACCGATGCCCCCGTGACCGATGCGGCGCCGGCATGAGGCGGTTCCCGCACCCCCGGCACGCGGGCGGCCCGGTGGACCGGCTGCTGGCGCGGAAGCTGGACGAGGCGCTGGCCCGGCCCGCCGCGCAGCAGCCGGACTGGCCGGACCCGGACCGGGCGGGCGCCGTCCTCGGCGCGCTGCACCGCGCGGACCCGGTCGTGGAGCCGGCCGAGACCGCGCGGCTGTCCGACCGGCTCGCGGCGGTCGCGCGCGGGGACGCGTTCCTGCTCCAGGGCGGCGACTGCGCCGAGACGTTCGCCGACACCACCGCCCCGCACGTGCACGGCAACCTGCGGGTGCTGCACGCGATGGCGGCCGTGCTCGCCGAGGCGTCCGGCCTGCCGGTGGTCAAGGTGGCGCGGATGGCGGGGCAGTACGCCAAGCCCCGCTCCAACGCCGTCGACGGGCGGGGGCTGCCCGTCTACCGCGGCGACATCGTCAACTCCACGGAACCCGCCCTCGCCGCGAGGACGCCCGACCCCGACCGGATGGCCCGCGCCCGCGCGCACGCGGCCGAGGCGATGGCCCTGGTCCGCGGGTTCGGCGCGGGCGCGTCCGACCGCGAGGAGACGTTCGTCAGCCACGAGCTGCTCCTGCTCGACTACGAGCGGACCGTGCTGTGGGTGGACGCCGGCGGCCCGGAGCCCCGGCTGTCGAGCGGGCTGGCGCACGCGCTGTGGATCGGCGAGCGCACCCGCGGCCTCGACGGGGCGCACGTCGCGTTCGCGGAGCTGCTGACCAACCCGATCGGCGTCAAGATCGGCCCGAGCGTGACGCCGGAGGAGGCCGTCGAGTACGTGCGGCGGCTCGACCCGCACCGCACCCCGGGGCGGCTGACGCTGGTGAGCCGGATGGGGCACGCCCTGGTCCGCGACCTGCTCCCGCCGATCGTGGAGAAGGTCAACGCCTCCGGGCACGAGGTGATCTGGCAGTGCGACCCGATGCACGGCAACACCCGCACGTCGGGGAACGGCTACAAGACCCGGGACCTGGCGCACGTGGCCGACGAGTTCGCCGGGTTCGTCGAGGTGCACCGGCGCCTCGGCACCCACCCGGGCGGCCTGCACGTCGAGGTGACGGGCGACGACGTGACCGAATGCCTCGGCGGCCCCGCCGCGATCACCGAGCGGGCGCTGCCCGCCCGCTACCTGACCGCCTGCGACCCGCGGCTCAACGCCGGGCAGTCGCTCGACCTCGCCCGGTCCGCCGCGCGGCTGCTGCGCGCCGGCCGCGGGGACGTCCCGCAGAGGAGGCCGCGATGACGGCGAACCACCCCATCAGCGGCACCACCCGGCTGTACGCCGTGGTGGGCGATCCCGTCGCCCAGGTCCGGTCGCCCGCGCTGCTGAACCCGCTGTTCGCGCGGCTGGGCGTCGACGCGGTGCTGGTCCCGGTGCACGCGCGGCCCGAGCACCTGGAAGAGGTCGTCGGCGGGCTGCGCCGCGCCGGCAACGTCGACGGCATCTTCGTCACGGTGCCGCACAAGGCGGCCGCCGCCGCGCTCGCCGACCGCCGCAGCCGGACGGTCGAGATCACCGGGAGCGCCAACGCGCTCCGGCGGGAGCCCGACGGCGCCTGGTACGCCGAGAACTTCGACGGCCTGGGCTTCGTCGCCGGCCTCACGGGCGCGGGCCACGACCCCGCGGGGGCGCGGGTGGCGCTCGCCGGGGCGGGCGGGGCGGGCAGCGCCATCGCGGCCGCGCTGCTGGCGGCGGGCGCGAAGCGGCTGTCGGTCTGCGACCCGGACGCCGCGAAGCGGGACGCGCTGCGGGCGCGGCTGGACGCGCACTGGCCGGGCCGCACCGCCGTCTCGGCCGAGCCGCTCCTCGACGGGGCCGACATCGCCGTGAACGCCACCCCGCTCGGGCTGCGCGCCGGCGATCCGCTGCCATTCCGGCCCGACCGGCTCCCGCCCGGCGCCGTGGTGGCCGACATCATTATGGAGCCCCGCGAAACACGACTTCTCCGTACGGCGGCGGCACTCGGCCACCGCGTCCATTACGGAATCCATATGCTCGAAGGCCAAGTCGGCTCCTACCGCGCCTTTTACGGCCTCGGGTGAGAGCGACGACTACCAGACCGAGGGATGTGGCCGCACAGCGGCCCGAATATTTTGAGCGGAGAGGCTGATCCACTCAATTCGTGCGAGGTGCGGTTGAGCAGCGAGCCCGTCGTTCCAGTGATTTCCCCACTTTGGACTTGAGCGGAGATTCGGAGAGACATGAACGCACGACAGGCGCCCGAATTCCCCCAATGGCCGCAGTACGACGACGCAGAGCGGGACGGCCTGATCCGTGCGCTGGAGCAGGGCCAGTGGTGGCGCATGGGCGGCAGCGAGGTGGACGCGTTCGAGCACGAGTTCGCCGCGCACCACGGCGCCGCGCACGCGCTGGCGGCCACCACCGGGACGCACGCGCTCGAACTCGCCCTGCAGTGCATGGGCGTCGGGCCGGGCACCGAGGTGATCGTGCCGGCCTTCACCTTCATCTCCTCCTCCCAGGCGGCCCAGCGGCTCGGCGCGGTCGCGGTCCCGGTCGACGTCGACGCCGGCACCTACAACCTCGACCCGGCGGCGGTCTCCGCCGCCCTCACCCCCCGCACCCGCGTGATCATGCCGGTGCACATGGCCGGGCTCATGGCGGACATGGACGCGCTCGGCAAGATCTCCGCCGAGTCCGGGGTGCCGCTGCTGCAGGACGCCGCGCACGCCCACGGCGCGCGCTGGCAGGGGCGGCGCGTCGGCGAGCTCGGCGGCGTCGCGGCGTTCAGCTTCCAGAACGGCAAACTGATGACCGCGGGCGAGGGCGGCGCGGTGCTGTTCCCGGACGGCGACATGTACGAGACGGCGTTCCTGCGCCACAGTTGCGGCCGCCCCCGGGACGACCGCCGCTACTTCCACCGGATCGCGGGCTCCAACCTGCGGATGAACGAGTTCTCGGCGGCGGTGCTGCGGGCCCAGCTGCGCCGCCTCGACGAGCAGATCGCGGTCCGGGACGAGCGCTGGAAGCTGCTGTCCCCGCTGCTCGCGCGGATCGACGGCGTCGTCCCGCAGGCGGACGACGTGCGCGCCGACCGGCACTCGCACTACATGGCGATGTTCCGCGTCCCCGGGATCACCGAGGAGCGGCGCAACGCCCTCGTCGACCGCCTCGTCGCCGCCGGCGTGCCCGCGTTCGCCGCGTTCCGCGCGATCCACCGCACCGAGGCGTTCTGGGAGATCGGGGCGCCCGCGGAGACGCCGGACGCGATCGGGGAGCGCTGCCCCAACACCGAGGCCATCAGCCGCGACTGCGTCTGGCTGCACCACCGCGTCCTGCTGGCGGGGGAGCCGGAGATCCGCGCCGCCGCCGAGATCATCGCCGACCTCGTGGCCTCCGCATGAGCGTCCGGGTGGCGCTGGTCGGGCTCGGCTGGGCGGGGCGGGAGCTGTGGTTCCCCCGGCTGCGCGAGCACGCCGACTTCGAGGTGGTCGCCGCCGTGGACCCCGACCCGGCCGTCCGCGAGGCGTTCCGCGCGGCGACGGGCGTCACCGCGCACCCCGCGGTGGACGCGCTCACCCCGCGGGCGGTCGACCTGGCCGTCGTCGCCGTGCCCAACCATCTGCACGTCGAAGTGGCCGGCGCGCTGCTGGCCGGCGGGATCACCGTCTTCCTGGAGAAGCCGCTGTGCCTCACCCCCGCCGAGGTCGACGTCCTCGCGGTCGCCGAACGCGGCGGCGGGACGCTGCTGGCCGGGAGCGCCGCCCGGTACCGCGCCGACGTCCGGGCGCTGGCGCGGACCCTGCCGGAGCTGGGCGACGTCCGGCACGTCGACCTGGCCTGGGTGCGCGCCCGCGGCGTCCCGCAGGCCGGGGGCTGGTTCACCCGGCGCGACACGGCCGGCGGCGGCGCGCTGCTCGACCTCGGCTGGCACCTGCTCGACACGCTGGCGTACCTGCTCGGCCCGGACCGGTTCGCGCAGGTGGCCGGCGTGACGTCGGACGACTTCGTCAACGCGGCGGAGTGGGGCGCGGCGTGGCGGCGGGACCGGCCCGCCGCCGGCACCGCCGACGTCGAGGACACCGCGCGCGGCTTCCTCGTCCGCGACGACGGCGTCTCGGTGTCGCTGCGGGCGAGCTGGGCCTCGCACCGGGCGCGGGACGTCTCGGTGATCCGGGTCGAGGGCAGCGCGGGCACCGCGGAGCTGCGGTGCACGTTCGGGTTCAGCCCCAACCGGCACCCCGAACCGGCGCTGGCGGTGACCCGCGAGGGCGTCACCGCCCGGCCGGTCCTGCCGGCCGAGGAGATCGGCGCGGAGTACCGGCGGCAGCTGGACGACCTGGTCCCGATGCTCGCGGACCCGGGGCACCGCGGACGGGCCGTCGCCGAGGCCCGGCCCATCGTGGAAATGATCGAGAGCTTCTACGCCTGCGCGCACTCGGCGCGCGCCCGGCGAACCGTGCCCGCCTTCCAGTAGATCCGGAGATGCCCCATGGCAGTCCACCCGGGCGAACGGCCGGGCGCCCTGGCCGAGCCGCTCGACGCGTCCGAGGCGTTCGACGCGCCCGGCGCGCTCGTCGTGTCCGACGTGTTCGCGGAGAACCGGCACGCCGTCGTCTTCGATCTGGACGGGGTGGTGGTCGACAGCTTCGCGGTGATGCGCGAGGCGTTCGCCGTCGCCTACGCCGAGGTCGTCGGCGACGGCCCCGCGCCGTTCGAGGAGTACCGGCGGCACCTGGGCCGCTACTTCCCGGACATCATGCGGATCATGGACCTGCCGCTCGCGATGGAGGAGCCGTTCGTCCGGGAGAGCTACCGGCTCGCCGACCGGGTGACGGTGTTCGACGGGGTCGCCGAGTTGCTGCTGACCCTGCGGGTCCGCGGGCTGCGGCTCGCCGTCGCCACCGGCAAGAGCGGCCCGCGGGCGCGCTCGCTGCTGGACCGGCTCGGCCTGCTCCCGTTCTTCGAGCACGTGATCGGCTCCGACGAGGTCGACCGGCCCAAACCCGCCCCCGACATCGTGGAGCGCGCGCTGAGCCTGCTCGGCGTCCCCGCCGGCCGCGCCGTGATGGTCGGCGACGCGCCGACCGACCTGGCCAGCGCCCAGGGCGCCGGCGTCGCCTCGGCCGCCGCGCTGTGGGCCGGCCCCGACGAGGCCGAACTGCTCGCCGCCGGCCCGGACGCGGTGCTGCGGCGCCCGTCGGACCTGCTGGACCTGTGCCCCGCCGTCCCCGGACGTTGACGCGCGTGGCCCCCTACCTCGGCATCGACGTCGGCGGCACCAAGGTCGCCCTCCGGGCCGAGCCGGACGCCGGGCCCGCCGCGGAGACCGCGTTCGCGTGGGGGCCGCGGCACAGCGCCGACCGGGACCTCGCCCAGCTCACCGAGCACGTGGCGGAGCTGCGGGCGAGGACCGGCACCGCGCCCCGGGCGGTGGGCGTCGCGCTGCCCGCGACGGTCGGCCCGGCGGGCCGGGTCGCCGCCTGGCCCAGCCGTCCGGAATGGACCGGCCTGGACCTGGACGCCGCGTTCCGGCGGCTCTTCCCCGGGACGCGCGTCGGCTGGGCCGACGACGGCGACCTCGGCGCGCTCGCCGAGGCGCGCGCGGCGGGCTGCGGCGACCTGCTCTACATCGGTGTCGGCACCGGGATCGGCGGCGGACTGGTCCTGGACGGCGCGCCGGTGCCCGGACCGGGGCGGGGATCGTTCGAGATCGGGCACGTCACCGTCGACCTGGACGGCGCGCCGTGCGCCTGCGGGCGGCGGGGCTGCCTGCAGGCGGTCGCGTCCGGACCGGCCACGCTGCGCCGCGCGGAGCGGCTGCGAGGCTCGGCCGTCGCGCCCGCGGAACTGCGGGACGCGCTGCGCGCCGAGCGGTCCTGGGCCGTCGCCGCGGTCGACCGGAGCTGCCGGGCGCTGGCCGCGGCGGTCGCGAGCGTGCGGGAACTGGTCCGGCCGGAGCGCGCGGTCATCGGCGGCGGCTTCGCGGCGGGCGTCCCCGCCGCCGTCGACCGGGTCGCCGCGCACCTGGCCCGGACGGCGCGCCCGGGCCACGACCCGCCGCCGGTGGAGCCCGCCCGGCTGGGCGGCCTGTCGTCGCTGCACGGCGCGCTGGCGCTGGCCCGGCTGGTCGCGTCCGAGGAAACGGCGCCGAGAGAACCCTAGGAGCGTGTATGGACATCGCCCCCATGTCGATCGAGGGCGCCTACCGGATCACCCCCGAGCACAAGGGCGACAACCGCGGCCGCTTCTACGAGGCGTTCCGCTGGTCGGCGTTCGAGGAGCGCGTCGGACGGCCGTTCCGGGTGGCGCAGGTGAACTACTCGGTGTCCCGCCGCGGCACCGTGCGGGGCGTGCACGGCACGGTCGTCCCGCCGGGGCAGGAGAAAATCGTGTCGTGCGTGCGGGGCCGCGTGATGGACATCGCGGTCGACCTGCGCGTCGGCTCCCCGACGTTCGGCTGCCACGACGTCGTCCACCAGGAAGAGGGGTCCGGTGTGTCGGTGTACTTCGCCGACGGCATCGGGCACGCCTTCCTCGCGCTGACCGACGACGCGTGCATGAGCTACCTGTGCTCCCGGGAGTACGTGCCCGGCACGATGATCATGATCGATCCGCTGGACCCGGACCTGGCCCTGCCCTGGAAGCTCCCCGGGCCGCCGATCATGTCGGCGAAGGACCGCGCGGCCCCCACGCTCGCCGAGGCCGCGGCGAAGGACATGCTGCCCACCTACGAGGAATGCCGGCGGTACTACGCCGGGAGCACGGCATGACCGGCCTGCGCGTGGGGGTGCTCGGCTGCGGCGACATCGTGTGGCGCCGCATGGCGCCCACCCTCGTCGCCGCCCCCGGCATCGACGTCGTCGCGACGGGCAGCCGCGACCCCGGCAAGGCCCGGCGCTTCGCCGACCGCTTCGGATGCGAGCCGGAGACGTACGAGGGCGTCCTCAAGCGGTCCGACGTGGACGCGGTGTACGTGGCGCTGCCCCCGGCGCTGCACGCCGCCTGGACCGAACGGGCGCTGGCCGCCGGCAAGCACGCGCTGGTGGAGAAGCCGCTGACCCGCACCCGCGCCGAAGCCGCCGCCCTGTTCGCGCGGGCCGCCGAGTCCGGGCTGGTGGTGATGGAGAACTTCATGGCCCTCCACCACTCCCAGCACGGCGCCGTGGCCGCGATGGTCGCGGACGGCGCGATCGGCGAGGTCCGCGGTTTCGCCGCCGCGTTCACCATGCCGCCGCGGCCGCGGGACGACTTCCGCTACCGGCGGGCCATGGGCGACGGCGCGCTGGAGTTCGGCGTCTACCCCCTCCGCACCGCGCTCCACCACCTCGGACCGGACCTCGCCCTCGTGGGCGCCGTCCTCCGCCGGGACGGCACCGTGCAGGCCGGCGACGTGCTGCTGTGCGATGCTCGCGGCGTCCCCGCGCATCTGCGGTTCGGCATGGACCACGCGTACCGCACCTTCTACGAGCTGACCGGGAGCACGGGCAGGCTGACGCTGGACCGGGCGTTCACGCCCCCGCCGAGCCACCGGCCGGTGGTCCGGATCGAACGCCAGGACCGCGTGGAGGAGATCACCCTCCCCGGCGACGACCACTTCGCCAACATCGTCGCGGCCTTCGCCGACGCGGTCCGGGGCCGGGCCGACCTCACCGAATGGACCCGGATGTCGCTCGCACAGGCGGCGCTGGTCGACGAGATCCTCGCGCGGGCGCGGATCGTCGACCTGTGAACCGACACGGATAACGCAGAACGGCTGAACCTACGCGGACGGAGTTCCGACATGCGTGCACTGCTCGTCTCGTACGGGTCGCGCGGAGACGTCCAGCCGCTGGCCGGGCTCGCGCTCCGGCTGCGGGACCTCGGCGTGGAGGCGCGGGTGTGCGCGCCGCCGGACGAGGAGTTCGCCGCGCTGTTCGCCGGCATCGGCGTGCCGCTGGTGCCCTTCGGGCCGTCGGTGCGCGGGCTGGTGACCAGGAAGGGGCCGCCCGCGGACTCGGCCGCCGCGCTCGCGGCGGAGATGGTCGCCGCGCACTTCGGCCCGGTCGCCGCGGCGGCCGAGGGGTGCGACGCGGTCCTTGCGGCCGGGATGCTCCCGGCCGGCGTGCGGTCGGTGGCCGAGAAGCGGGGCGTCCCGTACGTGTACGCGTGCTACCACCCGTTCTCGCTGCCGTCCCCGCACTACCCGCCGCTGCCGCGGGCGGGCCGGCCGCACCCGGCGGGCGCGGCCGACAACCGGTCGCTGTGGGACGCCGACGCCGCGATCATGCACGGGCTGTACGGCGCGCCGCTCAACGCCCACCGGAGCGCCGCCGGCCTCCCGCCGGTGGACGACGTCTGCCGCCACGCCTACACCGACCGGCCGTGGCTGGCCGCCGACCCGGTCCTCGGGCCGTGGGGGGAGCTGCCGGACCCGGACGTCGTGCAGACCGGCGCGTGGGTCCTGCCCGACGACCGGCCGCTCCCGCCCGAGCTCGCCGCCTTCCTGGACGCCGGGACGCCGCCGGTGTACGTGGGCTTCGGCAGCATGCCCATGAGCACCCCGGACGCGACCCGGACGGCCGTCGAGGCGGCCCGCGCGCTCGGCCGCCGCGTCGTCGTCTCCAGCGGCTGGGCCGACCGGGACGGGGTCGCGGCCGGGGACGACTGCCTCGCCGTCGGCGAGACCAACCTCCAGGCCCTGTTCGGCCGGGTGGCCGCCGTCGTCCATCGCGGCGGCGCGGGCACCACGTGGACGGCCGCCCGCGCCGGCGCGCCGCAGGTGGTGGTGCCCCAGCTCACGGACGAGCGGTGGTGGGCCGCGCAGGTGGCCGAGCTGGGCATCGGCGCGGCCGAGGACCCCGCCCCGACCTTCGCGTCCCTGTCGGCCGCGCTCGGGAAGGTCCTGACGCCCGGGACCGCCGCCCGCGCGAAGGCCGCGGCCGACACGGTCCGCACCGACGGGGCCGCGGTCGCCGCGCGGCTGCTCCGCGATCTGATCGGGAACTGATCGGGAACTGACCCGCCCGGCCGGGCGCCGCGCCCGCGCGCCGCCCGGGCCGGGCGGCGCCTCAGCCGGTCGGTGCGGCGGCGCGCAACCGGCCCCGCAGATCGTCCACCAGGTCCGCGGTGGCGGCCGGGCCGCTCGCGGCCCCGAAGACGTGGTAGTCCGGCCGGACGAGCAGGGAGGTCGCGGAGAACCGCGCCAGGTACGGCAGGTAGACGCCGTCCTCGTCCACGACACCCTCGTCCGGCGCGCCCTCGTCCACCGCGTTCCCGTCCGGCGCGCTTCCGGGCGGCAGCAGCCGCACCACGCGGGCGCCCAGGCCGTCGAGGAACGCGCGCCGCTCCGCGTCGAGCACGGTGCGCGGATCGTCCGCCGTCAGCAGGACGAACCCGCGGCCGACCACGTCGTCGAACAACCCGGACGCGCCCCGCCGCCGCACCCGCCCCTGCGGCACGACCTCGCCCGCCGGCGGTTCGGCCGCCGCCGCCCCCGGCCGCCGGTGCAGCAGCCCGGTCGCGAGGGCCTTCGCCGGCTCCGGCCGCGTCGGCGGCTTGCCGCGCCGCCCGGCCAGCACCGTGGCGTCGCGCTCGGCGGCGGCCTCCGCGTCCGTCACGCAGATCACCCGGCCGAGCTGGACCGACGCCAGGATCGCTTCCCTGGCCTGCGCGCGGCGCTCCTCGGCGTAGCTGTCCAGGAGGGACTCGGGGGCCGACCCGCCGAGCGCCAGGTCGAGCTTCCACGCGAGGTTCACCGCGTCCCGGATGCCGGAGCACATGCCCTGCCCGGCGAACGGCGGCATGAGATGCGCCGCGTCGCCCGCCAGCAGCACGTGCCCCACCCGCCACCGCTCGGCCCACCTGGCCTGGAAGATGTAGGTGGTGCTGCGCAGGAGCACGGCGTTGCCGGGGGTGACGTCGAACGGGGCCAGCAGCCGCCACGCCGTCTCCTCCCGGTTCAGCTCGGCCGCGCTCTCGTCCGGCAGCCGCATGAACTCCCAGCGCCGCCGCCCGGGGCCGCTGCCGACCAGGGTCGTGGGCCGGGCCGGGTCGCAGATCTGCACGTTCGTGGGGACGAACTCGCGCGGTTCGCGGAGCTCGACGTCGCACAGCAGCCACTCGTAGGAGAACCCGAGGTCGGTCACCGGCACGTCGAGGCGGTCGCGCACGAAGCTGTTGGCGCCGTCGCACCCGACGACCCACCGCGCGGTCAGGGTCCGCGCGGCGCCGTCCGCGCCGGCGACGGCGACCTCGACGTGCGGGTCGCCGTCGGCGATGTCCACCACCTCGTGCCCGCGCAACACGGTGACCTCGGGGAGGGCGTCCGCCCTGGCCGCGATCAGCTCCTCCAGCGCCGGCTGGTGCATCGTGTTGGCGTCCGGCCAGCCGTACGGACCGGCCGTTGTGAACGCGATGTCCAGCAGCGCCTCGCCGGCGGCGCTCTGCCACTGGTAGCCGCCGGCGGGTTCGGTGATGCGGCCGAGGTCCGGGCCGATCCCGGTCGCGGCCAGCAGCCGGGCGGTCTCCCCGTCGAAACTGGTCGCCCTGGGCAGCCGGTACGGCCGGGGGCGGCGTTCGAGCACCGCCACCCGCCACCCGCGCCGCCCGAGCAGCACCGACAGGGTGGCGCCGACCGGCCCGTTGCCCACGATGATGACGTCCGCGTCCGTCAAGAAAACCTCACAGGTCCGCGTTTATCGGCAGGCCGAGTTCTGCCCCGGGAAAATGCCGGAGCATTTCCGGAGTGCACGTGGCAGTCCGGCGCCATGCTAGGCAGAACGCGGGGCCGCGACATCCCCCAGCCTTATAGGGGCCTGATAGGGGCCTGTCTATCGGCCGTCCCGGAACTACCCACGCTGGTGATGGCTCCGGCGCCCCGCATCGGCAGACTTGGGGAAAACCCGGTCGCGTGGGGAGCAATTCGTGACACGAGCTGGAATATGGCGTGCGCTGGCACCCACCGAGAAACCCCATGCCGGGAGAGAGGCGTACATCGGGTACGCGGTGCGCGTCACCGGCCGTCTGGATCCGGACGCCCTGGGGACGGCGTACGCGGCGGTGCGCCGCGCCCATCCGCAGCTCGCGGCCCGGCTGGAGGCCGGCGGCGCCGGTCCCGTCTTCGCCGCGTCCGACGCCCCGCCGGAGATCCGGGTCCACGACGGGGACCTCGACCGCCCGCTGTCGGGCGCCGCACCGGACCAGACCCGCGCGCTGAGCGCCCTCAACGTCGTCCGCGACGGCGACGACGCGAGCGTGTGCCTGCTGACCCACCACGCCATCGCCGACGCCGACCACTCCCTCGCGCTGCTCGCGACGCTGTGGTCCTGCTACACCGACGCCGTCCGCGGAGCGCCCGTCGAGGTGCCCCGCCGCCCGTTCCCCCGGCCGCTCGAAGAGCTGCTGGCCGAGCGCGGCGTCCACGCGGACGCCCCCGCCGCCGCGGCCGCCCCCTCCGCCCCCTCCGGGCCGGTGGTTCCCGAGCGTCCCCCCGCGGTCGTCCGGCACGTGGTCCGGCACAGCCTGACGGAGGCCGAGTCGGCGGCGCTCGTCGACCTCGGCCACCGCGAAGGCGTCACGGTCAACGGCCTGCTGTCGGGCGCGCTGCTCGTCGTCGAGGCCGAGGTCCGCGACCTGCCGCTGCCGGAGCTGCTGCTCCGGTACACGGTGAACCTGCGCGACCGCCTCACCCCGCGGATCGGCGCCACCGAGGGCACCAACGTGCTCGGCGGCGCCGGGTTCGCGGTCGCGGACGGGACCAAGCCCGAGCCCGTCGCGATCGGCCGGGCCGTCGGCGCGGGGCTGCGCGCGGGCCTGGCGGACGGCTCCGTCCAGCGCAGCCTCCTGGACCTGGTCGCCCGGGCCGCCGGGAACGCCCGCCCCTGGGAGCCGGGCCGCGCCCCCGCCGTGGTCAGCGTCCAGAACTGGGGGCAGGCGCCGCCCCTGCGCACCCCCGACGGGCTGCGGCCGACCGATCTCCGCTCCGCCTCCAGCATCAGGGAGGCGTCGGCGATGGGCGGCTACGTGGTGAGCACGTTCCGCGGCCGCATCGGCATCGACCTGGCGTGGCCCGAAGGCGACCCGGAACTGCCGGAGCGCCTCGACCGGCTGCGCGAGCAGCTCGGCCGCCTGACGCGGCGGCCGTGACCGCCGCGACCGGCACGTTCCCGCTCGGCTCGCCGCACGGCTCACGGAGGATCGCATGAAGGTCGTCATACTCGCCGGGCTGACCCCGTCGACGTTCTTCGGCCACGTCGCGCTGGGCACGGCGCTGCGCGACGCGGGGCACCAGGTGATGGTGACCGCGTCCAGCGACGACGTGATGCCGAGCATCGCCGCGGCGGGGCTGCCCGCGCTGCCGGTGATGGAGCCGGGCATGACCCGGGAGCGGATCGTGGCCGGCGCCGGGCTGGACGGGGTGCCCGCGGACCCGGCCGAACGCGAGCGGACGGCGGGCCGGTGGCTCGCGGTCATCGACACCGCGCCCCTGCCGGCGCTGCTCGACTTCGCCGCGCGCTGGCGCCCGGACGTGGTGATCGGCGGCATGCAGGCGTACGGCGCCGGGCTGCTGGCGGCCCGGCTGGGCGTCCCCTACGTGCGCCAGGCATGGGACATCCACGACCCGCGGCTGTTCGACGCCGGGGCGGCCGAGCAGCTGGCCGGCGAGCTGGCCGAGCTGGGGCTGGAGGGGCTGCCCGCCCCCGACATGCTGATCGACTTCACCCCGCCGAGCCTGCGCCCCCGGGGCGCGCCGCCCGCGCAGAAGATGCGCTGGATCCCGGGCAACTCCCAGTGCCGCCTGGAGCGGTGGATGTACACGCGGGGCGCCGGGACCCGGATCGGCGTGACCATCGGCACGACCGTGGCCGACTACGACCAGTACGACTACCTGCAAGCGATCGTCGCCGACCTCGCGGCCCTGGACGCCGAGGTCGCGGTGGCGGTGCCCGAGGAGGCCGCCCCCGGGACGCGGGAGCGGCTGCCCGGCGCCCACGTGGGCTGGATCCCCCTGGACGTCCTGGCACCGACCTGCGACGTCCTGGTGCACCAGTCCGGCGGCAACACGATGCTGACCGCGCTGAGCGCCGGGACGCCCCAGGTCCTGATCCCCGACCCGGGGCAGTTCCGCCAGGTGGAGATGGCGCGCCGCGTCGCCGAGGCCGGTGCCGGGGTCGTCGTCCCGGCCGAGGAGGCCACCGGCGAGGCCGTCGCGAAGGCGTGCCGGCAGGTCGTCGGCGACCCGGGGTACGCGGCGGCCGCGGCCGGGCTGCGCCGGGAGATCGAGGCGCTGCCGCTGCCGTCCGAGGTGGTGCGGCGCATCGAGGGGCTCGTCCGGCGGCGGGACTGAGACGCCTGGGGGGAAACTCTGTGGTGACGAACGAGGCAACGGGTGTGTCGCAGCTGCTGGCGACGCGGTGGCAGATCCCCCCGATGCCCTACAGCCGCGCGCGCGGATCCTGGGTGCACGCCGCCGACGGGCGGCGCTACCTCGACGCGAGCAGCGGAGCCATCAACGTGAACATCGGCCACACGCATCCGGTGGTCGTCGAGGCGATGCGGGACCAGGCGGGCGTCTGCACCTACGCCGGCCCGGGAACGTACCCCTCCGGAGACATGGAGGAGCTGGCCGCCGCCACGGCGAGCGCGGTGCACCGCCCGGACGATCGCGTCGTGTTCACCCCGACCGGGACGCACGCCACCGAGGCGGCCATCGCCCTCGCCCGGCTGGCGCAGCGGGCCCGGGGCGAGACGGGCCGCCACAAGATCCTCACCGCCTCGCTGGGGTACCACGGCAACAGCGCGTTCGTCCTGGCCCTGTCCGGGCACCGCAACCGCCGGCCGCACGAGGACGACGGCTTCGGCCTCGGCCCCGCGTTCGACCCGCCCTACCCCGGCCACCATTCAGGCTGCCCCTACGGCGCCTGCCGCACCGAATGCGCCCAGGACGTCCGCGACGCCATCCTCAAAGCCGGTCCCGAGAGCGTGGCGGCGGTGCTGATGGAGCCGGTCAACGGCACCACCGGCGGCGGGTACGTCCCCCCGGCCGGATACCTGCGCGAACTCCGCCGCATCTGCGACGACCACGGCGTCCTGCTCATCCACGACGAAGTCCTCACCGGCCTGGGCCGCACCGGCCTCCCGCTGGCGTCGCACCACACCCCCGGCGCCGCACCCGACATCGTCACCCTGGCCAAGGGGCTGGGCGCCGGCTACCTCCCCCTGGCCGCCACCCTGATCGGACCGAGCCTGGCCGACGACATCCTGACCGGCGGCACCCGGCCGCCCCTCGCGGGCACCATGTCGGCCACCCCGCTGCAAGGACGCGTCGGCCTGGCCGTCCTGTCCGTCCTCCGGGACATCGGCGCCCTCGACCCCGCCCGGCCGCGCGGCGCCGCCCTCGGCCGGATCGTCGCCGACGCCACCCGCGGGGTGCCGGCCGTCACGGACGTCCGCGGCCGCGGCTACTTCTACGGCATCGAACTGGCCCCCGGCACCGTCCGCGACCTCCTCCGCACCACCCGCGAGCACGGCCTCCTGCTGTACCCGTTCGTGGGGTTCCACCGGGACGGCGGCGGCGAAGGGCTGCTGGTGGCGCCGCCGCTGAACGCCACCGACGCCGAACTGGACTTCCTTGGCGAGCGGCTGCGCGCGGCGCTGCTCCGCCACCGGCACGACGTCACCGGCCGCCCTCGCGGACGCCGATGAACAGGCCGCGGCCGTTCGGGCCGCCCGGGAGGTACTCCACCGCGCAGCCCGCGTCGGTGAACGCGGCGGCGTACTCCCGCTCCTCGAACAGCGCGAGGGTCTCGTACTCGGTGAACTCGCGGATCCCGGTCGGCTCGGCCACGGTGTAGCGCACCGTCATCCGGCTCAACCGGCCGTCCCGGACGGTGTGCGACAGCCTGCTGACCGCGCGGCCGTCCTCCTGCGCGAGCGCCGCGGACACGAAGCCCTCGACGAACCTCTCCGGGAACCACCACGGCTCGACGACGAGCACGCCGCCCGGCGCCAGGTGCCGCGCCATCGAGGCCACGGTGCCGCACAACTCCGCGACGGTGCGCACGTAGGCCAGCGAGAAGCACAGGCACACGACCGCGTCGAAGCCGGTCCGGAGGTCGAAGTCCCGCATGTCCGCGGTGTGCAGCGGGACGTCGGGCAGCTTGCGCCGGGCGATCTCCCGCATGGCCGCCGACAGCTCCAGCCCCTCCGTGCGGCCGAACTCGGCGCCGAACCGGACGAGGTGCTCGCCCGTCCCGCACGCGACGTCCAGCAGCGAGTCCGCCTCCGGGTTCCGCGCGCGGATCAGCTTCGCGTACTCGTCCGCCTCGGCCGCCCAGTCGCGGCCGCGGGCGGCGTGGATGAAGTCGTAGATCTCGGCGTGTGCCGCGCTGTACACCGCCGGCGCGCTCTGCGAAACAGCGATCATCATGCCTTCCTCGGCTCGGGGAACGGCGGCCGGGCGCGCCGGCCCGAGGGCCCGGCCGCCGTGCGGAGCGCCTACCAGGTGACGGGCAGTTCGACCAGCCCCTGGAACGCCTCCCCGGGCTTGATCGGGACCTCGTCCGCGGGGACCGCCAGGCGCAGGTCCGGCAGCCGCTCGAACAGCGTGCGGAAGGCGATCTCCATGATGACGCGCGCCAGGTTCATCCCGACGCACTGGTGCGGGCCGAACCCGTACGTCAGGTGGTCGCGGAACCTGGGGCGGTGCCAGTCCAGGGTCTCCGGCCGCTCGTAGGCGTCCTCGTCGCGGTTGATGAGGGAGAACAGGAAGAACACCCCGTCGCCCTCGTGGATGGTGGTGTCGTCGTCGACCTCGATGTCCTCGGCGGCCACCCGCTGCAGCCCGTCCGGGACGGCGACCAGCCGCGTCAGCTCGTCCACGGCGGCGGGCCACAGCGACGGGTCGGCGCGCAGCTCGGCGAGCCGCTCGGGGTGCCGCAGCAGGGTGTAGGCGCCGAGCGCGATCGAGCTCGACGTGGTGTCGTGCCCGGTCACCAGGATGATCAGGAACATCTGGAGCACTTCTTCCTGCTCCACGTCGTCCGCTTCGCCGCGCTCGGCGAGCAGGTCCTTCAGGAAGCTCTCCGCGGGGCTCTGCCTGGCCTTCTCGATCAGTTTGCCCAGGTAGGCCATGAGCTCGTCGTAGGCGGCGGCCGCGTCCGGGCCGAACAGGATCTGGTGCGCCTTCCGCTCGAAGTACTCCTGCTCCTCGTGCGGGATGCCCAGCGTCTCGCACACCGCCATCAGGGGGACGGGCGAGGCGAACATGGAAGCCAGGTCCGCGGGGGCGCCGTGCTCCAGCATGGCGTCCAGCCGCCGGTCCACGATCTCCTGGATCTTCGGGCGCATCGAGTCGACCCGCCGCACCGTGAAGCCCGCCTGCGCCAGCTTGCGGCGCGCGCGGTGCTTCGGGCCGTCGACCCCCACCAGCGCGGTGAGCAGCTTGATGACCTTCTGCTGGACGTCGTTGAACTCGACGGCCGCGGCCGCGCTGACCATCGGCCAGTCGGGGTTGGTGCGGTCGCTGGAGATGCGGGGGTCGGTCAGGAGCCGGCGGGTCAGCTCGTGGCCGGTGACGGCCCAGGCTTTCCGGCCGTCGTAGAGGGTGATCTGGGAGATCGGGCGCCGCTCGGCCAGCGTCCGGTAGCCCGGCGCGGGCTCGTAGGGGCAGGTGCGGTCCTGCGGGAAGGGGACGGTCTCGGTCATGGCGAAGCACTCCCTGGGCAACGGGCCGGGGCACGACCGGGACCGGCTTCCGCCCGCGCCGCGGGCGGAAGCCGGTCGGGGTGCGGCCTCGGTGGGCGGGTCTGGTCGTTGCGGGGTCAGACGAGCCGCACCGGGAGGTCCTTGGTCCGGGTGAACCCCGGACGCAGGATCCACGGGACCTCTTCGCGCGGCACCGCGAGGCGCAGGTCCGGGAACCGGGTGAACAGCCCGCGCAGGGCCACCTCCGCCTCCAGGTAGGCGACGTGCTGGCCGAGGCAGCGGTGGATCCCCTTGCCGAAGCCGAGGTGGCTCTCGCTGCCCACCGCCAGCCGGTCGACGATCAGCTTCTCCGGCTCGGGGAACTTGCGCGGGTCGGTGTTCGCGCCCATGATCAGCGGCACGACCGGCATCCCCCGCGGGATCACCACGCCGCCCACCTCGATGTCCTCGGTGGCGAACCGCGGCTGCCCGAACTGGATCGGCCCGAGGCGCTGCAGCTCGCGGACGGCCTGCGGCCACAGCGCCGGCTCCGCCTTCAGCCGGTCGAGCTGGTCTGGGTTCTCCAGCAGGGCGAGCACCGAGTTCCCGATCAGGTACGTCGTGGTCTGGTGGCCGGCCGTCACCAGGCTGAACAGGATCCCGACCAGCTCGTCGTCGGTGACCCTGGACGGGTCCTCCTGCTGCGCCTGGACGAGCGCGGTGACGAGGTCGTCCTTCGGCTCGGCCCGCCGGCGCTCGATCATCTCCCGCGCGACGGCGAGGGTCTTGCGCACCTCGCCCGGGAGCCGCTCGCCGTCCAGCGTGGCCATCGCGTCGCTCCAGGACCGCCAGTACGGCCGGTCCTCCTCGTCGACGCCGACGAGCTCGCAGATGACGGTGACCGGCAGCGGGTAGCAGAACGTCTCGACGAGGTCGATCGGCGTGCCGTCCCCGCCGAGCCCGTCCAGGTGGTCGAGCAGGTCGGCGGTGAGCTCCTCGACCCGGGGCCGGAACTTGCCGACCCGGTGCGCGGTCAGCGCGTAGGACACCAGCTTGCGCAGCCGGGCGTGGTCGGGGCCGTCGGACGCGTTGATGAGGTTCTTCAGCCAGGGGATCAGGTCCTCCGGCATGTCGAGGTGCTGGAACACGCCGTTCCGGATGTCCTCGGCGGGCGAGTCGCTCAGCGGGTTGGTGAGGAACCGCTGGTCGGTGAGGACCTGGCGCACGTCCTCGTAGCGGGCGGCCAGGAACATCGGCGGGCCGCCCATGAAACCGCCGAGCTGCAGCGTCGGTGCCTCGCGCACCCGTGCGTGTGCGCCGAACGGGTCGGCGACCACTTCTGGCGAGAACAGGTCGATCGGCTCGCCCTGATTCTCGGTGGTGGCGGTCATAGCGTTTTCCTCCCGTGTGGAAAGCGTGCGCCGTGTGGAAAGCGTGCGTTCCGCTGGTATGGGCAAGCGCGTCGCAGCCCCGTTTCGGAACGATAAGAAGGGGAGTCCGGCCGGGCATCCCCCAACCTGATAGAACTCGGTGCCCGCGCCCGCTCCGCAGGCCGTCCGGGTCCGTTCGGCGGTCACCTGGCCGAGCGGGACGTTGTCGCCGAGCTCGCGGCGCAGCCGCCGCAGCATCTGGCCGTAGGAGCGGACCGTGTCGGCGTCCGGGTCCCGGCGGGCCAGGAACTCCTCGCACCCCGCCCGGCCTCCCGCGACGTCCCGGATATACTCATCGCGGACATCCGGCGGTTCTTCGGCCGGATGCGCCGACGACGCGCGGCCGGATCTGGAAGAATGCCACCTATGGCACGGTTTATCGGTTTCGGCAATGTAGTCCTGCCCGTGCGGGATCTGCCCGCCAGCATCACGGCCTGGACCGCGTTGCTGGGCGGACCACCCGCGTTCCAGAGCGACGATTTCGCGGCGTTCTCCAACGATGGCGTGGAGATCGGGCTCACCGCGGCGCCCTGGGTGGATCACCCGCTGGTCTTTTGGGCGGTCGAGGATATCGAACAGGAGCATCGCGCACTGGTCGCCGCCGGGGCGACGGCGATGACCGAGATTTCCGACGGATCGCTCGCCGAGGTCGGTACCGCCGAGGCCGCCGCGGGGGACAACATCGATCCGGCAACCGGCATCGTGGACATGCCCGGAGCCCGGCTGGCCGTCCTGAAGGCGGCCGACGGCAACCTGATCGCCATCACTCAAGAGGTACCGATGGACTGGTCGGCCGACCAATCGTGAGATCGGGCGTACCCGAGCTGTCCCGGCGGGTACTGAACCGGACACTCCTGGAGCGGCAACTGCTGGCCCGGCGCGTTCCTCGTACTCCGCTGGAGGCGATCGAGCACCTCGTGGCGATGCAGGCACAAATGCCCAACGGACCTTATGTGGGGCTGTGGGCGCGGTTGGAGAACTTCCGGCACGATGACCTGACGGCCCTGCTCGAGAGCCGCGACGTGGTGCACGCCACTATGCTGCGCTGTACCCAACACCTGGCCTCCGGCGAGGACTTCCGTTGGCTGTGGCCGACGGTCGCGCCCGCTGTGCGGAAAGCCTTGACCGACGCGTACTACGCCACGCAGATCGAGGGTATGGATCTCGACGAGCTCGCCCGCGTCAGCCGACAGCTACTGACCGGAAAGACGCTCACCCGCCGGGATCTCGGCCAGTTGCTCACCGACCGATTCCCCGGCCGCGCCCCCGGCCGGCTGGCCGAGGCCATCGAGCTGCTGGAGGCGTTGGTGCATCCACCACCCCACTCCACCTGGGGCCGGTGGGGGCATCGGCGTGGGACACCGGTCACCCTGGCCGACGAATGGCTCGGCCGCCCGCTGACCGACGCGCCGCAACCGGAGACGATGGTCCTGCGCTACCTCGCCGCGTTCGGTCCAGCCGGTGTCATGGACATCCAGGCCTGGTCGGGATCGACCCGGCTCCGCAAGGTCGTCGAAGGGTTGCGGCCGAAACTGCGCGCCTTCCGGGACGAGCAGGGAGGCGAACTGCTCGACCTGCCCGACGCACCGCTGGGCGAACCGGACCGACCGGCGCCGGTCCGGTTCCTGCCCGCCTTCGACAACGCCGTCCTCGGGTACCGGGACCGGACCCGCGTGATCAGCGAGGAGAATCGCCGCCGGATCGCGCCCAGGGCCTCCGGGGGCGTGCCATTGCTCCTCGTCGACGGCTTTGCGGAAGGCAGCTGGAAGCTCACGAACGGCCACCTGCACATCGCACCGTTCCGGCCACTGTCGGGATCCGAGAAAGCGGCGGTACGAGACGAGGCCGCCCGCCTGCTCGCGTTCGTCGCCCCGGACAACACCGAACCGTCGTTCACACTGGAGTAAGCCCGATCGGGACTCGGGCCAGGGCGAACCGGTCGAGGTGGTGCTTCCCGGCCCGCCCCTTCGCCGTGGCCCTTTCCCGGCGTAGGCGAATTCCCTATTCAGCTCAACCCCGCATGCGCTTCCGGCCTCATCTTGTCTGCCCGGCCATTGCCGTTCGCGGCGATCTGTGCGTGCTGATGACCGGGTGCTGCTGATCGACGTGGAGAACGTGCTGGGCACGCGCCCCCGCAACGCCCGCGCCCGCCTGGCCGGGCTGCTGGCCGACGCCGGGCCCCTGGCCGCCGCTCGATCAGCGCGGCGAGATCGGTGGTGACCCAGCCGCGACCGGGCCCGGCCGCCCAGGTGGTGAAGGCGTGCAGCGCCGAGCGGTGCCGGTTCCAGGTCCGCGCCGCGGCCTCGCCCCAGGCGGCGGTGAACACCGCGGCCGCCCGCACGGCTATCAACGCGAGGGATACCCGGCCGCCCGCACCCGCCCTAGCCTGCGTGTGGTCGATCACGTTCAAAAAATGTCGGAACGTAGCGAACCGTGAGGGGTGCTGGTGACAAAGCCGACGCCGACCGAGATCGGGCAGGGATATGACGATTTCGCGGAACTGCTCGATCAGCTCTGGGGCGACAATCTGCACCACGGCTACTGGGAGGACGAATCCGACGGCGCGTCGCTCGACGAGGCCACGAACCGGCTGACGGGCAAGCTGGCCGGGATGCTGCCCATCGAGCCGGGCGCCCGCCTGCTCGACGTCGGCTGCGGCGTCGGCGAGCCGGCCGCCCGGCTGGTCCGGGACCACGGGATCACCGCGGTCGGGATCTCGATCAGCAAGCGGCAGGTGGAGCGCGCGGGCGAACGCGCCGCTTCCGCCGGGCTGGCGGACCGGCTGTCGTTCGAGTACGCGGACGCGATGGACCTGCCGTTCCCGGACGCGTCGTTCGACATCGTCTGGGCGCTGGAGTCGCTGCACCACATGCCGGACCGGTGGCACGTGATCCGCCAGGCGGCCAGGGTGCTGCGCCCCGGCGGGCGGCTGGCGATCGGCGACTTCCTGCTCCGCGGCGAGCACGGGAGCGGCGCCGACGCCGCCGCCCGGGTCGACCTCGTCCGGCAGGGCGTGCTGAAGATCGTCGATCTCGACGAGTACCTGTCCCGCATCCGGGAGGCCGGGCTGGAGCCCGAGGTCGCCGAGGACATCAGCGACCGCACCCGCCCGTCGTGGGGCAAGTCCGCGGAGATCTTCACGGCGGTGCGGGACCAGGCCGTACGGCACATCGGGGCGGAGCAGTTCGAGCGCACGCTCTCGAACTTCCGCCAGCTCAGCGACGCGCCGATGGTGGGGTACGTCCTGCTGACCGCCCGCAAGCCCGCCTGACCCGTGGTCGTGGCGGAGTGACCATCAGAAACGTTGCAGGTGGAGCCATGCAGACGACCGACCAGACGACCGACCGCACGTCCGAGCAGACGACCGAAGAGACGATCCGCGCCCTGTTCCGCAGGATGATCGGCGACGAGAAGCACATCTGGGCCGCGGTGTCCACGACGGACACGATCTGGGTGCTCTACGACCGGGTGCTGAACGTGTCGCCCGACACCGTCGACGACCCGGACCGCGACCGGTTCTACCTCTCCAAGGGCCACGGCCCGATGGCCTACTACGCGATGCTCGCCGCGAAGGGCTTCTTCCCTCCGGAGGAGCTCGACACCTGGACCACGGTCGACTCCCCGCTCGGGCTGCACCCGGACCGCGTGCTCGTGCCCGGCGTGGAGATCAGCAGCGGCTCCCTCGGCCACGGGCTGCCGCTCGGCGTCGGGACCGCGCTCGGCCTGCGCATCGACGGCCGCGCCGCCCGGGTGGTGGTGCTGATCGGCGACGGCGAGCTGGACGAGGGCAGCAACAACGAGGCGATCGAGATCGCCGGGCGCTTCGGGCTGGACCGGCTCACCGTGATCGTGATCGACAACAAGTCCGCCAGCCTCGGCTGGCCGGACGGCATCGCCAAGCGGTTCGAGGTCGAGGGCTGGGACGCCGCCGCCGTGGACGGGCACGACCACGAAGCGCTGTACAAGGCGCTGACCCGGGAGCCCGCCGGCCGGCCGCAGGCCGTGGTGGCGAACGTCCGTCGCAAGGAAGGGGTCGCCGGATGACGACCGAGGTGGACAGGAAGCTGATGCGCACGGTCTTCATCGACACCGTGATCGCGTCGCTGGCGACCGACCCGCGGGTGGTCATGCTGACCGCCGACATCTCCTCGTGGTCCTTCGACGAGGCGCGGGAGCGGTACCCGGACCGGGTGATCAACGTCGGGATCCGCGAGCAGGCGATGATGAGCATGGCCGGCGGGCTGGCGCTGACCGGGTACCGCCCGGTGGTGCACACCTACACGCCGTTCCTGGTGGAGCGGCCGTTCGAGCAGATCAAGATCAGCCTCGGGCACCAGGACGTCGGCGCGGTGCTGGTCAGCATCGGCGGCTCCTACGACGACCTGGCCCGCGGCCGCACCCACCAGGCGCCCGGCGACGTGCCGCTCCTCGACACGCTGCCGGGCTGGACCGTGCACGTGCCGGGGCACGAGGACGAGGTCGAGCCGCTGCTGAAGGACGCGCTGTCCGGCGACGGGCGGGTCTACATCCGGCTGTCCGACCAGGTGCACGGCGAGTCGGTGCCGCTGTCGGACGGGTTCACCGTCCTGCGCGAGGGCACCGCCGGGGTGGTGGCCGCGATCGGGCCGATGCTGCGGCAGGTGCTCGAAGCCACCGCCGGCATGGACGTGACGGTGCTGTACGCCTCGACGGTCCGGCCGTTCGACCGCGCCGGGCTGCGCCGCGCGGTGGACTCCGCGGCGCCGAACGTCGCGCTCGTCGAGCCGTACCTGGCCGGCACCTCGGCGCACGAGGCGGCCGAGGCGCTCGCGGACGTCCCGCACCGGCTGCGCTCGTTCGGGGTGCGGCGCGACCGGGAGGTGCGCGCCTACGGCAAGGCGGCCGACCACGACCGGCTGCACGGGATCGACGCCGCGGGCCTGGCCGGGGCGATCGGCGACTTCCTCCGCCGGGCGTGACCCGGACGGAGCGCGGCGACCGGCCGCGCCGCCGTCCGACCGGCGGAGCGGCCGGCAGAACAGTCCACCGAACGGCCGGCCGGAGCGCCGGCCGGCAGTGCAGGGAGCATCGATGAGCCTGACCGACGACCGCGCGGACCTCACCCAGCTGATCTACCGGTTCTGCACCCTCATGGACGAAGGCAGGTTCGAGGACCTGCGCTCGGTGTTCGCCGAGGAGGTCGCCTCGAAGGACCCGAGCGGCGCGCCGGTGCGGGGGCGGGACGCGGTGATCGCGGGCGCGGCCGCCGCGCACTCGCCCGGCGAGCGGTCCCAGCACCTCGTCCACAACGTCCTCATCGACGTGGACGGCGACCGCGCCGACGTGACGGCGAGCGTGGTCGTGATCCTCAGCGACGACACCGCGCCGGAGGGGGCGATCGCTCCGGAGCCCAAGCTCACGATCAGCTCGCGCCTGCGGTACGGGGCGGTCCGCGCCCCGGAGGGGTGGCGGGTGTCGAGCATCGACGGTGACCTCGTGTGGGCGAGCCACAAGCAGCCCGAGGCCGCCCCGGCGTAGCCGGCGGCCCGCGGGGCCCGCGGACGACGAGACCGCCGTGCGGAGATCCGCACGGCGGTCTTCTCGCACCCGCCGGCCGTCCGGCTCGGCCGTCCGGCTCAGGCGGCGGCGCCGCCCGGCACCGGCCGGCTCCGGCGGCTCAGCTCCGGCCGATCAGCAGGGGGAGCCTGTCGACCCCGGTCATGATGGGGATGGACTTGAACGTCGGGCCTTCCCGCGGGTCGACGCGCAGGTCCGGGAAGCGGTCCAGCAGGACGTTCAGCGCGATGCGGCCCTCGGCCCGGGCCAGGGGGGCGCCCATGCAGAAGTGGATCCCGCGGCCGAACGACAGGTGGTTGTTGGGAGCGCGGGTCGGGGCGAAGGCGTGCGGGTCGGGGAACTCGCGCTCGTCCCGGTTGGCCGCGCCGAGCCACACCATCACGAGCTCGTTGGCGGGGATGCGCCGTCCGCCCAGCTCGACGTCCTCGTTGGTGAGCCGCGAGACGGCCGTGAACGGGGGGAGCAGCCGCAGCGACTCCTCGATCACGTCCGGGAGGAGCGTCCGGTCGGCGCGCACCCTGCCCATCCACTCCGGGTGGGCGTCCAGGCAGAGGACGGTGTTGCCCAGCAGCATGGTCGTGGTGATGTAGCCGGTGAGCAGGAGCACGAAGCCGAAGTTCTGCACCTGGGCCTCGGTGAGGCGCTCCCCGTCCACCTCGGCCTCGACGAGCCTGGTGAGCAGGTCGTCGCGCGGCTTCACCCGCCGCTCCGCCACGTGCTCGCCGATGTAGCGGAGGACCTCGGCGGCGCCGTCCATGGCCGCCGCGTGCGGCGCGCCGTCCGGCCCGTCCTCCCAGTTCTCCAGGGAGACGTCCTGGTGGTCGTCGAACATCTGCGCCACCCACTTCTTGAACAGCGGGCGGTCGCCGGCCGGCACGCCCAGCAGGTCGGCGATGACGATCACCGGCAGCGGGTAGGCCAGCTCCTCGACCAGGTCGAACCCCTCGCGGGCGGCGACCGCGTCGAGCAGCTCGCCGGTCACCTCGGCGATCCGCGGTTCGAGCCCCGCCACCACCTTCGGCGTGAAGACACGGCTCACGATCTTGCGGAGCTTGGCGTGCGGCGCGCCGTCCATGCGCAGCAGGTTGCCCTCGTTGACCCGGTCGTCGATGGGGATCTTTCGCTGGACCTCCGACGAGAAGACCGCCGGCTCGTTGAGGGCCCGCAGCGCCTCGGCATGGCCGTAGACGTTCCAGACCTTGGTGACCGGGTCGAAGGCGACCGGCTCGGCGGGCCGCTCACCCCGCATCCAGAACTGCTCCTCGGGGGCGTCCCAGGAGTCGGTGACTGCGACCATGATGTTCCTTCCTGAAGGGGGCCTTCAGCGGTCGACCCGCAGCGCGCCGGTCGGGCAGGCTTTGACGGCGTTGAGCACGGTGCTCTCCTGGGCGGGGTCGGGCGTGGTCCGCAGGAGGATCACGGTGCCGTCGTCCTCGTCCTGGTCGAACACGTCGGGGAGGCGCAGGACGCACAGGCCCGCGCCGACGCAGGCTTTCGGGTCGGCGTACAGCTTCATGACGCGTCCCAGGCGACGGGCAGCGCGTCGACGCCGTAGTGCAGCATCTCGTCGCGCACGGGGACCTCCTCGGGCGGGACGGCGAGGCGGAGGCCGGGGAGGCGGCGCAGCAGCTCGGTGAAGGCGATCCTCATCTCCACCCGGGCCAGCTGCTGGCCCAGGCACTGGTGCACGCCGTGGCCGAACGCCAGGTGCGGGCCCCGGGGGCGCGTCACGTCCAGCACGTCCGGGTCGGGCCAGTGCTTCTCGTCGCGGTTGGCGGTCACCACCGAGACCACCACGGACGAGCCCGCCGGGATGTGCTCGCCGCCGATCTCCAGGTCCACGGTGGTGAACCGGAAGAGCCCGATGTGCACGATCGACAGGTAGCGCAGCAGCTCCTCGACGGCGTCGCCCATCCGGGACGGGTCCTCGCGCAGCGCGTCGAGCTGGCGGGGGCGCTGCAGCAGGACGAACGTGCCCAGCCCCAGCATGCCCGCGGTCGTCTCGTAGCCCGCGAGGAGCAGCAGGTTGGCGATGCCGACCAGCTCGTCGTCCGTCAGCGCGGGCTCGGCCCCGGCGCGGTGGATCAGGTCGGAGAGCAGGTCGTCGGCGGGGTCCGCCCGCTTGCCGGCGATCAGCCGCGCCATGAACGCCCGCAGCGCCTCGGCGTTCTCCATGGCGTCCTTGACCGGCAGGTTCGCCTGCAGCAGGGTCGTCGCGCGCCGCCGGAACTCCGCCCGGTCCGCGTACGGCACCCCGAGCAGCTCGCAGATCACCAGCGAGGGCACCGGGAACGCGAAGTCGGCCATGAGGTCGGCGGTGCCGCCCCGGGCCGCCATGGCGTCCAGCCGCTCGGTGACGATCTCCTCGATGCGTTCGGCGAGCCGGTTGATCCGGCGGACGGTGAACTGCCCGGCGAGCAGCTTGCGGTAGCGGGTGTGCTCCGGCGGGTCCATGTTGATGAACGACCCGGCCTGCGCCTTCGCGTTGCGCAGCTGCTCCCGCTCCTCCTCGGACAGGCTCGTGAACCGGGGGTGGTAGCGGAACCGGTCGGAGGAGAACCGCGGGTCCGCCAGCACCGCGCGGCCCTCCGCGTGCCCGGACACCAGCCAGAACGGGGCGCCGCCGGGCAGCGTCGCCCGGGTGACCGGGGCCCGCTCGGCCAGCGCCACCAGCGCGGGCGGCAGCGTGAACGGGTCGTCGCGGTGGATGAGCTCGCGGGGGATCGGCGAACCGAGCACGTTGCCCTCGGGTGGCTTCCCGGGCGGCTTCTCGGTCGGTTTGGTCGTCACGGCGGGGGACTCCTTCTTCTCGCTCGGGGCCGGTCTCGCTCCGGCGCGGGTCACAGGCTGCGCAGGTTCGCCATGAGGCTGCGGAGCTCGACGGTCAGGTAGTTGCTGTGCCGCAGCAGCGAGGTGAGCTGGTCGAGCGCGACCCACAGGAACCGGTCGCCGGGGTCGGCGGCGAAGCCGTCGTCGACCTCGACGACCAGGTAGCGGTTCTGCGCGTGGTAGAAGCGGCCGCCCTCCTCGGAGTACATGACGTCCAGCCGGATCCGGTCCGGGGGCGCGGCGAGCACGTGGTCCAGGTAGCGCGGACGGTGCTCCGGCGGCGCGTCGGCGTAGTTGCCCGGCTGGCAGTGCACGCTGGCGGTCAGCTCGGCGATGTTGAGCATGCCCGCGTCGCTGCGGGCCCGGACCAGGGCGTGCAGCGTGCCGCCGATCCGCTTGACCAGCAGCGCGACCAGACCGGGCTGGACGGGCGCCAGCAGCGGCTGGGACCACGCGGCGACCTCGCGGTTGGTCGCCCGCACGTCCACCGCGACGATGTCGAAGTACTTGCCGTCCCGGTGCCCGATGGCGTCGGCGCCGATCCGCCAGCCGCCCTCGGTGACGTCCCGCAGCGGGACGAGCCGCTGCACCAGCTCCTGCCGGGCGCGGATCTCGGTGAGCCAGCCGAGCACCTCGCCCAGGTCGTGGACGGCCCTGCCGTGCCCCGCCAGCGAACCGCGGACCGCCTCGGCGAACGAACCGTCCGCGGCGTCCCGGCGCCCGCGCGGCGGGGCCGGGGCCAGTTCGGGCGGGATGCACGCCAGGACGGTCCTGGAGTCCATGTTCACCATGTGGTCCAGGCGCAGCAGGCGGTGGATCTGGTCGAGCGTCAGCCAGCAGAAGTCGTCGTGGAGCGGGACGTCGGCGTCGGTCTCGACGACGATGTTGCGGTTGCGCTTGTGCAGGAACCACGTCCCCTGCTCGGACTGGAGCCCGTCGAACAGCACCCGGCCGCGCGAGCCCGGCCGGAAGTACTCCAGGTACTTGGTCCCGGCGCCGCCGTGGACCTTCGTGTAGTTGCTGCGGGTGGCCTGCACGGTCGGGGAGAGCTGGAGGCCGTTGATGTTGCCCGGCTCCATCTTGGCCTGCATCAGGCAGTGCGGGACGCCGCCGAACCGCTTGACGAGGATGCCGAGCAGCCCGATCTCCTGCTGCACGATGATCGGCTGGGTCCACCGGCCCGCCCACGCCCGGTCCGTCCGCACGCGCAGGCCCTCGATCGAGAAGAACCGCCCGCTGTCGTGGACGAGGTTGCCGGTGCCGGGCTCGAAGCCCCATCCGGACAGGTCGGCGAACGGGATCCGGTCCACCTGGAAGCGGTTCGCGCGCGCCCGCGCGTCGAACCAGGTGTGGAAGCCGGTCATGGACATGACCGCGCCGCCGCCCGCCTCGACGGCGGCTCCCGCCTCCGCCTCCGCCGCGTTCACGCCGCCCACCGCGTCAGGCGTCCGGGCACAGGTGCATCAGCGCCCGGGCCGCCAGCCGGTAGCCGTACGCGCCGAGGCCGACCACGGCGCCGGACGCGAGCGGGGCGAGCACCGACTCGTGGCGGAACCGCTCCCGGGCCCAGACGTTGCTGAGGTGCACCTCGATCCACGGCGGCGGGTAGCTCGCCAGCGCGTCCCGCAGGCTCCAGCCGGCGATCATCAGCGCGCCCGGGTTGACGATGGCGCCGACCGTGGTGTCGCGGTGCTCGTGGACCGCGCCGACCAGCTCGCCCTCGCCGTCCCGCTGGACCGGGGCGACCTCCCAGCCGCGGGCGGCCACCTCGGCGGCGACCGCCTTCTCGATGTCGGCGAGCGTGTCGGTGCCATAGATCTCCGGTTCGCGGTGACCCAGCGCACCCAGATTGGGACCGTTCAGCAGCAGCACGACGCTCAATGGGGCACCTCTCAGTTCGGCACGGGTCCGACCGGCACGGGGCTCTGCGCCGTCGTCGCGCGGCCGACGCCGTCCGACCAGCGGCGATCCGCGTGATCCGTTCGCAGGCTAGGAGAGGCGCGACCGGCCCGGTATCCCTCGACCTGATAGCTCCCGATCGGGACGGGCGTGTACCGGGACGGACGCGAAGTCCTATCAGGTCGGGGGATGCTCGGCCCGGCGCCGCTTACTTAATGTGCCGAAGAGGCCGAATCGCCTTTCTTGTGCACGCGAGGGCCGAGGTGCCCGCACCCGGCGCGGCGAGCGGCACGATCGGCGGACACCGCGCCGGACGACGCCGGTCGACGAGATCGGGAACACGCGAGGAGGTCGCGGGCATGACGGAGAGCAAGGCGTTCCTCCTGGAACTCGTGCGCAAGTACCATCGGGAGAACGCGTCCGACGAGTTCGTGCCCGGGACCACGCCGGTGCCGGTGTCCGGGGCCACCCTGGACGAGGAGGACCGCGTCGCCCTGGTCGAGGCGGCACTGGAGATGCGGATCGCCTCCGGCGTCAGCGCACGCCGGTTCGAGCGCGAGTTCGCGCGCGCTCTGGGGCTGCGCAAGGCGCACATGACCAATTCCGGCTCGTCGGCGAACCTCCTCGCCCTGTCCGCGCTGACCTCACCGACGCTGGAGGACCGCCGGCTCGTCCCCGGCGACGAGGTGGTCACCGTGGCGGCGGGGTGGCCGACCACGGTCAACCCGATCATCCAGAACGGGCTCACCCCGGTGTTCGTCGACGTCGAGCTGGGCACCTACAACCCCGTCCCGGAGCGCATCGAGGCCGCCGTCGGCCCGCGCACGAAAGCGATCCTGGTGGCGCACGCCCTGGGCAACCCGTACGCCGCGGCGGAGATCGCCGAGATCGCCGACCGGCACGACCTGTTCCTGATCGAGGACAACTGCGACGCCGTCGGCTCCTTCTACCAGGGGCGCCCGACGGGGACGTTCGGCGACCTGTCCACCGTCAGCTTCTACCCGGCGCACCACCTCACCACCGGTGAGGGCGGCTGCGTGCTGACGTCCAACCTCGCGCTCGCCCGGATCGTGGAGCAGCTGCGCGACTGGGGCCGGGACTGCTGGTGCGAGCCGGGCGAGGACGACACCTGCCGCAAGCGGTTCGACCAGCAGATGGGGTCGCTGCCGCACGGCTACGACCACAAGTACATCTTCTCGCACGTCGGATACAACCTGAAGGCGACCGACGTGCAGGCCGCGCTCGGGCTCACCCAGCTCGCCAAGCTGGACGACTTCGGCGCCGCCCGGCGGCGCAACTGGCGGCGGCTGCGCGAGGGCCTGGCCGACGTGCCCGGACTGCTGCTGCCGAGCCCGACGCCCGGCGCCGACCCGAGCTGGTTCGGCTTCGTGATCACCGTGCTGCCGGACGCCCCGTTCACCCGGGCGGGCCTGGAGGGGTTCCTCGGGTCCCGCCGGATCGGCACCCGGCGGCTCTTCGCCGGCAACCTCACCCGGCATCCCGCGTACGAGGACCGGACGTTCCGGGTGTCCGGCGAGCTGGCCAACTCCGACGTGATCACCGAGCGGACGTTCTGGGTCGGCGTGTACCCGGGGCTGACCACACCCATGATCGATTACGTGATCGAGTCCATCCGGGAGTACGTGCGGACGGCCGGGCGCTGACGGCACGGTCCCGGCCGAGGGGAAACCGAGTGAACGACCAGGTCCACCGACGCACGTTCCTCGCCTCCGCGGTGCTCGGCTCCGCGGGCGCCGCCGGAAGCGCCGCGGGCCCGCCCGGTTCGGACGCCGCGCACGCGGCGGCCGTCCCGCCGGCGCGCGGCGCGCCCCCGGCACGGACGGCGGCGCCCCCGGGACGGCCCGGCGCGCCCGCGGCACCGAACTTCGGGCTGGCGAAGTTCCGGGACCCGCTGCGGATACCGCCGGTGATCCGGCCGCGGGGCCGGCACCGCGGCGAGATCGCCGTCGGCATGACGACCGCGCGGCTCAGGCTGCACTCGCAGCTGCCGCCGACCACCCTGTGGACCTACGAGGGCCACTTCCCCGGCCCGACCATCGAGGTGCGCCGCGGCGGCCGGCTGCGCGTCGCCTGGAGCAACGACCTCGACGGGACGGTCCCGCTGGTCGCCGTGCGGGCACCGGTCGCCCGGCCCTCCCCGGCGGACACCCCCGGCTACCGGAACCCCGACGGCACCCTGCCGTCCGGGGTGGAGCTCATCGACGGCGTCGCCGAACTGCCGCCGTGGACCGTCGTGCACCTGCACGGCGCGGCGGTGAACGGCGGCAGCGACGGCTGGGCGCACAACGCCGTCCTGCCGGGGAACGCGCAGCTCACCGAGTACCCGAACCGGGAGACGGCGCGGACCCTCTGGTACCACGACCACGCGATGGCCGTGACCCGCTTCACCGTGTACGCCGGGCTGGCCGGCATGTACCTCGTCCGCGACGAGGAGGAGGACCGGCTCGGCCTGCCCGGCGGCGACCAGGAGATCCCGCTGGTCATCGCCGACCGCAACCTCGACACCGACCCGGCGACCGGCGCGCTCACCGGCCGGCTGCTGTTCAAGTTCCAGTACGCGCCCGCGACCGGCACGTCGGCCCCCGTCACCGGCCCGTTCACCCTCGTCAACGGCGTCATCTGGCCGCACCTGGAGGTCCGGCCGCGCTGGTACCGCTTCCGCGTGCTCAACGCGGCGAACGCGCGCTTCTTCCGCCTCGACCTGGCCGACGAGACGGGCACCGTGCGGAACGAGGCGGTGCGGATCATCGGCACCGACGCCGGGCTGCTGCCCGCTCCCGCGCGGGTCCCCGGGAACGGGCTGACCCTCGCCCCGGGCGAGCGGGCCGACCTGCTGATCGACTTCGGCCGGTTCGCGGGACGGCGGCTGCGGCTCACCAGCACCGGCAGCGCGGTCGAGCCGGACATCATGGAGTTCCGCGTCGCCGGGCGCGGGCGGCCCGGCCCGTTCCGGCCGCCGGAGCGGCTGGCGTCGTCGTACGTGCGGCTGGAGCACGGCACGACCGTCCCGGACGACCACGACGAGGTGTTCGTGGCGGCCCTCCCGCCCAACGTGGCCGGGCAGGCGCACCCGCAGATGTGGGAACTGCAGGAGATCACCGACCCGGACCAGGTGCCCGGGCGGCTCCCGGCGGAGGGGATCCTCCAGCTCACCGACCCGGCCACCGGACGGGTGCGGACGTTCCGGCGGGTCGCGAGCCTCTTCGACGACACCACGACGATCTTCATCGACCACGGCCGGTGGGCGGTGTGGAACCTGATCCAGCTCGGCGGGCCGCCGCACCCCACGCACATCCACCTGGCGCGGCTCCAGCTCCTGTCCCGCCGGACGTGGCGCGACCTGTCGGCCTTCGACGCCGCCGCCGGCGGCACGTCCCGGCCGCTGCCCGTGCCGGACGCGGGACCGCCGATCGAGCGGCACGAGGAAGGCTGGAAGGACACCTTCAACCTGTGGCCCGGGGAGTGGATCACGGTCGCGGGCCGGTTCGAGGGCGCGACCGGCGCGTTCATGTACCACTGCCACATCCTCGACCACGAGGACGAGGGCATGATGCGGCCGTTCGTCGTGCACCCGCCCGAGGTGGCGCGCTTCCACATGCACGGCGGCTCGCACGGCGGCGGCTCGCACGGGGGCTCGCATGGGGGCTCGCACGGGGGCGGCCACCCGTAGCCCGCCGAGAGCGCGGGGGACGGGCGCAGGGGACGGACACGAGAACGGCGAAGGCCCGGGAGAACGCTCCCGGGCCTTCGCCGTCGTTCGTCCGGTCAGTTCAGGCGTTCGGCGGTCTCGAGCAGCGAGGCGCGCAGCGTCTCGCCGAGGAACTCCAGTTCGGTGTCGGTGGCGTTCAGCGGCGGCGCGACCAGCAGGCCCTCGCCGCTCCCGTCCGGATGCCACCCGGCGAAGGGGTACAGGAGCAGGCCCTTCTCCCTGGTGACGCGGAGGAGGTCGCGGATGCTGCCCGGGGCCAGCTCCAGGCCGTAGAAGTGCCCGAGGCCGCGCACGCCGGTCACGACCGGCAGGCCCCGCGTCGCCTCGGCGACGACCCGGCCCACGGCCGCGCCGCCGACCCGGTCGCGCTCGAAGACGCCGAGGTCCTCCAGCACCGACAGGACCGCGAGCCCGACCCGTCCCTGCAGCGGGGTCCCCGACATGGTCCCCATGAGGGGGAGCCACTTGCCGGCGGCCATGATGTCCTCGGCGAGCCGGGGCGCGACCATCGTGGCGGCCAGCGGCAGGTACCCCGCCCCGAGCCCCTTCGCGAGGGTGATGATGTCGGGTTCGGCGCCCGGGGCGTGGTGCGAGGCCAGCGGGAGGCCGGTGCGGCCCAGCCCGGTGAGCACCTCGTCATGGACCAGCAGGACGCCGTACTCGTCGCAGATCCCGCGGACGGCCCGCAGGTATCCGGGCGGCGGCACGTACCCGCCGCCGGTGGTGCCGTTGACGGGTTCCAGCAGGACCGCCGCCACGCTCTCCGGACCCGCCTTGACGATCGCCTCGCGCACCTCGATCGCGCATTCGGCCCGGCAGACCGGGAACCGGCAGCCGCGGTGCTGGCCGGGGTAGGGCGGGTCGAAGGCGGGGCCGATGCCGAAGGCGTCGTCCTCGTGCGGCCGCCGGTTGCGGTGCCCCGACAGCGCCAGCACGAACGCGCTGTTGCCGTGGTAGCCGAGCGTGGCCGTCAGCACCTTGTGGCGGCCCAGCTCCCCCCGCGCCCGCTGCGCCAGCCGGGCCAGCGCGATGGCGGCCTCGGTGGCGTGGGTGCCGGTGGGGGTGAACATGACGCGGTCGTCCGGCCGGTGCACGGCCCTGGCCGTGGCGGTGGCCAGCCGCTGCACCTGGGTCGCCGTGAACGTCCCCGGACTGGCGTAGGTGCAGATGCCCGCCTGGTCGCTCAGCGCCTCGACCACCACCGGGTGGGCGTGGCCGATGTTGACGTTGATGATCCCGCTGGCGGCGTCCAGGTAGCGCTGCCCGTCGGTGCCGTACACCCAGGACCCGGCGGCGCGGCTGTAGGGCACCGGTGGGATCTGCAGCCGTGCGGCCAGGAGCTGCGACGTGTCCGCGGCCTCGTTCGTTGTCACGTGGGGAACCCCTCCAGGAGCCTCGGCCCCGTCAGGACGTCCGGCCGACGAGGCGCTCGATGCGCCGGACCACCTCGGACGGCAGCGGCAGGGCGGCCATCTCCCGGCCGAGCCCCGCCGCGGCCTCCGCGTACGCCGGGTCGGACAGGATCTGCTGGCACTTCTTGGCGATGACCTCGCTGGTCGCCTCCTCCGGGGAGAGCACGACCGCGGCGCCGGCCTCGGCGAGGCGGCGGGCCATGTCGCACGCGCGGTGCTGCCCGGGGTCGGGGATCAGGATCTGCGGCACGCCGAAGGTCAGCGCCGTCAGCATGGTGCTGCCGCCGGTCTGGTGGACGATGACGTCGCAGGTGGGCGCGACGACGTCCAGCGGGATCCAGCCCGCCTTGACGTCCGGCATCCGCTCCCGCAGCGCGGGCGCGGCGTCGTCCGACACCGGGACCACCACCTCCGCGTCCACGGCGGAGATGTTCTCGACGATCCCCTGGAGGAAGTCGTGCTGGTTGTAGGTCGCCACGCCGGTGCCGATGGTCACGCAGATCCGGCGGCCCTCGCCCCGCGTGTACATCCACGGCTCCAGGCGGCTCTGCGCGTTCGCCGGGACCCACCGCATCATCTGCGCGGGCCCGGCCTCCGGCGTGCGCAGGCTCGGCGGCGTGACATCGATCATCATGTCCGGTTCGGGCAGCCCGTCCAGGCCCAGCTCCGCCAGCTCCTCGCGCAGCTCGTCCGACGCCTCGGGGTCGGCCAGCCGCCCGTGGTGGATGTCCCAGGCGTGGCGCACGTAGGGGACGCCGAGGCGGGCCGCCAGCAGCGGCGCGGAGTAGACGCTCATGCCCCCGACGACCACGTCGGGGCCCCATTCCGCGGCGAACGCCAGCAGGGCGTCGAGGGGCTCGGTCTCGATCCGCGCGTACCACCGGCCCGAGAGGCCCTCGCGCTCCACCGGGTCCTCCGGCACCCGGGCGAGCCCGGCCTTGGCGAGGATCTGCTGCGGGGTCGTCTCCGGGTCGGTGACCGGCACGGCGGGGAGCCCGACCCCGGTGATGACGGGGATCATCTCCTCGATCGAGCTGGTCACCATGACCTGGTGGCCCGCGTTGCGCAGAGCCGTGGCGAGCGGGGCGTGCGTAAAGATCGTCGACGGGGCGACCCCGGCGAGAATGATGACCTTCAAGGAGTCCTCCTGGCGGTGCTGCGTCGATCACCGGGTCCGGTACGGGGACGAGCGGGAAACCGCGGCTTTGACGCGGTTTCGGCCAGGCTCGCCCACACCACCGCCGGGAGCCATCACCAACGTCGGTAGTCTCGTCCGGCCCGCTGCGGTTTCGCTTTCCCGCCGGTGGTCCGCGCGGGTGGTCCTCGCCGGACGACCGCCGGGGGCGTCCGCCGGTGGGCCTATCAGGTCGAGGGATGGCGGGTGGGCCGCCCGGACCTAGCGTGGCGAGGGTGCCTCATTCTGCGGAGCAGTTCGAGAAATGGACCCGCCGATTCCACCCGGCGCCGGACGGTGACGCCCGCGCCCCCCGCCTCCTGTGCCTGCCGCACGCCGGCGGGTCGGCGAGCTTCTTCTTCCCGGCGTCCAAGGCGCTCGCGCCGTCCGTGGAGGTGCTGGCGGTCCAGTACCCGGGGCGGCAGGACCGGCGGCACGAGCCGAACGTCTCCGACCTGCACGAGCTGGCCGACCAGATCTTCGCGGCGGTGCGCCGCCTCGACGACCGGCCCCTGGCGCTGCTGGGGCACAGCATGGGCGCCCTGGTCGGCTACGAGGTCGCGCTGCGGATGCGGGACTCCGGCACCCGCGCGCCCGTCCGGTTCTTCGCCTCCGGCCGGCGGGCCCCGTCCCGCCACCGGCCGAGCACCCTCCACACGGAGCCGGACGAGCGGATCGTGGCGGAGCTGCGGAGGCTGAGCGGCACGGACGCGGCCATGCTGGCCGACCCGGAACTGCTGGAGATGATCCTGCCGGCGATCCGCGCCGACTACCGCGCCGTCGAGACCTACCGGCCCGAGCCCGGCCGCGTCCTGGACTGCCCGGTGACGGTGCTCACCGGGGACGCCGACCCCCAGGTCACGATCGACGAGGCGGCGGCGTGGGAGGAGCACACCACCGGGCCGACGGAACTCCGGGTCTTCCAGGGCGGCCACTTCTTCCTCATGGACGAGGCCGAACGCGTGCTCGACACCGTGCGGAGCGGGCTCGGCCGCCGGAGCGTCGACTCGGACCGCGGAGTCGCGATCTGAATGGACCACGGGCGCGCGCCGTCCGGGCCGGCCGGGGCCGGACAACTATCAAGGCTGGGGATACCGGCCCGCGGACGCCGTTGCGAGCCTGAAAACGCCCGGGACATCCGGGACGAGCAGCCGGTGGGGCCATGGTGAGGCCGCGGCCGCCGAGGGGGGTGACTGTCCGACAGGTGTCTCAATCCAGCAGGACACGGAAGGAGACCCCGGCCGGTGCGGACCCGGGCGTCGCGGCACCGCCATTGCGACGTCGCCGGACGCGGCGCCCCGGCACGAACGCCTCAGCGATATCGGACGGTGCGGGCCCATCGCGCCCGGCCGCGGGCGGGTGCGTTCGCCCGGACACTCATGCATTAGCGCGCTCAAGTATTTTAGGGTGCACCCTAATATTAAAGGTGCCGGTCGGTCGGCTGTTTTGGGGCCGTCCGTCGGAACGATTGCCGCAAACTCCATAAGACGCCGCATTCTCGTGATTTGCAGACTCCGGCGGGGGAGGATTCTTCTCCCGGCCGACGCCCGGAGCGCGTTTGTGAATAAACTGTGATATGCATCTCATTGCGCACCGGGCGGTTCGGGGGCGAGGCGACCGGTTGTCGCCCCTCGTCTCGTCGTCGCAGGTCAGCGAGGTGTACCGCGAATCGTCGCGCCGAATCCGCTGGTCATGGAGCGCTCCATTGATCGCCTCGCCGGCCGTCCGGGAGTCGCCGCAGGTCAGCAAACGGGCCACCTGAATTGATCATAAGAACCTGTCCCGGAACGGGATGTCGCTTCTCTGTTCGAGACATCGGGTGACAGGATTTGCCCCTTGACATCTGCGGAGCGCTATTGGTTATGCTCTGGAACGTTGGTGTGCGAGTTGCCGAACTCAAATAACCGGGGAGGGTTGTCGCCACGTGCTCGGCTCTTCAAGTGAGGAAGTGGCACGTGAGCGTCGGGCGGCCGGCCGGGTCCCCACGGGCCGGCCCGTTCGACCGCGTTCGGGGGGAAAGCTCGGCGCCGCCCCCCGTGTCCGTGTCAAAAGTAATACCTAATGAGATTATTTCCTGCCTAACTCATTCACCTGTGCTCCCGAACGATCGTCGTTAGGTGAAACGGACATGCAATCTTCTCTCGGGTCCCTTACTGGAACCAATGATTACCTGGCCGGATTCGATGACGAGTGGATAAGAGGGCGGTGCGATACCGCGGCCCGGCTCCGGCGCTCCATGCAGGCATGGCAGGACGGACGGGTCGAGGCGGCGGTCCGGCACGGCGCCGAGGCCGCCGTCGCCGAATGCGAGGGCGGTCACGAGCTCTGCCGGCTCGCCCAGTTCCGGTACGCCACCCTGCTCATCAAGGTCGGCGAACTGGAGTCGGGCCGGCGGGCGCTCGAAGCCCTCGAAGCGGACGGCGCCGGAACCGAATCGCCCACGCTGGCCGCCGCGTCGCACGTCGCCCGCGGCACCCTGCACTTCGCCCTGGGCACCGTCAATGACGCCATCGCCGAACTCGAAATGGGGCTCCGCATCGCCGAACGGCACGGCGTGCGCTCTCTGCGGACCCCCTGCTACACGGTCATCGCGCTCTGCGCGCTCCGCCGCGCGGACATGAGGGTCTGCCTCGACTTCGTCGACAAACTGGCGGACGAAGCCCTGCTCGGGTACTGCGGGCATGCCGCGGGAGCCTGGGTGACCGCCCAGGCCATGGAGGCCCGCAGCGGAGTGGCCAGCGCGGGAGACCTCATCTCCGGCATCGTCACCAGCCCCCACGTGCTCCGCCCCCTGATGGTGTCGGAACCGGCGGCCGCGGCCTGGCTGGTCCGCGCCTTCGGCAAGCTGGACGCCCCGGACCTGGCGCGGAAGACGGTCTCGGCGGTCTCCGCGGCGGCCGCCGACAACTCCCGGTTCGGTGCGCTGCGGGGCGCGGCCCTGCACGCCGCCGGCCTGCTGGAAAGCGACTCCGGGAAGCTGTGGGAGGCGGCCGGCCTCTACCCCGACCGGTGGTCCAGGGCGTCCGCGCTGGAGGACATGGCCGCCGCGGTGTCCGAGCGCTGCTGCGAGAAGGAGCGGACGGTCCGCACCCTGGAGTCGGTCCTGAGCGTGTACGAGGCCACCGGCGCCAGGCGGGACGCCGCCCGCGTGGTGAGCAAGCTCCGCGACTTCGGCGTCCGCCGCGGCGCCATCCGCACCGTCAACTGCCCGGACCTGCTTCCGCACGGGCTCACCAAGACGGAGTTCGCCGTCGCCGAGCTGGTGAGCCAGGGCCACACCAACGACGAGGTCGGCAGGCAGCTGTTCATCTCCCGGCACACCGTGGCGTTCCATCTGAAGAAGGTGTTCCAGAAGATGAACGTCGCCTCGCGCGTCGAGCTGGCGGCGGTCTGGACGGTGAACCCGTAAGGAACGTTCCGGCCGGACACGAGAGCGAGGGCGAGCCACCGCCCTCGTTCACGCGCGCCGGGGGCACGTCCCGCCCGTTCCCGCCCCGCCCCGCCCGTTCAGTCCCGCCCGTTCACGCCGCGTCCTCCGCCTTCTTCTTGAGCGGTTCCCACCAGCCGCGGTTGTCGGCGTACCACCGGACGGTCGAGGCCAGGCCGTCGTCGAACGCGATCCGCGGGGCGTACCCGAGGGCCCGCAGCTTGGCGTCCGACAGCGAGTACCGCCGGTCGTGGCCGGGACGGTCCGCGACGCGCTCGACCGACGACCAGTCGGCGTCCAGCATCTCCAGCAGGCGGCCCGTCAGCTCCAGATTGGTCAGCTCGGCCGTGCCGGCGATGTGGTACAC
This sequence comes from Actinomadura rifamycini DSM 43936, assembly GCF_000425065.1. Taxonomy (GTDB): domain Bacteria; phylum Actinomycetota; class Actinomycetes; order Streptosporangiales; family Streptosporangiaceae; genus Spirillospora; species Spirillospora rifamycini. The sequence goes on from NZ_AULB01000026.1 coordinate 41,177, forward strand.
CTCCCCGGGCGCACCGCGCTCGACCACGGCCCAGATGCCCCGGCAGTGGTCGTCCACATGGATCCAGTCCCGCACGTTCCCGCCGTTGCCGTACAGCGGCACCCGCAGGCCGTCCAGCAGGTTCGTGGTGAAGAGCGGGACGACCTTCTCCGGGTACTGGTACGGCCCGTAGTTGTTCCCGCAGCGCGTGATCGACACCGGCAGGCCGTGGGTGCGGGCGTACGCACCGGCGATCATGTCCCCGCCCGCCTTGGCGGCCGCGTACGGCGAGTTCGGCGCGATCCGGGCGTCCTCGTCCCACGAACCCGTCTCGATGCTGCCGTACACCTCGTCGGTCGACACCTGCACCACGCGCGGCACGCCCGCGTCCAGGCACGCCTGCATGAGCGTCTGGACGCCCTGCACGTTGGTGCGGACGAACTCGCCGGCGCTGGCGATCGACCGGTCCACGTGCGACTCCGCCGCGAAGTTGACCACGACGTCGTGGCCGGGGACCAGCTCGGCGAGCAGTCCGGCGTCGCAGATGTCGCCGTGCACGAACGTGTGCCCGTCCGCGACCGGCGCCAGGTTGGCCGGATTGCCGGCGTAGGTGAGCCGGTCGAGCACGGTGATCTCGGCCTCGCCCGCGAGCGACCGCACGAAGTGCGAGCCGATGAACCCGGCCCCGCCGGTGACCAGAACGCGCCGTCCCATAGCCCTGTCCGTCCCTCTCAGCTGCTGATCTGCACGGTGCTGTGGTCGCCGAGCACCAGGCGGTGCGCCCGCGGCACCCGGGGCACGGGAGTGACCCGCACCTCGCGGCCGATCAGCGACACCTCGATCCGGCCGACGCCGTCGATGGACGCGCCGCGGAGGACGATCGAGTACTCGATCTCGCTGTCCAGCACGGCGCAGTCCCGGTCGATGGAGGTGAACGGGCCCACGTAGGAGTCGCGCACGACCGAACCGGCGCCGATGACCAGCGGCCCGACCAGCCGCGAGCCGGTCACCGCGGCGCCCTCCTCCACCACGACCCGTCCGATCAGCTCCGACGCGGCGTCCACCGAGCCCCGCACCGACGGTTCGAGGCCCTCCAGCACCAGCCGGTTGACCTCCAGCATGTCGGTGACGTTGCCGGTGTCCTTCCAGTAGCCGGTGATCACGGTGGACTCGACCCGGCGGCCCGCCGACATCAGCCCCTGGATCGCGTCCGTGATCTCCAGTTCGTTCCGCCAGGACGGCGTCAGCCCGGCGACGATCTCGTGCACCGCCGGAGTGAAGAGGTAGACGCCGACGAGCGCCAGGTCGCTCTTGGGGTGCCGCGGCTTCTCCTCCAGCCCGGTCACGCGGCCCGCCGCGTCCAGCACGGCGACGCCGAAGGCGCGCGGATCGGACACCCGGGTGAGCATGATCTGCGCGTCGGGGCGCTCGGCGCGGAACCGGTCGACCAGGCCGGTGATGCCGCCGACGATGAAGTTGTCGCCCAGGTACATGACGAAGTCGTCGTCGCCGAGGAAGTCGCGGGCGACCAGCACCGCGTGGGCGAGGCCGAGCGGGGCGTGCTGGGGGATATAGGTCACCTTCAGCCCGAACGCCGAGCCGTCGCCGACCGCCGCGCGGATCTCGGGGGCGGTGTCGCCGACGATGATGCCGGCCTCGCCGATCCCGGCGTCCGCGATCGCCTCCAGGCCGTAGAACAGCACCGGCTTGTTGGCGACCGGGACCAGCTGCTTGGCCGAGGTGTGGGTGATCGGCCGCAGCCGCGATCCGGCGCCGCCCGCCAGGACGAGTGCCTTCATGCGGACGCCCGCCGAACGGTCTGGTTCACGAGGGACTCCCGGAGGCCGTGGGGGCCGTGGTGGCTGCGGGTAGGGACGCGCCCTGAATCCGTGGGACGGTCAACATGGTTGTTGAAGCCGGCAGAAAGCGCGCTCCCTTACCTTTGTAGTTTTACGGAGCGTGCCGACCGCGTGACGGCGTACCGGCGCGACCGCCCCGGGGAGTGCCGGGCGAGTAAGTAAAGGTGGCGCCGGGGTGAAGCCGCCTCGGTCACCACGGCAGCGGGCGGCCGTCCCGGAAGAACCCGCCGGTGGGCCCGTCGTCGGGGAGCGTGGCCGCCCAGACGACGCCCGCCGCGCCGTCGGCGACCGGCCGGCCGCCGGGGCCGCCCATGTCGGTCGCGACCCAGCCGGGGCACACCGCGTTGACCAGGATGCCGTCGTGCCGCAGTTCGGCCGCCAGCATCCGGGTGAGGGCGTTGAGCACGACCTTGGACGCGGTGTAGGCGGGGGTGCCGCCGCCCATGTTCGTCAGCGAGGCCACCTCGCTGGACACGTTGACGATCCGGCCGTGCCCGCTCTCGCGCAGCAGCGGCAGCATCGCCCGCACCAGCCGCCACGGGCCGTACAGGTTCGTCTCGGCCGCCTCCCGCACCACGTCCAGGTCGGCGTCGGCGGCACGCTGCCACGTGTCGTAGGTGATCGCGGCGTTGTTCACCAGGACGTCCAGCCGCCCGAACCGCTCGGCGACCGCCTCCGCGGCCCGCGCGGCGTCGCCGTCCGACGTGACGTCGAGCCGCAGCGGGACCTGCCCCCGGACGGCCGCGGGGGAGCGGGCCGCCGCGATCACCGTGTGCCCGCGCTCGGCGAGCTGCGCGCAGACCTCCCGTCCGATCCCCCGGTTCGCTCCGGTCACCAACGCGATCATCGTCCGGCTCCTCTCCTCGGGACGGCACGATCGTGCGGCCGCACGCGCTTCCGCGTCCAATACCCGCCGTGATAGCCGTTGGCCATGGACGGTCATCTGCGCGATCTGCGGTACTTCGTCGCGGTCGCCGAGGAGCTGAACTTCACCCGCGCCGCCGAGCGCCTGTTCGTCTCCCAGCCCGCGCTGAGCAAGCAGATCCGCCGCCTGGAGGACGACCTGCGGGTGCGGCTGTTCGAGCGCGACCGGCGCACGGTGGCGCTCACCGCGCCCGGGGAGGCGCTGCTCCCGGCCGCGCGCGAGATGCTCGGCCGCTGGGACCAGGCGCAGCGCGAGGTCGCCGACGCGGCGGCCGCGGCGGCCGCCGTGCTGACCGTCGGGCTGTCCACGAGCGTCGGCCGCGGCCTGCTCGCCGCCGTCCGCGACCGGTTCGCCGAGCGCCGCCCCGGGTGGCGGCTGCGGATGCGGCAGGTCGACTGGACGGACGCCAGCGCCGGGCTCGCGTCCGGGGACGTCGACGTCGCGTTCGTCTGGCTGCCCGTCCCCGCCGAGGACGCCTTCCACCTGCGGGTGGTCGCGCGGGAGCCGCGCTGGGTCGCGTTCCGCGACGACCACCGGCTCGCCGGGCGCGACGAGGTGGACTTCGCGGACCTGCTGGACGAGCCGTTCCTCGCCCTCCCGGAGAGCGCGGGCCCGCTGCGCGACCACTGGCTCCCCGCCGCGCACCGCGGCGGCCGTCCCGTCCGGGTCGGCGCGACGGTGGCGAACGCGGACGAGACGTTCGCGGCGATCGAGGAGGGCAGCGGCATCGTGCTGCTGTCCGCCGGGAACGCGGCGATCTACCGCCGTCCGGGCGTGCGCGCCGTCCCGGTCGCCGGCCTGCCGCCGTCCGAACTGGCCGCCGCCTGGCGCCGCGGCGACGACCGGACCGCCGTCCGCGACTTCGTCGACGCGCTCCCGACCGCGACGTGACCTGGACGATTCGTCGTTTTCTTGACGTTTAGCCGCGTTTTGTCGTCGGTGGGCCCGGGGACTTACGCCTTGCTGACGTCCATGCATTTCGGGGGAGGAAACGCATGAAGAGGGTCATGACCGGAGCGCTGATCGCCGCCGTCGCCGCCGCCGGGGGGATCGGCGGGACCGCCGCGGCCGCCGAACCGCAGCCGCGGCAGCAGACCCAGGACTGCCGCACCTACTCGAGCACCACCCGGTGCGGCGACGTCCGGCTCGACGAGAAGCAGCGCGCGTGCGTGTCCTCCAGCGTCCGGCTCGGCATGACCGAGCGCCGGGCGGAGGTGGAGTGCCAAGCCTTCCGCTGACGGACGGCCGCGGGCCCGCCCCCGGACGCCTTCCGGGGGCGGGCCCGCGCTCGCGGACGGCCCGCGCTCGCGGACGGCCCGCGCTCGCGGACGGCCCGCGCCCGGGGCGGTCGGCGCCGTGATCCTCGTCATGGCGGCCGCACCGCGCGGCGCGCGCGTGAGGAAGTCGACGTCCCGGCGTCCCAGGGGTGGTGATCGCCGCCCCGGCGATGCATTGTGGACTGGGCCGCACCCGTTTCCGAAGGTGATTCCTAGCGCAGGGTGGTGATTTGCGATCGCACCGGCGAACGGGGCAGTCTGGGGACCGAGAACGCCCACGAGTAGCACGTCCGCTACGAGGGGAAACCGAGATCAGGTCCGGGGACCGCGTTATGCGCCGCGCGTCTCCGGGCGCACCGGGAGCCGAGGAGCCCCGGGACGACGGCGCTGAAGGAGCCCGACGATGACCGAGAATGACGGCGCGCAGGGACCGCAGCGGCCGTTGCCGGAAGACGAGGGCCAGGCCACGCCCCCGGAGGGGCAGGGAGAGCAACCTCCCGCCCGTCCGCTGGGCGAGCGCACCGTGGTGTTCGGCGCACCGCAGCTGGGCGGCCAGGCCCGCCCCGCCGCGCAGCCGCCGCAGCCCCCCGCCCCGCACCAGCAGCCGTCCGCGGGCCGGCAGCAGCCGGCCCAGCAGCCGCCCGCGCCGCAGCCGCCCGCGCCGCAGCAGGGCGACCGTCCGGTGTCGCCGCCTCCGCCGACCATGGTGGAGCAGCCCGCCCAGCAGTTCGGCGAGCAGCCGCCGCCCCCGCCGCCGCAGCCCTACGGGCAGCCCGGCGGGTTCCCGCCCCCGGAGCAGCAGCAGTACGGGCAGCCCCCGCAGCAGCAGCCCGGGTACCCCCAGCAGCCCGCGCACGGCGCCCCGGCCGAGCAGCAGCCGTTCGGCGGCCCGCAGTACGGGGCGTCGACGGGCGGGTTCCCGCCGGTCGAGCCGCGCGGCCCGGAGGGCGCTCCGCCCGCCGAGCCCCCCGCCGCGCCGCCCGCGCCGCCCGCCCCGCAGGAGCCGGCCGCCGATCGGACGCTGATCGTCCCGAACCCGGGCGCGGAGGAGCAGGAGAAGCCCCGCCCGAAGGTCGACGACCAGGCGACGCTGCACTGGTCGCCCGGCACCGACATCCCGGTCGCGACCGGGCCCGAGCGCCGGCAGGAGCCGCCGTCCGAGCCGTGGCAGGCGCCCGCCCCGCCGGCCACCCCGGAACCCTGGTCGGCGGACGCCCAGCAGCCCCAGCCGGGGGCCGCCCCCGGACGGCCGCAGGCGCAGCAGCCGGGGCAGCCCGGGCAGCCGGGCCAGTCCGAGATGGAGCGCACGCTGATGGTCCCGCCGCCCGGTGAGGGCGCCGGGCAGCCGCAGCAGCCGCAGGGCTTCGGCGGCATGGAGGAGCCCCCGGCGACCGAGGCGTTCGACCCGTCCGCCCAGGGCGCGCCGGGCCGTCCCGCCGAGTCGGGGGGCCTCGCCGAGCACACGGTGATGGACCTCGGCCAGCAGCAGTGGCAGACCGCGGGACAGCCGCCGCAGCAGCAGCCGCCCCAGCCGGGCGCGCAGCAGTTCGGCCAGCAGGACTACGGGCAGCAGTCGCCCTACGGCCAGCAGCAGCAGTACGGGCAGCCCGACCAGCAGCAGTTCGGCCAGCAGCAGCCCTATGACCAGCAGCAGTACGGTCAGCAGGCGCCCGGCCAGGCCCCCGGCCAGGCTCCGGGGCAGGCCCCCGGGCAGGGCACCGGCGGGCAGTACCCGCCGTTCGGGCAGCCCGACCAGCAGGGCGGCGCGCCGGACGAGCAGCACGGAGCGCTCCAGTTCGGCCAGCAGCCCTACGGCCAGGCCCCCGGCGCGCCCGGAGCCCCGGGCCAGCCGGGCCAGTACGGCCAGCCGGGGCAGCCCGGCCAGCCCGGCCAGTACGGGCAGCAGCCCGGGTACGGCGGGGACGCCGCCGGGTCGGGCGGCAAGAAGAAGGTCGTGCTGATGACCGCGGGCGTCGGGATCGCCCTGCTCGCGGTGATCGTGCTGGCGGTGCTCTTCCTGCGCTAGCACACGGGCCAAGTTTGCGCCACGTCTTCCCCATCACGGGGTGCGTGGGTCACAATGCCGACGGGTCTCCCGCCTCGCGGGCGGGAACTCCCCGTCGGCATTCGGCCGTTCTGAGGGGGAATCGGCCGCTGCGGGCCCGCTCGGTTTGCGCCGGAGGGCGTCCGCGCGGTAGTGCGCTGCTCGCTTTGCACTTTGGCGTCGCGGTCGGTAACCTTTTCGCTTGTGCCCGCTGTATGCGGGCCGCTATGCGTGCGCTAAGGCGAAGCCCGTCAGGGCAGGGCCGGCGGCCGCATCTACTCCCCGGCTTGTTTCGGCCCTTCTCGGGCCGGGCGGTCTGTGTCGGTTTCTTGTGGATGTACTTCCGCGAGCTGGCGACACGCCCGACCGCGTGGGTCGGAGAGGGTCGGGAAACCGGCAGGTCACAGCCTCTCCTGAGGTGGTGATTGCAGACAAGACTTACCGGCTCGGTACGAGGAAGACGGAGACGCGGTGCCCACGATCCAGCAGCTGGTCCGCAAGGGCCGCCAGGACAAGGTGACCAAGAACAAGACGCCCGCGCTGAAGGAGAGCCCCCAGCGCCGGGGTGTCTGCACGCGCGTCTACACGACGACGCCCAAGAAGCCGAACTCCGCGCTTCGCAAGGTCGCCCGTGTCCGGCTGACCAGCGGGATTGAGGTCACGGCCTACATCCCCGGTGTCGGTCACAACCTGCAGGAGCACTCGATGGTGCTCGTGCGCGGCGGCCGTGTGAAGGACCTCCCCGGTGTTCGGTACAAGATCATCCGCGGGTCCCTCGACACGCAGGGCGTCCGCAACCGTAAGCAGGCGCGCAGCAAGTACGGCGCGAAGAAGGAGAAGAGCTGATGCCGCGCAAGGGCCCCGCTGGCAAGCGCCAGCTGATCGCTGACCCGGTGTACAACTCGCCGCTGGTCACCGCGCTCATCAACAAGATTCTCCTTGACGGCAAGCGCTCCATCGCGCAGCGGATCGTCTACGACGCCCTCGAGGGCGCCCGCGAGAAGACCGGCAACGACCCGGTCGTCACGCTGAAGCGCGCGCTCGACAACGTGAAGCCGACCCTGGAGGTCCGCAGCCGCCGCGTCGGTGGCGCGACCTACCAGGTCCCGGTCGAGGTCCGTCCGGCCCGCAGCACCACGCTCGCGCTGCGCTGGCTGGTGGTGTACGCCCGGCAGCGTCGCGAGAAGACGATGACCGAGCGTCTGATGAACGAACTTCTGGACGCCAGCAACGGCCTCGGCGCCTCGGTCAAGAAGCGCGAGGACACGCACAAGATGGCGGAGTCCAACAAGGCCTTCGCCCACTACCGCTGGTAACCCGGCGGAACTGCAACGACGAGACGCAGCGAGGACGACAGTGGCTACCAAAACCGGTGTGGACCTGGCCAAGGTCCGCAACATCGGGATCATGGCCCATATCGACGCGGGCAAGACCACGACGACCGAGCGCATCCTGTTCTACACGGGGATGAGCTACAAGATCGGCGAGGTCCACGACGGCGCCGCCACCATGGACTGGATGGAACAGGAGCAGGAGCGGGGGATCACCATCACCTCCGCCGCCACCACCTGCACCTGGCCCGTTGAGGACGTCAAGCACACCATCAACATCATCGACACCCCCGGCCACGTCGACTTCACCGTCGAGGTGGAGCGCAACCTGCGGGTGCTCGACGGTGCGGTCGCGGTGTTCGACGGCGTCGCCGGTGTGGAGCCGCAGTCCGAGACCGTGTGGCGGCAGGCCGACCGTTACGGCGTGCCCCGCATGTGCTTCGTCAACAAGCTCGACCGGGTCGGCGCGGAGTTCCACCGCTGCGTCGACATGATCGAGAACCGGCTGAACGCCACGCCGCTGGCGCTGCAGCTGCCGATCGGTGCCGAGGCCGACTTCAAAGGCGTCGTCGACCTGGTGACGATGAAGGCCTTCGTGTGGAACGAGGAGGCCAAGCTCGGCGAGATGTACGACACGGTCGACATCCCCGAGAGCCACGCCGAGACGGCCCGCAAGTGGCGCGACAAGCTCATCGAGACCCTCGCCGAGAACGACGACGAGGTCATGGAGCTCTACCTGGAGGGTGTCGAGCCCACCGTCGAGCAGCTCCACGCGGGCATCCGCCGGGCCACCATCGCGGCGAACCTGACGCCGGTCCTGTGCGGCACCGCGTTCAAGAACAAGGGCGTGCAGCCCCTGCTGGACGCGATCGTCCGGTACCTGCCGTCGCCGCTGGACGTCGAGGCCATCGAGGGCCACGCCGTCCGCGACGAGGAGCAGGTGCTCAAGCGGATCCCGAGCGAGGACGAGCCGTTCTCCGCGCTCGCCTTCAAGATCGCCAGCGACCCGCACCTGGGCAAGCTGACGTTCGTGCGCATCTACTCCGGCGTCCTGGAGTCCGGCACCTCGGTGATGAACTCCGTCAAGGAGCGCAAGGAGCGCATCGGCAAGATCTACCGGATGCACGCCAACAAGCGCACCGAGATCGAGCGCGCGGGCGCCGGCGACATCGTCGCGGTGATGGGCCTCAAGCAGACCACCACCGGTGAGACGCTGTGCGACGAGAAGGCACCCATCGTCCTCGAGTCGATGAACTTCCCGGCGCCGGTGATCGACGTCGCGATCGAGCCGAAGACCAAGGCCGACCAGCAGAAGCTGAGCACCGCGATCCAGCGGCTGGCCGAGGAGGACCCGTCCTTCCAGGTCCGGTCCGACGAGGACACGGGCCAGACCGTCATCGCGGGCATGGGCGAGCTCCACCTGGAGATCCTCGTCGACCGGATGAAGCGCGAGTTCAAGGTCGAGGCCAACGTCGGCAAGCCGCAGGTCGCCTACCGCGAGACGATCACCAAGAAGGTCGAGAAGGTCGAGTACACCCACAAGAAGCAGACGGGTGGCTCGGGCCAGTTCGGCCGCGTGATCATCGACCTCGAGCCGCTGGGCGGCGGGTCCGACGGGTACGAGTTCGAGAACAAGGTCACCGGTGGCCGCATCCCGCGGGAGTACATCCCGTCGGTGGACGCGGGCTGCCAGGAGGCCGCGGAGTTCGGTGTCCTCGCCGCCTACCCGATGGTGGGCGTCAAGGTCACTCTGCGAGACGGCGCCTACCACGAGGTCGACTCCTCGGAGATGGCGTTCAAGGTCGCCGGTTCCATGGCGTTCAAGGAGGCCGCCCGCAAGGCGTCCCCCACGCTGCTGGAGCCGATGATGGCGGTCGAGGTCACCACGCCCGAGGAGAACATGGGCGACGTGATCGGCGACCTCAACAGCCGGCGCGGCCAGGTCCAGTCCATGGACGAGCGGCACGGGATGCGCGTCGTCAAGGCGCTGGTCCCGCTGTCGGAGATGTTCGGCTACGTGGGTGATCTGCGCAGCAAGACCCAGGGCCGGGCTGTTTTCAGCATGCAGTTCGACTCCTACGCCGAGGTTCCCGCGAACGTCGCGCAGGAGATCATCGCCAAGGCGCGGGGCGAGTAGCACCCGGCCTGCCACAGATCACCAGGACCCACATCGAAGCGGTCGTCTAGGCGGCCGAGGATCGCAACAAGGAGCAACCAGTGGCGAAGGCCAAGTTCGAGCGGACCAAGCCGCACGTGAACATCGGCACCATTGGGCACATCGACCACGGTAAGACCACGCTTACCGCGGCGATCACCAAGGTGCTCCACGAGCAGTACCCCGACCTCAACCCCTTCACGCCGTTCGAGGACATCGACAAGGCGCCGGAGGAGCGCGAGCGCGGCATCACCATCTCGATCGCGCACGTCGAGTACCAGACCGAGTCCCGGCACTACGCCCACGTGGACTGCCCCGGTCACGCCGACTACGTGAAGAACATGATCACCGGTGCGGCGCAGATGGACGGCGCCATCCTGGTGGTCGCCGCGACCGACGGCCCGATGCCGCAGACCAAGGAGCACGTGCTGCTCGCCCGCCAGGTCGGCGTGCCCTACATCGTCGTCGCCCTGAACAAGTGCGACATGGTCGACGACGAGGAGATCCTGGAGCTCGTCGAGCTCGAGGTCCGCGAGCTGCTCTCCGAGTACGAGTTCCCGGGCGACGACCTGCCGGTCATCCGCGTGTCCGCCTTCCAGGCCCTCCAGGGCGAGGAGAAGTGGACGCAGTCGATCGTCGAGCTGATGACCGCGGTGGACGAGAACGTCCCCGAGCCGACCCGCGACATCGACAAGCCGTTCCTGATGCCGATCGAGGACGTCTTCTCGATCACCGGCCGCGGCACGGTCGTCACCGGCCGGATCGAGCGCGGCGTGATCAACGTCAACGAGGAAGTCGAGATCATCGGCATCAAGGAGGCCTCGTCCAAGACGACGGTCACCGGTGTCGAGATGTTCCGCAAGCTCCTCGACCAGGGCCAGGCGGGCGACAACGTCGGCCTCCTGCTCCGCGGCACCAAGCGCGAGGACGTCGAGCGCGGCCAGTGCGTCATCAAGCCGGGCACGACCACCCCGCACACCGAGTTCGAGGCGCAGGTCTACATCCTGTCCAAGGACGAGGGCGGCCGCCACACGCCGTTCTTCAACAACTACCGTCCGCAGTTCTACTTCCGGACCACGGACGTGACCGGCGTGGTGAACCTCCCCGAGGGCACCGAGATGGTCATGCCGAGCGACAACACCGAGATGCGCGTCGAGCTGATCCAGCCCGTCGCCATGGAGGAGGGCCTGAAGTTCGCCATCCGCGAGGGTGGCCGGACCGTCGGCTCCGGTCGCGTCACGAAGGTCATCAAGTAACACCCCTCGTCGATGCGGCGGCCCGGCCGCGCATGCCTGCCGGCCGGGCCGCCGCGTCACGACTCCTGAAGTAACAGCGGCACTACAGCAAAGGACACCGAGGCCACCATGGCGGGACAGAAGATCCGCATCCGGCTCAAGGCCTACGACCACGAGGTCATCGACACCTCCGCGAAGAAGATCGTTGAGACGGTGACGCGGACTGGCGCCAAGGTCGCGGGCCCGGTGCCGCTGCCGACCGAGAAGAACGTGTATTGCGTCATCCGCTCGCCGCACAAGTACAAGGACAGCCGCGAGCACTTCGAGATGCGCACGCACAAGCGGCTGATCGACATCATCGACCCGACGCCCAAGACGGTCGATTCGCTGATGCGCCTCGACCTTCCGGCCGGCGTTGACATCGAGATCAAGCTCTGAGGGACGCACCGAGAATGAGTACGCAGAGGAAGGGCGTCCTGGGCGAGAAGCTCGGCATGACCCAGGTCTTCGACGATGAGGGCCGGATCGTTCCGGTGACCGTCGTCCAGGCCGGGCCCTGTGTCGTCACCCAGCTCAAGACCCAGGAGAAGGACGGCTACACGGCGGTCCAGATCGGGTACGGGCAGATCGACCCGCGCAAGGTCAACAAGCCGCGGGCGGGGCACTTCGAGAAGGCCGGCGTCACGCCGCGCCGCTACCTCGTCGAGCTCCGGGGCGACACCGAGCTGGAACTCGGCCAGGAGATCACCGCCAGCGTCTTCGAGGCCGGCCAGAAGATCGACGTAACCGGCACGAGCAAGGGCAAGGGCACCGCCGGTGTCATGAAGCGCCACGGCTTCCGCGGCCTCGGCGCCTCGCACGGCACCCAGCGCAAGCACCGCTCGCCGGGTTCGATCGGCGGCTGCGCGACCCCCGGTCGCGTGTTCAAGGGCCTCCGCATGGCGGGACGGCACGGCAACGCCCGGACGACCGTGCAGAACCTGACCGTGCACGCCATCGACGAGGAGAAGGGCCTGCTGCTCATCAAGGGCGCGGTCCCCGGTCCCAACGGCGGCGTGGTCCTGGTCCGCGACGCAGTGAAGGGGACGGGCAAGTGACCTCCAAGCTCGACATCGACCTGCCCGCCGAGATCTTCGACGCCAAGACCAGCGTCCCGCTGATCCACCAGGTCGTGGTGGCGCAGGAGGCGGCCGCTCGGCAGGGCACCCACGCGACGAAGACCCGCGGCGACGTCCGCGGCGGTGGCAAGAAGCCGTACCGGCAGAAGGGCACCGGCCGCGCCCGCCAGGGCTCGACCCGCGCGCCCCAGTTCGCCGGCGGCGGCACCGTCCACGGCCCGCAGCCGCGCGACTACACGCAGCGGACGCCCAAGAAGATGAAGGCGGCCGCGCTGCGCGGCGCGCTGTCCGACCGCGCCCGCGCCGGCATGGTGCACGTGGTCGACCGCCTCGTCGAGGGCGACGCCCCGAAGACGAAGGCGGCGCTGACGGCGCTGCGCTCGGTCACCCAGGCCAAGCGCGTCCTGGTGGTCGTGGACCGCGAGGACGAGCTGACCTGGAAGAGCCTGCGCAACGAGCCGAGCGTCCACCTGCTCGTCTCCGACCAGCTCAACACCTACGACGTGCTGGTGAACGACGACGTCGTCTTCACGCAGAAGGCGTACGACGAGTTCATCTCGCGCGCGGCGAAGAAGTAAGGAGGGGGCAGGACATGGCGAAGATCGCCGACCCCCGCGACGTCATCATCGCGCCGGTCGTCTCGGAGAAGAGCTACGGGCTGCTGGACGAGAACAAGTACACGTTCATCGTCCGCCCGGACGCCAACAAGACGCAGATCAGGCAGGCCGTCGAGGAGGTGTTCAACGTCAAGGTGACGAACGTGAACACCCTCAACCGTTCGGGCAAGCGCAAGCGCACCCGGTACGGCTACGGCAAGCGCAAGGACACCAAGCGCGCCATCGTCAGCCTGGCCGAGGGCGAGCGGATCGACATCTTCGGCGGCACGGCCTAACAGGCCGGGGCCCCGAAGCAGACAAGGGATGAACGAAAAAGATGGGCATCCGTAACTACAAGCCGACCACTCCGGGTCGTCGCGGCTCCAGCGTGGCCGACTTCGTCGAGGTCACGCGCCGCGAGCCCGAGAAGTCGCTGCTGAAGCCGCTCCCGAAGAAGGGCGGCCGCAACAACCACGGCCGGATCACCACCCGGCACCAGGGCGGCGGGCACAAGCGCGCGTACCGCGTGATCGACTTCCGCCGGCACGACAAGGACGGCGTCCCGGCGAAGGTCGCGCACATCGAGTACGACCCGAACCGCACCGCGCGCATCGCGCTGCTGCACTACGCGGACGGCGAGAAGCGCTACATCCTCGCCCCCCGCGACCTGAAGCAGGGCGACCGGGTGGAGAACGGGCCGGGCTCCGACATCAAGCCGGGCAACTGCCTCCCGCTGCGCAACATCCCGACGGGTACCGTCATCCACGCCATCGAGCTCCGCCCCGGCGGCGGCGCCAAGCTGGCCCGCAGCGCGGGCGCGGGCGTCCAGCTGCTGGCCAAGGAGGGCAAGTACGCCACGCTGCGCATGCCCTCGGGCGAGATGCGGATGGTGGACGTGCGCTGCCGCGCGACGGTCGGCCAGGTCGGCAACGCCGAGCAGTCGAACATCAACTGGGGCAAGGCCGGCCGTATGCGGTGGAAGGGCAAGCGCCCGACCGTCCGCGGCGTGGCCATGAACCCGATCGACCACCCGCACGGTGGTGGTGAGGGCAAGACCTCCGGTGGCCGGCACCCGGTGAACCCGAAGGGCAAGAAGGAAGGCCGCACTCGCCAGGCGAACAAGTCGAGCGACCGGCTGATCGTCCGTCGTCGCAGCAAGAAGAAGCGGTAGGAGTCGCTCGTCATGCCACGTAGCCTCAAGAAGGGCCCCTTCGTGGACGACCACCTCATCAAGAAGGTGGAAGTCCAGAACGAGAAGGGCACCAAGAACGTCATCAAGACGTGGTCGCGGCGCTCCATGATCGTCCCGGACATGATCGGGCACACGATCGCCGTGCACGACGGGCGCAAGCACGTCCCGGTGTTCATCACCGACGCCATGGTGGGGCACAAGCTCGGCGAGTTCGCGCCGACGCGGACGTTCCGCAGCCACGTCAAGGAAGACCGCCGCAGCCGCCGAGGCTGAGCGGCAGAGCAGAGATCGTAGGAGAGAGGGACAGCGATGGAAGCCAGGGCCCAGGCGCGGTACATCCGTGTCACGCCCAGGAAGGCCCGCCGCGTGGTGGACCTCATCCGCGGCCTGCCCGCCGCGGAGGCTCAGGCGGTGCTGCGGTTCGCCCCCCAGGCTGCGAGTGAGCCGGTGGGCAAGGTGCTGGCGAGTGCCATCGCCAACGCCGAGCACAACTTCAAGCTCGACTCGGACACGCTGGTCGTCAGCCGTGCGTGGGTGGACGAGGGGCCGACGCTGAAGCGTTTCCGTCCCCGCGCCCAGGGCCGGGCTTACCGCATCAACAAGCGCACGAGTCACATCACCGTGGTCGTGGAGTCGCGCGACGAGGCTTCGGCCGGCGGCGGCGGTAAGAAGACGAGGAGGGCCCGGTAGTGGGTCAGAAGATCAACCCGCACGGGTTCCGTCTCGGCGTCACCACCGACCACAAGAGCGTGTGGTTCGCCGACAAGCTCTACAAGGACTACGTCAAGGAAGACGTCCAGATCCGGCGCATGCTGCAGAAGGGCATGGACCGGGCGGGCATCTCCAAGGTGGAGATCGAGCGGACCCGTGACCGTGTCGAGGTCAACATCCACACGGCGCGGCCGGGCATCGTCATCGGCCGCCGCGGCGCGGAGGCCGAGCGCCTCCGGGGCGACCTGGAGAAGCTGACCGGCAAGCAGGTGCGGCTGAACATCCTCGAGGTGAAGAACCCCGAGATCGACGCGCAGCTCGTCGCGCAGGGCGTGGCCGAGCAGCTGTCGAGCCGTGTCGCGTTCCGCCGCGCCATGCGCAAGGCGATCCAGTCCGCGATGAAGTCGGGCGCCAAGGGCATCAAGGTGCAGTGCGGCGGCCGTCTCGGCGGTGCGGAGATGTCGCGGTCGGAGTTCTACCGCGAGGGCCAGGTGCCGCTGCACACGCTGCGCGCCGACATCGACTACGGGTTCTACGAGGCCCGGACGACGTTCGGCCGCATCGGCGTGAAGGTGTGGATCTACAAGGGCGAGGCCGCGCAGACCCGCGCCGAGCGCGAGCAGCAGGCCGCCCAGCAGCGCGCCGCCGGCGGTGGCCGGGAGCGTCGCGAGCGTCGTGGCGGCGGCCGTGGCGGCCGCGGTGGCCGCGGCGGCGAGCGCGGTGGCGCGAACAAGCAGCAGCAGAGTTCCGAGCAGCCCGCCCAGGCGACCGAGGCTGCTCCGCAGGGTGAGGGGAGCTGAAGTAACCCATGCTGATCCCTCGCAAGGTCAAGCACCGCAAGCAGCACCACCCGAAGCGCCGGGGCATGGCCAAGGGCGGCACGCGGGTGACGTTCGGCGAGTACGGCATCCAGGCGGTCGAGGGCGCGTACGTCACGAACCGCCAGATCGAGGCCGCGCGTATCGCCATGACGCGTCACATCAAGCGCGGCGGCAAGGTCTGGATCAACATCTTCCCGGACCGCCCGCTGACCAAGAAGCCCGCCGAGACCCGCATGGGTTCCGGTAAGGGCTCGGTCGAGTGGTGGGTGGCCAACGTCAAGCCGGGGCGCGTGATGTTCGAGCTGTCCTACCCCAACGAGGAGGTCGCTCGGGCCGCGCTGATGCGCGCGATCCACAAGCTCCCGATGAAGTGCAAGATCGTGAAGCGAGAGGTGGGTGAGTCCTGATGGCCAAGGGTCTTACCGCCGAAGATCTGCGGACCGAGCCGGACGACGTCCTGGTCACCAAGCTCAAGGAGGCGAAGGAGGAGCTGTTCAACCTTCGCTTCCAGGCCGCCACCGGCCAGCTCGAGAGCCACGGGCGGCTGCGCACCGTGAAGCGCGAGATCGCTCGCATCTACACCGTGATGCGTGAGCGGGAGCTCGGCATCGTCACGGTCGAGGACGCCGTGGAGGGCAACGAATGACCGAGCAGACCAAGCAGCGGAACTCCCGCAAGGTGCTCGAGGGCCTCGTGGTCAGCGACAAGATGGACCGCACGGTCGTCGTGTCCGTCGAGGACCGCGTGAAGCACCCGAAGTACCACAAGGTGATCCGGCGGACGAAGAACTACAAGGCGCACGACGAGGCCAACGAGTGCGGCGTCGGCGACCGCGTCCGCCTCATGGAGACCCGCCCCCTGTCGGCCACCAAGCGCTGGCGCGTGGTGGAGATCCTCGAGAAGGCCAAGTAATTACCCGGTTCCACCAGGCTGCTCCGCGAAGCGAGCAGAACCGGTGTGACGAACAGGAGTCAACGTGATCCAGCAGGAGTCGCGACTCAAGGTCGCCGACAACACGGGTGCGAAGGAGATCCTTTGCATCCGGGTTCTCGGCGGCTCGGGTCGGCGCTACGCGGGAGTCGGCGACATCATCGTCGCGACGGTGAAGGACGCCCTTCCCGGCGCCGGCGTGAAGAAGGGGGATGTCGTCAAGGCGGTCATCGTGCGCACCCGCAAGGAGCGCCGGCGCCCGGACGGCTCCTACATCCGTTTCGACGAGAACGCGGCCGTCCTCATCAAGGACGGCGGCGACCCCCGGGGCACCCGTATCTTCGGCCCGGTGGGCCGTGAACTGCGCGAGAAGAAGTTCATGCGCATCATCTCGCTCGCGCCGGAGGTGCTGTGATGAAGATCCGCAAGGGCGACGAGGTCGTCGTCATCGCCGGCAAGGACAAGGGCGCGACGGGCAAGGTGCTGCGCGCCGACCCGGTCAGCGACCGGGTCGTCGTCGAGGGCGTCAACATCATCACCAAGAACATCAAGGCCGACGCGCAGCGGGCCGGCAAGGAGAGCGGCCGGGTCCAGGTCGAGGCTCCGATCCACGTCAGCAACGTCGCGCTCGTCGAGAAGGGCGAGCCCGTCCGGATCGGCTTCACGTTCGACGAGGACGGCAACAAGGTCCGGGTCACCCGCCCGCACAAGAGCCGCGCCAAGTCGGTCGGCAAGGGCGGTAAGGAGTCTGCTTCCGATGACTGAGACCGTGACCGAGCGTCCCGTTCCGCAGCCGCGGCTCAAGCTGCGCTACCGCGAGGAGATCGCGGGGCAGCTGCGCGAGCAGTTCGGCTACGAGAACGTCATGCAGATCCCGGGCCTGACCAAGATCGTGGTCAACATGGGCGTGGGCGACGCGGCGAAGGACGCCAAGCTGATCGAGGGCGCGATCCGCGACCTGTCGGCGATCACCGGCCAGAAGCCCGCCGTGAACCGGGCCCGCAAGTCCATCGCGCAGTTCAAGCTGCGCGAGGGCATGCCGATCGGCGCGCACGCCACGCTGCGCGGCGACCGCATGTGGGAGTTCCTGGACCGGCTCCTGGCCACGGCGCTGCCCCGTATCCGCGACTTCCGCGGCCTGTCGCCGAAGCAGTTCGACGGCAACGGGAACTACACCTTCGGGCTGACCGAGCAGGTCATGTTCCACGAGGTCGACCCCGACAAGATCGACCGTTCGCGGGGCATGGACATCACGGTCGTGACGACCGCGAAGACCGACGACGAGGGCCGGGCGCTGCTCAAGCTCCTGGGCTTCCCCTTCAAGGAGAGCTGAGCATGGCGAAGAAGTCGCTGATCGCCAAGGCGGCGCGGAAGCCGAAGTTCGGTGTGCGCGCGTACACTCGATGCTCGCGCTGCGGGCGTCCGCGCTCGGTCTACCGGAAGTTCGGCCTGTGCCGGATCTGCTTCCGGGAGATGGCCCACCGCGGCGAGCTGCCCGGCATCACCAAGTCCAGCTGGTGACCGCGTCCCCCTCTCCGCGAGGGGGAGCGGTGCCGGCGTGTAATAACCACCGGGCACCCCGCGGGGTGCCCTCGACCGCGCCAAAGGTCCACGGCCGCCGGGCCGAGGAAACCGTGGCGAGGAGGGCCAGCAGGCCATGACGATGACCGACCCGATCGCAGACATGTTGACGCGTCTGCGGAACGCGAATTCGGCGTACCACGACCAGGTGGCGATGCCGTACTCGAAGATCAAGGCGCACATCGCCGAGATCCTCCAGCAGGAGGGCTACATCTCGGGCTGGAGCGTGGAGGACGCCGAGGTCGGCAAGAAGCTCCTGATCGAGCTCAAGTTCGGCCCGACCCGTGAGCGTTCGATCGCCGGTATCAAGCGCGTCTCGAAGCCGGGTCTGCGCGTGTACGCGAAGAAGGACAACCTGCCGAAGGTCCTGGGCGGACTCGGCGTCGCGATCATCTCGACGTCGTCCGGTCTGATGACGGACCGGCAGGCCGGCAAGCGCGGCGTGGGCGGGGAAGTCCTCGCCTACGTGTGGTGAGGGGAGGAATCTAACAATGTCGCGAATCGGACGTTCCCCCATCACCGTGCCCGGCGGCGTCGACGTGAACATCGACGGCCGGTCGGTCACCGTCAAGGGGCCGAAGGGCACGCTCTCGCACACCGTCGCGGAGCCCATCGAGGTCAGCCTCGAGGACGGCGTCATCTCGGTCTCCCGGCCGAACGACATGCAGAAGGTCCGGGGCCTGCACGGCCTCACCCGGACGCTGATCAGCAACATGGTGGTCGGCGTCACGGACGGCTACAAGAAGACCCTCGTCATCCAGGGCGTCGGTTACCGTGTGGTGGCCAAGGGCAAGAACCTCGAGTTCTCGCTCGGCTACAGCCACCCGATCACGGTCGAGCCCCCGGAGGGCATCACCTTCACGGTGGAGAAGCCGACCCAGCTCACCGTCGAGGGCATCGACAAGCAGCTCGTCGGCGAGATCGCCGCCCGCATCCGCAAGCTGCGCAAGCCCGACCCGTACAAGGGCAAGGGCGTGCGTTACGAGGGCGAGCAGATCCGCCGCAAGGTCGGAAAGGCTGGTAAGTAGTCATGGCAGGCACCAAGACCCTGGCCGGGAAGGCCACGTCGGCGCGGGCGAAGTCCCGCAGGCGCCGGCACCTGCGGGTCCGCAAGAAGGTCGTGGGCAGCGCCGCGCGGCCGCGCCTGGTCGTGACCCGCTCCAACCAGCACGTGTTCGTCCAGGTCATCGACGACGCCAAGGGCCACACGCTGGCCAGCGCGTCGACGATGGAGGCGGACCTGCGCGCCGACTCGGGAGACAAGACGGCCAAGTCCCGCAAGGTCGGCGAGCTCGTCGCCGCCCGTGCGAAGGAGGCCGGCGTCTCCGCCGTCGTGTTCGACCGGGGCGGCAACAAGTACCACGGCCGCATCGCCGCTGTCGCGGACGGTGCGCGCGAGGGGGGCCTGCAGCTGTGACGGCCCTTGTGAAGGTCTGCACGACGAACGAGAAGAGGAACCACTGATGGCAGCGCAGAGGCGTGGTGGCGGTCAGGGTGGCGACCGTCGCGACGGCCGCCGCGACGACCGCCGCGGTGGCGCCGACAAGGGCCAGTCGTACATCGAGAAGGTCGTGGCGATCAACCGGGTCGCCAAGGTCGTCAAGGGCGGGCGTCGCTTCAGCTTCACCGCCCTCGTGATCGTCGGTGACGGCAACGGCACCGTCGGCGTCGGCTACGGCAAGGCCAAGGAGGTGCCGGCCGCGATCGCCAAGGGCGTCGAAGAGGCCAAGAAGCACTTCTTCAAGGTGCCGCGGATCCAGGGCACCATCCCGCACCTGGTGCAGGCGCGCGACGCCGCGGGCGAGGTCCTGCTGCGTCCGGCGAGCCCCGGTACCGGGGTCATCGCGGGCGGTCCGGTCCGCGCCGTCCTGGAGGCCGCCGGCATCCACGACGTGCTGAGCAAGTCGCTGGGCAGCGACAACGCGATCAACATCGTGCACGCGACGATCGCGGGCCTGAAGTCGCTGAAGCGTCCCGAGGAGATCGCGGCCAAGCGCGGCCTGCCGATCGAGGACGTCGCTCCGGCGGCCATGCTGCGGGCCCGCGCCGCGGGCAGCGAGCCCCGGGCGGAGGTCGCCTCGTCATGAGCCAGCTGAAGATCACGCAGAAGAAGTCCGTGATCAGCGAGAAGCAGAACCAGCGTGACACGCTGCGCACCCTCGGCCTGAAGAAGATCGGGCAGAGCGTGGTCCGCGAGGACCGCCCCGAGGTTCGCGGCATGATCCGGACGGTGGCCCACCTGGTCACCGTCGAGGAGGTCGACTGACCATGGCGGCTGATCTCGAGAAGAACGCCTCGGGTTCGGAGGGCGCGCCCCTGAAGCTGCACGACCTGCGTCCGGCCCCCGGCGCCAACCGCGCGAAGACCCGCAAGGGCCGCGGCGAGGCGTCCAAGGGCAAGACGGCCGGTCGCGGCACCAAGGGCACGAAGGCCCGCAGCACCGTTCCCGTCGGGTTCGAAGGCGGCCAGATGCCGCTGATCCGCCGGGTGCCGAAGCTCAAGGGCTTCAAGAACCCGAACCGGGTCGAGTTCCAGGTCGTGAACCTGGACAAGCTCGCCGCGCTCTACCCCGAGGGCGGCGAGGTCACGGCGGAGGACCTGGCGGCGAAGGGCGCGGTGCGCTCCGGCCGTCCGGTCAAGGTCCTCGGCACCGGCGACATCTCCGTCGCGGTCCAGGTGAAGGTGCACGCCTTCTCCGGTTCCGCGAAGGAGAAGATCGCCGCGGCCGGTGGCACCGCCGACGAGCTGTAAGAAGGAACACCTTCGATGCGGGGGCCGTCATCGCCTTTCGCCGCGGGCCTGGGGGTCCGGGCGCCGGGCGGGGCGGCCCCGTTCGCATCTGCTGTTAGAGTCACACCGGCGAGGCGGCTAACGTGAGCTTGGACACGGCGGTCCCCGCCGGATCGCAAGGACCTGTAACCGGCCCCTCGGCGGCCATGATTTCGTCAGTCGCGCAGGAGGAATGGTGCTGACCGCGTTCGCTCGGGCTTTCCGTACGCCTGACCTGCGTAAAAAACTGCTCTTCACGTTGTTCATCATCCTGATCTTCAGGCTGGGGTCCAACATCCCGACCCCGAACGTGAACGTGCAGGTGCTGCGAGAGACCGCCGACGCGGCCCGCGACAGCAGCCAGTTGTACGGCCTCGTCGACCTCTTCAGCGGCGGGGCGCTGCTGCAACTCTCGATCTTCGCGCTGGGCATCATGCCCTACATCACCGCGAGCATCATCCTGCAGCTGCTGACGGTGGTGATCCCGAAGCTGGAGGCCCTGAAGAAAGAGGGCCAGTCCGGCACCACGAAGATCACCCAGTACACCCGGTACCTGACGGTCGCGCTGGCGATCCTGCAGGGCACCGGCATCGTGGCGATGGCCAGCACCGGACAGCTCTTCCAGGGCATCTCCGGCAGCGGCGACATCCTCTACGACACCGGCATCTTCCCGATCATCACGATGGTCGTCGTGATGGTCGCGGGCACCACGGTGATCATGTGGCTCGGTGAGCTGATCACCGACCGCGGCGTCGGCAACGGCATGTCGATCCTGATCTTCACGCAGGTCGTCGCGGTCTTCCCCGCCCAGTTCTGGGGCATCTACAAGGCGCAGGGCGGCTTCGTCTTCGCGCTCGTCATCGCGGTCGGGCTGGCCATCATGGCCGGGGTCGTGTTCGTCGAGCAGGCCCAGCGCCGCATCCCCGTCCAGTACGCCAAGCGGATGGTGGGGCGCCGCATGTACGGCGGCACCTCGACGTACATCCCGCTGAAGGTGAACCAGGCCGGCATCATCCCGATCATCTTCGCCTCGTCGCTGCTGTACCTGCCGGTGCTGGCGACGCAGCTGTGGCCCGACACCAAGTGGCTGCAGGAGGCCCAGCCCTACCTCCAGCAGGACAACCCCTGGCACATGGCGGTGTTCTTCGCCTTCATCATCTTCTTCACGTACTTCTACGTCGCCATCACCTTCAACCCCACTGAAGTCGCCGACAACATGAAGAAGTATGGTGGTTTCATCCCAGGTATCCGTCCTGGCCGGCCCACCGCCGAGTACCTCGACTACGTGCTGACCCGGATCACCACACCCGGAGCGCTCTACCTGGGGGTCGTGTCCCTGATCCCGATGGTGGCGTTCGCACTCCTGAACGCCACGCAGCAGTTCGCCTTCGGGGGCGCGAGCATCCTGATCATCGTCGGCGTCGGACTGGATACCGTGAAGCAGATCGAGAGCAAACTCCAGCAGCATCACTACGAGGGCTTCCTCCGGTAGTGCGTATCGTCCTGGTGGGCCCCCCGGGAGCGGGCAAGGGGACGCAGGCCCAGTTCATCGCATCGCATCTGTCCATCCCGAAGATCTCGACAGGTGACATCTTCCGCGCCAACGTGAGCGGCGGCACCGAACTCGGCCGCAAGGCCAAAGAGTTCATGGACCGCGGCGACCTCGTCCCCGACGAGGTGACCATCGCGATGGTGCGCGACCGGCTGGCCGAGGACGACGCACGGCAGGGCTTCCTGCTGGACGGCTTCCCGCGCAACGTGCCGCAGGCCGAGACCCTCAAGAAGATCCTCGACGAGTTCGGCGTCCGGCTCGACATCGTGCTCGAGCTCGTCGTCGACGAGGAGGAGGTCGTCCGGCGGCTGTCGGGCCGGCGCACCTGCACCAAGTGCGGGAAGATCTGGCACGTCGACTTCGACGACAAGAAGGACGACATCTGCGACGACTGCGGCGGCCACCTGTTCCAGCGGGACGACGACAAAGAAGACGTCGTCCGGCACCGGCTCGAGGTCTACCAGGAACAGACCGCGCCCATCGTGCAGTTCTATGGAGACGAGGGCGTCCTGGTGCGCATCGATGCCACCGGCCCGGTCGATGAGGTCACCGCCCGCGCGCTGGACGCGCTCCGCCCGTCCGGGAAGTGACGGCGGAGGCGCCGGGCCGCGCGCGGCCGCACGATCGCCGGGATCGCACTCGCGGTCCCGGCGACGTCATTTTGGGAGAGGGATGTTCAGACGCAGGCCCGCGATCCAGGTCAAGACCGCCGAGCAGATCGAGCTGATGCGGGCCGCCGGCCTGCTGGTCGGCCGCACGCTCGAACTGCTCCGGGAGGCGGTCAAGCCGGGGATCACCACCCTCGACCTCGACACGCTCGCCGAGGAGCACATCCGCGACAACGGCGGCGTCCCGTCGTTCAAGGGCTACCACGGCTTCACCGGGACGATCTGCGCGTCCGTCAACGAGGAGATCGTGCACGGCATCCCGCGCGCCGGGAAGGTGCTGCACGAGGGCGACGTCATCTCGATCGACTGCGGCGCGATCGTCGAGGGCTGGCACGGCGACGCCGCGGTCACCGTCCCGGTCGGGGAGATCACCGACGACCTGAAGCGGCTGCTGGAGGTCACCGAGGCGTCCCTGTGGCACGGCCTGGCGGCCGGAGTCGCCGGGGCCAGGCTCACGGACATGTCGCACGCCGTCGAGTCGTACGTCCGCTCTCAGGGCCCGTACGGCATCGTCGAGGGGTATGGGGGGCACGGCATCGGGACCGAGATGCACATGGACCCGCTCATCCCGAACCACGGCGCGCCCGGGCACGGCCCGGTGCTGCGGCCCGGGATGTGCTTCGCCGTCGAGCCCATGGTGAACCTCGGGACGAAGCAGACCGTGGAACTCGACGACGGCTGGACCGTTGTCACCACCGACGGGCGCGCCTCGGCGCACTTCGAGCACACGTTCGCCGTC
The DNA here is from genome assembly GCF_000425065.1 of Actinomadura rifamycini DSM 43936. GTDB lineage: Bacteria > Actinomycetota > Actinomycetes > Streptosporangiales > Streptosporangiaceae > Spirillospora > Spirillospora rifamycini. The sequence goes on from NZ_AULB01000026.1 coordinate 64,659, forward strand.
ACGCCGGACGGGCCGCGCGTGCTCACCGCTCTTGACGAGGGCCGGGAGTGGTTCGCCAAGCTGGGAGCAGACACGCCTTGACACGCGCGGGCGCGTCGGGAGGGAGCTGACGTGGCGCCGAATCCGGACATGCGGGCGTCGGACGCCGACCGCGACCGGGTGGCCGCGAGCCTGCGCGAGCACTGCGCCGTCGGCCGCATCACCGTGGACGAGCTGCACGAGCGGCTGGAGGACGTCTACAGCGCCAGGACGCTCGGCCGGCTCGACGAGATCACCGCGGACCTCCCCGAGGAGGACCTCTACGAGCTGCCGGTGCCCGCCGCGCAGCCGAAGAGCACGGAACTGCCCGTCCGCCGCCCCTCGGGGCCGAGCGTCGAGCGCACCGCGTGGGCCGGGCTGGCGGCCGTCGGCGGGCTCAACTTCACCATCTGGCTGATCATCGGGGTGACGGCCGGGTTCGTGTACCCGTGGTGGATCTGGGTGGTGGGCCCGTGGGCCGCGGTCCTGCTGCTGCGGACGATCATGGGGTCGCGGGGCGACTGATCACTCGACGTCCATCAGCGGGCGGTAGTTGCCGGTGGGGACGAAGTGCGTCGTGGCCGAGCCGTGCTCGTCGACGAGGTGGATGGCGAACCCCGCGGGCTCCCCGGTGACCGCCGCCCGTCCGGGGTGCGTCAGGTCGAGGAACAGCTGCCGGTAGGTGCTCGGGCACGTCGTGCTCACCTTCCCGCCGACCGACCCCACCGACCCCCGGTGGACGTGCCCGGAGATCACGCGGACGATCTGCGGGTGCCGCTCGACGACCGCCGCGAACCCCGCGGGGTCCACGAACCGCATGTCGTCGATGAACCGGATGCCGATCGGGAACGGCGGGTGGTGCGTCGCGACGACCGTCGGCGTGTCGGGGGCCTCGGCGAGCGTCTCGTCCAGCCAGCGGAGCCGGTCCTCGTCGAGGTGCCCGTGCGGGTGCCCGTCCACCGTGGTGTCGCAGCAGATGAGGCGCGTCCCGGCGACGTCCACCGCGTACTGCAGCGGGGCCTGTGGAACGGTCCCGGTCGCCGCGACGGCGGGATGGTCCTTGAACACGGCGCGCAGCGCGTCGCGGTCGTCGTGGTTGCCGGGCATCGGGTAGACGGCCATCGGCAGCGGCGACAGCAGCGCGTGCAGGCGGGCGTACTCCGCGGGCAGCCCGCCGTCGGCCAGGTCGCCCGTGAGGACGACCGCGTCCGGCCGCGCCGGCAGCGTGAGCAGGCTGGACACGGCGGCCCGCAGCGCGCGCACCGGCCCCGAGCCGTCGTCCACCTCGCCGTCCCGCCCGGCCGCCAGGTGGATGTCGCTCAGCTGCGCGATGATCGCCATTGATCCTCCCCCTTGCAAGAAAACCACGGACCCGCGACCCGGGCGTCCGGAGGGGCCGCCGTCCGGCCGCGCCGCCGGGGGACCCGTTGCGGGACGATCTTGTCGTCAGCGGGCCGGGCTGTCGACTCGGCGAAATGAGAAGAAGATCACGGCCCGGTCTCGGCACCGTATCGGTGCTGTCCCCGGACCCTGAACGCCGCCTGGACGCCCCGCCCGCCGACCGCCGCGCCGGACGGGCGCACGCCCGGCCCGCGGGCGGGCGCGGGGCGTCACGCGACGTGGGGGATCACCAGGCTGAGGGCCGAGGTGACCTCTTCGGGGGTGGGGGCGACGTCGGGGACGACGTCGCGGAGGGCGAGCCAGCCGTTGATCGCCTGCACGGTGGGCTTGGCCTCGACGAGCTGCGGGTCGTCCAGGCCGTACCAGGCGGCGACCTTCGACCAGCGCCACAGCCGGTGCCCCGCCGAGGACATCTCCGACGCCGGGAAGCCGGTGGCGCCGCGCGCGCCGGTGATGGCGTGCCGGACGGAGTCGGCGGAGCGGCCGACGCGTTCGGCGATGTCGCGGATCGTCAGCAGCGGGTCGGCCTCGACCTGCAGGACGTGCAGGCCGGGGGCGCTCGTCTCGACGTGCTCGACGAGCTCCATGATGGCCGCGGCGAGGGTGGGGCCCTCCCACGTGCAGGACGCGTTGCCGGCGCGGTCGGCGTGCTGCGGCTCGGTGATGATGGACACCGTGACCGCGCCGTGCGTGCGGGCGAACAGGGGGTCCAGCTCCTCCTCGTAGAGGGGACGGCTGAGGATCAGCGCGAAGTCATAGCTCGGCATGCTGACCCTCCTCGTGCGTCTCTACTACTGAAAGGTACCAACGCCCTGGCAGGGTATGCTTGTGTTGGGAGCAGTCTCCGCAGCCGTATCATGCACGGATTTCGCATTCGGCGGGTCGGTGACGTAGACTCCCGTGTCGGTCCGTCGTCGGCCGCCCGATTCCCCTGTTCTCGGCGTTGATTCGCCGTGGCGCCCGCCATGCGGGCCAGGATCGCATCGAAGGGCGCGTCGGACCGTCGTCCAATGAGCCGATCAGTGAAGCGCGGAGGACATGCCCAAGAAAGAAGGGGCCATCGAGATCGAGGGCACCGTCATCGAGTCGCTGCCCAACGCCATGTTCAAGGTGGAGCTCGACAACGGGCACAAGGTGCTCGCCCACATCAGCGGCAAGATGCGGATGCACTACATCCGGATCCTGCCGGACGACCGCGTCGTTGTGGAGCTGAGCCCCTACGACCTCACGCGCGGTCGGATCGTCTACCGGTACAAGTGAACGCGCGCCGCGGCGTCCCTCCCGGACGTCCCGCGGCGCCCACTCACTGAGGTTGCCTCTCTCGCGCGTGGCGGTGCGGGGGTGACCCTAAGCCTTAGGAGACCCAGTGAAGGTCAAGCCGAGCGTCAAGAAGATCTGCAAGAACTGCCGCGTCATCCGCCGGCACGGCCGGGTCATGGTGATCTGCTCCGACCCGCGCCACAAGCAGCGTCAGGGCTGACGGCCGCGAGGCCGGACGACCCGCCAGACAAGCGCATCGCAGTCTTCGCACGTTCAGCCGTACGTCCCGCCGGGGCGTACGGCAGCGGCGTGTGAAGGGACCACCCTCGGATCGACGGAGGCCGAGGCCGCCACCCGGGCAGGGTGTGTGCGGACGCGATGCGTCCATACCTCCGCGCAATGAAAGGAACTGCCCACATGGCACGCCTTCTCGGCGTCGACCTCCCGCGCGACAAGCGCGTCGAGGTCGCTCTCACCTACATCTTCGGGATCGGACGGACGCGGGCGCTCGAGACGCTCGCGAACACCGGCGTCAACGGAGACCTGCGGGTGCACCAGCTCGGCGACGACGAGCTGATCAAGCTGCGCGACTGGATCGAGGGCAACTACCGGACCGAGGGCGACCTCCGCCGGGAGATCCAGGCCGACATCCGGCGCAAGATCGAGATCGGGTGCTACCAGGGCATCCGGCACCGCCGCGGGCTGCCGGTCCACGGCCAGCGCACGCAGACCAACGCGCGCACCCGCAAGGGCAAGAAGAAGACCGTGGCCGGCAAGAAGAAGGCCGGCAAGAAGTAGTCCGCCGCGGGCTCCGCCCGCCGCGGTCCGACGACCTCGAGAGTAGAGAGAGCAGATGCCTCCTAAGAGCCGTGTCGGCGCCAAGAAGGTGCGCCGCAAGGAAAAGAAGAACGTCGCTCACGGGCACGCCCACATCAAGAGCACGTTCAACAACACGATCGTCTCGATCACCGACCCGAACGGGAACGTGATCTCCTGGGCCTCCTCGGGCCACGTGGGCTTCAAGGGCTCCCGCAAGTCGACGCCGTTCGCCGCCCAGCAGGCCGCCGAGGCCGCCGCCCGGCGCGCGATGGAGCACGGCATGCGCAAGGTCGACGTCTTCGTGAAGGGCCCGGGCTCGGGCCGCGAGACCGCCATCCGGTCGCTCCAGGCGACCGGCCTCGAGGTGGGCTCGATCCAGGACGTCACGCCCGTCCCGCACAACGGCTGCCGCCCGCCGAAGCGTCGCCGGGTCTGAGGTCAGGGGAGATCTAGAACAATGGCTCGTTACACCGGTGCGGACTGCAAGCTCTGCCGCCGCGAGAAGATGAAGCTGTTCCTCAAGGGCAGCAAGTGCGAGGGCCCGAAGTGCCCGATCGAGATCCGTCCTTACCCGCCGGGTGAGCACGGCCGCGGTCGGCCGAAGGAGACCGAGTACCTGCTGCAGCTCCGCGAGAAGCAGAAGGCCAAGCGCATCTACGGCGTGCTTGAGCGGCAGTTCAGCAACTACTACGTCGAGGCCAACCGCCAGGACGGCAAGACGGGTGACAACCTGCTCGGCCTCCTCGAGCGCCGCCTCGACAACGTGGTCTACCGCGGCGGCTTCGCGAAGTCCCGCGACATGGCCCGCCAGCTGATCCGGCACGGACACATCCGGGTCAACGGCCGGAAGGTCAACATCCCGTCGGCGCTCGTCAGCGAGGCCGACATCGTCGACGTCAAGCCCAAGTCGCTGGAGATGACGCCGTTCCAGGTCGCCAAGGCCGAGGCGGGCGAGCGCCAGGTCCCGGCGTGGCTGGGCGTGGACGCCGACAAGATGCGGATCTTCGTGCACTCGCTGCCGGTCCGGCAGCAGATCGACGCTCCCGTCCAGGAGCAGCTGATCGTCGAGCTCTACTCCAAGTAAGAGTTCGGGTCCGCCGGGATCCCCGCGCAGGTGGGGATCCCGGCGGAACGGGGAACAATCCCCTTGAGGTACTCCGATCGCGGTCGTCAAATAGCGGGCACCGCGGGAAGAAGGCACAACCATGCTCATCGCTCAGCGTCCCACTCTCACCGAAGAGCAGGTCGACGAGTACCGGTCGCGGTTCACCATCGAGCCGCTGGAGCCGGGCTTCGGCTACACCATCGGCAACTCGCTCCGCCGCACGCTGCTCTCCTCGATCCCCGGCGCCGCCGTCACCAGCATCCGGATCGAGGGCGTCCTGCACGAGTTCTCGACCGTGCCGGGCGTCAAGGAGGATGTCACCGACATCATCCTGAACCTCAAGGAGCTCGTCGTCTCCTCGGAGCACGACGAGCCCGTCGTGATGTACCTGCGCAAGCAGGGCCCGGGCGAGGTGACCGCCGCCGACATCGCGCCGCCGGCCGGTGTCGAGGTCCACAACCCGGACCTGCGCATCGCCACGCTGAACGGCAAGGCGAAGCTGGAGATGGAGCTCACGGTCGAGCGCGGCCGCGGCTACGTCTCCGCCGCGCAGAACAAGCAGCCGGGCCAGGAGATCGGCCGCATCCCGATCGACTCGATCTACTCGCCCGTCCTCAAGGTCGTCTACAAGGTCGAGGCCACCCGAGTCGAGCAGCGCACCGACTTCGACCGCCTCATCCTGGACGTCGAGACCAAGCAGGCGATGCTGCCGCGCGACGCCGTCGCGTCCGCCGGCAAGACCCTCGTCGAGCTGTTCGGGCTGGCCCGGGAGCTCAACGTCGAGGCCGAGGGCATCGACATGGGCCCGTCCCCGACGGACGCCGCGCTCGCCGCGGACCTGGCCCTGCCGATCGAGGAGCTGAACCTCACGGTCCGCTCCTACAACTGCCTCAAGCGCGAGGGCATCCACTCGGTGGGCGAGCTCGTCGCCCGCTCCGAGCAGGACCTGCTCGATATAAGGAACTTCGGCGCCAAGTCGATCGAAGAGGTCAAGCAGAAGCTCAACGACATGGGCCTCTCGCTGAAGGACTCCCCGCCCGGGTTCGACCCGAGCGCGGCGGCCGACAACTACGGCGACGACGACCAGAGCTACGCCGAGACCGAGCAGTACTAGAACCCAGATCCCGGCGGCCGGGGGCTCGTTCCCCGGCCGTCCCGGGACTCGACTGACGCCGGTACCTGATACGGCCGGCGCAGGAAGGAAGCACCATGCCCAAGCCCACCAAGGGTGCCCGCCTCGGCGGTTCCGCCGCGCACCAGCGCCTCATCCTGGCGAACCTGGCCACGGCGCTGTTCGAGCACGGCAGCATCACCACCACCGAGGCCAAGGCCCGGCGGGTGCGTCCGCTGGCGGAGAAGCTGATCACCAAGGCCAAGAAGGGCGACCTGCACAACCGTCGCCAGGTGGCCAAGACGATCCGCGACAAGGGCGTCGTGCACGAGCTCTTCACGGAGATCGCGCCGAAGTTCGAGAACCGTCCGGGCGGCTACACGCGCATCACCAAGATCGGGCCGCGCAAGGGCGACAACGCCCCGATGGCCGTGATCGAGCTGGTGCAGGAGCCGATGGCGGCCGCGACGGCCGCGGCCCCGGCCGCCGCTCCGGCGGAGGAGCCGGCGGAGGACGTCGCCGAGACCGGCGCCGACGACGCCGCGAAGGCCGAGTCCGCCGAGTCCGCCGAGGGCAAGGACGAGTCCGCCAAGGAGTGACCCGGTAATATTCCGGGCCGCCGTTCTCGGTAAGACATTGAAACGGGCCCGCCGTCCGGTACAGGACGGCGGGCCCGGTTCTTTGCCAGACTTGGGTCCATGGTCATGTTAATCAGCCGCCGGTTCAGCGAGGGCGGCGCCCGGCCCCGACGAGGACGGGCGAGGAATGCGAGGAACAGGACACTCCGACTGACATGACCGCACTGGTACGACTCCGGCTCGACATCTCCTACGACGGGTCGGACTTCGCGGGCTGGGCACGGCAGCCGAACCAGCGGACCGTCCAGGGCGTGATCGAGGACGCCCTCGCGCGGATGCTGCGGCTCGACCCGCCCCCCATGCTCACCGTCGCGGGCCGCACCGACGCCGGCGTCCACGCGCGCGGGCAGGTCGCGCACCTGGTGGTGCCCGTCGCCGCGTACTCGGCCATCAACGGCACGATGCCGCGCAGGCTCGCCGGGCTGCTGCCCCCGGACGTCCGGGTCTGGCGGGTGTCGGTCGCCCCGGAGGGCTTCGACGCCCGCTTCTCCGCGCTGTCGCGACGCTACGTGTACCGGGTGTGCGACAACCCGAACGGCGTCGAGCCGCTGCGGCGCCACGACGTCCTGTGGCATCCGCGGCCGCTCGACCTCGACCGGATCAACGAGGCGGCGCGGCTGCTGGTCGGCGAGCACGACTTCGCCGCGTTCTGCCGCAAGCGGGAGGGCGCGACGACGATCCGGGAGCTGCTGCGCTTCTCCTGGGCGCGCGACGACCGCGACCCGTACCTCGCGCTCGCCACCGTCGAGGCGGACGCGTTCTGCCACTCGATGGTGCGGGCGCTGGTCGGCGCGATGCTGGTCGTGGGGGACGGCCGCCGCGACGTCGGGTGGCCCGCGCAGGTGCTGTCGGCGCGCGTCCGGGACTCGGCGGTGAACGTGGCGCCCGCGCACGGGCTGTCGCTGGAGGAGATCCGCTACCCCGAGGACGAGGACCTGGCGCGCCGCGCGCAGGAGACCCGCCGCGTCCGCACCCTGAACGCCGCCGCGGCTGTGGCCGCCGCCGAGGCCGCGGAGGCCGCGGAGAGCGCCGAGGCGCCGCCCGGCGGCCCGTCCTGAGGACGGCGCGGCCGGGCGGCGCCCGGTGCGGCGTGCGGCCTCAGCCGCCCGCCCGCGCGTCCAGCGGGCGCGCGTTGTGGTCGATGAACTGCTGCGCGACCTGCTTGACGACCTCGTCGCCGGGCTGGACGGGCTTGCCGTCGGAGCGCTGCACGTACGCGTACACGACGTACCGGCCGCGGACGGTCGCGGCCGCGTAGCCGCCCGCGCGGTCCATGGCGGCGGTGTGCTCGCCCGGCATGCCGCGGAACCACTCGTAGCGGGCCGGGTCCCCGGCCTCGCTCACGGCGAGGGCGGCCTGCCTGGTCGGCATGACCGCGATGCCGGACGTGACGGCGACGGAGCGTGCGCGGTCGAGGTACGTCGCCCGGACGATCTTGCGGCACTGCTGCCGCTGCAGGGTCTGGAGCATCGCCCCGTTCGCCGCGTACTTCAGGTCGCGGTTGATGGACCGGCGGTCGAGCCGGTAGGTGTGCCCGCCGAGCTTGATCGCCGCCGTCGGGAAGACCTCGGAGAACTCCAGCGGCTTCGGGTCGGTCCGCTCGTTGTCGATCTTCTGCGGGGACGGGTCGGGGGCGGGCGGCGGCGGGGCCTGCGACGGCTGCGCGGGCGCCGACGCCGGCGGCGTCGTCACCGGGCGCTCGGCGGCCTTGCGGGTGGCGCCGTCGTCCGGTGAGCCGCCGAGGGCGAACAGCGCGACCCCCGCGGCCAGGACGGCCGCCGCGCCGCCGCCGATCAGCAGCGTCCGCTTGTTCCGGGGGCCCTTGCCGGACGTGCCGGACCGCGCGGCCTTCGCGCCCCCGGCGCCCGCGCCGGGAGGGGCCGCCCCGCCGGGCGGCGGAGGCGGGCCGGCGGGCGGGACGCCCTGCTCGTGGTGGCCGGGCGGGACGACCGGCGGTTCGTCCGGGGCCGCCGCGCCGGGCGCGCCCGGCTGCGGGTGCTCCCCGCTCTCCCCGCTGGGGGGCAGGACGCCCGGCGGCAGGATCGCGTCGGGGACGAGCACCGGCGCCGCCGCCGCGGCGGCCTTCTCGGCCTCCTTGGCGCGTTCGAACGCGGTGGGCGCGGCCTCCCCGGACGGGGCGGTCGTCGGGCCCGGCGCCCGTGCGGGTGCGGCCGTCCCGTTCGCCGCGACGACCGCCTGCCCGGTCTCGGGCACCGGCGCGGGGGCGGGCCGCGCCGCCGCGACGGGCTCCGGCGCCGCCGCGGGGGCCGCCGCCGGCTCCTCGGGGCGGACGGACGGGATGCCGTCGGGGTCGGTGTCGGTGAACGTGGACGGCGTCGGAGGCACCAGCGGCTCGGCGGGGACGGCGCCGCGGGAGTCCACCTGCGGGATGCCGGCGCCGGCGACGAGCGTGCCGGGCGGACGTCCCGCGGCGGCGTGCGGCGCGGCGGCCGGGGGCCGGTCCCCGCCCGCGGGCGCCCGCGCGCCGGCGGCGCCGGGCGCGGTGTCGTCCGCCGCCGGTGCGGGGGCCTCCTCGGACGGGTCGGCCGAGGAGGCCCACCAGGGGGCTTCCAGGCCGAACGGGGGGAGCCGGGGGGCCGGGGGCGCGGGCGCCTCGGCCCCGTCGGCCGGCGGGACGGCCGGGGCGCCGGCCGGGGGAGACGCGCCGCCGAAGTGCGGCGGCGCGGGGGAGGCGGTGGCGGCGGACGCGTCCGCCTCCCCGCCGGTCTCCCGGGTGTCTTCAGGTCCAGACATAAGCAGAGAGGGTATTCAAACCGGTCACTTTTGGAGGGGCTTGCCTTCGGTTTCCCTGTAGTGCAGGGCCAGCGCGAGGTTGCTGCCCCTGTAGATCTCGTCCCCGAAGACCCGGACGGTGCCGTGGTGGCGCTTCGAGATGGTCTTGCCGTTGGGGCGCTGCACCCAGGTCATCACGAGGTAGTGGCCGCGCGCCCGGGCGGTGCCGAGCGCGACGCCCTTGCCGTTCGTCTTCGTGATGCCCTTGCCGGGGAGCGCCAGCAGGTACGCGTCGTCGGCCGTCGCGGCCTTCTCGGCGGCCTCCGCGTGCGCCTCGGACTTCAGGTTGAGGACGCCCAGCGTCCCGATGAGCGCGCCGCCGCTGATGGCGTAGGTGGCGCGGAGGGCCTGGGTGCAGCCGCCCTTCGCGACGGCCGTGTCCAGCTTGGCGCCGCCGACGATGCCGGTGCACTTCTTCTCGCTGTGCCAGGCCGTCCGCGCGTACTTGTGGTCGTTCACCTCGAACTCGCCGTTGCCGAAGACCTCCTTGAGCGTCAGCGGCGCGGGGTCGGTGGTGCGGTCCCGCAGCTTCACCGGCGCGAGCGTCACCGACGGGGTCGGCGTGGGCGGGGTCGTGGCGGGGGCGGGCCGGTCGGCCGCGGCCGGGGCGCCGGAGTCGCCGCCGAGCGTCGACGAGAGCGCGACGCCGCCGCCGACGAGGACGATCCCGGCGCCGACGATCGCGCCGATGACGAGCGGACGCCGCCGCCGCGGGCGCTCGTCGTCGAAGCGGTCGTCGTCGAAGCGGTCGTCGTAGGGGCCGTCGTCGTAGCGGTCGTCGTAGCGGCCGGGCCCGGGGCCGAACTCGCGCTCGCGGCCGAACGCGGGGCCGTCCGGGACGCCCGGGGGCGGGAGGCCGCCGCCCTGGTCGTACGGCCCCGGGGGGCCGTCGAACGGACGGTCGTCTCCGGGACCGTACGGCGACTGCGGCGGCCGCGGCGTGCGGCCGCCGGGATTGCCTTGATCACCCGGGTAACCCATGGCCTGGACCCTACCGAACCCCGGACGGGTCACTTCCAGCCGAAGTTCTGGGTCCACAGCTTGCCGTCCGGGCCGTCGACCATGCCGACGCCGATCGCCCGGAGGTCGCAGTTCAGGATGTTGCGGCGGTGCCCCGGGCTGTCCATCCAGCCGCGCACGACGGCCTCGGCGCTGCCGTAGCCCTTGGCGATGTTCTCCGCGCCGGGACTGGAGTAGCCGGCGGCCTCCATGCGGTCCCAGGGCGTGTCGCCGTTCTGGGACGTGTGGCTGAAGTAACCGTTGGCGGCCATGTCGGCGGAGTGCCGCTCGGCCGCGGCCATGAGCCGCTCGTCCGTCCGCAGCGGGCCGCACCCGGCGGCGGCGCGCTCGTCGTTCGTGAGGCCGATCACGGCGCGCTCGACGGACGACGCGCCGGTCGTCCGGTACGTCGGCGCGCCGCCGCCCGACGAACCGCCCGACCCGCCGGAACCGCCGGAGCCGCCGGGGGACGACGACCGGGCGGGCGTGTCCGCGGTCTTCGCGGGACGCGACGTCGACGGCTTCGGCGTCGGGCTCGGCGGGGCGCTCATGGTCTTGAGCGGCGGCGGCTCCTCCGTCGCGGACGGCACCGCCGCGTTCGCGGGGGCGTCCGGCGACGGCGCGTCCGCGGGCGCGGACGGGTCGGGCGCGGGCCGGTCCTCGGGCAGCGCGTCGGCCGCGGCGGTCCGTTCGGGACCCTGCGCGGGCAGGACGAGCCGGTCGAGCGCGACGCCGGTGCCGATCGCGAGCGCGGAGGCGGCGACGGTCGCGCCGACGGTGACGACCGTCCGCAGGCGGCGGCGTGGCCGCTTGGGCGGGCGGCCGCCGGGCGGCGCCGGGCGCGGGCGCCCGGCGGCGACGAGCGTGTCCCCGGCGGGTCCGGGACGGCCGGGACGGGGCGGCGGCGCGGCGCCGGGACGGGGGCGGGGGCCCGCGGCGGGCCCGAATCCGGGGCCGGCGGCGGGGGCGGGACGGCCGGTGCGGCCGTCGCCGTGGGGCTGCTGGGGGCGCCCGGCCGGGCGGCCGGGTCTGCGGGGAGTGGACAGCGGGGGCTCCCTGGGGCTGGCCGGCGTACGCCGGTACGCCGGCAGGGGGACCGGTCGGCGGCACCTTATCTCTTCATGCACGGCGGAGTAAGAAGAATCCGGCAAAATGATCACTCTGCGTACATGTCGCGACGTTCCGTGACCACGCGGCGTGCGGACGGACCGGTCCCGCGCGGGCCCGCGCGTCCGCCGGGGACCGCGGTCCGCGAGGTGAGGCATACTGGTGGGTGGCTGGGAGACTGTCACGGTTGCTCGCTTTGACCCGCGCCCGCGCGGACTAGTATCCTGCGGGTTTGTTGTATGCGTCGGCGCCTGCCCGGGCGGTGGGATGGCGACGGCATCCACGTGTCGGTGTGCCCCATGTGCGCTCGCACGGGCCCCGGCCTCCCGGAGCGCCCGATCGGAACGAGAACGAGCCCGATCGGCGCGAGCAGGAGATCCGCTAGAAAGTCGACGAGAAACGAAGGCTGACGACCGTGCGCACGTACACCCCTAAGCCCGCTGACGTTCAGCGTCAGTGGTACGTCATCGACGCGACCGATGTCGTGCTGGGCCGTCTCGCCAGTCATGTCGCGCAGCTGCTTCGGGGTAAGCACAAGCCGATCTACGCTCCGCACCTCGACACCGGTGACTTCGTCGTCATCGTGAACGCCGACAAGGTGTCGCTGTCCGGCAACAAGCTGGAGCAGAAGCGGGCGTACCGGCACTCGGGCTACCCGGGCGGACTGCGGTCGGTGAACTACGCCGACCTGCTGGCCAAGAACCCCGAGCGGGCCGTCGAGAAGGCGATCAAGGGCATGCTGCCCAAGACCACCCTCGGCCGCCAGATGTTCCGCAAGGTGAAGGTCTACGCCGGTCCGGAGCACCCGCACCAGGCGCAGAAGCCGGTCCCGTTCGAGATCACCCAGATCAGCCAGACCGGCAGCTGAAGCAGAGAACCGGTCGGCGTCAGGACGTGGAACGTCCGCCAGTCGCCGTACCGATCCGGTCGGCGTCGGGGCACAGCGCCCTCGCGTCGTCCGGTTGCGTGCACGCGGCCGCGTGCGCGTCCGAACCAGTGGCCGCCGGGGCACCCGACGACCGGGCCAGCCGCCCTGGCTAGAAGACCCTAGGAGAACCGTGGACGAGTCCACCGGCACCGAGACGCCCGAGGGCGTCGAGTTCGACTCGTACGAGGACGCGCCGTCCGAGTACACCACCGAGAGCCCCGAGGCCGAGGGCGAGGGCTACCTCGGCCAGCCGGTCGCGACCGGCCCCGCCGCCGGCACCGGCCGCCGCAAGCAGGCCATCGCGCGGGTGCGCATCGTCCCCGGTAACGGCCAGTGGAAGATCAACGGCCGTACGCTGGACCAGTACTTCCCGAACAAGGTCCACCAGCAGATCGTGAACGAGCCGTTCGTCCTGCTGGGCCTGGAGGGCCAGTTCGACGTGCTCGCGCGCGTGAACGGCGGCGGCACCACCGGCCAGGCCGGTGCGCTGCGCCTCGGCATCTCCCGCGCGCTGCAGTTCGCGAACATCGAGCACCGCCCGGCGCTGAAGAAGGCCGGGTTCCTCACCCGCGACGCGCGGGTGCCGGAGCGCAAGAAGGCCGGTCTCAAGAAGGCCCGCAAGGCTCCGCAGTACAGCAAGCGTTGATCGACGGCACGAGCCGCCGCACCCCATGGCTTCTCCGTGGCCGACCCCGCATGGTCGGCGCGCCGGGTGCGGCGGCTCGTCCGCTTTTTCCGGTTCGTTCGCTTTGTATGCCGCACGGCACGGCCGGGACGCCGCACGTCCCGTCCCGTCCGGGCGGCTTTTTTCGTCTCTCCGGGAGTTGAACTGTGGCTCGTCTGTTCGGGACCGACGGCGTGCGGGGGCTCGCCAACCGTGATCTGACCGCCCGGCTCGCCATGGACCTGTCCGTCGCCGCGGCGCGGGTCCTCGGCGAGCAGGGCGAGTTCCGGGGGCATCGGCCGCTGGCGGTGGTCGGGCGCGATCCGCGCGCGTCCGGCGAGTTCCTGGAGGCCGCCGTCGTCGCGGGCCTCGCCAGTTCCGGTGTGGACGTGCTGCGCCTGGGCGTCCTGCCCACCCCGGCGGTCGCGTACCTGACGCACCAGCTGCACGCCGACCTCGGCGTGATGCTGTCGGCGTCGCACAACCCGGCCCCCGACAACGGGATCAAGTTCTTCGACCGGTCCGGGCACAAGCTGCCCGACGAGACCGAGGACCGCATCGAGGCGCGGCTCGGCGAGGAGTGGGACTGGCCGACCGGCGCCGGCGTCGGCCGCGTCCGCGACGCGCACGGCGCGGTCGAGCAGTACGTGGCGCACCTCGTCGCGTCCGTCCCGGTGTCGCTGGACGGCCTGCGCGTCGTCGTCGACTGCGCGAACGGCGCGTCGTGCGACGTCGCGCCGGAGGCGCTGCGCCGCGCGGGCGCCGAGGTCTTCACGATCGGCACCGCCCCGGACGGCCTCAACATCAACGCCGGGTGCGGTTCGACGCACCTGGACGCGCTCCGCGCCGCGGTCCGCGAGCACGGCGCCGACGCCGGCATCGCCAACGACGGCGACGCGGACCGCTGCCTCGCCGTGACCGCCGCCGGCGAGGTCGTCGACGGCGACCAGATCATGGCGATCCTCGCGCTGGAGATGCGCGAGTCCGGCGCCCTCACCGCCGACACCGTCGTCGCGACCGTGATGTCGAACCTGGGCTTCAAGACGGCGATGCGGGAGGCCGGGATCACGGTCGTCGAGACCGCCGTCGGCGACCGGTACGTGCTGGAGGCGATGAAAGCGGGCGGGTTCGTCTTCGGCGGCGAGCAGTCCGGCCACGTCATCATGCTCGACCACGCCACCACCGGCGACGGCGTCCTCACCGGCCTGCACCTCCTCGCGGCGATGGCGCGGCGCGGCCGCCCGCTGGACGAGCTCGCGAAGGCGATGACGCGGCTGCCGCAGGTGCTGGTGAACGTCAAGGGCGTCGACAAGGCCCGCGCGAAGACGTCCCCCGAGCTGGCCGCGGCCGTCGCCGCCGCCGAGGCCGGCCTGGGCGAGACCGGCCGGGTGCTGATCCGCCCGAGCGGCACCGAGCCGATGGTCCGCGTGATGGTCGAGGCGGCGTCGCAGGAGCAGGCGCAGAGCGTCGCCGACCACCTCGCCGGCGTCGTCCGAGCCGCCCTCGGCTGAGCCGTCCGGCCCTCGCCCCGCGGTCGATGCTTCCCGCGGGGCGAAGTACCTCGCGTCCGGCGGCTTCGCTAGCGCTGCTCGATGTCCAGGCGGCCGACCTTGAGGTGCCTGATCTCGACCGTTCCGGCCTCCAGGTGCTCGACGATCGCGCGCTTGACGACGAGCTTGCCGATGCCGACGGCGCCGACGGCGACCGCGCCGACGGCGAGCGCGCCCAGCGCCAGGGAGCCGAGCGCGTTGCCGAGGCGCAGGTCGAAGCCGGTGGCGGACGCGCCGGTGACCTGGGCGCCCGCGGCGCGGGCGCCGACGGCGCGCTCCGTCCGGACGCGGGGGCGTTCGTCCCGCTCGTCGGCGGGCTGCTCGGTGGGTTCGCTCATGCGTCGAGCATAGGGCGGCCGGTTCAGCAGCGGTCGAGGAAGCCGCCGAGCGCGCGCTCGTCCGCGGAGGTGACCGGGAGGCCGTACGCGTCGGCGACACCGATGTAGGCGACCGCGTACTCGCACTGGAACGCCTTGCGCGGCTTCCACTCGCCGGGGCCGGAGTCGCCCTTCTGCCCGTTGGGCACGCCCCACACGGCGAGCAGGTTGCGGGGGTCGTTGGCGAACCGCTCGCGCCGGTCCTCGGTCCAGCCGGACGCGCCCATCCGCCAGGCGAGCGCGAGCGGGTAGACGTGGTCGATCTGCACCTCGGCGGCGTCGGCCTTGGAGAAGGTGATCTTCCGGCCGGTGTAGGGGTCGCGGAGGAGCCCGGCGACGACGACGCAGTCGCCGCGCTTGCGGACGTCGGCGAGGTCGCGGGCGAGGACGTCGTTGCGCTGGTCGCAGCCGTTGCGGTCGGTGTCCTTCCAGCGGGTGCCGAACGCCTCGCGCTCGTAGCCGTCGCCGTCGCCTTCGGGGGCGACGCGCAGGTCCGCGAGCGCGCCGCGCGCCTCGGCCGCGCTCCCGGTCGCCTCGCCGGCCGGGGCGGGCGTCCCGGCGCCGGAGATGCCGACGTCGGCGCTGCATCCGGTGAGGAGGGCCGCGGCGAGCGCGAGGGCCGCCGCGGGTGCCGCGCGTTGCATGCCGTCACCGTCCTGGGGTTTCTGTGGGTTTTCGCCCAATTGAGGGTGAATAAACGATCTCACCGTACGGGGCGGCGGAAGCGGCCGTGCGGGACGCCCGCCGGACGGCCGGTGCCCGGGCGCGCGGCACGTCGTCCCGCGGAGCGACTTTGGTCGGTACGGAAATCAGACCAATGGCCCACGGCATCGCTCCTAAGGGCGACGTCACCGGACAACACAGGCGATAGGTTCGGCAGCATGCCGATCATCGCCACCCAGGGCCTGACGATGAGGTTCCCCAGGGTGACCGCCCTCGACGACCTGAACGTGGCCGTCGAACCGGGCGTCGTCGGGCTCGTCGGCGCCAACGGCGCCGGGAAGTCCACGCTCATCAAGATCCTGCTGGGCCTGCAGCCGCCCACGGCCGGGACGGCGAGCGTGCTCGGGCTCGACATCGCGCGCGAGGGCGTCCGCATCCGGGAGAACGTCGGGTTCATGCCCGAGTACGAATGCCTGCCGCCGGACATCTCCGCGACCGAGTTCGTCGTCCACATGGCCCGGATGTGCGGGCTGCCCGCGACCGCCGCCCGCGAGCGCGCCGCCGACACGCTGCGGCACGTCGGGCTGTACGAGGAGCGGTACCGCCCGATGGGCGGATACTCGACGGGCATGCGCCAGCGGGTGAAGCTCGCGCAGGCGCTCGTCCACGACCCCAAGCTCGTCTTCCTGGACGAGCCGACCAACGGCCTCGACCCGGCCGGACGCGACGAGATGCTCGACCTGATCCGGCGGATCGGTACCGAGTTCGGGATCAGCGTCCTGGTCACCTCGCACCTGCTCGGCGAGCTGGAACGCGTCTGCGACCACGTGGTCATCATCGATGGCGGGAAGCTGCTGCGCTCGCAGGCCGTCGAGGCGTACACCGAGGCCAGCGGCGTCCTCACCGTGGAGGTCGAGGAGGGGCGGGACGAGCTGGGCGCGCGGCTGCACGAGCAGGGCGCGGCCGTCCGTCCCGAGGGGCGGCTCCTCGTGGTCGACATCGCGGACGAGGCGACCTACGACCTCGTCCGGGACGGCGTCGCGGACCTGGGGCTGCGGCTGGTCCGGATGGAGCAGCGGCGGCACCGCATCGAGGAGGTCTTCCAGGGAGACCCGGCCGCGGCCGCCGCGGCCGCGCAGGACCAGGGGGCGCCCCGATGAGCACCAGCACGATCCACGACATCGGCTACCGGCACTACGAGGGCCGCCGCAACGGCCGCGGGTACGTGCTGCGGTCGCTGTACGTCCACAACCTGCGGGCCGCGTTCGGGCTGGGCCGGCCCGCCCGCGCCAAGATCATGCCGTTCCTGCTCGGCGCGATCATGCTGCTGCCGGCCGCCGGGTCGGTCGCCGCGTTCGCGGTGAGCAAGCAGGCGGACGCGCTGATCCCGTACTCGGCCTACGCGGTGGTCATGCAGGTGGTCATCGCGATCTTCACGGCGACGCAGGCGCCGGTGCTGGCGTCGCGGGAGCTGCGCTTCCACGTCGTCCCGCTGTACTTCTCCCGCCCGATCGACCACCTGGACTTCGTCCTCGCCAAGATCGGCGCGATGGCGACCTCGCTGCTCGCGATCACGGCGGTGCCGATCACCGTGCTGTACGTGGGCGGGCTGGTCGCGAAGGCGCCGGACTCGGGGCGGCACCTCCTCGACTTCCTGACGGCGCTCGTCGGCTGCGTGCTGTTCGCGGCCGTGCTCGCCGCGATCGGGATGGTCGTCGCCGCGTTCACGCCCCGCCGCGGGTTCGGCGTCGCCGCGGTCATCGCCGTGTACATGCTGTCCGTCGCGTTCGTGGCGATCGTGCAGACCCTCGCCGAAGTGCAGGGCAACTACACCCTGCAGGGGTGGATGTCGCTGTTCACCCCGTTCGACCTGGTCGACACCGTCCAGGTCAGGCTGCTCGGCGCGGAACCGGCCTCGATGGCCGCGGCGCCGGGCGCCGGCGGCGGCCTGGCCGCGCTGGCCCTGTGCGCGGCGCTGGCGGCCGGCTCGATCGCGGTCCTGTACCGCCGGTTCCGGAAGGCGGGCCTCTCATGAGCGAGCTGAAACTGGAGAACGTGTCCCGCTGGTACGGCAACGTCGTCGCCGTCAACGGGGTGTCGATGACGATCGGCCCGGGCGTCACCGGGCTGCTCGGCCCGAACGGCGCCGGGAAGTCCACCCTCATCCACATGATGGGCGGGTTCCTCGCGCCGTCCTCGGGGACGGTCACGCTGGACGGCGCGCCGATCTGGCGGAACCCGGACGTGTACCGCGGCCTCGGGCTCGTCCCCGAGCGGGAGGCGGCGTACGACTTCCTCACCGGCGCCCAGTTCATCCACGCGATGGCGAAGCTCCACAAGCTGCCCGACCCGGACGCCGCCGCCCGCCGCGCGATCGGCCTCGTCGAGATGGAGTACGCCGCGGACCGCGCGATCGGCAACTACTCCAAGGGCATGAAGCAGCGGATCAAGATGGCGTCGGCGCTCGTGCACGACCCGCCCGTCCTGCTGCTGGACGAGCCGTTCAACGGCATGGACCCGCGGCAGCGGCTCCAGCTCATGGACCTCATCCGGCGGATGGCCGACGAGGGGCGCACGATCCTGTTCTCGTCGCACATCCTGGAGGAGGTCGAGCGGCTCGCCGGGCACATCGAGGTCATCGTCGCGGGGCGGCACGCCGCGTCCGGCGACTTCCGCCGGATCCGCCGGCTGATGACCGACCGGCCGCACCTGTTCCTCGTCCGGTCCGCGGACGACCGCGCGCTCGCCGCCGCGATCATCGCGGACGGGTCGGCGCGCAGCGTGCGGCTCACCGACAAGGGCCTCCAGGTCGAGGCGACCGACTTCCAGCGGTTCACCTGGCTGCTCCCGCAGGTCGCGAAGCAGGCGGACGTGCGGCTGTGGGAGGTCTCCCCGGCCGACGAGTCCCTCGAAAGCGTCTTCTCCTACCTGGTGGCGAAATGAACGCGACGATCGCGAGAATCACCTTCCGGGCGATGCTCGGCCGGCGCCGCGCGCTGCTGCTGCTCGTGCTGCCCGCCATCCTGCTGGCGCTCGCGGCCGGCATCCGCGCCACCGGCGAGGACGACCTGGAGACCGCGGCCCTCGTGCTGCAGCAGTTCGGGCTCGCGACGCTGCTGCCGCTGCTCGCGCTCATCGCCGGCACCGGCGTGATCGGCCCGGAGATCGACGACGGCCAGATCATGTACGTGCTGACCAAGCCGATCCCGCGCGGGGTGATCGTGCTGACGAAGCTGGCCGTCGCGATCGTCCTGGTCACGGCGTTCGCGGTCGTCCCGACGCTGCTCGCCGGGATCCTGCTGGCCGGGACGACCGCGGGCGTGACCGCCGCGTACACCGCGGGCGTCCTCGTCGGCGGCCTCGCCTACAGCTCGATCTTCGTGGCGCTCGCGGTCCTGAGCCGCAACGCCGTCACGGTCGGGCTGCTGTACGCGTTGGTGTGGGAGTCGCTGCTGGCGAGCTTCGCGCCGGGCGCGAAGTCCGCGTCCGTCCAGGCGTGGGCGCTGTCGGTGACGGACTCGCTGACCTCGGCGACGATGGTGGACTCGTCCGTCGGCCTGCCGCTGGCGGTCGCGCTGCTGGCCGCGGTGACGGTCGCCGGGGCGTTCCTCGCGGTGTTCCGGCTGCGCACCCTGTCGGTCGCGAGCGCCGAGTAGCCCGCGCGGTCCCGCGTCCCGTCCGGGCGCCGCCGGTCAGGGGGCGGCGTCCGGACGGGCGCGCAGCAGGCCGCGTTCCATCGCGAGGACGACCGCGTGCGTGCGGTCGCGGGCGTCCAGCTTCGCGAACACCCGCAGCAGGTGCGTCTTCACGGTGGCCTCCCCGATGACGAGCCGCCGCCCGATCTCGGCGTTCGACAGCCCGTCGGCGACCGCCCGCAGGACCTCCACCTCGCGGGGGGTCAGCGCCGCCGGGTCGGGGCGCCGCATCCGCGCGACGAGCCGCCGCGCGACGCGCGGCGCCAGCACCGTCTCGCCGCGCGCGGCGGCGTGCAGCGCGTCGACGAGCTGCTCGCGGGTCGCGTCCTTCAGCAGGTAGCCGATCGCGCCCGCCTCGACGGCGCTCTCGATCTCGGCGTCGGTGTCGTAGGTCGTCAGGATCAGCACCCGGGTGGGCGCGGCGCCCGCGACGATCCGCGCGGTGGCGCCGACGCCGTCCAGGACGGGCATCCGCAGGTCGAGCAGCGCGACGTCCGGCCGCAGCGCCGCGACGAGTTCGACGGCGGCCCGGCCGTCGCCCGCCTCCCCGACGACGTCGAGCGTCGGCTCGGCCGCCAGCAGCGCGACGACCCCGCCGCGCATCACCGTGTGGTCGTCGGCGACGACGACGCGGATCTTCCGTTCGGTCATGTCAGCCCTCCCGGTCCAGGGGGATCGCGGCGAGGACGCGGGTGCCGTCGCCGGGCGCGCTGGTCACGGTCAGCTCGCCGCCGAGCTCGGCCAGCCGGCGCCGCATCCCGTCCAGGCCGAACCCGCGGGAGTCGGCGACGGCGAAGCCGCGGCCGTCGTCGGTGATCTCCAGCTCGACGCCGTCCGGCCGCCGGGTCAGGACGACCCCGACCGCGGACGCCGCCGCGTGCTTGCGGACGTTCGCGAGGGACTCCTGCGTGCAGCGCAGCAGCGCGATGCGCGTCGGCTGGTCGCAGTCGACGTCGGGCAGGTCGGCGGTGACGCGGACGCCGGTGTCCTCGGCGAACCGGTCGAGGGCGCGGCGCAGCGTCCGCGCGACCGACCCGGGCGGCCGGGTCGCCGAGCCGACGAGGACCCGCGCCTCCGCGAGGTTCTCCCGCGCGGTCCGCTCGATGGACGTGAGCTGCCGGGCGCTCGCGTCCGGGTCGGTCGCGAGGCCGGAGCGGGCGGCCTCGGCGAGCGCGACGATCGACGCGAAGCCCTGGGCGAGCGTGTCGTGGATCTCCCGGGCGATGCGCTCGCGCTCCTCCGCCGCGCCCTGCCGCTGGTGGGCCCGCGCCAGTTCCAGCCGCGCGTCGTCCAGCTCGGCGCCCAGCTCGGCGGCGCGCTCGTCGCCGCGCCGCTCGATCCGCCGGACGAGCAGGCCGCCGAGGATTCCGGCGGCGCAGCCGACGAGCGCGGCCACCAGGTTGCCGCCGGCGGCGACGCGCGGCAGGTCCTGGGCGAGGTCGCCGGCGAGGACGGCGGCGGTGCCGGCCGCGGTGAGGGCGATCGCGCGCCGCGCGCCGCCGCCGAAGATCCAGAACTGCGGCAGGGACACGACCAGCATCGCCGCGCCGCCGTCCAGCAGGTAGGAGTGCAGGCCCAGCGCCGCCACCAGCAGGGCGACGAACACCCCCGGCCGGACGGCGCGGTTGCGCGGCCACGTCACGAGGACCGCGTATCCCGCGCCGAGCAGCACCAGCAGCACCAGCATCGGGGAGCGGACGGCCGCGGGCTGGTCCCGGACGGCGAGGCCGGGCGGGATCAGCCCGAACACCATCCACGCGAGCGCGTACCACTGGTGGAGCCGGAGCCGGAACCGGTCGTCCGGCGGCGCGGCCGTCCGAGTCCGCTGCGTCACGATGGTCAGCCTAGGGTTCCCGGCGACGGTTCCGCCGCGCCCGCCCCGGTCCGATCCGTCCCTGCCCGATCTGTCCGTGCCCGATCCGTCCGTGCCTGTTTGATCTGCCGGGACGGCCACCAGCAGCGGTCGCCGAGCAGGAGCATCATCGCGGGGAGGACGAGGATCCGGATGATCGCGGCGTCCAGCAGCACGGCCACCGCCAGCGCGAACCCCATCTGCTTCATCTCCATGATGTGCAGGGACACGAAGCTCGCGAACACCGTCACCATGACGAGCGCCGCGCTCGTCACGACGCTCGCCGAGCGGCCGATGCCGTCCAGGACGGCCCGCCGCGTCGGGACGCCCGCCAGTGCGGCCTCGCGGATGCGGCTGATGACGAACACCTGGTAGTCCATCGACAGGCCGAACAGGATGACGAACAGGAACAGCGGAACGCGGGAGCCGATGGATCCGGTCGAGTCGAAGTCGAGGAGGCCCTCGGCCCACGTCCCCTGGAACACCAGGACCAGCAGCCCGAGCGCCGCGCCCGCCGACAGCAGGTTGAGCACCACGCCGATCAGTGCGAGCACCACGGAACGGAACGCCCACACCGTCATCGCGAACGTCGCCAGCAGCAGCGCCCCGATGACGAACGGGAGCCTGCTCCGCTGGTGCCGGGGATAGTCGGCGTACCGGGCGACGTCGCCGGTCACGGCGACGTCCACGCCGAGGCGTCCGACGGTCGCGGGCACGTACTCGGTGCGGACCAGCTCCAGCGAGCGCCGCGCCCGGTCGGTGCTCGCGTGGTGCGGCACCTGGAGCCGGAGGAGGCTGGTCCGCCCGTCCGCGGACGCCAGCAGCGTCGCCGGTCCGGCGAACAGCGGGTCGCGCTCCGCCCGTCCGGCGATCTGCCGCAGCGCCGCCGCGACCTCGCCGGCGCGGTCCGCGTCCGCCCGCACGACGATCCGGTGCGTCGCCTTCAGCTCGGGGAACGCCGCGTTCAGCCGGTCGAACACCCGCATGGCGGGGACGTCGCGGGGGTGGCTGTCGCGGCCCATGTCGGTCAGGTTCAGGTTCAGCAGCGGCGCGGCCGGCGCCAGCATCGCGGCCGCCGACACCAGCAGGACCGCGCCGGGCCGCCGGCCGACCGGGCGCAGCATCGCGTTCGTGATCCGCCCGGCGCCGATCCGCGGTGGCTTCGGCGCCCGGTTCCGCCGCGCCGCCCGGCGCTCCGACCACGCGCCGAGCTTCGCCAGCACCGCCGGCAGCACGGTCAGCGAGCTGACCACCGCGACGAGCGTCACCAGGATCGCCGCCGTCGCGATCGACGCGAAGATCACGTCGTCGGCGAGGTACAGGGTCGCGCTCGACACCGCCACCGCGAGACCTGAGACGACCACCGACCGCCCGGACGTCGCCGCCGCGATCTCCACGAGCGCCCGCGCGTCCAGCCGTCCGGCCGTCCTGGCCCGCTCCTCCCGCTCCCGCTTCAGGTAGAACAGCGTGTAGTCGACGCCGACCGCCATGCCGATCAGCAGGATGACGCTCGCGCCGACGCCCGCGTCCGGGAACACGTGCGAGGCCAGCATCGACAGCCCGATCGCCGCCGCGATCGAGGTCAGCGCGAGCACCACCGGCACCACGGCCACCGCGACCGACCCGAACACGACCAGCAGCGTGAGCAGCGTGATCGGCAGCGCGATCATCTCGGTCCGCGCCAGGTCGTCGTTGCGCAGCTCGCCGACGCCCTTGCCGACGGACGGGCCGCCGGTCTCGGCGACCCGCAGGCCCGGGTGCGCCTCCTGCACCGCCCCGGTCTGCGCCAGCAGCGCGTCCACATGGTTCTTGGCGTCGAGTTCGACGCCCCGCATGGTCACGTCGACGCGCACGGCCGTGCCGTCCCGCGACCACACCGGCGCCGACACCCGCTCGACCTCGGGGAGCCGCTCCATCCGGACGGCCGCGTCGTGCGCGGCCGCCCGCGCCGCGTCCCGGTCGAGGGGCCCCGACCTCGCGGTGATCAGCACGTGCTCGACGGGTGCCTGGGCGAGCCCGCCCGCGTCCGCCATCGCCTCCGCCCGTCCGGCCTCGCCGATCCGGAAGTCCTCGGTCGTCGCCGCGTTCCCGCCGACCGCGAAGCCCGCGCCCAGGCAGAGCGCGACGAACAGGAACCACGCCGCGATGCCGCGCCACGGATGCCCGGCGCTCCACCGGGCCATGCGCACAGGAAGGTTCGTCATGCCGTCGAGCCTCGCCGGGCGGGCCCTTCCCGCATGAGCCCCGACCGGCTGAACCTCCCGTCCACCGATCGGTGGACGCGTCAGGCGCCGGGGCGGACGATCATCAGGACGGCGACGGCCGTCCACAGCAGGTTGAAGATCCCGGTGACCATCGCCAGCCGGCCCGCGACCCGTTCGCCCGGGACGTCCCCGGCCACCACCCGCGCCTGGACGGGCAGGACCGCGAACGCCAGCAGCGCCGCCGCGGCGCCCGTCAGGGCGATCGACGCGACGAGCCATGCCTGCGCCAGCACGCCGAGCGTCGCCCCCGTCCCGAAGCCGAACAGCGGCACCGCGACCCCGACCAGCGCGTACCCGCGGCAGATCCGGTGCAGGGCCGCCATCACCCCGGCGTTGCCCTCGCGGGCGTAGCGGGGGAACAGCGACCCGGCCACCGACACCGGCCCGATCGCCAGGATCGCCGCCAGGACGTGCAGCGTCAGCAGCACCTCGGTCATCGTGACTCCTCTTAAGTTGGTGGCCAACATATTGGCCACCAATGCATAGCATGCCAACACGTCGAATGGGTAGGCTGCGTACGCATGAGGGGAGACGCGGTACGGGGGCACCTGGACGCCCTGCTGCTCGCCGTGCTCGAATCCGGCCCGCTGCACGGGTACGCGATCATCACGGCCGTCCAGGAGCGCAGCGGGGGAGCCCTCGAACTGCGCACGGGCACCGTCTATCCGGCGCTGAACCGGCTGGAGCGCATCGGGCTGCTGAGCGGGAGCTGGGAGTCGGCGGGCGGGCGCCGCCGCCGCCGCTACGCGCTCACCGACGCCGGCCGCCGCACCCTCGCGGGCGAGCGGACGGCCTGGCGCGCGTTCACGTCCGCGATCGGCGCGGTCCTCGAACCGGGACCGACGTGATCATCGACGAGCACGTCGGGGCGCTCTCCGCCGCCCTGCACGGCCCCGCCCGCGCCAAGGCGCGGATGCTCGACGAGGCCCGCGCCGGGCTCGCCGACGCCGCCGACGACCTCGCCGCGACGGGCCTGCCCGCCGCGGACGCCGCGCGCCGCGCCGTCCGCGACTTCGGCACGGTCGCGGACGTCGCCCCCGACTTCCAGCGCGAACTCACGATCGCGCAGGCCCGCCGCACCGCCCTCGCGGTCGCGCTGAGCGCCCCCGTCCTCCTGCTCTGCTGGCAGCTCGCGGGCACGGGCGGCGGCGTGCTCCCGCACGCGGCCCGGCTCGTCGGCGCCGTCGCCGCGGCCGCCGCCCTGCTCGGCGCCGGCGGCCTCGCCGCCACGGGCGCGTGGGCCCGCCGCATGCCCGTCCCGTCCGGCCTGCCGCGGACGGTCGCGTGGGCCGGGACGGTCTCCGGCGCGGCCCTCGGCGCCAGCGCGGTCGCCCTCACCGCCGCGTCCGCCCTGTCCGCGGACTGGCCGCTCGCCGCGGCGATCGCCGCCCTCACCCTGGTGTCCCACACGAAGGTCGCGGCCTCCGCCCGAGCCTGCCGCCACTGCGCCCGCCTGGCCTGACGCCGGTCAGTCGAGCCAGGCGAGGAGGCGCTCCAGGTGCGGGTTCGCCTCCGCCGCCGCCGGGGCGCGCCCGGCGACGACCTCGCCGCTCGCGCCGTCGATCGTGACGAGTGCGCCCGGCGGGAGGCCGAGGCAGTCCGGCGCGCCGACGACGGCCGGTTTGCCCATCGACCGCGCGACGACCGCCGCGTGGCTGGTCGTCCCGCCGGCGGCGGTGACGACGCCCGCGGCGGCCGCGAGCCCGTGCATGTCGAGCGGCGACGTCTCCGGGCGCACCAGGACGACCGGGCCGCCGGCCGCCATGCGGACCGCGTCGTCCGCGGTGGCGGCGACCCGGCCGGCCGCGACGCCCGGGGAGGCGCCGACACCGCGGGCGAGGACGTCCAGTCCGGCGGTGTCGAGCCGCGGGGCGCGCGCGTGCCGCAGGTCGTGCGGCGACACGCGCCGGACCGCCTCGGCCCGGTCGATCACGCCCGCGTCGGCCAGGTCGACCGCGACCCGCACGGCCGCGCGCCCGGCGAGGCCCCCGGCCCGGACCTGCAGCAGCGACAGCTCGCCCGACTCGAACGTGAACTCCACGTGGCACGCGTCCCGGTAGTGCCCCTCGATCCGCCGCAGCGCGTCGAGGAGCGCCGCCCACACCGCCGGTTCCCGGTCGGCCAGCGCGGACAGCCGCAGCGGGCTCGACCGCCCGGACACGACGTCCTCCCCCTGCCCGCCGAACAGCACCTCCCCGGACGGGACGGGCTCGCCCGTGGCGGGGTCGCGGCCGAACGCCACGCCCGTCCCGCTGCGGCCGTCGCGGTTGCCGAACACCATCGCCTGCACGGTCACGGCCGTCCCCGCATCGTCCGGAATGCCGTGGATCGCACGGTAGGTCTTCGCGCGTGCCGTGTTCCACGACGCGAACACCGCCCGTACGGCGAGGTCGAGCTGCCCGCGGGCGTCTTCGGCGGCCCCCTCGCCCGGGACGGCGGCGAGCGGCGAGGCCGACCGGTGCGTCCCGCTCGCGCCGTCCCTCCACGTTCGTGGAGGGACGCCCGCCGTTGCGGCGGCGAGGCCGGCCAGGAATCTGCGGCGGGAGTCGTGCGCGAACGGCGCGTCGCCCGTTTCGGCGGCGAGGGCCGCGGTCGCCTCGGGCGTGAGGCCCAGGTTCAGGACCGTGCTCATCATGCCGGGCATTGACACCGCGCCGCCCGAGCGGACGGCGAGCGCCAGCGGGCGGGTGCGGCCGCCGAGGCGCCGCCCGGTGGCGGCCTCCAGGTCCGCGACGGCCGCGTCCAGTTCGGCGCCGAGGCCGTCCGGGAGGCGGCCGTCCCGCAGGAACGCGCGGCACGCCGGGGTGCCGACGACGAACCCGGGCGGCACCGGCAGCCCGAGGCGCCGCAGCTCGATCAGGCCGCGGGCCTTGCCGCCGAGGACGTCCGCGGGCTCGGCGACGTCGGGCGCGAGCGGGTACGTCCAGGTCATCGCGGGATGCCCAGGGTGACGAGAAGGTCCTCGTGGAGCTGGAACCACACCGTGTGGTACGAGGCGAGGTCGTCCGCCACGTACTCGGTCGCGCCGGCGCGGGCGCGGGCGAGCGCGCGGGCGAGCCGGTCGCGGTAGCGCCGGAACCGGAGCAGCGCCGCGGCGAGGTCGGCGCAGACGGCGTCGGCGCGCAGGTGGAAGTCCGCCAGCGCGTCCAGCACGCGGGCGCCGTCGCCGGTGCGGAGCTGCCACGCCGTGCAGAGGTCGAGCATCTCCGGGTTGAGCACGAGGAAGCGGTCGAACGCCGCGGCGACCCGGGGGCGGGCGCCCGCCGCGTCGAGCTCGTCGCGGATGCGGGCGGCGTCCGAGGCCCGTCCGGCGTCGGTGAGGCTCCACCCGCCGAACTCGCCGGGCAGGTGCGTGACGAGCCCCGCCACGGCGAGGTCGATCAGTTCGGACTCCACGTCGGGTGCGGGCAGCGCCGCGGCCTCGGCGAGCCGGGCGGCGCCCGCGACGCCGACGCAGCGCAGGGTGTGCAGGACGAGCAGGTCGGTGCCGGTCGCGTGCATCGTCACACCCGCGTCCCGCCGGCCGCGACGGCGTGCGCCGCGCCGCGCCCGTCCGCGCGGGCGACGATCTCGCCGGCGCGGACGCGCACGGCGGTCTCGGTGCCGTCGTCCGGCGCGGGGACGCCCGCGGCCGCCGCGACGGCGCCGCGCTCGTCCAGGACGAGGCGCAGGCCGGGCCGCGCGTCAGGGGGGAGCGCGCGGCGCAGGCAGCGGGCGACGTCGCCGATCCGCAGCCGCACGAGGCGGCCGAGTTCGGCGGGGTCGGCCGTCACGACGGCCACGGTCACCGGCTCGCCGGGGCGGGCGGCGCGGACCGCCTCCTCGGCCGCGCGCAGCCGGCCGGTGCCGAGGACCGCGACCACCCCGTCGGCGCCGAGGTCGGCCGGGTCG
Source organism: Actinomadura rifamycini DSM 43936 (assembly GCF_000425065.1). GTDB lineage: Bacteria > Actinomycetota > Actinomycetes > Streptosporangiales > Streptosporangiaceae > Spirillospora > Spirillospora rifamycini. The sequence continues at coordinate 91,794 of NZ_AULB01000026.1, forward strand.
CCGGTGATCGCGTCCAGCGGCTCCGCGGGCGGCTCCCAGGCGTCCCGGACGGGCGTCGCGGGGGCGGTGAACGGCAGGTGCGGCGGGTCCCAGGCGTCGCCGAGGTCGAGTCCGGCCAGGTGGCGGCAGGCGCGCGCGACGTCGAACGGGTCGCCGAACCCGGGCGCCGTCCCCGCGAGGTGCCCGGCGCCGTCGAGCAGGGTCAGCACCAGCTCCGCCAGCCGGACGCGCCGGACGCGCGGCGCGTACGTCTCCAGCGCCAGCCCGAGCAGCAGCCCCTCCAGCCACGTGACCTGCGCGAGCGCGGCGCGGCCGCGGTCGTCGTCGAACAGGCCGTCGGTGGACCGCAGCCGCAGCCCGGCGCTCGCCGGGGAGTCGCCGCTCATCGGGAGGCGTTCGAGCCGGGCGCGGGCGAACGCGCCGAGCGCCTCGTCGAGGGACGCCGCGGGCGGTGCCGCGTCCCCGTCCCCGTCCGCGTCCCCGTCCCGGTCGAGCGCGTCGACGAGGACCGCGAGGTACAGCGCGCGTTTGCTCGGGAAGTTCGAGTAGACGGCGCCGCGGGTGAGTTCCGCCCGCTCCGCGATCCGGTCGATCTTCGCGTCGGCGTAGCCGTGTTCGGCGAACTCGTCCTGTGCCGCCACCAGCACGGCCGCGCGCGTCCGTTCCTGCCGCTGGGCTCGCGTGAGCCTGACCATCGCCACCCCTCGTTGCCCGTCCGGGCGTCCTAAGATACTTTCACCATCCAGATGATGCCAACATCTGAATGGTGGGAGCATGTCATGAGCGAGTACGGTTTCGAGGCGGAGGGCCTCGTCAGACGGTTCGGCGGGACGACGGCGCTGGACGGCGTCACCCTGGCGGCCGGGCGCGGGCGGGTCCTCGGACTGCTGGGGCCGAACGGCGCGGGGAAGACGACCGTGATCAGGATCCTGGCGACCCTGCTGCGCCCGGACGCCGGACGCGCGACCGTCGCGGGGTTCGACGTGGCGCGCGACCCCGCGCGCGTCCGGGAGCGGATCGCGCTGTCGGGCCAGCACACCGGCGTCGACGAGGAACTGTCCGGACGGGCGAACCTCGTCATGATCGGGCGGCTGCTCGACCTGCCCCGCCGCCGCGCCGAGCAGCGCGCGGACGAACTGCTGGACTGGTTCGGGCTCGGCGACGCCGCCGGCCGTCCCGCCGCGGGCTACTCCGGCGGCATGCGCCGCCGCCTCGACCTGGCGGCCGCCCTCGTCGGCCGTCCCGAAGCGGTCTTCCTCGACGAGCCGTCCGCCGGACTCGACCCGGGCAGGCGGGACGAGCTGTGGCGGATGGTCCGGGACCTCGCGGCCGACGGCGCCACCGTCCTGCTGACCACCCAGTACCTGGAGGAGGCGGACGCGCTCGCCGACGCGATCACCGTCATCGACGGCGGCCGGGTGATCGCCGCCGGGGCCCCCGCCGAGCTGAAGCGCCGGATCGGCGGGCACACGATCGCCGTCCGGCTCGACGACCCCGCCGACGCCGAACCGGCGGCGGCGATCCTCGCCGCGGTCGCCGGGCGCGCCCCCGACCGTCCGTCCGGCACCGAACTCGCCGTCCCCGTCGACGGGGACGACGCCTTCTACGAGACGGCCGCCCGGTTCCGCGCGCAGCGCATCGGCGTCATCGAGCTGTCCCTCCGGCTGCCGAGCCTCGACGAGGTGTTCCACGCCCTGACCGGCGCGCGCTCCGACGCGCGCTCCGGCTCCACGCCCCCCGACTCCGTGAAGGCGGCACGATGACCAGTCCACTGCGCACCGTCCGGCACAGCCTCGTCCTGGCCCGCCGCAGCCTGGCCAAGACGAAGCGCAACCCGGGGCCCGTCGTCAACGGGGTCGTCTCGCCCGCACTGTTCCTGGTGCTCTTCCTCTACCTGTTCGGCCGTCCGGTCGCGGGCTCCACCGGGGACTACCTGCAGTACCTCTTCCCCGGCATCCTCGTCATGGGCGCCGCGCTGTCCGGGCTGGTGTCCACCGGCACGAACATCAACCTCGACCTCAAGAACGGCGTTACCGACCGGTTCCGGAGCATGCCGATCAGCCGCCTCGCGCCCCTCCTCGGGTCCGTGCTGGCCGATCTCGTCCGCTACCTGCTCGCCGTCGCGCTGCTGTTCGCCCTCGGCGTCCTGCTCGGCTTCCGCGCCGGGGGCACGGCCGCCGCCGCGCTGGCCGCCGCGGGCCTCGCCGTCCTGTTCGGGTTCTGCCTGAGCTGGGTCACCGTGCTCTTCGGGGTGCTGGTCAAGGACGCGAGCGCCGTCCTGGCGTTCAGCTTCATCACTTTCCTGCCCCTGCAACTGGGCACGAGCCTCGCCACCCCGACCGGCACGCTGCCGGGCTGGCTGGGCGCGTGGGCCGAGGTCAACCCCGTGACCCACGTGATGGACGCCTGCCGCGCCCTGCTCAACGGCACCCCGGTGGACGGCGCCGCCACCACCGCGCTCCTCTGGTGCGCCGCCCTGTTCGCGGTGTTCTGTCCTCTCGCCGTCCGGGCCTACGGCCGCGCGGAGTGACCCCGACCGGCCGCCCGCCGCGCAGCTCACCCGCCGCGGCAGCGGCGGAGAGCGCAGCGTCGTCGGCGTGATCGCGGTGTTCTACCGGCCGATCCTCGCCGCGATCACCTCGCCTGGGGCTTGATCGGCGATGCTTGGGAAGACGCATGGGTCGTGTGGCCCGTCGGAGCGGTGCTCTTCGCCGGGATCGCGGCGGGCAGCCATGCGACCGCGAACCATCGCAGGGCACGCTGACCCTCCGGCGCACGCCCGGCGCTCACCGGAGATCACCGATCCGACGGCGACAGGAAGGTCAGCGGAATGGCGCAGCCCCTTGAGCGGATCCAGGACGCCTTGAGCAACCGGCGGAGCCCCGCGGAGCGGGACAAGATCGTGCGACGCCTGCCGCCCGACAGCGGCTTGGACGTGATCGGTGTGCGGATGAAGGAGGTGTTCGACACCGCCAAGGAGTGGACGGACATCGACCTCTCCCACGTCCCCGACCTGCTGGCCAGCCCGTGGTACGAGATGCGCATGGTCGGCGTCTCGATCCTCGACTTCAAGGCGCGGCGCCGCGGTCTGGACGACGACGGACGGCGTCGGCTCTACGAGACCTACATGAACCACCACGAGTTCATCGACATCTGGGATCTCGTCGACCGCTCGGCCCCGCGCGTCGTCGGCTGGTACCTGCTCGACAAGTCGCGCCGGCCGCTGTTCGATCTCGCGCGGTCCGATGCGGCGATCGAGCGGCGGACCGCGATCACCGCCTCCTTCTGGCTCATCCGGCAAGGCGACCTCGACGATCCGCTCGCCCTGGCCGATCTCCTGCTCGACGACCCCAGCGGACTCGTCACCAAACCGGTCGGCACCGCGCTGCGCGAGGTCGGCAAGATCGACCGGCAGCGCCTGCTCGACTTCCTCGCCGAGCACCGACACCGGATGAGTCGCCCGACCCTGCGCCTCGCGACGTACCTGCTTCCGAGCCACATCGAGCGATCTCTTCGAGAGTAGGCGCCGGCGGGGCCGCCGCCTGACCCTCGCGGGTCAGCGCTCCGCGGCGGACGTCCGCGCCGCGGCGCCGAACCGGGCGGGCGTCGACGCGTCGAGCCGCCGCGCGCCGTCGTGGACGATCGACGGCAGCGGCACGGCGCCGTCGTCCGCGGCCACCATGTCGAGGGCGAGCGCCGCCGACCAGCTGAAGTCGTGCGCCCCGCGCCCGCAGCCGTCCACGGGGTCGAAGTACTCGCGGAACCCCGAGCGCCCCACCAGGTCGAGGGTCGACGCGGAGATCGTCCGGGCGATGTCGGGCCGCCCGGCGCGCAGCGCGCCCACCCACAGCAGCCAGTTGGTGTTCACCCAGGTCGGGCCGCGCCAGTAGCAGCGGCGGTCGAAGTTCGGCTCGCGCAGGTCGTAGGTGGGCACGGGGTGGCGGCAGCCGTCCATGAACGCGGGCGACAGCAGCAGCCCGGCCAGCCGGTCGCGCACCTCGGCGGGCAGCCACGGGTCGAGCAGCGGCGCGAACCCGGAGACCGTCGCGACCGTCCCCCGGACGCCGGTGCGGACGTCGCGGGCGACGAACGTGCCGCGCTCCTCGTCCCACAGCCGCTCCATCAGCCCCCGGTGGACGGCGCGGGCGGACCGCAGGTGCGGTTCCGGGTCGCGGCCGAGCCGCCGGGCGATCTCGGCGAGGCACAGCTCGCCGTCCAGCAGGATCGCGTTGAACAGCGGGTCCTCGACCGTGAAGCCGTGCTTGTCGAGCAGCTTGAGGTCGTCGTAGCCGATGTCGCGGTAGCTCTCGGCCAGCGCGATGTACGCCGAGTAGTCCGCGTCGCTGGGCCGCTCGTCCGCCGGAACGTGCACCATGTCGCGGCGGACGAACGCGCACTCCGCCTCGGTGAACCGCGCCAGGAACGGGTCCCACGCGGGGCTGTTGTCGGTGCCGGACTCCCACGGGTGGACGATGCACGCCAGCCCGCCGCCGTCGAGGTCGCGCCGTTCCAGCAGGTAGCGGTGCTGCGCCGCGAGCTTCGGGTACGCCTCGGCGAGGAACCGGACGGCCGCGGCCTCGTCGTCCGCCCGCGTGCAGACGGTCAGCGCCGCGCGCGCGTGCACGGGCGGCTGCACGATGCCGGACGTCCGCACGGCGGGGGCGTCGGGGACGCCGCGGCTGTCCCAGAAGGCGGAGCCGGGGAAGTACGACTCGTCCTCGGTGTCGCCGTAGACGATGTGCGGCAGCCGTCCGCCGCCCCACTGAGCGCGGAGCAGGCCGAGCAGCTCGCGCTGCGCGCGGTCCTGGTCGACGCGGGCCAGCCCGATCGCGATGAACGCCGAGTCCCAGCTCCACTGGTGCGGGTACTGCGTGCGGGACGGCAGCGTCGCGGCGCCCGTCCAGTTGCCGGCCAGCGTGGCGACGGCGGCCTCGGCCAGCCGGCGCCGCTCGTCGGGTCCGGGGCGCGTCGCCGGGGGGAGGCCGGCGCGCACGTCGACCTCACCGGGTCCCGCGAAGGGTGCGGCGCGGTCCACTCGGGGGCTCCTCACAGGTCAGGGGCATGTCGAGGGGGCGCGTTGACCGAACATGCACCGTCCATCGACCACTCATTGTCATGGTATGACCTGAACTTGTAATTTCGTGGCCCGCACAGGAAGTTTTGCCTTTTCAGGCGTTTGGGTCCGGCATGACGACCCTCGCCCTCGGCGAGAACGTCACCCTCGCCCGCCACCCCGCGATGCTCCGCAACGTCGACGCGCTGATCGGCGTGTTCGTCCGGGTCGGCCTCCCGCTCCCGGACGCCTACCGGGCCTGCATGGAGACGATCCGGACGGTCGCGGGCTTCGTCGAGTTCCAGGACGCCCCGCACGACCGCCCGCCCCCCTCGACCCCGCCGACCTGCACGCGTCGCCCCCGCCTCGGCCGGCCGCCCCCGACGGCGAGGACCTCCCGCACCTGCGCCGCCTCGCCGCCCTCGAACCCGACACACCGGACGTCCTGGTCGAGTTGATCGCCGCCCGCGCCCGCTGAGCCGTCCGTCAGCGCGCCGCGCGCGAGCGGCCCGCGACGACCGCGACCATGACCGCGGCGGTGGCCCCGCCGAGCAGCAGCACCGCCGACGGCGACGTGCGGTCCACGACGATGCCGCCGACCAGGGCGCCGGTCGACAGGGTCGCCTGGAACGACGCGGTGAACAGCACCGACGCGGCTTCCGGCGCGTGCGGGGCGGCCCTGACGAACCACGTCTGCGAGCACACCGGCACGGCGCCGTACCCCAGGCCCCACACCACCAGCAGCGCCACCGCGCCCGCCTCCCACCTGCCCAGGACGGGAAGCGCGAGCGCGGCCACCGCGATCAGTCCCGCCGCCGTGCCGAACGCGGCGCGCGGACGGCGCGCGACGGCGGCGCCCGCGACGAAGTTGCCGACGATGCCCGCGGCCCCGAACGCCAGCAGGAACACCGTGACCGATCCCGCGGACACCCGCGTGACCCCCTCCAGGAACGGCGCCACGTAGGTGTAGGCGCCGAAGTGCGCGAGGACGACCAGCACCGTCGCCGCCAGCGCGAAGCGGCTGCCGCGGGCCGCGCCGCGCAGCGCGTCCAGCCCGGTGGCCCGCTCCCCGGGCAGCGGCGGCACCAGCACGGCCAGCGCGACGAGCACCGCCGCCGACAGGACGCCCAGCACCGCGAAACTGACCCGCCACCCGCCCACGCTCCCGATCAGCGTCCCCAGCGGAACCCCGAGCACCGACCCCAGCGGGACCGCCGCGAACACGACGGCCGTCGCCCGGCGCTCGGAGCGCGCGGGCACCAGCCGTCCGGCCAGGCCCGCGCCGATCGACCAGAACCCGCCGATGACGACGCCGACCAGGACGCGCGACACGAGCATCGCCCAGTACGCGGGTGCGGCCGCGGCGATGAAGTTCGCCGCCGCCAGCAGGAACATCAGGGCGCACAGCATCGCCCGCCGGTCGACCCGCGCCGTCGCGACGGTGAGCGCGGGGGCCGCGAGGGCCGCCAGGAACCCGGGCATCGTCATCATCAGCCCGGCCGTGCCGTCGGAGACGGCGAAGCTCGAACCGACGGACGTCAGCAGCCCGATCGGGAGGATCTCGGTGGTGACGATCGAGAAGATCCCGAGCGTCACCGACAGCACCGCCGGCCACCCGGCCGGCCCCGGCGGCGCGGCCGGACGGCCGCCCGGTTCGACGAGCGTGGTCATCGCGACCCCGTCCTGTGTCGGTGGAGGTGGACGCCTCCCACCCAACAAGCGCCGCCGCGGAGGGTCTGGCGGGTTCGCGACCTCAACCGTCCCGCCCGCGATGAGAAGATCAACGGATGCCGGTCGACCCCCACCTGCTCGCCGTGTTCACGGTGACCACGATCGTCGCGCTCGTCACCCCGGGCCCCGACATGCTGTTCGTCCTCGGCTGCGGCGTGCGCGGCGGCGCCCGCGCGGGCCTGCTGGCCACGCTCGGCGTCATCACCGGCGACGCGCTCTACATCGTCGCGGCCACCGCCGGACTCGCCGCGCTCCTGACGGCGTTCCCCGTCGCGTTCACCGTGATCCGCATCGCGGGCGCCGCGTACCTGATCTACCTCGGCGTCCAGCTGATCCGGAACCGCGGGAGCAACCAGGCCCCCGACGGGACGTCCGGCCGCCGCGCGTTCCTCAACGGCGTCGTGTCCGCGGCGGCCAACCCGCAGACCTTCACGTTCATGGTCGCCTTCCTCCCGCAGTTCATCGATCCCGCCGCCGGTCCCGTCTGGCTCCAGGTCGCGATCCTCGGCGGCGTCCTGATCACCCTCGAGTTCCTCGCGGACGGCACCGTCGGCGTCCTCGCGGGCCGCATCGGCGGCTGGCTCCGCACCCGCGAGACCGTCCGCCGCCGCCTCGACGCGGCCACCGGCGGCACGTTCATCGGCCTCGGCGTCACCCTCGCCGCCGAACGCTGAGCGGCGCGGGCCGTAGGCGACACTGCCGGGAGCGCGGCCTGGACGCCCGGCTCGAACGCGAGGAACCACGCGTCCCGCACCGGCGGCGCGCCGAGCGCGCCGCCGACCCGACCGCCGCCGGACGATGTGCCTCATGACCGGTTGGGGCGACGGCTACCGCCGCGCGCGACTCGAAGCCCTGCACGACGAGGGGAATGAGACCCTGAACGGGAACCGACCGTCCGCCGAGGGAGCCGCCATGCCCATCCGCCGCGCCATGCCCGATTTCCATACCGAGGCCATGGACGAGAGCCGCGACTTCTACGGCCTCCTCGGCTTCGAGGAGGTCATGAACCACGGCTGGGTGATGACGCTCGCCTCCCCGTCCAACCCCACCGCCCAGGTCACCTTCCTGACGCACGACGCGACCGCGCCGGTCGTCCCCGACATGAGCGTCGAGGTGGAGGACGTGGACGCGGCCTACGCGGCGATGCGCGAGGCCGGCGCGGAGATCGTCCATCCCTTGCAGGACGAGGAGTGGGGCGTCCGCCGCTTCTTCGTCCGCGACCCCAACGGCCGCGTCATCAACGTCCTGTCCCAGTAACGCCTTCCGCGATCCGAGTGCCGCCGAACAGATCGGCCGATCGCGCCCACCATTGCTCTCCTGGCCCCCGTCGGCCGTGTGTTCCGGCGTCCCGGAAGGGCGGGTCACTTGCCGGTGGTCGCCTTGAGGGTGCCGACGAGCCGCGCCCACTCCCGTCGCCCGAGCACGATGACGCCCCCGTCCGGGTCCTTCGAGTCCCGGATGCCGATGATGCCTTCCAGCGAGGCCGCTTCGACGCAGTCCCCGGTGCCGCTGTGAGTGCTCTTGCGCCAGGTTGCAGGGGCGGGGCCGGCGGCGCCGACTTCTACGCAGTCGTTGTTGCCGCTGTGGCTGCTCTTGCGCCAGTTCGTGCAGGTGAAGTCGTGGCTGGTCATGCTTGTCCTCCGGGTCCTAGGACGAGCCGCTGGCCATCTGGTGGATAAGCCTTGCGGACTTGCTCGTGTTCAAGGCGGAAGCGGTCAGGTGGTCGAAAACCACGTTACTCCGCTCGGTTTCGGACGGCTTTTCCAAGTAAATCCATCCCATGAAGTGCTCCATGTAAAGCACCTCCGGGTACCTCTTGAAGGTGAGCAAAGTGAACGGGCCGTCGATCGCGGCGTGAACGCCGGCCTCGAACGGGAGGACCTGGACCGAAACGTTCGCGAGCTCGCCCAGCTCAAGTACTCGACGTAGCTGTGCTCGCATGACGGTGGTGTCGCCGACCGACCGGTGCAATGTTGACTCGTCGATCACAAGCCTGGCGTGTAGCGGATTCGTGGACGTTGTGAGTCGCTCCTGTCGAGCCAGTCGGGCTTCTACCGCGCGTTCGATCTCTTCCGTGGTTCGGGGACGTGCGCCCCGGAAGATCGCGCGTGCGTAGTCCGCCGTCTGAAGGATCCCTGGAATGAGCTGGGATTGGAAGGTGCGGTAGGTCAGCGCCTCTGACTCGAATGCCAGGTAGTCGCTGAAGCCGGTGCTGAGGACGTCCTCGTAGCTGTGCCACCAGCCCTTCTTGCGGGCCTCGCGGGCGAGTTGGACGAGCTCGGTGCGCTTGTCGCCAGTGATGCCGTACAGCTCGAGGAGCTCCATCACCTCGCCGGAGGTGATCCGCATCTTGGCGTTCTCCATTCGGCTGATCTTGGACTGCTCCCATTCGAGCTCCCGGGCGACCTGGTCGCCGCTGAGTTTGGCCTCCTGGCGTAGTTTCCGCAGCTCGCGGGCGAGGCGTCGGCCTCGGACGGTGGCGGTGTACGGCATCGCGTCCTCACATTATGCGTCGAAGCACATGCGATCAGTCATCATCCTGGAACACTCTGTCACCATACGGCTACGGAGCGGGTGAGGGGTGGGATACGGATGAACGGGCCGCCGGAGACGGTGCGGGAGAGGCGCGCGGTGCTGCTGGCCTGGCTGGCCGGGCAGCTCAACGGGCGCGGGATCGCGGCGGAGGTGCTGGACGTGGACGGCGTGGGCATCCTGCGCGCACGCGCCCGGTGCGTCCGGCACGTGGCGTGCGTGCCCGTCCCGCAGCACGACACGTGGGCGTTCGTCTACTCGGGCGGCTGGGTGCTCGTCACCGACCCGCTCGCGGCGGACACCGTCGGGACGGCGGTGGCGCGGTGAGCACCCAGGAAAAGGAGATCCGGCTGCCGGGGCTCGCGATCGAGGTGTCGGCGGCGCGCCGGTTCGTCCGCGACGTCCTCGGCGAGCACCCGGGACGCGCGGACGCCGTCCTGCTCACGTCCGAGATCGGCACGAACGCCATCGAGCACTCGCGCAGTGGCCGTCCGGGCGGCTCGTTCCTGGTGAACATCCGCTGGACGGTCCGGTGGGTGCGGGCCGCGGTCACCGACGAGGGCGCGCCCGGGGCGCCGTGCCTGCGACGGGCCGGGACGTCGAAGGAGGGCGGGCGCGGCGTCGCGTTACTGGACGAACTGGCCGTGCGCTGGAGGTTCAGCCGCCGCTCCACGCGCGGCACCGAGGTCTGGTTCGTGGTCGCGCCCCTGGAAGCCGAGTCGTGAGCACAAGCGAAGGAGACGCGATGGGCAAGCACGGGAAGAAGCAGGCGTGCGGCGCGTGCGGTGGCAAGGGATGGGTGAAGGTGAACCTGGACAGCAAGGAGCAGAAGATCACCTGCGGCACCTGCAGCGGAACGGGGCAGGGGTGAGCGGGTTTCCGGGGCTTCCGCCGGTCGATCGGCGCCTGTTCGTCCCCGAGACGGTCTGGGCGGTGCGGGACGGCCGGTTCGTGCGGCTGTCGCGCGCCGACGAGCCGGACGCGTGGGAACGGCTCGTGGCGGCGGACGAGCCGGTCGCGACGCGGCTCAAGGACGGGACGTGGCCGACCTCGTCGACGTCCGGGCCCTCGGTGATGGCCCGGATGATCGGCGTCCTGCGGTTGGCGCCCGGCATGCGCGTGCTGGAGATCGGCACGGGGACCGGCTACAACGCCGCCTGCCTGGCCGCGCTCGGGGCCGAGGTCGTGTCGGTCGAGATCGACGGGGAGGCGGCCGAGCACGCCCGGAGGGCGTTGCGCGCCGCGGGCCGTCCGGACGTGGCCGTGATCACCGGGGACGGGGAGGCGGGCGTCCCGGCGCGGGCGCCGTTCGACCGGGTGCTGGCCACGGCGGCGGCGCACACCGTCCCCTACGCGTGGATCGAGCAGACGAGGCCGGGCGGGCTCGTCGTGGTGCCGTGGGCGGCGACGTTCCATCCGTCCGGGCCGCTGGCCGTGCTCACTGTGCGGGAGGACGGCACCGCCGAAGGGCGGTTCTCGGTCCCCGTCTGGTTCATGCCGCTGCACGGGCAGCGGCTCCCGCAGGCGGTGCTGGACGAGACGCAGGAGCGGTGGGAGGCGCGGGGGAGGCCGGACGCCTCCAGGTTCGGGGTCACGGTGACGCCGGACGGGCAGACGGTGTGGCTCGACGAACCCGGCAATCCGGTCGAGACGCGGCCCGTCTCCTAGACGAGGACCTCGCGGTCGCACGAAGCCACACCGGGGGGGCGGGCGCCGGTTCCCTCGGAACCGGCGCCCGCCGGGGTTCAGGACGTGACGCGGGTGAGGTCGGCGATCACCTCGGACGCGACGACGGGGTCGAGGTCGCCGAAGGGGATCGTGGTCCCCGAGTGGCGGCCGGACAGGACGATCGCGTCGCGGAAGTCCTGCTCGGCGAACTCCTCCGGGGCGATCACGCGGATGCCGGGACTGAAGAACGCCATCACGTGCTTGCCGTCCGGCGTCATCAGCATGACCTGGCGCCGGAAGCCGCCGTCCTCCTTCTCGCCGAGTTCCCAGCCGCGCGACGTCATGCCCATGATCCGGCGGAAGTCGACGGTCTTGCCGCTGAACCGGGCGAGGCGGGTCGCGCCGCGCTCGTCGTCGGTCAGGGTGTGGACGGGACGGGCGAGTTGCTCGAACGGTTGCAGGAGTTCGTAGTCGGCGAAGACCTCGCCCCATGGTGCGAGGTCGAAGCGGAGCGGGTGCGGGATCGTCACGGACGCGTCGTCGGGCAGGACGAACGCGTTGTCGTGGACGTCGGCGCACGTGCCGTCCTCGGCGACGCGGAAGGTGGTCGCGTCGGCGGCCCAGACGAGGCGGCGGACGATGTGGCGGAGCAGCGGGTGTTCGGCGAAGATCGTGCGGAACTCGTCAGGGGTCCACGACCGTCCGGTGACCATCGCCCGTTCGAGGCGCTTGATCTGCTCGGACGCGACCGCCCGGGCCCCCTTCTTCAGTTCGGCGAAGCGCTTGTAAGCGGCGGGTGCCAGCTCCGGGTCGTCCTTGACGCCCGGCTTCGGCAGGGTCTTGCGGCCCTTGCCCGCTTCATCCGTCACGAACGGTTTGAGGTGCTCGTCGAACCCGACGACGAACGAGCGGCGCCCGTAGTCGAGCGTCATCGTGCCGTCGACGTCCAGGCCCAAGGGCGGGACGAGCCGGTCGGCGAGCTGCTCGGTGGTGTAGCCGCGCTCCTTCGCGACCCGCTCCAGGGCCGACTTCGCGAACCGCCGGAGCCGCTTCTGGTCGGCCGCCTTCTCGGAGAGCATCTTCAGGTGCCGCAGCGCGGTGGGCGTCCCGAGGCGGGTGAACAGGCTCAGCACCTCCGTGCCGCCCCGGTTCCACGTGTCCCACCCGTCCCAGCGCTTGGCGATCGGGGCCATGAGGTCGGCGGCCCGGTCGTCCCCGAACTTCAGCAGCGCGGTCTCTGCGGCCGGGGACGCCCACCGGTCCGGGTACCGGTCGGCGACGTACAGCGCGTAGGCGAAGTCGGCGAGCGACCCGGGATCGAGCGCCTCCACGACCGGCTCGATCCCCGGGTAGGACGGCTGGGCCTGCGCGATGGCCAGCAGGGTGATGAAGTGCCGGGTCGCGGACGCGGGCAGCGCCTGCTCGCGGCCGCGCAGCAGCACCTGCGGCAGCTGCCCGGGGTCGAGCTCAGCAGGGACGTCCGGCAGCGGGTCGGGGTACCGGTCGAGCGGGTCGGTGGTCAGGGTCGAGATGGCGGCCGCGGCCTCCTCCCCGTAGGACCGCGCCGCCTCCACGATCGCCTCGTGCCCGTGCCGCTGCGCGACGAAGCGGAGCGCCTCCTCGGCGCGGCGCCGGGTCGGGCCGGGCTTGCGGAGCGCGGCCGGGACGGTCAGCCGCGCGGCGTCGGCCCCGTGCATCTCGTACCAGGCCGTCGCCTGGCGGTCGTTCGGCCACTCGCCGAACGACTTGACCATGAGCTGGGCGACGGCGGGGTCGAGGAACGGCAGGAGCCCGAAGAACTGCCGGTGCTTCTTCGCCCGGTGCATGATGAAGCCCAGGGCCGCGAGCCCGTGCCGGGCGGCGGCGCCCTCGTACAGGAGGTGCGAGGGATGCTCGGTCCAGGTGTCCCAGTAGCGCTCGTCCGCGAGGAGCCTCTCCCCGATCTCCAGGGGCGCCTGCATGATGAGCGCGACGAACGACAGCCGCCGCCGAGGGAGGTCCTCCTCCAGCGCCCCGCCGCTCTCGAAGATCCCGGCGATCCGCTCCCAGTCGGTGTCGTCGGGCAGCCGCGGCAGCCGCTTCAGTCGTTCGGGGTCGGTCAGCCACTCCTCGCGCACGCCCGGGGCCCAGCGCACGGCCGTGGGCTCCTTGGGGGCCTTCAGCTTGAGGACGACCGGTTCCGCGGTCCGGGACGCGCGCGCCCACGGCGGGTCGGCGAGCAAGGGCGGAAGGGCGCTCGCGGGGGCCTCCGGGAGGCGGGGCGTTTCCGTCATGTCTCTGCTTTCGGGTTCTGGACGGCCGGTGGCGTCGGGTCGGTCGTGAGGGCGGTGAGGAGCTCGGACACGGCGACGGGGTCCACGTCGCCCCACCGCGCCTGCCGCGCGCCCACCAGGAGGACGGCGTGGAGCTCCTGCTCCGCGTACCGGTGGGGATGCCTGACGTGGATCCCGGGTTCGAACGTGACCATCAGTGCGTGCCCGTCGGGTGTCGTGCGGTGCAGCTGCCGCTGCCGGACCATGCGCAGCGGCGGGGCCGGGAGGCTCCAGCCGCGCGCGGTCAGCGCGACGATCCGGCCGGTCGGGACCCTGGTGCCGCGGAGCCGGCCCAGCGACACCGACGCCCGCTCGCCGTCGGTCAGGACATGGGCGGGACGGGCGAGCTGCGCGAACGGCTGCGACACGGCGTGCCCGGCGAAGACGTCGGCCCACGCCTCGGCGCCGTCCAGGCGGACCGGGTGCGGCAGCGTGATCCGGGCGCCCTCCGGCGGGACGAACGGGACGCCCCGGACATCGGCGAACGCGCCGTCGTCCAGGACGCGGAACGCCGCCGAACCGTCCGGGCCGGGCGGGCTCGCGGACCAGACGAGCCGCCGGGCGAGGCGTCCGAGCAGCGGATGCGCGACGAGCACCTCGCGGAACTCGTCCACCGCCCACGAACGCCCGGACAGCATCGCCTCTTCGAGGCGTCCCGCCTGCTCGGCGAGGACGGCGCGGACGTCGTCCGCGGGGGCGTCCGGGCCGAGCCGCGGGACCAGCCGGTCCGCGAGCTGCGCGGGCGTCAGCCCGCGGACCCGCGCGGCCGTGCCGAGCCGGTCCCGCGCGGCGGCGCGCAGCTCCGCGGCGGCCGCGGTGCGGGCGAGCCGGTCCAGGTGGGCGGGGGCGTCGTCCGGCGCCATCACGGCCAGCACCTCGACGGCCTCGTGCCCGGCCCCCGGCGGGACCGCCGCGTCGTCCCAGCCGCCCATCTCGCGGGCGAGCCGCGCGGCCGTCCGGCCGTCGCCGAGCCGCTGCAGCGCGTACCGGACGTCCGGCGCGGCCCAGCGGCCGTCCGCGCGGTCCCGGTGCTCGTACAGGGCCCAGGCGAGGTCGGCGAGGGACGCGCGGTCGAGGCGGGTGAGGACCTGCTCGCAGCCCCCGTACGGCTCCTCGACCGTCGACATCCGCAGCATCGTGACCAGGGCCCGGACCGCCGGGACGGGCAGCGCCGCGGCCCGCCCGCGCAGCAGCACCCGCGGGAGCCGCTCGCGGACGAACGCCTCGTCCGGTTCGGGCGGCGGGTCGGGGCACTGCAGCAAGGGGTCGAGGCCGAGCGCCTCCACCGCCGCGGCGGCCTCCGCGCCGTACTCCCGCGCCGCCGCGACGACGCACCGGACGCCGTGCACCCGCGCGATCAGCGCCAGCGCCCGTCCGGCCCGGTCGCGCTCGGGGCCGGGGTCGCGCAGCGCGTCCGGGACGACGAACACCGCGGCGTCCCGGCCGTGGCACATGAACCAGACGCGGGCCTGGTCCGCGCGGGCGGAGTCGCCGTCCAGCGCGCCGACCATGACGCGGGCGACGGCGGCGTCCCGGAAGGGCGCGAGAGCCGTCACGAGGCCGTGCCGCTCGGCCGCGCGGAGCAGCAGCGCGAGCGCCGCGAGGCCGCGGCGGGCCGCGATCCGCAGGAGGGCCGCCTCGGACTCCGCGCCGGACCAGGCGTCGAAGTACCGCTCGTCCCGGAGCAGCTCCCGCGCGAGATCGTCCGGGCCGCGCATGACCAGCCAGTAGTACTCGCGGCGCGACCCGGCCGGGTCGCCGCGGAGGCGTTCCGCGACCTCCGCCCAGTCGGTGGCGGCGGGCGGCGCCGGCAGCAGGTCGTGCAGGGCGGCGTCCGGCACGGCCTCCCACCCCTGCCGCAGCCCGAGCGGCCACGCTTCGGCGGGCGGCGCCGCCGGGGCCTCCAGCCCGCGCAGGACGACCGGCTCCCCGGCGCGCGCCGCCCGGGCCCAGGGCGGGTCGGCGAGCAGGGGCGGGAGGGCCCGCGGGGCGGCGTCCGGCACGGGGGGAGCGTCCATCACGCGTCCCGGTCCGCTCCGGTCAGCTTCGTCAGCGCGGCGAGCACCTCCGACGCCAGGACGGGCCCGAACTCGTCGAGCGTGAGGGGGCTCCCGTACCGGGAGGCGCCGAGCCGCACCTGGGCGATCTCCTGGACGGGCGCGTCCTCGGGGGTGAGGACGCGGATGCCCGGCTCGATGTGGACGGTGACGAACCGGTCCTTCACCAGTTCGAGCGAGACGTCCCGCTGGTACCCGCCGGTCTCCTTCGCCCCGAAGACCCAGCCCGCGCGGACGAGCCCGAAGATCGGCCCGTTCGGGACGCGCGCGCCCTCGAACCGGGCCAGCCGCGACGCCGCCCGCTCGTCCGGCGCGGGCTCGTGCACGACCCGTCCGAGCTGGGGGAACGGCTGGAGGATCTCGTAGTCGGCGAACACCTCGGCCCAGCCCGCGCGGTCCTTGACCAGCAGCGGGTGCGGGAGCGTGACCGAGGCGTCCGCGGGGAGGGCGAACGCGTCGTCGCGGACGTCGGCGAACGTGCCGTCCTCCGCGATGCGGAACGGGTCGGGCCCGGCGGACCAGACGAGCCGGCGGGCGAGGTGCCGCATCAGCGGATGCTCCGCGAGCACCTCGCGGAACTCGTCCGCCGCCCACGACCGTCCGGTGACCATCGCCCGCTCCAGCCGGGTGATCTGGTCGGCGGCGACGTCCCGGACCTCCTTCCTGAGGTCGCCGAACCGCCGGTACGCGGCCGGGGCGAGGGCGCCGTCGTCCTTCGCGCCCGGCTTCGGGAGCGTCGCGCGCCGCTCGCCGCTCCCGTCGAGCACGTACGGTTCGAGTTCCTCGTCGAACCCGACGCGGAAGCGGCGCGGCCCGTAGTCGAGCGTCATCCCGCCGTCGGCGTCGAGGCCGAAGTCCGGGACGAGCCGGTCCGCGAGCTGCTCGGTCGTGATGCCCTGCCTCTGAGCGACGGCCTGCAGCCGCCAGTGCGCGTGCACCTGCATCCGCTTGACGTCGGCCGCCTTGCGCGCGAGCCGGTCGAGGTGCCGCAGCGTGTCGGGGGAGTCGATCGCCGTCAGCACGTCCAGCGCCCGCAGCCCGCCCGAATAGACCCGGTTCTTGCTCCACCGGACCATCGCCGCCGCGAGCCGCGCGGCCGTTTCGGCGTCCCCGAGCCGCTGCACCGCGTACTCGGTGCCCGGCGACGCCCAAGCGTTCGGGACGTACCCCTCCGCGAGGTACATCGCCCAGGCGAGTTCCGCGAGCGACGCGGGATCGAGGTGCTCGAAGACCTGCTCGCAGCCCGCGTACGGGTCCTTGACCGAGGAGATCCGCAGCATCGTCACGAGGTTCCGGACCGCCGGCACCGGCAGGGCCGCCTCCCGGCCGCGCAGCAGCACCGGCGGCAGCTTCTCGCGGACGAACTCCTCGTCGGGCTCCGGCAGCGGATCGGGGAACCGGTCGAGGGGGTCGAGGCCGAGCGCCTCCATTCCCGCGACGGCCTCGTCGCCGTACTCCCGCGCCGCTGCGAGGACGCAGTCACCGCCGTGCTCGCGGACGATGACCGCGATGGCCTCCTCGGCGTGCGTCCGCTTCGGGCCGGGCTTGCGCAGCGCCTCCGGGACGAGGAACGGTACCGCCGCCGGACCGTGCCACGCCGCCCAGGCGCGCCCCGCCGCCTCGTTCCGCTTCCAGCCCTTCAGCATGAACTGGGCGGTCGCGTCGTCGACGAACGGGACCAGCGCCTCCGCGCAGGTGATGTGCTCCTTCGCGGCGTGCAGGAGCAGCCGGTGCGCGGCGAGCCCGTGCCGGGCGGCGACCCGTTTGAGGTCGTCGACGTACACCCAGCCGGAATGGTCGTCGAAGTACCGCTCGTCCGCGAGCAGCTCGACGGCCAGGTCGTCCGGCCCGTCCAGGACCAGCCAGCGCCACCGGATGCTGCGGTCCCCGCCGCGCAGGCCCTCCAGGGCCTCGCCGCCGCGGTAGTAGTCGGCGATCGCCTCCCAGTCGACGTCGTCCGGGACGGGCGTCTCCGACGCCCCGTACGGGCTCGGCGCGCTCGCGAACTCCTCCCGCAGCCCGGGCGGCCACGACTCGGCGGCGGGCGCCTTCGGGCGCTTCAGGCCCTTCACGACGATCGGTTCGGCGGGCGGCGGCGTCCGGCGGCGGGTCCACGGAGGCTCGGCCAGCAGGGCCGGGACATCGCTCGCGGCGGCCTCGGGGACGCGGGGTGTTTCCGGCATCGTTTCCGTTTCATGGTCGGGTCCGGCGGCGACAAAGTGAGCAGGCGGTCGCACACCGTGGGAGATCATGCAGATTACGACGACCGGGTGACAGCGGATCGTTCCGTGGAAATGGGGATTCGGGCATGGCAGTGACGCGTCGGCAGGTCCTCGCGGGGACGGGCACGTTCGGAGCGGGCATCGCGGTCATCGGCGCCGTCGACCACCTGTTCGGCGGCACCACGTTCGGGGACGGCGCCGACGCCGTCGTCGGCCCCGCCCGCGAGACCGGGTACGGGCCGCTCGTCCCCGACCCGGACGGCCTGCTCGACCTGCCGCGCGGCTTCCGGTACACCGTCGTGTCCCGCGAGGGCGACCCGCTGCGGTCGGGGGAGGGCCCGGTCCCGGGCCACTTCGACGGCATGGCCGCGTTCCCCGCGCGCGGCCGGAACGTCCGGCTCGTCCGCAACCACGAGAACCGGCAGGACGCCGAACGGCGCGTCCCCGTCGTCCACGGCCTCACCTACGACCCCGAGGGCCCGGGCGGCTGCACCGTCGTCGAGGTCGACGCGGCCCACCGGGTCCGCGAGGAGCGCGTCGCGATCGCCGGGACGGCCGTGAACTGCGCCGGCGGCCCCACCCCCTGGCGGAGCTGGCTGACCTGCGAGGAGACCGAGGACAAAGCGGGCGACAACGGCTACACCAAGGACCACGGCTTCGTCTTCGAGGTCGACCCCAACCAGCACGGCCGCACCGTCCCCGAGCCGCTCACCGGCCTCGGCCGGTTCCAGCACGAGGCCGTCGCGATCGACCCGCGCGACGGCACCGTCTACGAGACCGAGGACGCGTTCGACGAACCGTTCGGCCTGTTCTACCGGTTCCTCCCGAAGAACCCGCGCGGCGGCTTCGGCAGCCTCCGCGCCGGCGGGCGCCTCGAAGCCCTGCGCGTCCCCGACGTCCCGGACCTCTCCGTCGTCCAGGAACCCGGCACGGTGTTCGAGCACGTCGAGTGGGTGGAGGTCCCCGATCCGCTCGCCCGCGAGACGCCCGTCCGCCTCCAGGACTTCGGCACCGGCGTCACCCACGCGCAGAAGCTCGAGGGCTGCTACTGGAGCGGCGACCGCGTCCACTTCGTGTCCAGCTACGCCCGCAGCGAGGAAGGCTCCCACGCCGACCACTACGGGCAGGTCTGGTCGTACGAGCCGCACGCCGGCCGCCTCACGCTCGTGATCGTCTTCGGCCCCGGCGCGGACACCGGAACCCCCGGCGACGCGCCCGACAACATCTGCACGGCCCCGCAGGGCGGCCTGATGATCTGCGAGGACGGCGACGGCGCCCAGCACGTCTTCGGCGTGACCCGCCGCCGCACCGTCTACCCGATGGCCCGCAACCGCCAGAACATCGGCGGCACCGGCACCCCCGAATGGGGCGAGTTCGCCGGCATCACCTTCGCCCCCGACGCCCGCACCATGTTCGTCAACGTCTACACCCCCGGCACCACCTTCGCCATAACCGGCCCCTGGCACCCCCTCTGACCCCGGCGCCCACCCGCGCGGGCGCCCCCGAGCAGGCCGTGGGGCGTTCCGCGCGCGTCGGCCGCCCGCCGCGCGCGTGGTGGCCGGGCGGGTGTCCCTGCGTGGGGGCGGGACTTCCCCCGCGCGGCCGTAGGGCGCTCGGGGCCCGGAGGCCGTGCGGGAGGGGTGGGTCAGATTCGGCGGAGGCGGACTCGTCGGACCGCGTGGTGCTTGTCCTTGTGGAGGACGAGCGTGGCGCGGGCGCGGGTCGGGAGGATGTTCGACACGAGGTTCATCTCGTTGACGTCGCGCCACACGCGCTGCGCGAACGCGGCCGTCTCGTCCTCGTCCAGTTCGCTCGCGTACTTGTGGAAGTAGGAGCGCGGGTCGGTGAAGGCGGTGCGGCGCAGGGCGAAGAACCGGTCGATGTACCACTGCCGGATGTCCTCGACCCGGGCGTCCACGTAGATGGAGAAGTCGAAGAAGTCGGACACGCCGAGGGCGCCGGGCGGCGGCGGCTGGAGGACGTTCAGGCCCTCGACGATCAGGATGTCGGGGCGCCGCACGGTCTGCCGGGCGTCCGGGACGATGTCGTACTCCAGGTGCGAGTACACCGGGATCGACGCCTCCTCCGCGCCCGCCTTGATCGACGAGACGAACCGGACGAGCGCCCGCCGGTCGTACGACTCCGGGAACCCCTTCCGCTCCATCATGCCGCGCTCGGTCAAAATCGCGTTCGGATGGAGGAAACTGTCGGTCGTGACCAGCTCCACGCTCGGGTGCTCGGGCCAGCGGGCCAGTAGCGTGCGCAGCAGCCGCGACGTCGTCGACTTCCCGACCGCGACGCTGCCCGCCACACCGATGATGAACGGTGTGGGCTTCACCTCGTCCCCGAGGAACTCGCTGACGGTGCCGCGCAGTCCGGTGTCGGCGAGGAAGAACAGGTTCAGCAGCCGGGACAGCGGCAGGTAGACCTCCTCGACCTCGGTGATGTCGATCGGGTCCCGCACGCCGCGCAGGGCGTCCAGCTCGCCGGCCGTCAGCGGCAGCGGCGTGCTCTCGCGCAGCCGGCGCCACGCGTCGCGGGAGAGTTCCACATAGGGGCTCGGCACGCCGTCCCATCCGTTCATGCCAGTAACGTAACGGCCTGTTCAGGTCCGTTCCGGGATTTCATCGGGCGTCCACGCTAGCGTCACCCTCCTACGGCGGACGCAGGTAGGGCGGACGTCGCGCAGCGAATAGAGTTGCGGCCATGTGCGGAATCGTGGGGTACGTAGGCGCGCGGTCGGCGCTCGACGTCGTCGTCGAGGGGCTCGCCCGGCTGGAGTACCGGGGCTACGACTCGGCCGGTGTGGCCGTGCTGGCCGACGGGAAGCTGACGACGGCCAAGCGCGCGGGCAAGCTGGTGAACCTGCGCGGGGCGCTGGAGGAGGAGCCGCCGCCGGACAGTACGCTCGGGATGGGCCACACCCGGTGGGCGACGCACGGGGCGCCGACGGACCGCAACGCGCACCCGCACGTCGACTGCACCGGCTCGGTCGCCGTGATCCACAACGGGATCATCGAGAACTTCGCGGCGCTGCGCGCCGAACTGGCCGAGGCCGGGCACGGGCTGGAGTCCGACACCGACACCGAGGCCGTCGCGCACCTGCTGGAGGACGAGCTGAAGGGCGGCGGCGGCCTCGCCGACGCGATGCGCCGCGTCTGCCGCCGCCTGGAGGGCGCGTTCACGCTCGTCGCGATGCACACCGGCGACCCCGACCTGGTCGTCGGCGCCCGCCGCAACTCGCCGCTGGTCGTCGGCGTGGGGGACGGCGAGAACTTCCTCGCCAGCGACGTCGCCGCGTTCATCGCGCACACCCGCGACGCGATCGAGCTCGGCCAGGACCAGGTCGTCGAGCTGCGCGCCGGCGGCGTGACGGTCACCGACTTCGAGGGCCGCCCCGCCGAGGTCAACGAGTACCACGTCGACTGGGACGTGTCGGCCGCCGAGAAGGGCGGCTACGACTACTTCATGCTCAAGGAGATCGCCGAGCAGCCCCGCGCGGTCGCCGACACGCTCCTCGGCCGCATCGGCACCGACGGGCGCCTGCACCTGGACGAGATGCGCCTCGGCGACCGGGAGCTCCGCGAGGTCGACAAGGTCGTCATCGTGGCGTGCGGCACCGCCAACCACGCCGGGATGATCGCCAAGTACGCGATCGAGCACTGGGCCGGCCTGCCGTGCGAGGTCGAGCTGGCGCACGAGTTCCGCTACCGGGACGCGATCCTGTCGCCGACCACGCTGGTCATCGCGATCTCCCAGTCGGGCGAGACGATGGACACGCTGATGGCCGTCCGGCACGCCCGCGAGCAGAAGGCGAAGCTGCTCGCGGTCTGCAACGTCAACGGCTCGACGCTGCCGCGCGAGTGCGACGGCGTCCTCTACACGCACGCGGGCCCCGAGATCGCCGTCGCGTCGACGAAGGCGTTCCTCACCCAGCTCGTCGCCGTCTACCTGATCGCCCTCTACCTCGCGCAGGTCCGGGGCACCAAGTGGGGCGACGAGGTGTTCGCGATGATCCAGCTCCTGGAGCGGATGCCCGAGAAGGTGGACAAGGTCCTCGAGACGATGGAGCCGGTCCGCGAGCTGGCCCGCTCCCTCGCGGGCGAGCGGTGCGTCCTGTTCCTCGGACGGCACGTGGGCTTCCCCGTCGCGCTCGAAGGGGCCCTCAAGCTCAAGGAACTCGCGTACATGCACGCGGAGGGCTTCGCCGCCGGGGAGCTCAAGCACGGCCCGATCGCCCTCATCGAGGAGGGCCTGCCGGTCGTGGTGATCGTCCCGCCGCGCGCCCGCGACGTCCTGCACGACAAGATCGTGTCGAACATCCAGGAGATCCGCGCGCGGGGCGCCCGCACGATCGTGATCGCCGAGGACGGCGACGAGTCGGTCGAGCCGTACGCGGACACGCTGATCCGGCTCCCCGCCGTCCCGACCCTGCTGCAGCCGCTCGTCGCGACCGTCCCGCTGCAGGTGTTCGCGTGCGAACTCGCGACGGCGAAGGGCCACGACGTCGACCAGCCCCGCAACCTCGCGAAGTCCGTCACGGTCGAGTAGGCCCCGCGCCGGGCGGGCCCACGTGAACCGGCATTGACCTGACGTGAGGGCTGACGTTCAATCACTTTGTTGATCGGACATCAATCCTTGCGGGGGTCGTGTTGCGTTCTGTCGGGCTTGCCCGGTTTTGGTCGCCGATGATGACGGTGGCGTTCGGTGTCGCGGCCACGATCGTCCTGGTCATTCTCTCGCCTTTTGTGCTGCGCGAGTTGTTCGCGGGGTCCGCTGTCGATTGGCCGTTGCTGAGCAATATCGGCCAGACCTATGGAGCGGTGTCGGCGCTGCTGGCGGCGGGCGCCCTGGCCCTGCTCGGGTTCTCGGTGGCGCTCCAGGCCAGGGAGGTACGCCATGCCCGGGAACAGGCGGCGCGCACGGCGCAGTTCGAGTTGATGCGAGTGATGCTGGACGATCCGGTTTATCGAGAGGTGGTCGGCTGGAGTGCCCGGGACGGTCTCGCCCCCGACGATTTTCGGCGAGATCTGTATATCAATCTGCTGCTGAACTGGTGGCGGATGCGCTGGGAGTTCAAGGACATGTCCGAGGCGGAGGTGCGGTACGCCGCTCGGGGGGATCTCTTCTCCGGTAACGCGGGGCGCGACTATTGGCGCCGGCGGGGGGAGGCGCGGCTGTCGTTCGTCGCGAACCGCCGGGCCCGACGGTTCGAGAAGATCTTCGCCGAGGAGTACGAGGCGGCGGTGGCCGCCGGTCCGGTCGGGCCGACGCCGGCCCGGTCGGAGGCCGCCCGCGGGGCCGCGAGCCGGCGGGCGGGGGCGGCGGTGGTCGCCCTGGGGGCGGGCGCCGTCGCGGGGATGGCCTGGCGCGTCCTCGCGCGGCGTGCGCGCGGAGGGTGAGACCCGTGGGCGGAGCCGAGGTCTTCGGTCGAGGACCCCGGCTCGCTTCGCCGTCCTGAAGGGTCTGCGAAGTGCCTGTCGTTCACCTGCTCATCGGGGCAGGTCGAACGCCCCCTCCTTCAACCGGTTGATGAAACCGCTCCAGACGGCGCGGTCGAAGGTCAGGACCGGGCTGCGGTCGCCGTACGCGGCGTCCCGTGCCGCGACGAGTTCGGACGGCGACAGAACGGCGACCTCGACACAGGTTCCGTTCGCGTTGCAGTGCGTGCTTCGCCGCCAGCCGCGCCCGATGACATCAAAATCGGACAATTCACGCCTTTCGCTACTATGTAGGCGCCACTGGCCGATGTGTTACCACAGGTCCCGGGCTTCGCTGATCCGCTGCCGGGTTTCGGCGGGAGTGAGCGCTTGGGTCGCGAGGCTGTTGTGTGCGAGGCGATACATGTGGGTGAATCGCTCATCGGCCGAGTGGCTGATGGTGATGCTTTCGATGTGCACGATATCAGGGAACGTGACGTCGTACGCCGGTGGGAACTGCAAGATGGTGAACGACTCGACGACCACGCTTCGCGGTGCCCCCAGCGGGAGGACCTGCAGGGTGACGTGCGGCAGGTTTCCTATATCGAGCAAGTGGTCGAGTTGCTCGCGCATCACATCGGCGCCGCCGACCCGGCGCCGCATTACGGCTTCGTCGATGACGAGCAGCAACTGAGGCGGTTTAGTCCAATGTAGGAGTTCTTGCCGCTTTATTCGCACCTCGATGCGGCGGGTTATTTCCTGCGGCGGCATGGTGGTTATCTCGTTAAATCCTTCGGTGATCCGCCGCGCATACGCCTCGGTTTGCAGCAGACCGGGGACGCAGTTGCTCTCCCATTGCCGGATGGTGCCCGCTTCGGATTCGAGGGCGATGAAGTCGGCGAGGGGGCGCGGCAGGTCGCGGTAGTCCTCCCACCAGCCGCGCTCGCCGGCGTCGCGGGCGAGGGCGAGGAGGTCGTCGCGGCGGTCGCCGCGGACGTCGTACAGGTCGAGCAGGCGCTGGACGTCGGGGATCTTCGCGCCGGTGCGGGCGTTCTCGATGCGGCTCACCTTGGCGGTGGACCAGGCGAGCCGGTCGGCGACCTCGTCGCCGGTCAGCCGCCTGCTCTCGCGGAGCCGGCGGAGCTCGGCGGCCAGGCGCCGCTGCCGGACGGAGGGACCTCGGGAACCGCTCATAGCACGGGCCTCTCCAGCCCTGACGGACTGCTCTGGGGCGCATCCCGCCGCGGGGGGCGCCGCGGCGCGAATACATCTGGACCGATGCGGAAGATTCTACGGCCGGAGATCCTTACCCGCACATGACGTCGCAAGTTGCACTGCAAGCGTCGAATCGGTCGGGGGCGGGTGCCGGGCGCGTCCGCGTGGCACGCTGGGCATGGTGATCGACTCGAGGAGCCGCGAATGAGGTACGCGCACGAGGTCGGCAAGGTGCGGGAGGCCGAGCACGCGCTGATGGCGCGGCTGCCCGAGGGGACGCTGATGCAGCGCGCCGCGGCCGGGCTGGCGTCGGTGTGCGCGCGGCTGCTGCCCGCGGTGTACGGCGCCCGGGTGGTGCTGCTGGTCGGCGGCGGGGACAACGGCGGGGACGCCCTGTACGCGGGGGCCCGGCTGGCGCGGCGGGGCGCCCGGGTCGTCGCGGTGCAGGCGGGTCCGAAAATCCACGAGGCGGGGCTCGCGGCGCTGCGGGCGGCGGGCGGGCGGCTGCGGGACGGCGCGGACGCCGAGCGCGCGGTGCGCGGCGCGGACCTGATCATCGACGGGCTCACCGGCATCGGCGGCACCGGCGGCCTGCGGGAACCGCACGCGCGGCTCGCGGCGCTCGCGTCGGAGGCGACGGGGTTCGTGGTGGCGTGCGACGTGCCGAGCGGGGTGGACGCGAGCACCGGGTGCGTCGAGGGCGCGGCCGTGCACGCGGACGTGACGGTCACGTTCGGCACCTACAAGCCGGGGCTGCTGATCGATCCCGGGGCGGCGCACTGCGGCGTCGTCGAGCTGGTCGACATCGGCCTCGGCGGCGACCTGCCGGACCCGGACGTCGTCGCGGCGCGGCCCGCGGACGTGCAGCCGCCCGAGCCCGGCGCCGAGTCCGACAAGTACCGGCGCGGGGTCGTCGGCGTGCTGGCGGGCGGGGACGCGTTCACCGGCGCGGCGGTGCTGTGCGCGGGCGGCGCGGTGCGCGGCGGCGCCGGGATGGTGCGGTTCGCGTCGGTGGCGCATCCGGTGGAGCTGGTGCGGCGGCGGTGGCCGGAGGCGGTCACGACCGTGCTGGAGCCGGGGACGCCGGGCGACAAGGCGCTGGAGCAGATCGGACGGGTGCAGGCGTGGGTGGTCGGCCCGGGGCTCGGCACCGGGGAGGCCGCCGCGTCGCTCGTCGCGGCCGTGCTGGCGACCGAGCTGCCGGTCCTCGTCGACGCGGACGGCCTGACGATCGTCGCGCGGCGCCGCGCGCTGCTGCGCCGTCCGGCCCCGACCGTCCTGACCCCGCACGCGGGCGAGCTGGCGCGGCTGCTCGGGGCGGACCGGGACGCCGTCGAGGCGCGCCGCCTGGAGCACGTGCGGCGCGCGGCGGACGAGCTGGGCGCGACCGTCCTGCTGAAGGGGTCGACGACGCTCGTCGCCGAGCAGGACCGCCCGGTGCGGGTGAACCCGACGGGGACGCCGCGGCTCGCGACGGCCGGGACGGGCGACGTCCTGTCGGGGCTCGTCGGGGCGCTGCTGGCGGGCGGCATGTCCGCGCTGGACGCGGCGGCGGGCGGCGCCTACCTGCACGGACTCGCCGGACGCCTCGCGTCCGCGGGCGCGGACGGGCGGGAGGCGCCGATCACCCCGCAGGACGTCGTCGAGGCGATCCCGGCGGCGTTCCGCACGCTCGTGTAGCGACTCACCGTGATCGTGCCCGGTCATGGCCGGGTTGGCGGCACACTGGGTAACCATGAGGGTTCCTGCGGAGGCGCGCGTCGGCCTGGACGCCATCGGCCACAACATCGGGGTGCTGCGCGAGCGTGCGGGCGGCGCCGAGGTCATGGCGATGGTGAAGGCGGAGGCGTACGGGCACGGGCTCGTGGAGGCGGCCCGCGCGGCGCTCGCCGGCGGGGCCGGGTGGCTGGGCGTCGCGAAGCTCGCCGAGGCGCTGCGGCTGCGCGAGGCGGGGGTGCAGGCGCGGACGCTGGCGTGCGTGCTGGTCCCCGGTGAGCCGTTCGCCGACGCGGTCGCCCGCGACATCGATCTCACCGCGGGCTCGCCCGGGCTGGTGGCGGAGATCGCCGCGGCGGCCGGACGGGCGGGACGTCCGGCGCGCGTCCACCTGAAGGCCGACACGGGCATGACGCGCGGCGGCGCCGCCGGGGAGGACTGGGCCGCGCTGGTGGAGGCCGCGCTGAAGGCGGAGGCCGACGGGCTGGTGCGGGTCGCGGGCATCATGTCGCACCTGGCGTGCGCGGACGAGCCGGGCCACCCGTCGATCGCGCGGCAGGTCGCGGCGTTCACCGACATGGTGGCGCTCGCGGAGCGGGCGGGCGCGCGGCCGGAGGTGCGGCACCTGGCGAACTCGGCGGCGACGCTGACGCTCCCCGAGGCCCGCTTCGACCTGGTCCGTCCGGGCATCGCGACGTACGGGCTGACGCCGGTGCCGGCGGCGGGGACGTTCGGGCTGCGGCCCGCGATGACGCTGGTCGCGGACGCCGCGCTGGTCAAGCGCGTCCCGGCGGGCAGCGGCGTGTCGTACGGGCACACGTACGTGACGGAGCGGGAGACGAACGTCGCGGTCGTCCCGGTGGGCTACGGGGACGGCGTCCCGCGGCACGGGTCGAACCTGCTGGAGGTCCTCGCGGGCGGACGGCGGCGGCGGATCGCCGGGCGGGTCTGCATGGACCAGTTCGTCATCGACCTCGGCGACGACGCGATGGCGGCGGGGGACGAGATCGTCCTGTTCGGCCCCGGCGACCGGGGCGAGCCCACGGCGCAGGAGTGGGCGGACGCGCTGGGGACGATCTCGTATGAGATCGTCACCCGGATCGGATCACGCGTGCCGCGGGCGTACTCCGGCGGCGGGGCGTAGGGAAGGCGCGGGGATGGAGAGCAGGACGAGGCGCAGGGTCGGCCTCGCGGGCGCGGTGGCGGGCGCCGCGGCCGGCGCGGGCGCGGCGGCGGTGGGGCTGCGGCACCTCGCCGTGGGCCGCAAGCGGTTGCGGCCGGATCCGGACGCGGGCGAGCAGTTCGGCGAGCTGCGCGGCCGGGAGCTGGTCGTGGAGGGCGACGACGGGCTCGCGCTGCACGTCGAGGTGGAGGGCCCCGACGACGCGGACCTGACGGTCGTGTTCTGCCACGGCTTCGCCCTCAACCAGGACGCGTGGCACTACCAGCGCCGCGACCTGCGCGGCCGGGTCCGGATGGTGTTCTGGGACCAGCGCAGCCACGGGCGGTCCGGGCGGAGCGTGCCGACCCGCGCGACGGTCGACCGGACGGGCGCCGACCTGGAGGCGGTGCTGGCCGCGACGGTCGGGCCGGACGAGCCGGTGGTGCTCGTCGGGCACTCGATGGGCGGCATGACGATCATGGCGCTGGCGGAGCGGCGGCCGGAGCTGTTCGCGCGGCGGGTCGTGGGCGTCGCGCTGGTGAACACCTCGTGCGGGAACATGGCGGAGCTGACGCTGGGGCTGCCGATGGTGGTGGCGAAGGCGGTGCGGCCGCTGGCGCCGGGCGCCCTGCGGGGCCTCGGGCGGCGGGCCGCCCTGGTGGAGCGCGCCCGCGGGCTGGGCACCGACCTGGCGTTCGTCGTCACCCGCAAGGTGGCGTTCGCCGACCGGCGCGTCAGCCCGAGCGTCGTCGCGTTCCTCGACGACATGATCCGGGACACGCCGATCGACGTGATCGCGGAGTTCTACCCGGCGCTGATCGGCCACGACAAGTCGGCGGCGCTGGACGTCCTGGCGAAGGTCCCGGCGCTGGTGCTGGTGGGCGGCCGCGACAAGCTGACCCCGGCCGCGCACGGCCGCCGCATCGCGGCGGCGCTGCCGGACGCGGAGCTGGTCGAGGTGGAGGAGGCGGGGCACGTGCTGCCGCTGGAGTACCCGGGCGTGGTCACCGGGGGGCTGCGGCGGCTGCTCGGGCGGGTCCGGCCGGAGAGCGGAGACGTGGAGGAGCGCAC
Source organism: Actinomadura rifamycini DSM 43936 (assembly GCF_000425065.1). Taxonomy (GTDB): domain Bacteria; phylum Actinomycetota; class Actinomycetes; order Streptosporangiales; family Streptosporangiaceae; genus Spirillospora; species Spirillospora rifamycini. Next base: position 119,953 of record NZ_AULB01000026.1, read on the forward strand.
GGCGTGAGCGGACGGGATGCGGGCGGACGGGACGCGGGCGGACGGGACGCGGGCGGACGGGACGCGGGCGGACGGGATGCGGGCGGACGGGACGCGCGGGAGCGGGCGGTGACCGAGCGGACGGCGACGGTCCCGACGTCGGCGGACATGCACCGGCTGGGCGTCCGGCTGGGCGGCCTGCTGGCGCCCGGGGACCTGCTGGTCCTGTCGGGCGACCTCGGCGCGGGCAAGACGACGCTGACGCAGGGCATCGGGGAGGGGCTGAAGGTCCGCGGGCCGGTCACCTCGCCGACGTTCGTGATCGCGCGCGTCCATCCGTCGCTGGTGGACGGGCCCCCGCTGGTGCACGTGGACGCCTACCGGCTGGGGGGTTTCGCGGAACTGGACGACCTCGACCTGGACGCGTCCGTCGACGAATCCGTGACGGTCGTGGAATGGGGAGAAGGGCTCGCGGAGGGGCTCGCGGAGGAGCGCCTGGAAATGATCATTTCGCGGGGCGGCGGGACCGATGAGACGCGCGAAGTAAGGATCGTCGGGGTCGGTCATCGCTGGTCCGACCTGGAGCGGGACCTCTGAAGCGGCGAACCTGAAAAGTCTTCACTTTTTGCCGGAATCAGTTGGTTCACTTTACGGCGACATGTCGTACTCTTTGCCGGAACAACCTCTCTGCGCGACTAATCGATTTCCTCATGCGGGAGTGGGATCCGGTGAGTGGTAGCCATCGCAGCGGTGATGACCGCGACAGCTACCGCGGCCCGGGCGGTGGCCCCAGCGGCGGGCACCGCGCGGACGGCGGTGGGTACGGCACGGGCGGTTCCGGTGAGCGGGCCGTCCGCCCCGGCACGGGCGGGTACCCCGAGGACCCCCTCACCTCCCCGATCGGATCCCCGACGTCCGGGTATCCCACGGTCGGCGGCGGCTCCGAGACCGGCCGCTACTCGTCCGGCCGCTACTCGTCCGGCGGGCCCCCGTCCGGCGGGTACGACACCGGCGGGTATGCGACCGGCGGGTACGGCACCGGCGGGTATGCGACCGGCGGGTACGCCACGGGCGGCTACTCCCAGGCGAGCGGCTCCGGCCAGTACACGTCCGGCGCCCAGGGGTCGGGCGGCTACGCGCAGGGCGGGGGCGGCTACGGCCAGGAGCCCGCGGGCTCCGCGTCCGGCGGCTACCCGCAGGCGGACGACTCGGGCCGGTACGCGTCGGGCGCCCGGTACCCCTCCGGAGGGTACGAGCGGACGAGCGGAACCGGCGGCCGCCCGCAGACCACCGGGTCCACCGGGTCCACCGGGTCCACCGGGTACGAGGCCGACGCCGGACGGTACGCCGACTCCCGCCGCTCGGACGGCGGCGGCGAGTACGCGCGCGGCGCGCGGAGCCCGCGGGACTCGTCCGGGCGCGGCGGGTACCGCACCGGGACCGGCAGCCACCGCATCGTGCGCGAGGAGCGCCGCGGGCGCCGCTGGGGGATCGTCCTCGCCGGGGCCTGCGCGGGCATCGCGGCGTGCGTGCTCGCCGTGTTCGTCGTCATGTCCGGGAGCGGGACGGACGGCGGGGACGGCACCGGGCGGATCGTCGGCAGCGGCGCGTCCGAGAGCGCGTCGGCCGGGACCACCGAGTTCACGGGCGTCCCCGACTCGTGCACCATCGTCGACGGGGACCTCATCAAGAAGCTCGCGCCGGACGCGGAGCGCGACGAGGCCGACAACTACCAGGGCAACGACCGGCAGACGCAGTGCGTGTGGGGCGTCTACACCGGCGACCAGAAGCGGCAGCTCACCGTCGAGCTGCGCGCGGTCGAGCCCGCGGGCGGGCAGCCGGCGGCCGCGGCGGCGCAGCGGACGTACGCGGCGGAGCAGAAGGCCGACGAGGCGGGCGAGGCGCTGCTCGCGGGGCAGGAGCTCACCGACAAGCGGCGGCTCGACGGCGTCGGCGACGAGGGGTACGTCGTCTACAGCGTCGACGACCAGCACGGGACGGGCGAGGCGATCGCGAACGTCCGGTTCGTCAACGTGCTCGTGACGATCCACTACGGCGGGTCGGCGGGCGACGACCCGCTGAGCTACGACGCGGCGGGCGACGGCGCGGTCGAGGTCGTCGAGGCGGTGCTGGCGAAGCTCGCGGAGTCGTGAGCCCGCGCCGGGGCGGGCGGAGGAGTCCCGGGGGCGTCCGGCCTGCACTACCCTTGTAATCCGTGCTGGTCTTGGCTTTCGACACCGCGACCGCCGCGGTCACCGTGGCGCTGTACGAGTGGGTTCCGGGCGAGGGCGCCGCGTGCCGCGCCGCGTCCGAGGCCGTCGACCGGCGCAAGCACACCGAGCTGCTCACCCCGTCGATCGCGCGGGTGATGGCGGACGCGGGCGCGGCGCCGGACGACCTGAGCGCGATCGCCGTCGGGGTCGGCCCCGGCCCCTACACGGGCCTGCGGGTCGGGCTCGTCACGGCGCGCGCCATGGGCGACGCCCTCAAGGTCCCCGTGCACGGCGTCTGCACGCTGGACGTGCTCGCCTGGGCGACCGGACGCGACGAGCCGTTCGTCGTCGCGACGGACGCGCGCCGCAAGGAGCTGTACTGGGCGCGCTACAACTCGGCTCGCGCGCGCGCCACGGAACCCGCGGTCGGGCCGCCGGCGGAGGTGGAGGCCGAGGGGCTTCCGGTCGTCGGCGAGGGCGCCGCACTGTACTTCGGGGACGCCGCGCAGGAGCCGATGCTGCCGGACGCGAAGGCGCTCGCCGAACTGGCCGTCACGCGGCTGTCCGGCCGCCGGGGCCCCGACCTGCTGCCGCCCGAGCCGCTGTACCTGCGCCGACCCGACGCGAAGGAGCCGGGCCCGCGCAAGAAGGTGACGCCGGTATGACCGCCGCCGGTCCGGGCGGCCCCGCGGCCGGCGGGCCCGGGGCGGAGATCGTCCTGCGGGACATGACGGACGCCGACCTCCCGGCCGTCCACCTGCTGGAGCAGGCCCTCTTCCCCGACGACGCGTGGACCGAGCGGATGCTGCGGGAGGAGCTGGCCGGGCAGCCGGGCACCCGCCGGTACGTGGTCGCCGAGACGCCCGGCGGCGAGGTCGTCGGCTACGCGGGGCTCGCGAGCGCGGGCGGGCAGGCGGACGTCCAGACGATCGGCGTCGCGCCCGGCCGGCGCGGCGCGGGGATCGGCGCGCTGCTGCTCACCGAGCTGATCGACGAGGCGGTGCGGCGCGGCAGCGAGGGCCTGTTCCTGGAGGTGCGGGTCGACAACGCCCCGGCCCGCCGGCTCTACGAGCGGTTCGGGTTCGAGCAGATCGGCATCCGCGAGCGCTACTACCAGCCCGCGGACGTGGACGCGGCGGTGATGTTCCGCAGGCTGCGGGAGCGTCCGCCCGTGGGCTTCACCAGGGAGGACACGTGATCGGGGACTCCGAGCCGCTGGTGCTCGGCATCGAGACGTCGTGCGACGAGACCGGCGTCGGCATCGTCCGGGGGCGCACGCTGCTGGCGGACGCCATCGCGTCCAGCGTCGAGCAGCACGCGCGGTTCGGCGGCGTCGTGCCCGAGGTCGCGTCCCGCGCGCACCTGGAGGCGATGGGCCCGACGGTCGAGCGGGCGCTCGCCGACGCGGGCGTCGCGTTCGCCGACGTGGACGCGTTCGCCGTGACCGCCGGGCCGGGGCTGCCGGGCGCGCTGATGGTCGGCGTCGCGGCGGCGAAGGCGTACGCGCTGTCGCTCGGCAAGCCGCTGTACGGGGTGAACCACCTGGCCGCGCACGTGTGCGTCGACCAGCTCGAGCACGGCCCGCTGCCGAAGCCGTGCGTGGCGCTGCTGGTGTCGGGCGGGCACTCGTCGATCCTGCTGGTGCCGGACGTCGCGTCGGACGTCCGGTCCCTCGGCAGCACCGTGGACGACGCGGCCGGGGAGGCGTTCGACAAGGTCGCGCGGGTCCTCGACCTCGGGTTCCCGGGCGGCCCGGTGATCGACCGGATGGCCCGGGACGGCGACCCGGCGGCGATCGCGTTCCCGCGCGGCAAGTACAACGACGGCACCTACGACTTCTCGTTCTCCGGCCTGAAGACGGCCGTGGCGCGCTGGGTGGAGGCGCGGCAGCGGGCGGGCGAGCCGGTGCCGGTCGCGGACGTCGCGGCGTCCTTCCAGGAGGCCGTGGTGGACGTGCTCGTCCACAAGGCGCTGAAGGTCTGCAAGGACAACGGCGCCCGCGACCTGCTGATCGGCGGCGGCGTCGCGGCGAACTCGCGGCTGCGGGCGCTCGCCGCGGAGCGCTGCGAGAAGGCGGGCGTGCGGCTGCGCGTGCCGCGCCCGAAGCTGTGCACCGACAACGGCGCGATGGTCGCGGCGCTCGGCTCGGAGCTGGTGTCGGCCGGTCTGGCGCCGTCCGAGCTGGCGCTCCCGGCCGACTCCAGCCTCCCGATCGAGTCCGTGACGCTGTAGCGGCGCGGCGGCGCCGCGGGCGGGGCGGTCAGCCGCGCAGCTCGGCGAGCAGCGCGGCCAGGTAGTCCTCCAGGAGCGGGACGGTCGCCTCGTCGATCGTCCGGTCGCCGTCCTCGGGGAGCAGCTCCAGGACGCACCGGACGTCCCAGTACGGGTCGTGCGCGTGCCCCCCCGACACCATGTCGAACGTCGACCGGAACCGGTCGGCGACGGACCGGCCGTACCGGACGGCGAGGCCGAGCCGCATGCGCGCGACGTCGACCTCGACCGGCCCGGACGACGCGTCGGACCAGTCGACGACGCCGGTGAGCCGCCCGTACGTCCACAGCGTGTTGTCGGCGTGGTAGTCGCGGTGGATGAACCGGGCGGGCGCCTCGGGGGCGGGGCCCGACGCCGCCTCGAACGCGCGCTCCCACAGCTCGGGGCGCAGCGCGTGCTCGGGCGGGACCCGCACGTCGAGCCGGTTGTGCGGGACGTACGGCGGCATCGTCCCGGCGCCGTTCACCCCGTGCACCAGCAGGAGCGCGGCGGCGAGCTGGATCAGGTACTCGGGGAGGTCGTCGGGGGAGGGGCGCGGAGGGTGGCCGTCCAGCCGGGAGATCAGCAGGGCGGGGGCGTCGCAGTGCGCGCCGGCCGGGTCGGCGGCGACCAGCGAGGGGGTCGCGAGGGCGGTGCCGGCGAGCAGGGCGAGTGCGGCGATCTCGCGCTCCGGGGAGAACTCGGCCTCGCCGAACGACCGCCGCGCCGCGTTCCCGCCCGCGCCGCCCGCGGGGGCGGCGGCGTCCGCGCGGGGGTCGCCGCCCGGCGCGTCCCGGACCGTCCAGCGGCGCAGCACGAGCCGGTGCGCGCTGCCGGACGGACTCTCGACCAGCAGCGCGTGGTTGGCGTGCGCGGTGCCGCCGGGGAGGGGGCGCACCATCCGCACCTCGGCGCCCTTCCCGAGGCACTCCTCGACCCAGCGCAGCGTGGCGTCGCCGGGCGGGGCGCCGAGCGGTTGGCTGAGAGCCTGAGTATGGGTCACGAGATCCATGAAAACGGATTCCGAACGGTATTGGGAGTGATTTTGCGAAGACGGAACGTAACAAACAGCACGTCATCGCCGTCTCGGCCCACCGGCCTTTCGGTCATCGAACCCATTTAACGGACGAACTTCGCAGATTCCGTTCGGTATCCACCCGTTTCCGAACAGTATTCGGCGTCCCGCGCCCGCCCGGAACGCGAAACGGGTGGGGCCCGGACGGCCCCACCCGCGATCCCCGACCGGACGCCCCGCCGCGCCCGGCTCAGTCCTTGCCGTCCCGCCGCGGCCGCAGCAGCGCCTCGGCCAGCGCCAGCATCGTCTCCTCCAGCGTCGACAACCGCTTCAGCACGTCCTCGTGCACCGCGCCGACCTGCTTCGACACGTCGTCGTGCACGCTCTCGACCTTCCGGCCCACCTCGTCCTCGACGTGCGAGAACCGCTTGGTGAACTCGGCCTGCACCGCCTCGGCGCGGCGGCCCACCTCGTGGTGCACGCCCTCCATCCGCCGGACGAAGTCGTCCTGGACGCCGCCGACCTGCCGGGCCACGTCCTCCTGCAGGTTGCCGACCTGCTTGGCGACGTCCTCGTGGATGCCGCCCACCTGCCGCGTGACGTCGTCGTGCACGCCGCTGACCTGCCGGGACACCTCGTGGTGCACCGACTCCACCTGCTTGGTCACGTCGATGTGCACCGACTCCACGCGGCGCGACACGATGTCGACCTGCGTGGTGAACTCCTCCAGCGCCCCCTCGACCTTCTTCGAGACCTCCTCGTGGATGCCCTCGATCCGCTTGCGGACGTCGTCGTGGACGTCGTCGAACCGGCGGCCGAACTCGTCCATCCGGCGGGCGACGTCGCTGTAGGCCGTCTCGGCGATCTCCGACATCGTCGCCTTGACCTCGTCGCGGTCGGGACGCGCCCGCAGCTCCTCGACGAGCGGGTCCACGGCGTCGGCGAGGTGCTTCTCCAGGGCGTCGAACCGGTCGCCGTGGTCGGGCGCCGGGCGCTGCACCAGCTCGGTCAGCATCCGGTGCACGCCGGTGATCTCCAGCGCGTCCGGGAGCCGGGCGATCCGCTCGCCCACGCCGTCGATCCGCCCCTCCAGGCTCTCGAACCGGCCGTCGACGCCCTCCAGCTTGCCCGACAGGCCCTCGAGCCGCCCGTCCACGCCGTCCAGCCGGCCGTCCAGCCCGTCCAGCCGCCCGCCGACGCCCTCGACGCGCCCGCTGACCGCCTCCAGCCCCTGCTCCATCCGCTCGGCCATCTCGCCGAGCGACTGGTCCACCCGCGCGGTGACGCCGTTGATCGAATGCTCCAGCCGCTCCGAGCGGTGCCCCAGCTCCGCGAGCGACTTGTCGAGCCGGTTGAAGCGGACGGACGCGGCCTCCATGCTGCCCTGCAGCTTGTCGAGCCGCTTGGTCATCTCGTCCATCCGCTGCGACGCCTGCTGCGTGACGTCGGTGATGTGCTGCGCGGAGTCGAGGATCGTCTGGAGGCGGTTCAAGCCCTCGTCGACGTGCTCGGCGACGACGCCGACATCGGCCCACAGCGCCGGGAGCTCGGCGACCGGCTTGACCTTCTCGCCGACGGACTCGATGTGCAGGGCGAGGCCCTCGGCCCACTCGGGGGGCTTGCCCGCGAGGTCGTCCACCTGCCCGCGGACGCTCTCGATCTGCCCGGTCAGCCCGCTGAGCTCCCGCTCCCGGACCTCCCGCAGCAGCCACTCCATCCCTTCCAGCCGCTGCCGTATCTCATCCAGGACCTGACCCTGCGAGCGCTGTTCGTAGACGTGGTCCTGCGCCGCACGGGCGAGCAACTCCCGCATCCGATCCGAGACCGGTTGACCCCCTGTCTGCAGGAAGTTGTGATTCGTTTCCACCGGAGCTCCTTCGTGTGCCGATGCGATGAAAAGGCGCACGGCAATGAATCGTGAAGCCGCCACTCTAGTGCGTGTAGAGCGCCGCTATAACGGGTAGTAGAAAACGTTGCGAGTTCCGTGGAATGCACGCGTTACCCGACTGGTGGAAAAGGTCGGAGATCGCCATTCTTGGCGAGGAATTCCCGGTTCGATGGCACTCGCCGCGAATGCGGGTGTGCGGCCTGGCTTGTCCGCCGGTCGGGACGGGGGCGCCGTGGGGCGCCGTGTCCGTACATCTCGCCCAACATCGGCAGTTCCCGAGCCCCCGCCGGACGGCCGCGGCCGGGCCCGCACGCGCCGCGCGCGGGCCCGCGG
>NZ_AULB01000027.1 GCF_000425065.1 Actinomadura rifamycini DSM 43936
TCAGCGCCGATGGTACTGCATGGGAGACTGTGTGGGAGAGTAGGACGCCGCCGGACATTTTTTGTGGGGAGGCCCCGCCGTTTACGGCGGGGCCTTTCTCATTTGGGGGAGCGGCTCGGGGGGCGCGGCCGTGCCGTCACGGTGCCTGCCGGCGAGTTCCGGTTTTCCTTGAAAGCGGGATACGGTCATGCGGGGCGGGCCGGCACCTTTAGCTGCCGGTGATTCCCTCAAAAGTAATCGGACGCTTTTGGTGTGATGCTTTCGAGGGAAACGGGGGCTACCGGCTTCCTGAGGCTCGTATCGCTCGTCGCTGACCTGCGATAAGGGTGTTCTGTGCGGTGGGAGCGCTCCTCTCGCGAGGGTGCGGACAATGGAATCCGTGCAGGGTGATCTCCTAGGCTGCGGGTGTGACTGAGGAGATTCGGGAGCGCGAGGCGACGGGGACCGGCCCGGGCGGAATCGACACCACGGTGGCGACGCCGGCGCGTATTTACGACTACTTCCTCGGCGGCAAGGACAACTACGCCGTCGACCGGCAGGCCGCCGAGGAGATCATGAAGGCGGTACCGGAGGCGCCCGCGGCGGCTCTGGCGAACCGGGCGTTCCTGCGGCGCGCCGTCCGGTTCATGGCCGAGGCGGGTATCCGCCAGTTCCTCGATGTGGGTGCCGGGTTGCCGACACAGGGCAACGTGCACGAGGTGGCGCAGGAGATCCGGCCCGAATCGCGGATCGTCTACGTCGACAACGACCCGGTGGTGCTCGTGCACGGGCGGGCCCTGCTCGAGGCGAACTCGGACGTCGCCGTCGTGCGGGGAGACCTGCGGCGCCCCGAGGAGATCCTCGCCGAACCGCGCCTGAACGAGCTGATCGACCTGGACGAACCGGTCGGGGTCCTGCTCATCGCGATCCTGCACTTCATCGGGGACGAGGAGAACCCGTTCGACCTCGTGGCGCGGCTCATGGAGCGGCTGCCGCCGGGGAGCCACCTGGCGATCTCCCACGGGTACGAGGGAGGGATGGCGGACGGGACGTCCGAGCACGCGCAGGGCGTGTACCGGCGTTCGACCTCCGCGATCCACTCGCGGAACCCCCGGACGGTGGAGCGGTTCTTCACTGGGACCGACATCGTCGAGCCGGGTGTCGTGTGGGTACCCCAGTGGAGGACGGAGGAAGCCGCGGCGGAACCGGAGCGGACGCACTTCCTGGGCGCGGTGGGCCGGAAACGCTGACGGCTCAGCGGCGCACGACCGTGGTCGGCAGCGTCCGGAAACCGCGGACGTACGGGGACGGGATGCGCGCCGCGGCGTCCTCGTCGACGTCGTAGTCGGTGATGCGCGCGGTCAACTCCTCGAGGGCGATCCTGGCCTCGAGGCGGGCGAGGTGCGCGCCGATGCAGTGGTGCCGCCCCGAACCGAAGCTGATCTTCGTTCGGGTGTCGCGGTCGAGGTCGAACCGGTCCGGGTCGGCGAAGGCGCGGGGATCGCGGTTGGCGGCGCCGATCAGCAGCAGCAGCCGGGACCCGGCGGGCATGGTCGTCCCGTGCAGCTCGACGTCACGGACGACCGTGCGTGCGTCGCCCTGGGACGCCGGTTCGAAGCGGAGGGTCTCCTCGATCCAGTCGCCGACGCGGCCGAACGCGTCCGCGGGCTGGTCGAGGTGGGCGCGGGCGCAGTGCCAGGCGTTGGAGATGAGGTTCGTGGTCGTCTCGTTGCCCGCGGCGACCAGGATGAACAGGACGCCGAGGATCTCGGCGTCGGTGAGCCGGTCGTCGCCGTCGGCGGCCTCCACCAGGGCGGACGCCAGGTCGTCGCGGCGGTCGCGGCGCCGTTCGGCGACGAGGTCGCCGAAGTAGCCGCCCAGCGCGAAGATCGCGTCGACGCCGGCGGGGCTGAGGTCCCGGACGCCGTCCTCGTGCCGGACGATCTGGTCGGCGAAATGCCGCAGTCGGGAGCGGTCCGCCTCGGACACCCCGGCGAGTTCGGAGATGACGTCCATCGGCAGGAGCGCCGCGTAGTCGGCCACCAGGTCGAACGAGTCGTGCTGCAGAGCCCGGTCCAGGTGCCCGCGGGCGATCTCCCGGATGCGGGGCTCCAGTTCGGCGACGCGGCGCGGCGTGAACGCCCGCGACACGAGGCCCCGCATGCGGGTGTGGTCCGGCGGGTCCATCGCCAGGAAGGACGCGTGCCGGTGCGCGTCCGGGCCCCACACGGACGGCTCGAGCAGGATGCCGTTGGCGTTGGAGAACCGTTCGTGGTCCCGGAAGGCGGCGACGACGTCGGCGTGCCGGGACAGCGCCCAGAAGTCCTCCTCGTCGCTGCGGAAGACCGGCGCCTCCTCGCGCAGCCGCGCGTACACGGGGTACGGGTCGTGCCGGCTCCCGTGCTCGTACAGGCTGAACCGGACGCCCATGCGTCGCCTCCGCGGATCCGCTGCCATGGCCGTACCGAGCATGGCGCGCCGCGTCCCGCGGCCGCCACTCCGCGCGTCGGGGTGGCCTGTACCGGACGTCACCGGACGGCGAGGGCACCGTCGCGGACGAGGCGCGGGCGCGTGCGTCCGGCCGTAGGCTGCTGTGGTGACTGAGAAGCTGTGGGAGATCGAGCCGTCGGGGCCGCTGCGCGGCGACGTGACGGTACGGGGTGCGAAGAACGCCGTCAGCAAGCACATGGTGGCGGCGATGCTGGGCGACGGGCCGAGCACGATCGGCAACGCGCCGGACGTCGGCGAGGTCGGGATCACGGCCGGGATGCTGGAGCACGTCGGGATGGCGGTGGAGCGGTCCGGTGACGAGGTCACGGTCGCGCCGGGCGCCGTGGCCGACCCGAGCGTGGGCAAGGCGTTCACGGGGTTGAACCGCATTCCGATCCTGATGCTGGGGCCGCTGCTGCATCTGGCGGGCGAGGCGTTCGTCCCGCTGGTCGGCGGGGACCCGATCGGGCGCCGACCCGTCGACTTCCACGTGGAGGCCCTGCGCGCGTTCGGTGCGGAGGTGACGCACGCGGCGGACGGGATCCACGCGCGGGCGTCGCGGCTCGTCGGGACGCGGGTGGACCTGCCGTACCCGAGCGTCGGCGCGACCGAGACCGTGCTGCTGGCGGCGGTGCGGGCCGAGGGCAAGACGGTGATCCGCAACGCGGCGACGGAACCGGAGATCATCGAGCTGGCGCTGTTCCTGCAGCGGATGGGCGCGCGGATCTCGTTCGCGCCCGACCGGCGGATCGTGGTGGAGGGCGTCGATCGGCTGGGCGGCGCGCAGACCCGCCTGGGCGGGGACCGCATCGAGGCGTTCTCCTACCTGGTGGCGGGGCTGGTCACCCGGGGCGAGGTGCGGGTGCACGGGTGCCCGCAGGACCGGCTCGTCACCGCGATCACCACGCTGACGCGGATGGGCGCGAAGTTCGACATCACCGACGAGTGGATCATGGCGTCGGCGCCGGACGGGCTGCGCCCGGCGGCGGTGCAGACGGACACGCACCCGGGGTTCGCCACCGACTGGCAGACGCCGCTGATGGTGCTGTTCACGCAGGCGGACGGCATGTCGGTGCTGCACGAGACCGTGTACGAGAACCGGCTCGCGTACGTTCCGGCGCTGCAGAGCATGGGGGCGGAGATCGAGGTGTACGACACCTGCCTGGGCGGCCCGGCGTGCCGGTACCACGACACGGCGGCGCAGCACTCGGCGGTCGTGCGGGGCGTGACGAAGCTGCGCGGCGGCGACGTGACGATGCCCGACATCCGCGCCGGGTTCTCGGCGGTGCTGGCGGCGGCGGTGGCGGAGGGACCCTCGACGCTGCGGGGCGTGCACCACATCGAGCGCGGGTACCACCGGCCGGTCGAGCAGTTCCGCGACCTGGGCCTCGCGCTCCGGTCCGTGACGGTCTGACCTAGCGGCGGACGGACGCGCCCGCGTCGACGGACGGGCGCGTGCCCGGCCACGTGTAGGTGACGGAGCCGCCGACGGGGAGGCCGTGCCAGAGCCGCGCGGCCTCGTCGAGGCGGCCGAGGATCCGGTCGACGGCGGCGGTGCGCTCGGCCGGGATCGCCACGTGTTCCGCCCATGCGGGCCGCTCGGCGCCGGCGCGCCGCCACCAGGCGAGCGCGGTCAGCCCGGCGAGCTCCTCGGAGAGCGCCATGTCGCCGGTGTCGGCCCGCCCGAGGGACGCCTCGCGCTTCTTCAGCCTGCGCTGCGCCCGGGCCCGGGCGCGCCGGTCGCCGGGCCTGTCCACGGTCTCGATGAAGCCCCCGCCGCCCGCGGCCGCGCGCCCGAACACGCCGTTCGCCAAGCCCAGCTCGGCCTCGGCGAGGTAGTGGACGAGGTCGTGGGGGATGTGGTCGTCGTATCCGGGGGCCGGGTCCATCCGGCGGGGCGGCCGCCCGGGCACGGCGACGATCGTCGCGTAGCGGCGCCGGCCCGTCCGCTGGAAGGTGACGTCCATGACGGTCAGGCTAGGCGGCGGGCGGTATGGACGGCACCAGGTTTTCCGGCGCGGGCGCCGGGCACGGGGCGAACGGTTCCTTACCCGGCGATGACCGGAACGTACAAGACCGCCGGGGCCCGCCGAGGCGAGGCTGGTGCCATGGACATCGATATAGACGGCATCGACCTCGGCCGCGCGTCCGACTTCATGGCCATGCACGCCCGCCCGCTGGACCGGCGCCGGTTCGAGCTGCTGACCGGCGGCGGCGACCGGGAGGCGCTGTTGGCGGCGCTCAACGCGTACCGGAACCCCGACGGCGGCTACGGGCGGGGCCTGGAGCCGGACCTGCGGTCCCGGACGAGCCAGCCCGGGGCCGCCCTGCACGCCTTCGAGGTGTTCGAGGCGCTGGCGCCCGAGACCGCGCCGGAGGCGGTCGCGCTGTGCGACTGGCTGGAGTCGGTGACGCTGCCGGCCGGCGGCCTGCCGTTCGCGCTGCCCGTGCCCGACCCGGCGGGCTGCGCGCCGTTCTGGGCGTCCGCCGACCCGGACGTCCCGTCGCTGCAGATCACCGCGATCGTGGCGGCGACGGCGCTGCGCGTCGCCGCGCACGACCCGGAGGTCGCGGCGCACCCGTGGCTGGACCGTGCCGTCCGTTTCTGCCGGGACGCCGCCCTCGCCGTCGCCGAGCCGCACGCGCTGGAACTGGCGTTCGCGCTGGCGCTGGCCGACGCCGCGGAGGACGCGGAGCTGCTGGAGATCCTGGGGAGGCACGTCCCGGCGTCCGGCATGGTCCATGTGCAGGGCGGGCTGGAGGACGAGATGATGCGGCCGCTCGACTTCGCGCCGTACCCGGACCGTCCCGTCCGCGCCCTGTTCGCCCCGGAGGTTATCGACGCGGAGCTGCGCAGGCTCGCCGGGGGACAGCGGGACGACGGCGGCTGGCGGGTGGACTTCGCGAGCTACTCGCCCGCCGCCGAACTGGAGTGGCGCGGCTACGCGACCGTCGGGGCCGTCTCGATCCTGCTCCGCAACGCCCGATCCGCCGGTTAGGGGCCGCCGCCGCGTGAGGGCCGGGCGATCCGGGGAAGGGTCCGTTGGATGAGGTCTCCGCCGTCGAGCGAGAGGAGACGCGATGCCGCCCATCGGACCGCCGACCGGAACCGTGATCGTCGTGGGGGCGGGGCCGACCGGGCTCCTGCTGGCGGGGGATCTGGCCGCCGCCGGGATCGGCTGCACCGTGCTGGAACGGCGCCGGGAGGAGGAGGACCACCTCACCCGCGCGTTCGCCGTGCACGCCCGCACCCTCGAGCAGCTGGACGCGCGCGGCGTCGCCGCCGAGCTGGCCGCGACCGGGGCGCGCGTGCGGGAGCTGCGGCTGCCGGGCGGTGCGCGGCTCGACCTCGGGCGGCTGCCCGGCCGGTTCCCGTACGTGCTGGTCACGCCGCAGTACGAGACCGAGCGGGTGCTGCGGGAGCGGGCGCTGGCCGCCGGCGCGGACATCGTCCGCGGCGCGGAGGTGACCGGCCTGCGCCAGGACGGGACGGGCGTGGACGTCCGGGTCCGCCGGGCGGACGGGGACGGCGACGGGGCCGTGGAGACGCGCCGCGCGGCGTACGTCGTCGGGGCCGACGGGGTCGGCAGCACGGTCCGGGAGGCGCTCGGGCTGCCGTTCCCGGGCCGGTCCGCGGTGCGGTCGGTCATGCTCGCCGACGTCCGGCTCGACGACCCGCCGCGGGACGTGCTGACCGTCGGCGGGACGGGCGACGCGTTCGCGTTCCTGGCGCCGTTCGGCGACGGCTGGTACCGGGTGATCGGGTGGAACCGGGCGCGCCGGGCCGCCGACTCCGAGCCGGTCGACTTCGACGAGCTGCGGGACGTGGCGCGCCGCGCCCTCGGCACCGACCACGGCATGCGGGACCCGCGGTGGACGTCCCGGTTCCACAGCGACGAGCGGCAGGTGCCGCGGTACCGGGTGGGGCGGGTGTTCCTCGCGGGCGACGCCGCGCACGTCCACTCGCCGGCGGGCGGGCAGGGCATGAACACCGGGCTCCAGGACGCGGCGAACCTGTCCTGGCGGCTCGCCGCGGACCTGCGCGGCTGGGCGCCGCCGTGGCTGCTGGACGGCTACCACGCCGAGCGGCACCCGGTGGGGCGGCGGGTCCTGGCGGGCAGCGGCGGGTTGCTGCGCGCGGCCCTCGCCGAGAAGCGGTGGCAGCGGCGGCTGCGGAACGCCGGGTTGCGGGCCGCGACGGCGGTCCGGCCGATCGCGCGGCGGGCCGCGGGGGCGGTGTCGGGCATCGGCATCGCCTACCCCGCGCCGCGCGGCGCGCACCGGCTGACCGGGCGCCGCGCCCCCGACGTCCGGCTGTCCGGCGGCGGGCGGCTGCACGACCTGCTCGGTGACGGACGGTTCGTCCTGGTGGCGGCGGTGAACGACCCGGCGGTCGGCTACCTGTCGCGGCGGTGGGACGGGCGGGTGCGGCACGCCGTCGCGGGCGGGCCGACCCGCAGCACCGTGCTGGTCCGCCCGGACGGGTACATCGCGTGGGCGTCCGACGAGACGGCGCCGGACCGGCGGGCGGACGCGATCCGCGCGGCGCTCGCGCACTGGTGCGGGCCGCCCGCCGAGCACGCGGCCGAGCGGGTCGCGGCGACCGAGGAGAGGAGGCGCTGAGCATGCGGGACGGGGTGGCGCGCAAGCTGATCGCCGCGCACCTGGTGAGCGGGGAGGCGGTGCCGGGCGCCGAGATCGGGCTGCGGGTCGACCAGACCCTCACCCAGGACGCGACCGGCACGATGGTGATGCTCGAACTGGAGGCGCTCGCTCTGGACCGGGTCCGGACGGACGTGTCGGTGCAGTACGTCGACCACAACCTGCTGCAGGCCGACGAGCGGAACATGGCCGACCACCTGTTCCTGCGGTCGGCGTGCCGGCGGTTCGGCCTCTGGTATTCGGGGGCGGGCAACGGCGTGTCGCATCCGACGCACATGCAGCGGTTCGGGGTTCCGGGCGCGACGCTGGCGGGTTCGGACTCGCACACCTGCGCCGCCGGGTCGCTCGGGATGCTCGCGGTCGGCACCGGCGGGCTGGAGACGGCGATGGCGATGGCGGGGGAGCCGCTGTACGTCACGATGCCGGAGATCTGGGGCGTCCGGCTGACCGGGGAGACGCCGCCGTGGGTGAGCGCGAAGGACGTGATCCTGGAGATGCTGCGGCGGCACGGCGTGCGCGGCGGCGTCGGCCGGATCATCGAGTACCACGGGCCGGGCCTGGCGTCGCTGACCGCGATGGACCGGCACGTCATCGCGAACATGGGCGCCGAGCTGGGCGCGACGACGACGGTGTTCCCGGCGGACGGGCGGGTGCGGGAGTTCCTGCGCGCGCAGGGCCGCGAGGGCGACTTCACCGAGATCGTCGCCGACGCGGGCGCCGCGTACGACGTCGCGGACGAGATCGACCTGGCGGCGCTGGAGCCGCTGATCGCGCGGCCGGGCTCGCCGGGGGACGTGGTGCCGGTGCGGGAGGTCGCGGGGGAGGACGTGCACCAGGTCGTCGTCGGCTCGTCGGCGAACCCGGGCCCGCGGGACTTCGCGGCCGTCGCGGCGATCGTTCGGGGCCGGCGGGTGCACGCGGGCGTGTCGCTCGACGTGAACCCGACGTCCCGGCAGCTCCTGCTCGACCTCACCCGGACGGGCGCCGTCGCCGACCTGCTGCGGGCGGGCGCGCGGATCCACCAGGCCGGGTGCCTCGGCTGCATCGGCATGGGGCAGGCCCCCGCGGTCGGCCGCAACAGCCTGCGGACGTTCCCGCGGAACTTCCCCGGCCGGTCCGGGACGGAGGACGACCGGGTGTGGCTGTGCTCGCCCGAGACGGCCGCGGCCGCCGCGCTCACCGGGCGGATCACCGATCCCCGCGACCTGCCGATGGACCCGCCGCGGGTGCGGCTCCCCGCGGTCGCGGCGTCCGTCCGGGACGAGTTCGAGGCGCCGCTCCCGCCCCGGCGGGCCCGCGCCGTCCCGCTCGACAAGGCCCCCAGCATCGGGGCGCTGCCCGACCTCGACCCGCTCCCGGACGACCTGGAGGTCCCCGTCGTGATCACCGTCGGGGACGACGTGTCGACCGACGAGATCCTCCAGGCGGGCGCGCGGGCGCTGCCGTTCCGCAGCGACATCGCGCGGCTCGCCGACTTCGCGTTCGTCCGGCTCGACGAGGGTTACCCCGGACGGGCGCGGCGGGCCGGGGCGCACGCCGTCGTCGCGGGCCGCAACTACGGGCAGGGGTCGTCCCGCGAGCACGCCGCGATCGCGCCGCGCCACCTGGGGCTGCGGCTGGTCCTGGCCTGCGGGTACGCGCGGATCCACTGGCAGAACCTGGTCAACTTCGGGATCCTGCCGCTGGAGTTCGCCGACGAGGCCGACCGCGGGCGGATCGGGCAGGGCGACGTGCTGCGGATCGGGGGCGTCCGGGAGGCGCTGCGCGGGGGCGGGGACGTGGAGGTCCGCAACGTCACGAAGGGCGAGACGTACCGGGCGCGGCACCGGCTGTCGGCCCGGCAGCGCGAGCTGGTCGCGGCCGGCGGGCAGATCCCGCTGCTGCGCGAGCGCGCCCGCTGACCCGGACGCCGGGCCGGCGGGCGCGATCTGCCGGGGCTCACGGGGTCAGTAGCGGCGCTCCTCCCGCCCGTAGCCGAGTTCCTCGGCGACGTCCGCCAGGTTCTCGTACTCCCGGTCGGGCAGCGTCTCCAGCGCGCCGACGGCGTCGTCGCCGCCCGCGTCGGACACGTGCGCGATCAGGTCGTTCGGCCGCGCCGGGTAGCGGACCCCGGTGAGCAGCCGCGCCAGCGCGCTGCGGTCCTCGACGTCGGACGCGCTCATTCCGGGCGGGGAGCCCTCGCGGGCGTCGCCGCCCCGCTCGGCCGGCTCCCACGTGTCCTGGTCGGAGGTCGGCTCGGTCTCCTTGAACTCCTCCGCGTGCGTGGAATGGCCGCCGCGCACCATGCCTTGGGTCTCCCGGCCGATCTCGTCGTCGAGCTTCGCGCCGTGCTTGTCGCTCTTGTCGGGCATGTTGACGGCCCTCTCTTTCGTCCTCCCTGCGCGCTTACCGATCACATCGTTCCCGGGCGGACGTGCCCAAACATGCGGCTACCGGCCCTTACGCGCCCATAGGATGCGAGCGCGGTCGCGATGGCCGGATCAGGGGAGGTTTCAGGGTGGCAGGGCACATGACGCCGGAGGAGTTCCGCCGGTACGGCAGGCAGGTGGTCGACTGGATCGCCGACTACCAGGAGCGGATCGAGTCCTACCCGGTGCTGTCGCGGGCGCTGCCCGGCGAGGTCCTGGCGGGGCTGCCCGAGCACCCGCCGGAGGAGGGCGAAGGGTTCGACGCCGTCCTCGCCGACCTGGACCGCGTCGTGATGCCCGGGATCACCCACTGGCAGCACCCGAACTTCTACGCCTACTTCCCGGCCAACGCCAGCGGCCCCGCCATGCTCGGCGAGCTGCTGTCGGCCGGCCTCGGCGTCCAGGGCATGCTGTGGGCGACGAGCCCCGCCTGCACCGAGCTGGAGACCCGGGTCCTGGACTGGCTCGCCGAACTGCTCGACCTGCCCGACCGGTTCCGCTCGGACGGCCCCGGCGGCGGCGTCATCCAGGACTCGGCGTCCGGCGCCGCCCTCGTCGCCGTCCTCGCCGCGATGCACCGCGCCGACGGCGGCGCGTCCGGCCGCGACGGCATCGCCGGCCGCCGCACCGTCTACGTCAGCTCGCAGACGCACTCGTCCCTGGAGAAGGCCGCCCGGATGGCGGGGATCGGCGCGGCGAACGTCCGCGTCGTCGACGTCGACCCCGGCACCCTCGCCATGGAGCCCGCCCACCTGGACGCGCTGCTCGCCGAGGACGCCGCGGCCGGGGCCCTCCCCGTGCTGGTCTGCGCCACCGTCGGGACGACCTCCACCACGGCGGTCGACCCGGTGCGCGCCATCGGCGAGGTGTGCCGCCGGCACGGCGTCTGGCTGCACGTCGACGCCGCCTACGCGGGCGTCGCGGCGGTCTGCCCCGAGTTCCGGTGGATCAACGACGGGCTCGCCGAGTACGCCGACTCCTACTCCACCAACCCGCACAAGTGGCTGCTCACCAACTTCGACTGCAACACCATGTGGATCGCCGACCGCGAACCCCTCCTCGGCGCCCTGTCGATCCTCCCCGAGTACCTGCGGAACCGGGCCAGCGCGTCCGGCGACGTCGTCGACTACCGGGACTGGCAGGTGCCGCTCGGCCGCCGGTTCCGCGCCCTCAAGCTGTGGTCGGTGATCCGCTGGTACGGCGCGGAGGGGCTGCGCGAGCACGTCCGCACCGGGGTGCGGCTCGCGCAGGACCTCGCCGCCGCGATCGCCGGCGACCCCGCGTTCGAGCTGCTGGAGCCGCACCCGTTCGGGCTGGTCTGCTTCCGGCCGCGCTGGGACGGCCTCGACGGCGACGCGGCGGACGCCGAGACGATGGCGCTGATGGAGCGGCTGAACGCGTCCGGCGACCTGTACCTCACGCACACCAAGGTCGGCGGGCGGGTGCTGCTGCGCATGGCGATCGGCGCCCCCGCCACCGCCGACGCGCACGTCCGGGCCGCCTGGAAGCGCATCCGCGAGGAGGCCGGCGTCGGCTGACCCGGCCGGGCGGCCGGGTCAGGAGCGGCGCATCAGCCGCATGATGCGCCGCACCAGCGACGTCGCCCCGGGCTCGTCGGAGCCCGCGGCGGCCTCCTCCCCGGCCGGCTGCTCCGCGGCCTCCGGGCGCGTCCCGAAGTCCCCGGCGAGCGTGTAGTTCACCGGCAGCGACCGCAGGCCCCGGATGAGCGGGGACGAGCGCCACGGGAGCTGGTCGGGCGGCAGCGCCAGGTCCAGCGACGCGAACCGGTGGAACGCCCGCTCCACCGCGATCATCGTGATCGTGGTGGCCAGGTCGCGGCCGAGGCAGGCGTGCGGGCCCGCGCTCCAGGCCAGGTGCGCGCGGGAGCTGTAGACCGAGTCCTGGGAGCCGCCGCCGGTGAACGCGGGGTCGAGGTGCGCGGCGGCGGGGGACACCATGACCGGGTCCCCGGCCGCGATCCGGAACCGGCCGAGCCGCACGTCCGACCGGGGCCACCGGAACGCCAGGTTCGCCATGGGCGGGTGCGCGATCGACGCCCGGTTGATCGCCTCCTTGATCATCCCGGCGGAGAGGCTGTCGCGGGCGCCGGTCTCCCCAATGAGCACCTCCGTGATGGTGTTGCAGATCAGGTTCGCGGTGATGTCGCCCGACAGCCCGGTGAGCATCGCCATCTCCCGGGCGAGCTCCTCGGCCGTCAGGTCCGGCGCGGCGGCGAGCATGTAGGACGGCAGGTCCTCGCGCGGCTCGCGCACCCGCGCCTCGCACACCTCGGCGACCCGCGCCATCAGCCGGTCGGACGCCTCCTGCGCGTCCGGGCCCGCGTCCAGCACCCGCCACAAATCCATGATCATCTCGTCGGC
Source organism: Actinomadura rifamycini DSM 43936 (assembly GCF_000425065.1). GTDB lineage: Bacteria > Actinomycetota > Actinomycetes > Streptosporangiales > Streptosporangiaceae > Spirillospora > Spirillospora rifamycini. The sequence continues at coordinate 11,921 of NZ_AULB01000027.1, forward strand.
GCCGGAGTCGGTGGGGAAGCCGATCAGCCGTCCGGTGACCATCAGCGGCAGCGGGCGGGCGTACTGCGCGGACAGGTCGGCCCAGCCCGACCGGCCGCCGCTCTCCGCGATGACGGTGATCAGCTCGTCGGCGTAGGCGTGCACGGCCCGCTCCAGCTCCCGTGCCTGGGGGCGCCCGCGTTCCTGGAACGGCCGCAGCCCCTCGCTCCACGCGCCGCGCAGCCGGGTCGACTCGGCGCCGTCGCGGAACCCGGAGCTGTCGGACTCCATCACCGGCAGCATCGGCCAGTCCGCGGGCACCTGCCCCTCCCGGTACGCGCGCCAGGAGTCGACCCGCCGGCTCCACACGCCGCGGGCGTCCCGCAGGACGTCCAGCACCTGCGAGTAGCCGATGACCAGCCACACGGGCACGCCCAGCACGTCCACCGGCGCGACCGGCCCGTACTCGGCGCGCAGCCGCTCGTAGAACGCGGCGGGCCGCGACTCGTAGTCGCGGTTCAGCAGCGGCACCTTCGCCAGTGCCTCCAGGGGCGGATGCGTGCCGGACGCCTCCGCGGACGGGAAGTCGGCTTGCGGTGACTGTGCTCGGGGGATCTGCGGCTCCACGACGCCTCACCTTAAGAGAGATCACTGGAATTGGGGAGCTTGTGGCGAAATCTCCGCCGAAGTTCGTTCGTTCGCGTGCGCCGCGGGCCGGCGCCTTATTACTTGTAGAGCTTCTGCTCGTACTGCTCCGGGGTGTAGTGGCGCTCCAGCTCCTCCAGCGACTTCTCGGTGTACTGGACGTCCTTGACGATCCGGGCGTGCGAGGGCAGCGCGTCCGGCTCCCAGGTGTCGGGACGCCACAGCTTCGACCGCATCAGCGCCTTCGCGCAGTGGAAGAAGATCTGCTCGATCTCCACGAGCAGCGCGAGGGCCGGGCGATGGCCCCGCACGACCATGTCGTCGAAGAACGGCGCGTCCCGCAGCAGCCGCGCCCGGCCGTTGATCCGCAGGGTCTCGCCCCGGCCCGGCACCAGGTAGATCAGGCCGATGTGCGGGTTCTCCAGGACGTTGAGGAACCCGTCGGCGCGCCGGTTCCCGGGGCGGTCCGGGATCGCGATCGTGGTGTCGTCCAGCACGCGGGTGAACCCGGGCGGGTCGCCCTTGGGGGAGACGTCGCAGTTCCCGGCGGCGTCGCTGGTGGAGATCAGGCAGAACGGCGACCGCGCCAGCCACGCGCGGTCCCACGCGTGCAGAGCGGTGCGCTCCTTGTCGATCGCACGGCGCATCGGGGCGCCCAGCATCTCGCGCAGCTCCTCCGCGGAACCGACCTCGACGTACCCGGAGGCACCGGCGGGCCCGGACGGGCCGGTCTCCGGCGGCGTGCCGGTGGTATCGGGGGTGAGCGTCATCGCCGCTGCTCCTTCGGCGCCGGGGTAGGGAGGATCAGCGTAATCGGCCGCCGCCTGCGGCGGGCCGCCGGGCCGCCCCCGTGGGCCCGGCGGCCGGGCGCCACCGCCCGTACGGACCGGGCGCGCGGCCGGAACTCATCGCCGCCGCGACGGTGAATTCCCGGGCCCCGCGCGGTCGGAACGGTCGGACGGACGGCGCTGCGGCGGGAGGCACGGGTGGACACGGCGGTTCTGCTGGAAGAGGCGATCGCGTTCGCGCTGGACGCGGTCGCGCCCGTGACCGCCGCGGCGCTGGGCCGCCCGACGCCGTGCGCCGGGTGGAACCTGGACATGCTGCTGCGGCATGCCGCCGACTCGCTGGACGCGCTGGCGGAGGCCGCCGCGACCGGCGCCGTGCGGCTGCTCCCCGAAGCGGGCCCGGACGGCGGCGCGCCCCCGCCGGACGATCCCGTCGCGGCGTTCCGGGACGGCGCCGCCCGGCTCGCGGACGTTTGGGCGGACGTCTGGGTGGACGCCGCCGTCGCGGACCGCGCGGTGGCGGTCGGCGGGTGCCCGCTGCACGCCGGCGTCGTCGCGGGCACGGGCGCCATCGAGATCGCGGTCCACGGCTGGGACGCGGCGTGGGCCGCCGGACGGCCCCGCCCGATCCCGCCGGATCTCGCGGCGCGCCTGCTGCACCTGGCGTCCGGGCTGGTCACCGCCGACACCCGGGCCGGGCTGTTCGCGCCGCCGGTGCCCGTTCCGCCGGGCGCCGGACCGCACGAGCGGCTGCTGGCGCACCTCGGCCGCGACCCGGCCCGCCAGCCGCGGGCGGCGTGATCGGCGCGCGGGTCAGCCGCGGGCGGCGTAGCGGCGGACGCCGCCCTCCTCGTGGACGTCCAGGACGCCCCGGTCGACGAGGACGTCCAGGTGCGCGTCGATCTCCAGGACGGCGAGCATCCGGCTGAAGGCGTCCAGGTCGCCCAGGGCCTTGCGGCGGCGCGTCCACGGGATGGCGCTCGCCACCTCGAACGCCGTTCCGTGCCCGGCGCGGACCTGCTCGGCCGCCGCGTCGAGCCGCTGCGCGTGGTGCTCCAGCAGCTCATCGATGCGGGCGTGGGTGCTGGGCGTGACCGCGCCGTGCGCGGGCAGCAGCACCGTGTCGGGCATGTCGCGGACGATTCGCAGCGACTCGAGGTAGCTGCGCAGCGGCTTGGGCTCCGGCTCCCCCTCCAGCCCGATCGACGGGGAGATGTGCGGCAGGATGTGGTCGCCGGCGAACAGCAGCCCGGCGGCGGCGTCGCGCAGCACGATGTGGCCGCGGGTGTGGCCGGGCGTGGCGAACACGTCGAGGCCGCGGCCGGTCAGCCCGATCCGCTCCCCGTCGTCCAGCCAGGAGTCCGGCACGACGGACGGGAAGTCCGGGTCGCGCGGGGGCCGTTCCTGCCCGGCGATCTCGTCGGCGAGGGCGTCCGCGCCGCACCGGCGCAGCAGCCCGACCTGCCGGAAGTGCGGGCCGTTCTCCCGGCCGAACGCCTCGATGGACGGACGCTCGCCGCGGCCGATCCGCACGCGCGTCCCGAACTCCTTGCGGAGCACGAGCGCCTGCGAGTAGTGGTCCCAGTGGGCGTGCGTGACGAGGAACTGCGCCACGTCGTCCAGGCCGTGCCCGAGGCTCCGCAGCGCGTCCTTCAGCCGCGTCGCCGTGTCGGGGAGCGCGAAGCCGGAGTCGACGACGACGAGGCCGTCCGGGTCCTCGATGACGTAGACGTTGACGGAGTGCAGCGACGGGATGGGAAGGGCGAGCGGGATCCGGTGCACCCCGGGCGCCACGGGATGGACGCCCGGTTCCGTCCAGTCCGTCGGCTGCTCCACTACCGATGCCGTCACCGCGCGCCCCCTGTTTCTCGAATCTCGTTCGGGGGCACGCTACTTCATCCCGAATATCCGATTCTCATCGGGGTTGACACTTCACCGTCCGCGCGCGTCCCCTCCGGCGTCGGCCGCCTTCCGCCGCGCCCGGCGGGCCGCGTCGTCCGCGCGGTCCCGGGCCTGCCCGGCGCGCTCGGCCTTCCGGACGGCGGCGTCCCGCGCGGCGGCGGCCCGGTCGAGCTCGTGCCGGAGCCGTCCGACCTCGGCGGACGCGCGGTCGGCCGCGTCCCGCGCGGAGGCCGCCTCCGCCTCCCGCTCGGCCAGCGCGCGCTCCGCCTCGGCGGCGCGCTCGCGCAGCGCCGCCGCCCGCCGCGCCCGCGCCGCCCTGTCCCGCTCCGCCCCGTCCCGCTCCGCCGCCCGCCCGGACGGACGGCCGGACTCCGCCCGGCGGCGCGGCTTCCCGGCCTCCCCCGGCTTCTCCTTCGCCCCGGCCTTCCCGCCCTTCTCCTCCCTCTCCTTCTTCGGCCGGGTGCGCGGCTCCCCGCCCTCGGGCGCCACGGGGAAGCCCGCGGGGACGAAACCGGTGTGGCTGCGCGGGCGGGCGAGCGTCCCCGCGCGGACCTCCGCGGCGACCTCGGCGTCCACCGTCGCCGCCTGCAGGGTGTCCTCGACCTCCCGCAGCGCCTGGTCGCGCAGCGGATGCCCGGCCCCGGCCGCCAGCGACTCCGCCTCCCGCAGCAGCCCGTCGACCGACCGCGCCCGGCGCCCCTCGAGCTCGCCGAGCCCGCCGCCGCCCGCGCCCCACGCCGCGCGCAGCTCGTCCCCGACGTCCAGCAGGCGCCCGAGGTCGCCGGCGGCCGCGCGGGCGAGCAGGTTGACCGCCCACGCGCTCACGGTGGGGCGCCGCAGGCCGCCGATCCTCTTGGCGAGCGCCGCGTCCCCCGCTTTCTTCGCCTCCCGGACGAGCCGCGTCCGCGTCTCGACGAACTCGTCGGGATCGACCCCGTACAGCTCCCGGGCCGCGTTCGAGAAGTCCACGCCCGGTTCCTACCCCCGGATCCCTAACGTGTGTCGAGGAAGCGGTCCAGGACCCGGGTGCCGAACGCCAGGCCGTCGATCGGGACGCGCTCGTCCACGCCGTGGAACATGCCGAGGTAGTCGAGGTCCGGGCTGAGGCGCAGCGGCGCGAACCCGTAGCTGGTGATGCCGATGCGGTGGAAGGACTTGGCGTCCGTGCCGCCCTCCATCACGTAGGGGACCGGGCGGGCGCCGGGGTCCTCGGCGCGCAGCGCCCCGGCCAGCGCGGCGAACGTCGGGCCCGCCGGGTCCGCGGCCGGGGCCTCCTCGAAGTTGACGAACTCGCGCGCGACCGCCGGGCCCAGCAGCCGGTCGATCGTGGCGAGGAACTCGTCCCCGGTGCCCGGGAGGTAGCGGCCGTCCACGTGCGCGGTCGCGGTGCCGGGCACCACGTTGACCTTGTAGCCGGCGTCGAGGCGGGTCGGGTTCGCCGAGTTGCGGATCGTCCCGGCGAACAGCCGCCCGACGTCGCCGAGGCGCGCGGCCTCCGCGTCGAGCCGGTCGTGGTCGATCGTCGTGCCGAGCGCGTCCGCGAGGCCGTCCAGCAGCGCCCGGACGCCCGGGGTGAGGCGGACCGGCCAGCGGTGCGCGGCGATCCGGGACACCGCGTGCGCGATCTCGGCGACCGCGTTGGCGGGCGCGGGCTTGGAGCCGTGCCCGGCCTTCCCGCGCGCGGTGAGCCGCATCCACGCGGTGCCGCGCTCGCCGGTCGCGATCGGGTACACGCGGGCGCCGCCCGCCTCGACGCTGTACCCGCCGGACTCGCTGATCGCCTCCGTGCAGCCGGCGAAGAACTCGCGGTGCTCGCGGGCCACGAACCGGGAGCCGTACTCGCCGGTGCACTCCTCGTCGGCGAGGAAGGCCAGGAGGAGGTCGCCGCGGGTGCGGCGCCCCTCCTGGAGCCGCCGCGCGACGACCGCGAGGGTCATCGCCAGGGTGCCCTTCATGTCGATGGTGCCGCGCCCCCAGACGCAGCCGTCGCGGACCTCGCCGGCGAACGGCGGGACCGTCCATTCGGCGGCGTCGGCGGGGACGACGTCCAGGTGCCCGTGGATCAGGAACGGCGGCGCGGACGGGTCGGTGCCGGGGACGCGGGCGAGGACGCTCGCGCGGCCGGGCGCCGACTCGACGACCACCGGGTCGGCGCCCGCGCCGTCCAGCAGCCCGGCGACGTGCTCGGCGGCGGGCCGTTCCGGGCGGGCGTCGCCCTCGCCGCGGTTCGTCGTGTCGATGCGGACAAGATCGGCGCAGATCCGCGCGGCGGCGCCGCCGGCGTCGTCCCCGTCGTCCCCCGTAGCCACAGCCACCTCATTCCGTAACAAACCTTTATTTTCGTCGCTCCTTGACCTGTGTCAACGGCCGCCCCGAACGTCTCGATCAGGTTGCGACTCCGTCAGCCCCGTAGGCACGCCGTTACCTGGGGTGGAACCTGCGAGCAATCTGCGCGTGCGGTGCGGTGCCGCGGCGGCGCGGGGCGAGGAGGGACATGATCGGTCAGAGGGGTGCGAACGGGCGAGCGGGCGCGGGGCTCGCCGCGGTGCTGCTTGCGGCCTCGCTGGGCCTGGCGGCCTGCGGCGGCGCGGAGGCGTCGGGCGACGGCACGTTCGTCGTCGGCCATTCCGAGCCGGACCACCTGGTGCCGGCGAACACGACCAGCAGCTACTCCTTCGACGTGCTCAGCGAGTTGTTCGACAACCTGATGACGCTGACCCCGGAGGGGAAGCCGGTGCCGCTCGCCGCCGAGTCGGTCGAGTCCGCGGACCAGCGGACCTGGACGATCAAGGTGCGGCCGGGGCTGACGTTCCACAACGGCGAGCCGGTCACCGCGCAGAGCTTCGCCGACGCCTGGAACAACGGCGCGTACGGGCCGAACGCGTACGGGGCGAACAGCTACTTCTCCTACATCGAGGGCTACGAGGAGCTGAACCCCGAGGACGAGAACGCGACGCCGGAGGAGAAGACGCTGTCCGGCCTGGAGGTCGTGGACGCCGCGACGCTCAAGGTCACGCTGAACCAGCCGTTCCGCCAGTTCCCGCACCTGCTGACCTACCCGGCGTACGCGCCGATGCCCAAGGCGGGGCTGGCCGACCTGAAGGCGTTCGAGGAGCACCCCATCGGCAACGGCCCGTACATGATGAGCGGGAACTGGGAGCGCAACCGGCAGATCGCGCTCGTGCCGTTCCCCAAGTACACCGGGCCGCGCAAGCCGAAGAACAAGGGCGTGACCTGGAAGAGCTACTCCAGCGCCGACACCGCCTACACCGACCTGCGGGCCGGGCGGCTCGACGTGCTGCAGACGATCCCGGCGGCGAAGGTGCCCGAGGCGAAGCGGGTGCTCGGCGACCGGTTCCTGCCGCGCGAGATGGGCACGATCGACTACCTCGGCTTCCCGCTGTTCGACGAGCGGTTCGCCGACCCCAAGCTGCGGCGGGCGTTCTCGATGGTCATCGACCGCGAGGGGATCAACAAGGCCGTCTACAACGGGGCCTACACGCCCGCCGACTCGCTGCTTCCGCCGATCATCCCGGGGTACCGCGAGGGCGCGTGCGGCGAGCCGTGCACCTACGACCCGGCCAAGGCGAAGAAGCTGTTCGACGAGGCGGGCGGGTTCAGCGGGACGCTCGAACTGTACTTCTCCAACGCGCAGCCGACCTACGAGCAGTGGATGCGGATCGTCGCCAATTCCATTCGTGACAATCTCGGCATTCAGGACATCCAGTTCCGGGAGGTGCCGGCCTCCGAGTACTTCTCGATGCTGAACGCGCGCGAGGAAAAGGGCCCGTACCGGCAGAACTGGGAGGCCGACTACCCCGACCCCCAGAACTACCTCGAGAACATGTGGGGCTCGGCGGGCAACAAGATGGGCTGGAAGAACGAGGAGTTCGACGAGCTGATCGCGAAGGGCAACCGCGCCGCCGACGAGCAGGAGGCCCTGCGCCACTACCATGCCGCCGAGGAGATCGCGATCCGCGAGATGCCGATGATCCCGCTGTGGACCTGGACGGGCCAGGGCGGCCGCTCCGAACGCGTCGGGAACGTCACCGTCACCGCCTTCTCCACCGGCCTGCTCGCCGACCAGGTGACGGTCGAGTAACCGGATGTGGCGGTACACGCTCCGGCGGATCCTCCAGGCCGTCCCGGTCTTCTTCGGCACGACGCTGCTCATCTACGCGATGGTGTTCGCGCTGCCCGGCGACCCGATCCAGGCCCTGGCGGGCGACAAGCCCGTCCCCGAGAACGTCCTGCACACCCTGCGCGAGCGCTACAACCTCAACGACCCGCTGCTCGTCCAGTACGGCAAGTACATGTGGGGGCTCCTGCAGGGCGACCTGGGCGAGAACTACACCGGGCAGAGCGTGTCGGAGATGCTCGCCGGGCGCTGGCCGGTGACCGCGCGGCTCGCCCTCACCGCGTGGATCTTCGAGCTGGTCGTCGGGATCGCGCTGGGCGTGTGGGCCGGGCTGCGCCGCGGCCGCCTCGCCGACACGCTCGTCCTCGGCGGGACGACGCTGGTCATCGCCGTCCCGGTGTTCGTGCTCGGCTACACCGCGCAGATCGTGTTCGGGCTGCACTGGCAGATCTTCCCGACGGCCGGCATCGACGACGGCTGGCCGATGAGCTACCTGCTGCCCGGCATCATCCTCGGCTCGTTCGGCCTGTCGTACGTCGCGCGGCTGACCCGGACGAGCCTCGCCGAGAACCTGCGCGCCGACTACGTGCGGACGGCCGGCGCCAAGGGGCTCACGCGGGCGCGGGTGATCGGCCGGCACACCCTGCGCAACTCGCTGATCCCCGTGGTGACCTACCTCGGCGTCGACTTCGGGGCGCTGATGGGCGGCGCGATCGTCACCGAGGGGATCTTCAACCTGCCCGGCATCGGCCAGCAGGTGTTCCAGTCGATCCAGCTCAAGGAGGGGCCGGTCGTGGTCGGCGCGGTCACCCTCCTCGTGCTGATCTTCCTGGCGGTCAACCTGCTCGTGGACCTGCTCTACGGGCTCCTGGACCCGAGGATCCGGTACGAGTGAGCGCGCGAGAGGAGGGGCCGTGACGACCGGCGAACGGGACGTCGGCACGAAGGGTGCCGGCGCGCAGGGGATCGGCGCGCAGGGGATCGGTGCGCAGGGGATCGGTGCGCAGGGCGTCGGGACGGGAGGAGTCGGCACGGGGGGAACCGCGGCGGCCGTCGCCGCCGGGGCGGGCGGCGGCCCGCCGGGCGGCGACGCCGGCCGGGCCTCCCTGTGGGACGACGCGTGGCGGGACCTGCGGCGCCGCTGGGTGTTCTGGGGTTCGGCGGCGATCCTCGCCGTCGTCGCGGTGATGGCCGCGTTCCCCGGGCTGTTCACCGGGCACGAGGCGAACCGGGGCTGCGACCCGAACGCCGCCCGGCTCGGCCCGTCCGCGGAGCACTGGTTCGGCACCGACGGCGCGGGCTGCGACTACTACGCGCACGTCGTGCACGGCGCCCGCCCGACCCTGCTGATCGGTGTCGCGGTCACGCTGTTCGCGTTCGCGATCGCGCTGGTGTTCGGGATGGCCGCCGGCTACTACGGCGGCCTGCTGGACGCCGTCATCGCCCGGATCACCGACGTGTTCTTCGGGCTGCCGTTCGTGCTCGGCGCCACCGTGATCCTGGTGGCGTTCCCCGGGCACGGCGTCGGCGCGATGACGCTCGTGCTCGTGCTGCTCGGCTGGACGACGATGATCCGCATCATGCGGGCGCAGGTCATCGCCGTCCGGGACGCCGACTACGTGCAGGCGGCGCGGCTGCTCGGCGCGTCCGATCTCCGGATCATGGCGCGGCACGTGCTGCCGAACGCGATCGCGCCCGTGATCGTCGTCGCCACCCTCAACGTCGGCAACGTGATCGCCGGGGAGGCGACGCTGGACTTCCTCGGCGTCGGCCTGCAGTACCCGGAGGTGTCGTGGGGGCTCCAGCTCAACCAGGCGCAGGACTCCTTCATCGCCCATCCGCACCTGCTGCTCTTCCCCGCCGTGTTCCTGTCGGCCACCGTGCTGGCCTTCCTGATGCTCGGCGACGCCGCGCGCGACGCCCTCGACCCGAAACTGCGGTGAGGCCATGACGGGGGAACGACCATGACCACGGAACCGACCGCGGGACCGACCGAGAAACCCGCCGAGGACCCGGCCGACGCGCCGGCGCCGCGGCTCCTCGAGGTCGAGGACCTGCACGTGACCTTCCGCGTCCGGGGCCGCGAGGTGCGCGCGGTCAACGGGCTGTCGTACGGGCTCGGCGAGGGGGAGACGGTCGCGATCCTCGGCGAGTCCGGGTCGGGCAAGAGCGTCGCGGCGCAGGCCGTCATGGGCATCCTGGACGGCCCGCACGCCCGCGTCGCCCGCGGCTCGGTCCGGCTGCGCGGCGAGGAGCTGATCGGGATGCCCGAGCGGCGCCGCCGCCGCTACCGCGGCGACCGCATCTCGATGATCTTCCAGGACGCGCTGACCGCGCTGAACCCGGTCTTCACCGTCGGCGACCAGATCGGCGAGATGTACCAGGTGCACCGCGGGATGCGGCGCCGGGAGGCGCGGGCCAAGGCCGTCGAGCTGATGGAGCGGGTGCGGATCCCGTCCGCCGCCGCGCGGCTCGGCGACCACCCGCACCAGTTCTCCGGCGGCATGCGCCAGCGCATCATGATCGCGATGGCGCTGGCGCTGGAACCGGACGTGCTGATCGCCGACGAGCCCACGACCGCGCTCGACGTGACCGTCCAGGCGCAGATCATGCGGCTGCTCGCCGGGCTCCGCGACGAGCTGCGCATGGGCATGGTGCTGATCACGCACGACCTCGGGGTCGTCGCGGGCGTCGCCGACCGGATCGTCGTCATGTACGCCGGGTCGGTCGCGGAGGAGGCGCCCGCCCGGGAGCTGTACGCCCGGCCCGCCCACCCCTACACGCGCGGGCTGCTGGCCTCGGTGCCCCGCCTGGACCGGCGCGGCGGGCCGCTCACCCCGATCGGCGGGGCGCCGCCGAACCCGGCCGCGCTCCCGCCCGGCTGCCCGTTCCACCCCCGCTGCCCGCGCGCCGAGGCGCGCTGCGCCGTGGACCGGCCGCCGCCGGTCGCGGTCGCGCCCGGGCACACCGCCGCCTGCCACTTCGCCGAGGAGGTCCACGGTGCCGCACCTGCCGGCCGGCCCCATTGACGAACCGGGCCCCGAACCGGCCCGCCGGCCGGCGGACGGCCCGGGCCGCGGCCCGGCCGCGGAGCCGATCCTGCGGGTCGAGGGCCTCGTCAAGCACTACCCGGTGACCCGCGGCGTGCTGTTCAAGCGGACGGTCGGCCGCGTCAAGGCCGTGGACGGCGTCGACCTGGAGCTGCGGCCCGGCGAGACCCTCGGCGTCGTCGGCGAGTCCGGCTGCGGGAAGTCGACCCTCGCGCGGCTGCTGCTGGCCGCCGAGCGCCCCACCGCGGGCACCGTCCGGTTCGCCGGACGGGACGTCTTCACGCTGTCCCGCGCGGAACTGCGGGCCCTCCGGCGCCGCATCCAGATGGTGCTCCAGGACCCGTACTCCTCCCTCAACCCGCGGATGACGGTCGGGGACATCGTCGGCGAGCCGTTCGCGATCCACCCCGACGCGGCCCCCAAGGGGGAGCGGCGCGCCCGCGTCGGCGAGCTGCTGGAACTGGTCGGGCTCGACCCCGACCACGCCGACCGCTACCCGCACCAGTTCTCCGGCGGCCAGCGGCAGCGCGTCGGGATCGCCCGGGCCCTCGCGCTGCGCCCCGACGTCATCGTCTGCGACGAGCCGGTGTCGGCGCTCGACGTGTCCGTGCAGGCCCAGGTGATGAACCTGCTCGCGGAGCTGCAGCGCGAGCTGGGGCTGGCGTACGTGTTCATCGCGCACGACCTCGCGGCCGTCCGCCACATCTCCGACCGCATTGCCGTGATGTACCTGGGGAAGGTCGTCGAGACGGGCGACCAGGAGCGGATCTACGAGCACGCGACGCACCCCTACACGCAGGCGCTGCTGTCCGCCGTCCCCGTGCCCGACCCGGACGCCCCCGGCTGGGCGGACCAGATCGAGCTGGAGGGGGAGCCGCCGTCGCCGCTGGACCCGCCGTCCGGGTGCCGGTTCCGGACGCGCTGCCCGAAGGCGGCGGACGTCTGCGCGGAGCGGGAGCCCGCGCTGGAGGCGCGCGACGGGTCCGCGCACCCGAGCGCGTGCCACTTCGCCGCCGAAGCCGCCCCGGGGAGCGGCCCGTTCGCGGACCCGCTCGCGAAGGGGCACTGAGCCGCGCGATCGCGGACGCGGCGCGTCCCCGGGTCCGTAGGGTGGGGGCATGGCGCGCAAGGGGAGGGGTCCGCGGCCGGAGACCCACACGATCGCCGGCGGCGAGGCGGAACTGCTGCGGGACGCCGACCGCGACGGCGGCTGGGTGCTGCTCGTGGGCGGCGTCCCGCAGTCCTACGTGGACCTGTCCGACCCGACCTACCTCGACTTCGAGTACATGCAGCTCATGGGGGCCGTCGTCGACGCGATCGCGCCGGCCGGGGAGCCGCTCGACGCCGTCCACGTCGGCGGCGCCGGCTGCACGCTCCCGCGCTACGTCGCCGCGACGCGCCCCCGCTCGCGGCAGGTCGTGCTGGAACCGGACGGCGAGCTGGTGCGGCTCGTCCGGGAGCGGCTCCCGGTCAAGAACGTCCCCGGGCTGCGGATCCGGATCACCGACGGGCGGTCCGGGATCGCCGCGCTGCCCGACGCGGCGGACGACCTGGTGGTGATGGACGCGTTCGCGGAGGCGTCGATGCCGCCCGACCTCGCCACCCGCGAGTTCGTGCTGGACGCCGCGCGGGTGCTGCGGCCCGGCGGCGTCTACCTCGCCAACGTCGCCGACGGGTTCCGGCTGCCGTTCGCCCGCCGGGCCGCCGCGACGATCGCGTCGGTGTTCGGCCACACGCTGCTGATGGGCGACCCCGGGGTGCTGCGCGGCCGCCGGTTCGGCAACCTCATCGTGGCGGGGTCCCGGGAGCCGCTGCCGGTCGCCGAGCTGACCCGCCGGGCCGCCGGGGGCATCACCCGGGCGCGGCTGCTGGCGGGCGGCGACCTGGCCGCGTTCTGCTCCGGCGCCGCGCCGCTGCGCGACGGCGAGGACGTCGCCGTCCCGGTCCCGCCGCCGCAGGTCTTCGGGAAATCCTGACGGGATTCTCACGGTGCCGAAAAAGTGACACGGCACGGCTCGCCGCGCTGAATTCCCTTCCCCAGGTCAGAACGGTAGGGGTGCCCGAAGGCCGTGCGCGGACGGGGATTTCGGGCCGTCCGGGTCGCGGTATCGGCCGCATCCGGCCGCCCGATGTTCCATAATCGACCGATGGAGTCGTCCACCCGGATTCTGATTCTCGGCCTGGATTGGTCGGGGAGAATACTCCAGTACGACCGGAACGCCGCCGCAGTTCTGTCCGCCGATCCGGACGGCCTGCTCGGCGCCGGGCTGGACGAGGTGATCCCCGGCGCGCGGGAGCCGCTGCTGGAGGCCGCCAGGGCCGGACGGGAGCGCACCGCGATGCTCGCCGTCGAGACGCCCGAGGGCGCCGTGCTCGACGCGGTCGTCACCGTGCACCCGATGAGCGGCGGCGCGCCCGACCTCGCCGCGCTCGCGGTCGTCAAGGTGCCGGTGCCGCTCGCCGACCGGTTCGTCGACCCGGCGGTGATCCGCCGGGCGCTGCTCGACGACGGGCTGCCCCGCGTCGGCTCCACCCTCGACCTCGAACTGCTCGCGCGCGGCCTGATGGACGTGCTCGTCCCGCACTTCTGCAACTCCGCGGCCCTGATGCTGCTGGAGAGCCACCTGGACGAGGAGGAGCCGCCCGCCGGGCCGGGCGGCCCGCCGCTGCGCCGGATGGCGATCGGGTTCGACGACGGCGACCCGTCGTGGGACGCCGCGTTCCCGACCGGCGAGACGCTCGCCTACCCGTCCGGCACCCCCTACGCGCAGTGCGTCGAGTCGGGGAAGCCCGTCTTCGCGACCTTCGACGACGAGTCCGCCCACGCCGCCGCCGACTGGCGCCGCGCGCCGGTCGGCGACCTGCTCAAAGGCGCGTCCATGCTGCTGCTGCCGATCACCTCCCCGGCCGGGGTGCTCGGCTTCTTCGTCTGCACCCGCAACGCCGCGCACCGCCCGTTCGACCCCTACGACGGCGAGATCGGCCACGCGTTCGCCGCCCGCGCGTCCACCTTCGTGGAGAACGCCCGCCGCTACTCGCGGGAGCGCGCCACCGCCCTCACGCTGCAGCGCAGCCTGCTGCCCACCGGCCTGTCGGCGCCGTCCACGGTGGAGGTCCAGCACCGGTACCTGCCGGGCAGCCGGATGATCGAGGTCGGCGGCGACTGGTACGAGTCGATCGCGCTGCCCGGCGCCCGCGTCGCGCTCGTCGTCGGCGACGTCGCCGGGCACGGCGTCAAGGCCGCCGTCACCATGGGGCGGCTGCGCACCGCCATCCACACCCTCGCGGGCCTGGAACTGCCGCCCGCCGAGGCGCTGGAACGGCTCGACGCGCTGATGAGCACCCTCGGCGAGCGCGAACCCCACTTCGCGACCTGCGCCTACGCCGTCTACGACGCGGTCAGCGGCCGCTGCGAGGTCGCCAGCGCCGGGCACCTGCCGCCGCTGCTCGTCCCGCCCGGCGGCGCCTCCACCTACCTGGACGTCCCGCCCGCCCCGCCCCTCGGCGTCGGCGGCGGGCCGATCGTCAGCCGCGAGTTCACCGTCGAGGACGGCACGCTGCTGTTCCTCTACACCGACGGCCTCGTCGAGAACCGCGCCCGCGACATCGACGACGGGCTCGCCGGGCTGCGCCGCATCCTCGGCCCCGGCGCCGCCGCCCGCCCGCTGGACGAGCTGTGCCAGGACGCGCTCGACGGCGTCTACGACGACCAGCACCGCGACGACATCGCGATCCTCGTCGCGCGGCTGGCGCGCATCCCCGAGGACGACCACGCCTCCTGGGAGCTGCCCGCCGACCCGGCCGCCGTGCGGCGCGCGCGGGGGCTCGTCCGCGACCGGCTCGCCCGCTGGGACCTGGAGGAGCTGGCCGACTCGACCGTCCTGATGGCGTCCGAACTGGTCACCAACGCGATCCGGCACACCTCCGGACGGCTCGAGCTGCGGCTCGTCCGCGAGGGCGGCCTGGTCTGCGAGGTGTTCGACCGGTCCGACGGGCGCCCGCGGGTCCGCCACCACGGCGAGCCCCCGGGCGGGGACCCGGGGGACGGCACGGGCGGCGCCGGCGCGGGCGAGGAGGTCGGCGAGGTGGCCGACACCGGCCGCGGCCTGCACGTCGTCGGGCGGCTGGCGAGCCGCTGGGGCGTCCGCCGCACCCACGGCGGCAAAGCGGTCTGGTGCGAGCAGGAGCTGCCGTAGGCGGACCCCGGGCCGGGGGCGGGCCTGGGCGGGCCGTCAGCGCAGCACGGAGATGTGCACGTGGTCGTAGTGGTTCTGCGTGATGCTCCCGCGGTCCTCCATCGGCCGCCACCCCTCCCCGGCGCGGGCGATGTTCCAGATGCGCTGCCGCCAGATCACGTAGGACACGCCGAGCCGCTCGGCGTTCGCGACCGCGTACGCCGCGACCTGGTCGCCGTGCCGCTGCGCGGACGCGCTCGGCGGCCGGCCGCCGGTGGTCTGCATGAAGTCGCAGGCGCGGCCGTCCGCGTGGTCCTGCGCGTCGGCCCCGAAGCGGAAGCAGCCGATGGTGGGGAACGGGCCGAACACCGAGTTGACCTCCAGCAGCAGCGTCCGCATCGTGGGCGTCATGCGGTTGCCGGTGATCGGCGTGCTGTCGCCGCTCGCGCCGTCGGGACGTCCCGTCACCCGCGGCCGGTCGCGCCCGCCCGCGCCGTCCGGGGCCCGCTCGGCGGCCCGCAGCCGCGCGACCTTCACGCCCTTCGGCAGGACCTTCTTCAGCCGTCCGGCGAGCTTCTCCAGATCGGCCTTCGGGGCGCTCACCACGAGCCCGTTCCCGCTGGGCAGCCCGAGGGCCCGCGCCTGCTCCCGGGAGACGACGGCGTCGACGTCCTCGATCCCGAGCGACGCGTACGCGCCGACCCGCACCCGGCCGGCCGCCGCGCTGCGGCCCGCCGGGACGACCGTGCCCAGCGGGAACGCGCGGTCGCCGCTCAGCTCGAACGACACCGCCATGCCGCCGGACGCGACCGTCCGCCACAGCTGGTCGGACTCGGCCGTCCGGCGCGGGGTGAACGCCCGGAACGCCGACGGGTCGACGCCGAGCAGGCCGAGCCGCCGCCCGCCGACCTCGGCGTTCGCGGCGTCCACGACGGTGACGCCGGTGACGCCCTTCAGGTCGCGGGTCCGCTCGACGGCGGCGCCCGGCAGCGCCCCCCGACCGGCGATCAGCAGGTCGGCGGTGCGGCTCTCGGTGAACGGCGCGACGACCGGCGGCGGGGGCGCCGCGCCCTGCGCGACCGACACCAGGTTGCCGGGCGCGGCCGGGGTCGCGGGCCGCGCCGGCTCCTCCAGATGCCCCGACAGCAGGAGCGCGACGTCGATCACGAGCGTGGCGCCGACGGCGGCCGCGACGATCCCCGGCAACGCCCTGCCCCCACGCCGCATCGAGGCCCCCGTCCCGTCGAGCATCCCGGGCGAATCGTCCGTCCCGCCCCTCCCTCCGCCGCATCGTAGGGGAGCGGGCGCCCGGACGGAACCGCCCTCCGGAACGGCGTTCCACGGTGTGCTAGAGGCCGGCGTCGCGGCCGATGATCTCCTTCATGATCTCGTTGGAGCCCGCCCAGATGCGGGTGACCCGGGCGTCCATCCAGGCGCGCGCGACGCGGTACTCGCGCATGTAGCCGTAGCCGCCGAACAGCTGCACGCAGCCGTCGATGATCTGGTTCTGCACGTCCGACGACCAGTACTTGGCCTTGGACGCGTCCACGGCGCCCAGCTCGCCGGCGACGTGCGCCGCCAGGCACTGGTCGACGAACGCCTGCGCGACGTCCAGCTTGGTGATCAGCTCGGCGACCAGGAACTTGTTGTGCTGGAACGCGCCGATCGCCTGCCCGAACGCCTTGCGCTCCTTGACGTACTCGATCGTCTCCTCGAGGACGCCGCGCGCGTGCGCCACGTTCGCGATCGCGCAGGACAGGCGCTCCTGCGAGAGGCGCTCCATCATGTGGATGAAGCCCCGGTTCAGCTCGCCGATCACGTGCGAGTCGGGGACGCGGACGTTCTCGAAGAACAGCTCGGACGTGTCGGCCTCGGGCTGCCCGACCTTGTCGAGCTTGGTGCCGCGGGCGAACCCGGGCGTGCCCGCCTCCACGCCGAACAGCGTGATGCCCTTGGCGCCGCGCTCGGGCTCGGTCTTCGCCGCGACGATCACCAGGTCGGCGTGGCCGCCGTTGGTGATGAACGTCTTCGACCCGTTGATCACCCACGAGTCGCCGTCGCGCACGGCCGTCGTCTTCAGTGCGGCCAGGTCCGACCCGCCGGACGGCTCGGTCATCCCGATCGCGGTGATCGTCTCGCCGCTGCAGAAGCCCGGCAGCCACTTCTTCTTCGCCTCGTCGGTCGCCAGCTCCAGCAGGTACGGGGCGCAGATGTCGATGTGGATGCTGAAGATCGAGTTGTAGGCGACCGCGACCCGGGCCAGCTCCTCGCCGATCACCGCGTTGAAGCGGAAGTCGCCCGCGTCCTGCCCGCCGAACTCCGCCGGCACCTGCATGCCGAGGAAGCCCTGCTGGCCGGCCTCCAGCCACACCTCGCGCCTGAGCATCCGCTCATCGCGGATGTCCTCGTCGAGCGGGAGGAGCGTCCGCTCGACGAACTCCCTCACGGACTCCCTGAACAGCTCGTGGTCGGTCTCGAAGACGGTGCGCCGCATGCGGATCCTCCTGGAATCGGCCGAGAAGGGCGGAAAGGTGCGGTCAGTCTACTGAGCGGTCGCTTAGGATCGGCGCATGGGCTCCGACATGTGGGACGCGGTCGCGCCGGACGCGTCCCGGCGGCTGCTGCGCGCGGCCGTCGACTCCTTCGGCGAGCTCGGGTACCACGGCACGTCCACCCGGCACATCGCCGCCGGCGCGGGCATGAGCGCGGGCGCCCTGTACGTGCACTACCGCACGAAGGCCGACCTGCTCTTCCAGATCGCGCTGACGGTGCACGAGTCCGTCCTGGCGGAGCTGGAGGGCGCCGTGGACGGCGTCGAGGGGCCGCCCGCGCGGGTCCGGGCCCTGATGTACGCGTTCGCGCGCTGGCACGCCCGCCACCACCGCGCCGCCCGCGTCATCCAGAACGAGCTGGGCGCCCTCGAGGCGCCGCACGCCGCCCGGATCGCGGAGCTGCGCCGCCGCGTCCGCGCGCTCGTCCGGGACGAGGTGCGGGCCGGCGCGGCGGCGGGGGAGTTCGACGTCGCCGACGTCGAGGGCACCGCCCGCGCCATGGCGTCGCTCGCCGTCGACGTGTGCCGGTGGTACCGGCCCGAGGGCGCGCGCACCCCCGAGGACATCGGCGCCCTGACGGCCCACCTGTGCCTGCGGATGCTGGGCGCCCGCCCCGGCGGCCCGCCCTAGCGGGGCGTCAGTCCCACCAGAACGACCACCAGGTCTTGCCGCGGATCTCCTCGGCGTACCCGGCGAGGGTGCCGGGCCCCTGGAACAGGATGTCCGGGCAGAACGCCCAGTGCTCGGCCGCCACGTGCACGGCGTGCCGCGTCGTGACGGGCGGCGCCGCCACGCTCAGCTCGAGCGTGTTGAACCCGAGGCCGATGACGCGGGCGCCGAAGCGCTCCTCCCACGAGCGCAGGACGGCGGCGAGCGGCGCGGTCCACTCGTTGTGGTTCAGGGCGCCCTGCCAGCCCACGGCGGCGATGGCGTCGGCGCCCCGCTCGACGGCCGCCAGCCCCAGAGACGGCGCGCGCGCGGCGATCGTCCGGGCGTGCCGGTCGGCGATCACGTCGGGATCGTCCAGCAGGGTGCCGGGCGGGGCGGGCCCGGGGCAGTGCCGGCCGAACGGCGCGAGGTCGTCGTGGTCGTCCCCGGGGGCCTGGTCGACGAAGTCGGTCCAGACCTCGTACATGAAGGCGTGGGGGACGTAGTTGCCGATCTCGGAGACCGGTTCCGGGGCGATCTGCCCCGCGGCCCACGGCTGGTCGGACTCGTCCAGCAGCAGCGGCCACAGTCCGGACCGCTCGTGCTCGGCCCGCAGCCGGGCCCACAGCACGCCGTCGACGGGATCGTCGCTCAGCCAGAACGCGGGCCGCATGAGGTGCTGCCGCTGCGGGTAGCCGGGGTCGGGCCACACCACGTCCCCTTCGGGCAGCGGCACCGCCAGCGTCCGCTCGGCCCCGCCGTCCGCCTGGCCGTCGGCCTCGTCGGCGAACAGCTGCGGCAGGTTGCCCGGCAGGTGCCGGACCTCGACATCATCCATTTCACGCCGTTCCGGTACAGAGCATGCCAACGGGATCTTGGCACTCCGTGATGGTAACGGCGTCCGGGGCCGTTCGTGGGGCGAGCCGCCGGGTTCGCCGCCCGGCGGCCCGCCCCGCCCGCGCGTCTCAGCCGTCCTTCCCGCTCCGGCTGCGCTCGAAGGCGGCGGCGCCGGCGGCGAACGCCGCCACGGCGAGGCAGACGCCGGCGATGTTCGCCCACATGCCGTCGAGCGTCAGGCGGGTGAGGACGAAGGCCGCGGCCAGCAGCGTCGTGACGATCCAGGTCGTCGGGGTGTTCACGCGGGGGGAGTCCTTTCGGGGAGCGGTGGGGGTCAGCGAGCGCGGCGGCGGCCCCGGACGAGGAAGTCGATCACGAGGGCTATCGCCGCGACGCCGGTGATCACGCCGATGACGATCTCATACCAGGTGTCCTGCAGCGTGATGCTCGTGCCGGCGTTCACGGCGACCAGCAGCGCGACGAGCGTCCAGCGAACGGTGTTTCCCATGGTGGGTGTCCTTTCGGGTGGTGGTAGGGACGGACGATCCGGACTCGGGCCCGCGGGTCAGGAGCCCGCGGGAGAGGCGCGGCGGCGCAGCATCGCGCGCGCCGGGAGCATGACGGCGGCGGCGCCGGACCCGGCGACGCCGAGCAGGACGGCGGCGACCGCGGGCGGCACGGTGGGCAGCGGCCGGCCGACGACGCCGAGCGCGAACGCGAACAGCGTCACCGCCGCGACGAGCGTCCCGACCAGCACGCCGGTGCCGAGGACGATCAGCGCCTCCAGCCGCACCGCCCGCAGCACCTGGCGCCGCGTCGCCCCCACCAGGCGCAGCAGGGCGAACTCGCGGCGCCGCGCGGCCGTCGCCAGCGCCAGGGTGGTGACGAGGCCGATGACGATGAACCCGCCGATCGCCGCGACGACGATGAGGCTGACGAACCCCTGCAGGCGCACCTCCTGCGACGCGCGCGCGCCGAACGCGGCCGCGTCGATCGCGCGGACGCCGGTGTGGGCGGCGGTGACGCCCCGCAGGTCGGCGCCGTCCTCCGCGCGGACGAGGACGTGGTCGTCCAGCGGGGTGGCGGTGTGCCCGGCGACGAGGTCGCGGGGGAGCAGGACGTCCCCGAAGCCGGGGCCGCGCTCGTAGACCGCGACGACCCGGGGCTCGACGCGCGTGCCGTCCCCGAGCCACAGCTCCGCCTTCGACCCGACCTCCAGGCCGCCCGCGACGTCCTCGCTGAGCGCGACGGCCGTGCCGCGCAGGTCGCGGAGGCTCCCCTCGGACACGTCCGGGTCGATCGTCGCGGCGACGTCCCCGCCGAGGGCGCGGGCGCCGAGCGGCCGGAACGTCTCCTCGCCCAGCTCCCGCACCGGCATGAGGACGGTCGTGCGCTTCACGGCCGCCGCGGCGGTGACGCCCGGTGCGCGGCGGGCCGCGGCGGCGACGTCGCGCGGCAGCCCCGGGCCGTCCGCCACCAGGACGCGGCCGGTGCGGGTGCCCCCCGCCCCCTGCCGGTGCGCCGCGTGGACGACCGTGGCGGGCGCCGACAGCTGCGTGGCGGAGAACGCGACGGCCAGGGCGACCGGCGTCATGACCGCCCCGGCGCGCAGCGCGGCGGCGCCGCTCGCGTGCCGCGCCAGCCGCCCGGCGACGGGCGAGACCCGCTCCGCGGCGCCGCCGAGGGCGCGGGCGCCGGCGCGGGCCAGCAGGGGGGCGAGGAAGGCCATCGCGACGATCAGCGCGAGGACCAGCCCGCCGACGGACGTCGCGGCCGCCGCCCCGGTCGCCGTGAAGGAGAACCCGAGAGCGTTCAGGCCCACGAACAGGAAGAAGAGACCCAGGGCCAGGCGCCAGCGGGGCAGTCCGGCCGGTTCGGCGGCGGCGGCGCCGAGTGCCTCCACCGGGTGGATCCGCGTCGCCCGCAGCGACGCCAGCAGCGCGGTGAGGACCGCGGCCGACACCGTCACCGTGAACGCCGCCAGCACCGGCAGCGGGCTGAGCGCCGTCCCGGCCTCCTCCGGCAGGACGCCGCGGCCCCGCATGGCGGCGAGGATCGCGGCGCCGAGCCCGAGGGACAGCACCCCGCCGATCAGCGCGGCCGGGACCGCGGCCCGCGCCGTCTCGCGCAGCAGGTCCGCGCGGACCTGGCCGGGCGTCGCGCCGACCGCGCGCAGCAGCGCCAGCTCGCGGGACCGCTCCCGCACCGACAGCGCGACCAGCCCGCCGACGATCACCAGCGCCGTCATGATCGCGACGCTGCCGATCGCCATGCCCAGGTCGAACAGGTCGGGACGGGCGGCGGCCACCGCCGGGTCCTCGGCGTCGCCGCGCGCGTCGCCGGTCGCGACGTCCAGCCCGGGGACGGCGGCGCGGAGCGCGTCCGCGTCGAGGTCCCCGTCGGCGAGCACCGCGAGGGCGTCGGCCCTGCCGGGGTGCCCGTACAGGGCGGCGGCCGCCGCGGGCGCGAAGTACGCCGCGCCGGTGCCGGACGGCGCGAGCCCCACCACGCGGTACGGGCGCGGCGCCGCGCCGATCTGCAGCCGCACGGTCCCGCCGACGCCGGTCCCGGCGTCGCGGCCCAGCACGACCTCGTCCGCCGCGCGCGGCGCCCGTCCGTCCCGCGGCTCGACGGCGCCGAGGACCGCCGACTCCCACCCGTGCCCGGTGAGCGCGCGGCCGTCCGGGAGGACCACCGGGAACGACACGTCGGCGACCACGTCGCGGACGCCCGGGACCGCGCGCAGCCGCGCGGCGGCCGACAGCGGGACCCGGGGCCGCTCCGGCACCGGCAGGCTCGCCTCCGAGGGCGCCTCCCCGAGGCGCTCCAGGTGCGTCGCGACGGTGCGCGGCCCGGTCACGACCGCCTCGGCGGCCGCGTACCGCTGGACCGGGGCGTGGGCGCGCAGCGCCGACTCCACCAGCACCCCGCAGGCGCCGATGAGCGCGGCGGCGAACAGCAGCGCCGCGAACACCCCGGCGAACGCCCCCTTGCCCGTCCTCGTGAGGCTCACAGCGACTCCCAGCGGGACATGACGGCGGAGACGGTCGGGGACGCCAGCTCGTCCACGATCCGGCCGCGGCTGAGGAACACGACCGAGTCGGCCCACGAGGCGGCCATCGGGTCGTGGGTGACCAGCACGACGGTCTGGCCCGTCGCGTCGGCCGCCTCCCGCAGCAGCCGCAGCACGTCGCGCGCGGTCCGCGGGTCCAGCGCGGCGGTGGGCTCGTCGGCGAACACCACCTCCGGGCGGGTGATCAGCGCGCGGGCGATGGCGGCGCGCTGCTGCTGGCCGCCGGACAGCTCCGCCGGGCGGTGCCGCAGCCGGTCCGCCAGCCCGACCCGCTCGACGACCTCCGCCAGCCGCGCCGGGTCGGCGTCGCGGCCGCCGAGCAGCAGCGGCAGCGCGATGTTCTGCTCGACGTCCATCGACGGGACCAGGTTGAACGACTGGAACACGAACCCGATCCGCTCCCGCCGCAGCCGCGTCCGCTTCGCCTCCCCGAGCCGGCCGAGGTCGACGCCGCCGATCCGGACGGTGCCGGACGTGGGGCGGTCGAGCCCGGACGCGCAGTGCAGGAACGTGCTCTTGCCCGACCCGGACGGCCCCATCACGGCCGTGAACCCGCCCCGGGCGAGCGTCCACGTCACGTCGTCCAGGGCCCGGACGTCGCCGTAGGTCTTGCCGACCGCCTCCAAGCTCACCGCCGCCGCGGTCGTCTCGGCAGCCGTCCCGGCCGTCATCGCCGTCATGATCCCCCTCTGCGGGAAGCTCCGTCTCACCTGGTCGAAGCTAGGTTCCGGAGGGGGCCCGCCACATCGGCGCCCGCTACACACCCGATGGTGTAGCCCGCTACACCATCGGACGGGGGCACGCCCCGGTGCGCCGCGCCGCACGGTCGCTTACCGTGAGGCCAGAGGTGACATGAACGCGATCTTGAGAAGCGGCGCGATCGGGAGCAAGCGGCTCGTCGGCGCCATGCGGACGGCGCTGCCCGCGCTGCTCGGGCTGCCGCTGCTGGCGTTCGTCCTGGTGCTGCTGCCGCTCCTCCTGCCGTGGCTGCCGCAGGCCGTCCGCCCGCTGCGCGCGCTCGCGAACGCCGAACGGCGCCGGGCCGGGGCGCTGCTGGGCCGCGAGATCCCCGAGCCGTACAGGCCGCCGCGGGGCACGTCCCTCGAACAGGGCGTCCTCCTGCTGAGATCCCCGGACACCTGGCGGGACGTCGGCTGGATGGCGGCGCACGGGTTCACCGGAGTGCTCCTGGGCGTGCTCGCGATCGGCCTGTGGCCGGCGACCCCGGTGTCGTTCTCGCTGCCGCTGTGGTGGTGGGCGGCGCCGGAGGGCTCCCAGGCGGCCTTCATCACGCTCGACTCGTGGCCGAAGGCCCTCACGATGCCGTTCGTCCAGGGCGCCTCCTACGCGTTCCTGCTGCTGTGGCTCCTCCCGCGGGCGGCGCTCCGGCAGGCGCGGCTCGCCGAGGCGCTGCTGCGGCCCACCCGCCGCACGTCCCTCAGCGAGCGGGTCGAGGAGCTGACCGAGACGCGGGCGGGCGCGCTGGAGGCCCACGGCGCCGAGCTGCGCCGGATCGAGCGGGACCTGCACGACGGGACGCAGGCCCAGCTCGTCGCCGCCGCGCTGCGCCTCGGCCTCGCCGACCGCCGCTTCGACGCCGACCCCGACGCGGCCCGCGCGCTGTTCCTGGAGGCGCGGGAGGGCGTCGAGGAGGCGCTCACGCAGCTCCGCTCGGTCGTCCGCGGCATCTACCCGCCCATCCTGTCGGACCGGGGCCTCGGCGGCGCGCTGCGGGCCCTCGCCGGCGGCCACCCCGTCCCCGTCGAGCTGGACGTCGCGGACGCCGGCGTCCGCGCCCCCGCGGCCGTCGAGGCCGCCGCCTACTTCGTCGTCGCCGAGGCCCTCACCAACGTCGCCAAGCACAGCGGCGCCCGGCGCGCCGCCGTCACCGTCCGCCGGGACGGGGACCGGCTGCGGCTCACCGTGCGCGATGATGGGAAGGGCGGCGCCGACCCCGCGCGCGGCACCGGCCTGGCGGGCATCCGCCGCCGGGTCGCCGCGCTCGACGGCGCCGTCCGCGTCCACAGCCCCGACGGAGAAGGGACGACCCTCGACGTGGACCTGCCGTGCGGATCGTGATCGCGGAGGACAACGTCCTGCTGCGGGAGGGCCTGGTCCTGCTGCTGACGTCCGACGGCCACGAGGTCGTCGCCGTCGCCGACAACGGCCCCGACGTGCTGCCCGCCCTGCTCGAGCACCGGCCCGACGCGGCCGTCCTGGACGTCCGGCTGCCGCCCGGCTTCAAGGACGAGGGCCTGCGGGCCGCCGTCGAGGCCCGCCGCAAGCTGCCCGGGCTGCCGCTGCTCGTCCTGTCGCAGTACGTGGAGGAGACCTACGCGGCCGAGCTGCTCGCCGGGGGAGCCGAGGGCGTCGGCTACCTCCTCAAGGACCGGGTGAGCCGCGTCGACGAGTTCCTGGACGCCCTGTCCCGCGTCGCCGCGGGCGGCACCGCCCTCGACCCCGAGGTCGTCTCCCAGCTGATGACCTCCCGGCGGGACCCCCTGTCGGCGCTCACCCCCCGCGAGCGCGAGGTCCTCGGGCTGATGGCGCAGGGCCTCGACAACGCGACCATCGCCGCGAACCTGGTGATCACCGAGCGGTCGGTCAGCAAGCACATCGGCGCCGTGTTCGCCAAGCTCGGCCTGCCCCCCACCGACAGCGGGCACCGGCGGGTCCTCGCCGTCCTCGCGTACCTGAACGCGTGACGGCATGAGCGGGGGCACGGGCGGGGGCACGGGCGACGGGATCCGCGTGCGCCGCGCCGTCCGGGCACTGTTGCTGGACGGCGACGCGCTCGTCCTGCTGCGCCGGACCCGCCCGGACCGCCCCGTCTACTGGACGACGCCGGGCGGCAAGATCGAGCCGACCGACGCCGACCGCGAGGCGGCGCTGCGCCGCGAACTCGACGAGGAGCTCGGCGCGGTCGCCGGGCCGCTCCGCGAGGTGTTCGCCTGCGACGAGCTCGAGCCGGAACTGCGCCGCGTGCAGACCTTCTACGTGTGCCGCCTGCGGACGATGGACCTGTCCCGCCGCCACGGCCCCGAGTTCGCCGACCCGGCGAACGGCCGCTACGACGTCGACCGCGTCCCGTGCACCCCCGCCGCGCTGGCGTCCATCGCGCTGATCCCCGCGCCGCTCGTCGCCTACCTCGCCGAGCACGCCGCGGAACTCCCCGCGCTCGCCCTCTGACCGCTACCGGGCCTTGTCATAGATCACTGGCATATGTCACGTTTGCGTGGCCTCAGTGATCAAGGAGCCCCCCGATGCCGCGTCCAGGACCCCGCGCCGCGGCCGCCGCGCTGCTCGCGGCCGCCGCCCTCGCGCCCGTCCCCGCCTCCGCCGCCGCCCCCGACGGGCTGTCGGCCACGATCCGCTACACCGAGTACGGCATCCCGCACGTCGTCGCCGACGACTACGCGGGCCTCGGCTACGGGACCGGCTACGCGGCGGCGAAGGACAACGTCTGCCTGCTCGCCCAGGGCGTCGTCACCCTGAGCGGCGAACGCTCCAGGTACTTCGGCCCCGACGCGGCGCCCGACGGCTCCCTGTCGTCGGCGTCCACGAACCTCGCCAGCGACGTGTTCTTCACCGGCATCAACCAGAGCGGCGTCGTCGAGCGACTGGCCGCGCTGCCCGCACCGCGGGGGCCGTCCGCCGAGATCCGCGCGCTCGGCCGCGGCTGGGCCGCCGGGTACAACCGCTACCTGCGCGAAGGAAAGATCACCGACCCCGCCTGCAAGGGCGCCGCCTGGCTGCGGCCGATCACCGAGAAGGACGTCTACCGGCGCGCCTACGCCCTCGCGATGCTCGGCGGCTCCGGCATGGTCACCGACGCGATCGTGAACGCCGCGCCGCCCGGCGGGAACGCCCCGAAGGCCGCGAAGCCGAGCGGCGCGGAGGTCGAGACGGCCCTCCGGAACCTCATGGCCGGAACCGGGATGGGCAGCAACGCGATCGCCGCGGGCTCCGGCGCCACCGCCACCGGGCGCGGCCTCCTCCTCGGCAACCCGCACTACCCGTGGCAGGGCGGCCGCCGCTTCTGGCAGGTGCAGCAGACCATCCCCGGCGAGCTGAACGTCAGCGGCGCCGGGCTGCTCGGCTCCACCACGGTCAACATCGGATACAACGCCACCTTCGCGTGGAGCCACACCGTCGCGACCGGGATCCCGTTCACGCTCACCGAACTCCGGCTCGTCCCCGGCGACCCCACCTCCTACTTCGTCGACGGCCGCATCGAGAAGATGACGAAGCGCCAGGTGACCGTCCAGGCCAGGCAGGCGGACGGCTCGCTGAAGCCCGTCACCCGCACGCAGTGGAGCACCCGCTACGGGCCGGTCGTCACGTCCGTGTCGTCCCTCGACCTGCCCTGGACCGGCTGGAACGCCTACGCGATCACCGACCCGAACGCGCAGAACGTCCGGCTGCTGAACACCTCGCTCGCCCTCGGCAAGGCCCGCACGACGGACGAGGCGGTCGAGGCCCTCAAGAGCACCCAGGGGCTCCCGTGGGTGAACACCATCGCCGCCGACTCCCGCGGCGAGGCCCTCTTCGCGCAGCTCCAGGTGCTGCCCAACGTCACCGACGACTTCGCGGACCGGTGCAACACGGTCCTCGGCCACCTGATGTACCGCATGGGCGGGGTCGCCGTCCTGGACGGCACCCGGTCCGGCTGCGCGCCCGGCGCGGCCGCCGGGACCCTCCAGCCCGGCATCCTCGACCCCGGCCTGTACCCCGTCCTCACCCGCACCGACTACGTCACGAACTCCAACGACAGCCACTGGCTGTCGAACCCGGAGCGGCCCCTCACCGGTTACCCGCGGATCATCGGCGACGAGGAGAGCGAGCGCAGCCTCCGCACCCGCAGCGGCCTCGTCGCCGTCGAGGAGCGGCTGGACGAGGGCCGGTTCACGCGCGCCGGCATGCAGGACCTCGTCTTCGCGAACCGGAACCACGCGGGCGAACTGGCCGTCGACGGCACCGTGGAGATGTGCCGCGACATGCGGCTCGGCGAACCCTGCGACGTCCTCGCCGCATGGGACGGGACGGCCGACACCGGCAGCCGCGGCGCGCTGCTCTTCGACCGCTACTGGCGCAAGGCGACCGCCGCGTGGGACCTGTGGAAGACCCCGTTCGACGTCTCCGACCCGGTCCGCACGCCCCGCGGCTTCAACACCGGCTCGTGGGCCGCCCGCAAGGCGCTGGTCGACGCGGTGAACGAGCTCAAGTCGTCCGGCATCCCCCTGGACGCGCCGCTCGGCGAGCACCAGTACGTCACCCGCGACGGCGAGCGGATCCCGATCGGCGGCGGCACGGAGGCCCTCGGCCTGTTCAACAAGATCGAGGCCGTCTGGACGCCCGGCGAGGGCTACACCGAGGTCCGGCACGGATCGAGCTACGTGCAGGTCGTCTCGTTCGACGGCGACCGCTGCCCCGACGCCCGCACCCTCCTCACCTACTCGCAGTCGGCGAACCCGGAGTCCCCGCACTTCGCCGACCAGACGAAGCTGTTCTCCGAGAAGAAGTGGGTGACCGGACGGTTCTGCGACGGCGAGATCGAGAAGGCCCCGAACCTGGAGGTCATCGAGCTGACCCGGGAATGACGGGCGTGACCGCGAGACCGGCCCGGCCGCCCGGTACGGCGGACGGAGGCCCGCACCGGCCGGGACGGTAAGAACGTTCTCCTTCCTGAGAGCGGAAACCCGTTCACCGGAGGCGTGCTACCTCGGCATATTCGCCGACATTGTCCGGAACAGCTAAAAAGTCGTTGCAAGAGCGTGCGTCCAGTGCGTGGGCCGCGAATGCCGGTACGGCTTACCATTTCGCGGATTCCCGCCTCCGCGGCCTACGGCCGGGAAGGAGAAACCGTGAGCCCGCACGCCCCTCGGTTCCGCCGCGCACTCGCCGCCGCGCTCCTCCCGCGCCCGGTCCGCCGCGCCGTCCCGCGCCAGCCGCCCCCGGCCGCTCCGCCCGTCCGGGACCGCATCGTCGTCACCGCGGACGGTTCCCCGGCGTACACGCTGGCCGGTGACCTGTCGTCCGGCTCCATCGCCGTCCTCGACAACGTCGTGACCTACGAGCCCGACAGGATCGAAGGAACGGGCACCCTTCCGGGCTCCGCGGGGGGCACCGCGAGCGTCTCGTTCGACATCGCGGACCGGGACTTCTCCCTCAAGGGCCGGTTCACCCTCAAGGACCCGGGCGCGGGCGTGGAGATCACCGCCGACATCGACGGCGGCGTCACGGTCCCCGGCACGGCGCAGGTGCGGTGGGAGGGGAAGGGCACGGTCCGGCGCGCGGGCGGCTCCGCCGACCGGCGGGTCGCGTTCACGATCGAGGACCGGCGCCCGGACCCCGGCGACCACGCCGTCCGCTTCACCCACGCGGGGCAGCAGCGGAACGCCATCCTCCGCCTGCCCGACGACTACGACGGCACCCCGCGTCCCGCGCTGTTCCACTTCCCCGGCCTCCTGGAGAGCCCGGCCGTCGCCGAGTGGTTCGGCCGCATGGCCGACTTCGCCCAGACCCGCGGCTTCATCATGGTCACCCCCGAGCACCACGGCGTCGGCTGGCAGGGCGTCCTGGGCGGCACGCCGGGCCCCGACCTCGACGACCCGGGGTTCGTGCGCCGGCTCCAGGACGTCCTCGTCGACCGGTTCGACGCCGACCCCCGCCGCCTGTACGCGTCCGGCATGAGCAACGGCGGCTTCTTCACCAGCAAGACGGCCTGCGAGAACGACCGCTTCGCCGCCTTCGCCCCCGTCGCGGGCCAGCTCAACGACCCCGGCGCCTGCGCCCCCGGGCGGCACGTCCCGATCGTCCTCATCCACGGCGACGGCGACTTCGTCGTCCCCTACGCCACGGTGCGTCCCGCGCTCGACTTCTGGAAGCGCAACAACGGCTGCGGCTCGCGGACCATGGCCACGGAACTGCCCGACATCGCGCCCGACGACAACACCACCGTCGTCCGCCACGACCACCCCGACTGCCCGGCCGACGGCCCCGTCACCCTCTACGAGATCAAGGGCGGCGGGCACAACTGGCCCGGCGGCACGCCCTTCCTCGGCCCGTTCCTCGGCGGCACCACCTACGACATCGACGCCAACGCCGTGATCTGGGACTTCGTCTCCCGCCACCGCCTCTGAGACTGATCTCCCACGCCCTCATCGACTTCTTCGCGGCGCAATAGCCGAACCGTCATACCGGCGTGGGCGAACGGTATTTGATCGGCATGCCCCGGCGGGGCAGGGTGGGGGCGTGGACGATCTCAACGACTGGCCGGGCCGGGAACTGGACGACGAGGCGCTGGACGTCGCGTACAACGTGCGGCGCAAGGCGGGGCCGGAGCTGTTCGAGCGGCACATGGCCCGGTACCTGGCGATGTCGGACGACGCGGTCGCGGGGCTGCCGGGGCATCCGGGGATCGTCTACGACGAGGCGAGCGGCGAGCGGCTGGACGTGTGGGGCGTCGCGGACGGGACGCCGCGTCCCGCGTTCGTCTTCCTGCACGGCGGCTACTGGATGGCGCTGTCGCGGCGCGAGTCGGCGTTCATGGCGCGGATGCTGCACGAGCACGGCGTCGCGACCGTGGTGCCCGACTACACGCTGGCGCCCGAGGCGACCCTGGAGGAGATCGTCCGGCAGGTGCGGGCGGCCGTCGCGTGGGTGCACCGGCACGGACGCGAGCACGGGCTCGACCCCGAGCGGATCGTCGTCGGCGGCAGTTCGGCGGGCGGCCACCTGACGGGGATGACGATGGTGGACGGCTGGCAGGAGGAGTTCGGGCTGCCG
The DNA here is from genome assembly GCF_000425065.1 of Actinomadura rifamycini DSM 43936. GTDB lineage: Bacteria > Actinomycetota > Actinomycetes > Streptosporangiales > Streptosporangiaceae > Spirillospora > Spirillospora rifamycini. Next base: position 41,496 of record NZ_AULB01000027.1, read on the forward strand.
CGCGACGTCGTGAAGGCGGCGATGCCGTTCAGCGGGCTGTTCGACATCCGGCCGATCACCCGCGTCTACGTGAACGAGGTCGTGAAGCTGGACGTGGCGCGGGCGGCGGCGCTCAGCCCGGCGCTGCTGCCGCGGGGCGGGTGCCCCGCGGTGGTCGCGGTCGCCGAGCACGACGGCGGCGGGTTCGTGGAGCAGACGCGCCGGTTCGCGCGGCACTGGGGCGTCGAGCCGCTGATCGTCCCGGGGCGCGACCACTTCGACGTCGTGCTCGACCTGGCCGACGCAGGCACCGAGGCGAGCCGCCGGCTGCTGGGGCTGATCGCGTCCGTCACGCGGTGATCGCGGCGGCCTCGCGGCGCAGGTGGTCGAGCATCAGCCGGGCCGACGGGGTCGGGGCGCGGTGCGCGGGGAGGGTGACGCCGACCTGGCGGCGCACGGTCTCCAGCGGGACGGGCAGCGGCGCGAGCTCGGCGTCGGTGCGGGCCACCAGCTCGGGCAGCGCGGCGATCATGTCGGTGTCGCGGACGAGCGTGCGCACGGTGAGCACCGACGTGCATTCGACGAGGTTCGCGGGCGGTTCGAGCCCCTCGGCGCGGAAGACCTGCTCGAGCTCGCGGCGGAGGGCCGTCTGCTCCAGGGGCAGCACCCACGGGTAGCCGAGCAGGTCGGCGAGGGACAGGCCGGGGCGCTCGCGGGCCGGGTGGTCGCGGCGCGCGACGAGCCGGACGGGCTCGCCGTACAGGGTGATCTGGCGGAGGGCCGGCTGCTCCTCGATGGGGTTGAGGCGGCCGAGGATCAGGTCGATTTCGCCGTCGAGCAGCCGCGGGACCTGCGCGTCGAACGTGGCCTCCTGGACGATCACGGTGATGCCGGGGCGGGACGCCTTGAGCGCGGCGATGGCCCGGGGCAGCAGGACGTTCGAGCCCGCCAGCAGGGTGCCGATCGTGACGGTGCCGACCTCGCCGTCGGCGAGGCCGCTGATCCGCTCGCCGGCCCGGCGCAGTTCGGCGAGGACGGCGCGGGCGTGCTCGACGAACGCGTCCCCGAACAGGGTCGGCGTGACGCCGCGGGGGCCGCGGGTGAACAGGTCGACGCCGAGGATGTTCTCGACCTCGCGCAGGCTGCGGGTCACCGCGGGCTGCGCGAGGTGCAGGTGCTCGGCGGCGCGCAGGACGCTGCCGTGCTCGGCGATGGCGACCACGAGCACCAGGTGCCGCAGCTTGAGACGTCCGTTGAGCAGGTCGATGGCGCGCATGCCCCACTTAGTATCACAAGTCCGCTATGCCTTCGCGGACGATTGGTATTTGCACGGCATAGCTGGATGGGCGCAGGATCGGGATGTCCGGGTGATCGCATGGGAGGAAGCGGATGAAGGCTGAGCACTATGTCGGCGGGGTGTTCCGTTCGGACGGCCCGGCCTTCCCCTTGATCGCCCCCGCGGACGGGTCCGAGCTGGGGTCGGTGCCCGAGGCGCCGCGGGAGGTCGTGGACGAGGCCGTCGCGGCGGCCCGCGCGGCGCTGCGGGGCCCGTGGGGGACGGCCGCCGCCGAGGACCGCGCGGCCGCGCTCCGGCGGATCGCCGACGGGATCCAGGCGCGGTTCGACGAGTTCGTCGACGCCGAGGCCGCCGACACCGGGAAGCCTCGCGAACTGGCCGCGACCGTCGACATCCCGAGGGCCGTCGGCAACTTCCGCGCGTACGCCGACCTGCTGTACGGGCGCCCCGAGCGGGCGTACACGACGCAGATCCCCGGCTGGAGCACCGGGACGGGCCAGGCGCTCAACTACACGGTCCGCCGCCCACTCGGCGTCGTGGCGATCATCTCGCCGTGGAACCTGCCGCTGCTCCTGCTGACGTGGAAGGTCGCCCCCGCCCTCGCGGCCGGGAACGCCGTCGTGGTCAAGCCGTCCGAGGAGACCCCGTCCACCGCCACGCTGCTCGCCCGGGTGATCGACGACGCCGGGCTGCCGGCGGGCGCGTTCAACCTCGTGCACGGGCACGGCGCGGACGCGGCGGGCGCGTTCCTCACCGGCCACCCGGACGTGGACGCCATCGCGTTCACCGGCGAGTCCGCGACGGGCTCGGCGATCATGCGCAACGCGGCCGACCACGTGACGCCGGTGTCGTTCGAGCTGGGCGGCAAGAACCCCGCGCTCGTCTTCGCCGACGCCGACCTCGACGCCGCCGTGGACGGCACCGTCCGCTCGTCCTTCACGCACTCCGGGCAGATCTGCCTGTGCACCGAGCGGGTCTACGTGGAGCGCCCCGTGTTCGACGCGTTCGTCGAACGGCTCGGCGAGCGGGCGCGGGCGCTCGACGGCTACGGCCCGATGATCTCCGCGGAGCACCGCGACAAGGTGCTGGGCTACTACCGGCTGGCCCGCGAGGAGGGCGCGACGGTCGTCGCCGGGGGAGGGGCGCCGGCCTTCGGGGACGAGCGCGACGGCGGCTTCTACGTCGAGCCGACCGTGCTCACCGGCCTGCCCGAGACCGCCCGGACCGTGCGCGAGGAGATCTTCGGGCCCGTCTGCCACGTCGCCCCGTTCGACACCGAGGACGAGGCGGTGCGGCTCGCCAACGACAGCCCGTACGGCCTGGCCTCGACGGTCTGGACGCGCGACCTGTCGCGGGCGCACCGGGTCGCGCCGCGCATCGAGACGGGCATCGTCTGGGTGAACTGCTGGAACCTGCGCGACCTCCGGACGCCGTTCGGCGGCGTGAAGGCGTCCGGGATCGGGCGCGAGGGGGGAGAGTACTCCCTGGACTTCTTCTCCGAGCCCGTCAACGTGTGCATCCAGATCTGAGAGCGAGACCAGTGACACAGAACATCGACGCCGCCGCCGAGCGGCTCGCGGAGGCCCGCGCGACCGGGACCCCGTGCGCGCCCGTCCGCGACCTCATCGGGACGGTCGAGGACGCCTACGCCGTGCAGGAGCGCCTCACCGAGCGGCTCCTCGCCGGCGGGCACCGCCTCGCCGGCCGCAAGATCGGCCTGACGTCCCGCGCCGTGCAGGAGCAGTTCGGCGTCGGCACCCCCGACTTCGGCATGCTGTTCGCCGACATGGCCGTCCCGGACGGCGAGGAGATCCCGGCGGGCGCGGTGCTGCAGCCGCGCGCGGAGGCCGAGGTCGCGCTCGTCCTGGACGACGACCTGGTGCACGAGCGGCACACGGTCGCCGACGTGATCCGCGCGACCGCGTTCGCGCTGCCCGCGATCGAGGTCGTGGGCAGCCGCGTCCGCGACTGGGACATCACGCTGCCCGACACCGTCGCCGACAACGCGTCGGCCGGCATGTACGTGCTGGGCAACCGGCCGGTGCGGCTCGGCGACGTCGACCTGCGGCTGTGCGGGATGGTGCTGGAGCGGCGCGGCGAGCAGGCGTCCACCGGGACGGGCGCCGCCTGCCTCGGCCATCCGCTGAACGCCGCGCTGTGGCTCGCCGACACGATGGTCCGCGTCGGCCGTCCGCTGCGCGCGGGCGACACCGTGCTGACCGGCGCGCTCGGGCCGGTGGTGCCCGCCGCGCCCGGCGACGTGTTCGAGGCGCGCGTCGAGGGGCTCGGCGACGTGCGCGTCGCCTTCGGGAAGGAGGACGGCCGATGAGCGCGGACGTGCGGAAGGCCGACGTGCAGGCACTCGCGACGACGCTGGAGGACGCCGTGCGCGAGCGCCGGGCGGTCCCGAAGCTGACCGACGGCGCCGACCTGGACGTCGCCGCCGCGTACGCCGTGCAGCGCGAGGTGATCGAGCGCCGCACCCGGCGCGGGGAGCGGCTCGCGGGCGTGAAGATGGGCTTCACCAGCCGGGCGAAGATGGTCCAGATGGGCGTGGACGACGTCATCTGGGGCCTGCTGACCGACGCGATGCACGCCGAGTCGTCCGTGGACGTCTCCGGGCTGATCCACCCGCGCGTCGAGCCGGAGATCGTGTACCTCATCGGCCGCGAGGTGCGGTCGGTCGCCGAGGTCGAGTCGTGCGTCGCGGGCGTGGCCGTCGGCTACGAGATCCTCGACTCCCGGTACCGGGACTTCAAGTTCACCCTGCCGGACGTCATCGCCGACAACGCTTCCGCGGCCCGGTTCGGGTTCGGGGCGTGGCATCCGCCCCGCGACCTGTCGAACGCCGGGCTGCTGCTGGAGATCGACGGGCGCCCGGTGCAGACCGGCTCGTCCGCCGCGATCCTCGGCGACCCCGTGCGGTCGCTGCGGGCCGCGGCCCGGCTCGCGCTCGGCGCGGGCATCCGGCTGGAACCGGGGTGGGTGGTGCTCGCGGGCGCCGCGACGGCCGCCGTCCCGCTGCCCGCGGGCGCGCACGTCCGCGTCACCGGGAGCGGGCTCGGCGGCGTGGAGGTGACGACCTGATGGCCGCGCCGGACGGCGACGCGATCCTGGTCGAGGGCAAGGCGAAGCCCCGCGGCCGGTTCCCGCACGTGAAGCGGGCCGGCGACCTGGTGTTCGTGTCCGGGACGAGCTCGCGGCGGCCCGACGGGACGTTCGCGGGCGCGTCCGCCGACGCCATGGGCGTCACCGACCTCGACGTCCGCGCGCAGACCCGCGCGGTGATCGAGAACATCCGGGACCTGCTGGAGGCCGCCGGGGGCGGGCTCGCCGACGTCGTCAACGTGACGACGTACCTGGTGAACATGAACGACTTCGGCGGCTACAACGAGGTCTACGGCGAGTACTTCGACGAGACCGGCCCCGCCCGCACCACCGTCGCCGTCCACCAGCTCCCGCACCCGCACCTGCTCATCGAGATCTCGTGCGTCGCGCACATCCCCACGACCGGCGAGGAGGCCGGAGCATGACCCTTCCGCAGCTGACCTTCGGGCACCCGTTCAACTTCGAGAAGTGGATCGACGAGCACCGCGACCTGCTGAAGCCGCCGGTCGGCAACGTGCAGGTCTTCGACGACGCGGGGCTGATCGTCATGGTCGTGGGCGGCCCCAACCAGCGGACCGACTTCCACGACGACCCCACCGAGGAGTTCTTCTACCAGCTCAAGGGCAACATGGTGCTGCGCGTCATGGAGGAGGAGGGGCGCCCGCCCGTCGACGTGCAGATCAACGAGGGCGACGTGTTCCTCCTGCCGCCGCACGTCCGGCACTCCCCGCAGCGCCCCGAGCCCGGCTCGATCGGCCTCGTCGTGGAGGTCCCGCGCCCGGAGGGCGTGCAGGAGGCGTTCGAGTGGTACTGCACCGAGTGCCACCGCCTGGTGCACCGCGTCGAGCTGCAGGTCCGCTCGATCGTCGACGACCTGCCGCCCGCGTTCGACCGCTTCCTCGGCGGCGACCGGACGTGCCCGCACTGCGGCGCCGTCCACCCGGGCAAGGTGTGGCCCGAGTCCATGATCCCGACCACGGCGCCCCGCGCCTGAGGCGCTCCCGCAGCGCCCGCCCGACAGTTCCCGACGGAGGCTCCGTGACAGTCATCGACGTCCACGCGCACGTCTTCCCCCGCCTCGGCCGCGCGGACGGCCGCGTCCTCGCCGACGAGGGCGAGCCGTGGCTGCGCGTCCACGGCGACGGCACCGGCATGATGATGAGCGGCGACAGCGAGTACCGGCCCGTCGAGGAGGGCCTGTGGGACCCGGCGCGCCGGCTCGCCGACATGGACGCCGCCGGCGTCGACGTCCAGGCCGTGTCGTCCACCCCGCTGATGTTCGGGTACGGGGCCGACCCGGCCCGCGCCGCGGACTGGTGCGACCTGGTCAACGACCGCATCCTGGAGTACTGCGCCGCGGACCCGGCCCGGCTGCTCCCGCTCTGCCAGGTCCCCCTGCAGGACGCGGAGCTGGCCCGCCGGGTCGCGGCGCGGGCGGCGGCGGCCGGGCACCGCGGCGTCCACATCGGCAACCACGTCGGCGACCGCAACATGGACGACCCCGGCATCGTCGAGTTCCTCGCGCACTGCGCGGACCTCGGCCTGCCGGTCCTCGCCCACCCGTGGGACATGCTGGGCGCCGACCGGATGCGCGGCCACATGCTGCCGTGGCTGTCGGGCATGCCCGCCGAGACGCAGCTCAGCATCCTCGGGCTGATGCTGTCCGGCGCGTTCGAGCGGATCCCCGAGACGCTGCGGCTCTGCTTCTGCCACGGCGGCGGCAGCTTCGCGTTCCTGCTGGGCCGCGCCGACAACGCGTGGCGGCGCCGCGACATCGTCCGCGCCGACTCGCCGCGGCCCCCGTCGGAGTACACCGACCGCTTCCACGTCGACTCCGCCGTGTTCGACCCGCGCGCGCTGCGGCTCCTGGTGGACGTCATGGGGACCGACCGCGTCATGCTCGGCACCGACTACCCGTTCCCGCTCGGCGAGCAGGACCCGGGCGCGACGATCCGGGCCTGCCCCGGCCTGGACGACGCCGACCGCGCCCGGCTGCTCGGCGGCAACGCGGCGGACTTCTTCGCCCCCGCCGCCGCGGCGGCCCTCGCCGAGGAGGGCGCCGCGTGAGCGCCGCCGAGACCGAGGCCCTGCGGCTGGACGGCACCGACCCGGTGCCCGCGCTGCGCGACGAGTTCCTCGTCCCGCCCGCCCCCGGCGGCCGGTACGCGGAGGCCGCGTACTTCGCGGGCAACTCCCTCGGCCTGCAGCCGAAGGCGGTCGCCGGGCGGCTCCGCGAGGAACTGGACGACTGGGCGCGGCTCGCCGTCGAGGGGCACACGCGCGCCCGCCGCCCGTGGGTCGACTACCACGAACTGCTCCGCGAGCCCGCGGCGCGGCTCGTCGGCGCGCTCCCGCACGAGGTCGTCGCGATGAACTCGCTGACGGTGAACCTGCACCTGATGATGGCGAGCTTCTACCGGCCGTCCGGGCGCCGGACCCGCATCGTCATCGAGGACGCCGCGTTCCCGTCCGACTCCTACGCCGTCGCGAGCCAGGCCGTCCACCACGGGCTCGACCCGGCGGCGGCGGTCGTCCGGCTGCGGCCCCGCGACGGCGAGGAGCACCTGCGCACCGAGGACGTCCTCGCGTTCCTCGAGCGCGAGGGGGACACGGTCGCGCTCGTCATGCTCGGCGGGGTGAACTACCTGACCGGGCAGCTCATGGACATGCCCGCGATCACCAAGGCGGGCCGGGCGGCGGGCGCGGTCGTCGGCTGGGACCTCGCGCACGCCGCCGGGAACGTCCCGCTGCGGCTGCACGACTGGGACGTCGACTTCGCCGCCTGGTGCACCTACAAGTACCTGAACTCCGGCCCGGGCGCGGTCGCGGGCTGCTTCGTCCACGAGCGGCACGTGCGGGACGCGTCGGTGCCGAAGCTGTCGGGATGGTGGGGCACCGAACCGTCCGTCCGGTTCCGGATGGACCCCGACATCGCCCCGCCCGCGTCCGCCGACGCGTGGCAGCTGTCGAACCCGCCGATCCTCGCGCTCGCGCCCGTCCTGGCGTCCCTGGAGATCTTCGACCGCGTCGGGATGGACGCGCTGCGCGCCCGCAGCGAGCGGCTGACCGGCTACCTCGCGGCGCGCCTCGCGCCCGTCGGCGGCGTCCGGATCATCACCCCGGCCGACCCGGCGGCGCGCGGCAGCCAGCTGTCGCTGCGGGTCGCGGACGCGGGCGGGCTCGTGCGGCGGCTCGCCGAGTCCCACGGCGTCGTGGCGGACGCGCGCGAACCGGACGTCGTCCGGCTCGCGCCCGTCCCGCTGTACTGCACCTTCCACGACTGCCACCGCGCCGCCGAGGCCCTCGCCGACCTCGCCTAGCGGGGCGCGGGCCCGCCGGCCGCGGCGGGTTCGGGCGCGGCCCCCGCTCCGGACCCGCCGCCGTCCCGGCCGGCCGCCAGGCGCCCGGCGGACAGGGCCATCACCGCGACCACGCACGTGATCGCGCCGAAGGCGGCCGGGTACGACAGGCCCTCGGCGAGCCAGCCCGTGGCGGCCGGGGCGGTCAGGACCGACAGGTAGGTGATGGTGGCGACGCCCGCGACGCCCTCGCCGGGCGTCCGGCCCCGGTCGCCCGCCGCGGCGAACACCAGCGGCAGGACGGTCGCGACGCCGATGCCGATCAGGGCGAAGCCCGCGATGCCCGGCACCGGGGTCCGGGCCGTCACGACCAGGACGCCGCCCAGCACCGCGGTCGCGCCGCCGCAGCGCACGACCCGGACCGGCCCGAACGCGCGGACGAGCCGGTCGCCGACCATGCGCGTCGCCGCCATGAACGCCATGAACCCGGTGAAGCTCGCGGCCGCGACGCCGGGCCCGGCCCCGGTGACCTCGGTGAGGTAGACCGCCGACCAGTCGGCGCTCGCCCCCTCGGCGAACGTCGCGCAGAAGCCGACGAGGCCGATGCCGAGGATGGCGCGGTTCGGCAGCGTGTAGCGGCGCGGTGCCGGGGCGTCCGCCGCCGCCCGGTGCGCGAGCAGGCCCCGCCCCGCGAGGAGGCCCGCCGCGAGCAGGGCGGCCGCCATCAGCCCGAAGTGGATCCGGGCGTCGACCCGCCCGTGCGCCGCCACGACGCCGATGCCGCCCGCCAGCATGCTGCCGACGCACCACAGCCCGTGCAGCCCCGACATGATCGGGCGCCCGAGGTGCCGCTCGACGTTGACGGCGTGGCCGTTCATGACGACGTCCGACATGCCGGCGGCCGCGCCGTACAGGAGCATCGCCGCGAACAGCCAGCCGGGCGCGGGCGACAGCGCGGGCGGCAGCAGGACCGCGCACCACAACCCGATCAGGATCCGGACGGCGGGACGCTCGCCGATGCGGTGCGCGAGCCGGCTCGCGGTCGGCATGGCGAGGAACGCGCCGATGGACGGGCACAGCAGGGCGAGGCCGAGGACGCCGGGGCCGAGGTCGAGGCGGTGCTCGATCCACGGGATGCGGGTCGCGAGGGTCCCCGCCACGGCCCCGTGGACGGCGAAGACGGCGGCTATCGCGCGGTGGTGGCTCATGGCCCGGCAAACTAACAGGAAGGCTTCCTGATGAAAAGTGCTTTCCGGCAGGGAGCCTGACTAATATGGGCGCCGTGAAGACCGCCGACCCGACGATGGCCAGGGCGATCAACGACCGGCTCGCCCTCGACCTGCTGCTCGAGCACGGCCCGCTGACCGCCACGCAGCTGCGCACGCTCACCGGGCTGTCCCGGCCGACCGTCGCGGACCTGATCGAGCGCCTCCGGGAGAGCGGCCTCGTCGAGCGGGCGGGGGAGACCGGCGCCGACCGGCGCGGCCCGAACGCCCGGCTCTACGGCCTCGTCGCCGGACGCGCGCACGTCGCGGGCGTCGACCTGCGCCGCGACGCCGTCCACGCGGTCGTCGCCGACATCGCCGGGACCGAGACCAGCACCGTGACGCGGCCCCTGCCGCCCGCCCCCGACCTGCCCGCCTTCATCGACGGGGTGATCGCCGAGGCCCTCGCCGAGGCCGGGCCCGGCCTCGGCGCCCACACGATCGTGCTCGGCACCCCCGGGCTCGTCCGGCCGCGCACCGGCCTCGTCACCGCCAGCGGCGTCCCCGGCGGGCGCGCCGACCTCGGCGACGCGCTGGCGGCGCGCACCGGCGCCCGGGTGATCCTGGAGAACGAGGTCAACCTCGCCACGATCGCCGAGCACCGCGCCGGCGCGGCGGCGGGCCGCGCCGACTTCGCGCTGCTCTGGCTGGACGACGGGATCGGCGCCGGGATCGTCCTCGACGGGCGGCTGCGGCGCGGCGCGTCCGGCGGCGCGGGCGAGGTCGGGCTGCTCAAGTTCGGCGCGACCGACTTCTGCGGCCTGCTGGAGACGCCCGCCGTCCGCGGCCTCCCGCCGGCCACCGTCGCGGACCGGATCGCCCAAGGGGTGTTCGCGCTCGTCGCCGTCCTCGACCCGGGACTCGTCGTGCTCGGCGGCGCCTTCGGCCGTGCGGGCGGCGACGCACTGGCCGCCCTGGTCGCGGAACGGCTCGGCGGGCTCTCCCCGGCCGCCACCGAAGTCCGGGCCGCGGTCGTCGAGGGCGACCCGATCCTGCGCGGCGCGGTGCTGACCGCCCTCGACGCCGCCCGCGACGCCGTCTTCGGCCGCGCGGCGCCGCCCGGTCAGGACCGGTGGGCCGCGGGGCCGACGCCGGCGGCCCGCTGACCCGCCCGCTCCCGGCCGCCGTCAGCCCTTGGGCAGCCGCTCGCCCGTGCGCAGCCGGTCCAGGCCGAGCCAGATGAACTCCACCGCCATCTGCTCGGCCCGCTCCCGGGGCGTGTCCGGATGCTCCAGCCACCACGACACCATCGACAGCATCGACCCGTACATCAGCGGGACGAGCAGCCGCGCCCGGTGCTCGTTCACCGCGAGGGCGGCGGGCGACAGCTTCGGGTCGGCGCGCCGCCGCCGCAGCAGCAGGTCCGCGAACGCGGTGCCGAGCCGGTCGCGCAGCTCCCGCAGCTCCGGCCCCACCTCGGGCTTGTCCAGGTGCCGGATGACCAGCGCCCACGCGTCCGGCTCCTCGGTGGCGTAGTCGAACAGCACCCGGATCATCGCCCGGATGCCCTCCCGCGAGTCGTGCTCGGCGAGCACCGCCGCGTTCAGCCGCCCGGTGAGCTCGGCGACGATCGCCTCGGTCACCTCGACGAACAGCTCCTCCTTGGACGCGAAGTGCTGGTACAGCAGCGCCTTGGACACCTGCGCCGCCGCCGCCACGTGCTCCATCTGCGTCAGGTGGTAGCCGCGGCGGCCGAACTCGGCCAGCGCCACCTGCAGCAGCTGCTCGCGCCGCCGGGCGTACGGCATCCGCCGCCGCACGCCCGGCGGCGCGTCCCCCGTCGATCCGCTCATCTACTCGCTCGTCCGCCGATCGTTCACTCGCCGAGGTACTTGCCCAGCTCGGCCCGCGCCACGGACCGGACGTGCACCTCGTCGGGCCCGTCGGCGAGGCGCAGCGTCCGCAGGCCCGCCCACATCGCGGCCAGCGGGGTGTCGTCGCTGACGCCCGCGCCGCCGTGCACCTGGATGGCGCGGTCCACGACCTCCAGCGCGACGCGCGGCGCGATCACCTTGATCGCCGCGACCTCCGACCGGGCGGCCTGCACCCCGTGCTCGTCGATCATCCAGGCCGTCTTCAGGGTGAGCAGGCGCGCCTGCTCGATCGCCATCCGCGACTCGGCGATCTGCTGCCGGACGACGCCCTGCTTGGCGAGCGGGCCGCCGAACGCCTCCCGCGACACCGCGCGCTCGCACATCAGCTCCAGCGCCCGCTCGGCCATCCCGATCGCGCGCATGCAGTGGTGGATGCGGCCGGGGCCGAGGCGCGCCTGCGCGATGGCGAAACCGCCGCCCTCCTCGCCGATCAGGTTCTCCACCGGGACCCGCACGTCGGTCAGCCGGATCTCGCAGTGGCCGTGCTGGTCCTGGTAGCCGAACACGGGCAGCGGCCGGACGATCTCAACGCCCGGGGCGTCGACCGGCACCAGCACCATCGACTGCTGCCGGTACGGGTGGCCGTCCGGGTCCGTCTTGCCCATCACGATCATGATCTTGCAGCGCGGGTCGGCGGAGCCGCTGATCCACCACTTGCGCCCGTTGATCACGTAGTGGTCGCCGTCCCGCTCGATCCGGGTCGAGATGTTGCGGGCGTCGGAGCTGGCGACGTCCGGCTCGGTCATCGCGAACGCGCTGCGGATCTCGCCGTTCAGCAGCGGCGCCAGCCACCGCTCCTTCTGCTCGGGCGTGCCGAACAGGTGCAGGACCTCCATGTTGCCGGTGTCGGGGGCCGCGCAGTTGGTGGCCTCCGGGGCGAGGTTGGGGGAGCGGCCCGTCACCTCGGCCAGCGACGCGTAGTCGGTGACGGACAGCCCGTGCGCCGGGTCGTCGGCGTCGGGCAGGAACAGGTTCCACAGGCCGCGCTTCCGCGCCTCGACCTTGAGGTCCTCGACGACCTGCGGCACGTGGTGCTCGCGGCCCGCGGCGCGCAGCTCGCGCCGCTGCTCGGCGTACACCGGCTCGGCCGGGTAGACGTGGGAGTCCATGAAGTCCTGGAGGCGCCCGAGGTGGTCCTGCGCCCGCTCGCTCAAACCGAAGTCCATTCCGCTAGAGTAACTGACGAGTCAGTTACTTTGGAGGGGAGTCCCCATGGGAGTCGACGGCAGCGGCTTCGACGGCACGGGCAAGGTCGCGCTGATCACCGGCGGCGCCAACGGCATCGGGGCCGCGGTCGCCCGCCGGCTCGCCGCCGGGGGCGCCCGGATCGTCGTCGCCGACGTGGACGAGCGGGGCGGCGCCGCCCTCGCCGACGAGATCGGCGGCGCGTTCGTCCGCTGCGACGTGCGCGAGCCCGCCGACAGCGAGGCCGCCGTCGCCGCCGCCGTCGACCGGTTCGGCGGGCTGGACGTCGCGTTCCTCAACGCGGGCGTCGCCGGGGGAGGCGGCGTCGGCGACGACTTCGACCCCGCGGCCTACCGCCGCGCCATGAGCATCAACCTCGACGGCGTCGTGTACGGCGCGCACGCCGCCCTGCCCGCGCTGCGCGCCCGCGGCGGCGGCGACATCGTCGCCACCGCCAGCATGGCCGGGCTCACCGCGACCCCGTTCGACCCGGTGTACGGCGCCAACAAGGCCGCCGTCGTCGGCCTCGTCCGCGCGCTCGGCCCGACCTACCTGCCCGAGGGCATCCGCGTGAACGCGCTGTGCCCGTCCTTCGCCGACACCGACATCCTCGAGGGCATCCGCGGGCATCTGAACGAGACCGGCTTCCCGATCCTGGAGGTCGCCGACGTCGTCGAGGCGTTCATGTCCATCCTCGCCGGGGACGGCGCGGGCGAGGCGTGGTACGTCGTCCCCGGACGGCCGTCCGAGCCGTTCCGCTTCCGCGGCGTCCCCGGCCCCCGCTGACCCGCCCGCCGAGCAGAAGGAGACACCGAGAACCATGCGCGCCGTCCAGATCACCGAGTTCGGCGGTCCCGAAGTGCTGACCGTCACCGAGCTTCCCGACCCGGTCGCCGGGCCCGGGCACCTGCTCATCGACGTCGCCCGCGCCGGGATCAACTACGCCGACACCCACCAGGCCGAGAACAGCTACCTCGCCGAGTCCGCCCTGCCGATGGTGCCCGGCGGCGAGGTCGTCGGCACCACCCCGGACGGGCGCCGCGTCGTCGCGCTCGTCGGCACCGGCGGCTACGCCGAGAAGGCCGTCGCGCCCGAGTCGCTCGCCTGGGACGTCCCCGACGCCGTCGACGACACCACCGCCCTCGGCATGATCGTGCAGGGCGCGTCCGCGTGGGTGCTGCTGCGCCGCAACGTCCACCTGGCGCCCGGCGAGTCCGTCGTCGTGCACGCCGCCGCGGGCGGTGTCGGCACCCTCGCCGTGCAGCTCGCCAAGGCGTGGGGCGCGGGCCGCGTCATCGCCACCGCCTCGTCGGAGGAGAAGCGCGCGCTCGCCCTCGAACTGGGCGCCGACGTCGCCGTCGACGCGAACGAGCCGAACATGAAGGACGCGCTCATCGAGGCCAACGGCGGCCGCCGCGTCGACACCGTCCTGGAGATGACCGGCGGCACCGTCACCGACGAGAGCATGAAGGCCCTCGCCCCGTTCGGCCGCCTCGCGTTCTACGGCATGGCGTCCCGCAAGGAGCCGAGCCCGGTGCGGCCCGCCGCGCTGATGTCGCACTCCACGACGATCTCCGGCATGTGGCTCGCGCACGTCTTCCGGCTGCCCGGCGACGTCATGCGCACCGCCCTCACCGAGCTGTTCGGCCTCGTCGCGGACGGCCGGCTCCGGGTGGTCGGCGGCGGCGAGTACGGCCTCACCGAGGTCCGCCGCGCCCACGAGGACCTGCGCGCCCGCCGCACCACCGGCAAGCTCGTCCTCGACCCGTCCCGCTGAGGACGCCCGGCTAGCCGCCGACCAGGCCGTTCTCGTACGCGTAGACGACGGCCTGCGTGCGGTCGCGGAGCCCCAGCTTCGTCAGGACGTGCCCGACGTGCGTCTTCACGGTCTGCTCGGCGAGCACCAGCTCCGCCGCGATCTCCGCGTTCGACAGCCCGCGGGCCATGAGCCGCAGCACGTCCCGCTCCCGGGGCGTCAGCCCGGCCGTGGCCTGCGGGCTCGGCCGCTGGTGTCGGCGCCGCCGCGCGAAGTCGCCGATCAGCCGCCGGGTGATGGACGGCGCCAGCAGCGCGTCGCCCGCCGCCACGACCCGCACCCCGTTCACGAGGTCGGCCGCCGACGCGTCCTTCAGCAGGAACCCGCTCGCGCCCGACCCGAGCGCCTCGTAGACGTACTCGTCCAGGTCGAAGGTGGTGAGGACGAGCACCTTCGGCCGCGCGCCCGCCGGGTCGGCGTCCCCGTTCGCGTCGCCGAGCGGCGTGCCGACGAGCTCCGCGGTGGCGGCCAGCCCGTCCATCTCCGGCATCCGGATGTCCATCACGATCACGTCGGGATCGAGTTCGCGGGCCATCTCCACGGCCTCCCGGCCGTTCCCCGCCTGCCCGACCACCTCGATGCCCGGATCGGAGGACAGCAGCGCCGCGAGCCCGTCGCGGATCATCACCTGGTCGTCGGCGATCAGCACCCGAATCGTCACGTCGCCACCTTACGGCGTCAAGGCACCCGGCCGTGGATCGATCATGGAAGATCAGTCGTTGTCCCCGTACGGAAGTTCCGCGGCGACCCGCCACCCCTCCGGGCCGTCCCCGCCCTCCGCGGCCCGCTCGCCGGCCTCCCCGCGCTCGAGCGGGCCCGCCTCCAGGCCGCCGCCCAGCATCATCGCCCGCTCGCGCATCCCGACCAGGCCGTGGCCGCCGCCGTGCGACTCCGCGGGCGTGCTGCGGGCGCCGTCGTCGGTCACCGTGACCCGCAGCGACTCCGGTCCGTACCGCACCTCGATGTGCACCCGCGAGCCCGGCGCGTACCGGGCGGCGTTGCTGAGCGACTCCTGGACGATCCGGTACGCCGACAGGTCCACGCCCGCGTTGAGCGGCCGCGGCATCCCGGTGACCACGGTGGCCACCGACAGCCCCGCCCGGCGCGCCGTGGAGACCAGGTCGTCCAGCAGCGCCAGCCCCGGCTGCGGGGCGCGCTCGGCGCCCTCGTCGTCGGAGCGCAGCAGCCCCACCACCCGCCGCGTCTCGGTCAGCGCCTCGCGCGCCGCGTCGCGCACGACGCCGAACGTCTGTCGCGCCGCGTCCGGCAGCTCGGGGATCTTGTACGGGGCCGCCTCCGCCTGCATCGCGATCACCGACATGTGGTGCGCCACCACGTCGTGCAGCTCCCGCGCGATCCGGGCCCGCTCCTCCAGCACCGCCTGCCGGGCGAGGTCCTCGCGGTGCTGCTCCTCGCGGCGGCGCAGCTCCGCCATCGCCGAGTGCCGGCCGCCGACCGCGTCGCCGAACGTCAGCGCCAGCGCCGCGAGCCCGGCGAGGATCGTGCCGAACCAGCCGGGCGTCCCGAACAGCACCGCCGGCGCGAACACCCCCGCGATCGTGACCGCCCCCACGCCGACGGTCGTCTCCCGGTCGCAGCCGACGCCGACGAAGAACAGGATCACCACCATCGCCAGGATGGCCGTGACCGGCCACGGCATGAACGCGTCGCCGGGCCGGACCAGGACGATCAGCAGCATCCCCGCCGCGGCCGTCCGCCACGCCCGCAGCGGCCAGCGCGCCGCGAAGATCAGCGGCGCCGCCTGCAGGACGCCGAGCGGCCAGGCGACACCGGGGTCCATGCCGTCCGCGACGATGGAGATGGCGATCGACCCGGCGGTGAACCCGATCGTCAGGGCGAGCAGGAACGCCAGCAGGGGGTAGCGCAGCGCGGGGTGCGCGGGCAGGAGCGTGACGCCCGGCTCGTCCCCGCCCGGCAGCACGGCGGAGCGCACGCCGGCCGTCAGCCGCGGCCGCCCCGCGTCGAAATGGTCCGTCTCGTTCATTAGGTAGGAAGCCTAGGACGTGCGGGAACGGGCACGCCTGCACCTGTGGAGGGAGATCCGGACCGGCCCCCGGGTATCGGGCGGGGCCGCCCGGCACGGTGACGCGATCTTGCGCATGATCGCCGGCGGACGGACACTGCGGACATGACGGACCTGAGGCATCCGATCTTCGCCCGGCTCTACCCGCGGATCGCCGCCGCGTCCGCGAAGGCGGGCGTGGACGCGCACCGCGCGGAGCTGCTCGCCGGCGCGTCCGGACGCGTCCTGGAGGTCGGCGCCGGCCACGGGGCCAACTTCCCGCACTACCCGCCGGAGGTCACCGAGGTCGTCGCGGTGGAGCCGGAGCCGCGGCTGCGCCGCGGCGCGATCGCCGCGGCCGCCCGCGCGCCCGTCCCCGTCTCGGTGCGCCCCGGACGCGCCGAGGACCTCGGGCTGGACGCCGCCTCGTTCGACGTCGTCGTGGTGTCGCTGGTGCTGTGCTCGGTGCGCGACCCGCTGCGCGCGCTCGCCGAGATCAGGCGGGTCCTGAAACCGGGCGGCGAGCTGCGCTACTACGAGCACGTCCGGGGGAGCACGCCGCGCCAGGTGCGCTTCCAGCGGTGCGCCGACCTGGTGTGGCCGTTCCTGGCGGGGGGCTGCCGGCTGGCCCGGCCCACCGACGCGCTCATCCCGCGCCTCGGGTTCACCGTCCGCGCCGAGCGCCGGTTCGCGTTCCCCGACTCCGGTCCGCCCAACCCGGCGTCCCCGCACGTCCTGGGCGTGGCCGTCCGGGACTGAGGACGCCGCGCCCACGACGTGCGCGCCCGCTCCCGGACGGCGTCCCGCATAAGGTCGACGCTCCCGGGAAGATCGCCGGGCATGACCGCATCGGACAGCGACGGCCCGGCTCCGGAGGAGTCGCCGCCCGGCCACGCCCCCTCCCACTCGGCCGCGACCGCCGCGCTCCTCGCGGGCGCGGCGGCCCTCGGCGGCTTCCTGTTCGGCTACGACTCCTCGGTGATCAACGGCGCGGTCGGCGCGATCGAGGACGAGTTCGGCCTCAGCGACTTCTCGGTCGGCTTCGTGGTGTCGTCGGCGCTGCTCGGCTGCGCCGTCGGCGCCTGGTTCGCGGGCCCGCTCGCCGACCGGCTCGGCCGCGTCCGCGTCATGCTGATCGCCGCCGTCCTGTTCGTGGTCAGCTCGCTCGGCTCCGCGCTGGCGTTCAGCGCGGCCGACCTGACGTTCTGGCGGGTCGTCGGCGGCCTCGCGATCGGCGCGGCGTCGGTCATCGCCCCCGCCTACATCGCCGAGATCGCGCCCGCCGAGCTGCGCGGGCGGCTCGGCTCGCTCCAGCAGATGGCGATCGTCCTCGGCATCTTCGCCGCGCTGGTCGTCGACTACGTCATCGCGGAGGTCTCCGACGGCGGCGCGAGCGGCGACTTCCCGTGGGGCGGGACGGCCTGGCGGTGGATGTTCGCCAGCGCGATCGTGCCCGCCGTCGTCTACGGGGTGATCGCGACGACCATCCCGGAGTCGCCGCGGTACCTGGTGAAGCGGCACGAGACGGCGCGGGCCCGGGACGTCCTGGCGAAGCTGATGAGGCCGAGCGAGGTGGACGCCAAGATCCGGCAGATCGCCCGGTCGATCAGCGCCGACCGGCCGGTGCGCCTGCGGGACCTGCGCGGGCGCACGTTCGGGCTGCTGGCGGTCGTGTGGGTCGGCATCCTGCTGTCGGTGTTCCAGCAGTTCGTCGGCATCAACGTGATCTTCTACTACTCGTCGTCGCTGTGGCAGGCCGTCGGCTACAACGAGAGCGACGCCATGTTCACCTCGGTGATCAACTCGGTGGTCAACGTGCTGTTCACGCTGGTGGCGATCGCGCTGATCGACCGGGTCGGGCGGCGGCCGCTGCTGCTGGGCGGCGCCGCCGGGATGACGCTGTCGCTCGGCACGCTGGCCGTCTGCTTCTCCACCGCGACCGTGGTGGACGGGGAGCCCGCGCTGGGCGACGTCGCCGGCCCGATCGCGCTGGTCGCCGCCAACGTGTTCGTCGCCTCGTTCGCCGCGACGTGGGGCCCGGTCGTGTGGGTGATGCTCGGCGAGATGTTCAACAACTTCATCCGCGCGGCCGCCCTCGCCGTCGCGACCGCGTCGCAGTGGATCGCGAACTGGATCATCACGACGACGTTCCCCGAGCTGTCGAGCGTGTCGCTCGTCCTCGCGTACGGCCTGTACACGCTGTTCGCCGCCCTCGCGTTCCTGTTCACGTGGCGGGTCGTCCCGGAGACCAAGGGCCGGGAGCTGGAGGACATGGACAAGCTCACCATGCGGGCCCGCGCGTGAGCGCCCCCGTCCTATACCCTGGAGGCATGCGAGCCGTGAGCGGGAACGTCTTCGAGACGACGACGCCGGGTCACCCCCGGCGCCACGGCCGCATGTCCTGACATTGCACGCGGTGAGGCCCCGGGAGCGATCCCGGGGCCTCACCGCTTTCCGGGATCGCGCCGGAGCCCGCCCCCGGACGAAGGAGGCAGGCGAATGGACGAGCCGAAGGGGCGGGATGCGTCCGGCGGAGTTCCCGACTCGATAGCATCGGAACCCGCCGATCCCGAACCGCCATCGCGAGGAGTATCCGTGTCCACCGTGTCTGAGCTGCGCATCACCCTCGACGGGAGCGAACGGGTGGTACCCGCCGGCTCGACCGCCGGGCAGGCCCTCGACGCCGACGGCCGCACCGTCGTCGCCGCGCGGGTGAACGGCGAGCTGCGCGACCTCGCCGGCGAGCTGCGCGACGGCGACCGCGTCGAGCCCGTGGAGATCGGCTCCGACGACGGGCGCGCCATCATGCGGCACTCCGCCGCGCACGTCATGGCGCAGGCCGTCCAGGAGCTGTTCCCCGAGGCGAAGCTCGGCATCGGCCCGCCCGTCGAGAACGGCTTCTACTACGACTTCGACGTCGCCGAGCCGTTCACCCCCGAGGACCTCAAGCGCATCGAGAAGAAGATGCGCGAGATCGTCAAGCAGGGGCAGCGGTTCGCCCGGCGCCCGGTGTCCGACGACGACGCCCGCGCCGAGCTGGCCGCCGAGCCCTACAAGCTCGAGCTGATCGGCCTCAAGGGCGGCGGCGCCGAGGACGCGGCCGAGGGCGCGGCCGTCGAGGTCGGCGCGGGCGAGCTCACCATCTACGACAACCTCGACGCCAAGTCCGGCGAGCCGCGCTGGAAGGACCTGTGCCGCGGCCCGCACCTGCCGAGCACCCGCGTCATCCCGGCGTTCAAGCTGATGCGCTCCGGCGGCGCCTACTGGCGCGGCAGCGAGAAGAACCCGCAGCTCCAGCGCATCTACGGCACCGCGTGGGAGTCCCGCGAGAAGCAGGACGAGTACCTGAAGTTCCTCGAGGAGGCCGAGAAGCGCGACCACCGCAGGCTCGGCGCGGAACTCGACCTGTTCTCCTTCCCGCCGGAGCTCGGCAGCGGGCTGCCCGTCTTCCATCCCAAGGGCGGAATCATCCGCAAGGAGATGGAGGACTACATGCGGCGGCGGCAGCACGAGGCGGGCTACGAGTTCGTCAACACCCCGCACATCACCAAGTCGTCGCTGTTCGAGATCTCCGGCCACCTGCCGTACTACGGCGACGACATGTTCCCGCCCTTCGAGGTGGACGAGGTCGAGTACCGGGTCAAGCCGATGAACTGCCCGATGCACAACCTCATCTTCCGGTCGCGCGGACGGTCCTACCGCGAGCTGCCGCTGCGCCTGTGCGAGTTCGGCTCGGTCTACCGGTACGAGAAGTCCGGGGTGGTGCACGGCCTCACCCGCGTGCGCGGCATGACCCAGGACGACGCCCACATCTACACCACCAAGGAGGAGATGGGCGACGAGATCAAGTCGCTGCTGGACTTCGTGCTCAGCGTGCTGCGCGACTTCGGTCTCTCGGAGTTCTACCTGGAGCTGTCCACCAAGGACGACTCCGACAAGTTCATCGGCGAGGACGCCGAGTGGGCGGAGGCCACCGAGGCGCTGCGGCAGGCGGCCGGGGAGTCCGGCCTCGACCTGGTCGACGACCCGGGCGGCGCGGCGTTCTACGGGCCGAAGATCTCGGTGCAGGCCAAGGACGCCATCGGCCGGACCTGGCAGCTGTCGACCATCCAGCTCGACTTCAACCAGCCGAAGCGGTTCGGGCTGGAGTACCAGGCGTCCGACGGCACCCGCCGGCAGCCGGTGATGATCCACCGGGCGCTGTTCGGCTCCATCGAGCGGTTCCTGGGCGTGCTCGTCGAGCACTACGCGGGCGCGATGCCGCCGTGGCTGGCGCCCGTCCAGGTCGTCGGGATCCCGATCGGCGACGCGCACGTCCCGCACCTGGAGAAGGTCGCCGGGGCGCTGCGCGAGCGGGGGATCCGGGTGGAGGTCGACACCTCCTCCGACCGCATGCAGAAGAAGATCCGCAACGCGCAGAAGCAGAAGATCCCCTACATGCTGCTGGCGGGCGACGACGACGTCGCCAAGGACGCGGTGTCGTTCCGCTACCGCAGCGGGGAGCAGAAGAACGCCGTGCCGATCGGCGAGGCGGTCGAGGAGATCGCCAAGGCCGTCGAGGCCCGCGTGCAGATCTGAGTCCGTCCCGGGGGCGCGCCGGCCGTGCCCGCGGCCCCCGGGACGTTCCGGCCGGTCAGTCCTTGGCGAGGACGAGCGGCTTGCCGTCCCGGACGCCCACGGCCATCACCGTGCGCGTGCCGGGCACGTGCGCGAGATCGAGCAGCCGTCCGCCCGGGCCGGCGGCGACCGGTTCCCGGACCCAGGCCCCGCCGGAGTAGCGCAGCAGCCCGACCTCGTCCGCGGTGCTCCGCGGCGCGGCGATCGTGTACAGGCCGCCCGCTCCGTCCTCGACCAGCGGTCCGCCGAGGGAGAACCGGTCCGCCTCCGGCACCGGCACCTCCCGCCAGGCGGTCCCGTTCCAGTGGTAGGAGCGGGCCTCGGCGGGGCCGCCGCCGTCCCGGCCGCGGCCGGTGACCCACACGTCGTCGGCCGCGCGGGCGAGGACGGCCTCGAGCGCGGAGCCCTCGCCCGTGAGCCGCGGAGGCGTCATGTCCCGCCACGTGGAGCCGTCGTAGTGTGCCGCGAACGCCTCGTCGCCGTACTCGGAGTCGGTGCCCACGGCCCACACGTCGTCGTGGGCGCGCGCCTCGATGTCCGCGATCCTGGTGGAGCCGGGGTCGTGCGGCTCCCACCCCTGCCCGGACCACCGGTACACCGACACCCGGCCGTGCGCCGTGTCGGCCCGCCCGGCGACCCAGGCGCCCGCCGCGTCCCCGTCGATGTCCTCGAGGCACGCGAGGCCGTCCGGCGCCGGCAGCTCGCTCCATCCGTTCCCGCCGTCGTGGGCGACATAGGCGGTTCCGCATCCGGACCCGTCGGGCCGGTCCCGCCTC
The DNA here is from genome assembly GCF_000425065.1 of Actinomadura rifamycini DSM 43936. Taxonomy (GTDB): domain Bacteria; phylum Actinomycetota; class Actinomycetes; order Streptosporangiales; family Streptosporangiaceae; genus Spirillospora; species Spirillospora rifamycini. The sequence continues at coordinate 62,735 of NZ_AULB01000027.1, forward strand.
CCCGCGGCCCACGCATCGGTGGCGGAGACCGCGTCCACCTCCAAGATCTGTCCCGAGCCCGGCATTCCGGGCGTGCCGATCCATGACCACGAGCTGCCGTTCCCGCTCTGCAGCACGGGATTCTGGTGGACGTGCGTGGCGCAGTACACCCCGGGGCAAGGGTAGGAGGTGTAGGAGAGGCGCCATTGGTATCCGCCGACCAAGACCGCATCGGGCGCGGCGGCCGCGATCGTGTTCAGGCCGCTGGTGCCGAGGGCGAACGGGGCCGGACGTTCGCTCCATCCGGTGTCGGCGTGCGCGGTGGTCGAGGGTGCGGCGAGCGTGATCGCCAGGGCGGCGGCGAGGACGGCGGGCGCGTGCGCGGTTCGTGTGATCTTCACGACACGAGGATGCGCCGGGCGGCGCGTCCCGATCTTGTCCCGCGCGTGACAACAAGCGGGTGCGGCGCGTGCCCCGGTCTGGACAGAATCACCGCATGCGTCAACGTGGTCTCCCGCGGGAGCGGCTGCTCGACGCGGCCCGCGCGGTCGTGGCGGACGGCGACTGGGAGGACCTGCGGATCGCCCCGGTCGCCCGCGCGGCCGGCGTCAGCAGGCAGACCGCCTACAACGAGTTCGGGTCCCGGCTGGGACTGGCGCGGGCGCTCGTCGAACGGGAGCTCGACGGGTTCGTCGGCGGCGTCCAGGAGCGGATGGAACGGCACGTGGACGACGTCCCGGCGGCGGTGGAGGCGGCCGTCCTGCACGCCCTCGCGGAGGCGGGCCGCCGACCGCTGCTGCGCGCCGTCCTCGGCGCGGGCCGCACCCGCGACGACGACCTGCTCGGCCTGGCGACCCGGGGGACCGACCTGCTGCTGCGGCGGCTGGTCGGGGCGTTCCGCGCCTACGCCGACGCGGTGTGGCCCGCGATCCCGGACGAGGCGAAGAACCTGCTGGTGGAGTCGCTGATGCGGCTCACGGTCAGCCACGCGGTCGCGCCGCTGCACGCGCCCGGCGAGGTCGCGAGGGGAATGGCCGAGCTGACCCGGCGCCTGCTGGCGCCGCCGCCGGACGGGCCGTGAGCGGCCGCCCGAATTGGTAGCCTTCACGCTCGTCGTGCGGGAGCGGAGAGAGGGCTTAACGCGGATGAAGACCGGGAGGCCGGTGCGAAGCGGCCGGTCGATCTGGGGACGCGTCGCCGGATACGGCGGCGCGGTCCTGCTCGTCGCGGCGGCCGTCGCGGTGCTGCTCGTCCCCCTGCTGGAGGACGACGGCGGCGCCGACCCCGCGGGCGCCCGGGGGCCCGCGACCGGCGCGGTGCCGCCGTCCAACGCGCCCACCCGGCACACCGCGCCGCCCGCGACGATCGCGACGCCCGGGGCGACCGCGCCGACCACCGGCGGAACGCCGGGCGGCGGGACCGGCCCGTCCGGCGGGACGGCCGGGAACGGCGGGCCGCCCATGCCCGACGCGGGCGGCGGCACCGGCGCGTCCTGGTGCCCGCAGGGGACGGCCGTCTACCGCGCGACCGGCACCGGCGTCGACGTCGTGGTCGCGGTGGCGTCCAGCGGCGCCGTCCGGGCCGAACTGCAGATGCAGGGCGCCGACCCGCAGTCGCAGCAGACGACGATCCGGGGCGGCAGCCCGCACACGTTCCGCTTCGCCGGGGTCTCCCCGCAGCGGCTCGAACGCGTCAAGATCACCACAGTGTCGGTGGGCGTGGCGATGCAGACGTGCTACGCCCGCGCGGCGACCTGACCGGGGCGGCCCGACCGCCCGCTCAGGCGGGCGGCCTGCGGACGTCCTCGACCGAGACGTTGACGGCCGTGACGCGCATCCCCAGCATCAGTCCCGCCATCCGCGCCGCGTTCTCCTGCACGGCGCCCGCCACGTCCCTGACCACGCTGCCGTACGCGACGACGATGCCGAGGTCGAGCGCCACCGCGCCGTCGCGCACCCGCGCGCGCACCCCGCCCTCGCCGTCCCCGTGCGGAGCGGCCAGCGCGACGACGCCGCGCACGTCCAGCGCGGCCAGCTCGGCGATCCGCGCGACCACCGCGTCCTCGATCGCGATGCGCCCGTCCACGCCCGTCCCGCCCTGCTCCGCCGCCGGACGCGCGTCGCCGTGCGGGCGCGGGGACGGGACGGGCGGCGGGGCGGCGGACGCCCGGTCGCCCGCGAGCTCGGGGGAGGCGGGCGGCGGCGCGGACAGCGGGGTGCCCGGCGGCCCCGGCGGGCCGGAGAAGAAGCGCATCGGGCCGGTGTCCGGGCGCGGGGCCGGGCGGCCGGGCTCGGCGGGACGCTCGTCGGGCTCGCTCATGATCGCTCCCACGGGACGGGTCGGACCACCATCGTGCCCGACGCGGGCGGCCGGCACGGGCGGCGGACGGGACGGCGGATCATCATCGTGGCGGAAGCCCCGCACGGCGTCACGGAGCCCCGCGATCACCGGCGCGTCCGGGCCTCCCGCCCGAACCCGGCTGCGGCCCCGCGGGGGCGTCTCTCTATGCTGCTGGTCAGGCCGTGAACAAAAGGAGACCGCCGCCTTGACCGCAGAGCCGGAGGAGCCCGTGGAGCGCGTGGAGCGGCACGGGCGCGAAGAGCCGTCCGGGGCGGACCCCGGTGACCGGCGCAGCCCCCGCCTCGAGGAGGAGCGGGGCGGGGCGGGCATGCCCGACAACTTCCAGCGGCTCTGGACTCCGCACCGCATGGCCTACATCAAGGGGACGGGCTCGGAGGGCGGCTGCCCCTTCTGCGAGATCCCGAAGATGACCGACGAGGAGGGGCTCGTCGTGTCCCGGGGCGAGACCGTGTACACGGTGCTCAACCTGTACCCGTACAACTCCGGGCACCTCATGGTCGTCCCGTACCGACACGTCGCCGACTACGGGGAGCTGGAGCAGGCGGAGTACGTCGAGCTGGCCGAGTTCACCCGGCTCGCGCTGGCGGCGCTGCGCAAGGCGAGCGGCGCGCAGGGCTTCAACGTCGGGATGAACCTCGGGCTGGTCGCGGGCGCGGGCATCGCCGCGCACCTGCACCAGCACGTCGTCCCGCGCTGGGGCGGCGACACGAACTTCATGCCGGTGGTCGGGCACACCAACGTGCTGCCGCAGCTGCTGCGCGACACCCGCCGGATGATCGCCGACTGCTGGCCGGGCGCGGACTGACGGGCGCGGACTTGACGGGCGCGGACTGACGGGCGCGGGCCGGGCGTCCCGCGCCGCGGCGGGCGGCGGGCGGCGGGCGGCGGGCGGCCGGTCCCGGCCGCCGCGCCCCCGCCGGGCGTCCGGGTCAGCCGGTCTCGTGCGACGCGGCGGCGACCTTCTCGGTCAGGTGGGACGGGAGCGGCTCGTAGCGCAGGAACGCGCGGCTGAACGTGCCGGTGCCGTGCGACATCGAGCGCAGGTCGATCGCGTACCGGACGATCTCGAGCTGCGGCACCTCCGCCTTGATCGCGGTGCGGCCGCCGGGGATCGCGCGGGAGCCGAGGACGCGGCCGCGCCGCGCGGTCAGGTCCGACATGACCGTCCCGACGTGCTCGTCGGCGATCAGCACGTCGACCTCGTCGACCGGCTCGAGCAGCAGGATCGGCACCGACGCGGCGGCGTCCTTGAGCGCCTGGGCGCCCGCCGCCTGGAAGGCCATGTCGGACGAGTCGACCGAGTGCGCCTTGCCGTCGTGCAGGGTGACCTTGATGTCGACCATCGGGTACCCGGCGGACACGCCGCGCTCCATCTGGTGCCGCACGCCCTTCTCGACCGAGGGGATGAACTGGCGCGGGATCACCCCGCCGACGATCCGGTCGACGAACTCGAAGCCCTCGCCGGACGGCAGCGGCTCCACCTCGATGCGGCAGATGCCGTACTGGCCGTGCCCGCCGCTCTGCTTCACGTGCCGGCCGAGGCCCTCGGCGGAGCCGCCGAACGTCTCCCGCAGCGGCACCCGCAGGTCCGCCCGGTCGACCTCGACGCCGTAGCGGGTGTGCAGCCGCTCGATCAGCACCTCGGCGTGCGCCTCGCCCATGCACCACAGGACGAGCTGGCGGGTCTCGGAGTTGTTCTCCAGCCGCAGCGTCGGGTCCTCGGCGACGAGCCGGCCGAGCGCCTGGCTGAGCTTGTCCTCGTCGGCCTTGGAGTGCGCCCGGACGGCGACCGGCAGCAGCGGGTCGGGCATCGACCACGGCGCCATGACCACGGGGGAGCCGGGGTCGGAGAGCGTGTCGCCGGTCTCCGCGCGGCTCAGCTTGGCGACCGCGCAGATGTCCCCGGCGATGCACGACGACACCGTCCGCTGGGTCTTGCCGAGCGGCGAGGTGAGGGCGCCGACGCGCTCGTCGACGTCGTGGTCCTCGTGCCCGCGGTCCTCGAGGCCGTGCCCGGACACGTGCACGAGGGTGTCGGGCCGCAGCGTCCCGGAGAACACCCGGACGAGCGAGACGCGGCCCACGTACGGGTCGGACGTCGTCTTCACGACCTCGGCGACCAGCGGCCCCTCCGGATCGCAGGCGACCGCGCGCGGCGGACCGCCCGCGACCGGCGTCACCGTCGGGATGCCGTGCTCCAGCGGCGACGGGAACGCCTGGGTGACGACCTCCAGCAGCTCCTGCATGCCGATCACCGGGCCGGGGTGGTCGCCGTGCGGCACCGACGTCGCCAGCACCGGGTAGAAGCTGCCGCGCGCCACCGCGGTCTCCAGGTCCTCGATCAGCGCTTTGACGTCGATCTCCTCACCGGACACGTACCGGTCCATGAGGGTCTCGTCCTCGCTCTCCTGGATGATCCCCTCGATCAGCGAGGCCCGCTGCTCGGCGATCTGCTCCAGGTAGCGCGGGTCGGGCTCGCACTCGGTGCGCCGCCCGGTGGAGTAGTCCAGGCAGCGCTGCGTCAGCAGCCCGATCAGGCCCGTCGGGCCGCCGTCCCCGTCGGTGGGGAAGTAGACCGGGGCGACGCCCTCGCCGAAGGCGTCCTGGCAGGCCAGGACGGTGTCGTCGTAGTCGCCGCGCTGCTGGTCGATCTTGGTGATGACGACCGCGCGGGGCATCCCCACGGCCGCGCACTCGTCCCACAGCATCCGGGTGAGCCCGTCGATGCCGTCCACCGCCGAGATCACGAACAGCGCGGCGTCCGCGGCGCGCAGCCCGGCCCGCAGGTCCCCGACGAAGTCGGCGTATCCCGGCGTGTCGATCAGGTTGATCTTGATGCCCGCGTGCTCGAGCGGGGCGAGCGCGAGGTTCACCGAGCGCCGCCGCCGCAGTTCGGCCTCGTCGAAGTCGCTGACGGTGGTGCCGTCCTCCACCCGGCCGGGCCGCTGGATCGTGCCGGTGGCCGCGAGCAGCGCCTCGACGAGCGTCGTCTTGCCCGCTCCGGAATGGCCGACCAGCGCGACGTTGCGCACCTTGTCGCACCCGCCGGCCTCCGGTGCCCTGCCGGCGCCTCCGGTGTGGCCTCCCTTGTCCGCCATGGCTACCTCCTCGGACGGTCTCCGCGCGGATCTCGCGCGCAGGCCCGCGTACGGTGGGGCCCGGCCCGGCGGCCCGGCCCCCGACGTCCGAGTGCGGCGGCGGCCTCGTCCTCGGCGTGACCGACGTCACACCCGTGCCAACACCTTTTCCCGGTATTCGCGGGATCACAAGAGGTGGACGGCAAACAACGCGAAACCGTCGCGAGCGAACCGCGACGAACCGGAGGGGACCGGTCGCCCGGGGCCCGCCCCGAGGGCCGTGCGGGACGCACGTCCCGGCGGGAGCGGGACGAACACGGAGCGCGCCGGGGCGCACTACGATGGGCGCGCTGCGGGAGCCCGCGGGGGGCCTTCACCAGACACACGAGAACGGACGGCGATGCTCAACAAACTGAGGCCCGCGCTCGGGCGAGTCCTGACGCCCATCGGGCAGGCGGTCGCGCGGACGGGGGTCTCGCCCAACGCCATCACGATCATCGGCACCGCCGGCGTGGCCGCCGGCGCCCTCGTGCTGTTCCCGCGCGGCGAGTTCTTCTGGGGCACGATGGTGATCACCGCCTTCGTGCTGTTCGACATGCTCGACGGCGCGGTCGCCCGCGTCACCGGGAAGATCTCCCGCTTCGGCGCGTTCCTGGACTCCACGATGGACCGGGTCGCCGACGCCGCGATCTTCTCCGGCCTGATGATCGGCCTGTACCGGGACGGGCAGGAGGTCCTCGCGGGCGCCGCGCTCTACTGCCTGGTGTCCGGGGTCGTCGTCTCCTACGCCAAGGCCCGCGCCGAGGGGCTCGGCTACACCTGCAACGTCGGCATCGCCGAGCGCGCCGAGCGGCTCATCGTCGCGCTCGTCGCCGCCGGCTTCGCCGGCCTCGGCGTCCCCTACATCCTGGCCGTCGCGCTGTGGGCGCTCGCGGCGCTCAGCACCGTCACGGTCGGGCAGCGGTTCGCGACCGTCTACGCCCAGGCGAAGGCCGACCCCGCGCCCGTCCCGCCGGGCGGCGCGCCCGCCGCGCCCGCCCCGGGCGCCGCGGGCGGCGCGACCGCCGCCGGGCGGCCGGACGGCGGCGCCGGGCGCGGCGGCGCCCCCGGCCCCGGGGCGCGGGCCGCCGCGAACGCCGGCGCGGAGCGGCGACGATGAAGGTCCCGTACCGCGACGAGGCGGCGGACGCCGCCTACGCGTTCGGCTGGACGGTCGTCCGCAAGACGCCCGAGCGGGCGGCCCGGCTGGCGTTCACCGCCATCGCCGACCGCACCTGGCACCGGTACGGCGCCGGGGTGCGGCAGCTCGAGAGGAACCTGTGCCGCGTCCTCGGCAAGGACGCCGTCGACGACGAGGTCCGCGTCCTCAGCAAGAAGGTCATGCGGTCCTACCTCCGCTACTGGCTGGAGGTGTTCCGGCTCCCCGAGTACGACCGGGAGCGGATCGTCGGGAAGATGCGCGTCACCGGCGAGAAGAAGATCTTCGCGAACCTCGAGGCGGGACGGGGCGTCATCCTCGCCCTCCCGCACATGGGCAACTACGAGCACGCCGGCGCCTGGCTCGTCCACCAGGGACACCCCTTCACGACCGTCGCGGAACGGCTGAAGCCCGAGTCGCTGTTCGACCGGTTCGTCGAGTTCCGGGAGGGGCTCGGCATGGAGGTCCTCGCGCACAAGGGCGCCTCCGCCTACGGGCGGATGGCGCGGCGGCTGCGCGAGGGGCGGCCGGTCTGCCTCGTCGTCGACCGCGACCTCACCGACAGCGGCGTGGACGTCGAGTTCTTCGGCGCGACCGCCCGCATGCCCGCCGTGTCCGCCGCCCTCGCGATCCAGACCGGCGCCGCGCTGATCCCCGTCACGCTGTGGTACGAAGGGGAGTACTGGGCGGCGCGCGTGCACGAGGAGATCCCCGTGCCCGCCGAGGGCGCAAGACAGGAGAAGATCCGCGCCATGACCCAGGAGCTCGCGGGCGTCTTCGAGGAGGGCATCGCCGCCCACCCCGAAGACTGGCACATGCTGCAGAAGGTGTGGCTGGACGACCTGCCGGGGAGCCCGGCGGAGGCACCCCGATGAGGGTCGGCATCGTCTGCCCCTACACATGGAACGTCCCGGGCGGCGTCCAGCGGCACATCGCCGACCTCGCCGAGGCGCTGATCGACCTCGGCCACACCGTCTCGGTGATCACCCCGGCGGACGACGACGCCGACCTCCCCCCGTACGCGGTCCCGGCGGGGCGCGCCGTCCCGGTCCCCTACAACGGCTCGGTCGCGCGGCTCGCGTTCGGGTTCCTGTCGTCCGGACGCGTCCGGCGGTGGATCCACGAGGGCGGCTTCGACGTCCTGCACGTGCACGAACCCGCCGCGCCGTCGCTCGGGCTGCTGGCCTGCTGGGCGGCGGACGGCCCGATCGTCGGCACGTTCCACGCGTCCTACGAGAAGTCCCGCGTGGTGTCGGTCACCGCCCCCATCCTGCAGAGCGCGCTGGAGAAGATCACCGGACGGATCGCGGTGTCGGAGGCGGCCCGCACCACGCTCGTCGAGCACCTCGGCGGCGACGCCGTCCTCATCCCCAACGGGGTCGCCACCGAGCGGTACGCGATGGCCGACCCGCTGCCCGGCTGGCCCGGCCGCGCCGACGGCTCCGGGGACGGCTCCGGCGAGGAGGCGATCGGCTTCCTCGGCCGCATGGACGAGCCCCGCAAGGGCCTCCAGGTGCTGCTGCGCGCCTTCGACGTCCTCGGCCGCGCCCGGCCGCGCCTGCGGCTGCTGATCGCCGGGCCCGGCGACGCCGACGACGTCCTGTCCCGCGTCTCCCCGGAACTGCGCGACCGGGTCGTCCTGCTCGGCATGGTCAGCGAGGAGGACAAGGTCCGCGCCTACCACTCGGTGGACGTCTTCGTCGCGCCGAACCTCGGCGGGGAGAGCTTCGGGATCGTCCTCGCCGAGGCGATGGCGGCGGGCGCCCCCATCCTCGCCAGCGACATCGAGGCGTTCGACCGGGTGCTGCGCGGCGGCCGCGCCGGGGCGCTGTTCCGCACCGGCGACCACGAGGCCCTCGCGGCGGCGGCCGCCGACCTGCTCGACGACCCGGCCCGCCGCAAGCAGCTGTCCGCCGAGGCCCGCGCCGCCGTCCGCGACTACGACTGGTCGGCCGTCGCCCGCGACGTGCTGAGGGTGTACGAGACCGTCTCCCTCGGCCACGCCGGCGTCGTCGAGTCCGGCCCCGTGGCGTAGGGGAGCACCGGATGCCCGACTGGATCATCGACGTCCTGTTCTGGATCGCCGTCGCGTTCCTGCTCGCCGTGTACGTGTCGTGGCGGGCGACCCGCCTCGACCGGCTGCACGTCCGCGTCGAGACGGCCCGCGCCGCGCTCGACGCCGCGCTCGTCCGGCGGGCGGCCGCCGCGCTCGAGCTCGCGGCGTCCCGGCTGCTGGACCCCGCGACCAGCCTGGTCCTCGCCACCGCGGCGCACGAGGCCCGCACCGCCGACGCCGAGCACCGCGAGTTCGCCGAGAGCGACCTGTCGCGGGCGCTGCGCGCCGTCGTCGACCAGCCCGGCTTCGTCGACGCCCTCACCGGCCGCGGCGACGGGGACGGCAAGGCGGTGCTGGAGGAGCTCTCCTCCTCCGCCGCGAAGGTCGCCTACGCCCGCCGCTTCTACAACGACGCCGTCTCGCAGGCCCGCATCGCCCGCCGCAAGCTGCTGATCCGGGCGCTGCGGCTGGCGGGGCGGGCCCCGCTGCCCGGGTTCTTCGAAATCGACGACGACCCGCCCGGCATCTGACCCGACCCGCACGGACGGACGCACGGACGGGGCACGGCGCGCGCTTCGCTACCCTCTGGCGCAGCTCTCGCGAAGGAGGGATCAGCGTGCGCATGTCCCGAGGCGGCACCGCCGCCGGCCGGGCGGCCGCGGGGACCGGGGCGCTCGTCCTGGCCGCCGCGCTCACCGCCTGCTCCGGCGGGGACGGGGGCCGGCGGGCCGAACCGCCGAGCGCGCCCGGCGGACGGGACGGCGCCGGGACGTCCGCGACCCCCGGCCTGCCGTACCACCCGTTCGACGGCGGCGCCGAGAGCCCGCGCGGCCCGGTCCTCGCCGTGAAGATCGCGAACACCGAGCGGGCGCTGCCGCAGTCCGGCGTCCGGGACGCCGACATCGTCTACGTCGGGCAGGTCGAGGGCGGCGAGACCCGGCTGATGGCGGTGTACTCGTCGAAGCTGCCCGAGCGCGTCGGGCCCGTCCGCAGCGCCCGGATCTCCGACCTGTCCATCCTGGCGCAGTACGGGCGGCCCGCTTTCGCCTTCTCCGGCGTCCAGAGCAAGATGAAGAAGGACATCCGGCAGGCGCCCTCCTACGACGTCTCCCAGGAGAACGGCGGGTCCGCCTACTTCCGGGCCGGCCCGAAGCCGATCCCCTACAACCTGTACGCCGACCCCCGCGACCTGCTGGAGCTCGCGCCCGAGGCGACCGGTCCGCGCGACATCGGCTTCCGCTTCGGACCGGCCCCGGCCGGCGGCGAGCCGACCGCGTCGTTCACCGCGAAGTGGCCGTCGGCGACCATGGGCTTCACGTGGTCGGCCGAGGAGAAGCGCTGGCTCGCGAGCTTCGGCGGCCGTCCCGACGTCGCCGCCGAGGGCGGCAGGCTCGGCGGCGCCACGGTCGTCGTCCAGTACGCGAAGACGACGCGCTCGAAGTTCCACGACTCCCTCGGCCACTACACCCCCCTGATCCGGACGACCGGGACCGGCCGCGCGCTCGTCCTGCGCGACGGCAAGGGGTACGACGCCCGCTGGTCGCGGCCGTCGGAAGGGCAGGGGACGACCTTCACCACCGCGGACGGGAAGCCGATGACGTTCGCGCCCGGCCAGGTCTGGGTCGTGCTGGTCAGCGAGGGCGGCCCCGTCATCCCCTGAGGACGCCCCCGCCACACTGCTCGCCGGGGCGCCGGGAACGTGTTTCGGGCTCCGGATCCGACGACCTGTAAACCGGACGTACCTCGCGTTGACGGTCTGCCGGGTCCAGAGACGACACAAGCAGGCAATATTATGGAAAGCGACTAGTCGCCCGCTCACGTGAGGATGTGCCTGTGTCCACTTCCAGTCCCGCTTCCCAGAACACCGCGCCGGAGACCGGGACCGCCCGGGTCAAGCGCGGCATGGCGGAGATGCTCAAGGGCGGCGTGATCATGGACGTCGTCACGCCCGAGCAGGCGAAGATCGCCGAAGACGCCGGCGCCGTCGCCGTGATGGCCCTCGAGCGGGTCCCCGCCGACATCCGCGCCGAGGGCGGCATCTCCCGGATGAGCGACCCGGACATGATCGACGGGATCATCAGCGCCGTGTCGATCCCGGTCATGGCCAAGGCCCGCATCGGCCACTTCGTCGAGGCGCAGGTGCTGCAGGCGCTCGGCGTCGACTACATCGACGAGTCCGAGGTGCTCACCCCGGCCGACTACGAGAACCACATCGACAAGTTCGCGTTCACCATCCCGTTCGTGTGCGGCGCGACCAACCTCGGCGAGGCGCTGCGCCGCATCACCGAGGGCGCCGCGATGATCCGCTCCAAGGGCGAGGCGGGCACCGGCGACGTCTCCAACGCCACCACCCACATGCGCCAGATCCGGCAGCAGATCCGCAAGCTGCAGAACCTGCCCGAGGACGAGCTGTACGTGGCGGCCAAGGAGCTGCAGGCGCCCTACGAGCTGGTCAAGGAGGTCGCGCAGGCCGGGAAGCTGCCCGTCGTGCTGTTCACCGCCGGCGGCATCGCCACCCCCGCCGACGCGGCCATGATGATGCAGCTCGGCGCCGAGGGCGTCTTCGTCGGTTCCGGGATCTTCAAGTCCGGCAACCCCGCGCAGCGCGCCGAGGCGATCGTGAAGGCCACCACCTTCCACGACGACCCCGAGGTCATCGCCAAGGTCTCCCGCGGCCTCGGCGACGCGATGGTCGGCATCAACGTCGCGTCCCTCGGCGAGGACCAGAAGTTCGCCGGCCGCGGCTGGTGATCCGCTGACGCCCCCGGAGGCGGTCGCCGCACGGCGATCGCCTCCGGCCCCTCCACAGCGCGTCATTCCGGGGTTACGCTTGCGGCGCGGCCGGTGCGGGACCGGGCGCACGGCGCGATCCCGCGGGCGGTGCCCGGCCGCGGGAGGGGAGAGCATGGCTTGGTCGGTCGCGCTGGCCTGTGCGAGCGCCGGGGAACCCGCCGACGTCTTCCGCCCCGGCCTGGAGCCCGATCCGGACGCCGCCGCGCGCATCGCCCGCGGCCTGCACCCGGCGGGCGCCCTCACCGAGACCGGCGACACCGTCCTCGACTTCGCCCTCTGGCCCTACGAGGACGAGCTGTTCGTCGGGGCCTTCGGCGCCGCCCGCGACGGGCGGGCGCTGCTGGTGTGCGACCGCCGGCTGTTCCGCCTCGACGACGACGCCCGCCGCGTCGCCGACGCCACCGCCGCCGCGCTGCCCGGCGCCCGCTGCGGCGTGCTCGTGCTGCACAGCGTCGTCCGGGGCTGCTGGTTCCGCTGGTACGAGGACGCCGAACTGCGCCGGGACGTCTTCCTCACCGCCGAGGACGGCGTCATCGTCGACCAGGGCGCCCGGCTCCCCGCCGAGCGCCCGTTCTGGCGCGCCCTCGACGCCGGCGCCCCGGACGTCCCGCTGCCGTTCGACCCCGAGGAGTTCGGCCTCGCGCTCGCCGCCGCCCACATGTTCGGCCGCGGCATCGCCGACCGCGGGACGGACGGCTTCCTGCCCCTCGAACTGCCGCTGCGCCGCTTCAAGCTCGCCGCCCGCGACCGCGCCGGGACCGGCGACGCGCGGTGATCCGCGGGGCCCGCGCAGGGAAGACGCGCGCGTGACCGGGGCGTTGGACAAAGCGTCCAGACGACGGAACGTCTAGGGTTGGTCCGTCCGCATCCCCCGGAAGGTTCATTTGTGACTGCCGTACCGACCATCGGCGTCCTGGCCCTGCAGGGCGACGTGCGCGAGCACGCCCGCGCCCTCGAACAGGCCGGGGCCCGAACCGTGAACGTGCGCCGCGCCGCGGAGCTGGAGCGGGTCGACGGGCTGGTCCTGCCCGGCGGCGAGTCCACCGCCATCTGGCGGCTGGCCCGCGCGTTCGACCTGCTGGAGCCGCTCCGCAAGCGGATCGAGGCGGGCATGCCCGCCTACGGCTCCTGCGCCGGCATGATCATGCTGGCCGACCGCATCCGCGACGGCGCGGCCGGCCAGGAGACCATCGGCGGGATCGACATGACCGTGCGGCGCAACGCCTTCGGCCGGCAGGTCGACTCGTTCGAGTCCGACGTGCCGCTGGCCGGTATGGGCGACACGCCGTACCACGCCGTATTCATCCGCGCCCCCTGGGTGGAGTCCACCGGCGACGCCGTCGAGATCCTCGGCCGCGCCGAGGGCGGCCCGAACGCCGGTAGGATCGTCGCCGTCCGCCAGGGCCGGCTGATGGCCACCGCGTTCCACCCGGAGCTGACGGGCGACTTCCGCGTGCACCACTACTTCGCCGATCTGGTGCGCCGGGCGATGGTTGAGGAGGATTGAGATGTCCGGCCATTCCAAATGGGCGACGACCAAGCACAAGAAAGCGGCCCTCGACGCCAAGCGGGGCAAGCTCTTCGCGAAGCTGATCAAGAACATCGAGGTGGCGGCCCGCACGGGCGGCGGCGACCCCGACGCCAACCCCACCCTGTACGACGCCATCTACAAGGCGAAGAAGAACTCGGTCCCCAACGACAACATCGAGCGTGCGCGCAAGCGCGGCGCCGGTGAGGAGGCCGGGGGTGCCGACTGGCAGAACATCACCTACGAGGGCTACGCGCCCGGCGGCGTCGCGGTGCTCATCGAGTGCCTCACCGACAACCGCAACCGCGCCGCCTCGGAGGTCCGCGTCGCGCTGACCCGCAACGGCGGGTCCCTCGCCGACCCGGGCTCGGTGTCGTACATGTTCAACCGCAAGGGCGTCGTGATCGTCCCGAAGAACGGCACCAGCGAGGACGACGTCATGATGGCCGTCCTCGACGCCGGCGCCGAGGAGGTCAACGAGCTCGACGAGGAGAACTTCGAGGTCGTCAGCGAGGCCGGTGACCTCGTCGCCGTCCGCACCGCCCTCCAGGAGGCCGGGATCGACTACGAGTCGGCGGAGAGCAAGTTCCTGCCGAGCGTCACGGTCCCGCTCGACGAGGAGAACGCCAAGAAGGTCTTCCGCCTGCTCGACGCCCTCGAGGACAGCGACGACGTCCAGGACGTCTACGCGAACTTCGACGTCAGCGACGAGGTCATGGCCGCGATCGACGCCTGAGCACGATCGCCGTCGCCCGACGCCGCCGCGCACCCGACCGCGCGGCGGCGTTCGCGCGTCCCCGCGGACGCGCCCGCCCCGGGGGACACACGCGGGCGGGGCGCTGCGCGATGTCGGCGCGGATTGGTAGCGTTGGCGGCCCGAACAGATGATCGAGAGGGGCGGCCGTGCGGGTGATGGGGGTGGACCCCGGGCTCACCCGGTGCGGGGTCGGCGTCGTCGACGGCGCCCCGGGCAGGCCGCTCCGGCTGGTGCACGTGTCGGTCGTCCGCACCGCCCCCGACGAGGACCACGCGCTGCGGCTGCTCGGCGTCGAGCGGGGCATCGAGGCCCTCATGGACGAGCTGCGCCCCGAGGCCGTCGCCGTGGAGCGGGTGTTCTCGCAGCACAACGTGCGGACCGTCATGGGCACCGCGCAGGCCGCCGGCATCGCGATGCTCGCCGCCGCGCGCCGCGGGCTGCCGGTCGCCCTGCACACCCCCAGCGAGGCCAAGGCGGCCGTCACCGGCAACGGCCGCGCCGACAAGGCGCAGGTGACGAAGATGGTGACGCGGCTGCTCGCGCTCGACGCGGCACCGAAGCCCGCCGACGCGGCCGACGCGCTCGCCCTCGCCATCTGCCACGTGTGGCGCGGCGGGGCGGGGCGGCGGCCCGCGCCCGCGTTCCGGTCGCGGATCGAGGAGGCGGCCCGGGCCGAACGCGAACGGCTCGCCGCCCGCAGAACAGGAGGGACCGCCCAGTGATCGCCTTCGTCAGCGGCGAGGTGGCCGCCGCCGGACCCGACGGCGCGGTGATCGACGTGCACGGCGTCGGGCTCGCGGTGCAGTGCACCCCCGCCACCCTGGCCGGGCTGCGCGTCGGCGACCGCGCCCGGGTGCCCACGTCGCTGGTCGTCCGGGAGGACTCCCTGACCCTCTTCGGGTTCGCCGACGACGACGAGCGGACGGTGTTCGAGCTGCTGCAGACCGCGAGCGGCGTCGGCCCCCGGCTCGCGCTGGCGATGCTGGCCGTGCACACCCCGAACGCGCTCCGCCGGGCCGTGGCCGCCGAGGACCTCACCGCCCTCACCAAGGTCCCCGGCATCGGGAAGAAGGGGGCGCAGCGCATCGTGCTCGAGCTGAAGGACCGCCTCGGCGGCCCGGTCGGCGACGGCGCCGACGACCGGGCGCCCGCCCGGGCCGAGCCGTGGCGCGAGCAGGTGCAGATGGGCCTGGTCAACCTCGGCTGGTCGGCCAAGGACGCCGACGCCGCCGTCGACGCGGTCGCCGCCGACCTCGACGGCGCCGAGGCGCCGCCCGTCGCGACCCTGCTGAAGTCCGCCCTGAAGAAGCTGAGCAAGTGAGCGAGGACGAGCGGCTCGTCTCGGCGGACGCCGACGGGTCCGAGGAGCAGGTCATCGAGGCCGCGCTGCGGCCGAAGAAGCTCGGCGACTTCGTCGGGCAGGAACGGGTCCGCGAGCAGCTCGCGCTGGTGCTGCACGGCGCCCTCGGGCGCGGCCGGACGCCCGACCACGTGCTGCTGTCCGGCGGTCCCGGCCTCGGCAAGACCACCCTCGCGATGATCATCGCGGCGGAGCTGGGGCAGCCGCTGCGGATCTCCTCCGGCCCCGCCATCGAGCGGGCCGGCGACCTGGCGGCCGTCCTGTCGACGCTGGCGGAGGGCGAGGTCCTGTTCATCGACGAGATCCACCGGCTGGCGCGGCCCGCCGAGGAGATGCTCTACATGGCGATGGAGGACTTCCGCGTCGACGTCGTGGTGGGCAAGGGGCCCGGCGCGACCGCGATCCCCCTCGACATCGCCCCGTTCACCCTGGTGGGGGCCACGACCCGCGCCGGGATGCTGCCGGGGCCCCTGCGCGACCGGTTCGGGTTCACCGCCCACATGGACTTCTACGAGCCCGCCGAACTGGAGATCATCGTCCGGCGCTCGGCGGGCCTGCTGGGCGTGGAGATCAGCGATGAGGGCGCCGCGGAGGTCGCCGGGCGCGCCCGCGGCACGCCCCGGATCGCGAACCGGCTGCTGCGCCGCGTCCGCGACTACGCCGAGGTGCGCGGCGACGGCACCGTCACCCGGGAATCGGCGCGGACGGCGCTGTCGTTGTACGAGGTGGACGAACGAGGGCTCGACCGGCTCGACCGCGCCGTGCTCGGTTCCCTGCTGCGCAAGTTCGGCGGCGGCCCGGTGGGGCTGTCGACGCTGGCCGTCGCGGTGGGGGAGGAGCCGGAGACGGTCGAGGTGGTCGCGGAGCCGTTCCTGGTGAGGCAGGGCCTGCTGGCCCGGACGCCGCGCGGCCGGGTCGCGACCGGCGCCGCGTGGGCGCACCTCGGGCTGACCCCGCCGCCGACGGCGCCGCTGGCCGGGACCCTGTTCGACCTGGACGACGACGCCGATCGGCCCGAATAGTGATCATCGGGTAACGGGTTGGGAACTACTCGGCACCACCGATCGTCACGTCGTTGCCGGGGCCTGGCGTAATCTCTAGACTCCGGGACCTGGTTCACCGTCTTCCAGCCGACGGTTCCAATGATGTGGCCGATCCGGTCACGGGCTGGGCAATCGACACCGGAAGGATGCCCCAGTAATGGGCGGCGACATGATCATTGCGGCGGAGTCGGGCGGCAGCGGGGCCTTCAACCTCCTGCTCCTGCTGGCCATTCCGCTCGTCTTCTACTTTCTCCTCATCCGGCCGCAGAGCAAGCGGCGCAAGGAGCAGCTGCAGATGGAGAGCTCCCTGCAGCCGGGCACGCGCGTGATGACGACCAGCGGCATGCGCGCCACCGTGCTGTCGGTCGACGACGACGGCGTGCTGCTGGAGATCGCGCCCGGCGTCGAGGTGAGCTTCGTCAAGCAGGCCGTCATGCGGGTCCTCCAGGACGACGACGCCAAGGGCGCCGACGCCGAGGAGCTCGACCTGGACGAGGACGACGACGCGGACGACGACGAGCGCGACGGCGACGCCGTCGACCTCACCAAGAACGACGCGGACGCCGACGACTCCGTCGAGGACGTCGAGGACGACGAGCCCGAGGCGAAGGCCGGTGCGAAGGCCGGGCGGAAGTCCTCCGACTGACCGACGCCCTCCTGCACCGAATCCAGACGGGAAGTAAGACGACAAGTGGCTCCCCCTAGGAACGTCCCCAAGCCGGGACGCACCCTTCTCGCGCTCTTCGCGATCCTGGTGGTCCTGGCAGGGACGGCGTTCCTGCAGGGGTCCACGACTCCCAAGCTCGGGCTCGACCTCGCGGGCGGGACGACCGTGACGCTGTCGGCGAAGACGCCGAACGGCGAGACCCCGCCCGCCGAGCAGATGGACCAGGCCGTCAAGATCATGACCCAGCGGGTCAACGGCCTGGGCGTCTCGGACGCCGAGGTGCAGAAGCAGGGCGGCGACAACATCGTCGTCAACGTGCCGGGGGCGGGCCAGAGCCGCGTCGTCAACATGATCGGCACGACCGCGAAACTCCAGTTCCGGCAGGTGTTCGCGGCCGCGGACGGGCGTCCGGCGACGGGGGGCTCCCCGTCGCCGTCGCCCTCCGCGGGCGGAGGCGAACGCGCCGACCGAGGAAGCGGGGACCGCGGCGACCAGGACGGGGAGGCGAGCCCGTCGCCGTCGGCCTCCGCGTCCGCCGGCGCGCCGTCGTCCTCGCCCTCCTCTTCCGCGGCGCCGCGCGGCCGCGCCGCCTCCGCGGCGCTGACCGCGTCCGCTCCCACCGCTCCCACTCCCCCCGCGACCGCCTCCCCGTCGCCGTCCGGCTCCGCCGAGCCGTCCGCCTCGCCCGAGCCGTCCGGCTCGTCCGACGCGACGGACGCGTCGGCCCTCTACCCGGGCGTCCGCGACCAGGCCGTCGTCAAGCAGTTCGAGGAACTCGACTGCTACAACGGCGACCGCCGCGCCCCAGGCTCCAACGACCCCGGCAGGCAATGGGTCGTCGCCTGCGACGAGGAAGTCGAGAACGGCCAGGTCACCAAGTACATCCTCGGCCCCGTCCGAGTGCTCGGCGAGAACGTCGACGGCGCCGAGGCGGTCCCGCCGAACGCCCAGCAGGGACAGCCGAGCTGGTCGGTCTCCCTCGACTTCGACGGCCGCGGCGCCGACCAGTTCGGGCAGGTCACCACCGAGGCGTACGGCGCCTACCAGCAGGACCCCACGTCCGCGCAGGCGCAGATCGCGATCGTCCTGGACGGCCAGGTCGTCTCCGCCCCCGCCATCAACCAGGGCCCGATCACCGGCGGCACCGCCAGCATCGACGGCCCGCCCGAGAGCTTCGGCCAGCAGTACGCCACCGACCTCGCCAACGTGCTCAAGTACGGGGCGCTGCCGCTGGAGTTCGAGCAGAGCTCCATCGACGAGGTCTCGTCCACGCTCGGGTCCGACCAGCTCACCGGCGGCCTGATCGCCGGCGCCATCGGCCTCGTCCTCGTGGTCGTCTACTGCATGGTCTACTACCGGGGCCTCGGCCTGGTCGCGGTCTCCAGCCTCGCGGTCGCCTCCGCGATCACCTACCTGGCGGTGGTGATCCTCGGCGAGAACATGGGCTTCCGCCTCTCGCTGCCGCACATCATCGGCCTGATCGTGTCGATCGGCATCACCGCCGACTCCTTCATCGTCTACTTCGAGCGCCTGCGGGACGAACTGCGCGCGGGCCGCAAGCTCCGGCCGTCCGTCGAGACGGCCTGGAAGCGCGCCCGCCGCACGATCCTGGTCGCCGACGCGGTGACCTTCCTGGCCGCCCTCGTGCTGTACTTCCTCGCGGTCGGCGGCGTCGCCGGGTTCGCGTTCGCGATGGGGCTCACCACCCTCATCGACGTGATCGTGGTGTTCTTCTTCACCAAGCCGCTGGTGGCCGTTCTGTCGCGCACCACGTTCTTCGGCCAGGGCCATCCGCTGTCAGGGGTCGACGCCAGACGGCTGCGCCGCGCCTCCGGGGCCGCGCCAGGTTCCGCCGCCCGTCCGACGAGCCAGGAGGTCTGAGACATGGCGACGCGTGCGATCATCTCCCGGATCTACCGGGGCGAGGTCAGCGCCGACATCGTCGGCCGGCCGAAGCTGTGGTACTCGATCTCCGGGATCCTGCTGGTCCTGTCCATCGCCGGCCTGATCGTGCAGGGCCTGAACTTCGGCGTGGAGTTCAAGGGCGGCTCGGTCTTCACCTTCCAGGCGCCGAGCGCGTCGATCGAGCAGGTGCGCGGCGCCGTCGCCGACGGTGGCGCCCACCAGACGATCGTGCAGGAGGCCGGCGACAAGTGGCGGGTGACCACCGAGAGCATGTCGTCCGACGAGGTCGGCGAGGTCAAGCAGAGCGTCACCGAGCGGCTCGGCATCCCGGGCGACAAGGTCAGCACCCAGGTGGTCGGCGCCTCCTGGGGCGGTGAGATCCAGTCGAAGGCGTGGCAGGCCCTCGCCGTCTTCATGGTGCTGATCATCGCGTACCTGTCCATCGCGTTCGAGTGGCGGATGGCGGCGGCCGCGGTCGTCGCCCTCGTCCACGACCTCGTGATCACCGCGGGCGTCTACGCGTGGTCCGGCTTCGAGGTGACCCCCGCCACGCTGCTGGGCTTCCTGACGATCCTCGGATACTCGCTGTACGACGCGGTCGTGGTGTTCGACATGATCAAGGAGGTCACCAAGCCGCTCGGCCCGACCTCCAAGACCACCTACAGCCAGGCCGCGAACACGGCCCTCGCCAGCACGCTCGTCCGGTCCCTGAACACCTCGCTGGTGGCGATCCTGCCGGTGGCGGCGATCCTGTTCATCGGGACGACGCTGTTCGGCGCGGGCACGCTGAAGGATTTGTCGCTCGCGCTGTTCGTCGGCATGATCGTCGGGACGTACTCGTCGCTGTGCGTCGCGACGCCGCTGCTGGTGCAGCTGAAGGAGCGCGAACCCAAGTACCGGGAGATCCGGGCGAACATCGCGCGCCGCGAGGCCAGCGCGAAGCGGAAGTCGAAGACGGTCGCCAAGGTGAAGGCGACGGCGGGCGCGCCCGGCGGCGACGACGCGGACGGCGGCTCCGCCGGCGACGACGCCCCGGACGGCGGCGCGGGCGACGCCGCGGCGACGTCCGGCGAGGACGTCGCGAAGTCGGTCACCGTCCGCAAGGTGGTCCAGTCGGGGCCGCGGCACCAGCCCAGGCGCGGCACGCGCCAGCAGCGCCGCGGCAGGTGACGGCGGGCCGCGCGGGCGGCGAGCAGGGCCCTCAGGGGCGGTAGCAGGCAACAGGCGTCTCAGGGGGACGAACGATGGTGGACCTCGGCAAGCTGATCCAGGAGCGGATCCGCGACGTGGACGACTACCCGAAGCCGGGGGTCGTGTTCAAGGACATCACTCCGCTGCTGGCGGACCACGTCGCCTTCGCGGGGGTGGTGGACGCCATCGTCAACCACCACGGCCGCGGCACGATCGACAAGATCGTCGGTATCGAGGCGCGGGGCTTCATCCTCGCCGCGCCCGTCGCCTACCACTTCGGGGCGGGCTTCGTGCCCGTCCGCAAGAAGGGCAAACTGCCCGCGCGGACGCACGCCGCCACCTATGATCTCGAGTACGGGACGGAGACGATCGAGATCCACGCGGACGCCTTCGAGTCCGGCGACCGCGTCCTGATCGTCGACGACGTCCTGGCCACCGGCGGGACGGCCCGCGCCGCCGCCGACCTCGTCCGGCGCTGCGGCGGCGAGGTGGTCGGGCTCTCCGTCCTGCTGGAGCTGTCGTTCCTGCACGGGCGCGACAAGGTCGGGAATCTCGACGTCCACTCGCTGGTTACCGTCTAACACGGAACCGGCGCCGGATACACTGGCGCAATCGAGCCCGGTGGGGACGGGCGCTCACCCGCGGGGCGGACGGCATGCGGCGCCCGCACGGACCCGAGGAGGCTGAGTGCCCGGTGAGGCGGCATCGACCGGCGCGGTGAGCGAGGCCGCGGAGAAACCCGCGACCGGAGCCCGCCCCGCGACGCCGGCCGCCGGCGAGGCGGCCGCGGAGCGCGCCGCGCCCGCCGGCCCGCCCCCCGAGCGCCCCGGAGCCGCCCCCGCCGGCAACGCCCCCACCGGCCCCGACGCGACCGGCGACGCCCCCTCCCGCACCCCGGAGACCGGGCCCGCGCCGGGCACGGCCGCCGCGGACGACGCGGCGAAGGACGCCGCCGGGGACGCCGCCGGGGCCACCCCGGGCGGCACCGGGGGCGAGGCCGGGGCCGCCCGGCCGGGCCCCGCGTTCCACACCGAGGAGGACCCCGCCGACCGGGGCGCCTCCGCGACCACCACCGTCCCGCCGTCCGCCGCCCGGGTGCGCCGCAGGCTCGCACGGCTGGGCGCCCAGCGCGGAACCGCCATGAACCCGGTACTGGAACCACTGATCAAGACGGTCCGCAACACCCACCCGAAGGCGGACCTCCGGCTCATCGAACGCGCCTACGACGTCGCGGCGCACTACCACCGGCACCAGAAGCGCAAGAGCGGCGACCCGTACATCACGCACCCGCTCGCGGTCGCGACCATCCTCGCCGAGCTCGGCATGAACACCGAGACGCTCTGCGCGGCGCTGCTGCACGACACCGTCGAGGACACGCCCTACAGCCTGGACGAGCTCACCGCCGACTTCGGCGACGAGATCGCCGCCCTGGTCGACGGCGTCACCAAGCTCGACAAGGTCAAGTACGGCGAGGCCGCCGAGGCCGAGACCGTCCGCAAGATGGTCGTCGCGATGTCCCGCGACATCCGCGTCCTGGTGATCAAGCTCGGCGACCGGCTGCACAACATGCGCACCCTGCGCTACATGCCGCGGCACAAGCAGGAGAAGAAGGCCCGCGAGACCCTCGAGGTGTTCGCGCCGCTGGCGCACCGCCTCGGGATGAACACGCTGAAGTGGGAGCTGGAGGACCTCGCGTTCGCCACCCTGTACCCGAAGCGGTTCGACGAGATCGCCCGGCTGGTGTCCGAGCGCGCCCCGCGGCGCGACGTCTACCTGCAAGAGGTCATCGAGAACGTCTCCACCGACCTGCGCGAGGCCCGCATCAAGGCCACCGTGACGGGACGGCCGAAGCACTACTACTCGATCTACCAGAAGATGATCGCCCGGGACGTCAGCTTCGACGACATCTACGACCTGGTCGGCATCCGGGTCCTGGTCGACAGCGTCCGCGACTGCTACGCCGCCCTCGGCTCGATCCACGCGCGATGGAACCCGGTCCCCGGCCGGTTCAAGGACTACATCGCGATGCCGAAGTTCAACATGTACCAGTCGCTGCACACCACGGTGATCGGCCCCGGCGGCAAGCCCGTCGAGCTGCAGATCCGCACGTGGGGGATGCACCGGCGCGCCGAGTACGGCGTCGCCGCGCACTGGAAGTACAAGGAGGAGACCGTCGGCGGCCGCCGCGCCGGCGACATGCAGTGGCTCCGGCAGCTCCTCGACTGGCAGAAGGAGACCGCCGACCCGGCCGAGTTCCTGGAGTCCCTCCGCTTCGACCTGTCGGTCTCCGAGGTGTTCGTCTTCACCCCCAAGGGCGACGTCATCGCGCTGCCGCAGGGCGCGACCCCGGTCGACTTCGCGTACGCGATCCACACCGAGGTCGGGCACCGCTGCATCGGCGCCCGCGTCAACGGACGCCTCGTCCCCCTCGAGTCGACCCTCGACAACGGCGACACCGTCGAGGTGTTCACCTCCAAGTCGCAGGACGCCGGGCCCAGCCGCGACTGGCTCGGGTTCGTCAAGAGCGCCCGCGCCCGCAACAAGATCAAGCACTGGTTCTCCAAGGAGCGCCGCGACACCGCGATCGAGTCCGGCAAGGACGCCATCGCCCGCGCCATGCGCAAGCAGAACATGCCGCTGCAGCGCATGATGTCCGGGGAGGCGCTGCTCGCCCTCGCCCGCGACATGCGCTACCCCGACGTGTCGTCGCTGTACGCCGCGGTCGGCGAGAGCCAGGTCTCGGCCCAGCACGTGGTGCAGCGCCTCGTGGACGCCCTCGGCGGCGTGGAGAGCGCCGAGGAGGACCTCGCCGAGATCGCGCTGCCGACCCGCCGCAAGCGGAACCGGCCCGCGGGCGACCCGGGCGTCGTCGTCGCCGACGACCCGGACGTGTGGGTCCGGCTGTCGCGCTGCTGCACGCCCGTCCCCGGCGACGACATCGTCGGGTTCGTCACCCGCGGCCACGGCGTCTCGGTGCACCGCAGCGACTGCGCCAACGTCGGGAGCCTGCGCAGCCAGCCCGACCGGCTGATCGACGTCAAGTGGTCCCCGGGCGAGGACTCGGTCTTCCTCGTGGCCATCCAGGTCGAGGCGCTCGACCGGCCGCGGCTGCTGTCCGACGTCACCCGCGTGCTGTCCGACCAGCACGTCAACATCCTGTCCGCGTCGGTCACCACCACCCGCGACCGGGTCGCCGTCAGCCGCTTCACCTTCGAGATGGGCGACCCCAAGCACCTCGGGCACGTCCTGAAGGCCGTCCGCTCGATCGACGGCGTGTACGACGTCTACCGCGTGACGAGCGGCGCCACCCGCTGACCCGCGGCGCCGGGGCCTCCGGCCGGACACGCGAGAGGGCGGTCGCCACCGCGGCGACCGCCCTCTGCCGTGCGTGCGGGTCAGCTCCCGGCGGGCTCCTCCTCGGGGATCACGTCGACGCCGGCCTCCTTGCGCTGCTGCGGCGTGATCGGCGTGGGCGCGGCGGTCAGCGGGTCGAACCCGGACGCGGCCTTCGGGAAGGCGATGACGTCGCGGATCGATTCCTGCCCGGCGAGCAGCATGACGACGCGGTCCCAGCCGAACGCGATGCCGCCGTGCGGCGGCGGGCCGAACTTGAACGCCTCCAGCAGGAAGCCGAACTTCGACTCGGCCTCCTCCTTGGACATGCCGAGGACGTCGAACACCCGCTGCTGCATCTCGGCGCGGTGGATACGGATCGAGCCGCCGCCGATCTCGTTGCCGTTCAGCACGAGGTCGTAGGCGTCGGCGAGCGCGGCGCCCGGGTCGTCCTGGAAGGTGTCGGCGTACTCGGGCTTCGGCGCGGTGAACGGGTGGTGCACCGGCGTCCAGCCGATCTGCTCGCCCTTGTCGTCCTCGACCGGCTCGAAGACCGGGGCGTCCACGACCCAGACGAACTCCCACGCGGACGCGTCGATCAGCTCGCAGCGGCGGCCGATCTCCAGCCGGGCGGCGCCCAGCAGCTCCTGCGTGGCGTGCCGCTTGCCCGCGCCGAAGAAGATCGCGTCGCCGGGGGACGCGCCCGTCTTCGCGGCGAGGCCCTCCTTCTCGGCGTCCGACAGGTTCTTGGCGACCGGCCCGCCGAGCGCCCCGTCGGGCTGGACGAGGACGTACGCGAGGCCGCGGGCGCCGCGGGACTTCGCCCAGTCCTGCCAGGCGTCCAGCTCCTTGCGGGTCTGGGACGCGCCGCCCGGCATCACGACCGCGCCGACGTACGGGGCCTGGAACACCCGGAACGAGGTGTCGGCGAAGTACTCCGTCATGTCGGTCAGCTCGTTGCCGAACCGCAGGTCGGGCTTGTCCGAGCCGTACCGCGCCATGGCGTCGGCGTAGGTGATGTGGGGGATCGGCCGGGGGATCTCGTACCCGGCGATCTCCTTCCACAGCCGGGACACGAGGTCCTCGCCGACGCGCAGGACGTCGTCCTGGTCGACGAACGACATCTCGATGTCGATCTGCGTGAACTCGGGCTGCCGGTCGGCGCGGAAGTCCTCGTCGCGGTAGCAGCGGGCGATCTGGTAGTAGCGCTCCAGCCCGCCCACCATGAGCAGCTGCTTGAACAGCTGCGGGGACTGCGGCAGCGCGTACCAGTGGCCCGGCTTGAGCCGGACGGGCACGAGGAAGTCGCGGGCGCCCTCGGGCGTCGAGCGGGTCAGCGTCGGGGTCTCGACGTTGACGAAGCCGTGCTCGCGCATCACCTCGTGGGTGAGGAACGACGCCTCCGACCGGACGCGCATGGCGTGCGCCACCGCGTCCCGGCGGATGTCGAGGTAGCGGTACTTGAGCCGGATCTCCTCGTTGACGTTGACGTCGCCCTCGATGGGGAACGGCAGCGGCGCGGCCTCCGACAGCACCTCGATCGTCTCGGCCGCGACCTCGATGTCGCCGGTGGGCAGCTCGGGGTTCTCGTTCCCCTCCGGACGGATCCGGACCTCGCCGACGACCTTGACGCAGAACTCCGAGCGCAGGTCGTGCGCCGCGTCCTCCTCGCGGAAGACGACCTGCGCGGTGCCGGACGCGTCCCGCAGGTCGATGAAGGTGACGCCGCCGTGGTCGCGGCGGCGGGCCACCCAGCCGGCCAGCGTGACCTGCTGCCCGGCGTGCTCCCTGCGGAGCGTCCCCGCCTCGTGCGAGCGGATCATTTCGAAAGCCTCTCTTTCAACGTCGTGACGATGTCGGCGAGGGGGACGGCGGTCTGCTCGCCCGCGGCCAGGTCCTTGACCTGGGCGACGCCGTCCGCGATATCTCGCTCGCCGAGGATCACGGCGTACCGGGCGCCGGACCGGTCCGCGTCCTTCATGGCGCCCTTCAGCTTCTTGCCGCCGAACGCCGTGTCGGCGGCGACCCCGGCCCGGCGCAGCTCCGCGACGAGCCCGAACATGCGGCGCTCCGCGGCGCCGCCCAGCGGCACCCCGAACGCCTCGCAGCGCGGCCGGGCGGCGAACTCGGCGCCCTCGGCCTCCAGCGCGAGGATCGTCCGGTCCAGCCCGAGCCCGAACCCGATGCCGGGCAGCGGCGGGCCGCCGATGTCCTCCGACAGCCCGTCGTAGCGGCCGCCGCCGCCGATGCCCGACTGGGCGCCGAGCAGCGGGTGGTCGAACTCGTAGGTCGTCCGGGTGTAGTAGTCGAGGCCGCGCACCAGGGTGGGGGTGTCCTCCCACTCGATGCCGAGGTCGGCCAGCAGCTCCCGGACGGCGTCGTGGTGCGCCTTGCAGGCCGCGCACAGGTGGTCGGCCATCAGCGGCGCGCCGGCGAGCTGCTCGCGGACCCGCGGGCGCTTGTCGTCCAGCACCCGCAGCGGGTTGATCTCGATGCGGGCGCGGGTCGCCTCGTCCAGGTCGAGGCCGCGCAGGAACTCCTGCAGCCGCGCCCGGTAGGCCGGACGGCACTCGCGGCAGCCGAGCGAGTTCAGCAGCAGCCGCACCCGCGTCAGCCCGAGGGAGCGGTACCAGTTCGCCGCGATCGCGATCGTCTCGGCGTCGACCCGCGGGTCCTCGCTGCCGATCGCCTCGAGGTCGAGCTGGTAGAACTGCCGGTAGCGGCCCTGCTGCGGGCGCTCGGCGCGGAACGCCGCGCCGGTCGTCCACACCTTCACCGGCAGCGCGCCCTGCTTGTGCAGGCCGTTCTCCAGCACGCACCGCAGGACGGACGCGGTGAACTCGGGCCGCAGCGTCAGCGAGCGGCCGCCGCGGTCCTCGAACGTGTACATCTCCTTGGACACCACGTCGGTGGACTCGCCGACGCCGCGGCGGAACAGGTTGGTGTCCTCGAAGACGGCCAGTTCCAGATAGCCGTATCCGGCCAGCCGCGCCTGCTCGGCGAACGCCTCGCGGACCGCGTACAGCAGGTCCGCGCGCGGCGGGACGTATTCACTGACCCCTTTGGGGGCCTGGAAGCTCGAACTCATGATGTGTGTGACGTTCCTAGAGTCCCTTGCGGGGCCCGTCGGCGGGCGCGGTGTCCGCGAGGAACGGATTCGTGGCGCGCTCGCGGCCGATTGTGGTCTGGGGGCCGTGGCCGGGCAGGACGGCGGTCTCGTCGGGCAGCGACAGGCACACCCGCGCCAGGCTGGCGAGGATCTGCTCGTGCGACCCGCCCGGCAGGTCGGTGCGGCCGATCGACCCGGCGAACAGCAGGTCCCCGGAGAACATCACGTCGGGGAGCTCCTGCGCGGCGGGCGTCCGGAAGGTCACCGACCCGGGCGTATGGCCCGGCGCGTGGTCGACGGTGAACCGTAGCCCGGCGAGCTCCAGCTCGGCGCCGTCGGCCAGTTCCCGCACGTCGTCCGGCTCGGTCAGCTCCAGCCCGCCGAACAGCTGCTGCCCGGGACCGAGCGACAGCCCCTTGGCCGGATCGGTCAGCAGGTCGCGGTCGTCCGGATGGACGAACGCGGGCACGTCCTTCGCGCCGCACACCGGCGCCACCGACCACACGTGGTCGATGTGGCCGTGGGTCAGCAGCACCGCGACCGGCTTCAGCCGATGCTCGCGCAGGATCTCGTCGATGCCTGCCTCGGCGTCCTGGCCGGGGTCGATGATGACGCACTCCTCACCCGCGGCGGGCGCCACGACATAGCAGTTCGCGGCGAACGATCCAGCGGGGAACCCGGCGACGAGCACGGACGTCCTTCCTTAGAACCATCTCGGTGGGCGTGTTCGAGGGTACCGGCGCGCCCGCGGCCACCGCGAACGAGATCCGCCGATCGCCGTGTCGCGGAGCGTTATCCCGCGGGGCGGAAGGGTGACCTCGTTCCCCGGCGTCCGTTTTACGGCGCTTTTACGCGCCGGTACCGCTACTATGCGCTGCACGTTCACCTGATCACAGCGAAAGGGCATGGCCAGTGGCGGGGAAGGACCGCAAGAAGCAGCTCGCGCGGCAACGCTATGAGCGCCAGCAGCAGCGCCGGGCGGCGGAGGCGGCCAGGGCGCGCAGGCTGAAGGTGTTCGGCTCGGCCGCCGCGGTGGCGGTGATCGCGCTCGGCGGGGCGGGGATCTTCCTGTTCACCGGCGACGACGACCCGGCCGAGGCGAACGCCGCGTCCGGCGGGAACTCGGCGTCGCCCGCGAACGGCGAGTGCGCCTACACCGAGTCCGACGCGCCGGGCGCCCCCGACGGCCTCGGAACCCCGCCCGTGAAGCCGGCTCACACCGGCACGGTGAACGCGACCGTCAAGACGAACCAGGGCGACGTCGTCCTTCAACTGGACGGCAAGAACGCGCCCTGCACCGTGAACTCGTTCGCGTTCCTGGCGGAGAAGAACTACTACGACGACAGCCCCTGCCATCGGCTCACCAGCGGCGGGCTGAACGTCCTGCAGTGCGGAGACCCGACCGGCAAGGGAACGGGCGGCCCCGGCTACCGGTTCGCCGACGAGAACCTCGACGGCGCGGCCTACGGCAAGGCGACCCTCGCCATGGCGAACTCGGGCCCCGACACCAACGGCAGCCAGTTCTTCATGGTCTACGGCGATTCGCAGCTCCCGCCCGACTACACCGTGTTCGGCAAGATCACCAAGGGTATGGACGTGCTGGAGAAGATCGCCGCGGCGGGTTCGGAGCCCGAGGGGGACGGCGAACCCAAGAAGAAGGTCACGATCGAGGACGTCACGGTGGCCGCCGCGGCCGGGTGACCGGTATCAGCCGAACGGGATACTAAGGTGTGGAGGGTCCGAAGGCCGTGAGCACGTTCGGGCCCGCGATTCAGGAGGCAAGGGTGTCCAGCGCGACCGATCCATGGGGCCGGGTGGACGAGGACGGCACCGTCTATGTCAAGACGGCCGACGGCGAACGGGTCGTCGGGTCCTGGCAGGCGGGCGCGCCCGAGGAGGCCCTGGCCTACTACAAGCGCAAGTACGACGCGCTCGTCACCGAGATCGGGCTGCTCGAGCAGCGCGTCCGCACGACCGACCTGCAGCCCGCCCAGGCCGAGCAGAGCATCGGCCGGCTGCGCGAGGCGGTGACCGGGGCGAACGCGGTCGGCGACCTCGACGCGCTGGCCCGCCGGCTCGACGGGCTGACCGAGCGGGTCGGCCGGCGCCGCGAGGAGGTCAAGGCGCAGCGCGAGCAGCACCGGCACGAGGCGCGCGAGATCAAAGAGCGCATCGTCGCCGAGGCCGAGCGCATCGCCGCCGAGGAGACCCACTGGAAGAACGGCGGCGAGCGGCTCCGGCAGCTCGTCGAGGAGTGGAAGGCCGCCGACCGCATCGACCGGCCCACCGAGACCGCGCTGTGGAAGCGGCTGTCGTCCGCCCGCAACGCGTTCACCAAGCGCCGCAAGGCGTACTTCGCGACGCTGGACGAGCAGCGGGAGGACGCCCGCCGCGAGAAGGAGCGCCTGGTCGCCGACGCCGAGGCGATGAGCGGCTCCACCGACTGGGGCGAGACCGCCGCGGCCTACCGCGAGCTGATGCGCCGCTGGAAGCTCGCCGGGCGTGCCGCCCGCGACGCCGAAGAGGAGCTGTGGGCCCGCTTCAAGGGCGCGCAGGACACCTTCTTCCAGGCCCGCAGCGCGGCGTTCGCCGAGCGCGACGCCGAGTTCCGCGGGAACGCCGAGGAGAAGGAGAAGATCCTCGCCGAGGCCGAGCGGCTGCTGCCCGTGCGGGACGTCCGGCAGGCCCGGCAGGCGCTGCGGACGGTCCAGGAGCGCTGGGAGGCCGCCGGGATGGTGCCGCGCGACCAGCGCGACCGCCTCGAGGGCCGGCTCCGCAAGATCGAGGAAGCCGTCCGCGCCGCCGAGGAGAACGAGTGGCGGCGCACCAACCCCGAGGCCCGCGCCCGCGCGGAGGCCACGGTCGCGCAGCTGCGCAGCTCCATCGACCAGCTCCAGGGCCGCCTCGACAAGGCCCGCGGCGCCGGCCGCGAGCGGGACGCCAAGGAGGCGGAGGAGGCGCTCACCGCCCGCCGCGCGTGGCTGGAAGAGGCCGAGCGGACCCTCGCCGAGTTCTCCTGACCCCGCGTCGGCCGCAGCGCGTACCGTCGGCCCCGCCCCGGGACGTCCCGGAGCGGGGCCGACGGCGTCCGCGGGCGGCGTTCAGCCGGGGTCCCCGGCCGGGGACGCCCCGCGCTCGCGGAGCATCCCCTCCATCAGCGAGATCTCCGACTGCTGCCCGCGGACCATCGTCCGGGCCAGCCGCCGCACCCGCTCGTGACCGGTCAGGCCGAGGACGGCCTCGGCCATCTCCACCCCCGCTCGGTGGTGGGTGGTCATCAGCCGGAGGTACAGCACCTCGGCGTCCCGGCCGGACGCCCGCTCCAGCTCCGCGAGCTGCTCCGGCGTCGCCATCCCGGGCATCCGGCCGGACGCGCCGGACCCCGGTGGGGACCCGCCGCCGTGCCCGCCGTGCCCCGCCATCCAGCGCATCCGGCCGCCCGGATCCGCCTTCGGCAGCTCCCACTCGTCCAGCCAGGCCGTCATCATGCCGATCTGCTGCGACTGGGTGTTGGCGATGTCGTAGGCGAGCAGGCGCACGTCCGCGTCGCCGGTGCGGTCCCGCACGATGAACGACATCTGCACCGCCTGGGCGTGGTGGACGCTCATGTCCCGCGCGAACCCGGCCTCGGGCCCGTCGGTGCCCGGCCGTCCCGACCGCAGCGCGGCCAGCCCGGCGAGGGCGACCGCGCCCACGAGCACGGCGACGGCGAGGACGACGGTGACCCGGCGCCCCCGCCCGCCGCCAGACGCGCCCCCGGACGGAACCCCGTCGGTCCAGTCGGTCCCGTCGGCCGCGCCGGACGGGACGTCGTCCGGTCCGGCGCGGCCGTCGTCGTTTCCGGGCGTCACGCGGTGGCCTTGGCGCCGGTGCACGCGGCGCCCGGCTCGGGGGTCTGCGGGCCCTTCACGAACGCCTTGAGGAACTCGTCGAGGCGGGCGTCGCCGGCGTCCTGGAGGTCGAGCTGGTTGCCCCAGGCGGTGAGCGTGATGGGGGCGTCCTGGGCCGCGTACGGGCTCATGAACGTGTAGCTCGTCGACTCGACCTTCTCCCGCAGCGCCTCGACCTGTTCCGCGGCGAGCCCCGGCCGGTAGGTGATCCAGACCGAGCCGTGCTCCAGGGAGTGGACGGCGTTCTCGTTGCGCAGTTCCCGGTCGTAGACGACGCCGTCGCAGTTCTGCCACACCGGGTCGTGGTCGCCGCCCATCGGCGGGTCGGTCTCGTAGTCGACGCTCGCCCGGGTGTGCTCGCTGCCGAGGTCGTCGTTGGTGACCACGCCGGCGATGGACGCGCCGCCGTCCGACGACGACCTCGTCTGCAGGAAGGCGTAGGTGACGGCGACGACCGCGACGAGGCCGATCACGGTGAAGAAGGCGATGCCGCCCCAGGGCACCTCCCGCTGCGTCAGGGCGTTCTTCTTCGCGGTCCTGCTCCTGTTCCCGGCGGCGTTGTTCCTGGGGGCGCCGCTCTTCACGGGGCCGCTCTTGGCGGCACTGCTTCGGGCGTTCTTGTTCCGGGCGCTCTTGGACATGAGAGCGGTCCTCTCGAGGGTGGTTCGGCTGATCGGGGAGACGGAGGCCCCGCCGTACCGCCTGGGCGGCGGGCACGGCGCGGCGGCCTGGACGGCCGGTCTCCTACAGCCGGAGCACCTGGAGCGCGGAGAGGGAGGGGGCGGCGAGCGCCGCGCCCGGGGGCCGGTTCGGGGCGCGGCCTGAGCGGGCGGGCAGCCGCAGGAACGGGCGGCGGGCGGCGCCCGCCAGCACGAGGGCCATCAGCGTCAGCAGCACCGCCAGGCACAGGCAGACGTCCCCCGGCGAGGGGCCGGGCATGTCGGGCGGCGTCGGTGCCGCGTGCGCGACCGCCACAGGACCGCCGAGAACCCCAGGGGCGGGGCCGGACACGGCATCGGACCCGAGACCGGACGCCGGACCCGGCGCGGCACCGGACACGTCGCCCGGTACGGCCGACGCGCCGCCCGAGGAGCCGCCGGGCGCCGCGGCGGCGGCCGCGACCGGCGCGCTCACCGCGTGCTCGGTGCAGATCCGCATCGGCGGAGCGTGGCCGAGCCCGTACCCGGCCACCAGCCCGGCCACGACGAACAGGGCCACGAGCAGGCCGGCGAGCCCGCTCCGCCTGTTCGCCCGCGCCCGGGCCGTCCTCGTCTCGGTCACTTTCCCGCTTTCTCCTCCGGGGCGTTTCAACGCGCCCGCCCGCCTCCCGGTTCCCGCAGGAGCGGGCGGATCGGCGCGCCCCCTGGGAGAGATAATGTCGGAGCGTGACCAGCAGGGCGGAATCGGGCCAAGCGGAAAGCCTGTTCGACGATCCGGCGCTCACGGGCGGCGCCCGCGGCGACACGGCGGGTGACGCCCGCGGCGGGCCGGCCGCGGCCGCCGCGCCGGCGGCCGGCCCCGGCGGGCGGGCGGACGGGCAGCCGCTCGCCGTGCGCATGCGGCCGCGCGCCCTCGACGAGGTCGTCGGGCAGGGCCACCTGCTCGGCCCCGGCACCCCGATCCGGCAGCTCGTCGACCGGGACGCCCCCATGTCGCTCGTCCTGTGGGGCCCGCCCGGCACCGGCAAGACCACCCTCGCCACGGTCGTCAGCCACGTCACCTCCCGCCGCTTCGTGGAGGTGTCCGCCGTCAGCGACGGCGTCAAGCGGGTCCGCGCCGAGATCGACCTGGCGCGCCGCGAGCTCGGCATGACCGGACGGCAGACCGTCCTGTTCGTCGACGAGGTGCACCGCTTCAACAAGGCCCAGCAGGACGCCCTCCTCCCGGCCGTGGAGAACCGGTGGGTGTCGTTCATCGGCGCGACCACCGAGAACCCCTTCTTCTCGGTGATCAGCCCGCTGCTGTCGCGGTCGCTGCTGCTCACGCTGGAGCCGCTCGGCGACGACGCGCTGCGCGAGGTCGTGGGCCGGGCGATCGCCGAGGAGCGCGGCCTCGGCGGCTCCGTCCGCCTCGACCCCGCCGCCGAGGACCACCTCGTCCGCCTCGCGGGCGGCGACGCGCGCCGGGCCCTCACCTACCTGGAGGCCGCCGCCCTCGTCGTCGACCGGGGCGGCGCGAAGACCGGCGACGCGGAGGAAGAAAACGCGGAGACCGACGCGGGGGACGGCGACGCGGAGGACGGCGGCGACGCGGCCGCGGACGTCCCGGTGATCGACCCCGACGTGCTCGAGCGGGCGGTCGACCGCGCGGCCGTCCGCTACGACCGCGAGGGCGACCAGCACTACGACGTCATCAGCGCGTTCATCAAGAGCATCCGCGGCAGCGACGTGGACGCCGCGCTGCACTACCTCGCCCGGATGATCGAGGCCGGGGAGGACCCCCGGTTCATCGCCCGGCGGCTGATCGTGCACGCCAGCGAGGACGTCGGGATGGCCGACCCGACCGCCCTGCAGACGGCGGTGGCGGCGGCGCAGGCCGTCGAGTTCGTCGGCCTGCCCGAGGCGCGGATCAACCTCGCGCAGGCGGTGATCCACCTCTCCCTGGCCCCCAAGTCCAACGCGGTGATCGCGGCGGTGGACGGGGCGCTCAGCGACGTCCGCAAGGGGCTGGCCGGCCCTGTCCCCGCCCATCTGCGGGAAGCCCACTACAAGGGCGCCGCCCAGCTCGGGCACGGGAAGGGCTACAAGTACGCGCACGACCACCCCGGCGGCGTCGTCCGCCAGCAGTACGCGCCCGACGCGGTGCACGGCCGGGAGTACTATCGCCCGACCCGGCACGGCGCCGAGTCCCGCTTCACCGAGGTCCTCGCGCGCATCCGCTCGGTGCTGCGGGGGAGCGGCGACCGGAGTTGAGACCGCCCCGCGCAGCGGTGCGCCCGGCAACGGGCGCCCGATCCCGATAATCTTGGGCGGGACGCCCCGGGCGCGGGGTCCGCGCCGCGGGGGGCCGGACCGGACGGCCCGGTAGGGTCGGTCGGCATGCCGGCCGGCGCGGTCCGGCCGCAAGCCCGGCCCCGGGCCGAACACACAGCGAACGGAAAGCCCTGATGCTCACTGGTGGACAGGTTGCCGGCCTCATCGTGGCCGTGTTCTGGGCGGTGCTCGTCGCGTTCGTCGCGCTCACGCTGCTGAAGCTCGCCCGGCTCCTCGACGAGGCCGGCAAGGTCGTCCGCGACCTGGGCGAGCAGGCGGGACCGCTGCTGGACGACATGACGCGCACGGTCAGGCGGGCCGACGAGCAGCTCGCCCGCACCGACGTGATCACCAAGCAGGCCGCCTCCGTCACCCAGAACGTCTCCGCCGTCACCACCGTCATGACGTCGGTGGTCGGCGGTCCGCTGGTGAAGGCCGCCGCGTTCTCCTACGGGGTCCGCAAGGCCATCGGCAACCGGGAGGGCGAGGGACGGCCCGCCGACTCGGGGCGGCCGCGGCTGGAGTCGGGCCGCGGGGCCCGCAAGAGCGGAAGGGGACGCAGGTGAAGCGGCTGTTCTGGCTCTCGGTCGGCGCGGGCGCCGGCGTCTACGCCACGCACCGCGTCAAGCGGCGCGTCGAGCGGTTCGCGCGCTCGCTGACCCCCGAGAGCGTCGCGGCGCGCGCGGTCGCCGGCGGGCAGGGCGCAGGCGAGCGGCTGAAGCTGTTCGCCGCGGACGTCCGCACCGAGATGCGGGCCCGCGAGGACGAACTGCGCGAGGCCGTCCGCATGGACCAGGCCCCGCCCGAGCAGGACGACGCCCGGCCCGCCCGGGTGCTGCGCGGGCGGTACACGATCATCGATGACGACAAGGATGGCCACTGATATGGAGTCGGCAGAGGTCGCACGCCGCTTCCTCAAGTTCTTCGAAGAGCGCGGGCACACGGTGGTGCCGTCGGCCAGCCTGATCGCCGAGGACCCCACGCTGCTGCTGGTCAACGCCGGCATGGTCCCGTTCAAGCCGTACTTCCTCGGCCAGCGGACGCCGCCCTCGCAGCGGATGACCAGCGCCCAGAAGTGCGTGCGGACCCCCGACATCGAAGAGGTCGGCAGGACCACCCGGCACGCCACCTTCTTCCAGATGCTGGGCAACTTCTCCATCGGGGACTACTTCAAGGAGCAGGCGATCCCGTTCGCCTGGGAGCTGCTGACGCGCCCGCGCGAGGACGGCGGGTTCGGGTTCCCCGAAGAGAAGCTGTGGGTGACCGTCTTCGAGAACGACGACGAAGCCCGCGACATCTGGCACGACAAGGTCGGCGTCCCCCTCGACCGCATCCAGCGGCGCGGCATGGAGGACAACTTCTGGTCGATGGGCGTGCCGGGCCCCTGCGGCCCCTGCTCGGAGATCTACTACGACCGCGGCCCCGAGTACGGCCGCGAGGGCGGCCCCGTCGCCGACGAGGACCGCTACCTCGAGGTGTGGAACCTCGTCTTCATGCAGTTCGAGCGCGGCCCCGGGGAGAGCAAGACCGACTTCCCGATCCTCGGCGACCTGCCCGCCAAGAACATCGACACCGGCATGGGCCTGGAGCGCATGGCGGCGATCCTGCAGGGCGTCGACAACATCTACGAGACCGACACCCTGTGGCGCGTCCTCGACCGCGCCGCCGGGCTGACCGGCGCGCGCTACGGCCGCGACCACCGCGCGGACGTGTCGCTGCGCGTCATCGCCGACCACGTCCGCAGCGGCACGATGATGGTCGCCGACGGCATCCGCCCCGGCAACGAGGGCCGCGGCTACGTGCTGCGCCGCATCCTGCGCCGCTCCATCCGCAACCTCCGGCTCCTCGGCGGCGAGGACGCCGGGCTGATGCACGAGCTGACCGCCGTCGCGGTCGCCGCGATGGGCGAGCAGTACCCCGAGCTCGTCCGCACCGCCGCGAACATCCACGCGGTCATCGACGCCGAGGAGGACTCGTTCCTCCAGACGCTGCGCACCGGCACCGCCATCTTCGACACCGCGGTCGCCGAGACCAAGAAGTCCGGCGGCGCCGCACTGGCCGGCGACCAGGCGTTCAAGCTGCACGACACCTACGGCTTCCCCATCGACCTCACCCTGGAGATGGCCGCCGAGCAGGGGCTCCGAGTCGACGAGGACGGCTTCCGCCGGCTCATGCAGGAGCAGCGGGACCGCGCCAAGAAGGACGCCCGCGACAAGAAGACCGGCAACCTCGACGTGTCCGTGCTCGACTCGCTGCTGACCGGCGCGGGCGGGCAGGTCGACTTCACCGGCTACACCGACATCGTCGGCGAGGCCCGCCTCGTCGGCCTGCTGATCAACGGGGCCGGCGCGCAGGCGGCCGGCGAGGGCACCGACGTCGAGGTCGTCCTCGACCGCACCCCCTTCTACGCCGAGGGCGGCGGCCAGCTCGCCGACCACGGCGTGATCCGGCTCGGCAGCGGCGCCGTCATCGACATCACCGACGTGCAGTCGCCGCTGCCGGGACTGATCGTGCACCGCGGCCGCGTCCGCAGCGGCGAGGCGCAGGCCGGCGACTCCGCGTTCGCCGAGATCGACGTCGAGCGGCGCCGCGCGATCTCCCGCTCGCACAGCGCGACCCACATGGTCCACGCCGGGTTCCGCCGCGCGCTCGGCGAGTCCGCCGCGCAGGCCGGGTCGGAGAACTCGCCCGGCCGCTTCCGGTTCGACTTCACCGCGACCGGCGCCGTCCCGGAGAGCGTGCTGCGCGACGTCGAGGACGAGGTCAACGAGGTCCTGGTCGGCGACCACGACGTCCGCGCCTTCCACACCTCGATCGATGAGGCCCGCGCCATGGGCGCCCTCGCCCTGTTCGGCGAGAAGTACGGCGACGAGGTGCGCGTCGTCGAGATCGGCGACTACTCCCGCGAGCTGTGCGGCGGCACCCACGTCGCCCGCTCCGGCCAGCTCGGCCTGGTCAAGGTGCTCGGCGAGTCGTCGATCGGCGCCGGCGTCCGGCGCGTCGAGGCCCTCGTCGGCATCGACGCGTTCCGCTTCCTCGCCCGCGAGAACGTCCTCGTCGCGCAGCTCGCCGAGCAGCTCAAGACCCGCAAGGAGGAGCTGCCGGAGCGCGTCGCCGGCATCGTGACCCGGCTGCGGGACGCCGAGAAGGAGCTCGAGCGGCTGCGCGCCGCCCAGGTGCTGCAGATCGCCGGGTCCCTCGCCGAGGGCGCCCGCGACCTCGGCGGGACCGCGTTCGCCGCGCACCGCGCCCCCGACGGCACCGGCGCCGACGACCTGCGCAAGCTCGCCGTGGACGTGCGGGGCCGGCTCGCCGCCCGCCCGGCCGTCGTCATGATCGCGGGCGTGCCCAAGGACCGTCCCGTCGTGGTCGTCGCGGTCACCGAGGGCGCCCGCGAGCGCGGCCTGAAGGCCGGCGCGCTCGTCGGGCTCGCCGCCAAGGCGCTCGGCGGCGGCGGAGGCGGCAAGGACGACCTCGCGCAGGGCGGCGGCGCCGACCCGTCCGCCGTGGACGCCGCGATCACCGCGGTCGAACGCGCCGTAGGGGCCGCGTGATCCCCGCAGTCGGGGGTAAAGGGCTTCCGGGGGACCCGGATCGGCGGATCCGGAACCGGACGGGAGCCGGGCGGTGAGGCCGGGGGTGCGCCTCGCCGTCGACGTCGGCAGCGTCCGCGTGGGCGTGGCGCGTTGCGATCCCCGCGGCGTCCTCGCCTCCCCGCTGGAGACCGTGAAAAGCGGGAAGGGGGACGTCGACCGGGTCGTGGAGCTCGCCGGAGAGCACGAGGCCGTCGAGGTCGTCGTCGGGCTGCCCACCACGCTGGCGGGCCGGGAGGGCCCGGCGGCGGAGGCGGCGCGCGCGTTCGCGCGCCGCCTCGCGGGGCGGCTGCCCGACGGCGCGGTGCGGCTGTACGACGAACGCCTCACGACCGTGACGGCGGAGAGCGGCCTGCGCGCGGGGGGCGTGCGCGGGAAGGCCCGCCGCAAGGTCGTCGACCAGGCGGCGGCGGCGGTGCTGCTCCAGGCGGCACTTGACGCGGAACGGTTGACTGGGCGTCCCCCAGGCGAGATCGTCCGGGGAAGCTCATGAACGATTTGGACCTTTTCTCAGAACCGCAGGACGGCCGGCAGGGCCGTCCCGCCGGACGCCGCGACCAGCGGCGCCAGCGCAAGGGGCAGAAACGGCGCCGCCGCAACGGCCGCGCGGCGGTGTTCTTCGCGCTCGCGTTCCTGGTGGCGGTCTTCGGCACCGCCGGTGTCCTCGGAGTCGCCGTGCTCGACAACCGGCTCAACCCGCCGGACTACGACGGCGCGGGCAGCGGGAGTGTCACGGTCCAGGTGACCGAGGGCGCCAGCGGCACGGTGATCGCGGCCGCGCTGGAGGAGCACGGGGTCGTCCAGAGCGCCCGCGCGTTCCTGAAGGTGTGGAACGCCGAGACGCGCTCGTCCAGCATCCAGCCCGGCTTCTACCAGATGCGGCGGAAGATGTCGTCGAAGGCGGCCATGGCGCTGCTGCTGGACCCCAAGGCCCGGTCGGGCAACCAGATCACCATCCCCGAGGGACGCCGCGCCTACGAGACGTACGAGCTGCTCTCGAAGAAGACGGGCATCCCCATGGAGGAGTTCGAGGCCGCGGGGAAGAACACCGAGAACCTCGGGCTGCCCGAGTACGCCGGCGGGAAGGTCGAGGGCTACCTCTTCCCCGGCCGCTACAACCTCGACCCGAACGGCTCGGCGGAGGACATCCTCAAGCAGATGGTGGCGCGGTTCGTCCAGTACGCGGAGTCCAGCGGGCTGGAGGCCAAGGCCGAGGAGGCCGACCTGGAGCCGGCGAAGGTCGTCACGCTGGCGAGCCTGGTGCAGGCCGAGGGCGGCAAGCCGTCCGACCTGCCCAAGATCTCCCGGGTGATCTACAACCGGATCAAGATCGGCATGAAGCTGCAGTTCGACACGACCCTCCTCTACGCGCTCAAGGAGCGGCGGCTGGCGGTGAGCGTGGCGGACACGAAGATCGACTCGCCGTACAACACGTACCAGCACGCGGGGCTGACGCCGGGGCCGATCTCGAACCCGGGCGAGGCGGCGATCGATGCGGCGCTGAACCCGGAGGAGGGGGAGTGGCTCTACTTCGTCGCCACCGACCCCACCAACAAGGTCACCAAGTTCGCCGAGACGTGGCAGGAGCACCAGGCGAACGAGCGGGAGTTCGAGGAGTGGCAGAGCCGGAACCCCGGCAACTGACCCGACCCGCTCGGCACAGGGCCGCCCGGCGGGACCGCCGGGCGGCCCGGTCGTCGTGAAGGAGGAGATGTGAGCGACTCCGGTCGCCCCGGCCGCCGCGCGGCCGTGCTCGGATCGCCGATCGCGCACTCGCTGTCCCCGGTGCTGCACCGGGCGGCGTACGCGGCGATGGGACTGGACGGCTCGTGGACGTACGAGGCGGTGGAGTGCGGCGAGGCGGAGCTGGCCGGCTTCCTCGGCGGGCTCGGGCCCGAGTGGGCCGGGCTGTCGCTGACGATGCCGCTCAAGCGCGTCGCGCTCGACCTCGCCGACTCGGTGAGCGACCTCGCGGCCGGGGTCGGCGGCGCCAACACGCTCGTCCTGCGGGACGGGCGCCGCCACGCCGACAACACCGACGTCCACGGCATCGTCGCGGCGCTCGCCGAGGCGGGCATCGCCGCGCCCGCGTCCGCGCTCGTGCTGGGCGGCGGCGCCACCGCCGCGTCCGCGCTCGCCGCGCTGGCGCGGCTCGGCACCGCCGAGGCCGTCCTCGCCGTCCGCGCCCCGGAGCGCGCCGCCGGAACGGCCGCGGTGGGGGAGCGGTTCGGGCTGGCGGTCAAGGTCGTGCCGCTCGACCGGGTCCGCGACCACCTCCCGGCGCAGCTGGTGGTGTCGACGCTGCCCGGCCGCGCCGCGGACGCGTTCGCCGCACCGGTCGCCGCGTCCGGCGCGGCCCTGTTCGACGTCGTCTACGCGCCGTGGCCGACCGCGCTCGCGGCGGCCGTCGAACGGGCGGGCGGCACGGTCGTCGGCGGGTTCCCGATGCTGCTGCACCAGGCCGTCCGGCAGGTCGCGCTGATGACGGGCCGCGACGACGTCCCGGTGGAGGCGATGCGCGCCGCCGGCGAGGCCGAGCTGGCCCGCCGCGGCTGACCGTCCGGAGCCGGCAACCGGCGCGGCGGGGCGCCCCGCGGGAATGCGGGCGGCCCCACGGCGGTTGACGGTGATGACGCCGGTGATCGGCGTACCCACTCGACGCCCGGCCCGTCCGCCGCTCCGCCGTCGGCGCGGCGAACGCGGCGGCCGGATCGCCGGTCGTGCTCACGGACGCCTCCGACGGTGGTAGTCTTGGAGGCCGACCGGCCCTGTGCCCGCGACCCGTCCAGGTTGCGTGCGCCGGGCGCTCAAGCGGAGGCCATCTCCCACCTGACCGGCCGAAAGGGCCGGTGGGTAACGGTCCGGCGAACGGGCGCGCAGCGTCCGCTCCGCCGTCGTCCCCGGACGGTCGTCCGTTCCGGGGAGACCGAAGGTGGCCCCGTATGCGAGTCGTGCGGGGCTTTTCTCATGGGAAGCCTCGGGGTACGACCGGTCCCAGAACTTGAGAACGGCCCCAAGGAGGTCCCATCAGCGCCGAACCGCGTATCAACGACCGCATTCGCGTGCCCGAGGTCCGGCTCGTCGGCCCGAACGGCGAACAGGTGGGCATCGTGCCCATCGCCAAGGCCCTTGAACTCGCGCGCGAGTCGGACCTCGACCTCGTCGAGGTGGCGCCCACCGCGCGTCCGCCCGTCGCGAAGCTCATGGACTACGGCAAGTTCAAGTACGAGTCCGCGATGAAGGCCCGTGAGGCGCGGAAGAACCAGGCGCACACGGTCATCAAGGAGATCAAGCTCCGCCCGAAGATCGACCCGCACGACTACGAGACCAAGAAGGGTCACGTGGTGCGGTTCCTGAAGGCCGGGGACAAGGTGAAGGTCACGATCATGTTCCGTGGTCGTGAGCAGTCCCGCCCGGAGCTGGGGCGCCGCCTCCTGCAGCGGCTGGCCGACGACGTCGAGGAGCTCGGCTTCGTCGAGTCGCGGCCCAAGCAGGACGGTCGGAATATGATCATGGTGATCGGTCCGCACAAGAAGAAGACCGCGCGCGGGCAGGAAGAGTCCGGCACCGCCTGACGGCGACCGGGCGCCACGCCTGAACGCGGCGCACGGCCCGGTTCCGGCCGGGCCGCCGCCGGGGAGTCCGGGGGGCGTCTCCTCCGAGAAGAACCGGCCCGGGCCTGCCTCCACGGCGGGCCCGAACCATGGCCTCGCGTTCGCGCGGGGCCGTCACGCACGTACATTGACGCCTGACCAGGCGCGTCACACGGAACGCGGGCGCGGACCACGCCCGCGCCGCCGTGCGGTGCGCCGATCAGGCACGCCTCCGTGCCGCCGCACGGAGGCCGGAACGAGGGAGACGACGGCGACCATGCCGAAGACGAAGACCCACAGCGGTGCCAAGAAGCGGTTCAAGCTGACCGGCTCCGGCAAGGTGATGCGCCGCCGCGCCAACAAGAACCACCTGCTCGAGCACAAGCCGTCCAAGCGGACCCGCCGCCTCGACGGCCCGGCGGTCGTGGCCGACGCCGACGCCAAGAACATCAAGAAGCTGCTGCGCAAGTAGCACTCGACCGGCAACATCAGCGACCGGCCGGGTCCAGACGGGCCCCGGCCCCCACGAAGGAGTTCAGCACGTGGCACGCGTGAAGCGGGCGGTCAACGCCGCCAAGAAGCGTCGGGTCGTCCTTGAGCGGTCGAGCGGCTACCGCGGCCAGCGGTCGCGCCTGTACCGCAAGGCCAAGGAGCAGCAGCTCCACTCGATGACCTACGCCTTCCGGGACCGCAAGGACCGCAAGGGCCAGTTCCGCCGGCTGTGGATCCAGCGCATCAACGCCGCCGCCCGCGCCAACGGGATCACCTACAACCGGTTCATCCAGGGCCTGAAGGCCGCGGAGATCGAGGTCGACCGGCGCATGCTGGCCGAGCTGGCCGTCAACGACGCCGCCGCGTTCGCCGCGCTCGTCCAGGTGGCCAAGGACGCCCTCCCCGCCGAAGGGAAGGCCGCCTGAGCCGGGCCGCCGGCGACAAGGCGAACACAGCGATATGGCGGGCCGCGAGCTGACCTCCCTGCGATCACCACGGGTGAAGTCCGCTCGGCGGCTCGCCAAGCGCGCGTTCCGCCGCCGCGAGCGCCGGTTCCTCGCCGAGGGGCCGCAGGCGGTGCGGGAGGCGCTGCAGATCCCGGGCGGACTCGCCGAGCTCTACACCACCGCCGAGGCCGAGACCCGGCACCACGAACTCGTCCTCGCCGCCGAACGCGCCGGAGTCCCGGTGCTGCGGGTGAGCGGCGAGGTCATGGCCGAACTCGCCCAGACGGTCACCCCCCAGGGGCTGCTCGCCGTCTGCGGGTTCATCGACGTCCCCCTGGCCCGCGCGCTGGAGACCGGGCCCCGGCTCGTCACCGTGCTCGCGCACGTCCGCGACCCGGGCAACGCCGGCACCGTCCTGCGCACCGCCGATGCGGCCGGGTCGGACTCCGTCGTCTTCACCGACGCCTCCGTCGACCCCTACAACGGCAAGTGCGTGCGCGCCTCCGCGGGCAGCCTGTTCCACCTGCCGGTCGTCGTCGGGCCCCGCTTCGAGGACCTGATCGGCGAGTTCAAGAACGCCGGTCTCACGGTCCTGGCGGCGGACGGCGCCGGGGACCGCACCCTCGACGCCGCGATCGACGACGGCGTCCTCGCGCGGCCCACCGCCTGGGTGTTCGGCAACGAGGCGTGGGGGCTGCCCGACGAGATCCTCCAGCACGTCGACGAGGTCGTGCGCGTCCCGATCTACGGACGCGCCGAGAGCCTCAACCTGGCCACGGCCGCGGCCGTGTGCCTCTACGCGTCCGCGCGCGCGCAGCGCGGAGGCTGACCGGCGGTTGCGTTCCGTGGCCGGTTGGCCGCATGAGGTCGCCGAACCGGCCACGGAACGCCGCTCCGCCTGGGACAATGGTTGCTTCCGTGGACGCGTGGCGGGGGCCCGTCCCGTGCCGGGCCTCGTCCCTGAGGAGGACGAGAAGTCGGACCGGCGAGGGAGTACGAGCGTTCCACCGGATGCCTACTGTGTTGACCAGGCGGCGACGACGCCGTGCGGACTGGGGGCGAACGTGATGACCAAGAACGCGGCCGGACGGGCGGGCAGGCCGGGGCCGGAGATCAGATGCACCGGCACCGCCGTCCTCGCGCCGCCCCGCGACGCGGGCGCCCCGCCGGCGCCGCCCGGCCTGGAGATCGACGTCGCCCGCGTGCACGGCGACACCGCGGTCGTCGCGGTCGCGGGCGAGATCGACCTGCACACCGCCGACACGCTGCGCGCCCGCCTCGTCGCCCTGCACGCCGCGGGCTCGCGCCGCCTCGTCGTCGACTTCGCGGGCGTCGTGTTCTGCGACGCCACCGGCCTCGGCGCGCTCGTGGCCGCGCACAACGAGATCTCCGCCGACGGCGGCCGCATCGTCCTCGCCCGGGTGCGCCCGGCTCAGATCCGCCTGCTCCGCATCACCGGCCTGCACCGCCTCTTCACGCTGCACAACGACCCCGACGAGGCGTGCGTCTGATCACGGACGGGGGTACGTCCGGAGGGTCGCCGGGGGGCCGGCCCGCGCGGCGGCGGCCTCCGGGAAGGCCACAAAAGCCTTGCCTCACGGTCTTTCCCGGGTCCCCGGGGGTGCGGGACTGCCGATAGAGTCGTATCCGACAGGCCGCGTCCCCCTCGGTGTTCTGGAGGCCGCTTTGGGCGGAGAGGAATACCCGCGCGTGGCCGCGCGCGCGCCCGCGCCCGGCTTCGAGCGGGACCCGGCCGACGACCTGCCCGACGGGCTGCTGGTCGCCGACCGCGAGGCGCGGATCGTCACCTTCAACGCCGCCGCCCGGCGCATGACGGGGATCGCCGCGGCGGACGCGATCGGCCGCGACTTCCGCGACGTCCTGCCGCTGCACGACGCCGAGGGCCGCGACTGGTGGAAGTGCCTCGACCCGTACGAGGGGCTGTCCACCCGCACCCGGCACCCCGAGCAGACCCTGTTCCGCCCCGGCGGCGCGGAACTGCTGGTCACGGCCTCTTACCGGCGGGACGCCGAGGGGCGGGTGGAACGATTCACCGTGTGCCTGCGCGACGCGCAGCAGCGCGCGCGGCGCGAGCGCGACCGCGCCGACCTGGTGTCGACCGTCGCGCACGAGCTGCGGTCGCCGCTGACCAGCGTGAAGGGTTTCACCGCGACGCTGCTGGCCAAGTGGCACCGGTTCAACGACGACCAGAAGCGCGTCATGCTGGAGACCGTCAACGCCGACGCCGACCGCGTGACGCGGCTCATCACCGAGCTGCTCGACGTCTCCCGCATCGAGGCGGGCCGGCTGGAGATGCGCCGCCAGGTCGTCGACCTCGCCGAGGAGGTCCGCAAGGTCATCGCCGGACGGGTCGCGGCCGGGGAGCCCGAGGACCGGTTCCGCTTCGAGGTCCGCGGCGAGCTCCCCGAGATGTGGCTCGACCCCGACAAGGTCGACCAGATTCTGGGAAACCTCGTGGAAAACGCGGTGCGGCACGGCGCCGGAACCGTCACAATCGTGGTGCAGCCGGACGCGCACAAGGAGGGGGCCGCCGTGTCGGTGCGGGACGAGGGCGAGGGCATTCCGCCCGAGGCCGTCCAGCGCGTCTTCCGGCAGTTCTGGCGCGGCCCCGGCGGCAACCGCCGCGGCGGTACCGGGCTCGGTCTCTACATCGTGAAGGGCCTCGTCGAGGCGCACGGCGGCGTGATCACCGTGCGGCGCGCGCCCGGCGGCGGCGCCGAGTTCCGATTTACCGTGCCCGCAGGGGCTCCCGACTACGCCGTCTGACGGCGTCCGGAACCGTTCGGAACCGGGCGCGCGGCGACCCGGGGCTCCGGCGGGCCGCGCGGCACGCGCACGCTGACCGGACATCCGCCGCCCGCGCACTAGACTGCGGGCGTCCCACGCCGACCGGAGTCGATCACACAGCCATGTCTGCACCCAATAAGTCCTATGACCCCGTCGAGGTCTCCGCGCTCCAGCCGCAGGAGGTGGAGCGGGCCCGCGACGAGGCCCTCGCCGCCATCGCCGCGGCCGCCGACCTCGACGCCCTCAAGCAGGCCCGCCTGGCGCACGCCGGCGA
Organism: Actinomadura rifamycini DSM 43936; assembly: GCF_000425065.1. Taxonomy (GTDB): domain Bacteria; phylum Actinomycetota; class Actinomycetes; order Streptosporangiales; family Streptosporangiaceae; genus Spirillospora; species Spirillospora rifamycini. Next base: position 107,160 of record NZ_AULB01000027.1, read on the forward strand.
CCGCTCGCCGCTGGCCCTCGCCAACCGCGAGATCGGCGCGCTGCCGCCCGCGGCCCGCGCCGACGCGGGCAAGCGCATCGGCGCCGCCCGCGGCGCCGTCGGGCAGGCGCTCAAGAAGCGCCAGGCCGAACTCGAGGACGAACGCGACCAGCGCGTCCTGGTCGAGGAGACCGTCGACGTCACCCTGCCGTGGAACCGCGCGCCGCGCGGCGCCCGGCACCCGCTGACCACCCTGCAGGAGCGGATGGCGGACGTCTTCGTCTCCATGGGCTTCGAGGTCGCCGAGGGGCCCGAGGTCGAGGCGGAGTGGTTCAACTTCGACGCCCTGAACTTCAAGCCCGACCACCCGGCCCGCACGATGCAGGACACCTTCTTCGTCGAGTCGGAGGAGACCGGGCTGGTCCTGCGCACGCACACCTCCCCGGTGCAGATCCGGTCGCTGCTGTCGCGGGACCTGCCGGTGTACGTGGTGGCGCCGGGGCGTACGTTCCGCACCGACGAGCTGGACGCCACGCACAGCCCCGTCTTCCACCAGCTGGAGGGCCTCGCCGTCGACGAGGGGCTGACGATGGCGGACCTGCGCGGCGGCATCGAGGCGTTCGTCGCCGGGATGTTCGGCGCGGGCCTGGCGACGCGGTTCCGGCCGTCGTACTTCCCGTTCACCGAGCCGTCCGCCGAGGTGGACATGCAGTGCTTCGTGTGCCGGGGCGCGTCCGCCGAGCCCGGCGGCGACCCGTGCCGCACCTGCGGTTCGGAGGGCTGGATCGAGCTCGGCGGCTGCGGCATGGTCAACCCGCGGGTGCTCACGGCCTGCGGCGTCGACCCGGACCGCTACAGCGGCTGGGCGTTCGGGCTGGGCGTCGAGCGGACGCTGATGTTCCGGCACGGCGTGGAGGACATGTACGACATGGTGGAGGGCGACGTCCGGTTCACCCTCCCGTTCGGGATGGAGATCTGATGCGGGCCCCGCTTTCCTGGGTGCGCGAGCACGTCGCGCTGCCGGCGGACGTGACCGGCCGCGACCTGGCCGAGAAGCTGATCGCGGCCGGTCTGGAGGTCGAGACGGTCGAGCGGGCCGGCGCCGACATCACCGGGCCGCTGGTCGTCGGCGAGGTCCTGGCGATCGAGGAGCTGACCGGGTTCAAGAAGCCGATCCGGTACTGCCGGGTGGACGTGGGCGACGCCAACGGCACCGGCGAGCCGCAGAACATCGTGTGCGGGGCGACGAACTTCGCCGTCGGCGACCGCATCGTGGCGATCCTGCCCGGCGGCGTGCTGCCGGGCGGGTTCGCGATCGGCGCGCGCAAGACCTACGGCAAGATGTCCGAGGGCATGATCTGCTCGGTCAGCGAGCTCGGCATCGGCGACGACCACGGCGGCATCCTGGTGCTGCCGCCGGACGCGCCGGTCGGCGCGGACGCGATCGAGCTGCTCGGGCTCCGCGACGACGTCCTCGACATCGCCGTCACGCCCGACCGCGGCTACGCGCTGTCGATCCGCGGCATCGCCCGCGAGGCCGCGACCGCCTACGGCGTCCCGTTCACCGACCCCGCGGAGATCGAGCTCCCGGCGGCGTCCGGCGAGGCGCACCCGGCGAGCATCGCCGACCCGACCGCCTGCGACCGGTTCGTCCTGCGCGAGGTCCGCGGCTTCGACCCGGACGCGCGGACGCCGATGTGGATGCGGGTCCGGCTGCACCGCGCCGGGATGCGGCCGGTGTCGCTCGCCGTCGACGTCACCAACTACGTGATGCTGGAGCTCGGGCAGCCGCTGCACGCCTTCGACCGGGCCAAGCTCACCGGCCCGATCGTGGTGCGGCGCGCCGCGTCCGGCGAGGTGCTGGAGACCCTCGACCACGTCAAGCGGACGCTGGACCCCGAGGACGTCCTCATCACCGACGAGTCGGGGCCGATCTCGATGGCGGGCGCGATGGGCGGCCTGGCCACCGAGATCGACGACCGGTCGTCCGACATGGTGATCGAGGCCGCGCACTTCGACCCGATCGGCACCGCCCGGATGTGCCGCCGGCACCGGCTGCACAGCGAGGCGTCGCACCGCTTCGAGCGCGGCGTCGACCGCGAGCTGCCGCTGTACGCGTCCTACCGGGCGGCGCGGATGCTCGCCGAACTGGGCGGCGCCGAGGTCCTTCCCGGGGTGACGCACGCCGAGGCGCCCGTCGAGCGGACGACCGTCGCGATGCCCGCCGGGCACCCCGGGCGCGTCGCGGGCGTGCCGTACGGGCGCGACGCCGTCGTGCGGCGGCTGGAGCAGGTCGGCTGCACCGTCGAGGGCGCGGGGGACGAGCTCGCGGTGACGCCGCCGTCGTGGCGTCCCGACCTCGTCGACCCGAACGACCTGGCCGAAGAGGTCATCCGGCTGGAGGGGTACCAGAACATCCCGGTGCGGGCGCCGCGCCCGGCCGCCGGGAAGGGCCTCACCGCCGGGCAGCGGCTGCGCCGCCGCGTCGGCCGCGCCCTCGCCGGCGCCGGGTACGTGGAGGTGCTGAACTTCCCGTTCGTCGCCGAGAAGGACTGGGACGACCTGCACCTGCCGGCCGACGACGCCCGCCGCCGCGCGCTGCGGCTCGCCAACCCGATGTCGGAGCAGGAGCCGCTGCTGCGCACGACGCTGCTGCCGGGCCTGCTGCGGACGCTCGCGCAGAACGCCGGGCGCGGCTTCGGCGACGCGGCCCTGTACGAGCTGGGCGTGGTGTTCCGGCCCGACCCGGACGCGCCGAAGACCGCGCCGCGCCTCGCGGTGGACCGGGGGCCGACGGCCGAGGAGGTCGCGTCCGTGGAGGCGGCGCTGCCCGACCAGCCGCACCGGGTCGCGGTCGTGCTGTCCGGCGAGCGCGAGGCGTCCGGCTGGTGGGGCGAGGGCCGTCCGGCGCTGTGGGCGGACGCGATCGAGGCCGCCCGCACCGTCGCCCGCGAGGTCGGCGTAGAGCTGACCGCCGCGGCCGACCGGCACGCCCCGTGGCACCCGGGCCGCTGCGCCGCGCTGTACGTCGGCGACGTGCTCGTGGGGCACGCCGGCGAGCTGCACCCGCGCGTCACCAAGGCGTACGGGCTGCCGCCGCGCAGCTGCGCGATGGAGCTGGAGCTGCGCCGCCTCGGCGAGCCGGTCCAGGTCCGTGCGCCGCACGTGTCGACCTACCCGGTCGCGGTGCAGGACGTCGCCCTGGTCGTGGACGACGCCGTCCCCGCGGCGGACGTGGAGGCGGCGCTGCGCGACGGCGCCGGGGAGCTGCTGGAGACGGTCCGGCTGTTCGACGTCTACACCGGCGAGCAGGTCGGGGAGGGCCGCAAGTCGCTGGCCTACTCCCTGCGGTTCCGCGCCGCCGACCGCACGCTGACCGCCGAGGAGGCGTCGGGCGCGCGGGACGCGGCGGTCGCCGCCGCGGCCGACCGCACCGGCGCCGTCCTGCGCGGCGCCTGACGATCGCGCGCCGCCGAAGCGCGGCTGAGGAAACGGCCCGGACCCGCCCCGCGGGTCCGGGCCGTTTTCATCGGCCGCCGCCGGAAACCTTCTTAATGCTACTTGTGTTGCGATAAGCGCTCGGGTAATCTGACCGCGTCACATCGCCGCCCGGTTGGGGAGTCCATTGAGGATCTGAGGTCGCAGGCACCGCGCGACCAGCCGCGCCCGTCATCGGGCCGTCGGCACGCGCATGCGATCTCAGCGGACCCTCGTCCCGGGCTTTTCCCATGCCCGCAGGCGCGATGCGCGTTCTCCGCGGTGTCTCCACGTGTCCGGCACACCGAACGACACCTCCGGAGGAGCGCCTCTTGTCTCACGCCATCGTCTGCACCGACCTGTCCTTCGCCTGGCCCGACGGGACGACCGTCCTGGACGGCCTCGACGCCGCGTTCGGCGCCGGGCGCACCGGCCTGATCGGCGTCAACGGGGCGGGGAAGTCCACCCTGCTGAAGCTCGTCGCCGGGGAACTGCGGCCGGGCTCGGGCAGCGTCACCGTCGAGGGGGAGGTCGGCTACCTGCCGCAGACCCTCGTCCTCGACGGCTCCGCCACGGTCTCCGATCTGCTCGGCATCAGCGGGACGCGCGCCGCGCTGCACGCCATCGAGCGGGGCGAGGCCACCGAGGCGAACTTCGCGGCCGTCGGCGACGACGGCTGGGACGTCGAGGAGCGGGCCCGCGCCGAGCTGGACCGGCTCGGCCTCGAGGACCTCGGCCTCGACCGGCCCATCCCGACGCTGTCGGGCGGTGAGGCCATGATGGTCGGGCTCGCCGCGCTGCTGCTCGCCCGTCCCGACGTCCTGCTGCTGGACGAGCCGACCAACAACCTCGACCTGGACGCGCGCCGCCGCCTCTACGACGCGGTCGCGGCCTGGAAGGGCGTGCTGGTCGTCGTCAGCCACGACCGGGAGCTGCTGGACCTGGTCGACGACATCGCCGACCTGCGCGACGGCGGCGTCCGCTCGTTCGGCGGCAACCTGTCCGCCTACGAGGAGCTGCTCGCCGTCGAGAAGGAGGCGGCCGAACGCGCCGTCCGCGCCGCCGAGACCGACCTGCGCCGGCAGAAGCGCGAGCTGGAGGAGGCCCATGTCAAGCTCGCCCGGCGCAAGCGGTACGGCGACAAGATGTACGAGAACAAGCGCGAACCGAAGATCGTGATGGGGGAGCGCAAGCGGCAGGCGCAGGTCGCGGCCGGCAAGCACCGCATCATGCACGAGGAGCGGCTCGCCGACGCCAGAACCCGGCTGGACGAGGCGGAGAGCGCCGTCCGCGAGGACGACGAGATCCGCGTCGAGCTGCCCGCGACGCGCGTCCCGGCGGGGCGCACCGTCGTGACCGTCACCGGGCTGTCCGCGCCCGAGCCGGAGCCCGCGACGCTCACCGAGCTGATCGTCCGGGGCCCGGAACGGATCGGCCTCGTCGGCCCGAACGGCTCCGGCAAGACGACCCTGCTGCGCGCGCTGGTCGGCGAGTCGGCCCCGGACGGGACGACCGTCAAGATCGGCGTCGACGGCGTGCGGTACCTGCCGCAGCGCCTGGACGTCCTGGACGACGCCCTCAGCGTGGTCGACAACGTCCGGGCGCACGCCCCGTCGGCGTCCGTCACGGAGATCCGCTCGGGGCTGGCGCGGTTCCTGTTCCGCGGCGCGCGGGCCGAGCGGCCCGCGGGGACGCTGTCGGGCGGCGAGCGCTTCCGCGCGGTGCTGGCGTCGCTGCTGCTCGCCGAGCCCGCCCCGCGGCTCCTGCTGCTGGACGAGCCGACGAACAACCTCGACATGGCCAGCGCCCGCCAGCTCGCCCAGGCGCTCGCCGCGTACCGGGGCGCGCTCGTCGTGGTCAGCCACGACCTGCCGTTCCTGCGCACGCTGGGCCTCACCCGCTGGCTGCGGATGGACCGCGCGACCGGCCTGACGGAGGTGGAACCGGAGTGATCCGGAAAATACGGTGATGACACGATCAAGCTGCTGCTACGGTCCTTCTGTCCGAAAAAGGGGGAGCGAACGAGATGCCGACGAAGCTGAACCAGATCATCGCGGTCGAGAAGGGCGTGAAGAGCAAGTCCGTCCAGGATCTGGCGGCCGCGCAGCAGGCGGTCCAGAAGGCCCCGCTGCTGTCCGGTATCTCGCGGACCTACCAGCCCAAGGACGAGGAGGGGGAGCAGTTCCCCGCGGAGTCCACCCGGGTGCAGGTCAAGGTCGACGACGTCCTGCGCGACGTGACCGGGTCGCTGACGCGCCTGTTCGACGTCACCGCCACCAAGGACTGGGCGAACTGCGACGCCCGCGCCGACGTGACGGTGGACGGCACGACGATCCTGCGGGACGTGCCGGTGTCCTACCTGCTCTTCCTGGAGAAGCAGCTGAAGGAGCTGCACGGCTTCGTCCGGAGGCTGCCGGTGCTGGACGCCGCCGAGACGTGGGTGTCCGACCCGTCCACCGACGTGTGGCGGACCGAGCCGGTCCGCACCGTGAAGACCAAGAAGGTCCCGCGCAACCACGTCAAGGCGGAGGCGACCGACAAGCACCCGGCGCAGGTCGAGGTGTACTACGAGGACGTCACGATCGGCCACTGGACGACGGTGAAGTTCTCCGGGGCGCTCCCGGCCAAGCGGGTCAACGAGCTGCTCGGCCGGATCGAGCGGCTGCAGGACGCCGTCAAGTTCGCGCGCGAGGAGGCGAACGGCACCGAGGTGACGGACCGGCGGGTCGGCGAGGCGGTGTTCGGCTACCTCTTCGGCTGACCGCGCCGAAGCCGACCGACAACTGAAAAGGATCCTCCCGCCGACGCGCGGGAGGTGCGCGAGGAGCGCAAGCTGAAGCTGAAGCCGAAGCTGACACGGCGAGCGAAATGCGGGTTCGAGTCCCGCCCCCGGCACTCGCGCCGGGGTGGCCCAACCGGTAGAGGCAGCCGCCCGTCAAACTCAGATTCTCGCTCCAGACTCAGCATTCACCGCCGATCGCCGGATCGCGCGGACGTGGACGAGTCCCTTGAGATGCCGGTTCGATTCCGGCTCGCTCCGCTCGTGGGGCGATGGCGTAAAGGTAACGCGCAAGGGTCTGATGAGACTGATCCGCGTCCTTTCACAGACCGGCGTGCGAATTGGGCGGTAACCACAGGGGCCCGGGGGATGGCAAAACCCCCGGGCCCCGCCTGCGCTCCGGCGCCTGCGTCGGCACGCGCCACCTCGGCACGGGCCACGTCGGCAAGCGCTACGTCAGCACGCGCTTGGTGAACGTGCGGGTCGCGGCCCACGTCAGGACGACCGTCCCGCCGACGATCGCGAGCAGGAACGCCCACGCGGGCATGTGCGGGATGTCGGGCGTCAGCGTGCTGCGCAGGCCCTCGCTGACGTACACGAGCGGGTTGAGCAGGCTGAGGTACTGCAGCCACGGGATGCTCTCCAGCGCCGACCACGGGTAGTAGACGCAGCCGAGCATGGTCATCGGCAGCAGGATCAGCGAGAACATCATCTGGACCTTCTGCGGGTTCATGAGCGTGCCGAGCAGCAGCCCGCCGGACGCGGCCAGCAGCGACCCGGCGACCATGACCAGGACCAGGACGGGCCAGTTGTCCACGTTCACCTGCGGCGCCTCGCCCTCGGCGTGGATGAACAGCACCGCGGGGAACACCAGCAGCCCGCCGATGAGCCCCTGCAGCGCCGCCGCGAGGATCTTCTGGATCGCCAGCAGCGGGATCGTGACCGGCGCCAGCGCCCGGTCGGTGATCGACTTCTGCCAGTTCAGCTCCATCATCAGCGGGAAGGTCACCGCCATCATCGCCTGCATGATGATGGACGAGCCGACCAGGCCCGGCACCAGGATGGTGGAGAACGTGGCGTCCCCCGCGCCGGCCATGGCACCGCCGCCGAGCTTCGGCAGCACGTAGGCGAACACGAAGACGAACATGACGGGCTGCATCAGCACCCGGATGAACGTCGACAGCAGGTTCTTGCGCATCACCCGCACCTCGCGCGCCATCATCGCGGCGAACGTGCGCGGGACCGTCGCCCGCGCCGGGGGCGGCGGCGTCAGCACCGGGGCGCTGCTCATTCCCTGTACTCCCTTCCGGTCAGGGTGAGGAAGACGGTCTCCAGGCTGGGGCGCAGCTGGCTGGCGTCGGTGACGCCGACGCCGGCCTTCGCGCCGAGCGCGACGAGCTCGCCGAGGACGCCGTCCGGTTCGGCGGCGAACACCCGCACCTGCCCGCCGTTGACCTCGACCTTGGTGATCCCGTCGCGGTCGCCCAGCGCCTCGATGTCGCGGGGGGCCGCGTCGTCGTAGGCGACGGTGATGACCGTGTCGGCGCCCGCGCTGCCCTTGAGCTCGTCGACCGTGCCGCTCGCGAGGACCTTGCCGTGGTCGACGACCGCGACCCGGTCGCAGAGCGCCTCGGCCTCCTCCATGTAGTGGGTGGTGAGGACGATCGTCTGCCCGCCCTGCTGCAGGCCGCGCAGCACGTCCCACAGGTTCGTGCGGGTCTGCGGGTCCAGCCCGGCGGTCGGCTCGTCCAGGAACAGCACCTCGGGCCCGTGCATCAGCGCGCGGCAGATCATCACGCGCTTGGCCTGCCCGCCCGACATCTCGAACGGGTTGCCCTTGCGGTGCTCGCCGAGCCCGAACAGCTCGATCAGCTCGTCCGCGCGGCGGCGGGCGTCCTTGGCGCTCAGCCCGAAGAACCGGCCGCGGAACTCGAGGTTCTCGGCGGCGGTCAGGTCGCTGTCGAGGGTGTTGTTCTGCGACACCACGCCGATGCGCCGCTTGATCTCGACGGCGTCCTTCACGACGTCCAGGCCGCACACCGACGCGCTGCCGCCGGTCGGGACGACGAGCGTGGTGAGCATGCCGATGGTCGTGGACTTGCCCGCGCCGTTCGGCCCGAGCAGGCCGAAGAACTCGCCGCGCGGGACGTCCAGGTCGATGCCGCGGACGGCGGGCACCTCGGGCCGCGGCCCGGAGGTGGGGTAGGTCTTGCGCAGGTCGACGGCGCGGACGGCCGCGCCGCCGCCCGGCGGCGGTTCGCCGCCGGAGGACCGTTCGTTGTCGGATGGCGCGGTCAACAGCGGTCTCCTTCGGAGAAGTCGGTGAAGCGTTCGAGCAGGGTGAGCAGGTAGCGCCGCACGGCGGGCTCGTCGGCGTCGTCGGGGACGTCGTACAGCGCCCACAGGTCCCGCGACATGGCGTGGCCGGTCTCGGCGACGAGCGCGCGGCCGGCCTCGGTGACGTGCAGCCGGACGGCGCGGCGGTCGCGTTCGTCGCGGCGGCGCTCCAGCAGCCCGTTGCGCTCCAGGGTGTCGGCGACCGACGTGGCGGTGGCGGCCGACTGCATGAGCCGCCGGGCGACCTCCCCGGGGCGCAGGCCGTCCTCGCCCACCAGGATCCGGAGCATGAAGAACCCGGCGGGGCTGACGCCGTGCTTCTCGACGAGCCGCCACATGACCGGGCCGGCCAGTTTCGAGGCGGCGGCGAACAGCCGGCCGACGGGCCACTCCTCGGGCGGGCCGAGGTCGGCGAGGTCGCCGAAGCCGAGAGTCTCCCTGTCCATGCGCTCGATTGTGAGGCCGCTGAAATTCAGTTGTCAAATGATTAGAGAGCTAACTACTTCGCTGTGGCGTCGGTCTCATCGCCGCACCGCGCCGCGGTCCGACTTTGAATATTCATCCATTGCCATGCATACTCTTGCTTGTCGCTTCCGAAGGGCAGAGTGGAACATGGGAATCCGGACGGCGGTCGCCGGCGCCAGCGGTTACGCTGGCGGCGAGCTGCTGCGCATCCTCGACGGACACGCCGAATTCGAGATCGGCGCACTCACGGCGGGCTCCAACGCGGGCACCGAACTGGGCGCGCACCAGCCCCACCTGCGATCCCTGGCCGGGCGCGTCCTGGCCGAGACCACACCCGACGTCCTCGCCGGGCACGACGTCGTCTTCCTCGCGCTGCCGCACGGGCAGTCCGCCGAACTCGCCGAACGCCTCGGCGACGACGTCCTCGTCGTCGACTGCGGCGCCGACTTCCGCCTCGCCGACTCCGCCGCCTGGGAGCGGTTCTACGGGACGCCGCACTCCGGCACCTGGCCCTACGGCCTCCCCGAACTCCCCGGCGCCCGCGACGCGCTGCGCGCCGCCCGGCGCATCGCCGTCCCCGGCTGCTACCCGACCGCCGTCACCCTCGCGCTGCTCCCGGCGTTCACCGCCGGCATCGCCGAACCCGACGTCGTCGTGGTCGCGGCGTCCGGCACGTCCGGCGCGGGACGGTCCCTCAAGCCGCACCTGCTGGGCAGCGAGGTCATGGGGTCGATGAGCCCCTACGGGGTCGGCGGCACCCACCGCCACACCCCCGAGATCGTGCAGAACCTCAGCGCGGCCGCCGGTGAGCGCGTGACCGTGTCGTTCACGCCGACGCTCGCGCCGATGAGCCGCGGCATCCTCGCCACCTGCACCGCCAAGGCCCGTCCCGGCCTCACCGCCGAGGCGCTGCGGGACGCCTACGCGACCGCCTACGCCGAGGAGCCGTTCGCCGGGCTCCTCCCCGAGGGGCGCTGGCCCGCCACCTCCATGACCCTCGGCGCGAACACCGCGCTCGTCCAGGTCGCCCTCGACGAGGACGCGGGCCGCATCGTCGCCGTCGCCGCCATCGACAACCTCACCAAGGGCACCGCGGGAGGCGCCGTGCAGAGCGCCAACCTCGCCCTCGGCCTCCCGGAAGAACTCGGGCTGACCACGATCGGAGTGTCCCCGTGAGCGTCACCGCACCCCAGGGTTTCCGCGCCGCCGGCGTCGTCGCCGGACTCAAGGACAGCGGCACCCGCGACCTCGCCCTGGTCGTCAACGACGGGCCGTCCCGCGCCGCCGCCGGCGTCTTCACCCGCAACCGGGTGAAGGCCGCGCCGGTGCTGTGGTCCGAGCAGGTCCTCAAAGGCGGCCGCGTCCACGCGGTCGTGCTGAACTCCGGCGGCGCCAACGCCTGCACCGGCCCCGCCGGGTTCCAGGACACCCACGCCACCGCCGAGCGGGTCGCCGCGGCCCTCGGCGACTCCGCCGGCGAGGTCGCGGTCTGCTCCACCGGCCTCATCGGCGAGCGGCTCCCCATGGACGCGCTGCTGCCCGGCGTGGACACCGCCGCCGCCGAACTGTCCCGCGGCGACGGCGGCCTCGCCGCGGCCGACGCGATCCGCACCACCGACACCGTCGCCAAGATCTCCTTCCGGCAGGGCGCCGGCGGCTACATGATCGGCGCGATGGCCAAGGGCGCCGGCATGCTCGCCCCGTCCCTCGCCACCATGCTCTGCGTGATCACCACCGACGCCGACCTGCCCGCCGAGACCCTCGACCGGGCGCTGCGCGCCGCCACCGGCGCCACCCTCGACCGGCTCGACGCCGACGGCTGCATGTCCACCAACGACACCGTCCTGCTGCTGGCGTCCGGCGCGGCCGGCACCGTCCCCGCCGAGGACGAGTTCACCGCGCTGCTCACCGAGGTCTGCGCCGACCTCACCCGCCAGCTCCTCGTGGACGCCGAAGGCGCCTCCAAGGCCATCGCGATCGAGGTCGTCGGCGCCGCGACCGAGGACGACGCGGTCGTCGTCGGCCGCTCCATCGCCCGCAACAACCTGCTCAAGTGCGCCATCCACGGCGAGGACCCCAACTGGGGCCGGGTCCTGTCGGCCGTCGGCACCACCGACGCCGCCTTCGAACCCGACCAGCTCAACGTCGCGATCAACGGCGTGTGGGTGTGCCGGGGCGGCTCCTTCGGCGACGACCGCGACAAGGTCGACCTGCGCCCCCGGGACGTGACGATCACCGTCGACCTCGCCGCGGGCCCGCACAGCGCCACCGTCTGGACGACCGACCTCACGGCCGACTACGTCCACGAGAACTCGGCGTACTCGACATGAGCGGCGTCACCTCGGGCGCCGAGATGCGCCAGAACCGGGCCGGCGTCATGGCGAAGGCCGAGACGCTCATCAAGGCGCTGCCGTGGCTCGAGCGGTTCCACGGACGCACCGTCGTGATCAAGTACGGCGGGCACGCCATGACCGACGAGGCGCTGCGGCACTCCTTCGCCGAGGACATCGTGTTCCTGCGCTACGCGGGCCTCAAGCCCGTGATCGTGCACGGCGGCGGCCCGCAGATCAACGCCGCCCTCGACCGCAACGGCATCGAGTCGTCCTTCACCGCCGGCCTGCGCGTCACCACCCCGGAGGCCATGGAGGTCGTCCGGATGGTCCTCACCGGCCAGGTGCAGCGGGACGTCGTCGGGCTGATCAACCGGCACGGCCCGTTCGCGCTCGGCATGTCCGGCGAGGACGCCAACCTGCTCACCGCCGAGCGCAAGCGCGCCGTCGTCGACGGCGAACCCGTCGACATCGGCCAGGTCGGCGAGATCGTCGAGGTGCAGGTCGGAGCCGTCCGCGCGATGCTCGACGACGGGCGCGTCCCGGTCATCTCCAGCATCGCGCGCGGCGACGACGGCGAGGTCTACAACGTCAACGCCGACACCGCCGCCGCCGCGATCGCCGTCGCGCTCGACGCCGCCAAACTCGTCGTCCTCACCGACGTCGAGGGCCTCTACGCGGACTGGCCCGACAGCGACGACGTCATCGACCGGCTCACCACCGACGAGCTCGCCGAACTGCTGCCCGGCCTGTCGGCGGGCATGGTGCCGAAGATGGAGGCGTGCCTGACCGCCGTGCGCGGCGGCGTCCCCCAGGCCCACGTGCTGGACGGGCGGGTGTCGCACTCGCTCCTGCTGGAGATCTTCACCGACGAAGGGATCGGGACGATGGTGCTGCCCAGCCCCGCGGGCGCGCAGCGGACGACGGAGGGGGACGCGTGAGCGGCGACGACCTTGCCGGCGACGACGGCCTGACCGGCAGCGACGGCCTGAGGAAGCGGTTCGAGGCCGCGTTCATGCCGAACTACGGCGTCCCGCCGGTCGCGCTCGCGCGCGGCGAGGGCTGCACCGTCTGGGACGCCGACGGGCGCGCCTACCTCGACCTCATCGCCGGCATCGCCGTCAGCTCCCTCGGCCACGCGCACCCCGCGCTCGTCGAGGCGGTCACCGCGCAGGCCGCCACGATCGCGCACACCTCGAACCTGTTCCTGCACGAGCCCGAGGTGCTGCTCGCCGAGCGGCTGCGCGGCCTGCTGGGCGGCGACGGCGGCCCGGCCGGCCGCGTCTTCCTCGCCAACAGCGGCACCGAGGCCAACGAGTGCGCCCTCAAGCTCGCGATCAAGTACGGCAAGGAGAACGGCCGCTCCTACTTCGTCGCGGCCGAGAACGGCTTCCACGGCCGGACGCTGGGCGCGCTCTCCCTCACCGGCAAGACCGCGATCCGCGAGCCGTTCGGACCGTTCGGCCGCGACGTCCGGTTCGTCCCCTACGGGGACGCCGACGCCCTCAAGGCCGCCGTCGACGGCGACTGCGCCGCGGTGTTCCTCGAACCCGCCCAGGGCGAGGCCGGGGTCGTCCCCCCGCCGGACGGCTACTTCGCCGCGGCCCGCGAGATCTGCGACGCCGCGGGCGCGCTGCTCGTCGCCGACGAGATCCAGTCCGCGATCGGCCGGACCGGCACCTGGTTCGCCTTCCAGCACGAGAACGCCCGGCCCGACGTCATCACCCTCGCGAAGGGCCTCGGCGGCGGCCTGCCCATCGGCGCCTGCGTCGCGTTCGGCCCGCACGGCGACCTGTTCGCCAAGGGCGACCACGGCAGCACCTTCGGCGGCAACCCGATCGGCGCCGCCGCCGCGCTCGCCGTCCTCGACACCATCGACCGCGACGGGCTGCTCGGCAACGCCGCCGCCGTCGGCGACGCGCTCGCCGCGGGCATCGACGCCGTCGACCACCCGCTGCTCGCGGGCGTCCGGGGCCGCGGGCTGTGGCGCGCGATCACCCTCACCGGCCCGCACGCGCCGGCCGTCGAGGCCGCCGCCCGCGACGCCGGGTTCCTGATCAACGCGCTGCAGCCGGACGCGCTGCGGCTCGCCCCGCCGCTGATCCTCACCGCCGAGCAGGCCCGCGCGTTCACCGCCGCGCTGCCCGCGATCCTCGACGCCGCCCAATCCGCCGCCCAATCCGCCGCCGACGCCGCCGGCGACTCCGCCGTGAAGGAGAATTGAGCGATGACCAGGCACTTCCTGCGCGACGACGACCTCACCCCGGCCGAACAGGCCGAAGTCCTCGAACTGGCCGCCCGCGTCAAGGCGGACCGGTTCGGGTACCGGCCCCTCGAGGGCCCCCGGTCCGTCGCCGTGCTGTTCGACAAGCCGTCCACCCGCACCCGGCTCTCGTTCACCGCCGGCATCGCCGAACTCGGCGGCAACCCGCTCGTCATGGACGCCGGCACCAGCCAGCTCGGCCGCGGCGAGACCATCGCCGACACCGCCCGCGTCCTCGAACGGCAGGTCAGCGCCATCGTGTGGCGCACCGCCGGGCAGGAGCGCATCGAGGAGATGGCCGCGGGCACCACCGTCCCGGTCGTCAACGCCCTCACCGACGAGTACCACCCCTGCCAGATCCTCGCCGACCTGCAGACCGTCCGGGAGCACCGCGGCGACCTCGCCGGCACCGTCCTCGCCTACTTCGGCGACGGCGCCAACAACATGGCGCACTCCTACCTCCTCGGCTGCGCCACCGCCGGCATGCACGTCCGCGTCGGCGCCCCCGCGTCCCTGCCGCCCGACCCCGCCGTCGTCAAGCGCGCCACCGAGATCGCCGCCGACACCGGCGGCTCCGTCACCGTCACCGACGACCCCGCCGCGGCCGCCGACGGCGCCGACGTCCTCGCCACCGACACCTGGGTCTCCATGGGCCAGGACGGCAAGGACACCGCGCTCTACGAGCCCTACGCCGTCACCGAGGACCTCCTCGCCCGCGCCGCCGGCGACGCGATCGTCCTGCACTGCCTGCCCGCCTACCGCGGCAAGGAGATCGCCGCGTCCGTCCTCGACGGCCCGCGCAGCCGCGTCTGGGACGAGGCCGAGAACCGCCTGCACGCCCAGAAGGCGCTGCTCGTCTGGCTGCTGGAGCGATCCGGGTGAACACGCCGATGACCAAGGCCGCGCGGCACGCCCGGGTGATCGAGCTGCTCACCCGCCACCCCGTCCACTCCCAGGGCGAGCTGGCGAAACTGCTCGGCGACGAGGGCGTCGAGGTCACCCAGGCCACCCTCTCGCGCGACCTCGTCGAGATCGGCGCCGTCCGGCTCCGCGGCGACGACGGCAGCCTCATCTACGCCGTCCCCGGCGAGGGCGGCCAGCGGATCCCGCGGGCCCGCACCGGCTCCGCCGAGACCTTCACCGGACGGCTCACCCGGCTCGCCGCCGAACTGCTCGTGTCCGCCGAGGCGTCTGCCAACCTCGTCATCGTGCGGACCCCGCCCGGCGCCGCCCAGTACCTCGCCTCGGCCATCGACCACGCCGAGTGGTCCACGATCCTCGGCACCGTCGCGGGCGACGACTCCATCCTCGTCATCGCCCGCGACCCCAACGGCGGCGACGACGTCGCCCAGTCGCTCCTCAAGCTGACCGAAGGCCGGGAACGACGAAGCTAGGGGCCGACGCCCCTGCACCGAACGGGCCGTCCCGCCCGGCGGCCCCGCAGCCCGTACGCTGTGGGGACGCCGTCCACCGCGGTGCCCGCGCGCGCCAACGGCGCACGCCGGCACGGCGCACGCCGGCACGGCGCGCGGAACGGCCGACGAACGAATCGACATGGTGGGAAGAAGAGGAAATTCCGTGACCAAGGCACCGACGCGGCTGTGGGGCGGCCGGTTCGAGGGCGGCCCGTCGGACGCGCTCGCCCGGCTCTCGGTGAGCGTCCAGTTCGACTGGCGGCTCGCCCCCTACGACCTCATGGGCTCGCGCGCACACGCCCGCGTCCTCAACCGGGCGGGACTGCTCACCGACGACGAGCTCGAGCGCATGATCGGTGCCCTGGACGACCTCGAGGAGGCGTGCCGCACCGGCGAGTTCCGTCCCGCCGTCGCCGACGAGGACGTCCACACCGCCCTCGAGCGCGGCCTGCTGGAACGGCTCGGCGCCCTCGGCGGCAAGCTCCGCGCCGGCCGCAGCCGCAACGACCAGGTCGCCACCGACCTGCGCCTCTACCTGCGCGACCACGCCCGCCAGATCGTCTCCCGGCTCGTCGAGCTGGAGACCGCGCTGATCGCCCAGGCCGAGCACAACCTCGGCGTCGCCGCCCCCGGCATGACGCACCTGCAGCACGCGCAGCCCGTCCTGTTCTCGCACCAGCTGCTCGCGCACGTCCAGCCGCTCACCCGCGACATCGACCGGCTCCGCGACTGGGACCGCCGCACCGCGGTGTCCCCGCTCGGCTCCGGCGCCCTCGCCGGGTCCTCCCTGCCGCTCGACCCGCAGGCCACCGCCGCCGAACTCGGGTTCGACGCCGCCGCGCCCAACTCCATGGACGCCGTCGCCGACCGCGACTTCGTCGCCGAATTCCTCTTCGCCGCCGCGCTCGTCGGCGTCCACCTCTCCCGCCTCGGCGAGGAGGTCTGCCTCTGGGCGTCGCAGGAGTTCCGCTGGATCGAGATGGACGACACCTACGCCACCGGGTCGTCGATCATGCCGCAGAAGAAGAACCCCGACGTCGCCGAACTCGCCCGCGGCAAGGCCGGCCGCCTCATCGGCCACCTCGTCGGCCTCCTGACGACCCTCAAGGGCCTGCCGCTCACCTACAACCGCGACCTGCAGGAGGACAAGGAAGGCGCCTTCGACGCCGTCGAGACGCTCCTGCTCGTCCTGCCCGCCATGTCCGGCCTCATCGCCACCATGCGCGTCAACACCGAGCGCCTCGAGGCCACCGCCGCCGACGGCTTCGCCCTCGCCACCGACCTCGCCGAACTGCTCGTCCGGCGCGGCGTCGCCTTCCGCGACGCCCACGAGGTCGTCGGCCACCTCGTCGTGTGGTGCCAGGTCAACGACAAGGACTTCGACGACCTCACCGACGACGAGCTGATCAAGGTGTCGCCGCACCTGACGCCCGACGTCCGCGAGGTCCTCAACGTCCCCGGCGCCCTCGCGTCCCGCAAGGCCCACGGCGGCACCGCCCCCGACCGCGTCCGCGACCAGATCACCGCCCTGCGCGCCCAGGTCAACGAGCACGCCGCCTGGGCCACCGGCGCCGACGCCTGACGGCACGAGCACCAGGGACCGTTCGGACCGACCCCCCCGAGGACGGTCCGAACGGTCCCGAAGCGCCCTAGGCTGGCGAACCGTCGGATCCCCTACGAGCACGGTGAGGCGATGGACGCGGCGCTCCTGCCACGCGACTTCTTCGACGGCCCGGTCGACGAGATCGCGCCCGCACTCCTCGGACACGTCCTGCGGCACCGCACCCCCGACGGCGACGTCGCCGTGCGGCTGACCGAGGTCGAGGCGTACGCGGGCCCCCTCGATCCCGCGTCGCACGCCTACCGCGGACGGACGGCCCGCAACGAGGTCATGTTCGGCCCGCCCGGCCACGCCTACGTCTACTTCACCTACGGCATGCACTTCTGCATGAACCTCGTGTGCGGCCCCGACGGGACTTCCTCCGCCGTCCTCCTCCGCGCCGGCGAGATCATCGAGGGGGAGGAGACGGCCCGCGCGCGCCGCCCCCGCTCGACCGTCCGGGACCTCGCCCGCGGCCCCGCCCGCCTCTGCGAAGCCCTCGGCATCGCCCGCGAGCAGAACGGCCTGGACATCTGCACCCCCGGCGGCGAACTGACCGTCCACCATGGCGATCCCCCCGACCCCGGACGCGTCCGGCGGGGCCCCCGCACCGGCGTGAACGCCGCCAAGGACGTCCCCTGGCGGTTCTGGATCGACGCGGACCCGTACGTCTCCCCGTACCGCGCCCACGTCCCGCGCAACCGGAAGCCCGCCGCGTCCCGATGATCGCCCCGCCGCCGCCCCCGCGCCCCCGCCGCCGCGCCGCCGTGCTCGGATGGCTCGCGTTCGCCGTGCTGCTCGCCGTCGTCCTCGTCGACGGCCCGTTCCACCGCACCTCCGAGATCGGCGAGGCCGTACGGCAGCCGTCGTCCGTCCGGTACGAGGACGGGTCCGTGCACTACGCCGCGGTCATCGAGAGGAGCAGCCCGCTCTTCGGCCGCCACAAGGCGTACGAGCTCTACACCGGCCGGGACCCGGGCCTCTCCTACGGCCACTACGTCCGCGTCGATTTCGGCGGACGTCCGGAGATCGAGTCCGCCCGCTGGGACGAGACGGGCGTCCAGGTGACCTTCGCCTCAGGGCACCGCGTGTTCGTCCCCGCCCGCGGCTTCGTCGGCGGCCGTTGAATATCGTTGGCGTCACATGCCTCCGCCAGGGCAAACTGCCAGGGAAGACAGACAGGAGACGAGGAAGAACGTGACCGACATCCTGGACGACCTCGCGTGGCGTGATCTGATCGCGCAGTCCACCGATCAGGACGATCTGCGGGCGCTGCTCGCCGCGGGGCCGGTCACGCTCTATTGCGGGTTCGACCCGACCGCGCCGTCCCTGCACCTGGGCAACCTGATCCAGATCCTCACGCTGCGCCGCTTCCAGCAGGCGGGCCACCGGCCCATCGGCCTCGTCGGCGGCGCCACCGGACTGATCGGCGACCCCAGCGGCAAGAGCGCCGAGCGCGTCCTCAACTCGCAGGAGACCGTCGCCGGCTGGGTCGAGCGCATCCGCGGCCAGGTGTCCCGCTTCCTCGACTTCGACGAGGGCCCCACCGGCGCGACGATGGTCAGCAACCTCGACTGGACCGGCCCCATGACCGCCATCGAGTTCCTGCGGGACGTCGGCAAGCACTTCCCAGTCAACCGGATGCTCGCTCGCGAGACGGTCAAGACCCGCCTCGAGAGCACCGGCATGAGCTACACCGAGTTCAGCTACGTCCTGCTCCAGTCGATGGACTACCTGGAGCTGTACCGGCGGTACGGCTGCCGCCTGCAGACGGGCGGCAGCGACCAGTGGGGCAACCTCACCGCCGGCGTCGACCTCATCCGCCGCGTCGAGGGAGGGGCCGCGCACGCCCTCACCACGCCGCTGCTCACCAAGGCCGACGGCTCCAAGTTCGGCAAGACGGCCGGCGGCGAGACCTACTGGCTCGACCCGGACCTGACCTCGCCGTACGCCTTCTACCAGTTCTGGTTCAACGCGGACGACCGCGACGTCGAGAAGTACCTCAAGGTCTTCAGCTTCCGCTCCCGCGAGGAGATCGACGACCTCGTCAAGCAGGGCGCCGAGCGCCCCGCCGCCCGCGCGCCGCAGCGCGCGCTGGCCGAGGAGATGACCACGCTGGTCCACGGGGCGGACGAGACCGCCCGCGTAGTCGCGGCGTCCCGTGCCCTGTTCGGGCAGGGGGCCCTTGAGGAACTGGACGAACGCACCCTCGGCGCAGCCCTCGCCGAGGTGCCGTCGGCGCACGTCGCCAAGGGAGAGCTCCCGCCGATCGTGGACCTGTTCGTGGCGTCCGGTCTGTGCAAGAGCAAGTCGGAGGCGCGGCGCGCGGTCGCCCAAGGCGGCGCGTACCTCAACAACGCGAAGGTCGAATCGGAGGACGCGGTTCCCGCCTCCACCGACCTCCTGCACGGGCGCTACCTCGTCCTGCGACGGGGCAAGCGCAACGTCGGAGGCATCGAGGTGACCGGGGCCTGAACGCCCGCCGAACGCCCGTCCGGAGTCCGCTCCGGGCGGGCGTTCGTCATGCCTGCCCAAAAGTTGGGGAAATACACGTCACGGTGAGGTCACGGAAACCCGCTCGAGTGGCCCGAAACCCTTGCCTGAGCTGGGCTTTGGCGTGGTCTAGCGCCGATTTGACGGTCCTGCCGGGGCGTCCTAATGTTCTACACGCCCCACGGGGGAGCGGGACGCCGGAGACGGCGGCCGGCCCGGGGGGAACCTCCAGACACCGAAGCGGGTGCGATCCGTCGCACCCAAAACGGGACAAGGAGGGCCGAACCACCCAGAGGTTGACAAACCGGGCGGATCGGATACAGTAGAAGGGTTGCCCCGGAGCGAGGGCCGCGAGAGCGGGTCCGAGCGCGGTGGGTGTCCGTTTCTTGAGAACTCAACAGCGTGTTAAAAGCCAGTGCCTTTAACGATTCGGTCGGCAGGCCGGATCACCCCCGAGGCCCTGCATCCCCTCTTCGAGGGGTTGTGAGGCTGGGGATTTCTTTGAGGCAAGCACCCGAGTGGTGCATTGCCGGGATTGTTTCCAAGGTTTGGCTCTTCGGGTTCGCCCCCGAAGGGTCGGTAAGACCTTAATGGAGAGTTTGATCCTGGCTCAGGACGAA
>NZ_AULB01000028.1 GCF_000425065.1 Actinomadura rifamycini DSM 43936
TCGGCGAGTTCGGCGACCAGGGCGTCGACGCCGTCGGCGTCCGGGCCCCGGCGGCTGGCCAGCAGCAGGTGCCGGACGCCGTGCCGGGCGACCAGGTGGCGGGCGACGACGCCGCCCAGCGAGCCGGTGCCGCCGGTGACCAGGACCGTCCCGTCCGGGCGGAACACGGCGGGCGCGTCCGGGGCCTCCCCGGCGGCCCGCGCCAGGCGGGGCGCGGACCAGGTCCCGCCGCGGACCGCGAGCTGCGGCTCGCCGCAGGCCAGCGCCGTCCCCAGCAGCGGCCCCGCGTCCCCGAGCGGGTCGCCCGCGGGGTCGCGGTCCAGCAGGACGATCCGGTCCGGGTTCTCGGCCTGGGCGGCGCGGACGAGGCCCCACACCGCCGCGCCGGCGGCGTCGGCCACCGCGCCGTCCCCGGCGGGCACCGCGCCCCGGGTCAGCACCACCAGCCGCGCGTCCGCGGCGCCGGCGCCGTCCAGCCAGCGCTGCAGGACCTCCAGCACCCGCGCGGTCAGCGCCAGGGGCGCGCCCGCTCCGCCGGAGGCGTCCAGGACGGTCACCGCGGGCGCGTCCGGCGGCAGCGCGGCCACGTCGTCGGCGGTGGCGACCGGCGTCCACGGCGGCGCGTCCGCCCGCGGCGCCGGGGGCACCTCGGTCCACTCCACCCCGAACAGCGCGTCGCCGCCCGCGGCCGCGGCCGTCTCCAGCTGGTCGTCGGACACCGGCAGCGACACCAGCGAATCCATGGTCAGCACCGGGCCGCCGGTCTCGTCGGCGGCCTGGAACGACAGCGCGTCCGTCCCGCACGGCGCGACCCGCACCCGCATCGCGGACGCGCCGACGGCGTGCAGCACCAGCCCGTTCCACGCGAACGGCAGCACCCGGCGGTCGTCGCCGGGGTCGGCGAAGGCGTTCGTGTGCAGCGCCGCGTCCAGCAGCGCGGGGTGGACGCCGAAGCGGCCGGCGTCCTCCCGGTGCTCGCCGGGCAGGGCGACCTCGGCGAACACCTCCTCGCCGCGCCGCCACACCGCCCGCAGGCCCTGGAACGCCGGGCCGTAGGCGTAGCCGCGCTCCACCAGGTCGGGGTAGAAGCCGGTGATCTCGACCGGCTCCGCGCCGGGCGGCGGCCAGGCCGTGAAGTCGAACTGCGTCTCCCTGGGGCGGGACGTGTCCGACAGCAGGCCGGTGGCGTGCCGCGTCCACGTGTCCTCGCCGGAGTCCTCGCGCAGGGAGTACACGTCCACCGTGCGCGCGCCGGTGCCGGTCGGTCCGCCGACCGCGACCTGGAGGCGGACCCCGCCCTGCTCGGGCAGCACCAGCGGCGCCTCGATCACGAGCTCGTCCAGGACGCCGTAGCCGAACTCGTCGCCCGCCCGCACCGCGAGGTCGACGTACACCGTGCCGGGGATGAGCACGGCGCCGCCGATGGCGTGGTCGGCGAGCCAGGGGTGCGTCCGCAGCGACAGCCGCGAGGTGAACACCAGCCCGTCCGACTGCGGCAGCGGCACCACCGCGCCCAGCAGCGGATGGTCGGCGCCGGTCAGCCCCAGCGACGCCGCGTCGGTCGCCGAGTCGCCGAGCCGGAGCCAGTAGTGCCGGTGGTCGAACGCGTACGTCGGCAGGTCCACGTGCCGGGACGTCGCGCCCGCGGGCAGGATCGCGGGCCAGTCCAGCGCGACGCCGCGCACGAACAGTTCGGCCATCGAGGTCAGCAGCCGCCGCAGGCCGCCGTCGTCGCGGCGCAGCGACCCGGTCACCACGACGTCGGCGTCGGTCCCGTCCACGATCTCGCTGATCGGCTGGACCAGGACCGGGTGGGCGCTGACCTCGACGAACACGCCGTGGCCCTGGTCGAGCAGGTCGGTGACGGCAGGCCCGAACCGGACCCGGTTGCGCAGGTTCCGGTACCAGTAGCCGCCGTCGACGACCCCGGCCTCCTCGATCCACTCGCCGGTCACCGTCGAGTAGAACGGCACCGCCGGGGCCTGCGCCTCGATGCCCGCGAGCGCCTCGTCGAGGGTGCCGCGGACGTCCTCGACGTGGCGGCTGTGGGACGCGTAGTCCACGGCGACCCGCCGCACGCGGACGCCCTGCTCGTCGAGCACGTCCAGCGCCTCGTCGAGCGCCCGGGCGTCGCCCGCGATCACGACGGAGGAGGGCCCGTTCACGGCCGCGACCTCGACGCGGTCCGCCCACGGCTCCAGGCGGGCGGTCGCGTCGTCCTCGCTCAGCGCGACCGACGCCATGCCGCCGCGCCCGGACAGCTCGGCGGCGATGGCCTGGCTTCGCAGCGCCACGACTCGCGCGGCGTCGTCCAGAGACAGCGCGCCCGCGACGCACGCGGCTGCGATCTCGCCCTGGGAGTGCCCCACCACGGCGTCGGGCTGGACGCCGACCGACTGCCACACCGCCGCCAGGCCGATCATGAACGCGAAGCTCGCGGGCTGGAGGACGTCGACCCGATCCAGGAAACCCGGCTCGGTGTCGCCGCGCAGGACGTCCGTCAGCGACCAGTCCACCCACCGCTCCAGCGCGGCGGCACATTCGGCGATCCGGTCGGCGAACACCGGGGACGACTCCAGCAGTTCCCGGCCCATGCCGACCCACTGCGTGCCCTGCCCCGGGAAGACCCACACGACCTTGCCCGGCGCACCGGAAGCCCCGGGGGACGCGACCAGACCGGACGCGTTCTCCCCGCGCGCCAACGCGTCCAGCGCGTCCAGGGCCTCCTCGCGGGAGTCCGCGACCACGACCGCGCGCTCGTGCAGCACCGAACGGCCCGCCGCCAGCGCCCCGGCCACGGCCGCCGGCGGGACGTCCTCCGCGTCGCGGAGGAACGCCGCGAGGCGCTCCGCCTGGCCGGCCAGGGACGCGGCGGTCCCGGCCGAGACCACCAGCGGCACCGCCCCGCCCGGCACGCCGTCCGCCGCCTCGGGCGCGGCCTCCTCGGCGGGCGCCTCCTCGACGATGAGGTGCGCGTTCGTCCCGCTGGCGCCGAACGACGACACGCCCGCCCGGCGCGGACGCCCGGCGGGGGACCAACCCCGGGGCTCGGTCAGCAGCCGGACCGCCCCCGAGGACCAGTCGACCTGCGGGCTCGGCGCGTCCACGTGCAGGGTCGCGGGCAGCTCCCCGTGCCGGAGCGCCTGCACCATCTTGATCACCCCGGCGACACCGGACGCCCCCTGGGTGTGGCCGATGACGGACTTCACCGAGCCGAGCCACAGCGGCTCCTCGGGGTCCCGGTCCTTGCCGTAGGTGGCCAGGAGCGCCTGCGCCTCGATCGGGTCGCCGAGCACGGTGCCGGTGCCGTGGCCGTCCACGGCGTCGACGTCGGACGGGGCCAGGCCGGCGCTGTCGAGCGCCTTGCGGATCACCCGCTGCTGCGACGGGCCGTTCGGCGCCGTCAAACCGTTCGACGCGCCGTCCTGGTTCACGGCCGAGCCGCGGATCACGGCCAGCACCCGGTGCCCGCGCTCCCGCGCCACCGACAGCCGCTCCAGCAGCAGGACGCCCACGCCCTCGGCCCAGCCGGAGCCGTCCGCGCACGCCGCGTAGGACTTGCAGCGCCCGTCGAACGCCAGCGCCCGCTGCCGCGCGAAGCCGACGAACCCGCCGGGCGTCGCCATCACCGTCGCGCCGCCCGCCAGCGCCATCGAGCACTCGCCCCGGCGCAGCGCCTGCGCGGCGAGGTGGATCGCCACCAGGGACGACGAGCACATCGTGTCGACGGTCACCGCCGGGCCCTCCAGGCCGAGCGCGTAGGCGACCCGGCCGGACGCGACGCCGCCCGCGGTGCCGAGGGCGCGCTCCAGGCTCATGAAGTCCTCGAACCCGCTCAG
This sequence comes from Actinomadura rifamycini DSM 43936, assembly GCF_000425065.1. Taxonomy (GTDB): domain Bacteria; phylum Actinomycetota; class Actinomycetes; order Streptosporangiales; family Streptosporangiaceae; genus Spirillospora; species Spirillospora rifamycini. The sequence goes on from NZ_AULB01000028.1 coordinate 3,840, forward strand.
GTCGGGCGCGTAGTCCTGGTGGACGACGCCGGCGAACACGCCGACGTCGGTGCCGCGCAGCGAGTCGGGGGCGATGCCGGCGCGTTCGAGGGTCTCCCAGGAGACCTCCAGCAGCTGCCGCTGCTGCGGGTCCATCGCCAGCGCCTCGCGCGGCGAGATCCCGAAGAACCCGGCGTCGAACTGCGCCGCGTCGTGCAGGAACGCCCCCTCCCGCACGTACGTCGTGCCGGGGTTGTCGGGGTCCGGGTGGTAGAGGCCCTCGAGGTCCCAGCCCCGGTCGTCGGGGAAGCCGGTGTAGACGTCGGTGCCTTCGGACACCACCCGCCAGAAGTCCTCCGGGCCCCGGATGCCGCCCGCGTACCGGCACGCCATGGAGACGATCGCGATGGGCTCCGCCGCCGCGGCGGCGAGGTCGTCGTTCTCCTGCCGGAGCCGCGCGTTCTCCTTCAGCGAGGCACGCAGTGCCTCGACGACCTGCTCGTCTGGCGCCGACATAACTCTCCTCGGGTCGTTCTCCATCGGTGTTCAGCCCGTCCCGCCGAGGGCCCGCTGCACGAGGCCGGCGACGTCCAGTTCGTCGATCGCTTCCGCGTCGCCCGCGCTCCCGGGCGCGGCGGTCGGCGGCGGCTCGCCCGCGCCGTCGCCGTCCGCGGGGTCCGGCTCGGCGAGGGCGAGCAGCGCGTCGAGCACGCCCGCCTCCCGGAACCGGGCGAGCGGCACGGTCGCCAGCACCCCCCGGAGCTCCTCCTCGCGGCCGTCCGGGCCGTCGTCGGGCTCCCGGAGGAGTTCCGCGCGCAGGTGGCCGACCAGCGCCTCGGGGGTCGGATAGTCGAAGATCAGCGTCGCGGGCAGCCGCAGCCCGGTCGCCGCGAGCAGGCTGTTGCGCAGGTTGACGGCGGCCAGCGAGTCGAAGCCGGCCTCCTGGAACGCCTGGCGCGGGCCGACGCCCTCGACGTCGCCGTGGCCGAGGACCGTCGAGGCGTGCTTGCGGACCAGCCGGAGCAGGACGCGGTTCTGCTCGGCGTCCGGCACCCCGCGCAGCGACTCCGCGAGGGACGCGGCGGCGTCGCCGTCCTCGCCGTCCGGCTGGGCCGCGCGGAGCGCCGCCCGCGCCTCCGGCAGGTCGGCGAACAGCGGGCTGGGCCGGACCGACGTGAACGCGGGGATGAAGGCGTCCCAGTCCATGTCGACCACGGTCACGGACTTCTCGTTGCCCTCCGCCGCCTGCGCGAACGCGGTGACCGCGAGCTTCGGCGCCATGGGCAGCACGCCGCGGCGCCGCAGCTGGACGAGCGTCGCCTCGTCCATCCCGACCCCGACCTCGTCGAGGGCGCCCCAGGCGATCGAGGTGGCCCGCCCGCCCCGGGCGCGGCGCCGCTCGACGAGCGCGTCGAGGACGGCGTTCGCCGCGCCCGACGGGCCCTGGCCGCCGCCGCCCCACACGCCGGCGATCGAGGAGAAGACGACGAACGCGTCGAGCGGCGTGTCCGCGAACCGCTCGTCCAGCCACACGGCGGTGTCCACCTTGGCCGCGAAGACCTCGGCGAGGTCGCGCTCACCGGTGTCGTCCACGGTGCCGGTCCGGGCGATGTCGGCGGTGTGGACGACGGCCGTGAGCGGAGGCCGGTCCGGGTCGTCCGGGACGTCCGGGGCGACCAGCCGCGCGATCGCGTCGCGGTCGGCGTCGGCGCAGGACTCGACGGCGACGTCCAGCCCCATCCCGGCCAGTGCGTCCCGCAGCTCCGGCACGCAGCCGTCCGGCGCGGCCGCGGTGGTGGTGACGACGAGCCGCTCCGCGCCGGCGAGCGCGAGCCACCCGGCGGCGTGCCGGCCGAGGCCCTCCGCGCCGCCGGTGACCAGGACCGTGCCGCGCGGCCGCCAGCGGTCCCCCGCGGGCTCCGGCACGGGCCTGCGGACGAGCCGCCGGCAGTAGACGCCGGAGCGCCGGACCGCGAGCTGGTCCTCGCCGGCGGCGCCGGACAGCACGCCGAGGAGGGCCCGCACCGCGCGCCGGTCGACCGTCGCGGGCAGGTCCACCAGCCCGCCCCACCGGTCGAGGCGCTCCAGCGCGGCGGCCCGGCCGAGCCCCCACACCGCCGCCTGGGCCGGTGCGGTGACGGCGTCCTGGATGCCGATGTTCACCGCGCCCCGGGTCACGCACCACAGCGGCGCGGAGGCGCCGGCGTCGCCCAGGGCCTGGACGAGCGCGAGCGCCGTCGCGGCGCACTCGGCCGGGGCCGCGGCGCCGCGGTCGAGCGCGAGCAGGGACAGCACCCCGTCGACGTCGTGCCCGGCCAGGACGTCGCGCAGGCGTTCGGCGAGCCGCTCGCGGGTGCGGTCGCCGCCGCCGACCTCCAGCAGGACCGTGCCGAGTCCCTGCCCGGTCAGCTCGGCGAGGAGGCCGTCGTCCGGCTCGTCGCCGGCCGGGCTCGCCGGGGCGACCACCAGCCACCGGCCGCCCGGCACGCCCGCGGCGTCGCGGTCGAGCGGCTTCCAGGTGACGTGGTAGCGGAGCCGCTCCGCGTCCGAACGCTCCCGGCGCTTCTCCCGCCAGCCGGCGAGCACCGGGACGAGGTCGCGCAGCGCCCCGCGCTGCTCGGCGGACGCCAGTTCCAGCAGGTCGGCCAGGGAGTCGGCGTCGGTCTTCTCGACCGCCGACCAGAAGTCGGCGTCGGCGCCTCCGGCGGCCTCGCCCTCGACGGCCGCGGCGTCCGCCTCGTCCAGCCAGTAGTGGCGGCGGTCGAAGGCGTAGGTGGGGAGGTCGACCCGTCCGGGCGCGGGCGGCAGGACGGACGTCCAGTCGATGGGGACGCCGCGGACGAACAGTTCGGCCATCGAGGCCAGCAGGCGGCGCGGGCCGCCGTCGTCGCGCCGCAGCGACCCGACGACGAGGGCGTCGGTGTCGCGGCCGTCGGCGATCTCGCTGATGGGCTGGAGCAGGACGGGGTGGGCGCTGATCTCGACGAACACGCCGTGGCCTTCGTCGGCCAGCGCCGCCACGGCCGGAGCGAAACCGACCCGGTTGCGAAGGTTCCGGTACCAGTAGCCGCCGTCGACCACCCCGGCCTCTGTGATCCACTCGCCCAGCACCGTCGAAAAGAACGGGACCGCCGGTGCTCGGGCATCGATCCCGGCGAGGGCCTCGGCGAGGGTGTCCTCGATGTCCTCCACGTGGCGGCTGTGGGACGCGTAGTCCACGGCGACCCTCCGCACGCGGACGCCGTCGGCGGCCAGCGCCTCGACCGCTTCGTCGAGCGCGTCGGCGTCCCCGGCGATCACCACCGACACGGGGCTGTTGACCGCCGCGACCTCGACGCGGCCCGCCCACCGCTCCAGGCGGGCGGTCGCGTCCGCCTCCGACAGCGCGACCGATGCCATCCCGCCGCGTCCGGACAGCTCCGCCGCGATGGCCTGGCTTCGCAAGGCCACGACTCGCGCTGCATCGTCCAGCGACAGTGCGCCCGCGACGCACGCGGCGGCGATCTCGCCTTGCGAGTGCCCCACCACGGCGTCCGGTCGCACGCCTGCCGACTCCCACACCGCCGCCAAGCCGATCATCACCGCGAAGCTCGCGGGCTGGAGGACGTCGACCCGGTCCAGGAAGCCCGGCTCGGTGTCGCCGCGCAGGACGTCCGTCAGCGACCAGTCCACCCACCGCTCCAGCGCGGCGGCGCACTCGGCGACCCGCTTGGCGAACACCGGCGAGTCGTCCAGCAGTTCGCGGCCCATGCCGACCCACTGCGAACCCTGCCCCGGGAACACCCAGGCCAGCCTTCCCGGCACGTCCACGGTGCCGGTCACCAGGCCGGGCGCGTTCTCGCCGCGGGCGGCCGCGCCCAGCGCGGCGACGGCCTCCTCGCGGGTGCCCGCCACCGCGACCGCCCGCCGCGCCAGCGTCGCCCGGGACGACAGCAGGGTCCCGGCCACGGCGGCGAGCGGCGTCCCGGCGGAGCCGTCGAGGAACGCCGCCAGCCGGCCGGCCTGCCCCGCCAGCGCACCCGCGCTCCCGGCCGAGACGACCAGCGGCACCACCCCGGTGTCCGGGGCGTCGGCCGCGCCGGACGGCTCCTCGGCGGGGGCCTCCTCGATGATGAGGTGGGCGTTCGTCCCGCTGGCGCCGAAGGAGGACACGGCGGCCCGGCGCGGACGGCCGCCGCGGGGCCACGCGCGGGACTCCGTCAGCACCCGCACCGCACCCGACGACCAGTCCACCTGGGTCGTGGGCTCGTCCACGTGCAGGGTCGCGGGCAGCTCCCCGTGCCGCAGCGCCTGCACCATCTTGATCACGCCGGCGACGCCCGCGGCGGCCTGCGTGTGCCCGATGTTCGACTTCAGCGACCCCAGCCACAGGGGGTGCTCCGGGTCGCGGCCCTGCCCGTAGGTGGCGAGGAGCGCCTGCGCCTCGATCGGGTCGCCGAGGGCCGTGCCGGTGCCGTGCCCTTCGACGGCGTCCACGTCGAGGGGGCCGAGCCCGGCCTTGGCCAGCGCCGCGCGGATCACCCGCTGCTGCGACGGCCCGTTCGGCGCCGTCAGCCCGTTCGACGCGCCGTCCTGGTTCACCGCACTGCCGCGGATCACGGCCAGCACCTTGTGCCCGCGCTCCCGCGCGACCGACAGCCGCTCCAGCAGCAGGACGCCGACGCCCTCGGCCCAGCCGGTGCCGTCCGCGCCGTCCGCGTACGCCTTGCACCGGCCGTCGGCCGACAGCCCCCGCTGCCGCGAGAACTCCAGGAAGGCGTCCGGGCTCGCCATGACCGTCGCGCCGCCCGCCAGCGCCATCGAGCACTCGCCGGAGCGCAGCGCGTGGGCGGCCTGGTGGATCGCGACCAGCGAGGACGAGCACGCCGTGTCCACGGTGACCGCCGGGCCTTCGAGGCCGAACACGTACGACACCCGGCCCGACGCCACGCTCGACGCGGTGCCGGTCATCAGGTAGCCCTGGACGTCCTCGGGCACCTCGCGGAGCCGGGTCACGTAGTCGTGGTGGACGATGCCGGTGAACACGCCGACGTCGCTGCCGCGTACCGACAGCGGGTCGATGCCGGCCCGCTCCAGCGCCTCCCAGGACGTCTCCAGCAGCAGCCGCTGCTGCGGGTCCATCGCGAGCGCCTCGCGCGGCGAGATCCCGAACAGCCCGGCGTCGAACTGCGCGGCGTCGTACAGGAACCCGCCCGAGCGGGTGTAGCTGGTGCCCGCGCGGGCGGGGTCCGGGTCGTACAGCCCCTCGACGTCCCAGCCGCGGTCCAGCGGGAAGCCGGAGACGGCGTCCCGGCGCTCGGCCACCAGCCGCCACAGGTCCTCCGGACCGTCCACGCCGCCCGGCAGCCGCGCGCTCATCGCGACGATCGCGATCGGCTCGTCGGCGTCGCGGACCGCCGCCGGGACGGCCCGCGGCGCCGCGCGCTCGCCGAGCAGTTCGGCGCGCAGGTGCTCGGCGAGCCGCGCGGGCGTGGGGTGGTCGAAGACCAGGGTGCTGGGCAGGTCCACCCCGGTGAAGTCGCGCAGCCGGTTGCGCAGCTTGACCGCGCCGAGGGAGTCGAAGCCGAGGCTGCGGAACGAGCGGTCCTCCTCGAAGCCGTCCTGGCCGCCGTGCCCGAGCACCACCGCGGTGCTCTCCCGGACCAGGTCCAGCACGGCCCGGAACCGGTCGGCGTCCGGCAGCCCGGCCAGCCGGTCCGCCATCGTGCCGCCCGCGCCGTTCGACCGCGCCGCCGCGCGCCGGTCGAGCGGCACCGGCCGGACGTGCCGTGCACGGTCCGCCGGGTCCGCCGGTTCCGCGGGTGCGCCGGTGGGGGCGGCGAAGGTCACCGGGCCCATGGCCGCGACGGGGGCGCCCGCCGCGTCCGCGAACTCCAGCAGCGGGCCGCCGTCCCCCGCCGGGGTGATCCGCAGCCGCAGCGCGGTCGCGCGCTCGGCGAACACCGCCAGGCGGGCGCAGGACGCCAGGTCGCCGCCGCCGTCGCCCGCCGCGGCGCGCAGCGCGGCGTCGACGAGCAGCGGGTGCAGGACGAACGCGCCGTCCCGCCCGGCCGCGTCGTCCGGCAGCGCGAGTTCGGTGAGGCCGGCCGCGTCCCGCAGGTCGAAGGCCGGTTCGGGCAGCCCGGGGACCAGCACGGCCCCGGCGCGGCGGGTCCACGGCCCGCGCCCGCGACCGGCGGGCCGGGTGTGGACGGCCGCGCGGCGGCGGCCGTCCGGTCCGGGCCCGTCCACCGTCACCCGCACGTCGAGGCGACCGGGTTCCGGCGGTGCCGGCGGCGCCTCGACGGCGACCTGTTCGAGGGCGCCGCAGCCCGCTTCGGCGCCCGCCCGCACGAGCACCTCCAGCAGCACGGCGGCCGGGTGCCCGGTGCCGTCCGGCGCCGGGAGCCGCCCGGTGAGGACGACGCCGCCGGTGCCCGGCACCTCGACCACCGCGTCGAGCAGCGGGTGCGGGACGCCGAGCCGGTCCGCGCCGCCCGCCGCCGGGCCGGCCTCGACCCAGTAGCGGCGGTGCTGGAACGCGTAGGTGGGCAGCTCGGGCCCGACCTCCGCCGCCGGACGGCCGAGCACCGCCGCCCAGTCGACGGACGAGCCGCGCACGTGCAGGCCCGCCAGCGCGGTCAGGACGTCGGCGGCCTCGGCGCCGTTCCTGCGCAGGGTCGCCAGGCAGCTCCGCTCCTCCCCGCCCAGCGTGCCGAGCGCCATCGCGGCGAGGGACCCGCCGGGCCCCAGTTCGAGGAACGTCGCCGCGCCCCGGTCGCGCAGCGCGGTGACCGCGTCGGCGAACCGGACCGCGCCGCGCGCCTGGTCGGCCCAGTAGTCCGGCGTGCCGAACGTCCCGTCCTCCATCACCCGGCCGGTCAGCGTGGACACGATCGGCAGGTCGCCGGGGCGGACCGGCAGGCCGGCCAGGACGGTGCGGAACTCCGCCAGCGCGGGTTCCATGAGCGGCGAGTGGAAGGCGTGGCTGACCGGCAGCCGCCGCGTCTTGCGGCCGCGTCCGGCCAGTTCCGCGGCGGCGGCGAGCACCGCGCCCTCCGCGCCGGACAGGACCACCGCGTCGGGCCCGTTCACCGCCGCGACGCACGCCGCGCCGCCGCCGGTCCGGGCGAGCAGCTCGGCCGCCTCGGCCTCGGTCGCCTGGACCGCGACCATCGCGCCGCCCGCGGGCAGGTCCTGCATCAGCCGGCCGCGCGCCGCGACCAGCGCCGCCGCCTCCTCCAGGTCGAGCATTCCGGAGACGTGCGCGGCGGTGATCTCACCGATCGAGTGCCCGGCCAGCAGGTCCGGCCGCACGCCCCACGACTCGAACAGCCGGAACAGCGCCGTCTCCAGGGCGAACAGGGCCCCCTGCGTGTACATGGTGCGGTCGAGCAGGTCGCCGTCCGGCGCGAACACCGCCTCGCGCAGCGGACGTTCCGCGTGCCCGCGCAGGTGCCCGTCCACGGCCGCGCACGCGGCGGCGAAGGCGTCCCGGAAGACCGGGAACGCGGCGGCGAGCCCGCGGCCCATGCCCGCCCACTGGCCGCCCTGCCCGGTGAACAGGAACGCCAGCTTGCCGTCGACCGGGGAGCCCGACACGACCGCGGCCGGCTCGGTGCCGCTCCCGTACGCGGCCAGGTCCGCGGCGGCGCGGTCCCGGTCGGGTGCCACGACCACGGCGCGGTGGTCGAGGTGGGCCCGCGCGGTGCCGAGCGCGTGGGCGGCGTCGGCGAGGCGCACGTCCGGACGGTCGTCCAGGAAGCGCGCGACGCGGCCCGCCTGGCCGCGGAGCCCGGCCGGTGTCCGTCCCGACACCGGCAGCGGAACGGGGACGTCCGCCGCCTCCGGCGCGGGCTCCGGCCTGTCGGGCGACGGTTCGCCGCGCGTCGGCTCGTCGGGGGCGGCCTCCAGGATGACGTGCGCGTTGGTGCCGCCGATCCCGAACGACGACACGCCCGCCCGGCGCGGCCGCCCGTCCCGCGGCCACGCGCGGGCCTCGGTCAGCAGCTCCACGGCGCCCGCCGACCAGTCCACCTTGGACGACGGACGGTCCACGTGCAGCGTCCGGGGCAGCACGCCGTGCCGCATCGCCATGACCATCTTGATCACGCCGGCGGCGCCCGCCGCGGCCTGCGCGTGCCCGATGTTCGACTTCACCGACCCCAGCCACAGCGGCTTCCCGGGCTCGCGGCCCTGCCCGTAGGCGGCGAGCAGCGCCTGCGCCTCGATCGGGTCGCCGAGCACGGTGCCGGTGCCGTGCGCCTCGACGGCGTCGACGTCGGACGGGGCCAGGCCGGCGCTGTCGAGCGCCCTGCGGATCACCCGCTGCTGCGACGGCCCGTTCGGCGCCGTCAGCCCGTTCGACGCGCCGTCCTGGTTCACCGCCGAGCCGCGGACGACGGCCAGCACCCGGTGGCCCCGGCGGCGGGCCTCCGACAGCCGCTCCACCAGCAGCAGCCCGACGCCCTCGGACCAGCCGGTGCCGTCCGCGCCGTCCGCGAACGGCTTGCACCGGCCGTCGGGGGCGAGGCCGCGCTGCCGGGAGAACTCCACGAAGGTCTCCACGCCGCCCATCACCATCACGCCGCCCGCCAGCGCCATCGAGCACTCGCCCGACCGCAGCGACCGCGCCGCCATGTGCAGCGCCACCAGCGACGACGAGCACGCCGTGTCCACGGTGACGGCGGGGCCCTCGAACCCGAAGTGGTAGGCGACCCGCCCGGACACGACGCTCCCCGAGCCGCCGGTGAGCCGGAACCCCTCGACGCCCGGCGCCCCGTGCGTCCGCATGCTGTAGTCGTGGGCGTTGACGCCGACGAAGACGCCGACGTCCTGCCCGGCGAGCGCGGTCGGGTCGATCGCGGCCCGCTCGAACGCCTCCCAGGACGCCTCCAGCAGCAGCCGCTGCTGCGGGTCCATCGCCAGCGCCTCGTTCGGTGAGATGCCGAAGAACGCGGCGTCGAACCCGGCGGCGTCGTCCAGGAAGGCGCCGTGCCGCACGTAGGTGGTGCCCTCGTGGTCGGGGTCGGCGTGGAACAGCCCCTCGGTGTCCCAGCCCCGGTCGGTCGGGAACCCGGTGACGGCGTCGCCCCCCTCGGCCACCAGCCGCCACAGGTCCTCCGGGCCGTGGACGCCGCCCGGCAGGCGGCACGACATCGCCACGATCGCGATCGGCTCGTCGTCCGGCGCGGGCCCCGGCCCGGCGGGGCGGCGGCCGTCGGGGCGGTCCGCCGCGCCGCCGGTGAGCAGGCCCCGCAGGTGCTCGGCGAGCGCGGCCGGCTTCGGGTAGTCGAACGCCAGCGTCGGGGAGAGCGCGAGCCCGGTCGCCGCCGCCAGCCGGTTGCGCAGCTCCAGGGCGGTCAGCGAGTCGAACCCGGCGCTCTTGAAGGACCGGTCGGGACGGACGGACTCGGCGGTGTCGTGCCCGAGCACCTCGGCGGCGTGCCGCCGCACCAGGTCCAGCACGGCCTCGGTCTGCTCGGCGGCGGTGCGCCCGGCGAGGCGGTCCGCCGGGGACCCGGCCGCGGCCGCCGCCGGGGCCGCCCGCGCCGCGGGCCGCGCCGCCGGGACGAGCCCGCGCAGCAGCGGCGGGACCGGCTCGCCCGCGCCCGCGTTCGCGCGGAGGACCCGCGGGTCGAGCTTCGCCGCCACGAACGCGCCGGAGGCGCCCAGCGCGGCGTCCAGGACCGCCATACCCTCCGCGGCGGAGAGCGCGGCCATGCCCGTCCGCCGGTTGCGGCGCAGGTCCGCGGCGCCGAGGTGCCGGGTCATGCCGCTGGCCGTCTCCCAGTAGCCCCAGGCGAGCGAGACGCCCGGGAGCCCGAGGCGGCGCCGCCGGACGGCCACCGCGTCGAGCGCGGCGTTGGCGGCGGCGTAGTTGGCCTGCCCGGGGTTGCCCAGCACGCCCGCCGCCGAGGAGAACAGCACGAACGCGGCCAGGTCCAGGTCGCGGGTGAGCTCGTCCAGGTGGAGCGCCGCGTCCAGCTTCGGCCGCAGCACCGTGTCGACGCGGTCCGGGGTCAGCTCCGTGAGCACCCCGTCCTCCAGGACGCCCGCGGTGTGCACCACGGCGGTGAGCGGATGCTCGGCCGGGACGGCGGCCAGCACCTCCGCCAGCCGCGCCCGGTCCGCCGTGTCGCAGGCGGCGACGGTGACGGACGCCCCCAGGGCGGTCAGCTCGTCGCGCAGCGCGGGGGCGTGCCCCCGGCGGCTGACCAGCAGCAGGTGCCGCACGCCGTGCGCGGTGACGAGGTGCCGCGCCGCCATCGCGCCGAGCGTCCCGGTGCCGCCGGTGATCAGGACCGTGCCGTCCGGGTCGAGCGGACGGCGCTCCGCCGCCTCGTCCGCCGGAACGCGCGCCAGGTGCGGCACCTCCGCGACGCCGTCGCGCAGCCTCACCTGCGGCTCGCCGCTCAGCAGCACGGCGGGGAGCGCGCCCCGGGACGCGTCGTCGAGGTCGACCAGGACGATCCGCCCCGGGTGCTCGGACTGCGCCGACCGCACCAGGCCCCACACGGCGGCCGCGGCGAGTCCGGTGCAGTCCCCCGTGACGACGGCCAGCCGGGCGTCCGCCAGGGCCGGTTCGGCGAGCCAGCCCTGGAGCACTCCCAGCGCGGCGCCGATCGCGGCGCGGGGGTCCGCGGCGGCCCCGGCCTCGTACAGCAGCACGTCGGGCGCCGACGCGGCCGACGCGGCGACGTCCTCGCGGGCCGCGACGGGCACGACGGCGGGTTCGCGGTCCACGGCCGGGAGCGGCGACCGCACCCAGTCCACGTGGAACAGGGCATCGCGCGCGGACGCGGCCGCACCGGCGACGCCCGCGTCCTCGGGAGAGAACGGCGTCCCGCGAACCGCCTCCACGGTCATCACGGGCCCGCCCGCCGGGTCGGTCAGCACCAGGCCGGTCCCCCGGTCGGACACCGCGCCCGGACGGACGTGCAGCGCGGCCGCGCCCGCCGCCCGAAGCGTCACCCCGGTCCACACCGACGGCACCTCCCCGTCGGGGACGACGGTGCGGACGGCGGCGTCGAGCAGCGCGGGATGCATCCCGTAGCGGTCCGCGTCGCGGACCGCGTCGCCGTCCAGACCGACCTCGGCGGCCTCGGCGGTGTCTGCGGGCGGCGGCGCCGGGGAGGCGGCGGGCGCCAGCGTGCCGTGCGCGTGCCGCGTCCACGCCGCGTCCAGCGGGGCGTCCGCGGCGCGCGAGTAGATCTCGACCGACCGCCGCCGCGTCGCGCCGTCCGGTTCCCCGACGACGGCCTGGACGTCGCGTCCGCCGCGCCGCGGCAGCACCACGGGCGCGTCCACGGTCAGGACGTCGAGGACGGGGACGGCGGCCAGGTCGCCGAGCCGGACGGCCACCTCGACCAGAGCCGCGTTCGGCACCACGACCGCCTCGCCCACCGCGTGGTCGGCGAACCAGCACTGCGACTGCGCCGACCACCGCGACGTCGCCGTGAACCCGGCCGAGCCCGGCCGGCCGACGACCGCGCCCAGCAGCGGGTGGTCGGCCGCCGCCTGCCCGAGCGACGCGGCGTCCGACGCCGACCGGGCGGGCTCGAGCCAGTAGCGCCGATGGTCGAACGCGTACGTCGGCAGGTCCACCCAGCCTGACGCGGGCGGCAGGACGGACGTCCAGTCGACGTCGACGCCCCGGACGTGCAACTCGGCCATCGAGGTCAGCAACCGCCGCATCCCGCCGTCATCGCGGCGCAGCGACCCGACCACGACACCGTCGTCGGCGATCTCGCTGATCGGCTGGACCAGGACGGGATGGGCGCTGACCTCCACGAACACGCCGTGCCCCTGGTCGAGGAGGGCGGAGAGGGCGGGTCCGAACCGGACCCGGTTGCGCAGGTTCCGGTACCAGTAGCCGCCGTCGACCTCCCCGGCCTCGGAGAGGACCCACTCGCCCGTCACCGTCGACAGCAGCGGAATCGTCGGCGCCTGCGCCTCGATGCCGACCAGCGCCTCGGCAAGGGTGTCCTCGATGTCCTCGACGTGGCTGCTGTGGGACGCGTAATCGACCGCGATGCGCCGCACCCGCACGCCGTCGGCGTCCAGCGCCTCGACCGCTTCGTCGAGCGCGTCGGCGTCCCCGGCGATCACCACCGACACGGGGCTGTTGACCGCCGCGACCTCCACCCGGCCCGCCCACGGCTCCAAGCGGGCCGCCACGTCGGCTTCCGACAGCGCGACCGACGCCATCCCGCCGCGTCCCGACAGCTCGGTCGCGATGGCCTGGCTTCGCAGCGCCACCACCCGCGCGGCGTCGTCCAGCGACAGGGCGCCCGCCACGCACGCGGCCGCGATCTCGCCCTGGGAGTGCCCCACCACGGCGTCGGGCTGGACGCCGACCGACTGCCACACCGCCGCCAGGCCGATCATGACCGCGAAACTCGCGGGCTGGAGGACATCGACCCGGTCCAGGAACCCCGGCTCGGTGTCGCCGCGCAGGACGTCCGTCAGCGACCAATCCACCCACCGCTCCAACGCGGCAGCACACTCGGCAACACGCGCGGCGAACACCGGGGACGACTCCAGCAACTCGCGGCCCATGCCGACCCACTGCGTGCCCTGGCCAGGGAAGACCCACACGACCTTCCCCGGGACGTCCGCGCTGCCCGTGACGAGACCGGGCGCGTGCTCGCCGCGCGCCAGGGCCTCCAGGCCGGACGCGGCCTCCTCGGGGGTGCCCGCGACCACGACGGCACGCTCGTCCAGCACCGCCCGGCCGGACGCCAGCGCCCGGGCGGCGCCCGCCGGGGAGGCAGCGGCGGACCCGATGAACGAGGCGAGCCGACCGGCCTGCCCGGCCAGCGACGCGGCGCTCCGCGCCGACACCGCCAGCGGCACCGGGCCGTCGAACGGCGCCGCCTCCTCGACGGCCGGTTCCTCGGGGGCCTCTTCGAGGATCACGTGCGCGTTCGTCCCGCTGACACCGAACGACGACACGCCCGCCCGGCGCGGACGCCCGGTGCGCGGCCACTCGCGGGACTCGGTCAGCAGCTCGACGGCCCCCGCGGACCAGTCCACCTCGGTCGTGGGCGCGTCCACGTGCAGCGTCGCCGGAAGGACGCCGTGCCGCATCGCCTGCACCATCTTGATCACGCCCGCGACGCCCGCCGCGGCCTGCGCGTGCCCGATGTTCGACTTCAGCGACCCGAGCCACAGCGGCTTCCCGGGCTCGCGGCCCTGCCCGTAGGCGGCGAGCAGCGCCTGCGCCTCGATCGGGTCGCCCAGCGCCGTCCCGGTGCCGTGGCCCTCGACCGCGTCCACGTCGGACGGCGCGAACCCGGCGGCGGCGAGCGCCCTGCCGATCACCCGCTGCTGCGCGAGGCCGTTCGGCGCCGTCAACCCGTTCGACGCGCCGTCCTGGTTCACCGCCGACCCCCGCAGCACCGCCAGCACCCGGTGCCCGCGCTCCCGCGCGACCGACAGCCGCTCCAGGACGAGCACGCCCGCGCCTTCGGCCCAGCCGGTGCCGTCGGCGCCGTCCGCGTACGCCTTGCAGCGCCCGTCGGGGGCGAGGGCCCGCTGCCGGGAGAACTCGACGAACGTGTCGGGCGTCGCCATCACGGTCGCGCCGCCCGCCAGCGCCATCGAGCACTCGCCCGACCGCAGCGCCTGCGCCGCCAGATGCAGCGCCACCAGCGACGACGAGCACGCCGTGTCCACGGTGACCGCCGGGCCCTCGAACCCGAACACGTACGACACCCGGCCCGACGCCACGCTCGACGCGGACCCGGTGGTCGCGAAGCCCTCCAGTTCCGGCGCGTCCGCTCCGGCGCCGTAGCCGTGCCCGAACACGCCGGAGAACACGCCGACGTCGCCGCCCTTGAGGGACAGCGGGTCGACTCCGGCGCGTTCCAGCGCCTCCCACGACGTCTCCAGCAGCAGCCGCTGCTGCGGGTCCATCGCGAGCGCCTCGCGCGGCGAGATCCCGAAGAACCCCGCGTCGAACGCCGCCGCGTCGCGCAGGAAGCCGCCCCGGCTCGTGTAGGAGGTGCCCGCGCGGTCGGGGTCCGGGTCGAACAGGCGCTCCAGGTCCCAGCCCCGGTCGTCGGGGAAGCCGGAGACGGCGTCGCCGCCCTCGGCCACCAGCCGCCACAGGTCCTCCGGCCCGGCGACGCCGCCGGGCAGGCGGCAGGCCATGCCCACGATCGCGACGGGCTCGCCGGCGTCGGCCTCCGCGGGCGGGGCCGTCCCGGCGGGCGGCCGGGAGACGCCGAGGACGTCGGCCCGGAGGCGGGCCGCCAGCGCCGCCGGGGTCGGGTGGTCGAACGCGGCCGCGGCGGGCAGCCGCAGCCCGGTGCCCTCCGTCAGCCGGTCGCGCAGCTCCACGATGGCCAGGGACGTGAAGCCGAGGTCGCGGAAGGCGCGGTCGGCCGGGACCGACTCGGGTCCCGGCTCCCTCAGCACGAGCGCGGCCTGCGTGCGCACCAGCTCTTCCAGCAGCGCGAGCTGCGCGCGCTCGTCCAGGTCCGCCAGGCGGTCGCGCAGCGCCGCCGTGACGGCCGCGTCGGGTTCGCGGCCCCGCGACGGCGCCTCGACCAGGTCCCTGAACAGCGCGGGGACGTCGGCGCCCGGGGCCGGGGTGCCCGGCGGCAGCGCCAGCACCGGCGAGCGGCCCGCCGTGACGGCGACGTCGAACGCCGCGAGCAGATCGCTCGGCCGTCCGGCCTCGCGGGACCAGGCGACGAAGCTTCCCGGCAGGCCCCGCAGCCGGCGGTTCCGCACGAGCGCCGCGGCGAGGGCGCCGTCCACGACCGCGCCCGGGTCGCCGGACGGTCCCGGCAGCCCGGCGGCGTCGGCCACCACGACGAACGCGGAGGGTGCGTCGCCCGCGGTCAGCTCGTCCAGCAGCACCGCCAGGTCGAGGTCGTCGGCGGCGTGGACGACCGCGGTCACCGGGGGGCGCGCGGCGGCCAGCGCCGCCCGCAGCGGCTCCGGCGCGCGCCCGTCCGCGGTCACCCGGACGATGTCCGTCCCGTCGGCGCCCGCCACGGCGGGCGCCGGTCCGGCGCCGGGGGCATCGACCAGGAGCAGGCTCCTCACCGCGTGGACCACCGCCAGGCGGCCCGCGACGGCCGCGCCGTGCTCCGTGCCCGCTCCGGTGACCACCACCGTGCCGCCGGCTCCGGCCCACGGCTCCGGGCGCGGCGCGCCGTCCACGGGCAGGCGGGCCAGCCGGGGCGCCAGCAGCGCGCCCGACCGCACCGCGACGTGCGGCTCGTCCGCCGCGACCGCGGCCCGCAGGACGTCCGGGTCCGGTTCCGCGCCGGGGGCGAGGTCGACGATCGTGAGGGGGACGTCCGGGAAGGAGCGGGCGGCGGCCCACAGCGGGACGTCGGCCAGGTTCAGGGCGCCGTCCCCCTCGACGGCACCGGCCGCGCCGCGGGTGAGGACGACCAGCCGGGACGCCGCCGCGTCCGGCCGGGCCGACCGGGCCCGCACGCCGTCCGCCAGGGCGCGGGCGCCGGCGCGGCCCGCCGCGACCGGATCCGGCGCCGGACCGTCCGGCCGCACGAGCACCGTCACGTCCGGGACCGGCTCCGCCGCGGCCGCCGCCGGGAGGTCCGGGTACCGCCGCACGCGGGCGCCCGCCGCCTCCAGCGCGGCGGCGAGCCCGTCCGCCGGACCGACCAGCGCCCAGCTCTCCGGCGGCGCGGGGTCCGCCGGTTCCGGCACCGCGACCCAGTCCACGCCCGTCAGCGCGTCGTGCCGCCCGCTCGCCGCGTACCGCAGCCGGCCCGGCTCGTCCGCCAGGAGGCGCCGCTGGGTCTTGCCCGACGCGGTGCGGGGGATCCGAGCGACCTCGTAGACCCGTTCGGGCACCTTGTAGGCGGAGAGCTTCTCGCGGCACAGCTCCACCAGGGTCTGGACGTCGACCCCGGACGGGCCGGGGATCACGTACGCGACCGGCACCTCGCCGAGCGTCCCGTGCGGCGCGCCGGCCACCGCGGCGTCGGCGACGCCCGGCGCCGTGCGCACGACCGCCTCCACCTCGGCGGGATGCACGTTCTCCCCACCGCGGATGATCAGCTCCCGGACCCGCCCGCGGATGGTGAAGTAGCCCTCCTCGTCGCACCGGGCAAGGTCGCCGGTCCGGAACCAGCCGTCCCGCATCGCCGCCGCGGTCTCCTCGGCGCCGTTGTGGTAGCCGACCATGACGTTCGGCCCGCGCACCCACACCTCGCCCTCCGTCCCGGCGGGGACGTCCAGCCCGGTGTCGGGGTCGACGACCCGCACTCCGACGCCCGGCACGGGACGGCCGCACGAGCCGTCGACGCGAGCGCCGTCCGGCGCGTTCATGGTGATGGCCCCGCACGTCTCGGTGCTGCCGTACGCGTCGACCAGCGGGACGCCGAACGTCTCCTCGAAGTCGCGGCGCAGCCCGGACCCGAGGACCGCGCCGCCGACCAGCCCGATCCGCAGGCCGGGCGCGGCGAACCCCTGCTCCCGCGCGGCCGTCACCAGGTGCTGGTACGTCGTGGGGACGCCCGCCAGGAACGTCGGCTCCTCCTCGCGGAGCGCGCGGATCACGTCCCCCGCGTCGCCGCCGTCCACGAGGCGGGCGGTAGCGCCCACCACCGTCACGGACAGGACGCACGCGATGTGCGACAGGCTGTGGAACAGCGGGAGCGGCCACAGCACCCGGTCGTCATCCGTCAGCCCCGGGATCGGGACGTAGCTCGCCGCGACGGACCAGAGGCAGTTGCGCTGCGTCGACAGCACGCCCTTCGGCCGGCCGGTCGTCCCCGACGTGTAGAACATCCAGGCCACGTCGTCGAGACCCAGGTCGTCGCGGGCGGGAACGGCGGGTTCGGTGACGGCGAGCCGGTCGTAGGAGTGCACGCCCGGACGCTCCGCAGCATCGCCCGGCCGCTCCGCAGCATCGCCCGGACGCTCCGCAGCATCGCCCGGACGCTCCGCGGCATCGCCCGGCCGCTCCGCGGTGTCGCCCGTCACCAGCAGCGTGACGTGCGGCGCGACCGGCAGCCGCGCCGCCTGCACGGCGTCGGTGACGACGGCCGCGGCGCCGCTGTCGTCCAGCAGGTACTCCAGCTCGGCGCGGGCCGAGGCCGGGTTGAGCGGCACCCCGACACCGCCCGCGCGCACGATCGCCAGGTAGCTCTCCACGGCGGCCACCGAGTTGCGCAGGCAGATCGCCACCCGGTCGCCCGGGCGGACGCCCAGGTCCGCCAGGTGCCCGGCGAGCCTGCCGGTCCGCGCCTCCAGGTCCCCGTAGGTGACCGCCCGGTGGTCGTCCTCGAAAGCCGCCTTGCCGGGGAAGCGGGCCGCGTGCTCCTTGAGCGTGGCGGGCAGCGGCTTGATGAGGTCGGTGCGCACTGTGCCGCAGTTCCTTTCGTGGCCGGGGGGAGGAACGCTCACCAGGCGACGGGCAGGTTCCCCACCGCGAAGACGGACCCGCGCAGCCGCAGCGGCACCTCGTCCGCCGGGACGGCGAGCCGCAGGTCGGGGAACGCGGCGAGCAGCGCCGACAGGCCCGCGCGCAGCTCGACGCGCGCCAGGTTCTGGCCGAGGCACTGGTGGACGCCGAAGCCGAACGCCACGTGGCCGGAGGTGTCGCGCTCGATGTCCAGCGCGTCCGGGCAGCCGAACTTGGCCGGGTCGCGGTTGGCCGCGGGCAGCGACACCGTGACGGTGTCCCCCTTCTTGATCGGCTCGCCGTGCAGCTCCAGGTCCTCCAGCGCCGTCCGGTAGGTGTGGTACTGGTTCACGGTGAGGTAGCGCAGCAGCTCCTCGACGGCGGCCTCGGTCTTCCCCGGGTCCGCGCGCAGCGCCGCGAGCTGGTCGGTGTGGTGCAGCAGCGCGAAGACGCCGACGGCCAGCGCGCTCTCGGTGGTCTCGTAGCCCGCGAACAGCAGCAGGGTGACCATGTTGCGGAGCTCTTCGGTGGTCAGCCCCCCGTCGGCGACCAGCCGGCTGATCAGGTCGTCCGCGGGCTCCTTGCGGCGCCGCTCGATGATCTCGTCGAAGAAGCCCTGGGCCTGCCCGTAGGCGGCGTCGGACGCCTCCGGCGACGCGTCCGGGTCGTGCAGGAGGGTCACCGCGGGCACGTACCGGTCGCGCTCGTCGTAGGGCAGGCCCACCAGGTCCGACAGCATCCGCAGGACGAGCGGGCGGGCGAAGGCCGTCACCAGGTCCGCGGGGGCGCCCTGGGCGCGCATGGCGGCGATCTGCTCGGCGGCCACCGCCTCGGCGTTCGCCTGCAACCGGGTCACCCGGCGGACCGTGAACTCGCCCGTCAGCAGCTTCCGGTAGCGGGTGTGGTCGGGCGGATCCATGTGGATGAACATCCCGGGGATCAGCGGATGGTTCGGGATCACCTCGCCGTGGTGCGTCACCGGGAAATGCCCAATCTCGCAGCTGTGGCTGAAACGCGGGTCGCTCAGGACTTCGCGGACGAGGTCGTAACTGGACACGATCCAGCCGATGTGCCCGTCCGGGTAAGTCATTTTTGCGAGCGGGCGCTTCGCCCGGAGTTCGGCGAAAACCGAAGGAGGATCGAACTTGTCGGTCCGCGCCCAGGGCACTTCGAAAGGAATGGCGTCGGTCATGGAATCCTTCTCACTCGGGACAACATGCATTCCGCCGTCAGCCGGTTTCGTGAAACGCCACCGACGACAAGTCCGGTATTTCCAAAACCAAGTTAGACGAGCCGGGAGCGGCCGCCATCCCTCAGCCTGGTAGGCCCACGACCGAGGCCGGTGAGGTCATTCGATATCGACCGGGCGGCCGGTGCGCACCGACTCGCGGGCCGCCTCCACGACCCGGAGCGCGCGGAGCCCCGCCGCGCCGTCCGGCCCGGCCGCGCGCCCCTCGCCGACCGCGGCGACGAACGCGCCGAGCATGACCGCGGACGGGTCGTCCCCGGCGGGTTCCCACCGTTCGCCGCCGGCGGCGGCGTCGAACCCGCCGAGCAGCCGCGGGCGGGCGGTGAACTCCGCGGACGCCCGCTCGCCGATGAAGGCCATCGTCGGCCCGTCCGCCGCCGGGCGGTCCCCCGGCAGGCTCCAGCTGCAGTCGAGGGCCGCGACCACGCCGCTCGGGTAGCGCACGGTCAGCAGCGCGGCGCTCACGACGTCCGGGGACCCGCTGAGCACGCCGTTGGCCTGCGCGTACACCTGCTCCGCGGGCTCCCCGGCGAGGACCGCGTCCACCATGTCGAGCAGGTGCGCCGCGCCGGCCGCGAACAGCTCGGCCGCCGTCCCGGCCCCCGCCGCGGAGTCCGGACGGACCGGCCCGGGGGCGTTGCAGGCGCCGTGGACGGTCGTCAACCGGCCGGCGGCGCCCTCGGCGAGCGCCTCGCGCACGGCGGCGAACGCCGGGCCGAAGCAGCCCGGCGACGCCATGGTCAGCCGCACCCCGGCGGCCGCGCAGGCGTCCACCATGGCCCGGGCGTCGGCCTCCGCCGCCGCCAGCGGCGGCTCGCACAGCACCTGCGCGCCCGCCTTCGCCGCCCGTTCGACCTGCTCCCGGCGGCGCGCGGCCGCACCGGTCACCACCACGGCCCGGGGCGCCGACGCGAGCGCCTCGTCCCAGGTCGCGGCGTACTCCGCGCCGAGGCGGCGGGCCGCGGCCGGGCCGCGGTCCGGGCCGTCCGGGGGGTCCGGGGGGCCGTCCGGGGGGCCGTCGAGGTCGGCGACGACCAGCTCGACCCCCGGCATGCCGGCGAGCAGCCGGGCGTAGGTCGCGGCGCGCCCGTGGGCCGGCGACGACACGGCGATCCTCATGCAGCCCCCTCGACCGGCAGCTCCACCGCGCGGCCCGTCCACGCGGACTCCGCCGCGGCCTGGGTGATGCGCACGGCGGCGAGCCCGTCCCGGGCCCCGATGCGCGGCTCGGGCCCGCCCTGGAACGCCCGAGCGAACTCCCGGATCTCGGTCACGAAAGGCAATTCCCCTACATAACCGAATCTTCCAATCTTCCCCACCGCATCGCCGGTCGCCCGGACCTGCTGCGGCCATTGCGTGTCATAGACGACGGTTCCACCGGTGCCCGTCACCTTGAGCGATATACGGGCGGGCGGATCAGGTGTCGCCGTCCAGCGGCTCACGATCTGGGAGAGCGCGCCACCGGCATGCGTGAGAACGGCGGTGCCGACCGCGACGGCCCCTTCCGGGGCCGGTGCGGCGATCTCGCCCTGGTATTGCGCGTACACCCGCACCACGTCCCCGAAAATCCAATAGGCGAGGTCGGCGCCGTGCAGCATCTGGTCGGTCAGGATTCCACCGGACCGCGCGGACAAATGGCCGGTCCAGGGCCGCGGATGGTAACCGCTGACGTCGAACCGGGCGACGGCGCCTTTCCCCAGACGGCCCGAAGCGACCAGTTCGTGAAGCCGCGCGAACGCCGGGTCGAACCGTACGTCGTGGGCCGGATAGAGCCGCACGCCGGCGCGTTCCGCCGCGGCCACGATCTCCTCGGCCTCCGCCGTGTCGGCGGCCAGCGGCTTCTCGCACACCACGCCCGCGCCCGCCGCGATGGCGGCCAGGGCGATCTCGCGGTGGCTGCCCGTCGGCGTGCAGATGTCCGCCGCGTCCGCGCCGTCCAGCGCCTCGTCCAGCGACCCGGCGGCCGCGGCGCCGAACTCGCGCGCCAGCTCCGGCGCCCGGCCGTCCGTGGAGTACACCCGGACGGCCGCCCCGACCGCGGTCCACGCCTCCAGATGCAGGCGCGCGATCAGACCCGCGCCGATCAACGCCACTTCGAGCCGCCGCATGGCACCCCCACTCCTTCGCCCGGGACCGGACGCTCGCGCCCGTCCCGGCATGGCCGGCCGCATCCCGCGCGCCGGAAGCGAGATCAGTCTCTTCGGCGGCGGGGGCCGCTGCCATCACTCACGTGGGTAATCCCGGCCCGGCCGGAGGACGAGAAAAAGGGCGAGGCCCCTCCCGACTTCCGTCGGAAGGGGCCTCGCCGTGCGCGTCGTCAGTGCGCGGTACCGGCCGTGGCCGGTCAGCGGTTGTACTGCCCGAAGTCGTACTCCTCCAGCGGCACGGCCTCGCCCGAGCCCTGCCCGAAGGCGTACTCGGCTCCGTCGTCGTAGGAGCCGACGGAGTACACCGCGGCCTTCGCCTCCTCGGTCGGCTCGACCCGGACGTTGCGGTACTGCGGCATGCCGGTACCGGCCGGGATGAGCTTACCGATGATGACGTTCTCCTTGAGGCCGAGCAGCGGGTCGCTCTTGGCGTGCATCGCGGCCTCGGTGAGGACCCGGGTCGTCTCCTGGAAGGACGCCGCCGACAGCCACGACTCGGTCGCGAGCGACGCCTTGGTGATGCCCATCAGGACCGGACGGCCGGCGGCGGGCTGGCCGCCCTCGGCGACGACGTTCCGGTTCGTCTCCTCGAAGATCGGCCGCTCGACCAGGTCGCCCGGCAGCAGATCGGTGTCGCCCGACTCGAGAATGTTCACCCGCTTCAGCATCTGGCGGACGATGATCTCGATGTGCTTGTCGTGGATCGACACACCCTGCGACCGGTACACCTCCTGGACCTCCTGGACCAGGTGGAGCTGCACCGCGCGGGGGCCGAGGATGCGCAGCACCTCGTGCGGGTCGATCGCGCCCGCGATGAGCTGCTGGCCGACGTCGACCGGCTGGCCCTCCTTCACCAGCAGGCGCGACCGCATCGGCACCTGGTAGGCGATCTCGTCGGAGCCGTCGTTCGGGACGATGACGACCTTGCGGGCCTTCTCCGTCTCGTCGATCTTGACGCGGCCGGCGACCTCGCTGATCGGCGCGACGCCCTTGGGCATCCGCGCCTCGAACAGCTCCTGGACACGCGGCAGACCGTGCGTGATGTCGCCGCCGGCGACACCGCCGGTGTGGAACGTCCGCATGGTGAGCTGCGTGCCGGGCTCGCCGATGGACTGCGCGGCGATGATGCCGACGGCCTCGCCGACGTCCACCCGCTTGCCGGTGGCCAGCGAGCGGCCGTAGCAGGCGGCGCAGACCCCGACCTTGGCCTCGCAGACCAGGGCGCTGCGGGTCCGGACGCTCTCCACGCCGGCCTCGACGAGCCGCGTGACGACCGCGTCGGACAGGTCGGTGTCGGCCGGGAAGATCACCGTGCCGTCCACCTCGACGTCCTCGGCGATCGTCCGGCCGACCAGCGCCGTCTCGGTCGTGGCGAGCTTGACGAGCGTGCCGTCCGGCAGCCGCTCGGCGACCTCGAACGGGATCGTGCGGTCGGTGCCGCAGTCGACCTCGCGGACGATGACGTCCTGCGCGACGTCCACCAGACGACGGGTCAGGTAACCCGAGTCGGCGGTCCGCAGCGCGGTGTCGGCCAGACCCTTGCGGGCGCCGTGCGTCGAGACGAAGTACTCGACGACCGACAGGCCCTCGCGGAACGACGACTTGATCGGCCGCGGGATCGTCTCGCCCTTCGGGTTGGAGACCAGGCCGCGCATGCCGGCGATCTGCCGGAGCTGGAGCGGGTTGCCGCGGGCACCCGACTGGATCATCATCCAGATCGGGTTGTCCTTCGGGAACGCCTCCTCCATGTTCTTGGCGACGTCGACCGTGGCCTTGTTCCAGATCTCGATGAGCTCCTGCTTGCGCTCGTCATCGGTGATCAGACCGCGGTTGAACTCGCGCTGCACCTTCTCGGCGCGGGCCTCGTAGCCGCTCAGGATCTCCTGCTTGCCGGGCGGGGTCACCACGTCGTCGATCGCGATGGTGACGCCCGACCGGGTCGCCCAGTGGAACCCGGTGCTCTTGAGCGCGTCGAGCGAGTTCGCGACGGTGACCTTCGGGTAGGTCTCCGCCAGCTCGTTGACGATCGCCGAGAGCTGCTTCTTGCCGATCTCCGCGTCCACGAACGGGAAGTCGGCGGGCAGCGCCTCGTTGAACAGCGCGCGGCCGAGCGTCGTCTCCAGCCGGTACGGCTGCGACGGGTCGTAGCCCTCCGGGGCCGTCCAGCCGCGCGGCGGCGGGACGTCCTTCAGCCGGATGGAGACCCTGGCCTGCAGGTCGAGCTCGCTCCGGTCGTAGGCCATGATCGCCTCGGCGACCGAGCCGAACGCGCGGCCCTCGCCCTGCGCGCCGTCCTTCTGCGTCGTCAGCCAGTACAGGCCGATGACCATGTCCTGGGTGGGCATGGTGACGGGCTTGCCGTCGGACGGCTTGAGGATGTTGTTCGTGGACAGCATCAGGATCCGCGCCTCGGCCTGCGCCTCGGCGGACAGCGGCAGGTGCACCGCCATCTGGTCGCCGTCGAAGTCCGCGTTGAACGCGGTGCAGACCAGCGGGTGGATCTGGATGGCCTTGCCCTCGACCAGCTGCGGCTCGAACGCCTGGATGCCGAGGCGGTGCAGGGTCGGCGCCCGGTTCAGCAGCACCGGGTGCTCGGTGATGACCTCTTCCAGGACGTCCCACACGACCGGGCGCGCGCGCTCGACCATCCGCTTGGCGGACTTGATGTTCTGCGCGTGGTTCAGGTCGACGAGCCGCTTCATGACGAACGGCTTGAACAGCTCCAGCGCCATCTGCTTGGGCAGGCCGCACTGGTGCAGCTTGAGCTGCGGGCCGACGACGATGACCGAACGGCCGGAGTAGTCGACGCGCTTGCCCAGCAGGTTCTGCCGGAACCGGCCCTGCTTGCCCTTGAGCATGTCGGACAGCGACTTCAGCGGACGGTTGCCCGGCCCGGTGACCGGGCGGCCGCGGCGGCCGTTGTCGAACAGCGCGTCGACGGCCTCCTGCAGCATCCGCTTCTCGTTGTTGACGATGATCTCGGGCGCGCCGAGGTCGAGCAGCCGCTTGAGGCGGTTGTTCCGGTTGATGACCCGGCGGTACAGGTCGTTCAGGTCGGACGTGGCGAACCGGCCGCCGTCGAGCTGCACCATCGGGCGCAGGTCCGGCGGGATGACCGGGATGCAGTCCAGCACCATGCCGAGCGGGCTGTTGCGGGTGTTGAGGAACGCGGACACGACCTTCAGCCGCTTGAGCGCGCGGGCCTTCTTCTGGCCCTTGCCCGTGCGGATGATGTCGCGCAGCTTCTCGGCCTCGGCGTCGAGGTCGAAGTTCTGCAGCCGGGCCTGGATGGCCGCGGCGCCCATGCCGCCCTCGAAGTACCGGCCGAACCGGTCGCGCATCTCGCGGTAGAGCAGCTCGTCGCCCTCGAGGTCCTGGACCTTGAGGTTCTTGAACCGGTTCCACACCTCGTCGAGGCGGTCGATCTCGCGCTGCGAGCGGTCCCGCAGCTGCTTCATCTCCCGCTCGGCGCCGTCGCGGATCTTGCGCTTCTGGTCGGCCTTCGCGCCGGCCTCCTCCAGCTCGGCCAGGTCGGCCTCCAGCTTCTGCTGGCGGGCCTCGACCTGCGCGTCGCGGGCCTGCTCGATCTGCTGGCGCTCCACGGAGATGTGGGCCTCCAGCGTCGGCAGGTCGCGGTCGCGGCGCTCGGCGTCCACGCTGGTGATCATGTAGGCCGCGAAGTAGATGATCTTCTCGAGATCCTTCGGGGCCAGGTCCAGCAGGTACCCCAGGCGCGACGGGACGCCCTTGAAGTACCAGATGTGGGTGACCGGCGCGGCCAGCTCGATGTGGCCCATCCGCTCGCGCCGCACCTTGGCGCGGGTCACCTCGACGCCGCAGCGCTCACAGATGATGCCCTTGAACCGGACGCGCTTGTACTTGCCGCAGTAGCACTCCCAGTCGCGGGTCGGACCGAAGATCTTCTCGCAGAAGAGCCCGTCCTTCTCCGGCTTGAGGGTCCGGTAGTTGATCGTCTCCGGCTTCTTCACCTCGCCGTGGGACCACTGGCGGATGTCGTCGGCGGTCGCCAGGCCGATGCGAAGCTCGTCGAAGAAGTTGACGTCAAGCAACGTGTTTTCCCCTTGAGTTGATCAGACCTCTTCGACACTGCTCGGCTCGCGCCGGGACAGGTCGATGCCGAGCTCCTCCGCGGCGCGGAAGACGTCCTCGTCGGTGTCGCGCATCTCGATGGACATGCCGTCGCTGGAGAGCACCTCGACGTTGAGGCAGAGCGACTGCATTTCCTTGATGAGCACCTTGAAGGACTCGGGAATGCCGGGCTCGGGGATGTTCTCGCCCTTGACGATGGCCTCGTAGACCTTCACCCGGCCGAGGACGTCGTCGGACTTGATGGTCAGGAGCTCCTGCAGGGCGTAGGCGGCGCCGTACGCCTCCAGTGCCCACACCTCCATCTCACCGAAGCGCTGGCCGCCGAACTGGGCCTTACCGCCGAGCGGCTGCTGGGTGATCATGGAGTACGGACCGGTCGACCGGGCGTGGATCTTGTCGTCGACCAGGTGCAGCAGCTTGAGGATGTAGATGTAGCCGACCGAGATCGGGTCCTTGAAGGGCTCGCCGGTGCGGCCGTCGAACAGCCGGGCCTTGCCGCCGGGGCCGACGAGCCGCTGCCCGTCGCGGTTCGGCAGCGTGGACTCGATCAGGCCGACGACGTCGTCCTCGCGGGCGCCGTCGAAGACCGGCGTCGCGGTGTTGGTCCACGGCGGGGCCTCGTCGGCGCCGATCTCCTTGAGGGCGCGCTTCCAGTCGGCGTCGTCGCCCTCGACCTTCCAGCCGCGGCTGGCGACCCAGCCGAGGTGGGTCTCCAGGACCTGGCCGACGTTCATCCGGCCGGGCACGCCCAGCGGGTTCAGGACGATGTCGACCGGGGTGCCGTCCTCGAGGAACGGCATGTCCTCGACCGGGAGCACCTTGGAGATGACGCCCTTGTTGCCGTGCCGGCCCGCCAGCTTGTCACCGTCGGTGATCTTGCGCTTCTGCGCGACGTACACCCGGACCAGCTCGTTCACGCCGGGCGGGAGCTCGTCGCCCTCGTCGCGGGAGAACACCCGGACGCCGATGACCTTGCCCTGCTCGCCGTGCGGCACCTTCAGCGAGGTGTCGCGGACCTCGCGGGCCTTCTCACCGAAGATCGCGCGCAGCAGCCGCTCCTCGGGGGTCAGCTCGGTCTCGCCCTTCGGGGTGACCTTGCCGACCAGGATGTCGCCGGGGACGACGTCCGCGCCGATCCGGATGATGCCGCGCTCGTCGAGGTCGGCCAGGACCTCCTCGGAGACGTTCGGGATGTCCCGGGTGATCTCCTCGGGGCCCAGCTTGGTGTCGCGGGCGTCGACCTCGTGCTCCTCGATGTGGATCGAGGACAGGACGTCGTCCTGCACGAGGCGCTGGGAGAGGATGATGGCGTCCTCGTAGTTGTGGCCCTCCCACGGCATGAACGCCACGAGGAGGTTCTTGCCGAGCGCCATCTCACCGTTGTCGGTGCAGGGCCCGTCGGCGATGACCTGGCCCTCCTCGACGCGCCGGCCTTCCTCGACGATCGGCTTCTGGTTGAAGCAGGTGCCCTGGTTGGAGCGCTTGAACTTGGTCACCCGGTACGTCGTCCGGGTGCCGTCGTCGTTCATGACCGTGATGTAGTCGGCGGAGACCTCTTCGACCACGCCGGCCTTGTCGGCGGTGATGACGTCGCCGGCGTCGACCGCCGCGCGGTACTCCATGCCGGTGCCGACCAGCGGCGCCTCGCTGCGCAGCAGCGGCACCGCCTGGCGCTGCATGTTGGAGCCCATGAGCGCGCGGTTGGCGTCGTCGTGCTCCAGGAACGGGATCATCGCGGTCGCGACCGAGGCCATCTGGCGCGCCGAGACGTCCATGTACTGGACCTCGTTCGGCGTGACCAGCTCGATCTCGCCGCCCTTCTTGCGGACCAGGACGCGCGACTCGGCGAACGAGCCGTCATCGTTGAGGGCCGAGTTGGCCTGCGCGATGACGTAGCGGTCCTCGACGTCGGCGGTGAGGTAGTCGATCTGGTCGGTCACCACGCCGTCGGTGACCCGGCGGTACGGGGTCTCCACGAAGCCGAACGGGTTGACCCGCCCGAACGCGGCCAGCGAGCCGATCAGGCCGATGTTGGGGCCTTCCGGCGTCTCGATCGGGCACATGCGCCCGTAGTGCGACGGGTGGACGTCGCGGACCTCCATGCCCGCCCGCTCACGCGACAGACCGCCCGGACCCAGCGCGTTGAGCCGCCGCTTGTGCGTCAGCCCGTCCAGCGGGTTGGTCTGCTGCATGAACTGGGAGAGCTGGCTGGTGCCGAAGAACTCCTTGATGGAGGCGACGACCGGCCGGATGTTGATCAGGGTCTGCGGCGTGATCGCCTCGACGTCCTGGGTGGTCATCCGCTCGCGGACGACGCGCTCCATCCGGGCGAGGCCGAGCCGCACCTGGTTCTGGATCAGCTCGCCGACCGTGCGCAGGCGCCGGTTGCCGAAGTGGTCGATGTCGTCGACCTCGATCGGCACGGGGACGGAGCCGAGGGTCGCCTCCTCCTCGCCGGCGTGCAGCCGGACGAGGTACTCGATCGTGGCGACGATGTCGTCCTCGGTGAGCGTGCCCTGGTTCATGTCCAGGTCGAGGCCGAGCTTCTTGTTGATCTTGTAGCGGCCGACCTTGGCGACGTCGTAGCGCTTCGGGTTGAAGTACA
This sequence comes from Actinomadura rifamycini DSM 43936, assembly GCF_000425065.1. Classification (GTDB taxonomy): domain Bacteria; phylum Actinomycetota; class Actinomycetes; order Streptosporangiales; family Streptosporangiaceae; genus Spirillospora; species Spirillospora rifamycini. Next base: position 31,304 of record NZ_AULB01000028.1, read on the forward strand.
GGTTCTCCAGCAGCGTCTGCGCGGACTCGCGCGTCGGCGGCTCGCCCGGGCGCAGCTTGCGGTAGATGTCCAGCAGCGCGTCGTCCTGGCCGGAGGTGTGGTCCTTCTCCAGGGTCACGTTGATCGACTCGTAGGAGCCGAAGCGCTCGCGGATGCGCGCCTCGTCCCAGCCGAGCGCCTTGAGCAGCACGGTGACGGGCTGCTTGCGCTTGCGGTCGATGCGCACGCCGACGTTGTCGCGCTTGTCGATCTCGAACTCGAGCCAGGCGCCGCGGCTCGGGATGACCCGGCAGCCGTAGATGTCCTTGTCCGACGCCTTGTCGAGGGCGCGGTCGAAGTACACGCCGGGCGAGCGGGTCAGCTGCGACACGACGACGCGCTCGGTGCCGTTGATGACGAAGGTGCCCTTCGGGGTCATGAGCGGGAAGTCGCCCATGAACACCGTCTGGCTCTTGATCTCACCGGTGGTGTTGTTGATGAACTCCGCCGTGACGAACATCGGGGCGGAGTAGGTCATGTCCTTGTCCTTGCACTCCTCGACGGAGTACTTGGGCGGCTCGAACCGGTGGTCGCGGAACGAGAGGGACATGGTCCCGGAGAAGTCCTCGATGGGACTGATCTCTTCGAAGATCTCCTCGAGGCCCGACTGGGTCGGGACGCTCTTACTATCGGCCTTCTGGGCCGCCTCGACCCGGGCCTTCCACCTCTCATTGCCCAGCAGCCAGTCAACAGAGTCGGTCTGCAGAGCAAGGAGGTCCGGGACTTCGAGCGGCTCCTTGATGCGCGCGAAGGAGACGCGGTTCGGACCGGTTGCGGTATTCGAGGCGTTGCGCGAGGCTGCCAAGAGTGGTCCTTCCGAGGGCTCGCGGCGTAACTGACGACACGCACGCCAGACGATCCACGTCCAAGACCTACGCGATAGGGTCCAAAACGGACTCCTGTAGGGGTGCTCTCACACGTGGATAGTCAGAGGGCAGCGCAAAGGGGCAGTGTAGCCGACCCGCCACACCGCTCGCAACTCTAGCGCCGCAGTATGCATCACGTTGCCTTGGAGCATCGCCCCTCGCGCCCGTGCAGTCAAGAGCGGACTTGGACTTTTCGGGCTCTGACCTGCAGTGAGGAAGGCCATAGTTTAGGATCCCTCCCCCTACCCGGCGGCAGGCCCCTGGAGACGGGCGATTCCGGGCACTTCAGACCCCCGCGGAACCCTCTCGACGGGCCCTTGACGAGGCCGTCCGGCGGGTGTGGAAGTGGCTCCGGACGCGGACCGGGCGACCGCCCGCGGAGGGTGGTCGCCCGGTCCGGAACGCGTGCTCAGGTCAGGAAATGACCTGCAGCTTCCGCGCCAGCCACTCGCCGTCCTTCTCGACCATGACCATCCGGATGCGCAGCGGCTCCGGCAGCCGCGCCTCGGTGTCCTTGTTCGTCGCCGACGCGCGGTTCGCGTACACCAGCACGACGACCTCGTCCGGCTTCGCGCTCACCGCGCCGGCCTTGAGGACCGTCGTCGTGGACACGGCCTGCTGCTGCGTCGCCTGCGTCCGCAGCTGGGCGGCGAGCTTGTCGAACTCGCCGCGCAGCTCGCCCGTGGTGGTCGCGGACGCGGACTTCAGGTCGGTCTCGAGGGTCCGGTAGTCGTAGGACGACAGCGCCTTCGCCGCGTTCGACGCGGCCGCGACGGCGTCGCGGCGGGCGTCGGCGGTCGCCTGCTGCTCGCGGACCTCCAGCCCGAGGAACACCGCCCCGGCCGCGAGCGCGGCCGCCACGACGGACAGGACGCCGATCACGACGGCGGGAGAGCCGCGCCGCCGCGACGACCGCGCGGACTCGCCGCCGTCCGCTTCGGCGGACGGCGTCGCGGTCTCCGCGTCGTCCTCGTCCTCGTCGTCCTCGTCTTCTTCGTCGTCCTCGTCCTCGGAGTCGTCCTCGTCGTCGAGGTCGTCGAGGTCGTCGTCCTCGTCGGTGTCCTCGTCGGTGTCCTCGTCGTCGGCGGCGAGGTCGTCCTCGTCGTCGGTCCGGTCGCCGTCGGTCCGCTCGCGGGTGAGTTCGCCGTCCGCGCGGGTCTCGGCGTCGGCGGAAACGGCCGTGGACGCCGCTGAGTCGTCCGCTGCGGCCTCGTCACCCTCGGGTGCGACTTCGGAGCCCTTCCGTCGCTTCCGTCGCTTCTCGAGCGATGTGGCGGCCTTGCCGGGCTTCTCCGGGGCGTCCGCGTCGCCGTCCGCCCCGGCCTCGGCGGAGGCGGCGTCGGCGGCGATCTGCGCGAGCCGCGCGGCCTCCTTGGCGCGGGCGGCCGCCTCCTCGGCGTGCCGGGCCGCCTCGGCGGCCTCCTCGGCCTTGGCGGCCCGCTCGGCCGCCAGGCGCGCCTTCTCTTCCGCCTCGGCGGCCCGCTCGGCCGCCTCTTCCTGGGTCAGGCCCTCGTCGGGGTCCTTCTCCAGGACGCCCTTGCCGCCCTTGCGGCCCTTACCTGGCTTGCCTGGCTTGTCTGTGGAGGAGCGCTTGCCCCGGCCGAGCATTGTCACGGGACCATCTCCAGCTGGGAAACGAGCCAACGGTCATCGACCTTGGTCATCTGCATCAGGTACCGGTAGGCGCGCGTGACGCCGTTCTTGACCTTCTCGTTGGTGACCGTGCCGTTGAGGGAGACCATCACCTCGGCCGAGTCCCCGTCGATGGAGACGACCGCGGCCTCGACGTCGGTCACCGTCGACTGGGCCTTGGTCTTGTTCAGCTGGTCCAGGAAGACCTTGGACTGGGAGCTGAGCTCGTCCTTCAGGTCGCCGGTCGAACCGGACACGATCCGGTCGAGGTCCTGCTGGGCGGTCTTGCTGTCCAGAGTCAGCAGGTTGACGCCCATCTGCCGCGCCGACTGCCGCGCCTGGGCCCAGTCGTCGGCGTCGCCGCCGTTCTGCCAGGCGCGGAAGCCGAGCCAGCCGGTGCCGGCGAGCAGGCCGACGACGGCCACGCTCAGCACCGCGGCCAGCACGCGGGTCCCTTTCCCCCCGAGGCGGCTCATCGGGCCGGCCTCACTGGCTCAGAGGTCCGAGCAGGAGCCACTTCCACGATGATTCCTCTCCCAACTCCCGCGAACCTGCGGTGCGGGGCATGACGTATCGCTTGCCGTCGGCGCCGTAGACCGCGCCGGTCGAAGGATCGTATCCAGCGAATTTCACCGAATCGGCCGGATATGACATGTAGAGCTGCCCGTTCGCCAGCATCGCGCCGCCGGACGATTCCGCGGCCTTCCCGGTGGCGTCCGACGTCCCGCCGGAGCCGCCGGACGAGCCCGCGGCGGACGCGGCGTCCGAACCGGAACCGCCGTCCGAACCGGAGCCGCCCGTCGGGAACCCGGCGCCCGCGGTCGCGCCCTCGGGCAGCTTCGGCGCGGGCACCAGGGCCTCGGGCGGGAAGTTGCGGGCGCCGCGGACGGCCTTCTCGGAGTCGTGCGGCTCGGCGCACCCGACGTCGAGCCTGGGCTTCTTGTGCTCGGTGTCCTGCGGCCACCGCTGGTCGGTCTTCTCGTAGCCCTTGGTGCAGTTGGGCGGCGAGTTGATGTTCAGCACCAGGCCCATGTGCTGGGTGCCGTCGCCGGGCATGACCGTGGGCAGGCCCGCGACGGTCACCGGGTAGAGGATGAACAGCGACCGCAGGCCCGCCTGGCGGGTCGTGATGATCTGCCCGGTGGTGGTGAGGTTCGCCAGCAGCACCGGCAGCGTCGGGGACAGCTGGTTGATGGCCTGGTGGGTCTGGTTCACCGCGCCCGGCGCGGCGTCGATCGTCCGCCGCAGCGCCTTGTCGTCGTCGCGGATGGACGAGCTCAGCTCGTTCAGGTTCCGGGCGAAACCCCGGATGTTCGCGCCCTGGCTCCGCTGGGTGTCCAGGACGGTCAGGCTGTTGTCGAGGAGCTTCTTGGTGTCCGGGTACGCCTCGTCGGCGGTGTCCAGGATCCGGTCGGTGTCGTCGAGGATCTGCTGGAGGTCCTCGGCGGTTCCGGTGAACGCCTGGTTCAGCTCGTCGATGACGATGCCGAGGTCCCGGGTGTTCACGGAGGTGACGAGGGCGTCGACGTTCTGCAGGAGCTCGGCCGTGGAGACCGGCAGCTTCGTGCGCTCCTTGGGGATCGTGTACGGGTCGCCCTCGTCGAGGTACGGGCCGTTCTTCCCGGACGGCACCAGGTCGATGTACTGCTCGCCGACGGCGGAGCGGTTCGCGACGACGGCCGTGATGCCCTGCCGCGGGATCCGCTCGCCGCGCTCCAGTTCCAGCTCGACCTTGATGCCGGAGTCGGTCAGCCTGATCGGGCCGACCCGGCCGACGGGCACGCCGCGGTAGGTGACCTCGGCGTTGGTGAAGATGCCGCCGGAGTCGGTGAGGTCGACGTAGGCGGTGTACTGCCGGCCGAGCATCTCGCGGCCGAAGCCGATGTACTTCACCGACACGACCGACACGCCGATGATCGTGATCAGCACGAAGGCGATCAGCTGGACTTTGACGCCGCGCTTGAGGATCACGACAGGCCCCCCGTCATCAGGGTCGACAGACCGCTCGGCCGCTGACCGAACGCCCCGGGGCGGTTCTCGCCGCCGCCGAAGAGGTCCCAGAAGTCCCCGCCGTCCTTGTCCTTCTTCTCGCCGCCGGTGCCGGGGGTCTTCTCCCCGGTGGGCGTCGCGTCCGGTGTCGGCGCGGGGGTCGAGCCGCCGGGGGCGCCGCCCCCGCCGCCGGGCTTCTGGCGCGTCCCGCCCGCCGCGCCGGCGGCGCCGTCCGGCGGGAGGACGCCCAGCGGCGCGTCCGGCAGCGTCAGGTTCGGCACCTGGATCATCTTGCGCATCTCCTGCCCGCTGCCGAGCGAGCTCTCCAGGTCGGTGCCGCCCAGGAGGTTCTGCGCGAGGGACTCGAAGTCCAGGTCGACGGTCAGGTGGACGTTGCCGTAGTCGCCCTCGATGACGTTCTCGAACGTCGTCGGGAACGGGTAGGTGATCAGCATCTCCAGCGCGTTCGGCAGGTCGGAACCCGCCTTGTTCAGGTTCTGGAGGATCGTGTCGAGCTGCTTGAGGTTCCCGACCAGGTCCTGGTGCGACCGATTGATCACGTTCGTGGTGGTGCGGCTGAGCTTGTCCAGCGCGACGAGCATCTCGGTGAGGTCCTCGCGGTTCTGCTCCAGCACCGCGATGGCGGGACCGGTCTCGTCGACCGTGTCCTGGATCGTCTTCCGCTCGGCCGACAGCTTCGCCGTGAGCCGGTCGAGGCTGTCGAGCGCCCGCGTGATGGCGTCCCGGTTCTGGTCGAGGGTGCCGACGAACACGTTCACCCGGTTCAGCACCGACTTGATCGTCGCCTCGCGGCCGCCCATCGCGGCCTGCAGCTCGTGGCTGATCGTCGAGACCTGCTCCAGGCCGCCGCCGTTCAGCAGCAGCGACATCGCCGACAGCACCTGCTCGATCTCGGTGCCCTGCGCGGTGCGGGCCAGCGGGATCACGTCGCCCGTGCCGAGCCGGCCGCGCGGCGGCTCGTTCGCCGGGGGCGACAGGTCCACGAACTTCTCGCCGAGCAGGCTCGTCTGCGAGATCCGCGCGTTCGCGTTGTCGGGCAGCTCGACGTCCTTGCGGACCGCGACCGTGACGACCGCGCGCCAGCCGCCCTCGCCGCCGGCCAGCTCGATGTTCTCGACCTGGCCGACCGACACGTCGTTGACCTTGACCACCGACTGCGGGACGAGGTCCAGCACGTTCGCGAACTCGACCTTGAAGGTCTGCGGGTCGTCGCCGAGGTCGGGGCCGCCGGGCAGCGGCAGCGACGCCACGCCGTCGAACGAGCAGCCCGACAGCGCCGTCACGCCGGCCAGCGCCGCCGCGCCGAGCAGCCGCGCCCGGCGCCGCGCGCCGCGCACGGGCCGTGTCCTGCTCATCGGCCACCTCCAGGCAGCAGTGCGGAGAGTCCCTGCGGCGCGTGGGCCGCGTTCCCCTGGGCGCCGCCCTGCGCGCCGCCCTGCGCGTTGGTCCGCGCCTTGTTCGGCTGCGCGTTCGTCCGGGCGCCGCCCCGGTTCGGGTTCTCGGGGTCGTTCGGGCCGTAGGCGTCCGGCGGGATCGGGACCGGGTCGTAGTGCGTGGTCAGCGCCGTGATCCACGACAGGTCCAGGTGGAGGCCGCCCAGTGCCTGGCCGATGCCGTTGTAGGGCTCGACGAAGTCGAGGCACTGGTCGGCGGGCGTCCCGACCGAGTACGCCAGCGAGCACACCCAGTCGGCCAGGTTGTTGAACTGGCGCAGGTCGGCCCGGTTGTGGATGGTGCCGCTGATCGGGTCGTACGCGCGGGCCAGGTTGTTGATGGCGAGCGGGCCGGCCGTGAGGATCTCGGCCAGCGCCTCCTTCTCCTTCACCAGGACGCCGGTGATCTGCGCGAGCTGCTCGACGTTGTCGGACAGCTGCCCGCGGTTCTCCTTCACGAACGTCTCGACGTTCCGCAGCGTCGGCCCCAGCGTGTTCAGCGCCGCGCTCAGCTCCTCCTTCTCCTGGGACAGCTGCCCGGAGACCGAGTTGAGCCGGGTGGTGAACGACTTGATCTGCTGGTCGTTCCGCTTCATCGCGTCGGTGATGATCCGCAGGTTCTCGATCGTCTTCGCGACGTCCTCGCGGTCGGTGCTCAGCGTGCCGAGCATCTCCGACGTGTTCTTGATCGTCTCGTTGATGTCGTCGCCCTGGCCCTGCAGGTTCTCCGCGCCGACCCGCAGCAGCCGCGACAGCGAGCCCTCGCCCGTCGCGCCCGGCGCGTTGGCGCCCTGCGGGCCGAGCGCCTCGCTCAGCTCGTTCAGGCTGCCGCTGATCGAGTCGACCTCCACGGGGACGGCCGTCCGGCTCGTCGTCAGCGTCGCGCCGTCCTTCAGCACCGGCCCGTTCTTGTAGGCGGGCGTGAGCTGGACGTACCGGTCGGCGACCAGCGTCTGGTTGACGATGACGGCCTGCGCGTTCGCCGGGATCTTGTACTTGGCGTCGTAGCGCAGCCGCACCCGGACCGAGTCGCCGACCGGGTCGACCCGCTCCACCTCCCCGACCTTGATGCCGAGGATGCGGACGTCCGCGCCGGCGTAGAGGCCGACGGCCTTGGTGAAGTACGCGGTCATGTGCCGCTGCTTCGGCTCCTGCAACAGCAGGACGAGCGCGGCGACCAGCACCGCGACGGCGAGCATCGCGCCGCCGAGGCGGAGAATCGTTGCCGAGTTTCGCACTACCGGTACCTGCCTGCTGTCACGGGAGGAAGGGGAGCGGGCTGTCGCCCTGGTTCTGGCCGTTCTGGCCCTGCCTGGTCTGGTTCTGGCCGTTCTGAGCGCCGTTCGGGGTGCCGTTCCGCGCGGCGCCGTGGCCGCCCTGGCTCTTCGTCCCGGCGTTCGAGTCGTCGATGGCCGCCGGGATCGGGATGAGGTTCTGCAGGTAGGCGTCGAACCAGCGGCCGGTGCCGGTGACGTCCGCGAACTGGCGGGCGAACGGCCCGAACATCTGCAGGATCCGGTCCAGGTTCTTCTGGTTCTTCAGCAGCACCTGGTTGACCTGCTCCAGGTTGTCCAGCATCGGCTTGAGCTGCGCCTGGTTTTCGTTGATCAGCGCGTTGACCTGCTGGGACAGCTGGACGGTGTTCACCAGCAGCCGGTGGATGACCTCGCGCCGCGCCTGGACGGCCGCCAGCAGCCGGTCGCCGTCCTGGACGAGCTTCTCGAAGTCCTTGTTGCGGTCCGCGAGCAGGCCCGACACGCTGCGGGCCCGGTCGGCCAGCTCGTGCAGCTCGTCGTCGCGGGACGAGATGGTGTCCGACAGCCGCCGCAGGCCCTGCAGCGACGCCTTCACCTCGTCCGGCGAGTTCGCGAACGTCGTCGACAGCACGTCGAACGACTTCGCGACCTGCTGCACGTCGATCTGCCCGACGCGCTCGCCCAGCTCGCTGATCGCCGGGACGACCTCGAACGGCGTGTGCGTCCGCTCCAGCGGGATGTGCGCCTTCATCGGCCGCGACCCGTTCGGCGACAGCCCGAGGTAGTGCGCGCCCAGCAGCGTCTTGATCTTGATGCTGGCCTCGGTGCGGTCGCCCAGCTTCACGCCGTCGTCCACCCGGAACGTGACCTTCACCTTGTCGCCGTCGAGCTCGACCGCGCGAACCTGGCCGACCTTGACGCCCGCGATGCGGACCTCCTCGTCCGGCTTCAGCCCCGCGGCCTCTCGGAACGACGCCGTGTAGGTCGTCCCTCCGGTGACGAACGGGATCCTCTCCAGGTTCATCACCACGAGCAGCGCGACGATGATGACCGCGAACGCGGAGAGGCCGATGGGGACCGGGTTTCGCTCCCGGAACGGAATCCTCATCTACTTGCACCTCGCGTTCTCGTTCACGATCGCCGGTGTCTGGTAGACCGGTCCGCCCGGCAGCCGCACCCGCGCGTCGAGACCGCAGACGTACATGTTGAACCAGGACCCGTAGGACGAGATGTTCAGCAGCTCCTCGAGCCGCCGCGGCGTCCGCTGCAGCCCCTTGTCGAGGGTCGCGCTGTGGTCGTCGAGCGTCCCGGTGAGCTTCCGCAGCCCCGCGATGTCGTCCTTGATGTCCGGCCGGGTGTCCCGCAGCAGGCCCGCCGTCGCCGACTCCAGCCCGTTGATCGCCTCGACCGACTCGAAGATCGCCTCACGGTCGTGGGACAGCCCGCTGACGAAGCTCCGCAGGTCCACGACCATCTTGTTGACCTGCTCGTGCCGCGAGTCGATCGTGCCGAGCACCTCGTTGAGGTTCTCGATGACCCGGCCGATCACCGCGTCCCGGTCCGCGAGCGTGTTCGTCAGCGACGCCGTGTGCCGCAGCAGGCTGTTGATCGTCCCGCCCTCGCCCTGCAGCACCTTGATGATCTGCATCGCGAGGGTGTTGACGTCCTGCGGCTCCAGCGCCCGGAACAGCGGCCGGAACCCGTTGAACAGGACGGTCAGGTCCAGCGCCGGCTTGGTCTGCGCCAGCGGGATCGTGTCGCCCGGGTCGAGGAACTGGTTCGCCTGCCCGGCCCCGTCGGTCAGCGCGAGGTAGCGCTGCCCCATCAGGTTCCGGTACCGGATGTGCGCCTGGGTGGACTTCGGCAGCCCCGCCCGGAACACCCCGTCGCTGTCGACGCTGAACGTCACCAGCGCCTGCTTGCCCTTGTGCAGCTCGATGTCCTCGACCTGCCCGACCCGCACGCCCGCGACGCGCACGTCGTCGTTCTCCAGCAGCCCGGTGACGTCCGAGAACACCGCCTTGTAGGTCTCCGACGGACCGAACCGCAGGTTCGAGATCGTCATCGCCAGCACGCCCGTGGTCAGCGAGGTGAGGACCACGAAGATCCCCAGCTTGACCGCCGCGCCCGTCGTCTTCACTCGACCGTCACCACCGATCCCCGCAGCAGCGGCCCGAACATCAGCGCCGACATGTCCGACAGCTCGTCGGACGGCGTCCGGGTCAGCGGCGCGACGATGTTCTTGATCGTCTCGTTGTCGTCACCGGAGCCCGGCTCGACGAACACGTTCGACACCGCGCGGCCCCGGTTCCCCGCCGCGCCGGCGTTCGCCGGGTCGGGGTTCTTCCACCACAGGTCGTCCTGCGTGCCGTCCAGCGCCAGGTAGTCCGGGAAGGGGACCTTCGAGTTCGGGATCCCGTAGCAGCGCGGGTTCCGGTGGTCCCGGGCCTCCGGCTTGTCCAGCGGGTACGTGTACGCCGGCCGCGGCTTCACGATCTCGATCGTCAGGTTGTAGGTCTTCGACCCGCCGCCGCCGCCGACCCGCTCCAGCTCCGGCTTGGCCTCCATGAGGCCCTCCAGGACGCACGGCATCGCCGGCGAGTACTTCGCGACGATCTGCAGCACGTCCCGGTTCGCGATGTTCACCCCGATGATCTTCGGGCCGTTCTGCCGCATGAACGTGTTCCCGTCCTCCGACAGCGCCGTCACCGCGGGGATGAGCTGCTCGATCGTCCGCTCCTTGTCGGTGATCGTCCGGCTCGTCACGTTCAGGTTCCGGAGGGTCTGCAGCAGGTCGGGCGCCGCGGCGTTGTAGACGTCCGCGACGTCCGCGAGGCCGTGCAGGTCCTCGACCAGCGTCCCCAGCTCCGGGTTGATCTTCTGCAGCAGCGCGTCGGCCTGCTCCAGGTTCTCGCCGAGCTGGTCGCCGCGGCCCTGCAGCGCCGTCGCCAGCGCGTTCAGCGTCGTGTTCAGCTCCGCCGGCTTCACCGCCTGCAGCAGCGGCAGCAGGTCGTCCAGCAGCCGGTTCACCTCGACCGCCGCGCGCGACCGGTCCTGCTGGATCGTCATGCCGTCCGTCAGACCGGTCGGCCCCGGCTGCGCGGGCATCTCCAGCGACACGTACTTCTCGCCGAACAGCGTCTTCGGCAGCATCCGCGCCTGGACGTTCCGCGGTATCAGCTCCGCCTTGTCCGGGTCCAGCGCCAGGTGCAGGACGGCGCCGTCGTCGGTCACCTCGGTGTCGCGCACCTCGCCGACGATCAGGCCCCGCACCTTGACGTCCGAGTGCGGCAGCAGCTGCAGCCCCACCCGCTCGGCGGAGACCTTCACGTTCACCACCGGCCGGAACGCCTTGTTGTAGAACGCCACCGTCAGAGCCAGCGCGAGGAGGATCACCACGACCATCGTCACGCCCAGCAGACGCAGTCGCATCCGTTCGGTCATCGCGCCCTCACCCCGCGATCCGCACCGACGTGTCGGTGCCCCAGATCGCCATGCCGAGCATCAGGTCCGCCACGTTGATCACGACGAGGCTGGTCCGCACCGCGCGGCCCACCGCGACGCCCACGCCGGCCGGACCGCCGCTCGCGTTGTAGCCGTAGTAGCAGTGGATCAGCATCACCAGGACGGAGAAGACGATCACTTTTCCGAACGACCACAGGATGTCGTTCGGCGGTAGGAACAAGTCGAAATAGTGGTCGTAGGTGCCGGTCGACTGCCCGTAGAACGTCGTCACGACGATCCGGGTCGCGCCGTACGACGCCAGCAGGCCCACGATGTACAGCGGGATCACCGCGATCATCCCGGCGATCATCCGCGTCGTCACCAGGAACGGCACCGACGGGACGGCCATGACCTCCAGCGCGTCGATCTCGTCGGAGATCCGCATCGCGCCGAGCTGCGCGGTGAACCCGCACCCGACCGTCGCCGACAGCGCCAGCGCCGACACCAGCGGCGCGATCTCCCGGGTGTTGAAGTACGACGCGACGAACCCGGTGAACGCGGCCGTCCCGATCTGGTCCAGCGACTCGAATCCCTGGAGGCCGACCTGGCTGCCGGTGAAGAACGTCATGAAGCCGACGATCACCACCGAGCCGCCGATCACCGCGAGCCCGCCGGTGCCGAGGCTCACCTCGGCCAGCAGCCGCATCACCTCGGTGCGGTACCGGCGCAGCGCCCGGAACGTCCACGCGAACGCCTGCAGGTAGAACGACAGCTGGTGCCCGAAGTCGTCCAGTCGCTGCAGGGGTGCGTTCACCGCACGGGAGACGGCCTTCCCCGTCTTGCCTGGGGCCGCCATCTACATGCCCTTCGACGGAACGAACTGGAAGTACAGCGTGGAGATCAGGAAGTTCTCCACGAACAGGAGCATGAAGGTGATGACCACGGTCTGGTTGACCGCGTCCCCCACGCCCTTCGGGCCTCCCTTTGCGTTCAGCCCCTTATAGGCGGCGACAAGGCCGGCGGTGATTCCGAAGACGAACGCCTTGAACTCCGCCTGCAGCAGGTCGGGTAGTTGCGCAATGGCGTTGAACGACGCCAGATACGCGCCCGGCGTCCCGTCCTGCAGCATGACGTTGAAGACGTAGCCGCCCATCAGGCCGACCACCGACACCAGGCCGTTCAGGAACAGCGCCACGAACGCGCACGCCAGCATCCGCGGGACGACCAGGCGGTGCAGGGGGTTGATCCCCAGCACCTCCATGGCGTCGATCTCCTCGCGGATCTTCCGGGACCCGAGGTCCGCGCACATCGCCGATCCGGCCGCGCCCGCGATCAGCAGCGACGTCACCAGCGGACTCGCCTCGCGGACGATCGCCACGACCGCCGTCGCGCCCGTGTAGGACTGCGCGCCGAGCTGCCGGATCAGCCCCCCGACCTGCAGCGACAGCACGCCGCCGAACGGGATCGCGACCAGCATCGTCGGGACGACCGTGACGCTGACGATGAACCAGGCCTGCTGGATGAACTCGCGCCACTGGAACGGCCACTGGAACATCGCGCGGCCCGTGTCCAGGCAGAGGGCGAAGAACCGCCCCGGCTCCCGGACCGCGACGTTCGTCGCGCCGTCGCCGATCTTGCGCAGCGACACACGGGACGAAGTGCTCTTCTCACCGCCCTGGTCCGCGCCGATACCAGGAGTGGACATCAGTACTTCGCACCCGCCCCGTACTGCCCCGGCGGCGGACCGCCCGGGAACTGGCCGGGCGCGGCGGGCACGCCGCCGGCCGTCGACAGCGACGCCACGTACCGCGGCCACTCCTCGACCCAGTTGCGGCCCAGGTCGTCGATGAACGACCCGGGCGGCGGGACGACGCCGTGCGCGGCGCACCACGCGCCGGGCGCGTGCTGGCCCGCGCGCAGCAGGCCGTTCGTCGGCATCTGCTGCGGCGGGATCGGCGGCAGCTTGCCCGGGTCGTGGCCCATCTTCGCCTCGGCCTCCAGCTCGGAGGCGTCCTTCTCCTCCGACATGCCGATCGGGCCGATCTTGCTCGCGTTGAGGAACTGCCGGACGACCGGCTCCTCGCTCGACAGCAGCATCTCCCGCGGCCCGAACATCGCCAGGTTCCGCTGGTACAGCAGGCCGATGTTGTCCGGGACGGTCCGGGCGGTGTTGATGTCGTGGGTGACGATCAGGAACGTCGCGTTGATCTGCGCGTTGAGGTCGATGAACACCTGGTTCAGGAACGCGGTGCGCACCGGGTCGAGGCCGGAGTCCGGCTCGTCCACCAGCAGGATCTCCGGGTCCAGCACCAGCGCGCGGGCCAGGCCGGCGCGCTTCTTCATACCGCCGGAGATCTCGCCGGGAAGTTTGTACTCGGCGCCGAGCAGACCCACCAGTTCCATCTTCTCGAGGACGATTCGCTTGACCTCGGATTCGGACTTCTTGGTGTGCTCGCGCAGCGGGAACGCGATGTTGTCGAACAGGTTCATCGAGCCGAAGAGGGCGCCGTCCTGGAAGAGGACACCGAACAGCTTCCGCGTCTCGTACAACTGCGACTCGGGCAGGTTGGGCAGGTCCCGGTCGCCGATCCAGATGTGCCCGCGGTCCGGCTTGAGCAGCCCGACGAGGGACTTCAGGAAGACCGACTTGCCGGTGCCGGATGGGCCGAGGAGAACGGAGATCTCCCCTGCGGGAATGGTCAGCGACACGTCCTGCCAGATCACCTGGCGGCCGAAGGACTTGGTCAGGCCCTCAACTCTGATCTCGACGCCCACTCGTCACCTTTCGTCCAGGCCGGGGGGAATCCCGAACCAATGAGCGAGTAGTACTCAGGCTCTGTCTTACCGAGGCTGTCTTACCGAGGCTCTGTCGTCACACCGCGTGCCCGTCTCCTTGCTACCGTCCGGTAGCCGCGACGGGTGCCACTACCGTAGCGACCTCCCGGGCAAATGGAAGAGGTACCGGACCAGATCAGTGGCCAAATGCGACGTCGTAAGACAATCGTTACTTACATCGCCTATGAGACTAGTGGTCCAAGAACCGGCTCCTCAAGCCGGGGGTCACGGCCCGGCCGTCCGCTGTTGCCCGACGGGCGGTCGTTACGGGAGCGGCCCGGTGGGGCCACAGCACCAGAACGGGACGCTACGCCCCGGTATGTGACCTGCACAACCCGCCGTGGCACACGGTTTGCGGCGGCCCTTTATCACCTCGGCACAGGAAACGAATCCCCTGACCAGCACGGTTGCGCAGCCGCCGACAAGGCCGGCCCGCGTCCGAAGCCGGACATGCGAGAAGGCGGCCACCCGAACGGGTGACCGCCTTCCGTGACGCGGTGGAGCCGAGCCGCACGGCTCCGGTGCGAAGGTGGACCGTCTTACTTGACGGTGACCGAGGCGCCCGCCTTCTCCAGGGCCTCCTTGGCCTTGTCGGCGGTCTCCTTGTTGACCTTCTCCAGCAGCGGCTTCGGCGCGCCGTCGACCAGGTCCTTGGCCTCCTTCAGGCCGAGGCTGGTGAGCGCGCGCACCTCCTTGATGACCTGGATCTTCTTGTCGCCGGCGCCCTCGAGGATGACGTCGAACTCGTCCTGGGCCGGGGCCTCCTCGGCCGGAGCGCCGGGGGCGCCCGGGGCGGCCGCGACGGCGGCGACCGGCGCGGCGGCCTTGACGTCGAAGACCTCCTCGAACTGCTTCACGAACTCGGAGAGCTCGAGAAGGGTCATCTCCTTGAAGACGTCGAGCAGCTCGTCGGTGCTGAGCTTCGCCATGATGTTTCCTCCGCTATGGCTGAAAAACTGGGGTGTACGGAACCGCGGGTGCCTATTCGGCGGACGCCTCGGCGGGGGCGCTCTCGCCCTCGCCCTCGCGCTTGGCGCGCAGCGCCTCGGCGAGCTGGGCCGCCTGCGTCGGCAGGGCGTTGAAGAGGCCCGCGGCGTTCGCCATGGAGCCCTTCATCGCGCCGGCCAGCTTCGCGAGGAGCACCTCGCGAGACTCCAGGTCGGCCAGCTTCGTGATCTGCGCGGCGTCCATCGACTGACCGTCGATGTAGCCGCCCTTGATCACCAGCGCCGGGTTCGCCTTGGCGAAGTCGCGCAGGCCCTTGGCGGCCTCGACCACGTCGCCCCGGACGAACGCGATGGCCGACGGGCCCTCGAGCAGCTCGCGGAACTGCTCGTCGACACCGGCCTCGTTCGCGGCGCGCTTGGTCAGCGTGTTCTTCACAACGCGAAAACGTGCGACCTCGCCGAGGTTGCCGCGCAGCTCGGTGACCTGCGCGACCGACAGCCCGCGGTACTCGGTCAGCACGGCGCCGTTCGAGCTCTCGAACTCGCTCTTGAGCTCGGCGATGGCCGCATCCTTGTGGTCCTTGGCCATGGCCCTCCTTCCGATTACCTTGGGGAAGCCGCCGGGGCGAAAAAGGTCTCGGAAAAGGGAACGCCCCGGCGCAGGCGCACGGGGCGTGAGCATGACGCGGAGGCCATGCGGAAGCTCTCGTCTCACCTACGCGGGCCGCCCGAATCTCTTCGGGTCCTTCGGCCGCCCGTGAGCGGGCGGCGACCGGCGGTCTTCGGCAGGAAACAGACTACGCGCAGAGACGCCCTTAGACCAAATCGGCGCGTCGCGCAACGGCGAGGGGGCCGCGCCCTCCGGCGCGGCCCCCTCGATCCGGGTCGGAATCCCGTGCGGTCAGCTTCCGCCGAGGCCGCCGCCCAGCCCCTGCATCATCTCCGCCATGTCGGTGACCTGGTTCGCGGGCGGCGCCGTGACCTGCACCGGCTTGCCGTAGTCGCGGTAGGTCATCGTCATCGTCATCGCGCCCGCGGCCGACGACGGCGTCGACATCGCCATCTTCTGCGGGAGCTGCTGCCCGTCGACCCACACGTCGAACTTCATCGACTCCATGCCGGTCTGGGCGATGGCCGCGCGGGCCGCCTCCTGCTGGTCCGCGGGAAGCTCCGCGATGGCGTCCGCCATGTTGTACGAGCCCGAGTAGTGCGTCGTCTCGACGCCGTTCACGTTCTCCTTGCCGACCTCGCGGACGTCCTTGGACGCGGTCAGCTTCTTCATGTTCGCCACCGGGTCCATCTGCTGCGACTGCTGCAGCATCTGGTCGATGTTCAGCCCGGCCGCGCGTCCGGCCTCCTCGAGGGAGATCTTGATCCACGGCTTCGCGGAGGCGCCGGGCAGCTCCGAGAGCATCGGCATCTTCATGTACATGGTGCGGCCGACGAGCAGCTGCTCCATGCCGCCCATGGACTGGCCGCCGACGGACATCTCGTTGTACTTCATGCTGTACGCCAGCTCGGGCTTGAGCTGGTACTGCATGGCGCCGGACGCCTTGACGTTCCCGTCGGGGGCCGAGACGTTCATGTCGAAGTCGGCCTGGAAGCTGTCGATCTGGCCGGTCTTCTCGGCGCTCTTGCCGAGCACCTGCGCGGCGCTCAGCTTCAGGTTCTCGCCCGCCTGGCTCACCTTGTCGCCGGCATCGCCGAGACAGCCGGTGAGCGAGAGGGTCAGGCTGGTGACCAACGCGGTCCCCACGGCGAACCGACGGATCATCTTCACGATCTCCTTGCGTCGTCGAAGAGCGGCCCGACCCGGGGCCGGACCGCTCTTTACTTCTTCCTTATGACGCCGGAGACCCCCGTCAAGTTCGCGTCGAACTGGGAATTTCCGTAAGAATCGGTCAGCTGCCGCCGAGGAACGACTCCAGCGAGAGCGTCCCGACCTGCTCGGCCGGCGGCGGGTTCACCGACACCGACTCGCCGTACTCGCTGTAGACGACCGTCACCTTGCCCGCGTGCCCCTGGTCGCCCTTCACGTCCGTCTCGAGCTTGCGCGGCAGGTTGTCGCCGTCGGTCCACAGGTCGAACTCGATCGTCGCGTCGGCGTCCTGCGGCATGTGCCGCTTCGCCTCCTCGCGCGCCTCCGCGTCGAGGCGGCTGAGCGCGTCCTGGACGGTGACGGTGCCCGCGTAGTGCGTCGTCTCGACGCCGTTGACCTCTTCGGTGCCGACGCGGCGGACGTCCTCGGAGCCGGTGAGCATCTTCGTCTGCTCGGCCGGGTTCACCTTGCGCACCTGGTCGATGAGCTGCCGGACGTCGAAGCCGTTCTGCTGCGCGACCCGGTTCACGTCGATCTTCACCCACGGCTTGCCGCCGGCGACGAACCGGGCGAGCTGCGGGACCTTCGCGTACAGCATGTCACCGGTGTAGACGGCGCGTCCCTGAAGGCCCGGGATCGCCGACCCGCCCCGCGTCGCCTCGTCCAGCTCGGCGGAGAACTTCAGCGTCGGCCGCAGCTGGAACTGCCCGTTGGCGCGGATCTTCCCGCCGCCGTCCTCCTCGGTCGTGACGGTCAGGTCGGCGTGGAACGTGTCGGCCTTGCTCGTCTCCTTCGACGAGGCCAGCAGCGCCTCGTTCGCGCTGAGATTCACGTTGGCCGCCGTGCCGCCCGACCCGTCCCCGCCGCAGCCGGACAGCAGGAGCACCGCCCCCATCGCGGTTCCGCCGGCGGCGACCATGAGTCGTCGGTTCATCGGTTCTCGAGCCTCCTTGATCGCCCTGCTCGTTCCCACCAGTCTGTAGGCCCGGCGGAAACGCGGCATCCCCCGATGGTACGAATGCTCGGCGGACGAGTACGACCATGGGGGGGTTACCCCGGACGACGAACGGGCTCCTGGGGACGCCTCAGAGGCGCGAGCCGGACGTCAGCGGTACGAGCCGAACGTCATCGACCCGTCCAGCGCACCACCGGGGGCCTGCGCCTTCAGCCCGATCCAGGTCGGACGCGCCTTGGCGTTCGCCCACAGGTCCACGCCGACCCCGGTCTCCGCCGGGATGACCCGCCCGATCTGCTCCGCCGCCTGCCGCGGCAGCAGCCCGTACAGGTCGCCCAGCCTGCTGTCGGCGAGGAAGTGCGTCCGGCCCTGCGCGTCCGGTCCCTCGGCGAACAGGTCGGGCAGGCTCGCCATCAGGTACGTGAACTGGCGCGGGTCCGACTGCGTCTGCAGCGTCGTCAACTGGGCCTGGGTCAGCTTGGACTGCGTCCACTCCTGCCCGTCGTACCCCTTCAGGACGCCGTCCTGCACGATGACCTTCTCGGTCACCTTGGACGTCTGGCCGTCCTTCACCGTGGTGGTGACGCCCGTCGCGGTCAGCGAGAACTCGGGGAAGAGCGTGAACGTCGCGGTCTCCGCCGCGTGCGTGTAGTCGCCGCCCGTCCCGTGCGTCAGCTTCACCTCGGTCTCGCGGACGAACGCGCGCAGATCGGGGCTCGGCTTCGGCTGCTCGTCGGGCAGCACGGCCTTCGCGGCCGCGCTCCCGCCGCCCGCCGCGGCCGTCCCGGCGCCGCCGGACGCGCCCGCGCCCGAACCGGTCCCGGCGCCCGCGCCGGAGCCCGTCCCGGACCCGGGAACGGCGCCGCCGGAGGGGGACAGCGTTCCCGTGCCGGGCCCCTCCCCGGCGGCCTCCCGGTCCGCCATGGCGGCGGCGGGCGGCATCGCCCCGGCGTCCGGCCCCGGGCCGCCGCCGGTCTTCACCACCGCCAGGACGACCGTGGGGACGACCGCCACGGCACCGAGCGCGGAAATCGCGATGATGCGGTCCGTTCTACGCTTCACGGACCCGATTCAACACCAAGTTCCCCGGCGGTAACAAAGGTCTTCGCATATCGGTTTGGCCATTTCCGGACCCGATATCCGGTAATCCCCGGTTTTTCGCCGGAAACGCCACAGGGCGCCCCCGTGCGGGGACGCCCTGTGATCACGCCGGACGGATCAGGCGGTCTCGAGCTCCGCCGTCAGGTTGCGGACCGCGTTCGGGTCCAGCGGGATGCTCGGGCCCATCGACGTGGTCAGCACGGCCTTCTTGACGTACCGGCCCTTGGCGGCCGACGGCTTGAGCCGCTGGATCTCCTCGATCGCCGCCGCGTAGTTCTCCACCAGCAGGCGCTCGTCGAAGGACGCCTTGCCGATGATGAAGTGCAGGTTCGCGTGCCGGTCGACCCGGAACTCGATCTTGCCGCCCTTGATGTCGGAGACGGCCTTGGCCACGTCCATGGTGACCGTGCCGGTCTTCGGGTTCGGCATCAGGCCGCGCGGACCGAGCACCCGGCCCAGCCGGCCGACCTTGCCCATCTGGTCGGGCGTCGCCACGACCGCGTCGAAGTCCAGGAAGCCGCCCTGGATCCGCTCGATCATGTCGTCGGAGCCGACGAAGTCGGCGCCGGCCTCGCGGGCCTCGTCGGCCTTCGCGCCGCCGGCGAAGACCAGCACGCGGGCGGTCTTACCGGTGCCGTGCGGCAGGTTGACTGTGCCGCGCACCATCTGGTCGGCCTTGCGGGGGTCGACGCCCAGCCGCAGGGCGACCTCGACGGTCGCGTCGAACTTGGTGACCGCGGTCTCCTTGGCGAGCTTCACGGCCTCGGCCGGCGAGTACAGCCGGTCGCGGTCGATCTTCTCGGCCGCGGCGCGGTAGCCCTTGCTGCGCTTCATGCTGTTCCTCCAGTGGAACCCGTGGTCGCGGGCCGCGCCCGGCCCTCCCACGTGACGGACTTACTTGACCTCGATGCCCATGGACCGCGCGGTGCCCGCGACGATCTTCTCGGCGGCCTCGATGTCCTTGGCGTTGAGGTCGGGCATCTTGGTGGTGGCGATCTCGCGGATCTGGTCCGCGGTGACCGAGCCGACCTTGTTCTTGTGCGGCTCGCCGCTGCCCTTCTCGACGCCCGCGGCCTTCAGGATGAGCTGCGCGGCCGGCGGGGTCTTGGTGACGAAGGTGAACGAGCGGTCCTCGTAGATGGTGATCTCTACGGGGATGACGTTGCCGCGCTGGGACTCCGTGGCAGCGTTGTACTGCTTGCAGAAGTCCATGATGTTGACGCCGTGCGGACCGAGAGCGGTACCGACCGGCGGCGCCGGGGTCGCGGCACCGGCCTGCAGCTGCACCTTGACGACGGCGGCGACCTTCTTCTTGGGAGGCATGCCTCACCCCTCGCGTCCCATTTTCTCGATGGCTCCGACTCCCGGAGTTCCGGGCAACACGGTGGCTGGGACGATTCCGCCGTGTGGGAGCCGCTGTACGCCCCTGGTCGGGGCGGGTCTGTCAGATCTTGGAGACCTGGTTGAAGGACAGCTCGACCGGAGTCTCGCGCCCGAAGATCGACACGAGGACCTTGAGCTTCTGCGCCTCGATGTTGATCTCGTTGACCGTCGCCGGGAGGGTCGCGAACGGGCCGTCCATGACGGTGACGGACTCGCCGACCTCGAAGTCGACGGTCGCCTGCGCCTTCGCGGGCTCCTTGGTCTTGACGGCCCCGGCGGCCTCTTCGGGCTCGGGGGCCAGCAGCTTCGCGACCTCGTCCAGGCTCAGCGGGGACGGCTTGTTCAGCAGCCCCACGAACCCGGTGACGCCCGGGGTGTTGCGGACCGCGGCCCAGGACTCGTCGGTGAGGTCCATGCGGACGAGGATGTAGCCCGGCAGGACCTTCTCGTTGACCTTCTGCCGCTTGCCCTGCTTGATCTCGGTGACCTCGTGCTGCGGGACCTCGATCTGGAAGATGTAGTCCTCCATGTTGAGGGTCTGCGTCCGGGTCTCGATGTTGGTCTTGACCCGGTTCTCGTAGCCCGCGTAGGTGTGCACGACGTACCAGTCGCCCGGCTGGAGCCGCAGCTCCATCTTGAAGTCGGCGTACGGGTCGGCCGGGGGCCCGGCGGGGGCCTCGGCCTCCTCGCCCTCCTCGCCCGGCTCGGCGTCCTCGCCCGCTTCGGCGTCCTCGTCCTCGGCGCGCACCTCGGCGGCGAGGTCGGCGGCGCCCTCGGCGACCTCCGGACCGGGGGGCTCCTCGCCCTCGAGCTTCGTGTCCGCGGGCTCGCCTTCCCCGGCGGTGACGGCCGCCTCGGCCGCCTCGTCGGCGGGCTCGGCCGCCTGGCCGGCCGCAGCAGCCGCAGCGGACTGGGCCTCTTCCACGGCCTCGTCGTAGGGCTGTGAGGACTCGGACACGGTGTCTCTTTCTCTCGGTCTGCGCTGACTGGTTGTACGACGGTACGGCATGTGGCCGTTCGGCGGGCCGCGCGGCCCGGATGCCCCGGCGCCGGTCGTCCCGACGCGGTCGTCCCCGCGGGGCGGGATCAGCCGAAGATGGCGTAGATGCCTTCCTGCAGACCCCAGTCGACGCCGGAGACGAGCGCGACCATGAAGATGACGAACACCAGGGAGACCGTCGTGTAGGTGATCAGTTCCCGGCGGGTGGGCCAGATGACCTTGCGCAGCTCGGCGACGATCTGGCGCACGAACAGCGCGGGGGAGGTCCGCTTCCCGACCTTCTTCCGCTTGCCCTTGCCTTCGTCCTTGGCCTCGGGCTCGCCGCGCGTCTCAGTCGCCATGCCGCCGTTCACCCCATCGGTCGTGTTCGGACCACCTCGTGGTCGCCGCGCCGTTCGCGCCTTCGCGCGTCACGGCGTCGGCCGCCGCGACGCGGCCGGCACGGGTGCGCGCACCGCACCTCGCAGGGCAGGAGGGACTCGAACCCCCAACCGCCGGTTTTGGAGACCGGTGCTCTACCAATTGAGCCACTGCCCTTCATTCTCCGGTGACGGAGAACTGCCCGGCCGGGTGGCCGAGCTCGTGCCGGTTACCAGCTTACGGCCTCCCGAGGGTCGCTCGTGCGGACAGCCTCATAGCCGGTGACGCGTCACTAGTCGCAGGAGTCTACGTGGCCGCGGCCCCCGCGTCGAACCGAAACCCGCCGCGGGCGTCGCGGCGGACGCGCGGCCGGCGCGCGGAACGCGCCCCCACCGGCCCGAACATATCGCTCTGGTCACCGTCCGGCGTCTGTAACGATAGGGGTATGAGCACCGACCGTCCGCGCATCTCCAAGCGCATATCCGCGATCTCCGAGTCCGCCACGCTGGCCGTCGACGCCAAGGCCAAGGCGCTGAAGGCGGCCGGGCGCCCGGTCATCGGGTTCGGCGCCGGAGAGCCCGACTTCCCGACGCCCGACTACATCGTCGAGGCCGCGGTGACGGCCTGCCGCGTCCCGCGGTTCCACAAGTACACCCCGGCCGGCGGGCTGCCGGAGCTGCGCGCGGCGATCGCCGAGAAGACCGAGCGCGACTCGGGCCTGAAGGTCGAGCCGTCCCAGGTCCTGGTCACCAACGGCGGCAAGCAGGCCGTGTACGAGGCGTTCGCCGCGCTGCTCGACCCGGGCGACGAGGTGCTGGTCCCCACCCCGTACTGGACGACCTACCCCGAGTCGATCAAGCTCGCCGGGGGCGTCCCGGTGGACGTCGTCGCCGACGAGACGACCGGGTACCGGGTGAGCGTCGAGCAGCTCGAGGCGGCCCGCACCGACCGGACGAAGGTGCTGCTGTTCGTCTCCCCGTCGAACCCGACCGGCGCCGTCTACACCCGCGACCAGATCGAGGCGATCGGCCGCTGGGCGGACGAGCACGGCCTGTGGGTGATCACGGACGAGATCTACGAGCACCTCGTCTACGGGGACGCCGAGTTCCACTCGATGCCCGTCGTGGTGCCGGAGCTCGCGGACCGCACGCTCGTCCTGAACGGGGTCGCGAAGACGTACGCGATGACCGGCTGGCGGGTGGGCTGGATGATCGGCCCGGCGGACGTCGTGAAGGCCGCGCAGAACCTGCAGTCGCACGCGACGTCGAATGTGGCGAACGTCTCGCAGGCCGCCGCGCTCGCCGCCGTGACGGGCGACCTCGACGCCGTCGCGGAGATGCGCAAGGCGTTCGACCGGCGCCGCCACACGATGGTCAAGATGCTGAACGACATCCCCGGCGTGCTCTGCCCGGAGCCCGAGGGCGCGTTCTACGCGTACCCGTCGGTCAAGGAGCTGCTGGGCAAGGAGATCCGCGGCAAGCGCCCCGCGACGTCCGTGGAGCTGGCCTCGCTGATCCTGGAGGAGGCCGAGGTGGCGCTGGTGCCGGGCGAGGCGTTCGGCACCCCCGGCTACTTCCGCCTGTCGTACGCGCTCGGCGACGACGACCTCGTCGAGGGCGTCTCCCGCGTCGCGAAGCTGCTGTCCGAGGCGGGCTGAGGCCCGGCGCGGACGAGGGAAGGGCCCCGGGCTCCGGCTCGGGGCCCTTCCCTATGGGCGGACGCCCTCGGCGATGCGCATGAGGTCGCCGGCGGCGGCGCCGCCCGCCTGGACGGTCGCACCGAGGCCGGCGCGCGGCAGCCAGGAGACCTGCCGCCCCGAGCCGGGCGCGGCGCCCGCGAGCGCGGGCGTCCCCCGGACGGACGTGCGGACCGGCACGCCGACGGGCGGTGCGAGCTCCTCGGGGCCGCCGATGCCGGTGCCCTCGACCAGCCGGATCCGCACCCAGCCGGGGTCGCCGCGCCATTCGCAGACGGTCGTGGTGCGGGCGGTGCCGCGCTCGGTGGCGCACGGGCGCGCGGCGTCGAGGCCGTCCGGCAGGTAGGCGAGCCACGCGGGCAGGGACGGCTCGGCGCGCGGCGCCTCGGCGGCCGGGGCGTCGGGGGCGCCGGTGGACGGGCGCGGCGTCCGCGGCTCCGCCGTCCCGCCCTTCCCGGACTCGGCCGGACGGGACGGGGCGGGCGCGGGCACCCGCTCGGGCGCGCCGTCCCCGGACGCGGCGGCGGACGGGACGACGCCCTCGGGCGCCCCGGCGGGCGCGGGCTGGATCGACCGGTACGCCGGGACCAGCGCGAGCGCCGCGACGGACGCCCCGGCCACCGCCGCCGCGGTCCGGATCCGGGCCTTGCGGCGGCGGTGTCGGCGCCGGACGTCCGCGGCGAGCGACCTCGGCGCCCGCGCGCCCGCGACCGTCTCGGCCATCGCGCGGCGCAGTTCGTCCTCTACGTCCATGTCATCCCCCCATCGGCGCCAGGTTCGTGTCGAGGCGTTCGCGGAGCCTGGCGAGTCCCCGCGACGCCTGGCTCTTCACGGTCCCGACGGAGCAGCCGAGCACCCGCGCGGTCTCCGCCTCCGAGAGGTCCTCCCAGAAGCGCAGGACGAGCACGGCGCGCTGGCGCGGGCCCAGCCGGCGCAGCTCGTCCATCAGCGCCCCTCTCAGCTCGACGGAGTGGTGCGGCGACACGGCCGGCGTCTCGGGGAGCCGGGCCATGTGGATCTCGCGCAGCACCTTCCACCGCCGCGCCCGGCTGATCATGAGGTTCACCAGGATCCGCCGGACGTACGGCTCGGGGTCGGCGTCGGGGTCGAGCCTGCCCCAGTGCCGGTACGCCTTCTCGAGCGCGGTCTGCAGCATGTCCTCGGCGTCCTGCCCGGCGCCGCACAGCAGCGCCGCCGTGCGCAGCAGCGCGTTGCCGCGTGCCGCCACGAACTCCACGAACGACTCGTCGTCTCGACGCCCCACTGTGCTCCGTCCGGCTCGTGCGGTAACGGTCATCGGGGACGGGCGGTCCCGGGCCGCGGGGTCGGCGCCCGGGACCGCCCGCCGGTCTTCGGGTCGGGTCCGGCCGGCGGTGCTAGCGCAGCCCGGCCGCGACGTCCTTCACCTGGCCGAGCGAGGGCGAACCGTGGACGTGCACGAAGCGGCCGTCCCGCTCGTGGACGAGGACGCCGTGCCCGCCCGGAAGCTGCCACGCGGCCGCCCCGGGGACGGCGACGGGCGTGCCGCCCAAGGGCAGCTTCAGCCCCCGGCGCAGCTCCTGCCCGGTGACGCCGGACGGGGCCTCGACGACCAGCACGGCGAGCCACCGGCCCGCGGCGCCCGTCCACTTCTGGGCGACCGTGCAGACCTTCTCGCCGCCGAGGTCGCGGGCGGCGCGGGACGTCGCCTCGTGGCGCAGGCCCTTGGTGAGCACGAGGGCCTTCTCCACCGGCCCGCCGACCGGGACGGCCGGGTCGAGGTCGCGGCAGTCGAGGCGCGGCGTCGGCGCCTCGGGCACGGCGGGCGCCGCGGGAACCCGCGCGTCCGGCGCACCCGCAGGCGCACTCACCGGCACATCCCCACCCGCAGTCGGACACACGGGCAGCTCCCCGACCTCCTGCCCAGCCCCGGCGGCCCCGGCCGCACCTCCGGCGGCCTCGCCCGCGCGGGCCCTCGCGCCCTCGGCGGCCTCACCCGTCCGGGCCTTCGCGCCTCCGGCGGCCTCGCCCGCAGCGCCCGTCGCACCGCCGGCGGCCTCGCCCGCAGCGCCGGTCGCGCCTCCGGCGGCTTCGCCCGCGCGGGCCCTCGCGCCTTCGGCGGCTCCGCCCGCAGCGCCCGCCGCACCTCCGGCGGCTTCACCCGCCGCGCCCGTCGCGCCCTTGGCGGCTTCGCTCGCGCGGGCCTTTGCGGCCTCGGTCGCCTCGGTGGGCAGGACGATGGTCGGCACCTTCGGTGCGTCCTGCCGGCGCA
This sequence comes from Actinomadura rifamycini DSM 43936, assembly GCF_000425065.1. Classification (GTDB taxonomy): domain Bacteria; phylum Actinomycetota; class Actinomycetes; order Streptosporangiales; family Streptosporangiaceae; genus Spirillospora; species Spirillospora rifamycini. The sequence continues at coordinate 56,331 of NZ_AULB01000028.1, forward strand.
GTTCTTCCGTCCCGGGCAGCTTCACGCCGGGAGCCGGGACGCAGGTCGGCGCCGCGGCCGGTGCGCCGCCCGCCTCCCGCGCGGCGGCGGGGGCGGACGCGTTCGCGCCCGCGGGCACGGCGGTGTCCGAGCCCGCGCCCGCCATGGCCCACGTGACGCCGCCGCCGACGGACAGCGTCCCGACGGCGGACGCGGCGACGAGGGCGGCCTTGAGCGTGATCATCGTGATTCCCTTCTGCCCCGCAACACTCTTGCGCCCCTCGTCTACGCACGGACGGTGAGCAGGGTTGCACGGAAATCACAAGATTTTTCGGGCATGCCCATGGGGCGTGATGGCCGCCGCGTGTCATGGGAGGTAGTCCGGAGTGATGATCCTGGTGGGGCGGACGGTCACCGCGGCGCGCCATCCGGCAACATTGGTCCATGGAGGCCCGTACCGTTCCCGCCCGTCCGGTCGACGAGGGTGCCCGCGAGAGGCCCGTCGCGCGCGGCGCCGCGCGCCCGGACACGGCGCTGCTGCCGAAGGCGCACCTGCACCTGCACTTCACCGGCTCGATGCGGCATTCGACGCTGGTCGAGCTGGCCCGGCTGCACGGGGTGCACCTGCCGGACGCCCTCGTGGACGACTGGCCGCCGCGCCTGCACGCGACGGACGAGCGGGGCTGGTTCCGGTTCCAGCGGCTCTACGACATCGCGCGCTCCGTCCTGCAGACCCCGGACGACCTGCGGCGGCTCCTGCGCGAGACGGCCGAGGACGAGGCCGCCGAGGGGTCGGGCTGGCTGGAGATCCAGGTCGACCCGAGCGGGTACGCGGCGAGGTTCGGCGGGCTCACCCCGACCGTCGAGCTCGTGCTCGACGCGGCGCGGGAGGCGTCGGCGGCGACCGGCGTCGGGATCGGGCTGGTGATCGCCGCGAACCGGACGCGGCACCCGCTGGACGCGAAGACGCTCGCGCGGCTCGCCGTCCGGTACGCGGGGCAGGGCGTCGTCGGGTTCGGGCTGTCCAACGACGAGCGGCGGGGCCGCGCCTACGACTTCGAGGGCGCGTTCCGGATCGCGCGGCGCGGCGGGCTGCTGTCGGACCCGCACGGCGGCGAGCTGCTGGGGCCCGCGAGCGTCCGGGAGTGCCTGGAGACGCTCGGCGCCGACCGCATCGGGCACGGGGTGCGCGCCGTCGAGGACCCGCGGCTGCTGGACGCCATCGCGAGCCGGGGCGTCACGCTGGAGGTGTGCCCCGCGTCGAACGTGGGCCTCGGCGTCGCGGCGACGGCGGCGGACGTCCCGGTGCGGGCCCTGCAGGAGGCGGGCGTCCCGATCGCGCTCGGCGCCGACGACCCGCTGCTGTTCGGGTCGCGGCTCGCGCGGCAGTACGAGCTCGTCCGGTCCGAGCACGGGTTCAGCGACGCGGAGCTCGCGGAGCTGGCGCGGCAGTCGATCCGGGGGTCGGCCGCACCGGACGACGTCCGGGCGCGGCTCCTCGCGGGCATCGACGCCTGGCTCGCGGACGCGAACTGACCGGGGCTGCGGGCGCTCACCGGCCGGGCCCGTCCGGGCGCCACCGCCCGCGCCGCTCCAGGTGCGCCACCAGCAGCTCGCCGGCGCGCAGGACGTGCGCGCGCATCTCGGCGCCCGCGCCCGGCCCGTCGCCCGCGCGCAGCGCGTCCAGGACGCGGCGGTGGTCGCGGACGGCGAGGCGCGGCCAGTCGGGGACGTCGCCGAACATCCCGCGCGGGACGTACCGGGCGGCCGTCCCCATCGACCAGGCGAGCTTCGGGGACGCGGCGGCGACGTTGATGCGCCGGTGGAAGTCGCGGTTGTGCTGCTCCATCAGGTCCGGGCGGTGGACGGTCCGGGCCTGTTCGAGCGCGTGGTGGAACGCGTCGAGGTCGCCCAGCGCGGCGTCGTCCAGCGCGGCGGCGGCGCGGGCGGCCAGCTCGGCGGCGATGCCCGCCTGCACCCAGAACAGGTCGGTGACGTCCTGCTTCGACAGCGGCGCGACGACGAACCCGCGGCGCGGCTCCAGGACGACGAAGCCTTCGGCGCGCAGCGACTTCAGCGCCTCCCGGACGGGCGTGACGCTGATCCGGAACTCGGCGGCGAGCCGTTCGAGGCGCAGGTGCTCCCCGGGCCGGACCCGCCCGTCGACGATCAGTTCGCGGATCCGCGCGGCGACCTCGTCGGCGAGCTGCAGGCGCATCCCGGCCGAACCGGGAGTCGGCGGCGGGCGAGGGCCCGGCGGCGCGCCGGGCGTGTGCCGGGGCAGGGGGACGGCCACGGTGCACTCCCCAACGGGCCCCGCCGCGGCCGGGCCCCGCGGACGTCAAAGGGCCCGTCCTGTTCATGCCCGCGAAGCCGCGCCCTGATGCCCGCGGAGCCGAAGCCCGCCCGGCTCGCGGCCGCCGCCCGGCTCAGAGGGCGACGCCGACGAGGACCGGTTCGTTCACGAGCTCCACGCCGAACGCGTCCCGCACCCCGGCGCGCACCTCGCGGGCCAGGTCGAGGAGGTCGGCGGTCCGGGCGCCGCCCGGGTTGGTGAGCGCGAGGGCGTGCTTGCCGGAGATGCGGGCCGGGCCCGTCCCGTGGCCCTTCACGAACCCGGCGCGGTCGATGAGCCACGCCGCGGACGTCTTGGTGCGCCCGTCCGGCTCGGGGTAGCGGGGGAACGCCGCGTCGGGGCCGAGGCGCGCGGCGACGCGCCGCTCCAGCTCGGCGAGCTGCGCGGGCTCCAGGATCGGGTTGGTGAAGAACGATCCGGCGCTGCGGGTGTCGGGGTCGGCCGGGTCGAGGACCATGCCTTTGCCGCGCCGCAGCTCCAGGACGGCGTCGCGCGCCTCCTTCAGCGCGACCCGCTCGCCGGGCCGGACGTCCAGCCTGCGCGCCAGCTCGGCGTACGCGATCGGCTGCGACTCCTCCGACTCGCGCAGCGCGTACGTCACGTCCAGGACGACGTACCGGTCGTCGCCTTTGAACACGCTGTTGCGGTAGGTGAAGCGGCACTCGTCCGGTCCGAGCGTCACCCACGCGCGGTCGCGCCGGTCGTAGGCGCGGACCCGCACGATCGTCTGGCTGACGTCCTGCCCGTAGGCGCCGACGTTCTGGATGGGCGTCGCGCCGACCCGCCCGGGGATCCCCGCGAGGCATTCGACGCCGGCGAGGCCGTCGGACACGCAGCGCGCGACGAACGGGTCCCAGTCCTCGCCGGCCTGCACGCGGAGGTGCACCCGGTCGCCTTCGGCGGCGACGCGCTCGGTCCCCCGCGTCCCGACGTGCACGACCGTCCCGGGGAACCCGTCGTCGGACACCACCACGTTGCTGCCGCCGCCGAGCACCAGCAGCGGCTCGCCCGACTCGTCGGCCTCCCGGACCGCCGCGACGACCTCCTCCTCGGTGGTCGCCTCGACGAACCGCCGGGCGGGGCCGCCCAGCCGCAGCGTGGTGTATCCGGCCAGGTTCACCTCTTCGGCGATCACCGCCACGTCGTCATCCCTCCGTCGCATGTTCGCGTCCGCACCGGCCGGTCGTCCCCGGCCGGTGCGGACGGGCGCGCGCCCGTTCAGGCGAGACGGACGACCGCCTTGGCGCGCGTGAGGACCTTCTGGTCGTTCGACTTGGCGGTGAGCGCCACGACGACCTTGCCGTCGTCCAGCTTCTCCTCCACCGTGCCGCTGATCTCCAGCGACGCGCCGCCCTCGTCGGGGACGACCACGGGCGAGGAGAACCGTACCCCGTAGTCGACGACCGCACCCGGGTCGCCCGCCCAGTCGGTGACGAACCGGCCGCCCTGCGCCATCGTGAACATGCCGTGCGCGATGACGTCCGGGAGCCCGACGGCCTTCGCGAACGACTCGCGCCAGTGGATCGGGTTGAAGTCGCCGGACGCGCCCGCGTACATGACGAGGTTCGCGCGGTCGACCTTGTACGTCTGCGCCGGGATCTCGGTGCCGACCTCGACGTCGTCGTACTTCACCTTCGCGGTCATCCCTAGGCCCCCCGCTCCACGATCGTGTTGTAGGTCTTGCAGACCAGTTCGCCCTCGACCGTCTTCACGTCGGTCTCCACGACCATCTTCTCGTTGTTGCCGATCGACTTGATCTCGGTGATCGTCGACGTGCAGGTCACGACGTCCCCGGCCGTGATCGGGCGGGTGTACTCGAACCGCTGCTCGCCGTGCACGACCATCGCGTAGTTGAGGCCGAGCTCGGGGTCGGCGAGGCCGGGGTTGCCGAGCGACACCACGATCGGGAACGTGGGCGGCGCGATGACGTCGGGGTGCCCGGCCGCCTTCGCCGCCTCCGCGTCGCGGTAGACGGGGTTGTGGTCGCCGATCGCGTCCGCGAACTCGCGGATCTTGACGCGGCTGACCTCGTAGGGCTCGCTGGGCGGGAAGCTCCGCCCGATGAAATCACGGTTCAGTGCCATGCAGTCCGTCCTTCCAGGTCGAACGGGGCGTCGCGCCCGGGTGCCCGCGCCGTGAGCACCGTTCCCTCTGCGTCCCGACGGACGGTAACAGAACGACGTTCAGCCCGCCCCCATGGGTCTCACCCATGAGGACGGGCTGAACATCATGCTGAACAGGTGCGCAAGCCGCGAAGGAACCACCCGGAACCCCGCGCGCCCACCGCCACGATCCACCCCACGCGAACCGACCCGACCGACACACGTCCGGCGGCCGTTTCGCTTCGGCGTGTCCGCCGACCACTCAACCTCCGAGAGCCGCGCTCGGCCCTTGGGGCGTCCGCACGATCCCCGGGTTGCGGGCCGGGTCGGTCCTTGCGGCCGCCGGGCGGTGCCTCGGGGGCTTGGGCTCCGGGGTGGGAGCTCGGTGAGCCGGGGCTCGTTCCGCGCGCGGCCGGAGGGCGCTCGGCGCCCGGAGGCCGTGCGGCTCCCCCGGCGTCGGGCTAGCGGGTCTCCCGGTGCGGACGGTGCGTCCGGCAGTTCGGGCAGTACTTCTTGATCTCGAGGCGGTCCGGGTCGTTGCGCCGGTTCTTCCGCGTGATGTAGTTGCGGTGCTTGCACTCCTGGCAGGCCAGCGTGATCTTCGGCCGTACGTCGGTGGCAGCCACGTTGGAGTGCCTTTCTGAGCTAGGGACAAGGAACTACGGACCGGGACCGCCCCTGCGGGCGGCCGGCGGTACGGACCCAGCCTGCTCACCCCCCGGAGGGGGTGAGAGACCTGGGTAGTAGCGAGGGCCGGACTTGAACCGGCGACACAGCGATTATGAGCCGCTTGCTCTGCCTGACTGAGCTACCCCGCCGTGATGGTCGGTGTGGACCGGTTTGCAAGGATACCGGATGCCCACCGCACCCTCGGAACAGCATTTCCCGGACCGGAGGTCGGGGAAGTGCGTTCGGGTGGCCCCGGAGGGCCGCACCCAGGTTACCCGGTGGGCCGGGTGACCTGCGAATCGTCCCGATGGAACCGGTGGGACGCTACCACAGGGCCTGCCGCGAGGCGAATCCGGACGTCCGGGCCCGGAGCACCCCCGGGAACGACGAAGGCCGCCCTCCGATCGTCCGGACGGCGGCCGCGGTGTCGTTGAGCCCCTTTACGGAATCGAACCGTAGACCTTCTCCTTACCATGGAGACGCTCTGCCGACTGAGCTAAAGGGGCTTGCGTCGTTCGCGCAGTGAAAACCATACACGGCCCGGGCACCACTTGCGAACTGGAAAGCCCCGCACGCCCGCCCCGTCTCCTCGCGGCGGCGTTTCCCCAGGTCAGCGCAGGAGATGCCGGCCGATGACGAGCTGCTGGATCTGGCTGGTGCCCTCGTAGATGCGGAACAGCCGGACGTCCCGGTAGAACCGCTCGACGGCGACGCCGCGCATGTAGCCCATCCCGCCGTAGACCTGCACGGCCCGGTCGGCGACCCGCCCGACCATCTCCGAGCAGAAGTACTTCGCGCAGGACGGCCCGAGCTTGGTGTCCTCGCCGGCGTCGTAAGCCCGCGCGGCCTCCAGCACCATCGACCGGCCCGCGTACAGCTCGGCCTGCGAGTCGGCGATGAGGCCCTGGACGAGCTGGTACTCGCCGATCTTCCGCCCGCCCTGGGCGCGCTCCTTCGCGTACGCGACGGCCTCGTCCTGGATCCGCTGGGCGAGGCCCACGCAGACTGCGGAGATGCTCAGCCGGCCGTGCGCGAGGGACGCCATCGCGGTGCGGAACCCGGTGCCCTCCGGGCCGACCATCGCGGCGGCGGGGACGCGGACGCCGTCGAGGAGCACCTCGGCGGTGTGCGCCCCGCGCTGCCCCATCTTCGCGTCGGACGGCCCGACCTTCAGCCCGTCCGCGCCCTTCTCGACGAGGAAGGTGGAGATGCCGCGGGAGCCCTCGCCGCCGGTCCGGGCGAACACCATGAAGACGTCCGCTTCCGGGGCGTTGGTGATGAACCGCTTGGCGCCGTCGATGACGTAGTCGTCGCCGTCGCGGCGCGCCGTCGTCGTCAGCGTGCTCGGGTCGGACCCGGCCTCGGCCTCGGTGAGCGCGAACGCGCCGACGGTCTCGCCGGACGCGAGGCGGGGCAGCCAGCGGTCCTTCTGCGCGTCCGTCCCGGCGTGGACGAGGACCTGGCCGGCGATGCCGTTGCTCGTCCCGAACATCGAGCGGAACGCCGGGCTGGCGTAGCCGATCTCGAAGACGAGCCGGACCTCCTCGCTCATCGACAGGCCGAGCCCGCCGTACTGCTCCGGCAGCGCGTACCCGAACAGGCCCATGTCGCGGGACGTGCGCCGCACCGACTCGGGGATCGCGTCGGTCTCCTCGATCTCCTCCTCGCGGGGGACCACCTCGTCGCGGACGAAGCGGCGGACGGCCTGCAGCACGTCGTCGAAATCCTGTGGCTCCATGCCTCCCATTCTAGAATCCTTTTCTAGGATGGCGTCTAGAAGCGGACGAGCACCGCCGTCGCGTCGTCGTGCCGCTTGCCCCGCCCGCCGGCGTCCGCGGGCCGCGCCGCCTCGACCGCGCGCGTCCGCCGTACCAGCTCGGCGGGCCCCTCCTCGTCCAGGAGCCGGAGCAGCTCCGCCCAGGTCAGCCGCCCGAACCGCTCCACCAGGCGGGACGCGCCGTCGCTCAGCACCGCGGCCCGGCGCAGCCCCCGCAGCGGCACCCGCCCGGTGCGGGCCTCGTACGCCGCTTCCGGTTTCGTGCTCGCGACCCAGAACCCGCCGGGGCTGTTGCGCGCCGCCCGCACCGCCGCGCGGGTGTAGCTCGGCAGCCGGTCGATCCGGTCGTCCCGGCAGACGACCGTCCCGGCGGGCGTCTCGAACACGATCGGGGAGTCGGCGAGGACGAGCCAGTCGACGGCGTCCGCGCCGCGGCGCAGCACCGACACCGTCGCGGACGGGCTGTCGGGGTCGCCGAGGTCGCACGTCCCGGCGTGCGCCTCCCCCGTCACCTTGATCGCCTCGGCGACCAGGTCGGGCAGCGGCTCCCCGGCCTCGGCCGCCAGGCCCGCCGCGATCCGCCCGCCGATCCGCCGCACCAGCCACGCCGGGTCGTGCCGGCAGCCGCCGTCCACGCCCGGCGGCGCCGTCGCGCCGTCCAGCAGCACCACCCACCCGGGTCCGGCCGCGACGAAGTCCTCGTTCTCCCGGCCCGGCGTCGCCTCGCTCGCATAGGTCACCTGCACGGGTCCAGATCTACCCGCACGGCCGCCCGTCCGGGACCCGGCGGCCACCGAACCCTTACCTCCTGGGAGCATCCGGGTGCCCGCGGCCGTGCCGGTGTCCCGCACTTTCGGACCGTCCTCCCGGAAGCTTTCGCGCACGAAATGCAGCCACTTTACCGGAGGAATCCCAATCGGCCTTATACCGTTTGCAAGCGACCCTATAACCGTCCGGCCATATGACGAGGCGAACATACGGGACCCGCATTTAGGTATTAGCCGGTGATATCGCTCACGTGCATCCTCGTCAGGTGTACTCGACCGGAAGGCCCAGGTGATGGACAACGACCGCCGGCAAGCGGCACGCCGCGTCTCATGGGCGGCCTTCATCGGCACCACCATCGAGTGGTACGACTTCTTCCTCTACGGAACGGCCGCCGCGCTCGTCTTCAGCAAGCAGTTCTTCCCCACGATGGACCCCGTCGCCGGCTCCATCGCCTCCTTCGGCACGATGACCGTCGGATTCCTCGCCCGCCCCCTCGGCGGCGTCATTTTCGGCCATTTCGGCGACCGCATCGGACGGCGCAACACGCTCGTCGTCTCGCTGCTGATCATGGGCATCGGGACCGCGCTCATCGGCCTGCTCCCGACCTACGACACCCTCGGCATCTGGGCCGCCGTCCTCCTCGTCGTCCTCCGCATCGCCCAGGGCATCGGCCTCGGCGGCGAACTCGGCGGCGCCGTCGTCCTCACCATGGAGCACGCCCCCAAGGGACGGCGCGGCCTGTTCGGCGCGTTCCCGATGATGGGGACGCCCGCCGGGATGATGTGCGCGAACGCCGTCTTCCTCGGCACCTCGGCCCTGCTCGGCGACGCCGCGTTCCAGTCGTGGGGCTGGCGGGTGCCGTTCCTGCTCAGCCTCGTCCTCGTCGGCGTCGGCCTCTACCTGCGGCTCCGCATCGAGGAGAGCCCCGACTACGAGGGGCTCGTCGAGCGCCGCAAGCCCGCGAAGCTGCCCGTCGCGCTCGTCCTGCGCGACCACTGGCGCTCGGTCGTCCACACCATCTGCGTCATCATCGGCAACAGCGCCGTCGCGTACATCTTCATGGTCTACGCCCTGTCCTACGGCGAGGACAACGTCGCCCTCGACCGCGACTACCTGCTCATGTGCGTCATCGGCGGCTCCGCCCTCTGGCTGCTCACCGCCCCGCTCTGGGCGCACTGGACCGACCGGTTCGGCATGCGGGCCGTGTTCACCGGCGGCTCGGTGGTCCTCCTGGCCGGCGCCGCCGCGATCCTCCCGGTGATCAACACGGGCAACCTCGTGCTGATCGCGGTGTTCATGGTGGCGATGGGCGCCGTCCTGTCGATGAGCCACGCCCCGCAGGGCACCCTCACCGCGAGCTTCTTCCCCGTCGCCATCCGGTACTCCGGCACGTCGGTCGCCTACCAGCTCGCGTCCCTGCTCGGCGGCGGCATCACCCCGCTCGTCGCCGAGTCCCTGTTCGCCTCCACCGGCACCTCCATGGCGATCACCGGCTACCTCACGGTGATCGCCGCGATCAGCCTCGCCGCCGCGCTCGTCATCCCCCGCGACCACGCCCGCGCGGAGGACGAGCCGCGGAAGGCCGCCGTCGCGGGCTGACCCGTCACGCCGGGGACGGGACCGCGCGCGTCCCCACGAGGTCCGGATCGTCCGCGTAGAACCGGACGCTCCGGACCTCGACCCGCTTCCCGAGCGGACGCACCGCGACGATCGGCTCCGCCAGCTCCACCAGCACGTTCGTCTGGGACGCCACCGCCACCGCCAGCCGCCCCTCCGACACCCGCACCAGCCCGGCCTCGTTGTAGTTCCGGACCGTCCGCACCGAGACGATCTTCTCCCGGGGGATCCGCAGGTCGAAGAACGCGCCGTACCGCACGCGCACCTCGCCGTCCGTCACCACGTGCGGCCGCGTGACGCACGCCGCGATGACCGCCAGCACGATCAGGATCGAGTACAGGTCCACGACCAGGACGACCAGCCGCAGGGCCTCGGGCGCGTCCACCGCCCGCAGCAGCAGCTCCACCCCGACCAGCTCGATCACCATCGCCGTCAGGAACGCGAGCTGGATCGCCGTCTGCCCCTTCGCGTAGGAGACGCCCACCGCGCCCGCGGGCACCCCGTGGCGGCGCCGCGCCGCGAACATGACCAGGCTGACCAGCCCGTCCTTGTCGAACGCCATGATCCGCCGCACCTGCTCGGGCACGATCGTCCGGTACGCGTACCGCGCCGCCGCCGCACGTCCCGCACCGTCCCGGCGCGCGCCCCGGTACAGGCGGAACGCGACCGTCCCCTCCAGCACCAGCGCCGCGAGCACCACCGCCTCGCCCGCCACCGTCACCCCGTGCGGCAGCGCCACCCCCGACACCACCAGCACCAGCAGGACGAGCTCCAGCGGGACCATCGCGAACAGCACGCCCCTCGCGGCCCTCAGCATCGCCGCACCCACCGGAACACCTCCGCCTGCGCGGGCGTCATCCCGTCCAGGTACGGGCCGTCGTCATGCTCCGCGAAGGCTTGCAGCAGTTCCGCCGGCAGGAACGCCGCCAGGTCGGCCGCGACCTCCGGGATGCGCGGATCGTCCACGTCGGCGTCCGCCAGCTCGTCCATCCGCGCGTACAGCTCCCGCACCCGCGCCGCCGCCTCCGGCTCCGCCAGCGGACGCAGCGTCTCCAGCAGCCACTCGCGCCCCTCCGCGTCCGCCGCCGTGTCGACGAGCGCGAGCATCCCCCGGTCGAGCTCCGCGAACTTCGAGCCCCCGCCCGTGACGTCCCGCAGGACGCCCGCCACCTCGGGCGACACCGCCGAGTCGGGGTTCAGCTCCCCGTCCTCCAGCAGCAGCGCCAGCCGCGCCCGCCGCGCCCGGACCGCCGCCTCCTGCCGCGCCAGGTCGTCGTCGAGCTCCCGCAGCACCTCCCGCAGGTCGCGGCCCCGGTCGTCCGCGAGCACGTCCCGGACCTCGTCCAGCGACATCCCCAGCTCCACCAGCCGCCGCACCCGCGCGAGCAGCACCGCGTCCCGCATGCGGTACTCGCGGTACCCGTTCGCCAGCCGCTCCGGCTCCGGCAGCAGCCCCTGCGCGTGGTAATGCCGCACCGTGCGGGTCGACACCCCCACCAGCGCCGCGATCTCTCCTATTCGCATACGGTCATTGAAAACGTTGACGTCGCGTCAAGGTCAACCCACGTCGCCGACCACCGACACCGGCTGCGCCGGCCCCGCCTCGACCGCCTCCGCCACCCGCCGCGCCGCCTCCCCCGGATCCACCCGGTCCGTGTGGACCACGAGGTTGAACACCGGATCCTCGAGCCCCAGCAGCTCCCGCCGCGTCTCGTCCCACACCCCGAGGACGACCCGCGCGTCGGCGTCGCCGCGCCGCTGCGCCCGCAGCCCGCACACCTCCCGCGGCGCCCACAGCAGCACGCTCGTCCACCCGAAGAACGGCACCGCGAACTTCAACCGCTGCAGGTCCACGACCTCGACCAGCCGCGCCACCGGGACGTCCCCCGCATCGGCGACCGCGTCCATGTCCCGCCGGTCGACCACGGCCTCCCCGCGCAGCTCGACCACGACCCGCCCGGACGCCCGCAGCGCGTCGAGCTCCCCCGGCGCGAACCCGCCCGCCGCCCGCTCCGGCAGCCACACGAACCGCTCGTCCCTGCGGAACAGCTCGTCCGCGACCGTCGACTTCCCCACCGCCGCGGGCCCGCAGAGGATCACCCCACGTCTCATCCCCCGACCCTACGCACGCCCACCCCAAGCGACGACAAACCGCCCCCAACGTCTGCCGAAGCCGCTTCGCGCCGCCTCAGTCCCACCAGGTAACGACAGCCAGACGCCGTTCCGCGGCGACCCGGCAGAAGCGGCGGAGCGCCGTGAAATGCGCCGCCATGTAATCGAGCGGGTGCCCCTCCATGGACGCGTAGGGCTCGCCGAGCAGCGTCCCGGCGGCGTCCGGATCGGACGGCAGCGCCGCGGGGAGGCCCTCTGGACCGATGCCTTCGAGCTGGGCGGCGCAGCGCGCCACGTCCTCGGCCGCCACCGCCCTCGGCGGCTCCACCACGCCGTCGGGGCGGTCCCGGTAGGCGAGGTTGACCTCCTCGCCGCCGTCCAGCAGCCCCCGCACCGCGCCGGCACCGAGGACCTCGCACACATGGACGATGCCGCCGCCCGCCCAGTCGAGATCGAGGTACTCCGAGGCCGCCATCGCCTCGAACGAGCAGAGCCGGTCCAGCGCCGCGACCGACCGCCCGCACTCGCCGAGCACCGCGGGCGCGACCCGCGCCAGCAGCAACGTAACCGCCATGCCCCCAGCCTCCCGGTGACCGCCATGGGCCGCCGCGCGTGCCGCGCGTGCCGCTCACGGAATCGCGCCGCGCCCCGGGTGCCCTTCACCCCCTGAAGTGCTCGACCAGCCGCGAGTAGCTGTCGTCCGCGTGGCCTTGCTCGAGGGCATGCGCGACGAGCGTCCGGGTGTACTCCGGCAGCTCGCCGTCGATGCCGCGCGCGCGGCTCTCCCGGACCACATCGTCGACCGACGGCAGGTGGTGGCGCAGCGCCCCGAACGGCACCGCGTGCGCCCCCGCGTCGACCTCGTCCGCGATCGACGGCAGGAAGGACGTCAGCGCGGACATCGACGGGCGCGCGTACTCCAGGAACCGCTTGGCCTCGATGCCCGCATCGGACAGGAGAGCGGCGGCGTGGAGGAACCCGTTCAGCAGGCCCCACATCGTGTCGTGCACGGCCATCCCGTACAGGACGGCCGCGCCCGGATCGGCGGACACCCAGGTCCCGCGCCCGCCGAGAGCCCGCAGCACCGGCCGAAGCCGCTCGTGAACCCGCTCGTCCCCGCCGTAGAACACCACCGCGTCCTCGTGGCCCACGCCGGGCGCGATCGTCATGATCTGCCCGTGCAGGTGCTCCGCACCTTCGCCCCGAACCCGCTCGGCCACCGCCGTCGCCTCGGCGGACGTCCCGTCCGTCACGTTCAGCAGCGTGCGGCCCCCGAGCGCGTCGCCCGCGTCGTCCAGCAACCCGAGGACGGTCCCGTTGCCCTTCACGCACACGACGACGAGCTCTCCGGCGAGAACCGCGTCCCGAACCGTCCCCACGTGCCGTGCGCCCTTCGCCACCAGGGCGTCCGCCTTACCGGGCGTCCGGTTCCACACGGTGACCGGGTGGCCCCGCTCGAGAAAGGCGTCCGCGAGCGCCGCCCCCATCTCGCCGAGCCCGATCACCGTCACACCGATCGATGCGCCGTCCATGGCGTCTCCCATCCCCTCGCGCCCGATCCGGTGACCGGGCGACCGGGACCGACGCTAGAACCTCAAGCAAGCTCGAGGTCAACCCCGAGCGCTTTCCTCCTGCAGGGTGTCGAACAAGTGCTCCCGACTCCGGTTGGCGTGCGCGTGCGGAACGCTTTCAGTGACTCTCGGCCGTTTCCGCCTTGGCTGCACCGGCTCGGAGCGAGCCCAGCCCAGGAATCAGCACCGCCGCCACCACCAGGTGCATCAGACCGAGCGAGACCCGAGTGCCGCCGTCCATGCCTTCACCGGCGAACGGCAGGAAGGACACCACCAGCACGGCGCCGGCCACTCCGACCCAGACGGCGCGTGCCCGCCGCACTCCGAACCGCTCCAGGACGGCGAGCAGCCCCCAGCCCGCGAGCGACGCGAGCAGCGCGACAACTGCCACGGGCGCGACGCCGATGTCGAGCGTCTCCTCGCCGTCGGCTATCCGCAACTGCTGCCCGAGCAGCGGATCCGCGACCAGCCACACCAGGACGGGCGCCAGGACGGCCAGGGCCACGACACCCGGGCGCCTCCTCCGCACGTTCACTCGGCACTTCCAGTGAACGCCCCGTGCAGGAAGACGTCCACCAGCTCGCCCGGGGCCAGGTCGGGCTTGTCGTCCGTCCGCGGCTGGGTGAAGAGCAGCCCGAGGAACAGCGCCGCGACCTGCTCCGGCGGCCGCCGGAGCGCCTCCCTCTCGGGCTCCAGCAGCTCCGCGAGCGCCGCACGGAGACGGGACATCGACTCCTCGCGTCCCGCACCGCGCACCGTCCCCGGGTGCTTGCCGCCGCCGTGGCCGAGCGAGCCGAACACCGCGCCCAGCCGGTCCATGTGCGCCTGCAGCGCCTCGGCCGCCTCCGCGAGCCGCTCGTCCGGCGGCAGCGACATGTCGATCGCCTCCAGCTCCCGGATCGCGTGCTCCGGGGAGAGCACCTCCGCGACGCAGGCTTGCAGCAGCTCGTCCTTGTCGGCGAAGACCCGGAAGATCGTGCCCTCCCCGATGCCCGCCGCACGGGCGATCTTCGCCGTCGTCACCGCCGCCCCGTACTCGGTGATCAGCGGGATCGCGGTCTGGATGATCATCTCGCGCCGCCGCTCCGGCGACATGGCCGGCGCCCGCCGCCGAGCGGGCCGGTTCTCCTTGGATGCCGTCATGGCCGCGACAGTACAGAGTGAGGGCTCACTCCGTCAATGAGTGAGCCCTCACTCCCCTGCGCGTGACGAACAGTGCCCGATCGAGTTCGGTCCGCCGCAGACCACCGAAAGACATTCCTGCCCTTAGAAGGAGGCGCTCCACTACGCTGTGGCGACATGGCCGCGAATCGGAAAATCAGAACCAGAAGTACCGCCAGAAGCGTAGTCGCTTACGACCTTTCCATACCGCCCCCCAACGGTGGCCGCTTCGACGAGGCGGGGGTATTTCCCACCGAAGAACCACCGATCGGCCATGCGGCCTCACCCGACCTGGAGCATGCCGTTTATACGACCGACAAAGAACTCGTCTGCATCGGACGTGACGGCACACCCAGGTGGCGAATGGACTTCGGGGCGGCACCCACGCCTTACATGAGCGGCCGCGCTTCCTGCGCGTTCTCCCAGAACGGCGAAGTGGTGTGGCTATACCGGCCGGACATGGCCCTTAGGGGAGCCGGCCACACCGACCAGTGGTTCGCCCTCGACGCGGCCACCAGCGCCGTGTTGGGGCAGGCCGACCTCGGCAGCGGAGGTCACGGCGCGTTCCATTTCGCCCACCCGGACGGCGAGCACATGTTGCTCGACGTCGGTGAAGGGCAGGAGGGCTCCCGGGTTTACCGCGGCCACCTGGAGGGCGGAGGAATCTCGGTCACCGAGTACGCATGGGACGGCCTGTTCGACCTTTCACCCGACGGCAGGCGCATGCTCACAGTCGAAGACGTGCCGGGCACCCTCCTCCAGCAACTGCGCGTACGCACCTTCCCCGACGGGCAGGAAGAGATCGCCGTCCAGGCCGATTCCTTCGGCTACGACGAAGACAGACACGAGACCTTTTTCATCGGGTGGATCGTCGGCTTCCTTGACGCCCGAACCGCGATCGTCTCCGTTCACGGTGAGCGCGTCACCGCGCTCGACGAGTTCGGCGATCCCGAGGATCTCGAGGACTTCCAGGAGAACTATCTTGTCGATATCCACGTCGGACGGGTGCTCCGCCCCCTCGGCCCGGAGTTCTTCGCGCGCACGGACATCGTCCCCCTCGGTGACGGCTCCTGGAGGACCACCGGCCCCGACGGCGAGTGGCACCGCCACACCGAGGCGGCGCCCGCCCCAGAGCCGGGCCCCTGAGCGGCAGCGGGCGGGTCGGACCGGCACGCCTACAAGTCCGTGGCGTGCCCCTCGATGAAGTACGACCGGCCGACCTCGGGAGGCGGGCAGGCCAGCACCTCGATGAGCCGCGGCCAGTGTTCGGCCGCGACCTCGTACGACCCCGCCGCGAACCACTCGTCGTCACCGTTGTCGAAGATCCGGAGGTCATGGACCCTCATGATCTGCTCCCGGCTGACGGGAAAGGTACCGATGAGCCGCTCATCGCCGTCGTCGAACCAGACGAGCCGCCATCCCATGTTCCGGCCGTCGGCGTAACGAGCGGGGTCTCCAGCCACAGCCCGATTCTGGCAGCGCCCCGGACGACGATGCGACAGCCGCTCGGCCGAACGCATGCACGTCCGGCCGCTGGACGAACGATAGACGCCGACGGCCCCTGACCGTTGTTGCTGGTCAGGGGCCGTTTAGGCTGGTGGTGGCGGGTCCAGGATTCGAACCTGGGTAGGCTAAGCCGACGGATTTACAGTCCGCTCCCATTGGCCACTCGGGCAACCCGCCGTGGTGTGTCGCGCTCGGCGACGGCACTGGAAAGAATAGCGGACGGGGCGAGTGGACGTGACATCGGTGGCGGGGGAGGCGCGCGGGGGGCAGCCGCTACCCTGCGCTCAAGCTGTGTTGACGTGGTGAGGTTTGTGGTGCGTTCAGGAACGATCTTCAGTTTCGACAATGTGCGGGGGTACGGGTTCATCGTGCCGGACGGGGGTGGCGAGGACGTGTTCGTGCACGCCAACGACCTGCTGGACGACAAGAGCCTGTTCACGCCCGGGACGGCGGTGGAGTTCGAGGTCGCGCAGGGGGAGCGGGGGCCGAAGGCGTTCGCCGTGCGGGCGCTCGACGAGCCCGCGGCGCCCGAGCGGCCGCCGGTGAGGAGGGCGGCCGAGTCGTTCGACGACGATGTGCTGTGCGACGTCCTGTCGTCGCGGGAGCTGGGGCACGAAATCACGGACGTGCTGCTGGCGAAGGTCCCGGAGCTGACGGGCGGGCAGATCGTGAAGATCCGCGAGAGCCTGCTGGCGGTGGCGCAGAAGCACGGGTGGACCGAGGACTGAGCGGAAGGTCGATACGCTTCGTCGACGTGTTAGTCGCTGGTGAGGGGACGTCTGATGGCCGACAGTAGTTTCGACGTGGTCTCGAAGCTGGACCGCCAGGAGGTCGACAACGCGCTGAACCAGGCCGCGAAGGAGGTGGCCAACAGGTTCGACTTCCGGAACGTGGACGCGGGGGTCAAGTGGTCCGGGGAGACCATCGAGATCCAGGCGAACACCGAGGAGCGCGCGAACGCCGTGCTGGACGTGCTGAAGGACAAGCTCGTGAAGCGGGGGATCTCGCTGAAGGCGATCGATCCGGGCGAGCCGAAGCCTTCGGGGAAGGTGTACAAGATCGGCGTGGGGCTCAAGGAGGGCATCTCCCAGGAGGACGCCAAGAAGATCGGCAAGATCATCCGGGATGAGGGCCCGAAGGGCGTGAAGGCGCAGATCCAGGGGGACGAGCTGCGGGTCAGCTCGAAGAAGAAGGACGACCTGCAGCAGATCATCTCCCTGCTGAAGGGCAAGGACCTCGATGTCGCCCTGCAGTTCGTGAACTACCGCTGACGTGCGAGAGCGCGCCGCCCGTCTCCCCCGCAGAGACGGCCGGCGCGCTCTCGTTTTCTATGACGCCGCGGACCCCGGGGTTGTTCGCGCGAGTTAGCGGGCCATGCGTTCGAGGCGGGCGATGCGGTCGGCGGTCGGGGGGTGGGTGGAGAAGAGCTTGCCGATGCCCATGCCCTGGAACGGGTTCGCGATCATGAGGGAGCTGGTGGTCGCGAGTTCGGGGTCCTGGGGCAGCGGCATCGCGCGGGTGCCGGCCTCGATCTTGCGGAGGGCCGAGGCGAGGGCGAGGGGGTCGCCGGTGATGCGGGCCCCGGCGGCGTCGGCGGCGTACTCGCGGGTCCGGCTGATCGCCATCTGGACGACGGCGGCGGCGACGGGCCCGAGGACGAGCATGAGGAGGGCCCCGAGGATGCCGGGGCCGTCGTCGTCCTCGGAGCGGCCGAGCGGCAGGAAGATCGCGAGGTGCGACAGGTAGGTGATCACGGTCGCGATGGCGGCGGCGACCGAGGAGATCAGGATGTCGCGGTTGTAGACGTGCGAGAGTTCGTGCCCGAGGACGGCGCGGAGTTCGCGTTCGTCCAGCATGCGGAGGATGCCGCGGGTGCAGCAGACGGCGGCGTTGCGGGGGTTGCGGCCGGTGGCGAACGCGTTGGGCTGCATGGTCTCGGAGATGTACAGGCGCGGCATGGGCTGCCGCTGCGAGGTGGCGAGTTCCCGGACGAGCCGGTACAGGACGGGCGCCTCGACCTCGCCGACGGGGTGGGCGCGCATGGACCGCAGCGCGATCCGGTCGCTGAAGAAGTAGGCGACGCCGTTGGTGCCGAGCGCGATGACGAGGGCGATCGCGAGGCCGGCGCCTCCGCCGATCGTCCACCCGACGGCGAGCATCAAGGCCGACAGCGCAGCGATGAGTGCCGCGGTTTTGATGCCGTTGAACTGCACTTTTCCGAAGCCTCCCCGTTTGCTCCACCCAACACCGAGAACGGGGTGACCTGGCTGAACGTTCCCGTCAGCTCGCCGCGGCCACCGTCTGCAGGATGACCTGCGGCGCGACGGACAGGACGATCGCGCCCGCGGCGGTCGCGGCGACGGCGAAGCGAACGGGCAGGCCGGGGGCGGTTTCGGCGGCCGGGCCGGTGGGCGCGGCGAACAGGCGGGCGGCCCAGAGCAGGTAATAGTAGAGCCCGACGACGGTGTTGACCGCCATGACGACGGCGAGCCAGACGACGTCGCCGGCGACGACGCCGCGGAACACGACGACCTTCGCGAACAGTCCCATGACGCCCGGGGGGAGCCCGGCGAGGCAGATGAGGAAGAAGGCGAGGGCGGCGGCGGTGGCGGGGGCGCGGCGGGCGAGCCCGCGGAAGTCGTCCAGGGTGTCGATCGGCTGGGCGCGTTCGTCGGTGCGGCGGCGGAAGCCGGTGACGACGGCGAACGCGCCGAGGTTCATGACGGCGTAGAACGCGACGTAGGCGGTGGTCGCGGCGACGGCCTCGGGCAGGTGGTCGGTGCCGACGGCGAGCGGCGCCAGCATGTACCCGGACTGCGCGACCGACGACCAGGCCAGCAGCCGGACGGCGGTGCGCTGGCGGAGCGCGACCAGGTTGCCGAGCGTCATGGTGGCGGCGGCGAGGACGGCGACGAGGGGCCCCCACACGTGCGCGTAGGCGGGGAGGCCGAGGGACAGGACGATCGCGAGCCCGGCGAACCCGGCGGCCTTCGACACGACGGACAGGAACGCGGCGACGGGGAGGGGCGCGCCCTGGTAGACGTCCGGGGCCCAGAAGTGGAACGGGACGGCCGCGACCTTGAACCCGAAGCCGGCGAGGAGGAGCACGATGCCGGCGGCGGCGACCGCGTCGAGTTCGGCGGGGAGTCCGGCGAGGGCGGGGGCGATGCGGTCGAGGTGCATGGCGCCGGTCGCGCCGTACAGGAGGCTGACCCCGAACAGCATGATCGCGGCGGAGACGACGGAGACGAGGAAGAGCTTGAGGGCGGCCTCGGAGGCGGTGCCGTCGTAGCGGCGCAGCCCGACGAGCGCGAACACCGGCAGCGAGAGGGTCTCGAGCGCGACGACCAGCAGGATCAGGTCGCGGGCGGCGACGAGGGCGAGGGAGCCGACGACGGCCGCGAGGAGGAGGAAGTGGTACTCCCCCGCCGGGACCTTCGCGTCGGCGATCTGCTGCACGGACAGCAGGACGACGACCAGTGCGCCGAGGAGGACGATCCCCTGGAAGGCGAGCGTGAAGTCGTCGGCGACGTACGAGCAGGACGCGGGCCCGTCGCCGCGGAGGCCGTCCGGCAGGCAGAAGGTGGCGCGGCGGTCGCCGGGGCCGAGCGCGAGGACGGCGGCGAACGCGGCGGCGAGCGCCCCGCCGGACAGCGCCCCGAGGGCGCGCCGGGGCAGGCCGAACGCGTCGCCGAGCAGCAGGCCGACGGCGGCGACCGCGACGATCAGCGGCGGGGCGACGGCCGCGTAGTCGATGCTCTGGATCATCAGCCGCCTCCGAGCAGGGCCCGCACGGGGGCGGTCGTCACGTCCAGCAGGGTCTTCGGCCACAGCCCGATGAGCAGCGTCAGCGCGACCAGCGGGATCCAGGCGGCGTACTCCTGGACGGTGACGGCGGGGGCGCGCGGCGGCGCGGCGGGGTCCGGGCGGCCGTGGGTGATCGTGGAGAGCATGCGCAGGAAGTAGGCGGCGGTGAGGACGGCGCCGAGCGCGGCGACCGCCAGGAAGATCAGGAACGCGGTGCGGGGCAGGTCGGGGGCGGGCCGGTAGGCGCCGATGAGGGCCATCAGCTCGCCCCAGAACCCGGCGAGCCCGGGCAGGCCGAGGGACGCGACGGACGCGAAGGTCAGGACGGACGCGAGCCGCGGGGCGGTCGCGAGCATCCCGCCGCCCAGGGCGTCCAGGTCGTAGGTCCCCCAGCGCTCCTTGACGGCGCCGGCGAGGAAGAACAGCAGGCCGGTGACGAGGCCGTGCGCGATGTTGCCGAACAGCGCCGCGTTCACGCCGACGGGCGTCAGCGTCGCGATGCCGAGCAGCACGAAGCCCATGTGCCCGACCGACGAGTACGCGATCATCCGTTTGAGGTCGCGCTGGCCGAGGCAGGCGAGGGCGCCGTAGACGATGCCGATCACGGCGAGGAGCGCGAGCCACGGCGCCCAGAACGCGGCGCCGTCCGGGGCGAGCGGGACGGCGACGCGGACGAGCCCGTAGGTGCCCATCTTCAGCAGCACCCCGGCGAGCAGGACGGACCCGACGGTGGGGGCCTCGGTGTGCGCGTCGGGCAGCCAGGTGTGCAGCGGCCACATCGGCGCCTTCACGGCGAACCCGAGGCCCATCAGCGCGAACGCGGTCACCTGCATGCCGTGGGTGAGGCCGGCGCCGTGCCGGGCGGCGAGCTCGGTCATGTCGAGCGTCCCGGCGTCGACGGCGACCAGCAGCATCCCGGCGAGGAGCAGCCCGGAGCCGAGGAGGGTGTAGAGGACGAACTTGTACGCGGCGGCGCGGCGTCCGGGCCCGCCCCACAGCATGATCACCGCGTACATCGGGATCAGCACGACCTCGAAGAACACGAAGAACAGGACGAGGTCGAGGGAGGTGAAGGTGCCGAGGAGCCCGACCTCCAGGACGAGCAGCAGCGCGGTCAGCAGCCGCACGTCGCCGCCGTCCGGGACGTGCCGGAGGAGGTGCAGGAAGCACAGGAAGGTGAGCAGGGCGGTGAGGGCGACGAGCGGGAGGGAGATCCCGTCGACGCCCAGGTGGAAGCGGAGGCCGATCGCGGGGGCCCATTCCCGGTCGACGCCGAGCTGGACGGCGGACGGGTCCGCGTAGTCGAACGCGTTGAGCGCGGCGACGGCGACGAGGAGCGTCGCGCCGGACGCGAACGCCCCGAACCGGCGGACGGCGAGGCCCGTGGACAGGAACCGGTCGCGCGGGAGGAGCAGCGCGAGCGCCCCGGCGAGCGGGATCGCCATCATCACGACGAAGATCACTGGAAGATCACCACCACGGCCGCGATGACGACGACGCCCGCGAGCAGGCCCGTCAGGTACGTCTGCGGGTTGCCGTTCTGCGGGACGCGCAGGGGCCCGGCGATCCGGCGCGCGGACCGTCCGGTCGCGACGACGGCGGCGTCGACGCCGCGGGCGTCCGCCGTGACGACGGCGCGGGCGAGCGCGCGGACGGGACGCACGATCGCCGCCGCGTACAGTTCGTCCACGTAGAAGGCGCGCGCGAAGACCGGACGGACGCGACCGAGCGCGCGCGCGGGATCGAGTGCGGGGTCGCGGTTCCAGACGAGGAACGCGGCCCCCGCGCCGAGCGCCGTCAGGACGGTCCCGAGCAGCGCGGAGCCGAGGTGCGGCCGCAGTTCCGCCGCGCCGAGCCCGAAGAACCCGAGGGCCGCGGCCGGGACGGCGAGCGCCGCGACCGTCCACGACATGATCGTCGAGGGCTCGCGGGCGTCGTGCGTCCCGCGCGGCTCCCCGAAGAACGTCATCAGCCAGGCCCGGGTCGCGTAGGCGGCGGTCAGGACGGCGGTGAGGAGAAGGCCCAGGTAGACGACCCAGGCGACGCCGGTGGGGATGGTCTGGACGGGGACCGGGACGCCTCCGGTTACGAGGATGCCCGTGACGCCGGGGTCCAGAGGGAGCAGGCCGCCGTCCCGGAGGGCATCGGCGTTCCGTGCGCCGTTGTACAGCTCGCCGCCGTGGAGGGCGGAGTGCTGGGCGGCCTCGATGACCGAGTCCTTGCTGAACCAGCCGGACAGGGGCGGGACGCCCGCGAGCGCGGCGAACCCGACCGTCATCGACCAGAACGTGATCGGCATGCCGTGCCGGAGGCCGCCGTAGCGGGCGAGCATGTTCGTGCCGGTCGTGACGATGACGCACCCGGCGGCGAGGAACAGCAGCGCCTTGAACGCGCCGTGCGACAGCAGGTGGAAGACCGCGGGGGTCGGCGCGCCGACGGCGAGGCCCGCCGCCATCACGCCGAGCTGGCTGATCGTGGAGTACGCGAGGACGCGCTTGAGGTCGTCCTGCGCGAGGGCCGCGAGCGCCGCGCCGACCATCGACACGACGGCGAGGACGCCGAGGACGGCCAAAGCCGCCGGGGCCGCCGCGAACACGCCGAACAGCCGCGCGACGACGTAGACGCCCGCCGCGACCATCGTCGCGGCGTGGATCAGCGCGCTGACCGGCGTCGGACCCGCCATGGCGTCGGGCAGCCAGGTGTGCAGCGGGAACTGGGCGCTCTTGCCGACGACGCCCGCGAGCAGCAGCAGCGCGGCGGCGGTGGCGGTCGTGTCCGGGAGCGCGGCGGCGTGCCGCAGGACGTCGGCCGTCGCGAACGACCCGGCGCCGACGCCCAGGACGATGATGCCGACGAGGAACCCCGCGTCGCCGAGCCGGGTCGTCAGGAACGCCTTCACGGCCGCCCGCGAGTACTCCCGCTCCTCCCAGTGGTGGCCGATCAGGAAGTACGAGCAGACGCCCATGACCTCCCACCCGACGTACAGGACGATCAGGTCGGCGGCGAGGACGACGAGCAGCATCGCCGACGTGAACAGCGACACGAAGGCGGCGTACGAGGAGTAGCGGCGGTCGCCGTCGAGGTAGACGACCGAGTACACCTGGACGGCGAGGGCGACGCAGCACACCATCAGCGCGACGACGGCCGACAGCCCGTCGACCTGCAGCGCGACCCGGATCGGAACGGTGCCGGTGTCGACGACGGTGAGCCCGCCCGTCCGGGGCCCGGGGTCGCGCCAGACGGTGCCCGCGACGATCGCCGCGAGGACGAGCGACGCCGCCGCCGGGACGCACGCGATCAGCGCGGGGCCGTTGCGGAGGGGCGAGCGCGGGGGCGTGCCGCCGCGCAGCGCGCGGGTGAGGCGGGGGCCGAGCAGGAACCCGGCGAGGGCGGCGGCGAACGGGAGGAGGACGGTCAGGGACGCGAGGACGATCACCGTGCGGCCTCCCCGTCCCGGACGGCGCCGTCCTCCCGCGCGGGACGGCCCGGGCGTTCGTCCGTCCGGTCCTCGGCGAGGTCGCGGAGGCGGTCGACGTCGATCATGCGGCGGTTCCGGTAGACGAGCAGGACGATCGCGAGCCCGATGCCGATCTCCGCCGCCGCGATCACGATCGTGAACAGGGTGAGGACCTGGCCGCCGTGCAGCCGGTCCCGGAGCCAGATGTCGAACGTGACGAGGTTCAGGTTCACGGCGTTCAGCATCAGCTCGACCGACATCAGGACGAGGATCGCGTTCCGCCGCGCCAGCACCCCGTACACGCCGATCGAGAACAGGAGGGCCGCGACGACCGTGGGGTAGGCGAGGTGCATCAGCGCTCCCCCTCCCGGCCGGTCTCCGGCCCGCCGTCCGGGGCGCCGTCCGGGTCGGGCTTCGGGTCGGGCTTCGCCGGGCGGTCGGGCTTCGGGCGGATGTCCGTGCGCGACAGGACGATCGCGCCGACGAGCGACGCGAGCAGCAGCACCGACAGCACCTCGAACGGCAGCACCCACGTGCGGAACACCGCCGAGCCGAGTTCCTCGGCCGAGCCGCCGCCCGCGCGCAGCGGCATCCGCTCGTCGCCGAAGCCCATCACGAGGACGGTGACCAGGACGGCGGCGGTCGCGGCGGCGACGGCGGCGGCGCCCCACCGGTTCGGGGAGTCGAGGTCGGCGGACTCGCCGATCGGCGCGCGGGTCAGCATGATCCCGAACAGCAGCAGCACGACGATCGCGCCGGCGTAGATCAGCACCTGCACCCACGCGACGAACTCCGCCGTCAGCACCAGGTAGCCGCCCGCGAGCGCGCCGAACGACACGACCAGCCACAGCGCCGCGTGGACGAGCCGGCGCGTCGTCACCACGAGCAGCGCGGAGCCCACGGCGACCACGCCGAGCAGCGCGAAGACGACCTCCTGGCCGGTCACCGCGCGTCCCCGGGGGGCCCGCCGGAGGCGCGGGCGGCGCGGGCGGCGGCCTTCTCCGCCGCGGCCAGCTCCTTCGGGTCCTCGGCGCCCGGGTCGGGGGCCTGCGGCGGCGGGACCGTCCACATCCACTCCCGCAGCCGCTCCTTCTCGTGCGTCAGCTCGGCGATGTCGTACTCGGCGTACTCGAACTCCGGCGACCAGAACAGCGCGTCGAATGGGCACACCTCGACGCAGATGCCGCAGTACATGCACAGCGCGAAGTCGATGGCGAACCGGTCGAGGACGTTCCGTGTGCGCGCGCGCCCGCCGCCCTCGGCCGGGAGGGTCTCCTTGTGGGAGTCGATGTAGATGCACCAGTCCGGGCATTCACGGGCGCACAGCATGCAGACCGTGCAGTTCTCCTCGAACAGTGCGATGACACCCCGGCTGCGCGGTGGCAGATCGGGCTGCACTTCCGGATACTGGCGCGTGATGGAACGCCGCGTCATCGTCCGCAACGTGACGGCCAGCCCCTTGGCCAGCCCGCCTCCTGGTAGCCGTCCCACCGCCCCATGATTGCGCACTGAGGGGCGCGGGGGAACGCGACGGCGGCCGCGTTCGTCGTACGAGACGTGGGACCGCCGGTCCGTACCGCGATCGGCCTGCGGCGAGGAGGTCAGGTGAGCCACGCGAACGGCCCCGAGAAAGCAGGACCCGGCCGGCCCGGGGACGCACCGCACGTGCCGCCGCGCGCCCCGCGACCGCCCCACCCGCCCCGGCCGCCGCAGGCGCCGCGCGTCCCGCACGGCGGTCCGCCCCGCCCGTACGGGTCGCCGCCGTGGCGGGCGCCGCACCCGCCGGCGGCGCCGCTGCCGCCACCGCCGCCCGTCCCGGTCGTGGCCCCCGCCGTGTCGAGCGGGGTCGGCTGGGCGCTCGTCCCGCTGCTCACCTTCGGGTACGGGACGCCGTTCTCGTTCATGTACGCCGCGATCAAGCGGGGCTCGTGGGGGATGGGCGCCGCCGCCACCGGCTACGGCGCCGGCCTGATGGTGTCGATGGCGTCGTTCGGGTTCGACAGCCTGCTGCTCAGCGCGATCGGCTCGTTCCTGATGATGCTGCTGTGGATCGGCGGCACCGGGCACGCGTTCGCGGCGCGGTCGAAGGTGTTCCCGAAGGAGCCGCCGCGCAACCTCGCGAACGAGCACGCCGTCGAGGTCGCCAAGTTCCGGCGGACGCTGCGGGAGGAGGCCCGGGAGCTCGCCGCGCGCGACCCCGCGCTCGCGCGCGAGCTGCGCATCGGACGTCCGGACGAGCCGCGCACCTACGACGACGGCGGCCTCGTCGACGTCAACCACGCGCCGCCCAACATCATCGCGGCGCTGCCCGGCATGACGCCCGAGCTGGCCGAACGGGTCGTGCGGCGGCGCGCGGAGACGGGCCCCTTCATCTCCGTCGAGGAGATGGTCGTGGACGCCGACCTGCCCCCCGACGTCCTCCCCCAGCTCGCCGACTTCACGATCTTCCTGCCGTAACGTCCGACCCGTCCGGTAGAACCGGTCTCCGAACCCGCTCCCGCTCCCCGGAGGCCGACACGTGCCCGACGCGCCGATCATCGAACCGTACGACGAAGAAGAGGGCCTGCCGCACAGCTGCTACCTGCTGGAGTTCTCGGTGTCGCCCGGCGGCGCCCGGCAGGGGGACGTGCACGTCGCGCCGACGCTCGACCTGCTCCGCGAGAGTTTCGAGCGCCGGGCCCACGGGGCGGACGGCTACCTGGTGATGCTGTACGGCGCCGTCCTGCACGCGTGGGTCGTCCAGGAGGGCGAGATCGTCCAGGGCGTCGACCTGCATCCCTTCCTGCGGACGGGCGACGAGCGCTGCGACGCCGCGCTCGCCCGGGTGCTCGCCCTGTCGGCCGACGACCTCGACGACTACGACGACGAGGACGAGGACGATGAGGACGACGAGGACGAGGACGATGAGGACGACGAGGAGGAGACCGAAGAGACCGAGGAGACCGAGGGCGACGAGACCGGCGGCATCGTCGCGCGGATCTTGGAGCCGTACGACTTCTCGCCGGAGCGGTCGCTGCCGCTGCTGGCGCACGCGTTCGACCTGCACGAGCGGAGCCTGGACGGCGACGCCGCCGCCCGCGCCGAACTCGACCGCATCCTCGCGGACGCCGACGCCGGGAAGGCGCCCGAGTCCTTCGGCGGCGTAACGGTCGACAGACTCGCCCTCGACTGGGAGGCCGTCGCCGCGGCCCTGCCGCCGCTGCGGGAGCCGGTGCTCGCCACGAAGTGGCTGGGCGTCCGCTGGGCGGACGGAGCCGAAAGGCACCCCGAGACGTACCTCGAACCGTGGGGCGACGGGCCGCTCGACCCGTTGCACCTCGGGCTCAACGACCTCGAAAACGGCGAGGACGAGTACCTCTAGCGGGTACCCCTAGAGCGCGACCTTCAGGACGCCGGTGAGCGCGAGTTGCGCGAGGGACAGCGGCACGAGCCACGCCCAGGCGAGCTTCTGCAGCTGGTCCTCGCGCATCCGGGGGTTGGCGACGCGCAGCCAGATGACGCAGAACACGAGCGCCGCGACCTTCAGCGCCGTCCACAGCCAGCCCAGCTCGGTGTTCAGGAACGGGCCCTTCCACCCGCCGAGGAACAGGACGGCCGTGAGCGCGCAGAGCACGACGATCCCGGCGTACTCGGCGAGGATGAACAGCGCGAACCGGAGGCCGCCGTACTCGGTGTACGGGCCGAAGATGATCTCCGAGTCGGCGACCGGCATGTCGAACGGGGGGCGGCGCAGCTCGGCGAGGCCCGCGACGAAGAACACGACCGCGCCGACCGCCTGCCACGGCAGCCACCACCAGCGCCACTCCTCGACGACGCCCTGCAGCGACAGCGTCCCCGCCGCCATCGCCACCGACGCCGCCGCGAACACCATCGGCAGCTCGTACGACATGAGCTGCGCCGCGACGCGCATCCCGCCGAGCAGCGCGTACTTGTTCGCCGACGCCCAGCCCGCCATGATCGCGCCGATGACGCCGACGCCCATCACCGCCAGCGCGAAGAACACCCCGACGCCGAGGTCGAGCGCGACCTGACCGCCCGGCCCGACCGGGATGACGAGCAGGACCAGCAGGTACGGGACGAGCGCGACGCCCGGCGCGAGCCTGAACACCCACCCGTCCGCCGCCCGCGGGACCACGTCCTCCTTCTGCGCGAACTTCACGCCGTCCGCGACGAGCTGCGCCCACCCGTGGAAGCGGCCCGCGTACATGGGGCCGAGGCGGCTCTGCATGTGGGCCATGACCTTGTGCTCGGCCTGCCCCACCAGCAGCGGCAGGACCGCGAACGCGGCCGCGACGAGCGCGAGCTTGACGACGGCCTCAAGCATCCGCGTCCCTTTCCGGCGGGGGTGCGGCGGGACGGGCGGCGCGTTCGGCCGCCTCCGCCCACGGGCCCGCGTCGGGGATCCCGGGCGGACGGACGCGGCGGCGGCTCGGCGCCCCGTGCCCCGATTCGCCCGGTTCCTTCGCGCCCGGCCACGGTTTCGCGACCCGCGCCGCGAGGACGAAGTCCTTGCGCAGCGGATGCCCCTCGAAGCCGTCCGGCAGGAGAAGCGGCACGAGGTGCGGGTGCCCCTCGAACGCGATGCCGAACATCTCGAACGTCTCGCGCTCGTGCCACGCCGCGCCCCGGTACACGGCCGTCGCGGTCGGCAGCACCGGCGCGTCCCGGGGGACCCGCGTGCGGACGAGCAGGTGGTGGCGGCGTTCGAGCGAGTACACGTGCACGACGACGGCGAAGCCGTCCTCCAGCTCGTCGACGCCGGTCAGCCAGTCGAAGAAGCCGCAGGCCAGGTCGTCGCGGGCGAACACCAGCGCGTCCGTCCACAGCTCGGGCGGGACGCCGACGGCGAGGCCGCCGTGCGTCTCCTCGGTGCTGACCTCGTCGCCGAACCGCTCGCGCCACGCGGACTCGAGCCCGGCGGGCCCGTCCGGGGTCACCGGTCGCGCCCGATCTCGTCGTCGTGCCCGACCTCGTCGCCGTGCGGGATCTCGTCGCCGTGCGGGATCTCGTCGTCGGGTCCGCCGTCGGACAGCCCGGGGATGATCGTCGGGTCGTGGTCGCGCAGGTCGCGGGCGCGGCGCCCGGGGAGGCCGAACCGCGGCGGGTCGTCCGCGACCGCCTGCACCGGGAGCGTCTCGTCCCCGTCGGGGTTCCCGACGGGCAGGACGGGGACCGTCTCGTCCCCGTCCGGCGTCCGTCCGGTGGGGCGGGGCGGGGGTGCCGGGTCGTCGACGGGGGCCACGGGGATCGTCTCGTCCGCGGGTCCCGGCACCGGCGGGGCGCCGTCGAGGGACGGGACGGGCTGCGTCAGGACGTCGGCCGCCTGCACGGCCTCGACGTCGGACGGTCCGAGCGGCCGTTCGTCGTACTCGGGGGCGTCGCGCGCCGCGTCGTCGTCCGGCGGCGCGGGCGGCTCGGGCTCGGGCTCGGGCGGGGGCTGGAGGGGGCGGCGCAGGACGGTCGGGGACAGCGGGCGCGGCGGCGGCGGGGGCGTCACCGGGTCGCCGTCGTACCGGTCCCGCAGCGTCTCCCCCGCGATCCGCTCCTGCAGGCGGACGATGCCGTGCAGCAGCGCCTCGGGACGCGGCGGGCACCCCGGTACGTACACGTCCACGGGGATGATCTGGTCGACGCCCTTGGTGACGCTGTAGGAGTCCCAGTAGGGGCCGCCGCAGTTGGAGCACGCGCCGAACGAGATGACGTACTTCGGCTCGGGCATCTGCTCGTACAGGCGCCGGACGGCCGGGGCCATCTTGTCGGTGACCGTGCCGGACACGACCATGAGGTCGGCCTGCCGGGGCCCCGGCGCGAAGGGGATGACGCCGAGGCGCATGAAGTCGTGCCGGCTCATCGAGGTGGCGATGAACTCGATCGCGCAGCAGGCGAGACCGAAGTTGAACACCCACAGGGAGTACCGGCGCCCCCAGTTGAGCACGAACTTGATCGGCTTCGGGGCGACCCGCGACAGCGGCCCCACGCCCGGCGGCGGTAGATCGACAGTGCCCACGCCCTCATTGTGACAGCCGGGGCGCGCCCCGTTCAGGCCCGCGGAAGGCCGCGGCGGGCGGTCACACCCAGGACAGGACGCCCTTCTTCGCGGCGTAGGCGAGGCCGGTGGCGAGGAACCCCAGGAAGACGAACATCTCCCCCAGGGTGGTGAAGCCGTAGCCGGGGGCGTCGAAGACGGTCGCCCACGGGAACAGGAAGACGGCGTCCACGGCGAACACGACGTACAGGTAGGCGAACACGTAGTACCGGACGTACGAGTGGGCCCAGCCCTCGCCGACCGGGTCGACACCGCACTCGTACGTCATGAGCTTCTCGGACGTGGGACGATGCGGGCGCAGCATGCGGTTGGCGGCGAGCCCGCCCCCGACGACGGCGCCTCCTACCAGGAGCAGCGCCAGGACAAGCGCATATGAGTCGAAATAGTTATGCACGAGTTCCTCCCGGCCTGCGTCTCACCAAGTATCCCTGAGGACGGCCCCCGGGGAGTGTGACGGCCCAACTCCCCCCTGGAGGATCGCAGTGTCATCCTTTTACTGCACACTAGTGATGCATTGGGGTCAGTTGACCTGGAAGGACGTGACCAGATGAGCAACCCTCCTCCTCCGCCACCGGGCGGCTGGGAAACCCCGGGCGGTTCGTCCTGGCCGCCTCCGCCGCCGCCCGCGGGTCCGGGCGGTCCCGGCGTCCCGGGCGGGCCGGGTCCCGGTGTCCCCGGCGGGGCGGGCGGACCGGGCACCCCTCCCCCCTTCTTCCCCCCGCCGCCGGGTGCGCCGATGGGGCCGGGGATGCCCCCGCCGTCGCCGAAGCGCGGCAACGGCCCGCTGATCGCTCTGCTGGTCGGCGGCGGCCTGGTGGTGGTGCTCATCGTCGCCGTGGTCGCGGTCGTGATCGCCACGAGCGGCGGCATGACCCCCGAGGAGAAGCTGCGCGCCGCGGCGGACGACATCGGCGCCGACACCTCCGTCGGGCTGGAGGGCGACTTCGGCGGCGGCGCGAACGCGGTCCGCGGTGAACTGTCGGTCACCAAGGGCGGCCGCGCCTACGGCGAGGTGACCTGGAACAACAGCAAGGTCACCGTGCTGGCGGCCGACGGGATGCTGTTCGCCAAGGCCGGCACCGCCTTCTGGAAGCAGCAGATCTCCGGCTCCGAGACGCCGTACTACCTGAAGGACGGCGAGCAGTGGGGGCGGATGAACGCCGACGAGCTCGACCTGAAGTTCAAGGAGGAGCTGTCGCCGACGGCGCTGGCGTCCAAGCTGGACGCGGCCGCGAGCGGAACGGTCGACCCGGTCGAGACGAGCTGGAAGGGCACGAAGGCCCTCAAGTTCAGCACGTTCTCCTCGACGCTCTACATCAGCGACTCCGACGACCCCGAGCTGCTGCACTACGAGGCGACGTCCCCGCGCGTGGCGCTGGACGTCAGCCCGAAGAGCTCCTCGCAGAGCGAGACGATCGTCTCCAACATGCGCACGAGCATGGGCGAGCTGAAGGACTCGTTCAACGCGGCGGCGCGCCCGACGATCGCCGAGTGGAAGAAGGGCAACTGCCAGGACGACTCGGGCTGCACCGTGCAGGCGCAGATCCGGCCGCCGTACGGGGCCGGGACGCCCGTCAGCATCGAGATCCAGTTCTCGCTGACGGCCGGGAGCCTGACGGGCAAGAGCCTCGGCGAGTGCACCACCACGATCACGATCAAGACGGAGAGCCCGGTCTGGGCGAGCTGCCGGGTCAAGAGCTCCGCGTGGACGAGCTGGGCCGAGAAGACCGGCGGCACGTTCTACAAGCACGCCGACTACAAGGTGATCGGCGCCACGGCGAGCGAGGTCCAGGCGATGCAGAGCGGCCTCGAGAGCGAGTAGGCGCAGGCCACCGCCGGTGAGGGGCGCCCGGGCACCGCATCCGCGGTGCCCCGCGCGCCGCACCGGGCCGCGCCCGGATGCCCGGCGACGCGTCCGTCCCCGCTCCGGGGACCCGCGTCGTCGGGCATTCTTGTCATCGTGGACGTCCCTTCCTCCGAGCCCACCGATCCCGCCGCGCCCCGCACGCCTCCCGGGCGCCCGCACGAGCCCGCCGCCCCGCGGCGCGGCCGCCGCGCCGGCGTGCCGCGCGACGTGCCGGTCGCCGGACGGGCCGCGCACGAGCGGCACCCGGACGCGTTCGCGGACGACCCCGCATGGCCGAACGCCGCCCCGGCCGGGTTCGGCGACGCCGGCCGGCCCGATGGGCCGGGCCGGCCCGGGCGGGTGCCGCCGGACGGCCGGGGGCCGGTGGCGCCCGGGGCCGTGCCGGGGCGGCAGCGCGGGATGGCGAAGCGGAACCGGATGCTGCTGCTCGCGGCCGGGGTCGCGATGGCGGCGACGGCCGCGGGCGCCGTCACGATGGCGACGGCCGCGGACGACGCACCGTCCGGCCCGATCGCGAAGCCGTCCGTGACGCCGCCGCCCGCGTGGTCGCTCGCGGCGGGCCGGCGGCTCACCGACGGGCTCGGCCTCCGCTACGCGGGCACGCTCACCGTCGCGGGCGGCCCCGCGCAGCTGCGGCTGCAGATCAGCCCGGAGGGGTCGGCCAGCGGGACCCTCACCGCCGGGGCCCGCACCGCGCTGCTCGCCACGGTCGACGGCGTCACCTACATCAAGGCGGAGCTCGACTTCTGGCGCGCGTACGCGGCGGGCACCGAGCATCCCGAGTACTACGCGGGCGCCTGGGCGAAGGCGCCGCTGACGCTGCCCGGCGTGGACGTCGCGAAGGTGCTGTCGCCGGAGTCGGTGGCGCGGATGCTCGCCGAGGCGTCCGCGAACCCGAAGCGGGAGGAGGTCGGCGGCGTCCCCGCCTACGTGGTGCGGGCCGCGGACGCCGAATACCTCGTCGCGGCCGCCGCACCGCACCGCCTGCTGGGCGTGCGCACGTCCGGCCGGACCTCGCTCGCGCTCAAGGCGCAGCCCCTCACCGACCCCGCGCCCCTGTTCAAGGAGCTGCGCGCGCGCGTGAAGCGGCTCGGCGGCGCACCCGACCCCACGCTCCACTTCACGCCCGGCAAGCTGACGTTCAAGAACTGCGACCAGAACGTGAACGGCTGCACCGTCCAGGTCCCGGCGACGCTGTCGACCTGGGAGGGGACGGTCTCGCGGGACGCGCGCGCGTCGCTGCGGGCGTCGCTCGACTCGCGAGGGCGGCCGCTCGGCACCTGCCGCGGGTCGGCGCCCGTGACGGATGCCCGGACGGTCACGCTGAGCTGCACGGTCGCGGGCAAGCAGTGGCGGACGTGGATGCAGGCCGCGCTGAACAACCCGGGCTCGTACCCGTACCAGGCGAGCGCCCGCGTGATCGGCGAGGCGCTCGCCGCGGACGACGTCCGGGAGCTGCTCGCCGAGATCGACGCCGAGCGCCGGGAGCTGGTGCAGGCCGCGGCGCCGCGGCCCGGATCGTCCGCCTCGCCCGGCACGCCGGCGCCGGACGCCCCGCAGGCCGTCACGTCGCGGACACCGTGAGCGCCCGGCGCCTCGGGCGGCCGGAGTCGGCCGCGGCCGGGGTCGCGTGGGGGCCGGTGGGTTCGAACGGATTTCGCTCTGTCTACACTTCGGGGCGTGAACTCCGTGCCCATGGGAGATGACGGCTCCTCGGCGAACCGCAAACGGCTCGTCCGGCGGCTGCACGTCGACCTCTGCCGCCAGCACAGCTGCCTGTGTCAGCGGTGACCAGGGGGATTCGACCAGTTCGTACCCGCGGTGTCCGGTGACTCAGCAGTCCCCCGATCCCAGCATCGCCTCCCGGACATACCATGAAGGCAAGCCTAAGTAGCATCACGATTCTGGGTGCCTCCCCCAGGTCGGGTGCTGCGCGTCGAGGAGGTCTTCCTCTGTGACCAAACAGGTCCAGCAGCTCGACCGCGTCATCATCCGCTTCGCCGGGGACTCCGGTGACGGCATGCAGTTGACCGGCGACCGCTTCACCCAGGAGACGGCCGCGTTCGGCAACGACCTTTCCACGTTGCCGAACTTCCCGGCCGAGATCCGCGCCCCCGCCGGGACCCTCCCCGGCGTGTCCAGCTTCCAGTTGCACTTCGCCGACCACGACATCCTCACGCCGGGCGACGCGCCCGACGTCCTGGTCGCCATGAACCCGGCCGCCCTCAAGGCCAACCTCGGGGACCTCCCCCGCGGGGCGGACGTCCTGGTCAACACCGACGAGTTCACCAAGCGCAACCTCGCCAAGGTCGGCTACGCGGCCAACCCGGTCGAGGACGACTCGCTCGCCGAGTACCGGGTGCACGCCCTGCCGCTCACGTCGATGACGGTGACCGCCCTCGCCGACTTCGACATCTCCAAGAAGGACGCCGAACGCGCGAAGAACATGTTCGCGCTCGGGCTCCTGTCGTGGCTGTACCACCGCCCGACCGAGGGGACGCTCGCGTTCCTGGAGCGCAAGTTCGCCAAGAAGCCCGAGATCATGAAGGCGAACATCGCGGCCTTCCAGGCGGGCTGGAGCTACGGCGAGACCACCGAGGCGTTCTCGGTCCAGTACGAGATCAAGCCGGCCGAGCACGAGTCCGGCCTGTACCGCAACATCACCGGCAACGTCGCGCTCGCGTACGGGCTCGTCGCCGCGGGCGTCCAGTCCGGGCTGCCGGTGTACCTCGGCTCGTACCCGATCACCCCGGCGTCCGACATCCTGCACGAACTGTCGAAGCACAAGCGGTTCGGTGTCAGAACGTTCCAGGCCGAGGACGAGATCGCGGCCGTCGGCGCCGCGCTCGGCGCGTCCTTCGGCGGGTCCCTCGGCGTCACCACGACGTCCGGGCCGGGCATCGCGCTGAAGAGCGAGACGATCGGCCTCGGCGTCGCCACCGAGCTGCCGCTGCTGGTCATCGACGTCCAGCGCGCCGGACCGTCCACCGGGCTGCCCACCAAGACCGAGCAGGCCGACCTCCTCCAGGCCATGCACGGCCGCAACGGCGAGGCGCCCGTCCCGGTCATCGCGCCGCAGTCGCCGTCCGACTGCTTCGACGCCGCCATCGAGGCCGCGCGTATCGCCGTCAAGTACCGCACGCCGGTCATCCTGCTGTCCGACGGCTACCTCGCGAACGGCTCCGAGCCGTGGAAGCTGCCGGACGTCGCGGGCCTGCCGAAGATCGAGCCGGACTTCGCGGCGGCGTCCGACGCCGACTTCCAGCCGTTCAAGCGGGACCCGGAGACCCTCGCCCGTCCGTGGGCGATCCCCGGCACCGCCGGGCTGGAGCACCGGATCGGCGGGCTGGAGAAGGCCGACGGGACCGGGAACATCTCCTACGACCCGTCGAACCACGACAAGATGGTCCGGCTCCGCCAGGCCAAGGTCGACGGCATCGCGAACGACATCGCCCCGCTCACGGTGGACGACCCGTCCGGTGCGGCCCGCGTGCTCGTCCTCGGCTGGGGCGGCACGTTCGGCGCGATCTCCGCCGGCGTCCGCCGCGTCCGCGACACCGGGCAGCACGTCGCGCAGGCCCACCTGCGGCACCTCAACCCGTTCCCCGCGAACCTGCCCGAGGTCCTGCGCTCCTACGACAAGGTCATCGTGCCGGAGATCAACCTGGGCCAGCTCGCGCTGCTGCTGCGCGGCCGGTACCTCGTGGACGTCATCGGCTACAACCAGGTCCGCGGCCTGCCCTTCAAGGCCGAAGAGCTGCAGGGCGTCATCCAGGATGTGATCGACAGTGAGTGAAGTCAACGGCAACGGCCGCAGCCCCCTCTCCCTGGTCCCGAAGACCGACGGCAAGCAGACGCTGAAGGACTTCAAGACCGACCAGGAGGTCCGGTGGTGCCCCGGCTGCGGTGACTACGCGATCCTCGCGGCCGTCCAGTCCTTCCTGCCCGAACTCGGGCTGCGCAAGGAGAACATCACGTTCGTGTCGGGCATCGGCTGCTCGTCCCGGTTCCCGTACTACATGAACACCTACGGGTTCCACTCGATCCACGGCCGCGCCCCCGCGATCGCGACGGGCCTCGCCACCTCGCGTCCGGACCTGTCGGTCTGGGTCGTGACCGGCGACGGCGACGCGCTGTCGATCGGCGGCAACCACCTGATCCACGCGCTGCGCCGCAACGTCAACCTGAAGATCCTGCTGTTCAACAACCGGATCTACGGGCTGACCAAGGGCCAGTACTCCCCGACGTCCGAACTCGGCAAGGTCACCAAGTCGACGCCGATGGGGTCCCTGGACGCGCCGTTCAACCCGATCTCGCTCGCCGTCGGCGCCGAGGGCACGTTCGTCGCCCGCACCATCGACTCCGACCGCAAGCACCTGCAGTCGGTGCTGCGCGCCGCCGCCCAGCACCGCGGCACCGCGCTCGTGGAGATCTACCAGAACTGCAACATCTTCAACGACGGCGCCTTCGAGCCGCTGAAGGACGCCGACGTCCGCGACGACGTCACCGTCCGCCTGGAGCACGGCGAGCCGATCGTCTTCGGCGCCGACCGCTCGAAGGGCCTCCGGCGCACCCCGACCGGCTCCTTCGAGGTCGTGAACGTCGCCGACGTCGCCCCGTCCGAGATCGTGGTCCACGACGCCCACAGCCAGGACCCGTCCCACGCGTTCGCCCTGTCCCGCCTCGACTCGCCCGCGTTCGAGCACACCCCGATCGGCATCTTCCGCGACGTCGACCGCCCGTCCTACGACGAGCTGATGCGCGAGCAGGTCGACGGGGCCGTCGAGGCCCAGGGCGCCGGTGACCTCGCCGCCCTCCTCGGCAGCGGCGACACCTGGCGCATCGACTGACGCACACCCGGAGAACCCGGCCCCACGCCTTGCGGGGCCGGGTTTTTCGCGTATGGAACCGTCGCGAAACGGGCACCGTTCCACGTGGTGAGCGATCAGCGAACAGCGGCCGGGTTCGGACGCGACACGGTGCGGGACGGCGTCTCATCCTGGAACACTGGAGAGATCATGTCCCCGGGGAGGTGACGATGCGGGTCGTGCCGCGCCGTAACAAGGACCGTCGACGCCAGAAGGACGACGCCCCGACCCCGGACAATCAGGACACCCAGCCCCTCACCGACCCTTCCCCCGCCGAACCGGACACCCCCAAGCCGCGCAACGTCCGCGTCCTCGGCAACACCCTCGACGAGGACCCCGAGACACCGCGCCCCGGCGACGTCCCGTCCCCCGCCCCCCACGACGGGAACACCCAGCCGGTGCCGCCCCCCGCCGACACCAGCGCTGAGGACACCCCCTCCACCCCCGAACGTCCCGCCCCCGCAAGCAACGCCCCCACCCCGCCCCCGCCCCCCGGCAACACCCCACCGCTTGGCGCGCGCGCAGAAGAGTCCCGGCACGGGGACGGGGCGGTGGGCGGCGGGCGCGGGTGGCGCGAGGACGCGTGGACCGATCCGGTGGAGGCGCTCGGGCAGGAGAGCTGGGGGCGGCCGGGGCCGGAGGAGCCGTGGCGGCATCCGGTGCCGCCGCGCCCGGCGGGCCGGAAGGGGGCCGCGGACGGGCGGCGGCGGGCGCGCGCGGCGGAGCGGCGGCGGGCGGCGGCGGACGCGAAGCGGAGCCGGGCGGCGCTGCGGCCCGGTCCGGCGCGGCGGGAGTCGCCGCAGGTGCGGGCGGCCGACCGGCACCGGTCGGCGCTGCTGGTCATGGTGCTGACGCTGGGCCTGCTGATCGCGGCGGTGGCCGTGACCGGCGGGCTGATCGCGGCGTCGATGCGGACGCGCCCGGTGCCGCTGGCCGATCCGCTGCACATCTACCCGGTCACGCAGGCGACGCCGGGGCAGTGCGCGGCCGGGACGCGCGGCATCACCGGGCAGTCGGCGAGCGGGGCCACCTGCTACCGGCTGGAGCAGGGGCTCGCGATCCACGAGGTGGCCGAGCTGCACGTGCAGCGCTCGCGGGTGCGGCAGGGCGGGTACGACGTGGCGCTGACGCTGCGGCCCGCCGACCGGAACGCGTTCGCCGACCTCACGCGCTCGACGGTGGGGCGCGACCTGGCGTTCGTGGTCCGCGACGAGATCGTCACCCTGCCGCGGGTCGACATGGAGATCACCGACGGCAACATCATCGTGACGGGCGCGCAGGACCGCGCGTCGGCGGTGCGGCTCGTGCGGGACCTGCGGGGCCGCTAGGTCTGCGGGAGTTCGGTGCCCTGGACGGCCTGGATCTCCAGCTCGACGCGGAGGCTCTCGCCGACCATCGCGATGCCGGCCTCCAGCAGCTCGTTGTAGCGGATGCCGAAGTCGCGGCGGCGGAGTTCGGCGGTCGCGCGGAACGCGGCGCGGACGCCGCCCCACGGGTCGGCGCCCGTCCCGAGGTAGGCGAGGTCGAGGTCGACCGGCCGGGTGCGCCCGTTGAGGGTGAGGTGCCCGTGGACGGTCCAGCGGTCGGCGCCCGCGGCGGTGACGCGCTCGCCGGCGTAGTCGATGACCGGGTGCTCGTCGACGTGGAGGAAGTCGGCGGAGCGCAGGTGGTCGTCGCGGAGCTTGTTGCCGGTGTCGATGGACGACGCGTCGATGCGGGCGGTCACGCGGGACGCCTCGACGGGTTCGGCGACGTCGACGCGGCCCTCGAAGACGCCGAACCGGCCGCGGACGCTCGACAGCCCGAGGTGCTGCGCGACGGCGCCGACGCTCGAGTGCGCGGGGTCGATCGTCCACGGGCCGGGCGGCGGCAGCTCGGTGCCGCCGGCGCGGGCGAGCGCGATCCGGCCGATGTCGGCGGTGCCCGACCGGGTCACGATGAGGGTGGCGGCGGCGGGCTGGAAGCCCATCGCCGTCACGATCACCGTGTAGGTGCCGGCGGGCAGCGGGCCGGCGGCGAGCACGCCGTCCTCCCCGGTCTGCTCCCGCGCCACCTGGTTCCCGGCCAGGTCGGTCACGGTGACGATCGCGTGCCGCACCGCCCAGCCGTCCTTCGTCCGCACGGTGCCGCGCAGACCTCGACTCACGTCCATTGACCAGCCTCGTGCTCGTTGGTCCCGGTTCGTCCGGGCGTGTCGGTCACTCGTCCGGGTGGCCGAGCGTGAGATCGTGCTCGCCCCCGCCGCCGCCCGCCAGGGACAGCGCGGTGGCCACCGGCGGGTAGCCGGACGCGATGACGGTGTACTGCCCGCCGGTCAGGTCGGCGAACGCGTACTCCCCGTCCGGCCCGGTGATCATCATCGCGACGACGTTGCCGGCCGCGTCGACCATCGTGACACGGGCGTCCGCGACGGGCTCGCCCGCCTCGTTCCGGACGGTCCCCCGCACCCGGGCCCCGGGCGGCATCTCGACGTCCTGGGTGGTCTGCCCGCTGCCGCCGACCTCGACGGGCAGCGCGACCGGGCGGTGCGCGGCGGCGCTCACGGCGAGCGTGTAGGTCCCGGAGACGATGTCGGCGAACGCGTACCGCCCGTCGGGGCCGGTCCGCCCGGTGCCGACGACCTCGCCGCGGACGTCGGTGACGACGACCATCGCGTTCGGCACGGCGAGCCCGTCGGCGCCGCGGACCGTCCCGGCGAGGCCCCCGTTGCCCGCCAGGAGGAGGTCGAACTCGACCGGCCGGTCGCCGACGACGAGCGTCGCGGCCTGCGGCTCGTGCTCCCCGGTCGCCGCGATCAGCACGTACGTGCCGGGTCCGGGCGTGGGGAGCGCGTACCGTCCGTCGGCGAGGGTCAGCGCGCGCGCGAGCTGGTGGCCGTCCACGCCGATCAGGGTGAGCGCGGCGGACGGGACGGGCGCGCCGTCGGACGTCCGGACCACGCCCCGGACCGGGACGCCGCCGGGTTCGCCCCGCGGCACCGCCCGCGGGGCCGGTTCGGCCGCGCCGGGGCCCGCGGAGTCGCTCGCGGAGTCGCCCGCGGAGCGCGGCGCGGGGTCGCCCCCGGGGGTGCCGAAGCCGTTGTGCGACATCTCGTTGACCGACGCCGCGTGCCCGTACGGGACGGCGCCCGCGCCCACGAGCTCCTGGTCGTCCGCCGGGACGGGCGCGGGCCGCTCGTGCCGTCCCGCCGCGGCCACCGGACGGACGGCGTCCGCGGCGGCCGCGCCGCCCTGCGGGCCCCCGGCGG
The DNA here is from genome assembly GCF_000425065.1 of Actinomadura rifamycini DSM 43936. GTDB lineage: Bacteria > Actinomycetota > Actinomycetes > Streptosporangiales > Streptosporangiaceae > Spirillospora > Spirillospora rifamycini. The sequence goes on from NZ_AULB01000028.1 coordinate 95,241, forward strand.
CGGGCTGCGCCGGCGCGGCGGGGCCGCCGCGCAGCGGCAGCTCCTTGAGCCCGAGGACGACGAGGAACCCGAGGACGGCGACCGGGACGCCGATGAGGAAGACGGTCTCGATGGCGTTGTTGAACGCGGTCAGCACGATGTGCTTGATCGGCTCGGGCAGCGCCGCGATCTGGTCGGGCGAGCCGAGCCCGCCGTCGCCGCCCGCGGGCAGCGCGATGCCCGCGGCGCGGGCGCCCTCGGCCATCTCGTCGGCGAGCCGGTTGGTGAGGATCGACCCGAACGCGGCGACGCCCATCGCGCCGCCCAGGTTGCGGAAGAACGACAGGCCGGACGTGGTGGACGCCAGGTCGGTGCGGGCGGCGGAGTTCTGCGCGGCGAGGATCAGGATCTGCAGGGTCAGCCCGAGCCCGACGCCGAGCAGCGCGAGGCCGATGCCGATCTCGGTCCTGGACGAGTCGACGTGCAGGCGCGACAGCAGGTAGAGGGCGCCCGCGACGAACACCATCCCGGCCACCGGGTAGATCTTGTAGCGGCCGGTGCGGGTGACGAGCTGGCCGGAGACGGTCGAGGTGACCAGCATGCCGACGACCAGCGGCAGCGTCATCAGGCCGGACGCCGTGGGGCTCATCCCCTTGACGATCTGCAGGTACTGCGGCATGTAGATCATCGCGCCGAACATGGCGACGGCCATGCACAGCAGGCCGATGCTCGCCAGCACGAACGTCCGGTCCCGGAAGAGCCGGGGCGGCAGGATCGGGTCGCGGGCGTGGCGCTCGGCGACGACCGCGAGGGCGGTCAGGACGAGCGTGACGCCGATCAGCACGTACGTCCAGGTGGAGTTCCACGCGAACTGGTCGCCGCCCATGGACAGCAGGAACATCAGCGCGGCGGCGGCGCCGGTGATGGTGATGCCGCCGAAGACGTCGATGCTCGTGTCGCTGCGCGTCTTCGGCAGCTTGAGGACCTTCTGGATGACGATGAACGCGACGACCGCGAGCGGGACGCACACGTAGAAGCACCAGCGCCAGCCGAGGGCGCCCGCGTCGACGATGAACCCGCCGAGCAGCGGCCCGGCGACCGTCGCGACGCCGAACACCGCCCCCATGTATCCGGCGTAGCGGCCGCGCTGCCGCGGCTCGACGACGTCCCCGAGGATGACCTGCGCCAGCGCGGACAGGCCGCCGACGCCGAGGCCCTGGAGGCCGCGGGTGACGATGAGCTGGCCGATGTTCTGCGACATCCCGGCGCCCACCGAGGCGAGGACGAAGATGAGCAGCGCCGTCTGGAAGACGAGCTTGCGGCCGAAGACGTCCGACAGCTTGCCCCACAGCGGCGTCGAGGCGGTCATCGTCAGCAGCGCGGCGCTGGCCACCCAGGCGAGCTTGTCCTGGCCGCCGAGGTCTCCGACGATCGTCGGCAGCGCGGTGCTGATGACCGATGTGGAGATCATCGCGGTCAGCATCGCCATCATCAGGCCGGACAAAATCTTCAGGACCTGACGGTGCGTGTACTGCGGGATCTCTTGCTCAGGCTCGGCCGTAGCCGCGCTCCCTCGAACCACTCTGCCCCCATGGAACCCAATTATCTGTGCTTAGCATGTATCCTATGTAGACGCCTGTTTACTTGCAACTCGAGGGATACTGATGTGATGGAGGCGATACAGGTCGACGGCCCCGCCGGGGTCGGCGGCGACGCACGTCCGGCCGTCCGCAAGCGCGACCGGGAAGCCACCCGGCGGCGCATCCTGGCCGCGGCCCGCGACCTGTTCGGCCAGCACGGCTACGGCGGCGTCACCATCCGCATGATCGCCGCCGAGGCGGACGCGAACACCGCGCTCGTCCACCGCTACTTCGGCTCGAAGGCCGACCTGTTCGCCGAAGTGCTGTCCGGGGAGTCGGTGCTGCGCGGCGTCATCGCGGGCGGGCCCGAGGGCCTCCCCCGGCGGCTCGCCGAGTACTTCTCCCACCAGGTCGAGCACCGCTCGATCACGTCGGTGTCCCGGCTGCTCGACCGCTCCGCCGGGCACCCCGAGGTCAAGCAGAGCCTCCTGCGCTACCTCGAGGAGGCCATCGTCGAGCCGATGGTCGAGCAGTTGGACGGCCCCAACCCGCGTGCGCGCGCGCTGCTCGCGTCCACGATCCTGATGGGCGGCGGGCCCGTCCGGCGCCTCTTCGGCCTCAACGACCTCCGCGAGGCCGACCCCGACGAGCTCACCGACCGCCTCACCGCCATGTTCACCGCCGCCCTCGCCCCCTGACCGGCCGGGATCGTCCCCGAGTCGGACGGGCGGACGGCCGCGTACCGCGGCGGGCGCAGCACGGATCGGCCGCCGGGCGGAGCGCCCGGCGGCCCCGCGCCCGTAGGGTTGCCGACATGAAGCTGGGGGGACGGCTCCGCGAGCGCTGGAACGGGACCGGACGGGCCGCGCGCTGGACGGCGGCCGGAGCCGCGGTCGCGCTCGCCGGCACGGGCGCGCTCTGGGGCGTCACCGCCGACACCGCGCCGGACGTGCGCGTCCTCGAACGGCGCGTCGCCGTCCTGGACGGCCCCCGCGACGACCAGCGCGTCACCCTCGACGTCTCGTTCTTCGCGCCCGCGCGCACCGGCCGCGTCCCCGCGATCATGCTGGCGCACGGCTTCGGCGGCACCAAGCAGGACATGGCGGGCGAAGCCCGCGCCCTCGCGGAGGACGGGTACGCCGTCCTCACCTGGTCCGCGCGCGGGTTCGGCGCGTCCACCGGGGAGATCGCCCTCAACTCGCCCGACTACGAGGTCAAGGACGCGCGGCAGCTCGTCGACTGGCTCGCCGCCCGCCCCGAAGTCCGGCTCGACGGCCCCGGCGACCCGCGCCTCGGCGTCGCCGGACCGTCCTACGGCGGCGCGATCTCCCTGCTCGCCGCCGCTTACGACGACCGCGTCGACGCCATCGCCCCGCAGATCACCTGGCACGGCCTCGACGACGCGCTGTTCCCCGACGCGTCCGGCGCGGGCCCCGCGAACGGCGTCTACAAGAAGCTGTGGGCCGGGTTGTTCTTCGCCAACGGCGCGGACGGGACGGCCTGCGGCCGGTTCCTCCCGTCCCTGTGCGCGATGTTCGAGGAGGTCGCCGAGACCGGACGGCCCACCGACGAGGCCCTCGCGACCCTGCGGCGGTCCAGCCCGTCCGCCGTCGTCGACCGCATCGACGTCCCCGCCCTGCTCGTCCAGGGGCAGTCCGACTCGCTGTTCCCGCTGGCGCACGCCGACGCCAACGCCCGCGCCATCGCCCGCAACGGCGCGCCCGTCTCCGTCGTCTGGTACCGCGGCGGCCACGACGGCGGCCCCGAGGAGACCGAACGCGTCCGGGGCCTCGTCCGCGACTTCTTCGACGCCCGCCTCAAGGGCGCCGACACCCCCGGCCTCCCCAGCTTCACGGTCACGCGCTCCGGCGGCCTCGACTCCTCCACCGGCGAGGTCGTGGTCGAGGAGGCCGCCGCGCCCGAGTACCCGGGCCTGTCGGGCGCGCCCCGCGCCCTCCCCCTCGAAGGCCGCGAGCAGACCGTCCACCGCCCCGCGGGCGGCGTCCCCGCGGGCATCTCCGCCCTGCCCGGCATCGGCTCGCTCGGCGGCGGGCTCGACCTCGGCGCCCTCGGCGGCGGCGGGCTCACCGACCCGCCCGGCCAGTCCGCGACGTTCGACACCGCACCGCTGGACCGTCCCGTCCACCTCACCGGCGCCGCGTCCGTCCGGCTCCGGGTGAGCGGCGGCGACGACGTCCCGCTGTTCGCCAAGCTCTACGACGTCGCCCCGGACGGCCGCGCCGCCCCCGCCCGCCGCCTCGCCGCGCCGTTCCGCGCCCCGGACGGCGAGGACGTCACCGTCGCGCTCCCCGCGATGGACCACCGGTTCGACCGCGGCCACCGGCTGCGGCTCGTCGTCTCGACCACGGACATGGGGTTCGCGACCCCGCCCGAGGCGGCGTCCTTCACGGTGCGGGCGGCGTCGCCGCTCACCGTCCCGGCCGTCCCGGCGCTGTCCACCGCGTCCAGCCCGCCGCCCGTCTGGGTCTGGGCGCTGCCCCTCGCCGCCCTGGCCGTCGCCGCGGGCCTCCTCGTCCGGCGCCGCACGCCCGCCGACACCGGCGACGGCGACGTCCCGCTGGAGATCACCGGGCTGACGAAGAAGTACAAGAACGGGCATCTCGCCGTCTCCGACCTCTCCTTCCGCGTCGAGAAGGGCCAGGTCCTCGGCCTGCTCGGGCCGAACGGCGCCGGGAAGACCACGACCCTCCGCATGCTGATGGGCCTGATCCACCCGGACGCGGGCGAGATCCGCATCTTCGGGCAGCGCGTCACCCCCGGCGCGCCCGTCCTCGCCAGGCTCGGCTCGTTCGTCGAGGGCCCCGGCTTCCTGCCGCACCTGTCCGGCCGCGACAACCTCGACCTGTACTGGCGCGCCACCGGACGTCCCCGCGCCGAGGCGCACATGGACGAGGCGCTCGAGATCGCCGCGCTCGGCCCGGCCCTCGACCGCGCCGTCCGCACGTACTCGCAGGGCATGCGGCAGCGGCTCGCGATCGCCCAGGCCATGCTCGGCCTCCCCGACCTGCTCGTCCTCGACGAACCCACCAACGGTCTCGACCCGCCGCAGATCCGCGAGATGCGCGACGTGCTCGTCCGCTACGCCGAAGCCGGCCGCACGGTGATCGTCTCCAGCCACCTGCTCGCCGAGGTCGAGCAGACGTGCACGCACGCCGTCGTCATGGCGGGCGGGCGGCGCGTCACCGCGGGCCCCGTCGCCGAGATCACCGGGTCGGGCCGCCGCCTCGAGGACGCCTTCCTCGAGCTGATCGGGGAGGGATCGAGCTGATCGGGGAGGGATCGAGCTGATCGGGGAGAGCACGTGACGTACCAGGTGCACCGGACGCTGCCGCTCGGCGTCGAGACCGTCCGGCAGTTCCGCCGCCGCCGCACGATGTTCGCGTTCGCGGTCCTGCTCGTCCTGCCCTGGGTGCTGGTGGCCGCGTTCAAGATCGGCGGCGATCCCGGTCCGGACGGCGTCCCGAGCCTGGTGGACGTCGCGACCGCGAGCGCGCTGAACTTCGCCCTGTTCGCCCTGTTCGTCTCGACGGGGTTCCTGCTCGTCGTCGCGGTCGCGCTGTTCTGCGGCGACACCGTGGCGAGCGAGGCCGGCTGGTCGTCGCTGCGCTACCTGCTCGCCGCGCCCGTCCCGCGCGCCCGGCTCCTGCGGCAGAAGCTGATCGTCGCGCTCGGGTACGCGGTCGTCGCCGTCCTGTCGCTGCCGCTGATGTCGCTGGTCGCGGGCACCGTCGCGTTCGGCTGGGGCGACGTCGAACTCCCCACGGGCGGCAGCGTCCCGGTCGGCACCGCGCTCCAGCGCATGGCGGTCATCGTCGCGTACTCCCTGGTCGCCCAGCTCGTCGTGGCGGCCCTGGCGTTCCTGCTGTCGGTGACCACCGACTCCCCGCTCGGCGCGGTCGGCGGCGCCGTCGGGCTCGTCATCGTCAGCAACATCCTGGACGCCGTCACCGCCCTGGGCTCCCTCCGCGACTTCCTGCCGACCCACTGGATGTACGCGTGGATGGACGCGCTCCAGCCCGACATCGAATGGACGGGCATGGCGAAGGGCACCGCGCTCTCGGTGTCGTACGCCGCCGTCCTGTTCGCCCTCGCATTCCGCCGCTTCCGCAACCGCGACATCGTCTCCTGAACTGGCCGAGTCCGGCCACACCCGATTCACACTGCGCCATTTCGCGATCACTCTCCGCAATGAAGGCGTCCGGAAAATCGGTCGAACGGGCAGAGGTGGTCGCATACACTCACCGAACCTCGCGCGCGCGGCCCGCGTCGTACGAGGTGAATGCGGCGCCGGCTCGATGGGCGGGTTAAAGCCCGCCCTACGGGGGGAGATGATCACCATGGCACGGCAGCAGCTCATCAAACGCCCCAAGCCTCCACGTCAACCGAGCCAGCCCGACCTCAGGACGCCGTCCGGCCGCCTCCTGCCGTACTGATGAACTTCCGAAATCACAAAGGACCTCCCTTCCGGGAGGTCCTTTCTTTTCTTCGGCAAACAGCCCGATCTTTCAGGGCATGAGCCGAAGTCGCACCTCCTGCAGCAACCGCTGCCGCTGGACTTCCTCGTCCCGGTCGCTCGGACGGAGCCGGACGAGCCCGTCCTCGAGCACCTGCCAGAACTGCGGGCTCGGCGCCACGAGCCCCTGCCGCACCAGCCGCCGGATCTCCGGCAGCCCCATCTCCCCCACCTCGTCGGACACCCGCCGCCACGCCCGCCGGTCGGCCTCCTCCTGCCGCATCGCGTAGACCAGCCCGCCGACCACGGCGAGCGCGGTGACGACCATGAGGACGATCGTGTGCGGCGCCAAACCCAGACCCATGCGGCGATTCTCCCCATCCCCCACCCCACCCACAACGCGCAGCCGCGAACTCCTTGCCGCCCCCTACCCCTCAGCCGCAGCGTTTCGAGCCGGGCCGAGCAGGTCCCACCGGTTGCCGGCGATGTCGAGGAACACCGCGACCCGCCCGTAGGGTTCGCTGCGCGGGGCGGTGAGGAACTCGACTCCTGCGGCGGTCATGCGCCGGAAGGCGGCGTCGAAGTCGTCCACGCGGAGGAAGAACCCGACGCGTCCGGCGGTCTGGTTCCCGACCGCGGCGGCCTGGCGGCCGCCGTCCGCGCGGGCGAGCAGGATGCCGGTCTGGGCGCCCGGCGGGCGCACGACCACCCACCGTTTCGGACGTCCGTCGTTGGTCCGCGACGGCGAATCCTCGACCAGGTCGAACCCGAGGACGTCCGTGAAGAACGCGATGGCCGGGTCGTAGTCGTCTACAACGATCGTGATCAGGTCGAGTCGCATCTCCAGGAGCGTAGGCGCCCGCCGAGCCGGAGGCCGTGGCCGAGTTCGAGCAGGTGTCGTGATGCGGCGGCTCAGCCGACCGGGAAGACGGCGCCGGGTGCGGCGTGGTCGATGGGGCCGTCGAAGCGGGTCGAGGCGCGGGCCGTCGCCTCCCGCGGGGTGAGGGAACGGCCGACGTGCGTGATGACCAGCCGTCGGGCCTGAGCGGCACGCGCGGTGTCTCCGGCGTCCTCCGGCGTGTGGTGGACCTGTTCGCCCGCGCTGGGCGGCTCGGCGCTGTCGGCCTCGCACAGCAGCACATCGCATCCCTCGGCCAGGCGCGTCAGGCCGGTGCAGGGAGCGGTGTCCCCGGAGTACACCAGGGACCGGCCCGCGGCCTCGGCGCGCAGGGCGAAGGCCGGCATGCCGTGCGCCACCGCGCGGCTGGTCAGCGTGAGCGCGCCGACCCGCGCCTCGTGCCCGTCGTGGAGCTCCTCGACGGCGAAGGCCGACTCGACCGGGCTGCGGGTCGCGGTGTTGGTGAGGAAGTGCGCCAGCCGGTCGGCGATGCCCGGCGGCCCGTACAGGGGGATCGGGGCGGCGAGTCGGATGTCGGCGTAGAGCAGGCCGTAATAGGCGGTGAGGAGGTCCGCGCTGTGATCGGCGTGCAGGTGCGAGATCCAGATCGCGTCGAGCTCGTCCAGCCGGACGTACCGCTGCAGCGCGCCCAGCGTCCCGCTGCCCGCATCCACCCACACCCGCGCGCCCCCACCGGACACCAGGTAGCCGGAGCAAGGGTTGTCCGCACTGGGATACGGCGTCGCCGACCCCAGAACCGTCAGACGGAGAGCTTCGCTGGTCATCAGCGAAGCCTAGAACGCGTGGTCTCCAGGTTTTGATCACCCCCTCGGGGAGGACGCCGAACACGGCCGCATCGATGCTGACGGGGTCGTTGCGGGGGGCCGACAGGGCGGAGACGGGGTCCGCCGTGCCGGCAGGGGATGTTCGACGAGGCTTCGCCCGGGCGGGAAATGGGTGGCCGGGTGCGGGGCCCGCTGATCTAATCTGCGCGGTGTTCATGAAGACCTTCCTCCAGGAGTTCGGCTCCTGGTACTGGGACTGCGCTTTCGACGACGCCGCTTCGCGGGACGCGTTCGACGCCTTCGGAACGGCGGAGAGCGCGGACGACTTCCGGCGGGCGTTCCTGGTCCTGCTGCGGAGCGGCGATGTGGTGGCTCGCGGGGTCGCGCTCGACTTCTACGACCGCGCCGATGCCACCGGCCGGTTCGGTGAGGAGAGCCCGTTCGAGTGCTTCCATGACGAGGTCATGGAGGTCGCCCGGGAGATGCTCGCGGGGCCGCCCCGGCCGGGGGACGACATCGCCTTCGCGGGAGCCGACCACGCCAGTGCCTTGCTCGCCCTCAAGAACGATGTGCGGCCGGAGGACGGGGCGGCCGTGCTGGCCGTCCTGCGCCGCCGTCCCGACGGGTCGCTGCTCTCCAACGCGCTGATGGTGGCCGGGGAGGTGCTGTCGATCTCGGACGAGCCGGAGTTGACCGCGCTGATCGCCGAGACGGCGTTCGACTCTTCGCTCGACGTCCGGGACCGGCGGGAGGCGGTCCGGGCGCTGGGCGAGGCGCCCGGGGACGAGGTGACGCCGCTGCTGGTGCGTGCCGTGACCGAGGAGGAAGACCCGTGGTTGAGGCGGGGCGCGGCGACCGGGCTGGCGACCGGGCGGCGGTTCTACGCTCACCGGGAACTGATCGAGCGCATCGTCGCCGAGGACGACGATGCCCGTTTCCTTCGGTACGCGCTGGATCCCGGGCCCCACAGCACGTACTGGGACGGGGCGGACCCGGGGAGCCCGAGGTTGGCGCGGGCGCTCGACGAGATCCGCAGCCCGAAGAGCGAGCGGGCCCACCGGGCCGCGTTCCGGGCTCTGCTGCACAGCGGGCGGGTGGCGGCGGTGGGCATCGCGCTCGACCATTTCTCCCACGACGAGGGTCTCACCCGGTTCGGTCTGAGCACCGAGCCCTACCACGCGGACGTGCGGGCCCTCGCGCGGCATGTGCTGTCGCAGCCGCCCTCGTCGGTTCCGGGCACCGAGAAGGGGGCCTGCCAGGCGAGCGCGCTGGACGCGCTCGGCCGCATCGCCGATCCCGAGGACGCGGGGCTGCTGGCCGACCTGCTCGCACGGCGGGACGTCCCGCCGCTGGTCCGGGCGGGCGTGTTCCGGGCGGTGGCCGCCTGCCTCGGGGAGTGGGACGAGCCGGACGAGCGGCTCATCGCCGCGGTCGAGCGGACCTTCCTCGACCCCGCGGTGCCGATGGACGACCGGGTCGAGGCGGTCGAGGCGCTGTTCGACGCGTCCGGGTTCCGGACGGTCGAGGCGCTGCTGCGGGCGGTCGGCTGCGAGGCCGTGCCGGTCCAGGTCGCGGGAGCGGAGCGGCTTTCCGACGAGGACCTGATCGGGGAGCATCGCGAGCTGCTGCGGAACGTGGCCGCCGCGTGGCCCGAGGAGGCCCCCCACGAGGCACGGCTGGTGCGTCGTCGGCTCGCCGAATGATCCGGCGCCGGTAGGGGCGGACGGGATCGCTGACGCGACGCTGCGGGTTACCGAAGCTCGAGCCCGCAGCGCGCTGCCCGTGCGCTCCGGCGGGGGCAGGCGTCCGCCTGACGGTTCGGCGTTCATTCGTGGGCTCCCAGTTGGGTGATCGGGCGGGGTTCGGTGGCGGAGCGGGTGGCGCAGACGGAGGCGAGGCTCGTGACGGCGAAGGACGCGAAAGTGATGACGGCGAGGAGGGTCCAGGGGACGGCGACCAAGGGGCGGTCGACCGCGCGCAGGGACGCGGCGAGCATCCCGGACAGTGCTCCCGCCGCCACCACGCAGCCGAGGGCGAGACCGATCGCGGTGACGGCCCAGGACTCGATCAGGGCGGCGCGGACGACCTGGGCGCGGGTCAGTCCGGTGACGCGGGCCGCGGCGAACCCGGCGCGGCGCTCGCTTCCGGCGATGACGACGGCGTTGACGACCGCGACGGCGGCGTAGCCGCCCGCCATGCCCATGAGGACGGCGAGGATGCCGATGTTCATGCGCTGCTGGGCCGCGGCTCTGCCGTCGGCCCACTGGGCGACGGTCTCGACCTTGCCGATGCCCGCCTTGCGGATGGCCCCCGCGACCGCGGCCGGGGCGATGCCGGGCGCCGTCCGGACGACCGTCCGGGCCGGGGCGGCGGCGCGGGCCTCCGGAGGGATGAGGTCTCTGGGGATCAGGAAGCGTTCGGAGTAGTTCTCCAGGGTGGGGGCCAGCGCGGCGACGACCTTCACGGGGATCTTGCGGCCGTCGATCGCGGCCGTGGCGGTGGAGCCGACGCGGATTCCTTCGGCGGCGAGGCCGGGGCCGATGGCGATGGCGCGGCCGTGGAGGCGGCGCAGCGAGCCCGCGTGGGGCCGCAGGTGGTGGGTGCGGCGGTAGGAGGCGGCGTCAACGGCGATGACCCCGGCGTAGTGGGTGCGGCGGGACGGTCGGCCCTCCAGGTTGTGGCGGACCCGGACGCTGATGTCGACGGACAGTTCGGTGGAAGCGACGGCGACGCCGGGCACGGACGCGATGCGTTCGGCGGCGGCTCCCGTGGAGGTGACCACCAGGTCGCCGTTGACCAGGCGGCGCTGCTCCTCGCCCGCCATGAGCGCGAGCGAGCCCATGGTGCCGGTGAGTCCGACGAGGAGGGCGACGAGCACGATGAGCGGGGCGGCGGTGGAGGCGCTGCGGCGCACGCCGTCGCGGAGTTCGGCCTGGGCGAGTTCACCGAGGACGGTGCGGCGCAGGACGAGGCCGAGGACGCGGCCGGCGAGCGGCACCACGAGGGGGCTGAGCGCGCTGAGCGCCACCGAGCCCATGACGCAGATGCCGATGCCGAGGATGAGGGCGCCGAGCAGGTCGGCGGACTGGGCGAGGGTCACCATCCAGACGGTGAAGGCGAGGCACGAGACGCCGGAGAGCCAGCGCGCCGGGGTCATCACCCGGGCGGCGGCGCCGACGTCGCGCATGGCGTCGAGCGGACGGACCTTGGCGGCGCGGCGGGCGGCGGCGAGCACCCCGGCGAGCGACACCCCGATGCCGATGCAGGGCGACACGACGAGGACGCCGGCGTCCCAGCCGGGCGCGAACCCGTCCGGCAGGAAGCCGAGGCGGATCATCAGCAGGGCCTGCAGCCACATCGCCGGGATGCCGGCGAGGATTCCGAGGGCGGTGCCGACCGCGCCGAGCAGCAGCGCCTCGCCGAGCAGCAGCGCGACCAGCCCGGCGCGGCCTCCGCCGAGGAGGCGCAGCAGGGCGAGTTCGCGCCGGCGCTGCGCCACGGTGAAGGCGAAGGTGGAGCTGACGATGAAGACCGTCAGGAAGGTCGCCAGCATGACGGTCATGCCGAGGACTGTGGCGGCTCCGGCGTAGTCCTCGCGGAGCTCCTCCCGGGCGCGGCCGGTGAGGCCGGGCGGGAGCGGCGCGCGGTCGACGGAGATCATCACGAGGAGGGACGCCTGGACGAGCGCCACCCCGAGCGCGACGGCGGTGACCGCCCCGGCGAACAGCCGGCGGTGCTCGCGGAAGGTGTGCAGGGAGACGCTCAGCATGGTGCCGCCTCCAGCAGGGCCAGCCGTTCGGCGACGTCGCGGGCGGTCGGGCGGTCGAGCCGGTCGACGAGCCGCCCGTCGGACAGGAACACGACCGCGTCGGCGTGCGCGGCGGCCGCCGGGTCGTGCGTGACCATCGCGATCGACTGCCCCTCCTGGTCGACCATCCGGCGGAGCAGGGCGAGGACCGTGCGGGCGGACGCGGAGTCGAGCGCGCCGGTGGGTTCGTCGGCGAACAGGACGGCGGGCCGGGTGACCATGGCGCGGGCGATCGCCACCCGCTGCTGCTGGCCGCCGGACAGTTCGCGGGGTCGGTGTCTCAGCCGGTCGCCGAGGCCGACCGAGGCGAGCACCGCGCGGACGTCCGCCCGGGAGGCCCCGAGGCCCGCGAGTTTCAGCGGGAGCGCCACGTTCTGCTCCGCGGTCAGCGACCCGATCAGGTTGAAGTGCTGGAAGATGAACCCCATGGTGCGGCGGCGCAGGTTGGTGAGCACGTGGTCGGGCGCCCAGGTGATGTCCTGCCCGGCGAGGTACACGTGCCCGCCGTCCACCCGGTCGAGCCCGGCGGCGCAGTGCAGCAGCGTCGACTTCCCGGAACCGGACGGCCCCATGACGGCCGTCCAGGAGCCGACGGGGAACGCCATGCTGACCCCGTCGAGAACGCGGATTCGCGCGCTGCCGCCTCCGTGGTCGCGGACCACCGCGCGCAGTTCGGACGCCGGGACCCCGGCCATCGGTGTGATCGACATCGTCATCCCCCTCGCTTCCGCAATCCAAGGAACCACCGGGGGCGCGGACGCCGGATCATGTCCAGCCACCAACTTGAAGGTATGGATAGCCATACCTCCAGGTCGGGCGGCGGCTGGCTAGCTTGGGTGCCATGACCGCCGCCGAGCCCCGTACCGCGCTGGAGTCGGCGACGAGACGCCGGTTCCTGGTCACGCGATGGCCGTGGCGCTGCGCGGGGTACCTGCTCACGACGCCGGTCCCCGTGCTCGCGGCGGCCGTGCCCTTCGGGCTGTTCGCGCTGCCGTTGGCGGAGGCGCTCTCGTCGCGGCACGGCGCGGGCGCCCGGCTGCTGCTGGGCGCGTTCGGCATCCTGCTCGTCGCGGGGATCGGCCCGCTGGTGGCGCTGCCGCTCGCCGAGGTGGAGCGCCGCCGTCTCCGACTGGTCGACTCCCGTCCCGTCGTCCCGGCGCGCGCGGCGCGTGCGCCGGGCGCGCCGGGCGCGGACGCCTGGCCGTGGCCGTCGCCCGTCCGGTACGGCGACGCGGCGGTCTGGCGGGAGATGGGCTACGCGGTCCTGCTGGTGACCGTGGTGCCCGTCCTGTACGGGGCGTTCCTGGTGTTCGCCCTGGTCGTCGCGGGCCTGGTGCTCAGCCCGCTGCTGGCCCGCGGGGCCGGGCAGCCGGTCGCGCTGGGCGTGGCCGAGGTCGCCACGCCCGCCGACGCGATTCCGTACGCGCTGCTCGGCGCCGTCCTCCTCGCGGCCCTCCCGTACCTGGCGGCCATGCTCGCGGGCGCGCACGGCGCGGTGGCGCGCGCGCTGCTCGGGCGCGACCGCGACGAGCGGCTGCGGGCCGAGCTCGTGGAGGTGGCGCGGTCGCGCGCCCGTCTGGTGGACGCGTTCGAGTCCGAGCGCCGCCGCATCGAACGCGACCTGCACGACGGCGCGCAGCAACGGCTCCTCGGCCTGACGCTCCAACTCGGCCTGGCCCGCGTCGACCTCGCGCCCGACTCCGACGCCGGGCGGAGCGTCGCGGAGGCGCACGAGCAGGCCAAGCTGCTGATGGACGAGCTCCGGGAGCTCATCCGCGGCATCCACCCCCGGGTCCTGACGGACCGCGGCCTTCCCGCGGCCCTGCGGGAGCTCGCCGACCGCTCCGCGGTGCCGGTGACGGTCCGGGCCGACCTGCCCGGACGGCTCGCGCCGCACGAGGAGGGCACCGCCTACTTCGTGGCCGCCGAGGCGCTGGCCAACGTGGCCAAGCACAGCCGCGCGACGCGCGCCTCGGTGAGCGTCCGGTCGCGGGACGGCATGCTCGTCCTGGAGGTCGAGGACGACGGGTGCGGCGGCGCCGACCCCGCCCTCGGGACCGGCCTCACCGGTCTGGCCGACCGGGTGGCGGTCGTCGACGGGAGAATGCTGCTGTCCAGTCCGGCCGGAGGGCCGACCGTCTTGCGCGTGGAGATGCCTTGCAGCCGATTATCCGGGTGGTCCTCGCCGAGGACGGCGTCCTGCTGAGGGAGGGCCTCGCGGGGCTACTGGCCAAGTTCGGCTTCGAGGTCGTGGCCGCGGTCGGCGACGCCGACGCCCTGCTCGACGCGGTGGCCGCGCACGAACCCGACCTGGTCGTCACCGACATCCGCATGCCGCCGGGCTTCAGCGACGAGGGCCTGCGCGCCGCCGTGAAGCTGCGCGCGTCCCGGCCCCGGCTCGCCGTCGTCGCGCTCAGCCAGTACGTGGAGGTGAGCTACGCCGGTGAGCTGCTCGACTCGCACGACGGCGCCCGGACCGGCTACCTGCTGAAGGACCGCGTGGTGGACGTCCAGGACTTCGCGGCCGCGCTGCGGCGTGTCGTGGACGGCGGCACGGTCGTCGACCCGTCGGTCGTCCGGCAACTGCTGCGCCGCAGCGAGGACCCCCTCGCCCGGTTGTCGGCACGCGAACGGGAGGTCCTCGCGCTCATGGCCGAGGGGCACTCGAACGCGGCGATCGCCCGCCGCCTCGTCGTGGCGGAGGTGACCATCGGCAAGCACGTCGGCAGCATCCTCGGCAAGCTCGACCTGCCCCTCACCGAGGACACGAACCGCCGCGTCCTCGCCGTCCTCGCCCACCTCCGCGCAACCGCCGCCTGACCAGCCCCAGCGCCAGCGACACGGTCGCGCCCGCCTTCCGCGGCGCACCCGTCCCGCCCCCGGCGACGAGCGCCGCCCATGCTCGTGCGACTTTGCGGTCGCCGCACGCCGGGCCCCGGGGGGCGGGGCGTTCAGATGCCTGCTTGCCGCCCCGTGTGATGCGGGTGGGTCTTGGCGTGGAAGGCATTTCCCGGGCGGGGGCGAGTGCTGACCGCGTTCGGGGCGTCGGCCGTTCGGATCCCGTCGTCGGGGTGCAGGTCGGAGGCGCCGAGTGGGTGGTTTGTATAGCGGTGGGGGCTTCATCGTGTGTCGGTGCACACTTGCCAAATGCGAGGCGGGGGTCGGATGATGGCGTTGACGTCAGTGTCAACGTGCAGGTGAGGGCGGTATGCAGGGCATCTTGGTGGCCAACCGGGGAGAGATCGCCGTCCGGATCGCCCGCGCCGCCGCGCGGCTCGGGGTGCGGGCCGTGGCCGTGCACGCGCGGGACGACGCGGGATCCCTGCACACGCGGATCGCCGATGCGGCGCACGAGCTTCCCGGTGAGGGCGTCGCCGCCTACCTGGACGCCGAACGGCTCGTCGAGGCGGCGCGCGCGACCGGGTGCGACGCCGTCCATCCGGGCTACGGGTTCCTGAGCGAGAACGCGGGGTTCGCCCGCCGGTGCGCGGAGGACGGGCTGACGTTCATCGGCCCGCGCCCGGAGCTGCTGGAGCTGTTCGGCGACAAGGCGCGGGCGCGGGCGCTCGCGGTGGAGCTCGGCGTGCCGGTGGTTCCGGGGACGGAAGCCGCGACGACGCTCGCGGAGGCGCGGGCGTTCGCGGCGGAGCACGGTCCCGTGATGCTCAAGGCCCTCGCGGGCGGCGGCGGTCGCGGGATGCGGGCGGTCATGCGCCCGGACGAACTGGACGAGTCGTACGAGCGGTGCCGTTCGGAGGCGCGGCAGGCGTTCGGAAGCGGCGACCTGTACGTGGAGCGGCTGCTCGCGGCGGCGCGGCACGTCGAGGTGCAGGTGGCGGGGGACGGCTCCGGGGCGGTCCGGCATCTGTGGGACCGGGACTGCAGTGTGCAGCGCCGGCACCAGAAGCTCGTGGAGGTCGCCCCGAGCCCCGGGCTGGACGCGGACCTGCGGGAACGGCTGCTCGACGCGGCCGTCCGCATGGCGGAGCACGTCCGCTACGAGGGGCTCGGCACGTTCGAGTTCCTCGTGCAGGGGGACGGGTTCTGGTTCATCGAGGCGAACCCGCGCCTTCAGGTGGAGCACACGGTGACGGAGGAGGTCACGGGCGTCGATCTGGTGCGGGCGCAGATCAGGCTCGCGGACGGCGCGTCCCTGCGGGACGCCGGCCTCGACCGGACGCCCGAGCCGGACGGCTTCGCCGTGCAGCTCCGCGTCAACCTGGAGACGCTCGACGCCGACGGGTCGCCGCGTCCGAGTGCGGGGACGCTGCGCGCGTTCGTCCCGCCGACGGGGCCGGGGGTGCGGGTCGACACGTACGGCTACCCCGGCTACCGGACGAGCCCGCGGTACGACTCGCTCATCGCGAAGGTCATCACGCGTGGGAGCACGTTCGGGGACGCTCTGGCTCGGGCTTACGGGGCGTTGGGCGAGTTCTATGTGGACGGGGTCTCGACCAGCATCCCGCTACTGCAGAGCCTGCTGCGGCATCCGGACGTCGCAGAGGGGAACTGGACCACGACGTTCGTGGCCGACCATCTGGCCGAGCTTCTTGAGGGCGACCACCGGCGCCTTTACTTCGACAACGGCGAACGGACCGACGGCGAAAAGGCCGTGGAACCGTCCATGGCGGTTCCGGACGGGACGGACGCGATCGTCGCGCCCATGCAGGGCACGGTCGTCGGCCTGGAGGTCGGCGAGGGCGATCGGGTGGCGCCGGGCGCCCGGCTCATGGTCCTGGAGGCCATGAAGATGGAGCATGTCGTCCGGGCGGGTTCGGGCGGGATCGTCCGGAAGGTCGTCGCGGTGGCCGGGGAGCTGGTCGACGAGGGCGCACCGCTGTTCTTCGTCGAGCCGGCGGACGTGGCGGGCGCGGCGGAGGAGCACGCGCCCGCGGACGACGGCTGGGCGGCCGAGGTGGAGGAGATCCACCGCCGCCGGGAGCTCGCGCACCGGATGGGCGGGCCGGAGAAGGTGGCGCGGCAGCACGCGTCGGGCCGGCTGACCGTGCGGGAGCGCATCGGCCTGCTCGCCGACCCCGGGAGCTTCGCCGAGATCGGGGCGCTGACCGGGTTCGCCGAGCACGGCGCGGACGGGCGGCTCGCCTCGCTGCTGCCCGCGAACTTCGTGGCCGGGACGGCCCGGATCGACGGCCGCAAGGTCGTGCTGGGGGCGGACGACTTCACGGTCCGGGGCGGGTCCGGGGATGCGGCGATCCACGCCAAACAGGTGTATTCCGAGGAGTACGCGCGGGAGATGCGGCTGCCGGTCGTCCGGCTGCTGGACGGCGCGAGCGGCGGCGGCAGCGTCAAGATGGCGACGGAGGCGGGGTTCACGTACCTGCCGGTGAATCCGGCGTGGGACGCGGTGGTGGACAACATGTCGCTGGTCCCGGTGGTCGCCGCGTGCCTCGGGCCGACCGTGGGGCTCGGCGCGGCCCGGCTCGTCATGTCCCACCTGTCGGTCATGGTGGAAGGAATCGGGCAGCTCTTCACGGCCGGGCCGCCCGTCGTGCGCGGCGGCACCGGCGAGGACCTCACGAAGGAGGAGCTCGGCGGCGCCGGGATCCACCGGGGCAACGGCGCGATCGAGCGCTTCGTCCCCACCGAGGAGGCCGCGTTCGACGTCGTCCGGCGGTTCCTGTCGTACCTGCCGGGCAGCGTCTTCGAGCTTCCGCCCGTCTCCCCCGCCACCGATCCGGCCGACCGCCGCACCGACGACCTGCTGACGGCCGTCCCGCGCGACCCGCGCGCGCCGTACCGGATCGACCCGATCCTGGACGCCGTGTTCGACGCGGGCTCGGTGTTCCGGTACGCCGAGTACGGGGGCGCGACGGTCACCGCGCTGGCGCGCCTGGACGGACGCCCGGTCGGGGTGATCGCGTCGGACCCGTTCAAGGGCGCGACGATGTCGGTCGAGGGCGCGCAGGCCGTCACCCGCCTGGTGGACCTGTGCGAGACGTTCCACCTGCCGATCGTCAGCCTCACCGACCAGGCCGGGATGACGATCGGGTCGGCCGCCGAACGGCGCGCGACGATCCGGCACGGCGCGCGCGCCATCGCCGCCGTGTACCAGGCGAGGGTTCCGCAGGCCGAGCTGATCCTGCGGCGGGTGTACGGCGTGGGCGGGGCCGGGATCGTGAACCGGCACCGGCCCGGGCGGAGCTGGGCGTGGCCGTCGGGCGACTGGGGTTCGCTGCCGGTGCAGGGCGGGATCGAGGCGGCGTTCCGCGCGCACCTGGAGAAGGCCGACGATCCGGAGCGGGAGCTCGAACGGCTCCGCGCGCAGCTCGCCGCGATCACTTCGCCGTTCCGGACGGCCGAGCGCTTCGGCGTCCAGGACCTCATCGACCCCCGCGACAGCCGCGCCCTGCTGTGCGACTGGGTCCGCGACGCGTACCGGCTGCTGCCCGAACTGACCGGACGTCCGTCGTTCGGCGCCCGCCCCTGACGGGAACCCGCAATACCCTGGATCGATATATGGCCAAGACACCCTGGGCGGCCCGTACCGTCCGCGAAGGCAGGGAGAGCGAGACCCGTTCCCTGCTCCTCGGCTGCGCCGCCCGGGTGTTCGGCCGGATCGGCTACGCCCGCACCACGATCGCCGACATCACCCAAGAGGCGGAGGTGTCCCGGGCCGCGTTCTACATCTACTTCGCGTCCAAGGCCGACGTGTTCGAGGCCGTCGCCCTGCGCGTCCGGGACGCCTTCCTCGCGGCCCACGAGCTCCCCGGCGTGAACGCGGACGACCCGTACGAGCTGGCCCGCGAGTCCAGTGCGGCCTTCCTGCGGGCCTGCACCGACAACCTCGAACTGATGACGGTGATCGAGCACCAGGCCCTCGCGGACCCCGGGATCCACGCGATCTGGCGCGAGATACGCGAACGGCCCATGCACCGCACGTCCCGGTACATCGAACGGCTGGCCGTCCAGGGCCGCGCGCGTCCCGCCGCGCCCGCCCCCGTCATCGCCGAAGCCACCTACGGGATCTTCACCCAGTTCGCCCACCACGTTGCGGCGCACCCGTCCGAGTACGACGAGACGGTAAACCACCTGACGGCGATGTACCTGCGTCTCCTGGGCATCCCCGAAGCGTCAGGGGACTAGCCCGGTTTCGTAGGCGACGATGACCAACTGCGCCCTGTCCCGGGCATGCAGTTTCGCCAGCAGCCGCCCCACATACGTCTTGACCGTCGCCAGGCTCAGGTGCAGATGCTCGGCGATCTCCCCGTTCGACAGGCCGCGCCCGACGAGAGCGAGCACCTCGCGCTCGCGTCCGGTCACCCCGTCGAGCCGCCGCGCCGGCGCCCGCCCCGGCTCGGGACGCCGCGCGAACTCCTCGATCAGCCGCCGCGTCACGGTCGGGGCGAGCAGGCCCTCGCCGGACGCGACGACGTGCACGGCCGCGAGCAGGTCGGCGGGCGGAACGTCCTTGAGGAGGAACCCGCTCGCCCCCGCGCGCAGCGCCGCGAACACGTAGGAGTCGAGGTCGAACATCGTCAGGATCAGGACGCGCACGTCGGTCTCCGCACGTATCCGGCGCGTGGCCTCGATCCCGTCCGTACCGGGCATCCGGACGTCCATCAGGACGACGTCGGGACGCAGGTCGCGCGCGGCGCGCACCGCCTCGGCGCCGTCCGCCGCCTCGCCCGCGACCGCCAGCCCCGGCGCGGTCTCGATCAGGGCGCGGAAGCCGCCCCGCAGCAGCGCCTGGTCGTCCGCGATCAGCACCCGTACGGTCACGCGCCCGCTCCGCGGGCCGCCGCGTCCGCCGCGCGGGGCAGCGTCGCGACCACCCGGAACCCGCGCCCCGGCAGCGGCCCGGCCTCGAAGGACCCGCCGTACGCGGCGACGCGCTCCCGCATCCCCACCAGTCCGTGCCCGCCCGGGGCGACGGCGCCGCCGGGCCCGTCGTCGGTCACCTCGATCCGCACCATGCCCCGATCATCGTGGACGCGCACCGCGCACCGCGCCGGGGCCGCGTGCTTGACGACGTTCGTGACCGCCTCCTGCACGATCCGGTGCACCGCGAGGCCCGCGCCGTCCGGCAGGCCGTCCGGGCACGCGATCGCCAGGTCCACCTCCACGCCCGCGGTCCGGACCTGGGCGGCGATGTCCGCGAGCCCGGCCAGGCCGGGCGCCGGCGGCTCCGACCCGTCCCGCAGGACGCCCAGCAGCCTGCGCATCTCCACGAGCGCCTCGCGGCTGGTCGCCTCGATCACCCGCAGCGCCTCCCGCGCCTCCTCCGGCCGCTCTCCGGCGATGTGGTTGGCGATGCCGGACTTGACCGCGATGAGCCCCATGCCGTGCGTCACCACGTCGTGCATCTCGCGCGCGATGCGGAGCCGCTCGTCCATCACGATCTGCCGCTCGCGCTGCCGTTCGAGCGCCTCGGCGTCGAGCCGCCGCGACCGGACGAGCCGTCCGATCGTCCACGCCGCCGTGCAGAGCGCGGCGCCCGCCGCGGCCCATCCGGCGGCGACCGGCCAGTCCCACCTCGGGTGGACGATCTGTCCCAGCGACGTCGCGCCCAGTGCGACACCGCAGCACCACACCAACGTCCGTCTCGAACCGCCCTGGGCGGCGACAAGGTAAAGCGCGAGCGAGACCACCACGAACGGCTCCCACAGCAGGCCCGCGACAGTGGCGGCCCCGGACAGACCCAGGCCGACCTTCAGCGCGCCCACAGGAGCCCGGCGGCGTGCGCCGAGCACGCACCCCAGCCCCAGGGCCACGAACACCGACCCCAGGAACCACAACGTGAAGTCGTCGCGGTCTTTGAGGAGGTTGCCCGCCACGAACACGTTCGCGCCCACCACGGCGAACGCGGCGACCAGATCGAGCACGAAACCACGGCGGCCTTTCACGAGGCGAACGGTATCCGCACGCCGCGCCGCGCACATCAGCCCAGTGTGGATCGTCCGTCAGGAGGAGGAACGGCCCTGAGGGCCGCCCTGGGGGGACATTCCGATCGTCCATGGCGGGCTGATTCGCCGTTGCCCTGAAAACACGACCGTTGGGGCATGACCAAGACGCATTTCACGGGCGTGTCCCTCATCCTGGGGCCCGCGCTGCTCATGGCTGGGGTGCTGCTGCGCGCGCGCTATCCGTTCTTCTTTCCCGACCAGCTCGCCGCGTACGACGGTCACCCCGTCCTCATGACCGCCTCCTACAGTGCGTTCGCCGTCGGGACGATCGTCCTGTGCCCGGCCGTCCTGCACCTGACCGGCCTGAACCGGACGGCCGCGCTCGGCGGTGCGCTGACGATCGTCGGACTGTTCGCCCGGACGTTCCACGCGGGCGCCGACCACCTGGCGTTCCGGCTGGTCGACGCGCAGGGCCTCGCCACCGCGACCGAGGCCGTCGCCGGCTCCTACACCGGCTTCCACGTGTTCCGCTACGCCTCGTTCGCGATCATCCTCGGCTGGCCGCTGCTCGCCCTCGGCGCGCACCGGGCCGGGGTCCTCGGCGCGCCCCGCGCGCTCGCCCTCGCGCTCGCGGCCGCCCTTCCCCTCGGCGTCCTGAAAGGCACCACGCCCCTGTCGGTCGCCGCGGCCGCCGGGCTCGCGGCGGCGCTCGCCCCCCTCGGGGCCCGCCTCCTGCTGGACGCCCCCCGCCCCACCTCCCGCGCCCTCGCCCGGACTGCCGCACTCGCCGCCGCCCTCGGCGCCCTCGCCTACGTCGCGTCCCTCGGCTGAGCCGCGTACGCGAGGAGGGCGGCGAACCGCCGCCACGGGAGCACGTAGGCGTTCAGGGGCGCGTACCCGGGACGGGCGAACGCGTCGATCCGCCGCAGGGCATCGGCGGCGGACGCCCGGACGGCGCCGTCCGGGTCCCCGAGCCCCGCGAGGTACGCGCCGGCCGCCGCGCCGAGACGGTCGCGCAGGTCGGCGAGGTCGCGGGCCCGCCCGTCCGCCGCCAGGGACGCGTCCGGGAACGGCAGCCCCCGGAACCAGCGGTGCCGGTCGGCCACGGCCGCGACCAGCCCCAGCCGGGACGGCGCCGTCCGGCCGGGCCAGCGCGGCGTCGCGAACGCCGCCAGGTCGGCGGGCCGCGGCGTCCGGCGGCCCGCGGCCTTCTCGGCGCGGCGGACCGCCGCGAACGCCGCCGTCTCCGCCAGCAGCACCGACCGGCTCGCCTCCAGGACGTCGAGGGCCCGCAGCAGCGCGGGCACGTCGCGGCGGACGTCCGGCAGCGGGCGCGCGACCGCCGTGACGTACGCCCACGTCGCGTTGAAGCCCAGTGGACAGTAGCGGCCGACGGCGCAGCGGAGCGCGGCGTGCCGGGCACGCGGGTCCGCCGCCTCGTCGCGGACCCGCCGCGCGTACGTCCCGAAGCCCACCGGGCCATCATGCCGCCTCGGTCAGCGGAAGGCCGCCGCGTTGCGCTCGGCCCACGCGGCGAAGGAGCGCGGCGCGCGGCCGAGGACCTCCGCGACGTGCGGGCTGATCGCGAGCTCCTCGTCCGTCGGCGCGCCCAGGATGTCGAGGGTGCCGTCGGCGACGGGCTCCGGCATGACCTGCGCCAGCCGCGCCCCGGCCTGCTCGCGGGTCAGCTCCGTGAAGGCGAGCTCGACGCCGAGGGCGGCGCCGATCGCCGCGGCCTGCTCCCGCGGGGTGACCGCCGCCGGGCCGGTCAGGACGTACGTGCGCCCGTCGTGCCGCTCGTCCCGCAGCGCGGCGACCGCGACCTCGGCGATGTCGGCGGGGTCGACCAGCGGCAGCCCCACGTCGCCGAACGGGGCCGCGACCGTCCGGTCGGCGCGGACGGTCGGGATGTGGGCGAGGGTGTTGGACGCGAAGCCGCCCGGCCGCAGGATCGTCCAGCCGAGCCCGGAGTCGCGGACGGCGTGCTCGAACTCGCGCAGCCGGGCGTGCGAGGCCGCGCGCGGCCTGGTCGCGGACGCCTGCGACGACAGCAGCACCACGCGCGGCACGCCCGCCGCCTCGATCGTCCGGACGAGCCCGCCCGGGTCGCCGGCGCCGGCGAGCAGGTCGCCGGCGGGGCAGAGGAACACCGCGCCGGCCCCGTCCAGCGCGGGACGGAGGGTCTCGGCGTCGGCCAGATCGGCCCGCACCGCCACGGCCCCCGCGGGCGCGTCGGCGATGCGCCGCGACACGGCGGTCACCTTCTCGCCCGCCCCGGTCAGCAGGCGCACCACGGTCCCGCCGACGTTCCCGGTCGCTCCGGTCACCACCATCATGCCGATCTCCTCTGAGTCAGTTGGCTAACTAACTCGGAACCGTAGCACGTTCCCCCGGCTAGGGTTAGTCGGGTGACTGACTCGACCAGGTCCCGGGCGGGCGACAAGCGCCGCCGGCTGTCGGCCGCCGCCGCGCGCGTCCTGCACGAGCAGGGCGTCGAGCGCACCACCATCGCCGACATCGCGAAGGCCGCCGACGTCCCGACCGGGAACGTGTACTACTACTTCAAGACCAAGGACGACCTCGTCCAGGCCGCCCTGCACGAGCACACCGCGAACCTGACCCGGCTCACCGACCGGCTCGACGGACTGCCCGACCCCCTCGACCGCCTCAAGGGCCTGATCGACGCGTGGGTCGGCCGCCGCGACGTCGCCGCCCGCTACGGCTGCCCCACCGGCACCCTCGCCGCCGAACTCGACAAACGCCCCGAAGGCGGACTCGACGTCGAAGCCGCGAAGGCCGTCCGCGTCCTCCTCGACTGGGTCGAACGCCAGTTCCGCGAGCTCGGCCTGCCCGACCCGTCCGGTCTCGCCGTCACGCTCGTCGCCGGGTACCAGGGCATGTCCCTCCTGGCCAACGCGCTCCGCGACCCCGGCATCATGACCCGCGAAGGCGCCCGCCTCGCCCGCTGGCTCGACACGCTCCCCGCCCCGGCCGACTGACCGCGCTCACCACCCCGGCGGAAGCTCGGCGGGGCGCCGGGCCCACCACCAGCGGGCCTCCCGCCCCTCGGCCAGCGAGCGCCAGTACTTGCCGAGCTCCTCCCCGCCGTCGTCGAACGTCACCGCGCGGTAGCGGCCGTCGAGCCTCTCCACGCAGCGCCCGACCTTGGCGCGCAGGCCCGCCGACATGGCGTCGAGGAAGTCCTCGATCGCGTTCCTGACGGTGAGGACGTTCAGGTACTCGTACACCATGTAGTAGTCCTGCCGCCGCCAGCCGTCCTCCATGCGCCGGATCAGGTTCTCCCACATGCGCAGGCAGTTGAGGACGCCGTAGACGGGCTCGTCGGCCTGGTGTTTCCGGTCGGCGTTCTCCCGCGCGAGCTGCTGCAGATCGAGCAGCCCGATCCCCTGGACGTCCGCCAGGGTGAGCAGCCGGACCAGACGAGTCACCTCGTCCCGGCTCGCGCTCACGACCCGGCGTCCTCGAACCCGTTCTGGCGCTCGCGTCCGGTATCGAAGTACCTGGTGAGATAGTCACCGGCGCCGAGGTCGCTGGCGCGCATCAACGAGAACACCTCGGCGCCCTCCGCGAGCGCGTCCTCGGCACCGATGTAGTACGCCTGGGCGAAGTCGAGGTACCGCCCGTCCGCCCCCTCGGCGTACTCCCGAGCCTGGGCCTCGGCCTTCGCGATGGCCTCATCGAACGACGCCGCCCGCCAGACCGTCACGTTCTCCTCGTACAACGCGTCGTCCTGATGCCGCCAACGAAAAACGCAACGAACCCCGTACCAACCCGCCCTATCCATCCACGAACGTCCTTCTCATACCCTGCCCGGCCACCCCGGCCATTCTCCCTTTCGATCACGGGCCCGGGCTCCTTGTTCTTTGTGGCGTGCCCTCGGTTTGCTGCGGGCAGCAAACCGAGGGCGGGTTTTCCTGCTCGGGCGGGGTGATGCCGGTGCTGCGGCGCACGGCCCCCGCCGCCGGGCGGGGTCACGGGCGTGCGGTGATCTTCCAGTGGTGGCCGTCGGGGTCGGTGAAGTGCCCGGCGTACTCGCCCTGGTCCGTCGGGGCGGTGACCTGGGCGCCCGCCGAGCGCGCGGCGTCGAGGAGAGCGTCGACCTCGCCGGGGGACGCGACGGTGTGGGTGAGCACGAGGCCCGAGAACCCGTCGCCGTGCTGGTCGATGCCGACGTCTCCGGCCAGGGCCTTGCGGGTCAGCAGGCCCAGCCGGCACGCGCCGCCGGCGACGGCGAAGTCGATGAACTTGTCGCCGTAGTCGTGCTCGGCCTTCATGCCCAGCTTCTCGTAGAACGTCTTGGACGCCTTGGGCTTGGCGACGCCGAGGTAGACGGCGGTCTCGGTCGGCTCCGGGGGATCGGGCACCGGAGCGGTGTCCTTCTTGGTGGCGGCCGCCAGCTTCCACACGGCTCCGTCGGGTGCCTGGTAGGCGGCGGTGAACTCGCCGAACAGCGCCTTCTTGGCGGGCTTGACGACCGTCGCGCCCCGAGCCGCGGCGGCGTCCAGGAGGGCCCTGACCTCGGCGGGCCGCTGGACGATGGACGACAGGACGTAACCGCGGAAGCCCGAGGCGGCCGGGTCGGCGCCCGTGTCGCCGGCCATGGCTTCCAGGGGTTGAAAAGCGAGCCGGCCGGTGCCGTGCAGGTCCAGGCCGGCGGCGGGGCCTTCGCCGGAGGCCGGGCAGGAGAACGCGGAGGCGTAGAAGCCCTGGGCGGCCTCCACCTCCGGTACACCGAGGGTGATGATGTCGATCGAGAGTGCCATGGGATTGCTCTTTCGTGCCGTCGGCGGCCGGTCGGCCAGGGAAGCGGGACGTCAGGGGAGCTGGTTGATGCGGATGAGGTTGCCGGAGGGGTCGCGGAAGGCGCAGTCGCGGATGCCGTAGTCCTGGTCGATGGGTTCCTGGACGACCTCGGCCCCCGCGGCCTGGACGCGGTCGAAGAGCCCGTCGAGGTCGTCGGTGGCCAGCGTGATGGCGGTGTAGACGCCCTTGGCGATCAGCTCGAGGATGGTGGCGCGCTCCTCGTCGGTGATGCCCGGGTCGGCGGCCGGGGGGTGCAGCACGATGGAGGTGCCGGGCCGGCCGGCCGGCCCGACGGTGATCCACCGCATGTCCTCGTACCCGACGTCCTTGCGGACCTCCAAGCCCAGCATGTCGCGGTAGAAGACCAGTGCGGCCTCGAAGTCGGTCTGCGGGAGGAAGGCGTGGTGAACGGTGATGTCCATGACCGTTCACGTTACGCAGGGCTACCGGTCGCGGGCTTCTTGATTCTTGACCGGTCTGGTCACCTGCTTGGCCAGGCACGGCGGGATCCCGGCTCCGGCCTGGGAGTGGTCGCGGCGGTAGGCGCTGGGCGGGACGCCGACCAGCTCGGTGAACCTCGTACTGAAGGTGCCCAGCGAGCCGTAGCCGACCGCGAAGCAGATGTCGGTGACGCTGAGGTCTCCGCGGCGCAGCAGCGTCATCGCGCGTTCGATGCGCCGGGTCATCAGGTACGAGTACGGGGACTCGCCGTAGACGCGGCGGAACTCCCGGCTCAGGTGCCCGACCGACATGTGCGCTCCGCGGGCCAGCGCCTGCACGTTCAGCGGTCTGGCGTACTCGCGGTCGATCCGGTCGCGGACGCGGCGCATCGCGGCGATGTCGCGCAGGGACTGCGCCTCCGCGCGCCCGGAACCCGCATGCGGCTGCGGCCGCGGACCCTCCTCCCGCGGCAGATCCGGGCTCGGGGGCGACGCCGGGGCCGGGGTTTCGGCGACGTCATGCTCACCGGTTTCGTCGCAGGCGACCAGCCCGGCGTCCGGGTGACGAAAGGTGGCGCGGGCGGCGCGGTAGTCGGCGGCGACGCGGGCATGCCGGTCGGCCAGTTCGGCCATCTGGGCGGCGGCACGGGCCAGTGCCCGGGCCTTGGCGGCGAGTTCGTCCTCCCAGTGACCCGACGCGGCGGCGTACTGCTCGACCGCCAGCACCGCCTCCGCGAGGGCGCTCTCGGCGGCCCGGACCTCGCCGTGGCCGTCACCGATGACCCGGTCGCGGAGGTCGGCGGCGGACCGCAGGGCCCGGGCCGCGGTCCGGCGGGCCCGGTAGGCGGCCTGCCGGCACGAGCCCGAGCACCAGGTCGCGGGCCGGCCGGTGCGCCGGAGGGGCGGCACCGCACCGCACACCGGGCACGGGTTCGCGGTACCGCCCGGCGGGTGAACGATCGCTTCGTCCTGCATGGTCATCGGCCCTTACGCGAGGTCGGTGCGGGCATGCGGCGACGGGTACCGGCGGCCGAGCTGAGGGGCCACGCGTTTTCCGGACAGCTTCTTCATGGGTGATCTGCGGGCAGATCTACGCTGCTTGCTGCCGATCCAGGTACTCGGTGTAGACCTCCATAGGGGTCCGGTACCCGTTCGCGGAATGAAGCCTGCGTCGATTATAGAAGCCCTCGATGTACTGCACAACCGCGCGGCGGGCCTTGGCTCGTGTGGCAAATACCATACGGTTGAGCCACTCGTTCTTCAATGCCCCGAAGAACGACTCGGCCATGGCGTTGTCCCAGCACACACCGGTTCTGCCGACCG
>NZ_AULB01000029.1 GCF_000425065.1 Actinomadura rifamycini DSM 43936
CGCCGCCCGCCGCGCCCTCGGCCTGCCCGACCGCGCACTCGTCGACGCCCTCGCGGACGGGCTGCTGCACCGCGACGGCCGCCTCTACGCCAAGCCCCCCGAACTGCCGCCGCACGTCCGCGCCGCCGTGGACGCGGTCCGCCGCGACCTCGCCGCGGCCCCGTTCCGCGCACCCGACGCGCACCGGCTCGCCGAACTCGGCCTCACCCCGCGGCTGCTCGCCGCGGCCGCCGCCGCGGGCGCCCTGCTCAGGATCGGCGACGGGCTCGTCCTGCTGCCCGGCGACGACGCCCGCGCCGCCGCCCGGCTCGCCGAACTCGACGGGCCGTTCACCCTCAGCGAGGCCCGCCGCGCGCTCGGCACCACCCGCCGCACGGCCGTCCCGCTGCTGGAGCACCTCGACGCCCGCGGGTACACGATCCGCGTGGACGACCTGCACCGACGCTGCCGCGACCCCGAGGGGGCACCATGACCGCCACCGCCGAACGCCTCACGCAGTACGCGCACGGCGGCGGCTGCGCCTGCAAGATCCCGCCCGGCGAGCTGGAGGACGTCGTCGCGGGGCTGACCGCCGCGCCCCGGGACCCGAACGGGGAGCTGCTCGTCGGGCTCGACACCGGCGACGACGCCGCCGTCGTCCGGATGCCCGGCTCCCCGGACGCGGTCGTCGCCACCGCCGACTTCTTCACCCCCGTCGTGGACGACCCGTACGACTGGGGGCGCATCGCCGCCGCGAACGCCCTCTCGGACGTGTACGCCGTCGGCGGCCGCCCGCTCGTCGCCGTCAACCTGCTGGCCTGGCCCCGCGACGTCCTGCCGTTCGACGTCGCGCGGGAGGTGCTGCGCGGCGGCCTCGACACGGCGGCGCTCGCGGGCTGCCACGTCGGCGGCGGGCACAGCGTCGACGACCCCGAGCCCAAGTACGGGATGGCCGTGACGGGCGTCGCCGACCCGGACCGGCTGCTGCGCAACGACACCGGCGCCCCCGGGCTGCCGCTCACCCTCACCAAGCCGCTGGGCGTCGGCGTCCTCAACAACCGGCACAAGGCGACCGGCGCGGTGTTCCCGCAGGCCGTCGCGGCGATGGCGGAGCTGAACCGGGACGCGTCCGCCGCCGCGCTCGCCGCGGGCGCCCGCTGCGCCACGGACGTCACCGGCTTCGGCCTCCTCGGGCACCTGTACAAGCTCGCCCGCGCGTCCGGCGTCACCGCCGTCGTCGACGCGGCGGCCGTCCCGTACCTGGACGGCGCGCGGGAGGCCGTCCGGGACGGGTTCGTCAGCGGCGGCACCCGCCGCAACCTCGACTGGGTCGCGCCGCACACCGACTTCGGCGCCGCCGGCGAGGAGACCCGCCTGCTGCTGGCGGACGCGCAGACCTCCGGCGGCCTCCTCGTCGCCGGCGAGGTCCCGGGCCACCCGGTCGTCGGGGAGCTGGTCCCCGCCGCCGGCCGTGCGGTCGTCGTCCGCTGAACCCGCCGCCCGGCCGCCCCGCGCCGGCCCCTAGATCCCGGTGCCCGTCTCGTCCGTGATGCCCGCGCGGCGCTGGTAGTCGCGGACGAAGTCGAGGAGCGCGGCGCCGCGCGGGCGGCGGCCGGGCCGGATGTCGCAGGCGAGGGCCTTCGTCTCCTGGATGTGGGTGTTCGGGTCCAGCGAGAGGTGCAGCAGCTCGTTCGCGGCGTCGCCGGTGCTGTAGCCGTTCGGGCCCCAGTGGTAGGGGAGGCCGATCTGGTGCAGGGGCCGCCCGTCGACGACGAGGGGCTTCATCCGCTCGGTGACGAGGACCCGCGCCTCGACGGCGCTGCGGCCGTTCACGATCGTCGCCCAGCCGCCGTGCAGCAGGTTCCGCTCGGCGGCCAGCTCCGGCGAGACCTCGCAGAAGAACTCCGGCTGGAGCTCGGCCAGGTAGGGCTGCCACCGCGACATGCCGCCCGCCGTGTGGTGCTCGGTGAGGCGGTACGTCGTCACCACGTACGGGAACACGTCGGCGCCCGGCTCGCCGCCGCTCGGCTGGTACCGGTTCGCCGGGTGCGGCCGCAGCACGTCCCGGACGGGGTTGTGCTGCCGGGCGTACAGCGGGTTCGCGAACGGCGACTCCTGCGGCTCGTAGTGCGCCGGCAGGGGCCCGTCGATGAGGCCCGTCGGGGCGAACAGCCACGCCTTGCCGTCGGCCTGCATGATGAACGGGTCGTTGCCCGCGAGCGCGGCGGGGCCGGTCGAGCCGTGCTCCGGCAGGTGGTCCGGTGCCTTGTCGGCGGAGAAGTCCGGCACGTCGTGGCCCGTCCACCGGCCCTCGCCCGGGTCCCACCAGACGAGCGCCTTGCGTTCGCTCCACGGGTTGCCGTCCGGGTCGGCGGACGCCCGGTTGTAGAGGATGCGGCGGTTCATCGGCCACGCCCAGCCCCACTCGGGCGCGACCCAGTTCTGGTCGCGGCCGGGCTTGCGGCGGGCCGTCTGGTTGACGCCGTCCGCGCGGCAGCCCGCGTAGATCCAGCAGCCGCACGAGGTCGACCCGTCGTCCTTGAGCTGCGTGTAGGAGGAGACCGGGTGCCCCTCGCCGTCGTACCCGTTGATCTCGGCGAGGACGGCCTCGGCGTCGGGCTCGGCGAGGTCGCCCTCCGTGGGGTAGTCCCAGGTGAGGTCGAGGACGGGCCGGTCCATCTCGTCGTCGGAGCCGGCGAGCTTCTCCCGGATGATGCGGCCCAGGTGGTACATGAACCACAGGTCGCTGCGGGCGTCGCCGGCCGGGTCGACGGCCTTGTGGTGCCACTGCAGCATCCGCTGCGTGTTGGTGAAGCTGCCGTCCTTCTCGGTGTGCGTCGCGGCGGGCAGGAAGAACACCTCGGTGCCGATGTCCTCGGTGCGCAGCTCCCCGGACTCGATCTCCGGGCCGTCCTTCCACCACGTCGCCGACTCGATCAGCGAGAGGTCGCGGACGACGAGCCAGTCGAGGTTCGCCATGCCGAGGCGCTGCACCTTCGCGTTGGCGGACCCGACGGCCGGGTTCTCGCCCATCAGGAAGTAGCCCTTGCAGACGCCGTCGATCTGCGCCATCGCCGTCTCGTACGTGCTGTGCGAGCCGGTGAGGCGCGGCAGGTAGTCGAAGCAGAAGTCGTTGTCCGCGGTGGCCGCGTCGCCCCAGTACGACTTCAGCAGGCTCACGAAGTACGACCGCATCTCGCCCCAGAAGCCCTTCTTCGCCGACTCGCCCTCGACGAACCGGTCCAGGTCCAGGCCGGGGTGCGCGTGCGGCATCGGGATGTACCCGGGCAGCAGGTTGTACAG
The DNA here is from genome assembly GCF_000425065.1 of Actinomadura rifamycini DSM 43936. Classification (GTDB taxonomy): domain Bacteria; phylum Actinomycetota; class Actinomycetes; order Streptosporangiales; family Streptosporangiaceae; genus Spirillospora; species Spirillospora rifamycini. The sequence continues at coordinate 3,283 of NZ_AULB01000029.1, forward strand.
GGTCGGGATGTCGGTGGAGCCCTGGATCGAGGCGTGCCCCCGCAGCGCCAGGATCCCGCCGCCGGGGCGGCCGATGTTGCCGAGGAGCGTCTGCAGGATCGACGCCGTCCGGATGTACTGGACGCCCACCGTGTGCTGCGTCCAGCCGACGGCGTAGGCGAACGCGGTCGTCCGGTCCCGGCCCGAGTTGTCGGCGACGAGCCGGCACACCTCCAGGAACCGGTCGGCGGGGACGCCGGTGATGCGCTCCACCATCTCCGGGGTGTACCGGGAGAAGTGCCGCTTGAGCACCTGGAACACGCACCGGGGGTCCTGGAGGGTCGGGTCGCGCCGCGGGTCGCCCTCGCCTATGCCGGGCCCGCCCGACCCGGCCGCCTCGCCGCGCCCGGACCGCGCCACCGCCCGCCGGTGCGCCTCGTACGCCTGGTCCCGCTGCCCCGACGCCGCCTGCACCTGCATGCCTTCGTACTGCCAGCTCCGCAGGTCGTAGGTGCGGTGCTCCGGGTCGAAGCCGGAGAACACGCCGTCGAGGTCCTCGGTGCCGCGGAAGTCCTCGCTAAGGATCACCGACGCGTTGCTGTAGTTCAGGACGTACTCGTGGAAGTACGCGTCGTTCTGCAACACGTAGTTGACGATCCCGCCGAGGAACGCGATGTCGCTTCCGGCGCGGAGCGGGACGTGGACGTCCGCGAGCGCGCTCGTCCGGGTGAACCGCGGGTCGACGTGGACGACCTTCGCGCCGCGCGCCTTCGCCTCCATCACCCACTGGAACCCGACCGGATGGCACTCGGCCATGTTCGAGCCCTGGATGACGATGCAGTCGGCGTTCTGCAGATCCTGCTGGAAGGTGGTCGCGCCGCCGCGTCCGAACGAGGTTCCCAGACCGGGAACGGTGGAGGAGTGTCAAATACGCGCCTGATTCTCGATCTGCACCGCGCCGAGCGCGGTGAACAGCTTCTTGATCAGGTAGTTCTCCTCGTTGTCGAGCGTGGCGCCGCCGAGGCTGGCGATGCCCAGCGTGCGCCGCACCCGCAGGTCGTCCTGCTCCCACTGCCAGCCGTGCCGCCGCGCCTCGATCACCCGGTCGGCGATCATGTCCATCGCGGCGTCGAGCCCGAGCTCCTCCCATTCGGTGCCGTGCGGGCGCCGGTACAGGACCTTGTGCTCGCGCGCCGACCCGGTGGTGAGCTGGAGGCTGGCCGAGCCCTTCGGGCACAGCCGCCCGCGGCTGACGGGCGAGTCGGGGTCGCCCTCGATCTGGGTGACCGCGCCGTCCCGGACGTACACGTCCTGGCCGCAGCCGACCGCGCAGTACGGGCAGACCGACTTCACGACCTTCTCCGCGGTGTCGACCCGCGGCTTCAGGTTCGCGGTCGCGGCGCTCTTGACGGCCGCGCCGCGCCCGAGCGGGTCGCCGTCGGAGAACTGGCGGTAGACGGGCCACGCGTCGATCCACTGCCGGACGCCCATGCCGCACACCGCCTCTCGTTCTCCCGGAACCACCCGGACGCAGCGTCACCTACCCGGCTCCGGCCCGCTAAACACCGCGGGCGCGGTCTCCGGTCATTTCCCCGCGAACACCGCGAGGTGCTGCGAGATCGGCTCCGGCCGCTCGCCGTGCTGCACGGCCGCCGCGGTGAGGACGTCCAGGTGCTGGTACCCCGGCGCGACGATGTCGCCGGGCCGCGGGTCGCGGGCGCCGAGACCGTCCCCGGCCTGCAGGTTCAGCGTCGGGTTCGCGTCGATCCCGCCGGTGTGGACGGCGTCGTCGGCGATGCCGGGGGCGTCCGCGAGCGCGATGTCGGCGATCAGCTTCGTGGGGAAGTAGTGCTCCGTGAAGTCCAGCGGATGCTCGGACAGGCTGCGGGCGAGCTGCGCGATGTCGGTGGCCTCCTTGGCGGCCGTCGTGAACGGCCCGCCGTGCTTCGACGCGTACCCCGGGTCGTCGGGGGCGCCGACGAGGTCGAAGTTCCGCCACGTGTACAGCGGGCCGTGCGGGGTGTCGGGGACCGCCTTGCGGTCGGGGCCGAGCAGCGCCGCGAGCCCCCCGAGGCCCAGCCGGTCCAGGTCGTTCGGCGCCGGGAACTCCTTGTCGACGACCTTCCCGCCGTCCCAGAACCCGACGCTGGCCTGCATGAACGCGAGCGGCTGCGAGTTGTCGTCCAGCAGCCCGCCGAGCGCGGCGGCGTTGGTGAACCGGAAGTCGCGGACGGTCGGGGTGCCGGCGATGAACGTCGGGTAGTCCTCGGCGAACAGCAGCCGGTAGGTGGTGTCGGTGTTGAACGACGACGGGACGTACGTCGCGAGCTCCGAGACGCCCTCGGGGTCGAGCCGCGCGGCGAGGCCCGCGATCGCGAGGAGGTTCATCGTCTCGGTGTTGACGACGGCGGGCGCCGACAGCGCGCGCGGGACGACCCCGGCCGCCAGCCCCACCCGGACGACGCCCGCGCCGAGCGCGACGAGCGGCACCATGTCCGCCGGGAACCCCTCCATCCCGAGGATGCCGGTGTCGATGCGGGTGTCGAGCGCGAAGTACCCGGCGCACTGCGCGTGCCCGGCGTCGGCGGTGGTGGCGCGGTCGCCGTCGAAGTCCCACATCGCGAAGTAGGCGGTCAGGACGCCGCCGAGCGAGTGCCCGCCGCACATCACCTTCCGCTTGCGGAGCTCCTGCTCCGGCAGCTCCCGGACGAGGAGGTCGTACTGGTCGCGGACGGTCTGCTCCAGCCCGACGTGCTGGAGCCACTCCACCTGATCGTTCGTCCGGTACCCGGCGAACCTCCGGCCGTCGACCTCCTTCTGCCGGTAGTAGTAGTCGACGGCGAGGCGGACGTCCCCGGCCGCCAGCCCCGCCTGGATGCCGGTGCGGTCCTCCAGGCAGTTGGACCGCCGGTCGAGCGCCCAGAACTCGACGCGGTCGCCGTTCTCCGCCGCCGCGCGGACGGTGTTGCGCGCGAGCCCGTCGAACGATCCGGCGCCCGCGAAGATGCCCGGTTGCGCGACGAGGATCCGGTCCGCGTCCGCCGGGTCCGCCGGGCCGTCCGCGTGCCGGTACCGCAGGTACGACAGCCAGTCGCACGCCTCGGGCCGCGGCCCGGCCGACTCCGGCCGCGGTATCCGGACCCGCACCACCGACTCCGCGACGTCGGTGACCGGCGAGCTCGACGCGACGGGCGTCTCGGTCCGGTCGGCGGCGCGGGCGCCCGCGGGCGGCGCGGACGGGACGCCGGCGGCGAGCGCCGCGGCCGCGAGCGACGCGGCCGCCAGGACCGCCGCGGCGCGGCTCCGGGACAACGGGGAACGGGCGGTGCGGCGTCCGGCGCCGGGGCTCGGCCTCATCACGCTCTCCTCGGGGGAGGACCGGTCGATGAGTCGACAATGGACGCCGCGGCCCGCCGGAGCTAGCCTCCGGCGGATGAATCGCCGCCCGCCGGTTGTCCGCGGCCGCCAAATTTCCGGACGACTGCCCGGTGCGGCCGCCCGGTGCGGCGGCTCAGGCCAGCGCGACCGCGCGGGCCTTCTCGACGAGCTCGGCGTACTCGGCGAACTCGGGCGGCGTCAGCGCGCGCCCGTACACGGCCGCGGTCAGGCGGTTCGTCGCGGCCTCGGCCTCCGCGCGGCGGGCCAGCGCGGACGCGTCGGCGGCCGTGCCGTCCTCGACGCCGCGCCAGCCGAGGAACCGGGCCCGTGCGGGGCCGCCGCTCTCGTACCCGGCGAGGATCGCCTCCAGGGGGCGGAGCCCGGCGGCGGTCGTCGCGCACAGGTGCAGGGCGCCGCGCCACTCGCGCAGCACGTTGATGAGCTGCATCAGCCGGGCCGGGCCGCCGTCGGCGGTCGGCTCCGCGCGCCAGCCGCAGAACAGCGGGAGGCCCGATCCGTCGGCGGCGTCGACGACCCGGCCCGCCAGGTCGGTGAGCCGCTCGACGTCGGCGGCGCCGAGCCCGGCGAGGCGGTCCTCGCCCCACCGGGCGCAGGCGCGGCCGTACCGGCGGGCGGCCTCGCGGGCGCCCGCGACGGCCACGCCCTCGTCCCAGAAGAGCCGGACGGCGCCCGGCTCGAACCAGCCGAACGCGGCGCAGATCACGCTCGCGTCGACGTCGCCGAGCACGCCGCCGCGCCCGGCGAAGTAGAACGCGAACGGGTTGTCGTACCCCGCCTCCTTGCCCCGCTCTCCGGTGACCGGGTCGAGCATCCAGGCGGCGCCGATGTCGTGCACGGCCCGGTCGACGGCCGGGACGGTCTGGTCGATGTCGGTTACGGTCGGTTCGCCCACTCGCGGCACCCTTCCCACGTGAAACCGAATGGCTTTCGGTGTGGGGAGCGTACCGGCCCGGGCGCCCCGCGGTCACGGGGCCGCCCCGCCCGCCCGGCCGTCCGGCCGCCCGGGCTACCCGAGGCGCAGCCGCTCGACCGGGTGCGCGCCCTCGGTCTCCAGGCGGTACTCCTCGCCGTACTTGTCGATGTGCTCCTCGATGACGCGCTGCTGCGGCGGCCGCTCGGCGTTGATCTTGGCCTGCCACTCCTCGAACCGGCGGTGCGCCTCCTGGACGTAGCCGGTGCCCAGGGTCGTCCAGTCGATCTGGGTCGCCAGCACCTCCCGGACGTACTCCTTGTTCGGCTCGAACCGGACCGGCTCGGGCAGCGCGGGCGCCAGGATGCTCTCGGGGTCGCGGCCGTCGTGCTGCCGCATCAGGTCGCACGCGATGTGCAGGTGCTCCAGCTCCATGTTCAGGTGGAGCTCCCAGATGCCCTTGACCCGCGGATCGGTCTCGGTCTGCATGAACGAGTAGTAGAGGTAGCACTCGTTGTACTCGTGGTTGACGAGCCGCTCCCACCAGGTCTCGCCCGGGTCGACCAGCGACTCGTAGTGCGTGACGTGCTCCTCTTCCACCAAGCCGATCTCCTGGTAGAGCTGGCGGGCGATCGGCTCCATGTACATGGGGCCGACGTTCATGTAGAAGTTCATCGTCTGCTGCTCGGCCGCCATGATGGTCAGCGCGTGCAGCTTCGACAGCGGCGCGGCCGTCTGCCGGTCGTAGGGCTCGCGGACGTTGTCCATCGGGTGCCGGTGCTGCAGGGGGCCGGGGCGTCCCGGCATGACCTCGGTGAGCTGGTCGACGATCTTCTCCGCCCGGCGGTGCTCGATCATCTCGTAGAGGTTCGCGTACCGGTAGAGGTGGTCGAAGTCCTCCAGCAGGCCGAAGTCGTACGCCTGCTTGAGGTAGGGGTCGGGCTCCATCCGCGCGACCCAGCCGGTGAGGTCGACGGCGACCTGCTCGTAGGACAGGGTCGTCTCCAGGACGGACGCCTGGCCCGGCAGCAGCCAGTTGACGGTCTTCTGCTGCTGCTGCTCCATGTAGCGGACGTGCGCGAGCTTCTGCTTGACCTCGGGGTCGGGGCAGACGCGGTTGAAGTGGTGGCTGAACATGATCGCCTCCACCTCGATGCCGTTCATCGTGATGATGCGGCACTTGGTGTAGGGATCGGCGTGGTCCGGGTCGACGGGCGCGACGTCGAGCTGGCCCCAGTCGCGCAGCTGGTCGTCGAGCGGGATGCCGCGGTGTTCGAGCGGGTTGAAGGCCACCAGGCTCACCCTCCTGTGGAGACGTTCGTCGGGTCGGCCGCCGTTCCCGCCGGCCGCTTCTCGTGGGCATTGCCGCACGTACCCCGCCCGTCCTGTTCACACATGGGCCGGACGACCGTGTACGGGATCTTTGCCCGCCCATCGCCCCTTCCTCGCTTACCGGTCCGGGTCCCGGGTACTCCACGGGCGCCCGCGCCGTGCGCCGGGCCGACCGTTCGCCGAGACACCGGAGGAACCGCATGAGCACCGCACCCACCACCGTCGAGAACGACATCGTCGACCTCCTGCGCGCCCAGCACGGCCAGATCCGCGACCTGTTCGACAAGGTCGAGCACACGACGGGCAAGGAGCGCACGGAGGCGTTCCAGTCGCTCGTCCGGCTGCTCGCGGTGCACGAGACCGCCGAGGAGGAGATCGTCCACCCGGCGGCCCGCAAGGCGCTGCCCGGCGGCGACGGGATCGTCGCGGACCGGCTGCGCGAGGAGCGCGCCGCCAAGGAGCTGCTCGCCGAGCTGGACGGCATGGACACCGCGGCGCCCGACTTCCTGGAGAAGCTCGACCGGCTCCGCGTCGAGGTGCTGACGCACGCGCGCGCCGAGGAGCGCTACGAGTTCGACCGGCTGGGCGACCAGTTCAGCGAGGGCCAGCGCAGGGGGATGGCGGCGGCCGTCAAGGCGGCCGAGGCGAGCGCGCCCACGCACCCGCATCCCGGCACGGAGACCGCGACGAAGAACATGCTCGTCGGGCCGATGGCGGCGGTCGCCGACCGCGTCCGCGACCTCATCCGCGACGCCCGCGACAAGGGCTGACGGCGCGGCGGCCGTCCCGCCCCGGTGCCGACCCGACGGGGGCCGGTCAGTGCCAGTCGAGGCAGACCACGACGGCGTCGTCGGCCAGGTCGGCGCCCTCGTGGTACTCGATCAGCTCGTCGATGACGGCCAGCGGGACCTCGCCGGCGTCCTGCAGCCGGGTGCGGCGGGTGGCCTGCTCCAGCGCGGCGGCGCCGAACTCGCCGCGCGCGGTCCGGGCGGAGAACACGCCGTCGCTGACGACGACGAGGCGGTCGCCGGGTTCCAGCCGGAACCGCTGCGGCTTGTACTCGGTGTCGGGGAACATGCCGAGCGGGAGCTGCTGCTCCAGCTCGACGGCGGTGACGTCGGTGCCGCGCATCCGCAGGATGCGCGGCGACCCGGCGTCGATGACGTGGACGACCCCGTCGGCGAGGTCGATGCGCATCACGAGCGTCTCGGTGAACTCGCGGCCGCCGTAGCGGACGTGCACCATGTCGTTGGCGAGGCTGGCCTGCTCGGCGATGTCCGCGCCGGAGCGGCGGGCGTTGCGCATCGCGCCGACGGTCAGCGACGTCAGCAGCGCCGCCTGGATGCCGGTGCCGGAGCCGTTGGTGACGGTGAGCGCGAGATGGTCCCGCTCGGCGGACCAGTCGAAGTTGTCGCCGCCGATGGAGTACGCGGGCTCCAGGTGCCCGGCGAGGGCGAACCGGTCGCCGGCGCAGGCGTGCCCGGGGAGGAGCTGCCACTGCAGCTCGGCGGCGAGGGTGAGGCGCTTGTGCCGCCGGGCCCGCTCGTAGCGGTCGGTGTGGGGCCACGCGACCTTCAGCGCCGAGCCCAGTATCTCGCCGACCTCCTCGAAGCGGGCGAGGTCGTCGTCCGTCCACGGGTCCACGGCGGCCAGCTCCAGCACGCCCATCCGCTCGCCGCGGCTGACGACGGGCACGAACAGGACCTCGGGGGCCGCGCCGCCGCCGTCCCGGCCGGGGGAGGACCGGACGGGGCGCCGCGACACGAACGCGCGGCCCGCGGCCGTCCCCCGGACGCGCAGGACGCCGCCGTCCCCGGCCGGTTCGGCGGCGTCGCCGTGCGGCGGGACGGGCAGCAGGAGGCGCGAGTGGTAGTCGTTCAGCAGCAGGCGCACCGCGGCGAGCCCGGGGCGGGCCTCCGCGAGGGCGGCGGCCAGCGCCTCGGGGAGCGCGTGCGCGGGCGCGGACCGCAGTGCCCGCTCCACCGCGCTCCAGGGACTCGCAGACCCGCCACCCACTTCGTCCCCCGTCCTGCCCCAACAGCGATGATCATGACGAACGGCGACCGCCTGCCCCCGGGCCCGGTTCGTCCGGTGGGTCCTACCCGCTCGGGACGGAGAACCGCAGGGGAAGACTGCCAGAGAAGTTTGCCATATGGCAAATACTTGACGGCGCGCGGGGCGGTCCGGCGGCGCCCGCCGTGCTCCGCGTCCCGAGCGCGCCCGTCCGGGCGCCCGGTCAGGCCGTCCGCGGGCCCGCCGCGCGCACCGCGCCCGGTCCGGCCGCCTCCAGCCGGTCGCAGGCCGTCCCGAACTCGGTCAGCGCGTCGATGAGCCGGCCCCGGGACGTCGGCGACAGCTGCTCCAGCACCTCGCGCACCGCCTCCCGGCGCCGCCGGGTCAGCTCCCCGTGCAGCCGCTCGCCCTGGTCGGTGAGCCGCACGATGATCTCGCGCCGGTCGGCCGGGGCCGGCTCGCGCACCACCAGCCCGGCCGCCTCCAGCCGGTCGCACAGCCGGCTCGTCGAGGACGGGATCGCGCCGAGCTGCTCCGCGAGCCCGCCGAGGTTGAGCCGCCCGAACCGCGCGATCGCCTCCACCGCGCGGAGCTGGATCGGCGACACCGCCGGCTCCAGCCCCTGGTCGGCGCGGCTCCACAGCTGCGCCGCCGTGCTCAGCGCCCGTTCCACGGCGGCCGTGACGTCGCCCGGCACGCCGCCCGGTACGGGGCCGGCCCCGCCGGCGCCCGTCCCGTCCGCCGCTTGCCCGCCGGTCGGCGGCCCTGGTCCTCGCTGAGTCACACCCCCGCCTTTCTGGAGCTCCTCCACCGCGCCCCCGGCGCGCCGCCGTGCCCGCCCCGCCGGGGTTCCGGGCGCGGTGCGGGCGGTATCCCACGATACGCCTCAGGCGGGGCCCCGCCGGGACGGGCGAGGGCCGGTGCGCAGCCGGTCCACCAGGTCGCCGAGCGCCGCCTCCGACAGCGGGTCGTCCCAGGTCCAGAACGGGACGGTCCGCAGGTGGCGGCCCCGCGGGTCGAGGATCTGCCCCGCCAGCTTCATCTGCCACAGCCCCACCGCGCGGTCGGTGACCGTCAGCTGCGGGAAGCTGCGGCGCAGCGCCGTCTCGAACGCCTGGACCCGCTCGATCGACCGCAGCCACACCGCGAACAGCATGTTGTCGGCGCCGGACAGGGACGCGCACATCCGCGTCTCGCGCAGTCCCGCGAGCCGTCCGGCCAGCCGCGCCACCTCGTCCGGCGGCGCGCTCGCCCACAGGTACACCGTCACCGGCCAGCCCGACAGCGACCGCGCGACCTCGCACCGGTACATCAGCGCGCCGCCCCGCTCCATCCGGGCCAGGCGCCGCCGGACGGTCGTGGGGCTGAGGCCGGTCCGCTCCGCGAGCCGCGCGACCGGCTGCCGGCAGTCCTCCACCAGCAGCCGCGCCAGGTCGCGGTCCTCCTGCCGCAGCGCCCACTCGCCGGTGCCGCTCGGGCGATCGCCGAGCAGCACGTCCCGCTGCCGGTCGTCGAGCCGGTCGAGGCGCCACCGGCTGCCCTCCGAGTGCAGCGTCGTCGCGATCTGGGTGCGGGTCGCGGTCACGCCCGCCAGCCGCCCCAGCCGGAACCCGACGTAGCGGGCCAGCTCGGCGTTGTCCCGCAGGACGACCGTCGCGATCAGGTCCCGGCCGCCGGTGACGTGCTCGAGGTTGAACACGTTGGGGTCCTCGGCGATCTCGGCGGCGACCTCGTGCAGCCGCCCCGGCGCGCAGTCGATGTCGATGAACGCGACGACCGGCGTCATCCACTCCACCGCCACCGGGAAGCACGCCAGCCAGGCCAGCCCGGCCGCGGTCAGCCGCGCCCAGCGGCGCGCCGCGGTGGAGGCGTCCACACCGAGGGCCGCGCCGATCCGGCGCCAGTCGGCGCGGGGCGCGGTCTGCAGCGCGGTGACGAGCTGGTGGTCGAGTTCGTCGAGGGTGCCCGATGCGTGCATGGAATCCGGGTGCCGTGGCGGATATCGGCAGGTGGCGACCGGATAAACGGTGCGAACCGCACCATACCCGCATGTCGATCCGTGAAGACGCCGCCGACCTGCGGGAAGAGCTCTCCCTGCTGCGGCGGGACCTGCACCGCGAGCCCGAACTCGGACTGGAGCTGCCGCGCACCCAGGAGAAGGTGCTCGCCGCCCTGGACGGCCTGCCGCTGGAGATCTCCACCGGCACGGCCCTCACCTCCGTCACCGCCGTGCTGCGCGGCGGCCGCGCCGGACGACCGGACGGGACGCGCGGGCCCGCCGTGCTGCTGCGCGGCGACATGGACGCGCTGCCCGTCCACGAGGACACCGGCCTCGACTACGCCTCGGCGATCCCCGGCCGGATGCACGCCTGCGGCCACGACCTGCACGTCGCGGGACTCGTCGGCGCCGCGCGGCTGCTCGCCGCCCGCCGCGCCGAGCTGCCCGGCGACGTCGTGTTCATGTTCCAGCCGGGCGAGGAGGGCATGGGCGGCGCCAAGATCATGATCGACGAGGGGGTGCTGGACGCCGCCGGCGACCGCGTCGCCGCCGCCTACGCCCTGCACGTCTTCTCCACCGTCCTCCCGCAGGGCATGGTCGCCACCCGGCCCGGGCCGATGCTCGCCGCGTCCGACGCCGTGCGCGTCACCGTCCGCGGGAAGGGCGGCCACGGCTCGTCCCCGCACGCCGCCAAGGACCCCGTCCCCGCCCTCGCCGCCATGGTCACGGCCTTTCAGACGATGGTGACCCGCGACCTCGACGCCTTCGACCCCGCCGTCGTCACCGTCGGGTCCGTGCACGCCGGGACCGCGGGCAACGTCATCCCCGAGACGGCCGTGCTGGACGCCACCGTCCGGTCGTTCTCCGCGGACGCCCACCGCCGTGTGCGCGCGGGGATCGAGCGGGTGGTCCGCGGCATCGCCGAGGCGCACGGCGTCACCGCCGACCTCGACTACACCGAGCAGTACCCGGTCACCGTCAACGACGGCGCCGAGGCCGCGTTCGCGATGGACACCGCGCGCGACCTGCTCGGCGGCGAGCGCGCCGTCGAGGCGCCGCGCCCGATGGCCGGCTCCGAGGACTTCTCGTTCGTCCTGGCCGAGGTGCCCGGCGCGTTCCTCGGGCTCGGCGCCTGCCCCGCCGACCGCGACCCCGCCACCGCGCCCATGAACCACTCTCCGCAGGCCGCCTACGACGACGCCGTCCTGCCCGACGCCGCCGCGCTGCTCGCCGAACTGGCCGTCCGCCGGCTGGGCCGCGGAGAGACCGCGTGACGGCCACCGCGGGCGCCGCGGCGCCCGGCCCCGGGGGCCCGGGCGGCGCGCCGCCCGTCCAGTCCGTGACCGCCGTCGTCGGCGTGCTGGTCATGTTCGAGGTCGTCAGCGGCTTCCTGCAGGCCGGCGTCGCGCCGATGCTGCCCGGCATCGCCGACCACCTCGGCATCTCCGACTCCGCCGTCACCTGGGTCGTGTCCGTCCAGCTCCTCGCCGCCGCCGTCGGCGTCCCCGCGTTCGGGCGGCTCGGCGACCTGTACGGCCACCGGCGGATGCTGCGCGTCGCGCTCGTCTCCGTCGCGATCGGCTCGGTGCTGGTCGCGCTCGCGCCCAACCTCGCGGTCATGCTGGTCGGCCGCTTCCTGCAGGGGCCGCTCGCCGCGCTGCTGCCGCTGGAGATCTCGCTCGTCCGGGACCGGCTGCCGGTCGAGCTCGCCCGCCGCGCGATCGCCCGGCTCATCGGCGCCCTCACCTTCGGCGGGCTGCTCGGCGGCGTCGGCATGGGCGTCGCGGACGCCGCGTTCGGCGACGTCCGGCTCGTCCTCGCCGTCCCCGCCGTCCTCGCGGTGCTGTGCGTGCCCGTCGCGTGGACGCTCGTCCCCGAGGCGGTCACCCGCGCCACCGGGCGGGTCGACTGGCCCGGCATCGCCCTGCTCGCCCTCGCGGTCGTCGGCGTCCTCGCGGGCGTCTCGCTCGCCGGCGAGCGGGGCTGGACGGACGGCGCCGCCCTCGGCTGCCTCGCGCTCGCCCTCGCCGTCCTCGCCGCCTGGGCGGTCATGGAGCTGCGCGTCCGGCAGCCCCTCGTCGACCTGCGCGCCATGGCCGGACGGCACGTCGCGCCCTACTACTTCGCCTCGTTCGCGTTCGGCGTCGTGTACTTCGGCGTCCTGTCCCCGAACTCGACGTTCATGGCCACCGACCCGGACGAGGCCGGCTACGGGTTCGGCATGTCCGCCCTGGCGATCTCCATGGTGACGCTGCCCGCGCTGGCCTGCAGCATCGCGACGTCCGCGCAGACCGCGCGGCTCGCCGCCAAGGTCGGCTACCGCAACGCGCTCATCGGCGCGTACGCGCTGGTGGCCGCCGGGTTCGCCGGGAAGGTCGTCGCGCACGACGAGATCTGGCAGTTCGTCGTCGAGACGATGCTCCTCGGCGCGGGCCTGGGCGTCGCGCTCAGCGCCATGCCCACCGTGATCGCCGAGGCCAGCGACCCGTCCCGCACCGGCGTCTCCACCGCGCTGTACAACAACGTCAAGACGATCGGCGGCGCCGTCGCGGGCGGCGTGTTCGGCACCGTGCTCGCCGCCGCCGCGGGCTCCGAGCACCCGAGCGAGGGCGCGTACATGACCGTCTGGTTCGTCAGCGGCCTGTGCGCCCTCCTCGCCGCCGGGCTCGCGTTCCTCGCGGGCGGGCGGCGCGCCTGACCCCCGGTCCCGGGCCCCGCCGCGGGGCCCGGGACCGCGCTCAGTGCTCCAGCGCCGCCGGGCGGGCGGCGTGCCACCAGACGGCGTACGCGGTGAGCGCGAGGCCCGCCGCGGCGATCGTCCCGACCGCCCCGTAGTACAGGACCGTGTGGACGCCCCGCTCGTCCGGCAGCAGCAGCGCGCTCAGCAGGCCGCCCGCCGCCGTCACCGCCCCCAGGCCCGCGCACACCGGCACGCGCCACGGCCCGCTCCCCGCGCCCGCCGCGTCGCCCGCCGGGGGAGCCGTCCGCAGCCAGCGGGCCAGCCACAGCAGGACGATCGCCAGCCCCGCCGCGCCGCTGACGTACTGGAGCCAGACGTACACCGCCATGCCGCCGAACGAGCGCGTGAGCCATGGCAGCTCACCGGCGAAACTCCAGTTCAGGTGAGTGAAGGCGTCCCAGAACACGTGCGTGGCGGCCCCGAGGACGAGCGACGGGACGGCCCACCCCCAGCGCACCGGCGCGTCCATCGGCAGCCGCCTGCGGACCGCCGCCGGGGCCAGCGCCGCCAGCGGCCGCTTCCACACCAGGTGGAACACCGCGAACGCCGCGAGGCCGATCAGCAGGTCGACGGTCACGACGCCGTGCGCCCGATGGGTCGCCCCGCGCAGCTCCATCGCGAAGAAGAAGTACGGGATGTCCGGCGCCATCGACCCGATGACCAGCGCCGACGGCACCAGCGGCCCCCGCGCCAGCGGCAGGACGGCGGCGGGATGGCTCAGCGTGAACGGCACGCGCGCTCCCTCACAGCACTCGACTCACAACTCTCTAGGGGATCGTCCGTCCTGTACGACGGGCCGCCGCCGCACCGAGTTGTGGAGAGATCGTGAAGAACCGTGGCGGCCCGTCAGGCGGGTTGCGGGGCCGCCCGCGACGCCAGCAGCCGCTCCAGGCCGCCGGGCGGCTCCGCGGGCTCCGGCAGGAGGCCCGCGTTGAAGTCGTCCACGAGGGTCCGCACGGTCTCGCGGGCGCACGACTTGTTCGTCCCGATGAAGCCCGTCGGGCCGCGCTTGATCCAGCCGGCGACGTACGCGCCGGGCACGGGCTCGCCCGCCCCGACCCGGCCCGCCGTGTTCGGGACCGTCCCGGTGGCCTCGTCGAACGGCAGGCCCGGCACGGGGCGCCCGTGGTAGCCGATCGACGACAGCACCAGGCCCGCCTCGACGAACTCGCTCTCCCCGGTCGGCACCGCCCGTCCGTCGACGAGCTCGTTGCGGACGAACTCGACGCCGTCCGCCGCGATCCGCGCGGGCGACACCAGGTACCGCAGCGTGATCCGCCGCTTCCCGGACGGCGCGCGGTCCCCGAGCTCGCGGAGCATCCGCAGCTTGTGGACGGTCGAGTGCGGCGCGCCGCCGTCCGGTTCGGCGTCGGGGCCGGCCCCCTCCACCGCGACGCCGATGCCCGGGACGTCGAGGAGGCCGCGCAGCTCGGCGACCGTGAACGCCGACTGGGCCGGGCCGCGCCGGCCCGCCACCACGATCTCCTCGACCCGGCTCCCGCGGAGGGCGTCGAGCGCGGCGGGGGAGATGTCGGTGCCCGCGAGCCGCTCGGGGGCGCTCGCCAGGATGCGCGCGACGTCCAGCGCCACGTTCCCGTTGCCGACGATCACCGCGCGCCGGTGCGACAGGTCGAACGTCCGGTGCGCGTGGTCCGGGTGGCCGTTGTACCAGGCGACGAACTCCGTCGCCGTCCCCGCCAGCTCGGCGCCCGGGACGTTCAGCCGCCGGTCCGACGACGCGCCGACCGCGTAGACCACCGCGTGGTAGTGGGCCAGCAGCTCCTCGTGCGTCACGTCCCGGCCCACCTCGACGCCGCGGAGCAGCCGGCAGCCGTCCTGCGCCGAGATGCGGTCGAACAGGTCGGTGACCTGCCGGGTCTTCGGGTGGTCGGGCGCGACGCCCGTCCGGGCCAGCCCGTACGGGACGCTCAGCCGCTCGAACACGTCGACCCGCGCGCCCGGGATGGTCAGCAGCTCGTCCGCCGCGAACATCGCGGCCGGGCCCGCCCCCGCGATCGCGACCCGCGGCGGCTCGCCGCCGCGCACCCGCAGCGGCGGCGGCGCGGGCGCGAGCAGCGGCGCCGGCGGGCGCGGCGCCCGGTAGAAGTCGGCGTTCAGCGGCAGGAACGGGAGCTGCTCCTCCGCCAGCTTCGTGTGCGGGACGATCGCGCCCACCGGGCACGCCGACACGCACGCCCCGCAGTCCACGCACGTCGCGGGATCGATGTAGAGCATCTCCGCGGTGCGGAAGTCCGGTTCGTCCGGTGTCGGGTGGATGCAGTTGACCGGGCACGCGTGGACGCACGAGGCGTCGTTGCAGCACGACTGCGTGACGACGTGGGGCATCGGGCTACGCCGCCTGCCGCGCCGGACGGTGCGGCTCGCCGCGGTACCGGGACGCCGCGCCGTCGATGCCGCACAGCCGCCACACCCGCTTCGCGACCGGGTTCATCAGGCCGAGCTGCCGGGCCAGCATCCGGACGTCCCCGAAGTAGCCGCGCAGGATCTCCCGCGAGTGCGGGCGGCTCCAGAACGCCTCCCGGATCACCTTGCGGGGGATGCCGAACTCCTTCGCCATCTCCGGCGGCGGCGCCATGATGGCGCCCGCCAGCCAGCGCATGATCAGCGGGTACGCGATCGAGGTGACCGCGCGCCCCGCCTTCGTCTGCCGGGACACGTGCTCGTGCAGGAACCGGTGCGCGAACGAGATGTGCCGGGCCTCCTCGGCGATGTGGATCTGCATCGTGCGCAGCAGCGCCGGCGGGCGGGCCGCGCCGTCGTGGATGACGCTCTTCTGGAAGTGGTCGATGGGCTCCTCGCCGGCGAGGATGCCGATGAAGAACAGGATCGGCAGGTGCGCGCCCAGGTGCCAGTACTGCGACGTGAACCGGTAGTGCCGCCGCATGCCGGGCACGTCCGCGCCCGTCCGGTTCACCATCTCCTGGAACATCTGGATGTGGTTGCACTCCTCGGTCATCTCGTGGAGGCAGTACCGGAACTCGGGCGACCCGTTCGGCAGCCGCATCGCGTACTGCATCATGCCGCGGATCAGCACGCTCTCGAACTGGAGCCCGACCTTGGTGATGTTGGCGGACCGCCACATCCCGATGGCGATCTGCTTGTCCTCGGGCAGCGCCTTGTACCAGGGGTGCGCGCCGAGCGGGTCGCAGTCCGGGAGGATCCACCGCGGGTCGTTCGGGTCGACGGCGAACTCGGGGGAGTCCCAGTCGATGTCCAGGTAGGGGTCGAAGCGCCGGTGGACCGATCCCTCGGACAGGGTCTGCAGCACGTCCCGGTAGTCCTGATCGATCTTCACGATCGCCTCCAGCCGAGCGACGTTTACACTTACATGGGCGACTGTAAGCAGCAGATGACCAAGGGGTCAATACCTCGGACCGGCTTCGCGGGGTGACGTGGGATACTTTCCGGGACGGACCCGGAAGGAAGGCCATGGTGACCCAGACGAAGAGCGCGCCCCGGCGCCCGTCCCTGTCACCCGAGGAGATCCGGGCCAGGATCCTCGACGCCGCCGCCGACTGCCTCGTCGACGGCGGGTTCGCCTCCGGGCGCCTACTGTCCGCGATCGCCCGCAAGGCCGGGCTGTCCCGCCCGACCCTCTACAAGTACGGCGGCACGATCGACGACATCAAGCAGGCCCTGCTCGAACGCGAGCTCGCCGCCTTCCTCGACGAGCTCGCCCCCCGCCTGCGCGCCCTGAGCTGGTCGGTCGACGGCATCGCCGACCTGCTGATCTTCATCGTCGGCTACGCCCGCGGGCACACCCTCCTCAACGCCGCGCTCCGCGACGTCCCCGAGCTCGTGCTCCCCGTCTTCACCCTGCAGGCCGCGGACTCCATCCGGCTCATCACGGAGATGGCGGAGCCGATCGTCCGGGAGCAGATCGACGCCGGGAACCTCCCGCCGGTCGACGTCCCCGTCCTCACCGACGTCCTGTTCCGCGTGACGCTCTCGACCGTCCTCATCCGCAGCGACCTGGACTTCGACGACCCCGCCACCCTCCGCAGCTACCTGCACACCGCGATCAACTTCGCCGCCGAGCTCCCGACGTCCTGAGCTCCAGCGCCGCCACGGTGACCGGACCGCCGAACAGGCTCAGCCGCTGCGCGAACACCGGGACCAGGCCGCTCGCGACCGCCTGCACCAGCCCCTCGTCCGGGACGAGCACCACCGCGCGGCCGTCCGGGGCCAGCACCCGCGCGATCTCCCGCCACAGCCGCGCGGGACGGTCCGCGAGCCGTCCCCGCGCCCCCACCTGGACGCCCCACGGCGGGTTGCACAGCACGCGGTCGACACTGCGGTCGTCCACGGGCAGCGCCCCGGCGTCGCCCCGCCGCACCCGGACGGGCGCCGCGCCCGCGTTCCGCGCGGCGGCCCGCAGCGCCCCGGCGTCGAGGTCGAAGCCCTCCAGGGACGCCCCCTGCCCCGCGGCCTCGATCAGCAGCGTGCCCGCGCCGCAGCACGGGTCCACCACCCGGTGCCCCGGCCGCACGTCCGCGAGCTGCGCCATCGCCGCCGCGACCGGGGGATGCAGCGTCCCGGGCACGCTCTCGACCTTGTACGCCCGCCGGTGCGCGGGCCGCTCGCCCACCCGGAGCAGCACCGACGCGCGCGTCCCGTCCAGCGTGACGCGCCAGCCCGCGTACCCGTCCGGCGGCGCCGTCCCGTCCCGCCGCGCGTGGTAGGGGACCCCGGCGCGCTCCGCGAGCACCCGCCCCACCGCGTCCTCGACGTCGAACCGGTTGAAGTTGCGGCGCCCCAGGAAGGACGCCGACACCTCCACGCCCGCGAACCCCCGCGGCCCGCCGAGCGCCGCGCGCTCCCGCACCAGGCCGTCGAGGTCGACGCCCCGCGCCAGCCGGGCCAGCGCCCCGAGCCCGTCCTTGCGCCTCCCGACGTCGTCGCCCCGCGCGGCCGCCAGGAACACGTCGTCGGCCGTGCGCAGCCGGCCCACCGCTCCCCGGAAGCCGACCTCGCGGTGGCCGACCGACTCGACGCACGCGGACCCCGTCCGCAGAATCTCCGTGCTCACCACGGGCTCCAGCCCGCGCACGCACCGCGCCACCAGGCGCGCCCCCGTCACGAGACGGCGGACGCACCGGGACGCGAGGAACCACCGAACGCACGCATGACAGCGTTCTCCCACGTCGCAACCCGGGACGGCGCACACCGCCGCCCCGCATCGCCGGCGCCGGGCCCTGCCGCGCCGCGCCGACGGGCCGCTAACGCAGGTGGAAGAACGTCATGATCGCCAGACTAGCGCCCGATCCCCGTCGGCTTCACCCGATTTGCGGGCGGTAGGGGGCGGTGGGGAGGCCGCGGACCGAGGCGGGGGCGGCGAGGACGCGCCCGTCGGCGGGGCCGGGGGAGTCGAGGCCGTAGGCGGCGGTCGTGACCAGCACGCGGTACGGCGGCCGCGGGGACAGGCACACGCTCGTGGGCTGCACGGCCGGGACCGGCAGGACGGCGAGGAGTTCGCCGGACGGCGCGTACCGGTGGACGGCCGAGGCGCCCCAGACCGCCGACCACACGCAGCCCTCGGCGTCGACGGCCATCCCGTCCGGGGAGCCGCCCGACACGCGGGCGAACACCTCCCGCTCGCCCGGGGCGCCGGACGCCGGGTCGACCGGGACGCGGTAGATCACCCCGCGCGGGCTGTCGGCGAGGTACATCGCCGTGCCGTCGGGCGTGAACACCGGGCCGTTCGGCACGGTCAGGCCGTCCATCACCCGGTGCACGGACCCGTCGCGGTCCGCGCGGTAGAGGGAGCCCGCGCCCTCCGTGCCGTCGTAGGCCATCGACCCCGCCCAGAACCGGCCGGACGGGTCGGCCGCGCCGTCGTTCATCCGCATCGGCGTCGGCGCGCCGTCCTCGGGGCGGGCGAGCCACTCGGGGGCGGCGCGCTCCCGCAGCAGGACGACGCCCGTGCCGGCCGCCGCGATCCAGCCGTCCCCGGCGGGCGCGACGGCGCCGAGCGGGAACGGGACGGACGCCGCGAGGGTAGGGGGTTCGAGCCGGTACAGGTTCCCGGCGAGGAGGTCGACGGCCACGAAGCCGCCGCCGACGGCGCGCAGGCCCTCGCCGAGTTCCCACGGGCCCGCACCGGGCAGCGGGGTGAACGGTCCGGCGGTCATCGCAGCGCGGCTCCTTCGGGCAGGCCGGCGAGGTCGAGCTCGTCGCGGCGGGGGAGCCCCTCCCAGTCGCCGCGGCTCTGCACGGCGAACGCGCCGACCGTGTGGGCCCGGACGAGCCGGGCTTCGGCGCCGAGGCCGTCGAGCAGCCCGGAGAGGTATCCGGCGACGAACCCGTCCCCGGCGCCGACCGAGTCGACCGGGCGGACGCGCCGCGCGGGGACCGCGCGGGTGCCCTCGGCGGTGTGCGAGCGGGCCTCGGCGCCGTCCTTGACGACGACCTCGCGGACGCCGCCCGCGAGGAGCCTTTCGGGGTCGCCGACCAGCGGGAGTTCGTCGGGCGACGCGACGACGTGGTCGGCGCGGGCGGCGAGCGGGGCGAGGACCGCGGCGGCGTCGTCCCGGGACCAGAGCCGCTCGCGGTGGTTGACGTCGAGGCTGACGCGGGCGCCGCGGGCGCGGGCGAGGTCGCACGCGGCGGCGACGGCGTCGCGGCACGACCGGCCGAGCGCGGGGGTGATGCCGGTGACGTGGACGATCGCGGGTTCGACGGCGAGGGCGGCGACGTCGTCCGGGCCCAGCCGCGACCCGGCGGAGCCGTCCCGGAAGTACTGGACGCGCGTCACGTCGGGCAGCCGCTGCTCGAACATGATGACGCCCGTGGGGGCGGCGGGGTCGCGCCGGACGCCGGAGACGTCGACGCCTTCGGCCCGCAGGGTGCGGGTGACGAGGTGGCCGGGCTCGTCCGTCCCGACGCGCCCGGCCCACGCGGCGGCGTGGCCGAGGCGGGCGAGCCCGATCGCGACGTTGCTCTCCGCGCCCGCGATGCTCGTCGCGAACCCGGCGCCGAGGCGGATCGGGCCCGCGGCGCGCAGGGCCATCATCGTCTCGCCGAGGGTGAGGACGTCGACCCGGGTCACGGCCGCACCGCCGCGGTGAACGCGCGGGCGCGGCGGCGCAGCGCGTCGAGGTCGCCGCCGTGGGGGGCGTCCCCGCACAGCGGCGAGCCGACGCCGACCGCGACCGCGCCGAGCGCGAGGTACTCGGCGGCTTCGGCCTCGCCGACCCCGCCGACCGGGACGAACGGGACGTCCGGGAACGGGTCGCGGAGCGCCTTCAGGTAGCCGGGGCCGTGCGCGCTCGCCGGGAACAGCTTCACGGCCGTGGCCCCGGACGCGACGGCGGACGCCGCCTCGGTCGGCGTGAGCGCCCCCGCGAGCACGGGCAGGCCGAGCCGCAGCGCCTCGTCCACGCCGGCGCCGAGCGACGGCGTCACCGCGTACCCGGCGCCCGCGTCCCGCGCCCGCCGCGCGTCGTCCGCCGTGCGGACCGTCCCGGCGCCGACCCGGACGCCCGCGCGCGCGACCTCCTCGATCACCCGCAGCGCGTCGGCGCCGCTGAGCGACACCTCGACCAGCGCGATGCCCTCGTCGGCGAGGGCGAGCGCCGTCCGGACGGACGCCGCGCGGTCCCGGCCGCGCACGATCGCGACCAGCCGGTGCCGCCGCAGGTCGCCGAGCATCCGGTCGGCTGTCGTCTTCTCGTCGTTCACCATTCCGCGTGCCCTCCGTCGGGGTGCCGCCACACCGGCGGCCGCCAGCGGTGCCCGGTCCGCCCGGCGGCGCGCACCGCGTCCTCGTCGATCTCGATGCCCAGGCCGGGCGCGTCCCACCGCTCGATCGAGCCGTGCACGAACGCGAACGGCGACGTGTCGGCCAGGTAGTCGAGCACCTCGGCGCCGTCGTTGTAGTGGATGCCGATGCTCTGCTCCTGGATCAGGAAGTTCGGCGTCGCGAACGCCACCTGCAGGCTCGCCGCCAGCGACAGCGGGCCGAGCGGGCAGTGCGGGGCGAGCAGCGCGCCGTGCGTCTCCGCCAGCGACGCGATCCGCCGCACCTCCGAGATGCCGCCCGCGTGCGACAGGTCGGGCTGCGCCACCGCGATCCCGGCCCGCAGCGCGGGCAGGAAGTCGGTGCGGGAGAACAGCCGCTCGCCGGTCGCGATGGGCGTCACCGTGGCGGCGACGACGTCCCCGAGCCGGTGCGTGTACTCCGGCAGCACCGGTTCCTCGACGAACATCGGCCGGTACGGCTCCAGCAGCGGGACGAGCCGGCGCGCGGCGGCGACGCCGATCCGCCCGTGGAAGTCGACGGCGAAGTCGTTGCCGTCCCCGACCGCGTCCCGGACGGTCGCGACCCGCCGGACGATCGCGTCGATCTCGCGGACCGTGGGGGACGGGCCGACCCGCCCCGACGCGTTGATCTTCACGGCGGTCAGGCCCGCGTCGAGCTGCGCGGCGACGGCCTCGCCGACCTCGCCCGGCTCGTCGCCGCCGACCCAGCCGTACACCCGGACCCGGTCGCGGACGGCGCCGCCGAGGAGCTGGTGCACGGGCGCGCCCAGCGACTTCCCGAGGATGTCCCAGAGCGCCTGGTCGAGGCCCGCGACCGCGCTCGACAGCACGGGCCCGCCCCGGTAGAACGCCGCCTTGGTCATGAGCTGCCACAGCCGCTCGATGCGGCGCGGGTCCTCGCCGAGCAGCAGCTCCGCCACCTCGTCGACGGCGGCGCGCACCGTCTCCGCGCGTCCCTCGACGACGGGCTCGCCCCAGCCGACGAGGCCGTCGTCGGTCTCCACCCGGCAGAACAGCCAGCGGGGCGGCACCAGGAACGTCTCCACTGCGACGATCTTCACGCGGCCCCCTCGGCGGTGCGCCGCCCGACGATCGCGGCGGTCACGCCGACCCCTTGGTGATGCTCCAGCCGCCGTCGACGAACAGCGACGCGCCGGTGACGAACGAGGCGTCCGGTCCGGCGAGGAACGCGATCGCGGCGGCGACCTCCTCCGGGCGGCCGAGGCGGCCCGCGACGGTCTCGGCGGCGCTGCGCTCCCGGTCGTCCTCGCCGATCCCGTCCCACTGCGCGGTGAGCACCGGCCCCGGCAGGACGGCGTTGACCCGCACCCCCGGGCCGTACTCGACGGCGAGCTGCCGGGTCAGCCCGGTCAGCCCCGCCTTCGCCGCCGCGTACGCGGGGCGGGCGGGCAGCCCGAACGCGGCGTGCACGGACGACACCACGACGACCGACGCGCGCGGGCTGCGGCGCAGGTCGTCCAGGACGGCCCGGACGCCGAGGAACGTGCCGGTGAGGGTGACGTCGAGCTGCCGCCGCCACGACTCGAGCGAAACCTCGCCGGCCGCGCCCGGCTCGTAGCGGACGGCGTTGGAGACCAGGACGTCGACCGGGCCGAGCGCCGCGCGGCAGGCGGCCGCGGCCCGCTCCCAGTCGGCGGCGTCGCCGACGTCGCAGCGCACGCCGAGCGCGCCGGGCAGCTCCGCCGCGACGGCCTCGACCTCCGGCGCGACGTCGAGCAGCGCGACGGCGTACCCGTCGGCCGCCAGCCGCCGCGCGGTCGCCGCGCCGATCCCGCCCGCCGCGCCCGTCACGACCGCGACGGGCCGCTCCCCCGCGGACGCCGGCCGTTCCCCCGCAGACGACGTCATCGTCCCCCCGTCTCCATCGTTCGCGTCTCCTCGCTCTCCGCGTCGCTCTCCGCGTCCGGCGCGCGTTCCACGCCCACCCGGACGGCGAGCGACGTCGCCCCGCCGGGCCCGATCGGCTCCCAGGGGCCGAGCGCCTCGCACTCGACGATCCGGTCCGGCGGGTTCAGCCCACCGAGGTGGTCCAGCGGCCGGGGCAGCGGGTGCTCCATCCACACCTCGGCGCGCGACCCGCCGTCGGGGTAGGCGGCCCCGTCGCGGACGCCGAAGTCCATCGTCAGCCGCCGCCCCGCGCGGGTGTAGGCCAGCCGCCCGGTGGCGCCGGGGAAGCCGAGCTTGCCGACGGCGTCCTGGGCCGGCACCTCGATCGCGTCCGGGCCGGGACGCGTCCACGCCGGCGCGGCCGTCCCGACCGCGAGCTCGACCGGGTCGGCGGAGCCCGGGGCGACCTCGACCCGGACCGTCCCGCCGCCCGGGTACTGGGCGACGTTCCACAGCGCCCACCGCACCGGCGCGGCCGTCTCGTTGACCGCCGTCAGCCGCAGGTCGTAGGCGGCCCCGGCGGCGAGCCGGATCTCCCGCCGCAGCCGCAGCCCCGTCCGCGGGTCGTGCTCGCTGGTCAGCGTCACCGCCGCGAACCCCGGACCGGTCCGGACGTCCGCCCCGTACGGGCCCGAGTCCAGCACCGGGTCCGGCGGCCCCGCCCATTCGGCGTCCGACGACCAGCCCTGCGGCGCCGGCCAGGTCTTGTCGCCGCCGTAGTTGCGCCAGTTCGCCATCGGCCCGGACGTGCGCGCGGGCCGGTGCCCGCCGACCGGGTGCAGCCGGTCGTCCAGCAGGGCGGGGTTGCGCCACAGCAGCTCCTCGCCCTCATGGACGAGCGCGAGCAGCCGCCCGCCGAGCGCCGGGACGATCCCGAGCCGCAGCACCCCGTTGTCGAGCCACACGACCTCGTACGGGCCGGATGCGTCGGTCCGGACTTCCGTCATGAGGCGTCCGGCACGAGGACGACCTTGCCCTTGCTGCTCCCGGCGGCGAGCGCGTACGCCTCGTCCGCGCGGGAGAACCCGAAGACGTCGCTGACGACCTTCTCCGGCCGCAGCCCCCAGCCGACCAGGTTGCGCGCCAGCTCGCTCATCGCGGGCAGCGACGTCACCCAGGACGCGTGGATCGTGAGCTGCTTGTGCAGGAGCGTGTCCGACACCTCGGTCACCAGGTCGCCGCCCTCGCCGACGAGGGACACGTGCCCCCACTCGGCGGCCGCCTCCAGCGCGAGGCTCCGGCCCGGCCGCGAGCCCGAGCAGTCGATGGTGACGGCGGCGCCGCCGCGCCCGGTGAGGTCCGCGACGGCGCCGGCCGCGCGGTCGTCCGCCGGGAGCGTCGCGTCGAACACGCCGAGCCCGTCCGCCCACGCGCGCCGCGCCTCCGACGGCTCGACGCCGATGACCCGGCGCGCGCCCATCCCGCGGCCGATCATCCCGGCGGCGAGGCCGACCGGGCCGAGCCCGACGACGAGCAGGTCGGCGTCGCCGCTGACGCCCGCGCGCCGCAGCCCCTCGTAGGCGGTGCCGAACCCGCAGGCGACGAGCGCCCCGTCCACGTACGACAGCTCGTCCGGCAGCGGCACGCACGTCCGCTCCTCCGCGAGCAGGTACGGGGCGTGCCCGCCGTCGCGCTGCCACCCGTACGACTCGCGCCCGGCGCCGCAGCTGATGTAGTGCCCGCGGCGGCAGTTGTCGCACAGGCCGCAGCCCACGATGTGGTACACGATCACGCGGTCGCCGACGCCGAAGCGCCGCACCCCCGGGCCGGCCGCGACGATCCGGCCGGACGGCTCGTGCCCCGCGACCACGCCGCGGTAGGCGGGGCCGTCGACGCCCCGGTACCCCTTGTACTCGCGGTAGATGAAGCCGATGTCGCTGCCGCAGATCCCGGACGCGCCGATCTCGATCAGCACCTGCCCGGGGCCCGGCTCCGGCACCGGGTACGCGCGGAGCACGGCCGTCGAGTCGCCGGGCAGGAAGACGCCCCGCATCGTTCGTTCCATGGAGAGCACCCCCGGTTCTCAGGCCGCCGCGTTCGCCCGGCCGCGCCGCGCGACGAGCACGTTGATCAGCACGGCGCCGACGATGATCACGCCGCGCACCACGTTCTGCAGGAAGGAGTCGACGCCGAGCAGCACGAGCCCGTTGCCGATGACGGTGATGAACACGACGCCGAGCAGGGTGCCGAGCATCCCGCCGCGGCCCCCGGCGAGCGCCGTCCCGCCGATCACCACGGCCGCGATCACGTCGAACTCCAGGCCGGACGCCGCGCCGCCGCTGCCGGAGCCGAGCCGGGCGGCGAGCAGCACGCCGGTGATCGCCGACAGCAGCCCGGTCGTCGCGAACAGCAGCACCCGGACGCGGGTCAGGTCGATGCCCGCGAGCCGCGCGGCCGCCGCGTTGCCGCCGATCGTGTAAATCGACCGCCCGTACGCGGTGAACTTCGCGATGTAGGCGAACACGGCGAACAGGACGAGCATTACGATCGCGGACGTCGGGACGCCGAGGACGTCGCCGCCCAGCACGTCGAACAGGCCGCTGTCGGGGAGCGTCACCGGCAGCGCGTCCGTCAGGTACAGGCCGAGGCCGCCGAGGACGCTCCACAGGCCGAGCGTCGTGATGAACGACGGCACGTCGAACGCGGCGCGCAGCCAGCCCGCCAGCGCGCCCCACGCGACGCCGAGGGCGAGCGTCACCGCGATGGCGCCCACGGGGCCGAGCCCCCACTCGGTCGCGCCCTTCGCGACCAGCACCGACGCGAACGCCGTCGCCGGGCCGACGCTGATGTCGATCTCCCCGGCGATGATCACCAGCGTGACGCCCCACGCGGCGATGCCGACGGACGCGGCGTCCCGCAGGATGCCGAGCTGGTTGTCCAGCGTCAGGAACCCCGCGGCCGAGCTCGTCAGCGCCGCGTACAGGACGACGATGGCGACCAGCAGCCCGATCTCGTTCAACTGGTGCGCCCGGCCCTGGAGCAGGCGCGCCGCGCCGCCGCCGGTGCGCGCCCCGCCGGGCGGGGCGGTCTGCGTGGTGGTCATGGGTCTCTCCTCGTTGTTCCGGCGGCCGCTCACGCGGCCATGGCGGCGGACAGGACGGCGTCGACGGTCACGTCGTCGCCGGCGAACTCGGCCGCGACCGTCCCGCCGCGCAGCGCGATCACGCGGTCGCACACCAGCGGCAGCTCTTCCAGCTCCCCCGACACGAACAGCACGGCGGCGCCCTGGTCGGCCAGCTCCCGGACCAGCCGGTAGATGCCCTCCTTGGCCTCGACGTCGACGCCGCGGGTCGGCTCGTCCAGCAGCAGGATCCGGCTGCCCGCGTGCAGCCACCGGCCGATCACGGCCTTCTGCTGGTTGCCGCCGCTGAGCGTGGCGATGGGGGAGCGGCCGGACGCGGTCCGGATCGACAGCCGCTCGATCAGCCCGCGCGCGACCCGGTCGACCTTCGCGGGGACGACGGACGTCCCGCTGCTGACCGCCCGGAAGTCCGACATCACCATGTTCTCGCCGACGCCGAGCAGCGGGACGATCGCCTCGCCCTTGCGGTCCTCGGGCGTCAGGCCGACGCCGCGCCGCTTCATCGCCGCCGCCGTGACGCGCGGCACCGCGCGGCCCTCGATCCGGACCGTCCCGGCGGCGGCCGGGTCGAACCCGGCGATCGCCCGCAGGATCTCGGTGCGTCCGGACCCCATCAGCCCCGCCAGCCCCAGGATCTCCCCCGGGTACAGGTCGAACGACACCTCGGTGACCTTCGGCGGCACCCGCAGCCCCGACACCGACAGCAGCGGGACGCCGTCCCGCCGCACGTCCCGCGACGGCGGGCGCACCGCGGCCTCGTAGGCCGAGCCGAGCATCATCGCGACGGCCTCCTCGGTGGAGGTGGCCGCCATGTCGACCGTCCCGACGACCTCGCCGTTCCGCATGATCGTCGCGGTGCGGGCGATCCGCCGGATCTCGTCCAGCCGGTGGCTGACGTAGACCACCGCGACGCCGTCCGCCGCGATCCGCCGCACCGCCTCGAGGACGATCTCGACCTCGGCGGCGGCGAGCGCGCTCGTCGGCTCGTCCAGGATCAGCAGCTTCGGGTCGCGGCGCACGGCCCGGCAGATCTCCACGAGCTGCTGCTCGGCCAGCGGCAGCGCGCCGACGCGGGCGTCGGGGGAGACCGCCAGCCCCAGCCGGTCGAAGACCTCGCGGGCGGCGGCGCGCATCGCGGCGTGGTCGACGCGGCCCGCCGCCGTCCGCGGCCAGGCGCCGAGGAACAGGTTCTCCGCCGCGGTCATGCCCGGCACGAGGCTCAGCTCCTGGTGGACGGTCCGCACGCCGAGCTCCCCGGCGCGGCGGACGCCGCCGTCGCCGAGCGCGGCGCCGCCGATCTCGACGGTGCCCGCGTCGGCGCGCTCCACCCCGGACAGCACCTTGATCAGCGTGGACTTCCCGGCCCCGTTGCGGCCGAGCAGCGCCCGGACCTCCCCGGGCTCGATCTCCAGGCTCGCCCCCGTCAGGGCCCGGACGCCCGGGTAGTGCCTGGTGACGTCGGCGACGCGCAGCAGCGGCGTGCTCATGGCGCTCCTTCTCTCCTCGGACGGGACGACGACGGCGTGCGGCGCGCGGCCGGCCTACGGGATGCCATCGGGGTGCTCCCGCATCCAGCGGGCCCCGTCCCGCGGGCCGAGGTAGCGGTCGACGGGCGCCGGGACGATGAGGTCCGCGGGCGGGTTCCCCGCGAGGACGTTCGCGACGGCCTCGCCCGCCAGCCGTCCGACCTTGATGCCGGAGATGTCGGCGACGCCCTTGAGGACGCGGCCGTCCTGCAGCTTCCCGGCCGCCTCGACGGACATGTCCCCGCCGAACACCGCGACCCGCCCGGTCTTGCCGCGCGCCTCGACGGCCCGCACGGCGCCGAGCATCTGCGACCCGGCCTCGCCGTAGAAGGCGTCGATGTCCGGGTGCGCGGTGAGGAGCTGCTCGCCGCGCTGCACGGCCTCGTCCATCGTGAGGCCCTGCTGGTTCGCGACGATCTTCGCGCCGGGCACGGCGGCGGTCAGCGCCTTCTCGAAGCCCTGCCGGCGCTGGATGCAGACCTCGAACTGCTCGCAGTTGATGACGCCGACCTTCGGGTCGGCGATCCCGGCGGCGCGGAAGTGCGCGGCCATCTGCTCGCCGCTGACCCGCCCGAACTCGAACGGGTCGCCGAGCACGAAGGCGTCCACGTACTCGCGCGCGGCGGCGTCCTCGACGCAGGTGTTGTAGCAGATCACCGGCACGCCGCTCTCGTGGGCGAGGCGCAGCGCCGGGATGGACGCGGTGGCCGAGGCGGGCGACACGACGAGCGCGTCGACCTTCGCGGAGCTCATCGTGTTGACGAACGAGCTCTCCTTGGCGGGGTCGGACTGGATGTTGGTCTGGACGAGCTGCGGCCGGTCCGCCCCCTGCCCGAGCACCCCGCCGAGCCCCCGTTCGACCCCGGCGTAGTAGCCCTCGGCGTTGAGGTAGACGACGCCGATGCGGCCGTTCTCGCCCACCCTGTCGCAGGCGGCCGTGACCGCCAGTACCAGAGCCGCGAGCAGGGCCGGCACGAGCACTGCCCGGCCGACCGGCCGCCTGCGGCGCTTGGCATGGTTCATCGACGTTCTCCTCGTTCCCGGCTGCCCGGATCGTTCCCGGATGCCCGCTGACCTTGTCTAATGCCTCTCCGGCGGCCCTGTCAATATTAATTCATAATTTATGGATAGTCTGGTCACCGTTAGAGTGCTCGCCGGACGACCAGGAAGGACCGCCGCACGTGGTGCACTACTCGGAGCGAGGGCTGCACGGCCAGACGGTGCAGGAGATCGCGCGCCGCATCCTGACCGGGGAGCTGGAGCCCGGCGACACGATCGACGTGGCGGCCCTCGGCGCCGAGCTCGACCTCAGCCTGACCGCGCTGCGCGAGGCCCTGAAGGTGCTCGCCGCGAAGGGGCTGGTCGCGTCCCGGCAGAAGCGCGGCACCTTCGTCCGCCCCCGGGCGGACTGGAGCCTGCTCGACCCGGACGTCATCCGCTGGCAGTTCGCCAACCGCAACGACCAGGCGTTCCTGGCGAACCTCGCCGAGGTCCGCGGCATCATCGAGCCGCAGGCCGCCCGCCTCGCCGCGCTCCGCCGCACCGCCGACGACCTCGCCGCCCTCGACGGCGCGCTGCGCGCCATGGCGGAGGCCGACGGCGACATCGCCCTCGCCGTCCAGGCCGACCTCGACTTCCACCGCGCCCTGCTCACCGCGACCCACAACGAGCTGCTGCAGCGCATGGAGGTCGTGATCGAGGTCGGGCTCGCCGAGCGGGACCGGCTCGTCCACGGCGTCCGCCGGCACGACGACCCGGTGCCCAGCCACCGCGCCGTCCTCGACGCCGTCCACGCCGCCGCCCCCGACGACGCCGAGCGCGCCATGCGCGACCTGCTCGCCAAGGCCGCCCGCGACCTCGACACCCTCGACCGCGACTGATCCAGCGTCGAGATCAGCCGAGTGTCCCTCCGCGAGAGTCCTCGGCGAACGGTATCCAGCCGTGCGGCACGGCCGGAGCCCGTAGACTCGGCCAAAGGTATTGCGGGCAGGAGAAGCGCTGAGGAGGGGCGGAGTGACAGCTGATCCACTCGAGCACGGCCCACTCGACCCGGAGGAGATCCTGCGTCGGCTGCCTCATGAAGAGCGGGACCGGTTCGTCCACGAATACCGGAGCGCTCTCGACGCCGCGCATGAGATCTGGCGTTTCCGGCAGCTGCAGGAGGTGCTGCGGCTGTGGCACCTCCGGGCGGTCGCCTACGCTCAACCCGACTTCAAGGAGCGGGCGGAGCAGGCTCGTGCGGGGACCGGCGACTTCATCTCGGCGGATGAGGCATTTCCGGAGTGGGCGGCCAGGCGCAGGGACGGTTCTCGTTGAGCTTCCGCGTCGAGCTCCACGCAACGGCGCTCGCTCAAATCGGTGGATTGCCGACCGACGCCTTCGATGAGCTGGTGTCCGCGCTGGCCGACGTCTGTGAACGTCCCTGGGACGCCATGGCCGCTTAGACGGGGGAGCCGGAGTTCCGCCAAGTCATCTTCGGTGGGCTCGGTCTGGTCTCTTTCTACGTCGACGACACGGCCGGAATCATCTGGGTCTTCGACATCACCTGGGCGGGCTGACCGCCGCGGGCGACGTCCTGCTGCTGCGGACGGGCGCCTCCCCCTGCAGCGGCGCGGCGCCGACGTCGGGCCGGGCCGGTCGCCGGGCCACACCTGGGAGTGCGCCCGCTGGCTCCGCGACATGGGCCTGCTCCTCGGCGAGATGTTCGACTTCGAGGACCTCGCCGCCGACTGCGCCGCCGACGGCGTCCACGAGGTCCTGTTCACCGCGTCCCCCCTGAACGTCCCGTACGCGGTCGGCTCCCCCCTCAACCCGATCGCCGTCAAGTGACGGGGGCGGCGGGACGGGGTGGGGCGGGGGCGCGGAGGGCGGTGAGGCAGAAGCGCCACACGTTGTCGGCGAGGAGCCGCCGGTCCGGCGGATCGGCCATGCCGATGATCAGCGACAGGAACGAGTTCGTCACCATCGACGTGATGATGTGGACGTCCCAGTCGAGGTCCGCCGGGGCCAGCAGGCCCGCGTCGGACGCCTCCACGATCAGCTCGCGCATCAGCGCCTCGTACGCGCGGCCCGTCGCGGCGATCGTCTCCGGGCTGGTCGCGGCGATCCGCACGTGCTCGTGCGCGATGACCCGGCTGAGCGCCTCGTTCTCCCGGTGCCACTCCAGCGGGCGGGTCACCGCGAGCCGCAGCCGCTCGAGGGGGTCGTCCGTGCTGGTCAGGACGTGGTCGCGGATGCGCGGCGTCGAGTCGGTGACGATCGTGGTGAAGACCGTCCGGAGGAACTCCTCCTTGTTGGCGAAGCAGCGGTAGAACGTCTTGATCGCCACGCCCGCGCGGCGGACGAGCTCCTCGATCGTGTACGAGGAGTCGCCGTGCTCCAGCAGCAGCCGGTGGCCGGCGGTGACGAGCTTCGCCCGCGGGCCGACGAACGTTCCCGGGCGGGGACGCGCGGTGGCGTCGCGCTCGACGCGTTCCGCCCAGCCTGGCTCCAACGTCACCCGGAAAGGCTACCGCGCGGCCGATCACGGGCCGGGCGAAAGACCGGAAGCACGACATCCGGGGCGATCTCCTCGAACGCCACCTCCAGCCGCATCCCGATCTCCAGCCGTTCCGCGCCGAGCACCGTCGCGTGGACGAGCGGTCCCTCGTCCAGCTCCACCAGCGCGACGTTCGGCGGCGCGCCCGCGAACGACGTCGCGTACCGCTGGTGGACGACCGTCCAGGTGACGAGCGCGCCGCGCCCGCTCGCGTCCGTCCAGGCCATCGGCGCGGCGCCGTGCCGCGGGCAGGCGCCGGCGGGCCACACCGCGTGCCCGCACGTCCCGCAGCGCATCACCAGGTACCGGCCGTCCCGGCACGCCGCCCAGAACTCGGCGTCCGCCGCGTCCGGCGCGACGTCCCCGGGGAACGGCCGCGGCGCCCCGCTCCCGCTCACCGGGCCCTCCCGAGGACGAGCGAGACGTGCGCCCACGAGCCGTGCACGCCGCCGTTGCCGCCGCTGCCGCTCACCAGGCACAGCTCCGCGTCCGGCACCTGGCCGGTCGGCGCGTCGCCCCGAATCTGCATGATCCCCTCCGACAGCGGGGTGAAGCCGGTCGCGTAGAAACCCGAGTGCTGCCCGCCCCCGGTGTTCGTGGGCAGCGTCCCGCCGGGCCCGGTGCGCCCCTCGCGGACGAACGCGGGCGCCTCGCCCGGCCCGCAGAACCCGTACTCCTCCAGCTGCAGGAGGGTGGCGATCGTGAACGGCGCGTAGAGCTGCGCGACGTCGATGTCGTCCGGGCCGACGCCCGCCTGGCCGAACGCGCGCGGGGCGGCGTCCGGGAGCGCCCCGAACCGGCCCGCCATCGTCCCGTCCCACCAGTTCGCGATGTTGTGGCCGGTGCCCGCGCCGAGCACGGCGACGGGCGCGCCCGCGCAGTCCGCCGCCCGCTCCGCCGTGGTGACGACGACGGCGGCGCCGCCGTCGGTCGGCCGCGAGCAGTCGAGCAGCCGCAGCGGGTCGACGATCATCCGGGACGCCTGGTGGTCGGCGACCGTGATCGGCGCGCCGTACCCGACGGCGCCCGGCCGGACGCTGCCGTAGCCGCGCTCCACGACGGCGACCTCGGCGAGGTCCGCCGAGGTCGCGCCGTGCGCGTCGAGGTACCGGCGGGCGGCCATCGCGTAGACCGCGCCCGGCCCGACCAGCCCGTACAGGTACGGGTAGCCGTAGCTGTACCCGCCGATGTCCGACCTGCCGCCGCCACCGCGGTGGGGTTCCAGCCGGGGCGCCGCCCCGGTGAAGGCCTCCCCGTAGACGCTGAGGACGTACTCGGCCTGCCCGCTCGCGAGCAGCCCCGCCGCGACGACCACCGAGAGGGCGGGCGTCGCGCCGCCCGACATCAGCGCGAACGACGAGCGCGGCGACAGGCCCGCGTACCGCAGGTCCTCGGGCAGCGCGCCGAAGCAGATGACGGTGTCGATCCGCTCGCGGGGCACGCCCGCGTCCGCGAGCGCGGCGTCGATCGCCCGCCGCCGCAGCTCCCGGGGGGAGATCCCGAGCCGGCGCCCCTGCTCGGTCAGGCCGAGCCCCACGATGGCGGCGCCGGTCACGCGGTCCCGCCGGGCGCCGGGAGCGCGGCGGTGTCCGCGGGCGTGAACTCGAACAGCCGCTCGGCGTTGCCGCGCAGGATCTTGTACTGGGTCTCGGCCGGCAGCCCGGCCAGCCGCTCGTGCGCGAGCTTGATCGAGTGCGGCCAGGTCGAGTCGGAGTGCGGGTAGTCGGTCTCGATCATCACGTTGTCCTCGCCGATGAGGTCGAGGTTGCGCAGCCCCGCGATGTCGTCGATGAAGCACCCGTAGACGTGGTCGCGGAACGACTGCCGGATGTCGAAGTTCAGGTAGTCGATCGTCTGCGCGCCGCCGTCCCTGCGCTCCTGCTTGCTGCCCTTGCCGGGGTCGTAGTCGACGCCGCGCTGCACCCAGTACCGCTGCTTGTCGATGACCTGCTCGGCCCGCTCCAGGAAGTACGGGATCCAGCCGATGTTGCCCTCGGCGAGGGAGATCTTGAGGTTCGGGAACCGCTCGAACACGCCGCTGAACAGCCAGTCGAGCATGGTGCCGGACGTCCGCACCGCGCCCCACGACAGGTTCGCCATGAAGGACGTGTCCTTGTTGATGGACGGGATCTGCGACGACGAGCCGACGTGCATGCAGATGACGACGCCGCATTCCTCGGCGGCCTGGAAGAACGGGTCCCAGTAGCGGTCCGGGTCGTTGATGGTGGGCAGGCCGAGCGGTTCGGGGTTCTCGCTGAACGCGACGGCCCGCACGCCCCGTGCGGCGACCCGCCGCACCTCGGCCGCCGCCTTCTGCGGGTCCCACAGCGGGATGAGGGTGAGCGGGATGTACCGGCCGGGGGCCGCCGCGCACCACTCGTCGATCATCCAGTTGTTGTACGCCTCGATGCAGGCGAGGCCGAGTTCCTTGTCCGCGCCGCGGTAGAACGTCTGGCCGCAGAACGCGGGGAACGTCGGGAAGGTCATCGAGGCGAGGATCCCGGCCTCGTTCATGTCCTCCGCGCGGGCGACCGGGTCGTAGCAGCCGGGCCGCATCTCGTTGTAGCCGAGCGGCTCGGGGCTGTAGCTGCTCTTGTCGCGGCCGATGCAGGCGGACAGCCCGCTCGCCCGCATCTCGAAGTCGAGGTAGTACCAGGTGCCCTTGCCGTCCGCGTCGATCTCGAGGCGGGGGCCGCGCTCGCGGTGCTTGGCGGGCAGCCAGCGCTGCCACAGGTGGCCCGGCTCCAGGACGTGGTCGTCGACGGAGATCAGCCAGTTCAGGTCGGGAGTCGCTTGCGTCATGACGGGTCGTTCCCTTTCGTCTTCGGTGCGGGACGGGCGGTGCCGGGGTCACGCCTCGGCGGGGGCGGGCTCCGGTTCGGCCGCCGTCGTGCGGCCGCCGCGGATGAACAGGGCGAGGACGGTGCCTGCGAGGGACAGGCACGTGAAGATCACCACGGTGGTGACGAAGGAGCCCTGCGTCGGGATGTGGGTGCCCTCGACGGTCGAGGTCGCGAGGATCACCGAGGTGACGGCGAGGCCGCAGGCGACGCCGGTGTTGAGCGTGACGCGGTTGACCCCGGTGGCCTCGCCGGTGTTGCGCACCGGCACCGCCTCGACGACCAGGATCGGCAGCGCGGTCAGCGCGAAGCCGTTGGCGAGGCCGGTGAGGCACAGGCAGAACATGGTGCCGGCGAGGGACTTGTCCAGGAACATCCAGAGGAAGATGCCGACGGCGTAGATGAGGGTGCCGAGGACCAGGCAGGGGCGGGCGCCCATCTTCCCGGCGATCCGCCCGCTCGCGATCGCCCCGGCGTAGGCGACGACCGCGACGACGAGCAGCACGTACCCGGCGTCCGTCGGGGACAGCCCGAGCCCGACCGGCGCCGTCTCGGGCAGCTGCAGGACCATGTGCGACAGGATCGACACCGCGCCCATCGGCCCGGCGCCCACCATGAAGGCCGCCGCGGTCGCCAGCGCCACCTTCCGGTTCCGGAACAGGTCGATGCTGACGAGCGGCTCCGGCGTGCGCCGCTCCCAGGCGACCCAGGCGAGCAGGACGGCGGCGCCGACCGCGATCGACAGGATCACCCGCGGGTCGCTCCAGCCCCAGTCCTCGGTCTGGCTGACGCCGAGCAGGATGCCGCCGACGCCCGGGGCGAGCAGCAGGGCGCCGACCACGTCGACCGACGGCCGGGGCGCGATGCCCGGGGTGCGGGGCAGCGCGAACAGCGCGATCAGCGCGGCGGCCGCGCCCATCGCGGTGGCCGCGACGAACATGTTCCGCCAGCCGCCGTGGTCGATGAGCAGGCCGGCGAGGAGCGATCCCGCGCCGGTGCAGACGGGCACGACGCCGCCGAGCAGCGACATCGTGAACGGGACGTGGCGTTCGGGCAGCAGTTCGCGGACGAGCCCGAACGACAGCGGCAGCGCGCCCGCCGCCATCCCCTGCACGCCGCGGCCGGCGACCACCAGCCACAGCGAGGTGGCGAGGACGCTGATCAGCGACCCGACGGCCGCGATCGCCAGCACGGCGACGAGCACGTTGCGGCGGCCGAAGATGTCGCCGAGCCGTCCGGCGGTCGCGGCCGACACCGCGCCGACCAGCAGGTAGGCGGTGCCGGTCCAGCCGACGGCCGCGGAGTCGGCCTCGAAGACCCGCATGAACGTCGGGATGGCGGCGAGCGCCATCGCGGTCTCGAAGACGGCGAAGATCTCGATGGCGACCAGGGCCGCGACGATGCCGGCGGGCCCGAGCCCGCCGGGGGACGCGGGCGGCGGGGCCTTCTCCGGCGGTGGACGGTCGGGGGTGGTGGTCACGGGTCCTCCTGGGCGCGTGGGGTGGGCTGGAGGCGGGGCGAGCGGAGGCGGGGGGCCGGGCGGCGGAGCCGGGCACGGGGCGGGGGCGCGCGCGAAGAGGAGCGAGGGCGAAAGGGGAGCGGGACGAGGGGCCGCGGAGGAGGGGCCGCGGAGGAGGGGCGCTCAGAGCACCGCGGCGTCCTTGAGCGCGAGGATCGCCTCCCAGTCGTAGCCGAGTTCCAGAAGCACCTGCTCGGAGTGCTCGGCGTGCTCGGGGGCGCGGGTCAGGTCCGGGACGCGCTCGTCGAACTGCACGGGCGCGCTCATCAGCCGGACCTCGGTGCCGTCGTGGTCGACGGGGACGGCGTAGCCGTTCGCGGCCACCTGGGGGTCGTCGGCCGTCTCCCGCATCGTGCGCAGCACCTCCCACGGGGCCTCGAAGCCCGCGAACCGGCGCCGCCAGTCGGCGAGGGCGCGGGCGGCGAACACGGACTCGAGCTCCGCGACGCACGCGTCGTAGTTCGCGGTCCGGGCCTTCGCGTCGGCGAACCGCTCGTCGTCGACGAGGTCGGGGCGGTCGACATGCCGGCACAGGCCGGGCCACCAGCGGTCCGACTCGATCATCATCAGCGCGATCCAGCGGCCGTCGGACGTCCGGTACCCGCGGGCGATCGGGTTCGCCGACCGGCCCGACTGCACGGGGAACTCGCGTTCGAGGCCCCAGCTGTAGAGGATCGCGCTCGAGTGCTGCCACAGCGCGGTGCCGAGCAGGGAGACGTCCACGAGCGCCCCCTCGCCCGTCCGCTCCCGGCGGAACAGCGCGGCGGCGATCCCGAACGCGAGGTTCATCGCCCCGGCCTTGTCGCCGAACGCGGGCGGCTGCGGCAGCGGGCGGTCGGCGTCCGGCGCGGTCAGCGCGGACGCGATCCCGCCGCGCATCCAGTACGAGGTGAAGTCGTACCCGCCCCGGTCGGCGTCCTCGCCGCGCGGGCCCTGCCCGGTGGCGCGGGCGTACACGATGCGCGGGTTGCGGGCCCGGACCGCGTCCTCGTCGAAGCCGAGCCGCTTCCTCGCGGGACCCCGGAAGTTCGTCACGAACACGTCCGCGCGGTCGACGAGCTCCATGAGCAGCCCCCGGCCGCGCGGGTCGCGCAGGTTCAGCCCGACGCTGCGCTTGCCCCGGTTGGTCTGCGCGGTGACGATGTTGACCCCGCCGAAGGACGGGACGACGCCGGACGACGCGAGCCCGCGCTGCGGGTCGCCGGCGACCGGGTCCTCGATCTTGATGACGGACGCGCCGAAGTCGGCGAGCACGGCGGCCGCCGCGGGCGCGAACGTCCACTGCGCGACCTCCAGCACCCGGACGCCGTCGAAGACCGGCGCCTGGGGGACCGGCGCCGGGGGGCCCGCCGCCCGCTCGGCCGGGCTCATGCCGGCCGCGCCGCGGCGCGGTGCGCGGGCCGCGCGACCGGGGTGGGCGGAATGGCGTGACCGAATGGCTCTGCCCGCATGGTGCTGTCTCCTCGAAGGGGGTGGCCGCAAGCGGCGCGAGCACGGCGCCGATCGCTGCTTCGTCGGGGCGAACGAAAGTCACCGTAACCAGTAGAAGTGCATATGTCCATAGGTAGAAGCCGCTTCTCCGATAGCAAACCGCCAAGGTGATCAAGCCGCAGCCGCCTGCGGTGTGCGATGTCCGGACTAGCGCGTTGACCTGGTCAGGATTATGGAGAAGCTCATTCTCTTGACGCGGTAGTCGCCGCCGCTTATGGTGAGCCCACCCGACCGATCGCCCGCCCGACGCGGCGCCGAGCGCTCCCGGGTGTCTTTTCCGGCCATTTCCCGCACATTCCTCGGAAACCCGAGAACCGCGCACGAGCACTCATACGGAGGCGCCGAATCATGGGCCAACTGGACGGCAAGGTCGCGTTCATCACCGGAGCCGGCCGCGGGCAGGGACGCTCGCACGCGGTGCTGCTCGCCGAGCACGGCGCGGACGTGATCGCCGTCGACATCGGCGCCGACATCCCGACCGTCCCCTACCCGATGGCGACCCCCGACGACCTCGCCGAGACCGCCCGGCTGGTCGAGGCGGCCGGGCGGCGCTGCGTGACCGGACTCGCCGACGTCCGCGACATCCGCGCCCTGGACAAGGCGCTCGAACACGGCATGGCCGAACTCGGCGGCGTCGACATCGTCCTCGCCAACGCGGGCGTCCTGCACAGCGACCGCACCGAGACCACCCTGGAGCAGGCCGCCGCGCGGTGGGACGACGCCGTGGGCGTGATGCTCACCGGCGTGTTCAACACGCTCAAGGTCGTCCAGCGGCCGCTCGTCGACCAGGGGCGGGGCGGCGCGATCGTGATCACCGGGTCGACGGCCGGCCTCAAGGGCATGACGGACGGCTCCGGCGGCATGTCCGGCTACAACGCGGCCAAGCACGGCGTCGTCGGCCTCGCGAAGGGGTTCGCGCGGCTGCTCGGCCCGCACAACGTGCGCGTCAACGTCGTCCACCCCACGGCCGTCGACACCTACATGATCAACAACCCGCACTCGCCGATGACCTCCGCGAGCGGCGCCGCCGCCCTCGCCCGGGTGCTGCCGGTCGACCGCCTCCAGCCGATCGACGTCAGCCGCGCGATCCTGTGGCTGGTGTCGGACGCCGCGTACGCCGTGACCGGCGCGGCGCTCCCCGTCGAAGCCGGCGTGAGCCTCTGATGACCCCCCGCTCCTACGTGGACGGCGCCCGCGCCGGCTCCGGGCCGCCGCTGCGGGTCGAGAACCCCGCCGACCTGTCCGCGGTCGCCGACGTCCCCGCGGCGGAGCCCGCCGACTTCGAACGGGCCGTGCACGCCGCCCGCCGCGCCTTCGACGGCGACTGGTCCCGGACGCCCGCGGCCGAGCGCGCCGCCCTCGTCCTGCGGTTCCTGGACGCCCTCGAAGCGCGCCGCGCGCCCCTCGAGGACACGATCGTCGCCGAGACCGGCGCGCTCGCCGCGTCCGTCCGCACCCTGCACGTGAGCGGCGCGATCGCGCAGGCCCGCGACGCCGTCCGGCTGCACGCGGCGCTGCCCGCCGAGGAGCACAACCCGGTCCCGCTGGACGCGCTCGTCACCGGCGGCCGCGTCGCCGCGAGCGTCCTGGCCTGGGAGCCGCTCGGCGTCGTCGCCGCGATCCCCGCCTACAACGTGCCGCTGTTCCTCGCCCTGTGGAAGACCGTCCCGGCGCTCCTCGCGGGCAACACCGTCGTGCTGCGGCCGAGCCCGCTCGCGCCCCTCGCCGTGCTCGCGGTCGGCGAGGCCGCCCACGAGGCCGGGTTCCCGCCCGGCACGGTGAACGTGCTGGCCGAGCCGGGCAGCGCGGGCGCCGAACTGCTCACGACGATGCCGCAGGTCGACGCCGTGTCGTTCACCGGCTCGGCCGCCGTCGGCGCGGCGATCGCCGCGCAGGCGGCGCCCACCCACAAGCGCGTCATGCTCGAACTCGGCGGCAAGTCCGCCGCGATCTACCTGCCGGACGCCGTCGACCGCGCCGCCGCCGGGATCACGACCGTCATGCGGGCGATGGCGGGCCAGGGCTGCGCCCTGCAGACCCGCGTGCTCGTCCCCGAACACCTGAAGAAGCGGGTCCTGGACGACGCCGCCGACGCCGTCGCCGCGCTCCGCCTCGGCGACCCCCGCGACCCGTCCACCGAGGTCGGCCCCCTCGTCAGCGCCGCGCAGACCGCCCGCTGCGCCGAGCACGTCGCGGCCGCGCGAGCACACGGCGGACGCGTCGTCGCGGGCGGCCGGGCCCGGCCCGACCTCGGCGGCCACTTCTTCGAGCCCACGGTCGTCGACCTCGCCGACACCGCCAACCCCCTCGCCCAGGAGGAGACGTTCGGCCCGGTCGTCTCCGTGCTCGGCTACCGCGACCCCGACCACGCCGTCGCCCTCGCCAACGACACCGTCTACGGGCTGTCCGGGGCGGTGTACGGGCCCGCGGACGAGGCGCTCGCCCTCGCCCGGCGGGTCCGCGCCGGGACCGTGTTCGTCAACGGCGGCTACATCGGCGCGTTCGCGTCCTCCGGCGGCCGCCGGCACAGCGGCGACTGGCGCGAGCGCGGCCGCGAGGGCATCCGGGCCTACCAGCAGGCCAAACACGTCACGGCCGTGAGCGCCTGACCCCCCCACGGGAGAAACCAGATGCTAGACGAGATCGCCCGGCTCGACCCGATCAAGATCCGCACCCTCTTCGACACCGGCGGCGAGTACCGGCGCTCCCGGTCCGGCGGCGACTTCGCCGTCGACTTCCACGCCGGGCTGCGCCGCGCCCGCGAGACCGGGCCCGTCCACGAGGGGACGGTCGAGCAGGTGCTCGGCCTGCCGCACCCGGCGCCCGTCGCCGGACGGGCGCGGCCCGCGGCGGGCTTCTCGGTGTTCGACTACGCCACCGCGAACGCCGTGTTCCGCGACCCCGACACGTTCGGCTCCGAGGCGATGCAGAGCACGTTCGACACGTTCGGGCGCAACATCCTCGGCATGGGCGGCGCCGAGCACGCCCGCCACCGCGCGGTCGTCCAGCCGTCCTTCAACCGCAACATGATGCGGTGGTGGGCCGATCGCTGGATCGACGGCATCACCCGCACCCTGCTCGACCGGATCGAGCCGCGCGGCTCCGCCGACCTCAACCTCGAGTTCTGCGCCCTGCTGCCGCTGCTGACCATCACCGGCAGCTTCGGCGTCGGCATGGACGACACGCTGCGGCTCCGCGAGCTGATCGAGCAGATGATCGGCGCCACCGTCGAGCGGGACGACCGGATCGCCGCCGCCGCCGAGGCGGGGGACATCCTCGGGCCGGTCATCGCCGACCGCCGCACCGCGCCCCGCGACGACCTCATCAGCAGGCTGCTCAACGAGACGATCCGCGACGAGGACGGCACCCGGCGCGGCCTCACCGACGCCGAGATCCTCGCGTTCGCCCGGCTGATCCTCACCGCCGGGTCCGGGACGACCTGGCGGCAGCTCGGCATCACGCTGTGGGCGCTGCTGAACGCCCCCGACCAGCTCGACGCCGTCCGCCGCGACCGCGCGCTCGTCCGCAACGCCATCGAGGAGTCGCTGCGCTGGGAGGTCACCGACCCGACCTTCTACCGCACCGCGACCCGCGACACCGAACTCGCCGGCGTCCCCGTACCCGCGGGGTCCCGCGTCGCGCTCTGCCTCACCGCCGCCAACCATGACCCGGACCGGTGGGACGACCCCGAGCGGTTCGACGTGCACCGCCCGCTCCGCCCCCACCTGTCGTTCGCCGGCGGCCCCCACGTGTGCCTCGGCATGCACCTCGCCCGCGCCGAGATGGCCGTCGCGCTCAACGCGATCCTCGATCGCCTGCCGAACCTGCGCTGGGCCCCGGACGCCGTCCGTCCCGTCCTCATGGGCCTGCACTGGCGCGGCCCGAGCGACCTCCCGGTGGTGTTCGGATGACCGACCGCGCCGACACCGGCCCCACCGAAGACACCGACCGCACCGGGGCCGCCGCCATCTGGGTCACGCCGGAGACGTGCGCGGGCACCGGCATGTGCGGCTTCTACGCGCCGGACACCTTCGGGCTGGACGACGACGGCAGAGTGACGATCCTGGACGAACGGGGCGACCCGCCGGCCGACGTCCGCAACGCCGCCGAGGCGTGCCCCACCCGCTCGATCCGTCTCCGACCGTAGGAGCCGCCATGCGAACGATCCCCAGCGAACTCGCCGAACGGTACGAGGCGGAGGGATGGTGGACGCGCGACACGATCGGCGACCTCCTCCGGCGCGGCCTCGACGCCGCGCCGGACACGGTGTTCCGCGTGCACTCGTCCGTCCGGCCCTGGTCCGGGACCTTCGCCGACGTCGAGCACCTCGCCCGCCGCCTCGCCGGCGGGCTCCGCGACCGCGGCGTCGGCCCCGGCGACGCCGTCGCGTTCCAGCTCCCGAACTGGATGGAGGCCGCCGCGGCCTTCTGGGCGTCCTCCTTCCTCGGCGCCGTCGTCGTGCCGATCGTCCACATCTACGGCCCCAAGGAGGTCGGCTACATCCTGGACGCGGTGCGGCCGAAGGCGTTCGTCACCGCCGAGCGGTTCGGCCGGATGGAGTTCGACCCCGCCGTCAGCGCGTCCGTCCCGCACGTCGGCGTCGTCGGCCGCGACTTCGACGACCTGCTCGGCGACCCGTTCCCCGGCGTCGCCCCCGTCGACCCGGCGGGCCCCGCGCTGATCACGTTCACCTCCGGCACCACCCGCGACCCCAAGGGCGTCGTGCACAGCCACCAGACCCTCGGCTGCGAGGCCCGCCAGCTCTCCGACCGCTACCCGCCCGAGATGGCCCGGCAGCTCACCTCCGCCCCCGTCGGCCACTTCATCGGCATGGTGAACGCCTTCCTCGTCCCCGTGCTGGACGGCACCCCGATCCACCTCGCCGACGCCTGGGACGCCGGCCGCGTCCTCGCGCTCATGGACAGCGACGACCTCATCGTCGGCGGCGGCGTCCCGTACTACATCACGAGCCTGCTCGACCACCCCGACTTCGCCGACCGGCACCTCCGCCGCATGAAGTACGCGGGCCTCGGCGGCGCGCCCGTCGCCACCGCCGTCACGTCCCGCCTCACCGACCTCGGCATCACCGTCTACCGCTCGTACGGCAGCACCGAGCACCCCTCCATGACCGCGTCCCTGCACACCGCGCCCCGGGACAAGCGGCTGCACACCGACGGCAAGGCCCTGCCCGGCGTCGAGCTGCGCCTCTCCGACGACGGCGAGATCCTCAGCCGCGGCCCCGACCTGTGCCTCGGCTACACCGACGACGCCCTCACCGAACGTGCCTTCGACGCCGACGGCTGGTACCGCACGGGCGACATCGCGGTCATGGACGACGACGGCTACATCACCATCACCGACCGCAAGTCCGACATCATCATCCGCGGCGGCGAGAACATCAGCGCCCTCGAGGTCGAGGAGGCGCTGCTCGCGCTCCCGTCCGTCGCCGAGGCCGCCGTCGTCGCCGCGCCGGACGCGCGCCTCGGCGAGCACGCGGCCGCGTTCGTCCGGCTCAAGGACGGGCCCGCCCCCACCCTCGACGACGTGCGCGGCCACCTCCACCGGACGGGCCTCGCCCGGCAGAAGTGGCCCGAGGAACTGCACGTCGTCGACGACTTCCCCCGCACCGCCAGCGGCAAGGTGCAGAAGTACGTGCTGCGGAACGAGGTCAGGGCTCGATGAGGCCGACGCGGATGGCGTAGCGCAGCAGCTCCAGCCGGTCCTTCATGCCGAGCTTCGTCAGGATGTTGGCGCGGTGCCGCTCCACCGTCTTCACGCTGATCACCAGGATGCCCGCGATCTCCTTCGAGGAGTGCCCCTCGGCGACGAGCTTCAGCACCTCCTCCTCCCGCGGCGTCAGCACGTCGTCGGACCGTCCCGTCCGGGCCCGGTCGAGGTACGTGCGGATCAGCGTGCCGACCGCGCCCGCGTACAGGAACGGCTCGCCGCGCATCGCCGCCCGGCACGCCGCGATCAGGTCCCGGTCCGCGAGCGTCTTCAGCACGTACCCGGCCGCGCCCGCCTTCAGCGCCTCGAACAGGTACTGCTCGTTGTCGTGCATGGTCAGGATGAGCACCCGCAGCCCGGGGAACGCGCGGGTCAGCTCGCGGGTCGCCTGCAGCCCCGTCATCCGCGGCATCGCCACGTCCAGGACGGCCAGGTCGGCCTCGACCCCGCCGCGCAGCAGGGCGATCGCCTCCGCGCCGTCCCCGGCCTCGGCGACGACCCGCAGGTCCGGCTCGCCGTCCAGGATCAGCCGCACCCCGCGGCGCACCAGCGCGTGGTCGTCGGCCAGCAGGATGCGGATCACGGCAGCCCCTCCGGAACGTGCCGGCGCGCCGGCACGAACAGCGTCACCCGGGTGCCGCCGCCCGGCGCCGCGTCCAGCGTCAGGGTGCCGCCGACCAGCAGCGCGCGCTCCCGCATCCCGCGGATGCCCGCGCCCTCCCGGGCGTGGCCGAGCCCCTTGCCGTCGTCCTCCACCCGCAGCAGCACCCCGCCCGGCTCGCCCGCCGGGGCCAGGCTCAGCTCGACCGCCGACGCGTCCGAGTGCCGCGCGGCGTTCGTCAGCGACTCCTGCGCGATCCGGTACAGCACCAGCTCCACGTCCGGGGCCAGCGCGGGCAGGTCCGGGTGGAGGTTCCGCTCCACGCGCAGGACGGTGTGGGCGTCGAACTGCGACACCAGCGCGGCGAGCGCGCTCGCCAGCCCCAGATCCTCCAGCACGTCCGGACGCAGCCGGCGGGCGATCCGCCGCACCTCCTCCAGGCTGTCCCGCATCGTCTCCTGCGCCACCCGCATCTCCTCCCGCAACTCCGCCGGCGCCTGACCCGTCAGCCGCTTCAGGTCCAGCAGCAGCGCCGTCAGGCTCTGACCGATCTCGTCGTGCAACTCCCGCGCGATGCGGCGCCGCTCGTCCTCCTGCGCCAGCAGCACCCGCGCGGTGCTCGTGCCCCGCTCGTCCTCCAGCCGCTCCAGCATCCGGTTGAACGCGTCGATCAGCGTCGCCACCTCGCCGCTGCCGGTCACCGCCAGCCGCTGCCCCGGACGCAGCAGGTCCACGGTCTCCATCAGCCGGATCAGCTGCCCCAGCGGAGCGAGCCCCCAGCGCAGCAGCGCCGCGTTCGCGACCAGCATCGACGCCAGCCCCGCGGCGAGCACCAGCGCCTCCGTCAGCCGGATCGGCACCGACACCGTCCACGGACCGACCATCAGCAGGACCGTCGCCACCGTCCCCACCAGGGTGTTCAACCAGAAAACACGCCAGAACAGCCGCATCCGCACCCCCTCCGCTTCCCATTGTCGGCGCCCGCGGCCCCGCCCGTCCGCCTACACCCTCCGCCGTCCGTAAATGGGTGCCGCCCCCGATGGTGACACCCGCGACGGCCGCCCAAGGTGGAAGGGAGACGGCCATGAAAGACGGCAGTGAGGAGGACATTGATGCTGCTGGACAGGACGGACCTGCCCAGGACGGGCACCTCGTTCACGTTCACCACCTCCGCCGGGCAGCGCGCCGGCGTGGTCGCGCACCGCGACGGCCGCCGCGACCTCGTCCTGCACGGCCCCGACGGGGTGGAGCGGACGATCGCCCTCACCGACATCGAATCCCGGACCGTCGCCGAACTGCTCGGCGCCTCCGCCGTCGCCGACCGCGTCCCGCACCTCGAGCTCGCGCACCTGGAAGCCGTCCACATTCCCGTGCCCGCCTCGTCGCCCTACGGCGGCCGCCGCCTCGCGGACCTCCGCACCAAGGCCAGCGTCGTCGCGATCCTCCGCGACGGCCGCACGATCGACGCGCCGTCCGGCGACGTCCGGCTGCGCCACGGGGACGCCCTCGTCGCCGTCGGCGCCGAAGCCGCGATCCGCGAGCTGCGCAGATCGCTCGACCACTGAGAGGAGGAACCTTGGCCCGCGACAGCACCGTCCCGCAGGTGCACCTGCCGCTCACCGGCTGGACCGTCCGCCTGGACGACGCGCACCTCGTGGTGAACCCGGGGGGCTCTCCGCTCACCCACCACGTGCTCGCCCAGCCGATCCTCGGCGCGCACCGCGTCCGGCTGGCCCGCCCGTTCGGCCCGTCCGCCGTCGACACGGTCACCGTCGCCTACGGGACCGCGCCCGGCACCGTCGTCCTGGCCCGGCACCGCCCGTGGCGCCCCGCCCGCCTCCACGAGGTCCGGCCGGTGATGCTCGCCGACCGGGTCTGGGTGGTCGAGCAGCCGGGGCGCTACGACGAGGTCCGGGTGGGGGACGCCGTCCGGCTGCTGTGACTCAGCGGGTCGCCCGCCCCTGGCACCGCACGCAGTACCGCGCGTACGGCAGGATCTCCAGCCGTCCCGCGGGGATGTCCTGCGCGCATCCCTCGCACCTGCCGTACGCCCCCTCGTCGACACGGCGCAGCGCCCCGTCGATCTCCGCGAGGCTCTGCCGCAGGTTCTCCGCCCGCGAGTAGTCCGCCGCCTCGA
The DNA here is from genome assembly GCF_000425065.1 of Actinomadura rifamycini DSM 43936. Taxonomy (GTDB): domain Bacteria; phylum Actinomycetota; class Actinomycetes; order Streptosporangiales; family Streptosporangiaceae; genus Spirillospora; species Spirillospora rifamycini. The sequence goes on from NZ_AULB01000029.1 coordinate 47,806, forward strand.
CCTCCTCGAGCGGCGTCCGGTCGATCTCCTCCTCCAACGCGACGAGCTGGGCCTCGCGCTTGCGCCGCTCCTCCTCCAGCCGCCGCCGCACCTCGCGCGTCGCCGAGCCGTCCGACACCTCGTTCGTCGTCATGTGCCATTCCTTCCGATGGTGAGCGGAGCACGTCCATTCACCATCGGCGATCGGAACCCCCGGCGACATCGGTGCTGACACCCATTTCCGGCGGGCGCCGGCCCCCGGACGTCCGGGCGGTGGCGGCGACCGCCACCCGGTCGCCGCCGCCCGCGTCGCGCAGCACGGCCCGCGCGAGACCGCGCCGCAGGTCCGCGGTGGCGACGACGGGCCCGACGCGGGCCGCCGCCAGGTAGCGCAGGGCGAGCGACTCCACCGCGGCGCCGGGCGCCAGGGACAGCACGGCCTCCTCCGCGGCGAGGGCCAGCAGCCCGCCGTGCACGGTGTTCGAGGAGTTGAGGCCCTCCTCGGACCGGGGCAGGACCACCGTGCCCGGCTCCCGGCGCACGCATCCCGCCCGCTCGGCCAGCGGCGCCTCCAGCCGTCCCGCCGGCGCCGGAGCGTCGACGCCCAGCCGCTCCGGCAGCCGGACCGCCGGATCGGGCGCGGCCATGAACGAGGCGGCGCCGAAGCCGAGCGGCGCGCCGCCGGCGGCGAACTCGGCCTCCGCGACGAACACCGACCGTCCGGCCTTCACGACCCGGGCGACGCCGCGCACCTCGCCCGCGGCGGGCGCCGGACCGTACAGGTGGACGTCGAGCTCGATGGTGACCGGGACGCGCGGGGCCATGGCGCGCGCGGCGAGCAGCCCGGTCAGGTGGTCCGTCCACGCCGCCAGGACGGACGTCCGCAGGCGCGCGGTCCCCGGCGCGTGCAGGTGCGGCGTGACCGCCCCGGTGCCGTGCAGTTCCCCGCCGTGCGACCGCACCGCGAGGCCGAACTCCGTCAGGATCCGGCTCCGGCCCTCCCAGGCCGCCTCCGCCCGTCCCATGCGCCCTCCATGACATCATGATTCCCCCACTGGAGAATCATGTTCTCACGTGTGGGCGTCGGACCCGCGCACCGGCTCGGCGGCCCAGCTGGCCAGCAGCCGCAGCCCCTCCTCGGACTCGCTGCCGGGCTCGCCGCCGTAGACGACGAGCGTCAGGTTGTCGGCGGGCAGGTCCAGCGACTCGTACGTGAGGTGCAGCTCCCCGACGACCGGATGGTGGAACGGCTTCGCGCCGATGTGGTGCTGCCGCACGTCGTGGCGGGCCCAGCGGGCCCGGAAGTCGTCGCTGCGCGTGGACAGCTCGCCCACCAGCTCCGTCAGCTCCCTGTCGAAGGGGTCCCGGCCGGCCTCCGCCTGCAGCAGCGCCACGGTGTCGTCCGCCGCGCGGTCCCAGTCGCCCCAGAAGTCGCGGGAGCGCGCGTCGAGGAAGATGAACCGCGCATGGTTCGGGACGGCCCCCCGCGCGGCTTCGATCATGGGCGCGTAGAGCGCGCGCCCCAGCGCGTTCGCGGCGAGGATGTCGCCCCGGCCGTTCATGACGACGGCCGGGTCCGCCATGCCGTCCAGCATCCGCCGCACCGTCGGCCGGACCCGCTGCGGCGCCGACCGCCGCCGGCGGCGCGGCCCCGGACCGGCGGCCCGGGCCAGGTCGTCCAGATGCGTGCGCTCCTCGTCGTTGAGCCGCAGCGCCCGCGCCAGGGCGTCCAGCACATGGTCGGAGACCCCGGACAGGTCCCCGCGCTCCAGCCGGGAGTAGTACTCCACGCTCACCCCGGCCAGCTGCGCGACCTCCGCTCGCCGCAGACCCGGCACCCGGCGGGCGCCGTACGAGGGCAGCCCCGCCTCCTGCGGGGTGATCCGGCCCCGCCGGGAGGTCAGGAACTCACGGACTTGGCTGCGCTGGTCCACGCCCCCAGGCTAAGCGCCCGGTTTCGCCGCAGGGGTGCCCTGCCAGTACACCTGTCAGCAGTACCTTCCCCCAGTCCGCCCCAAAGCGTTCCATTGGGAGCGACCCCGAAAGAGACAGAAGGAGCTTCACCTTGCGCGTTCACGCCTATGCTGCACCGGCCGCCGGACGGCCGCTGGCCCCGACGACCATCGAGCGGCGTGACGTCGGCCCGAACGACGTGCTCATCAAGATCGAGTACGCAGGCATCTGCCACTCCGACATCCACACCGTCAACGGCGACTGGGGCGCCCAGCCGTTCCCCGTCGTCCCCGGCCACGAGATCGTCGGCACCGTCGCCGCGACCGGCGCCGACGTCACCCGGCACACGACCGGGGACCGCGTCGGCGTCGGCTGCATGGTCGGCTCCTGCGGCGAGTGCGCCAACTGCCGCAACGGCGACGAGCAGTACTGCGTCGAAGGCATGATCCCCACCTACGCGGGCACCGACCGGGACGGCACCACCACCCAGGGCGGCTACAGCACGCACGTCGTCGTCGACGCCGACTACGTCCTCGCGGTCCCCGACGGCCTCGACCCGGCCGCCGCGGCCCCCCTCCTGTGCGCCGGCATCACCACCTACTCGCCGCTGCGCCGCCGGGGAGCCGGCCCGGACCGCCGCGTCGCCGTCGTCGGCCTCGGCGGCCTCGGCCACATGGCCGTCAAGCTCGCCCACGCGATGGGCGCCGAGGTCACCGTCCTCTCCCAGTCGCTGAAGAAGCGCGAGGACGGCCTCCGCCTGGGCGCCGACCACTACCACGCCACCGCCGACCCCGACACCTTCAAGCGGCTCCGGAACCGGTTCGACCTCATCATCAACACCGTCAGCGCCCCCATCGACGTCGACGCCCACCTCCGGCTCCTCGCCGTCGACGGCGCCCTCGTCAACGTCGGCGCCCCCGCGAAGCGGCTGGACCTCAACGTGTTCAGCCTCCTCAACGGCCGCCGCTCCTACGCCGGATCGATGATCGGCGGCATCGCCGAGACCCAGGAGATGCTCGACTTCTGCGCCGAACACAACATCGGCGCCGACATCGAACTCATCTCCGCGGACTACATCAACCAGGCGTACGAACGCGTCCTCGCCTCGGACGTCCGCTACCGCTTCGTCATCGACGTCGCCACCCTCGGCTGACCCGAAGGTCCGGTCCCCGCCTGGGGACCGGACCTCCCGGCAGCCGGATGCGGCCTCCTGCCGCGTCACTCCGCCGTGGAGCCGCCGCCCGCCACGATGTCGTCGGAGAGCGGCAGCACCACGGCGGCGATCTCGGCGATCGTCCCCTCCGGCACGCCCGCCTCCGCCAGCGCGGCCACCAGATGCTCGGCGACCCGGTCGAAGTGCTCCCGCTCGATCCCGAGCCCGCGGTGGACGTCCTTCATCGTCCTGCCGCCGTACACCATCGGCCCGCCGAGCGCCTGCCCGAAGAACTCGACCTGGCGCCCCTTCACCTTGTTGAGGTTCGTCCCGACGAAGAACACCGCCAGCACGTCGTCGGCGAGGATCCGCTCGTACAGCGAGTCCACGACCGCCGTCAGCCCCTCCTCGCCGCCGACCGACTCATAGATGCCCATCCGCCCTCCCAGCGTCCAGACGTCCGCGCCCCACCGTTATTGGCACCTCGCCAATAGCGCCCACACTACGACGATCACCCCACCCCCGCCAGCCCGAATTCCTCCGACGTGCCACGATCGAGCAAAGCGAGGAGGGCAGCACGGTTTGGAAGTGTTGGCAGTGTGGGCGACCGTCGGGCTCTGTGCATGGGGCGTAGTCGCCGGCCACCTATGGCTCGCGCGCCGTCACTACCCATGGTTGGTGCGCACAGCAGGACCGGGCATCCTTCAAGCCGTCGTCCTCACGCTGGCGGTCCACACGACGGGCATGCTCCTCTTCGTGGCCGTCGCAACCTCGCTCCACCATCTGGACGCGCGGTCTGTACCGCCCTGGCTCGCCGCCTGCCTGTTCGTGTTGGCCGGCATGGCTTACGCACCCCTGGCAGGACTGGCTTTCCCGAACCGCAACCCCCCGTACTACGAGCACATCCGACGGCCTCTGAAAGAAGCGGGTGCAACGCCCGGACAAGAGCGCGCGGTCACTTGGGCGAGCGCACCACTGGCACTGCTCGGCACCGGAGTCCTCATGACGAGCTCGGTAATCCTGCTCGCATCATGACGCCAGCCAGCAAACCACCGACCAAGCACGATGCAAAGGCATCAAGAAACTGAGCAACAGTTCACGGTGGTGTCCCCATCCGGCAGATGCCGGAGAAGGCGGTACGCAACCAGGCATCCATCACCTGGCCGGCTGCGGCGGTGAGGAGGAACCGGCCGCCGCAGTCACGCCGAGTTCGCCTGCGACCGATGGCGGTGACCGTGATCGCGATGGTCGTCGGCGGCATCGACATGGCACGAATGGTGACGCCGCGGCTCAAGCCCGTTGACCCGGACGACGTCAGCACCAGGACCGACGCCCTCGTGTTCCGGGAGGCGCCGGACGGTGCGACCGCCCACCGATCATCTGAACCAAGTGATCACAACCGCGCCCGCCGCCGACACGACGGCCGCTGTGAGAACGGCATCCTGAACCAGTCGAAACGTGGCAAGCGAGTGGCAAACGATCCGTGGAAGGAGTGCCCAAGATCGTCCTGCAGGGCTTTGACCTGGGGAAAGATTGGAGCGGGCGACGGGAATCGAACCCGCGTAGCCAGTTTGGAAGACTGGGGCTCTACCATTGAGCTACGCCCGCGGGGCGCCGGGAGGGCCTGGGCGGTCCTTGTGCGCCATCCGTAGCGTACAGGGTTTCGGGTGCGGTCGTGGTCGCCGGGCGGCGGGCGGGGGCGATCGGCACTAGACTTCGGGCTGCACCCGCGCTCGTGCGTCGGGGTGCGGGCTGTAGCGCAGCTTGGTAGCGCACTGGCTTTGGGTGCCAGGGGTCGTGGGTTCGAATCCCGCCAGCCCGACCATCGGTAGGTTCGTGACCTCGTGGGCATATCCCCCGGACGTACGTCCGGAGGGGGAGACATGAGGGCGGTTCAGTATCGCGAGGTGGGCGGTGCGCCCGAGGTCGTGGGCGTGGCGGATCCGGAGCCGGGGCCCGGGCAGGTGCTGCTGAAGGTGTCGGCGGCCGGGGTGTGCCACTCGGATCTCGAGGTGATGAGCTGGACGGCCGAGCAGTTGACGTTCCCGTTGCCGTTGACGCTCGGGCACGAGGGGGCCGGGACGGTCGAGGCGGTCGGCGACGGGGTGCGCGGGGTCACGATCGGGGAGTCGGTCGCGGTGTACGGCCCGTGGGGGTGCGGGGTGTGCGTGATGTGCGCGCGGGGCAAGGAGAACCTCTGCGTGCGGGCGGACGAGCTGGGGATCCTGCCGCCGGGGCTGGGGGAGCCCGGGGCGATCGCCGAGTACCTCGTGGTCGATGACGTGCGGCATCTCGTGTCGTTGGGCGATCTGGACCCGGTGACGAACGTGCCGCTGACGGACGCGGGGCTGACGCCGTACCACGCGATCAAGGGGGCGCTGCCGAGGCTGGTGCCGGGCAGTGCGGCGGTCGTGATCGGGACGGGCGGGCTCGGGCATGTGGCGATCCAGCTGCTGCGGGCGCTGACGCCCGCGACGGTGATCGCGCTGGACGTGTCGGAGGAGAAGCTGGAGCTGGCGCGGACGGTCGGGGCGCACGAGACGGTGCTGTCGGACGAGCGCGCGGCGGAGCGGGTCCGCGGGATGACGGGCGGGGCGCAGGCGGTGTTCGACTTCGTGGGGGCGCCGCCGACGGTGGCGACCGCCACGTCGGTGGCGGCCGCCGAGGCCGATGTCGTGATCGTGGGGATCGGCGGGGGCGTTGCGCAGGTGGGGTTCGGGGCGATCGCCTTCGACGCCTCGGTGCGGGCCCCCTACTGGGGGTCGCGGAGCGAGCTGATCGAGGTCCTGGAGCTGGCCAGGGCCGGGGTCGTCGACGTCCATGTGGAGACGTACTCGCTGGACGAGGCGCCGAAGGCGTACGAGCGGCTGCGCGCCGGGAAGGTGAACGGGCGGGCCGTCATCCTGCCGAACGGCTGAGGAGGGCGCGGGCGTCGGCGGTCGCGAGCTCCATCGCGCGGGGCAGGCGGTCGGCGTCGCGGCCGCCCGCGTGCGCGACGGGGCCCTTGCCGCCGGCGCCGCCGCCGACCTCGCGCGCCGCGCGGGCGAGGACGTCGCGGGCGGGCGTGCCGAGGCCGGGGCCGAGCGCCGCGACCAGCGTCGCCTTGCCCTTCCGGCGGGTGCCGAGGACGACCGCGTCGGCGTGCGGGAGGAGTCTCGTGGCGACGGCGCGGAGGTCCTCGACGTCGACGATCCGGGTGATGAGGCGGCCGCCCGGGTGGTGCTCCGGGGACGACGCGAGCGCGGTGACGAGGTCGTCGAGCCGCCGGCGCTGGAGGGCCTTGAGTTCGCGCTGCGCTTCGAGGAGGACCTCGATGCGCCGGGCGAGCCGGTCGGGGGGCGCGTCGAGGAGGTCCGCGAGCTCGGTCAGGACGTGCTGCTCGTGGTCGTAGTGCCGGAGCGCGTCGGCGCCGGTGAGCGCCTCGATGCGGCGGAGCCCGGTGCCGATCGAGGATTCGCCGACGATGCGGACGGGCCCGGCCTGCGCGCCGTGGGCGACGTGGGTGCCGCCGCAGAGCTCCCGGGACGCGTCGCCGATGTCCACGATGCGGACGGTGTCGTCGTACTTCTCGCCGAACAGGGCGGTCGCGCCGGCCGCTTCGGCCTCGGTGCGGGACGCCTCCCAGACGCGCACCTGCGGGTCGTCGAGGAGGTAGTCGTTGACGAGGGTCTGGACGGGCGTGACGTCGACGGGGGAGAAGTGCGCGAAGTCGAACCGCAGCCTGCCGGGTTCGACGCGCGAGCCGCGCTGGGCCGCGTGGTCGCCGAGGACGCGGCGCAGCATCGCGTGCAGGACGTGCGTCGCGCTGTGCGAGCGGGCCGCGGCGGTGCGGCGGTCGGCGTCGACGACCGCGTGGCCCGGGGTGTCCGGGCGCAGCTCGCCGTCCACGACGCGGACGGTGTGGACGTGCAGGCCGAGCTCGGGGCGGGTGTCCAGCACGCGGAGGGTGCCGGCGGGGGTGCGGATCTCGCCGGTGTCGCCGACCTGGCCGCCGCTTTCGGCGTAGAACGGGCTGCGGTCGAGGACCACTTCGAGTTCGTCGCCCGCGGACGCGCCGGTGCGGTCGACGAGGGACAGGACGCGCGTCTCCGCCTCGGTGGCGTCGTGGCCGACGAACTCGGTGCGGCCGTGCTCGGTGAGGACGCGGCGGTAGAGGTCGCGGCGCGCGACCGCGGTGTCCTTGGTGTCCCGGCCGGCGTCGCGGGCGCGGCGGCGGCGCTCCTCGACGAGTTCGCCGAACCTGTCCTCGTCGACGGTGAGGCCCGCGGAGCGCGCCGCGTCGAGGGTGAGGTCGATGGGGAAGCCGTAGGAGTCCTGCAGCTTGAACGCGGTCTCGCCGGAGAGCGTGCCGGACGAGCGGGAGATCGCGGTGTCGAGGAAGCGGGTGCCCTGCCGGAGCGTCTGCTCGAAGCCCTCCTCCTCGGACGCGACGACGTGCCGGATCAGCTCCGCGTGCGACGCGAGTTCCGGCCACGTCCCGCCGAGGTTGTCGACGACGCTCGCGGTGAGGGGCGGCAGCGCGTCGTCGATGCCGAGGCGGCGGGCGTGCAGGATCGCGCGGCGCATCAGCCGGCGCAGGACGTGCCCGCGCCCGTCGGGGGACGGCAGGACGCCGTCGGCGATGAGGAACGCGATGGAGCGGGAGTGCTCGGCGACGATGCGGAAGGACACGGGCTCGTCGGCGTAGTCGCGGTCCGCGCGTTCCCGGACGAGGCGGAGGGTGGGGCCGACGAGGTCGGTCTCGCACACGCCGTCCGCGCCTTGCAGGATCGCGGCGAGGCGGTCGAGGCCGAGCCCGGTGTCGATGTTCTTCGCGGGCAGTTCGCCGAGGATCGGGTAGCCGTCCTTGGCGGGTCCTTCGCCGCGGAGGTTCTGCATGAAGACGAGGTTCCACAGCTCCTGGTAGCGCTCCCCGTCCACGGCGGGTCCGCCCTCGCGGCCGTAGCGGGGGCCGCGGTCGTAGTGCAGTTCCGAGGACGGGCCGCAGGGGCCGGGAATGCCCATCGACCAGTAGTTGTCCTTCATTCCGAGCCGCTGGATGCGGTCGGACGGGACGCCGATGCGGCGCCACAGCCGGACGGATTCGTCGTCGTCCAGATAGACCGTGACCCAGAGCCGGTCGGGGTCGAGACCGAAGTGCCCGGTGAGCAGCTCCCACGACCAGGAGATCGCCTCCTGCTTGAAGTAGTCGCCGAAGGAGAAATTGCCGAGCATCTCGAAGAACGTGGTGTGCCGCGCGGTGCGGCCGACGTTCTCGATGTCGGAGGTGCGGACGCATTTCTGCACGGTCATCGCCCGGGGGTGGCCGGGCGTCGACTCGCCGAGGAAGTACGGCTTGAACTGGTTCATCCCCGCGTTCGCCAGCAGCAGCGTCGGATCGGACGGGACGAGCGGGCTGGACGGGACGGCGCGGTGGTCGCGCTCGCGGAAGAAGTCGAGAAAGGTCGTGCGGATGTCAGAAGAGCGCATGGAACGGCCTCACGAGGTCGATGGGACAACGGCGCACACCGCCGAGCCGGGCCGGGCACGACTGCTCGTTCCCCAGCTCGGCGCGGCTAGCTCGCCGCCCCACCTCGTGAAAGGCCATCGGACTTCCTGACTCGCGGACGTTCTTCGCACCGTAGCGCACGGAAAGCGTGATCGGCACGTTCTTTTAACGTCTACGGTGACGGGCGTGTACGACTATGTGGGTCCGGCCGAGTTGTTCGACAGGGCCGTTCCGGGCAGGGTCGGCGAACCGGTCGGATCGCCGGCGGACGTCGAGGGGCTGGACGACGAGCCCCGCACCTACGTCGTCGATCTGGACGGCGTCCTGCGGATCGCGCCCCGGCGCAGCGAGCACGTGTCGTGCGCGGGCGGGCGTCCGGTCCTGGCGGCGGGCGAGATCGCGTTCGGGGACGGCCGGGTGGCGGAGGTGACGAACCAGTCGACGGGCTACTGCCCGGGGCCGGAGTCGTGGCCGGCGGTCGCGGGCGCCCTCGACCGCGCGGGGATCGGCCGTCCGGACGGCTTCACGCACGTGTTCGTCTTCCGCCGCTGCCCGTCCTGCGCGGAGCTCAACGTGGTGAAGGACGGGCATTTCGTGTGCGTCTTCTGCGACGCCGACCTCCCGGCGCGCTGACCCGTCCGGCTACCCGGGGCCGTCCGCGAGGACGCGGGGGAGCGCGTCGAGGCCGGTGATGCGGACGACGCCCGCGTGGTCGGGCGCGGGGCCGTCCGAGCGGTCGAGCCAGACGCCGGTCAGCCCGGCGGCCGCGGCGCCCCGCGCGTCGGTGGCCAGGCGGTCGCCGACGTAGGCGACGGCGCCGGGCGCCAGCCCGAGCCCGGCGCAGGCCGTGTGGAAGATCTCCGCGGCGGGCTTGGCGCAGCCGGCCTCGCTGGACGCGGTGAGGTGCGGCAGCAGCTCCGCGAGCCCGGTCCGCGCGAGCTTCGCGCGCTGCTGCCGGACGTCCCCGTTGGTGATCACGCCGAGCGGCAGGCCGCGCGCCGCGAGCGCCGCCAGGGCGCCGGGGGCGTCCGGGGACGCCCGCCACGCGGCCTCGTAGCGGACGGTGTAGGCGGCGAACCACGCGTCGGCCCGCGCGTCGTCCCAGGTGCCGAGGCCCAGCTCGTCCGCCAGCGCGGTGATGCGGGCGCGGCGCTGCCCGGTGAAGTCGAGCTCGCCCGCGAGGTACCGCTCCACCGCCGCCTCGCCGAGCTCGTTCCAGCGGGGGACGAGCCACGCGGCGTCGACGCCGGGGAACGCCCCGGCGATCGCCGCCGCGGCGGAGCCGTCGTGGTCGACGAGCGTCCCGTCGAGGTCGAACAGCACCGCTTCGATGTCGCGCACGGTACGCACCCTAGACGGCCCGCCCCGAAAACCCGGGTGAATCGGCCCAAAGGCTCTGGGACCATCCGGAGCGTGGATTTCGCCGGGGATTTCGAGACGCACGTGACCGTTCACGGGGATGCCCGCGCCGTCGCGGACTGGGCGGCGGCGCGCGGCGTGAAGTTCGCCCACATCGTGCTGGAGCGCGGCCGGGTCGCGTCGCAGCCGATGCTGACGCTGACCTGTTCGGGGACCCTGGACGACGCGCGGGCCCAGGCGGCGCGCACCGCGCTCGACCTGCGGGCGGACGGCTTCGCGGCGGCCCGCGTGAAGATCGAGGCGGCGCCGTGGAACGCGGGCGTCCCCGCCGCCGACGACGAGGCCCTCGACCCCGCGCGCTACTTCGAGCACCACGTGAAGCTCCTCCTCGCCCCGGACGCCGCCGCCGCGCCGGGGCTCGCGGAGGTCGTCGGCCCGCACGCGGCGCACGTGTCGCGCAACGCCCGCCGCGTCCGGACGGACGGACGCGCGGAGCGGTTCGTCACCCAGCGCTGCCGGCGGGTCGGGGCGCGCACGGCGGGCGCCCGCCTGGACGCCCTGACCGGCGCGCTGCGGGCCCGCGGGTTCGAGATCGTCGAGGTGGAGCGCGAGTTCGTCGTGTTCGACGGCGACGAGTCCCTGGACGACGGCTGGATCGAGGAGCGGCGGTGAGCGGCTACCGCGCCGCGCCGTCGTACGACGAGCCGGTGTTCGGCACCCCGCAGGAGCGGGCCGACTGGCGCGCCGCGCGGTGGGAGGCGCTGGGGCACGTCCTGTCGGCGGTCTCGGAGTCGCCGTGGGCGGACGACCTGGTGCTGCGGGGCAGCGTGCTGCTGCGGGCCTGGTACGGGGACGCCGCGCGCGACCCCGGGGACGTCGACTTCGTGGTGCTCCCGTCCGACCTGCACGCGCGCGACTGGTGGTCCCGGGGCGTTCTGGACGGGGTCGAGCGGCTGGTGACGTACCGGACGGGTTACGAGGAGATCGAGGTGGACGGCACCGCCGCGGAGCGGTCGGAGCTCTGGCCGTACTCGGACTCGCCGGGCGTGCGGCTGTCGATGCGGTGGCGGTCGGACGCGGGGCCGCGCGGGAGGATCCAGGCCGACTTCTCGTTCGGCGAGCCGCTGCCGGCGGAGCCGGACCTCGTGCTGGTGCCGGTGCCGGGCGGGGTGGACGGGCCGCACGAGGTGCCGCTGCGCTGCGCGGCGCCCGGGCTGTCGCTGGCCTGGAAGGTGCGCTGGCTGCTCGCCGACTCCGTGCCCCAGCCCAAGGACCTGTACGACGCGTGGCTGCTCGCGGGCGACGCCCGCCTCGACACCGGCCTCGTCGACGGGCTGGAGCATTTCGACCCGGAGCGGATCAAACTCCTCCGGTTCGACGCGAGGCGGTTCGCGGACGCGTGCCCGCAGGCCGACGGGCCGCCCGAGCGGTACGTCCGGGAGCTGGCGGAACGGCTCGCGTGACCGTCCGTCCGCGCCCGTGACCCGGCGCCCGTCACCCGGCGCCCGTGAGCGGGGGAGCGGGCGCCGGGCGACCGGACGCCGGGAAGGGACGGGCCCCCGACCGGCGTCCGGGGTGGGTCGGGGGCCCGCGTGGCTCGGCCGGCGGGGGCCGGGAGGTCCCCCGCGCCTCGATCAGCCGAGACCGTTCCTCATGGCGGTGATCAGCTCACCTCCCGTGGTGTCGCCGCTCAGCTCCCAGAAGAAGGCCCCGCCAAGGCCCTCGTCCGAGGCCCAGCGCATCTTGCCGTCGATGGTGGAGGGCGTGTCGTAGCTCCACCACTGGCTGCCGCACTTGGCGTACGCGGTCCCGGCGACGGTGCCGGTCGCGGGGCAGCGGCTCTTGAGGACCTTGTAGTCCTCGATGCCCGCCTCGTAGGTGCCGGGCGCGGCGCCGGTGGCGGTGCCGCCCGGCTCGGACTGCGTGACGCCGGTCCAGCCGCGCCCGTAGAAGCCGATGCCGAGCAGCAGCTTGTCCGCGGGGACGCCCATCGCGGTGAGCTTCGCCATGGTGTCGGCGGAGTTGAAGCCCTGCTGCGGGATGCCGGGGTAGGACGTCAGCGGGGAGTGCGGCGCCGTCGGGCCCTGCGCGGCCCACGCCCCGAAGAAGTCGTAGGTCATCGGCAGGTACCAGTCGACGTACTGGGCGGCGCCCGCGTAGTCGGCCTTCTCCAGCTTGCCGCCGTCGCTGGCGTCGGCGGTGATCGCGGCCGTGACCAGGTTGCCGTCGCCGAACCGGCCGCGCAGGGCGCGCATGAGGTTCTCGAACGCCTCGGGCCCGCTGGTGTCGCAGGTGAGGCCGCAGGCGTTCGGGTACTCCCAGTCGATGTCGATGCCGTCGAAGACGTCCGCCCAGCGCGGGTCCTCGACCAGGTTGTAGCAGGACTCGGCGAACGCCTGCGGGTTCTGCGCGGCCTGGCCGAAGCCGCCCGACCAGGTCCAGCCGCCGAAGGACCAGATGACCTTGATGTGCGGGTACATCTTCTTCAGCTTGCGGAGCTGGTTGAAGCTGCCCTTGAGCTCCTGGTCCCAGGTGTCGGCGACGCCGTCCACGCTCTGGTCGGCGGTGTACGCCTTCTCGTAGTCGGCGAACGAGTCGCCGATCGTGCAGCGGCCGTTCTGGACGTTGCCGAACGCGTAGTTGATGTGGGTGAGCTTCTCGGCCGAGCCGCTCGTGTGGATGTTCTTGACGTGGTAGTTGCGCTGGTAGATGCCCCACTGCGCGAAGTAGCCGATGACCTTGTCGCCGCCGGGTCCGGGCTGGCCGCCGCCCGCGTCGGTGGTGACGGACACGGCGTTGGACGCGGCGGACACGTTCCCGGCGGCGTCGCGGGCCTTGACGGTGAACGTGTAGGCGGTCTCGGCGGTGAGGCCGGTGACGGTGGCCTCGGTGCCGGTCACCGTCTGGACCTTGGCGGAACCGCTGTAGACGTCGTAGCCGGTGACGCCGACGTCGTCGGTGGAGGCGGTCCAGGCCAGCGCGACGGTGGTGGCGGTCTTGCCGGTGGAGCGCAGGCCGCTCGGGGCGGTCGGCGCCGCGGTGTCGCCGCCGGGCCCGCCGGAGCCGTCGCAGGCGGCGCCGTTGACGGTGCAGCCGGTGAACCAGCCGGGTCCGGTGCCGCTGAACCCGAAGGAGACGCCGGCGCCCGCCGCGACGGTGCCGTTCCAGCCCGCGTTGGTGAAGGTGTACCGGTTTCCGGAGACGGTCTTCGTCGCGTTCCAGGTGGCGCCGACGGACGTCCCGGACGGCAGGTCGCCCGTGAGCGTCCAGCCGTCGATCGCGGCGTCCGTCCCGTTGGTGATCGTGCAGCGGCCCTCGAAGCCGGTGCCCCAGTCGGAGGTCTTGGTGCAGGTGGCGGTGACGGTTCCGGCCGACGCCGCCGGGAGCGCCGTGAGGAGTCCGCCGGCCGCCGCGAGGACGGCCGCGCCCGCGAGCGCGATGGCCCGCCGTACGCCCGGTCTTGACATGATTCTCCGTTCGTTCGGCCCCCGAGCAAACAGGAATCCCCGCTCAACTCTTAGGAAACTTTCCTAAGAATTGTGGCGATGGTAACCGGGCGGATCCGGCCGTTCAAGGGCCGGATCGGGGGCCGCGCGGCCCCGCGCGGGCGGTGCGGGCGCTGGTCCGGGCGTCGGCCTGCACACGTACGTACCGGGCGCGCGGCGGAAAAAGTTCAGGCCCCGCCGAACCAGCCGGGCACGTCCAGCCGCCACGGGTCGGCGGGCGTGAGGGCGCGGAGGTCGTCCTCCAGGGCGCGGACGCGCTCCGGGCCGAGCCGCCGCGCCCAGTCGGCGCGGACGCGCTCGAACGCCTCCTCGGAGCGCCGCAGGGCGTCGGCGGCCCGGGGCGTGAGCCGGACGGTCTTGCGGCGCGCGTCGCCGGGGTCGGGCACCCGCTCGACGTAGCCGATGCGCTCCAGCGACTCGATCATCTTGCCCGCGGCCTGCTTGGACACGCCGAGCCGGCGGCCCAGCTCGGCGGCCGAGGAGCCGCCGCGCATGATCGCCTGGAAGACGAACCCGTGCGTCGGGCGCAGGTCGGGGTGGCCGTGGGCGGCCAGGTCGGCGTGGACCTCGTCGATGGACGCGCGGAACGCCAGGAACATCCGCAGCGGCAGCTCGAAGCCGGGGGACTCGCTTGACATGAAAGACAACCTCGTTGACTATATAGACAACCTCATTGCCTAACTTAGGGGATGCCCCCATGACTCTCGTCCGCGATGCCGAAGCCCGCCGCACCGAAACCCCGAACGGGACGATGACCACGTTCGCCACCCCCACCCAGGGCGGCACCGCCGGGCTCGCCGTCTGGCGCGTCGACGTCCTCCCCGGGAAGACCGGCCCCCGGCACGCCTTCGACACCGAGCAGGTCTGGACGTTCCTGGACGGCGCGGCCACCGTCGACGTCGGCGGCCGCACGGAGCGCGTCGGCCCCGGCGACACGCTCGTCCTGCCCGCCGACGTCGCCCGGCAGATGACCGCCGGCGCGGAGACCGGCTTCACCGCCGTCGTCGCCGCGCCCGCCGGCTGCCTCGTCTACGACCCGGACGCGCTCGTGGACGACACCAAGTGCGACATCGCGCCGCAGGGGGACGAGCGCCTCGTCCCGCCCTGGGCGCGGTGACGGCCGTCCGGCCCGTCCGGACCCGGGGCTAACCGGCGTTCAGGTAGGCCAGGACGGCCAGGACGCGCCGGTTGTCGTCCTCCGACGGGGGCAGCCCGAGCTTGCCGAAGATGCTGTTCGTGTGCTTGCTGACCGCCTTCTCGGTGACGAACATCCGCGCGGCGATCGCCGCGTTCGTCCGTCCCTCGGCCATCAGCCCGAGCACCTCGCGCTCGCGGGGGGTCAGCGCCTGCAGCGGCTCCTCGCGGGCGTGCCGGGTGAGCAGCTGGGCGACGACGTCCGGGTCGAGGGCGGTGCCGCCGTCGGCGACCCGGCGCACCGCCTCGACGAACTGCTTCACGTCCGACACCCGGTCCTTGAGCAGGTAGCCGATGCCGCCGCCGCGGTCGGACAGCAGCTCCCGCGCGTACAGCTGCTCGACGTGCTGCGACAGCACCAGCACCGGCAGGCCGGGGATCTTCCGCCGCGCGTCCAGCGCCGCCTTCAGCCCCTCGTCGGTGAACGTCGGCGGCAGCCGGACGTCCACCACCGCGACGTCCGGCCGGTGCGTCGTCAGCGCCCGCAGCAGCGACGGGCCGTTGTCGACCGCCTCGACCACCTCGAAGCCGAACGCCTCGAGGATCCTGATCAGGCCGTCCCGGAGGAGGGCGAGGTCCTCGGCGATGACAACGCGCACGGCAGCTCCATGGTCACGACGGTCGGGCCTCCGGTCGGGCTCGTCACCGCCATGGTCCCATCGAACGCGGCCAGCCGGCGCTCGATCCCGCGCAGCCCGCTGCCGCCCGCCGGGTCCGCCCCGCCCGTCCCGTCGTCCCCGACGATCACGAGCAGGCGGGCGCCGTCGTGCTCCACCTGCACCCAGGCGCGCCGCGCGGCCGAGTGCTTCACCACGTTGGCGAGGGTCTCGGCGACCGCGAAGTAGGCCGCCGACTCCACCGGGGCGTCGGCGCGGCCGGGCAGCCCGATCCGCACGTCCACCGGCAGCGGCAGGGTCAGCGCCAGCGCCGCCACCGCGCCCTCCAGCCCCCGCTCGGCCAGCACCGGCGGATGGATGCCCCGCACCAGGTCGCGCAGCTCCGTCAGCGCGGTGCCGCCCGCCTCCCGCGCCTCGGCGAGCAGCTTCGCGGCCGTCTCCGGGTCGTGCTTCAGCATCTCCTCCGCCAGCCCGATGTTCATGCTCAGCGCGACCAGCCGCGCCTGCGCGCCGTCGTGCAGGTCGCGCTCGATCCGGCGCAGCTCGGCGGCCGACGCGTCCACCGTCTCCGACCGCGTCTCGGTGAGCCGCTCCACCCGCGCGGCCAGCGCGCCCCGCGTCGGCGCGAGCAGCGACCGGCAGAACAGCGCGTGCCCCTTGAGGAAGGCCGTCCCCGCCGGGACCGACACCGCGACGAGCGCCGCGCCGAGCACGATCGTCCCGGCGAAGCCGAGCGCGCCCCAGTCGTCCAGCATCCAGAACGGGCCCCAGCCGTAGTCGATCACCTGCGCCAGCCACGGCGCGACGAGCACGCCCTCCAGCCCGTACACGGTCAGCCCGCCGCCGAGGACCCCGAGGACGAGCCCGAGCGGGGCGTTCAGCAGCGCCCACAGCAGGTCGCGCCACGTCGCCGGGTCGCCGAGCAGCCACCCCAGCCGCCGCCACGGACCCAGCCGGCCGGACGGCCGGGGCCGGTGGGGCGCCGGGATCCGCACCCCCGACCAGTCCGCCGCCCACAGCCGCTGCTGGTTCGTCACGCCGCGCAGCGCGAGCACCGCGACCGGCGTCAGGAAGACGCCCGCGCCGAGCGGGATGAGCAGGATCGACAGCACCGTCAGGATGAACAGCGGGAGCCCGACCGCGCACGCCACCACGACCTGGACCAGCCCTCGCACGAAGTTGAGGAAGGCGCGCTCGGCGAAACCTCCCCGGCGATCGGCGGGCCGCTCGTGCTCGTTCAACGTTCCTCCAGGCGTCCGAGGGTGCTCTGCGCCCATTTTCGGACCCCGCGCCGCGGACGGCAGTGGGCTCAGGCCCCCGATCCGCGAAAGGCGGGGTGGAGTTATGCCTACCCTCTCCCGGCCGATCCCCGTCCGGACGCCCGACGGGCCCGGCGTCCTCGTGCGGCGCGGCTCCGACCGAGCGCGGCGGCCGGCGGCGCGGCGCCCGTCCGGGGAAGGCCGTACGGTGGGCGGGCGGCGCACCGGGAGCCGGGCACGCCGGGGTGACAAGACAAGCGGCCCGGTTCCCTGGACAATGCACTGCGACACCCAGGGGAGAAAGCGAATCGAAGTTGTGACAGCGACCACTGGCCAGACGGCCACCGAGCAGACCGTGACCGAGCAGTCCGCGGGTGCGGACGGCCCGCCGCCGATCACCCGGCGGATCGCCGACGAGATCGGCGTCCGCGAAGGACAGGTGCGGGTCGCGGTGGACCTGCTCGACGGCGGGGCGACCGTCCCGTTCATCGCCCGCTACCGCAAGGAGGCGACCGGCGCGCTCGACGACGCGCAGCTGCGGGACCTGGAGGAGCGCCTGCGCTACCTCCGCGAGCTGGACGAACGGCGCGGCGCGATCCTGGAGTCGATCGAGTCGCAGGGCAAGCTGACCGGCGAGCTGCGCGCCCGCATCATGGCGGCCGAGTCGAAGGCGCGGCTGGAGGACATCTACCTCCCGTACAAGCCGAAGCGGCGCACCAAGGCGCAGATCGCCCGCGAGGCGGGCCTCGAACCGCTCGCCGACCTGCTGCTGGACGACCCGGACCGCGACCCGCGGGACGAGGCCGGGGCCTACGTCGACGCGGAGAAGGGCGTCGCCGACGCGGCCGCCGCGCTGGAGGGCGCCCGCGCGATCCTCGTCGAGCGCTTCGCCGAGGACGCCGACCTCATCGGCGAGCTGCGCGAGCGCATGTGGAAGCGGGGCCGGATGACCTCCCGCGTCCGGGAGGGCAAGGAGGAGGCCGGGGCCAAGTTCTCCGACTACTTCGAGTTCGCGGAGCCGCTGGAGAAGCTGCCGTCGCACCGCGTCCTCGCACTGTTCCGCGGCGAGAAGGAGGAGGTCCTCGACCTCGACCTCGAACCGGAGGAGGAGCCGCAGGAACCGGGCGTCCGGACGTCCTACGAGGCGGAGATCGCGCGCCGGTTCGGCATCGTCGACCGGGGCCGCCCCGCCGACGGGTGGCTCGCCGACACCGTCCGCTGGGCGTGGCGCACCCGCATCCTGGTGCACCTCGGCATCGACCTGCGCACCCGGCTGCGGCAGGAGGCCGAGGACGAGGCCGTCCGGGTGTTCGCCGCGAACCTGCGCGACCTGCTGCTCGCCGCGCCCGCCGGGTCCCGCGCGACGATGGGCCTCGACCCGGGCCTGCGCACCGGCGTGAAGGTCGCCGTCGTGGACGCCACCGGGAAGGTCACCGCGACCGACACGATCTACCCGCACGAGCCGCGCCGCAAGTGGGACGAGTCGATCGAGACGCTCGCCAAGCTGGCCCGCGAGCACGACGTCGACCTGGTGTCGATCGGCAACGGGACGGCGTCCCGCGAGACCGACAAGCTCGCCGCCGACCTGATCGCCCGGCACCCCGACCTCAAGCTCACCAAGATCATGGTGTCCGAGGCGGGCGCGTCGGTGTACTCGGCGTCGGAGTACGCGGGCCGCGAGCTGCCCGGGATGGACGTGTCGCTGCGCGGCGCCGTCTCGATCGCCCGGCGGCTGCAGGACCCGCTCGCCGAGCTCGTCAAGATCGACCCGAAGTCGATCGGCGTCGGCCAGTACCAGCACGACGTGTCCGAGGTGAAGCTGTCGCGCTCCCTCGACGCCGTCGTCGAGGACTGCGTGAACGCCGTCGGCGTCGACGTCAACACCGCGTCCGCGCCGCTGCTGACCCGGGTGTCCGGCATCGGCGAGGGCCTCGCGGAGAACATCGTCGCGCACCGCGACGCCAACGGCCCGTTCCGCGGCCGCGACGGGCTCAAGGGCGTGCCGCGGCTCGGCCCGAAGGCGTTCGAGCAGTGCGCGGGCTTCCTGCGCATCCGCGGCGGCGACGACCCGCTCGACGCGTCGTCGGTCCACCCCGAGTCGTACCCGGTGGTGCACCGCATCCTCGGCGCGGCGGGCGGCGACATCAACGGGCTCATCGGCAACACGGCCGTGCTGCGCGGCCTGCGCCCGGACGAGTTCGTCGACGAGACGTTCGGCCTGCCGACCGTCACCGACATCATCGCCGAGCTGGAGAAGCCGGGCCGCGACCCGCGCCCCGCGTTCAAGACGGCCGCGTTCAAGGAGGGCGTCGACAAGCTCTCCGACCTCGAGCCGGGCATGATCCTCGAGGGCGTCGTGACGAACGTCGCGGCGTTCGGCGCGTTCGTGGACGTCGGCGTGCACCAGGACGGGCTCGTCCACATCTCCGCGATGTCCGACAAGTTCGTGTCCGACCCGCGCGACGTCGCCAAGCCCGGCGACATCGTCCGGGTCAAGGTGCTGGACGTCGACCTGCAGCGCAAGCGGATCTCGCTGACGCTGCGGCTGGACGACGAGCCGGGCCGCGAGCAGGGCGGCCGGCGCGGCGACTCCCGCGACCGGCGGCAGGGCCGCGGCGGACCCGGCGGCGGCCAGGGCGGTCAGGGCGGTCAGGGCGGCGGCCAGAACGGCGGCGGACGCGGCCAGAACGCGCGCGGCGGCCGCGGCGGCCAGGGCGGCGGCGGGCGCGGCGGCCAGGGCGGACGCGGCCAGGGCGGCGGCCGCGGGGGCCAGGGCGGCTCCTCCGGCGGCGGCGCGATGGCCGACGCGCTGCGCCGCGCGGGCCTCGACAAGGGCCTTCCCGGCGACGGCCGCAAGGGCGGCAAGCGCCGCTAGGACGCCTTCGCGGAGCCGCAGCCGACGCACGGCGGGCCGCCGTCCCCTCGCACACCGGGCGGGACGGCGGCCCGTTCCGTCACCCGGCCCCGAACAGGGCGTGCCGGCGGCGGGTCAGCGGCGGCGGTTCCGGTCGCCGTTCTGCCCGCGGTGCCCTTCCTCGGGCGCCTCGGGCGCCTCGGGCGGGCGCGGCGGCGGCACGTCCGCGCTCCAGCGGCCGGACGGCCCCCGCCCGAGCGGGTCCTGCGCGAACGGGCCGGGCCGCGGCGGCTCCCGCAGCCACGGCGGCTCGCCGCCGCGCTCCTCGCCGTACCCCTCGCCGTACTCCTCGAAGGCGGGCGCGCCCAGCACGGGCTCGGCGGCACCGGGACCGGGACCGCCGAAGCCGCGCCCCGCGAAGCCCCGGTCGCCGAGCGCCGGACCGCCCGCGGACGTCGCGCCGAACGGGTCGCGCGCGGCCGCCTCGCGCTCGCGGGCCGCCTCCCGCGCCGCGTCCGCGACCGGCCGGTGCCGGGGGAACTGCAGGACGGCGACGGCGGCGAGGGCGAGCGCCGCGATCCGCATCGCCGACCGGTCCGCTTCGTCCGGCCACGGCTGCCCGTACACGAACGTGCCCATGATGAGCAGGTACGACTTCGCGCACACGGTCATGACGGTCGACACGATCGCCACCCGGCAGCGCTGGAACGCCGCGACCATGATCCCGAACCCGATCGCCGCGGCCAGCACCGTCAGGTACGGCCACGGCGTGGCGAGGATCCCGAGGTCGGCGCGGTGCGCGTGGTCGCTCCACCCCTTGATCGCGATCTCCGCGGTGCCGACGGGGAGGCCGGACGCGACGCCGTAGGCGATCCCGGTGACCGGCCGCGCGTGCCGTCCGTCCGGCCGGTGGTCGCCGACGACGAGGATCAGCAGCGGCACCAGGACCGACGGCGCGAGCACCAGGCCGAGCTTCCAGGCCGGTGCGTCCGCCGAGCTGATCGGATCGTCGCCGACCACGGACGCCGCCAGCAGCAGGATCGCCGCGCCGGTCAGCACGAGGCTCAGCCACTCGCGCGCGGTGAGCCGCTCGCCGAAGAACGCCAGCGCGATGACCAGCAGCGGGACGATGCCCGACATGAAGATCGGCACCGCCGTCGGCAGGGACAGCTTGCTGAGGGCCACGATCTGCAGGCTCAGCCCGCCGAGGACGAGGCCCAGGCCGATCAGGAACACCCAGTTGCCCAGGATCGTCCAGATCATGTGCAGGATGCGGTTGCCCCGGAGGACCGCCATCTGGTCCGCCGCCAGCTTGAAGACGGCGAACCCGAGGTAGTAGAGGGCGGTGGCGCTGAAGGCCGCGATTATCCCGTTCATCCCGGATGAGTATGAAGGTTCCGGGTGCCGGATGTCACTGCCTGTGTGGCCGTGTTAACACGGAATCGACATTCCGCCCGTCCCGACGTGCACGTATGCTCGCCGTGACCCGCGTGTCACCGCCGCGCCCCGTCCCCGACGGCCGCTGTTCGGCGCGCGTCCGCACGCGCGACACCGCGGCACGGCACCCTCCCGGGAGGCCGGCCCCGGCACCGGAGACGGGCGCGTCCCCGGGTTTCTCCGCCGTTGTGGACCTCCGATGTCCGCAGACGACGCCCGTACCCCATAGACTTGCGCGCGAAGGCGCGGAGCCGTATTCGGCGTGCCCGCGCCGCCCTGAGACACTGCCGGGCTGAGGAATGACGCGCAGCCGGACCGGTCGGCCGGGATCGACCCGGCCGGGATCCACCGGGTCCGTGCGCGGGATGGCCGAGGGCTCGCAGGCAAGAAGGACAGAGACGCGTCGAACGCCGCGGCCGAGACAGCGCCCGATCAAGGAGACCAACCCCAGTGAAGACCGATGTCGAGGAGCTGACCCCCACCCGGGTCAAGCTCACCGTCGAGGTTCCGTTCGACGAGCTCAAGCCGAACCTCGACAAGGCGTACAAGGAGATCTCGCAGCAGGTCGCGATCAAGGGCTTCCGACGCGGAAAGGTCCCCGCCCCGCTGATCGACAAGTACGTCGGCCGGGGTGCGGTCCTGCAGGAGGCGGTCAACGACGCCCTGCCCGGTCTGTACGGCAAGGCCGTCGAGGAGAGCGAGCTCTTCGTGCTCGGCCAGCCCGAGGTCGAGGTGACCGAGCTCGACGACGGCAACCAGTTCGCGTTCACCGCCGAGGTGGACATCCGGCCCAAGTTCGAGGTGCCCGACTACGACGGCCTCGAGGTCGTCGTGGACGACGCCGAGGTGACCGACGAGCAGGTCGACGAGACGATCGACAACCTGCGCGAGCGGTTCGCCTCCCTCACCACCGCCGACCGGCCGATCGAGGAGGGCGACTTCGCCACCATCGACCTGGTCGCCAAGATCGACGGCGAGGAGGTCGCGGACGCCTCCACGACCGGCTACTCCTACGAGGTCGGCAGCAAGTCGGCCGTCGAGGGCCTCGACGACGCGCTCGTCGGCCTGTCGGCCGGCGAGGAGAAGACCTTCACCGGCGCGCTGGCCGGCGGCGAGCACGCCGGCGAGGAGGCGGAGATCACCGCCACCGTGCAGAGCGTCAAGGTCAAGAACCTGCCCGAGCTGGACGAGGAGTTCGCGCAGCTCGCGAGCGAGTTCGACACCGTCGAGGAGCTGCGCGAGGACGTCCGCAAGCGGCTCGAGCGGCAGGTGCGGATGCAGCAGCTGTCCGAGGCCCGGGACAAGGCCCTTGAGGCGCTGCTGGAGAAGGTCGACATCCCGCTGCCGGACGCCGTGGTGGACGAGGAGATCGGCCGCCGCAACCAGCAGCTCGAGCAGCAGCTGCAGATGGCCGGGATGTCCAAGGAGGACTACCTCGCCGACCAGGAGAAGTCGGAGGAGGAGTTCGAGACCGAGGTCGCCGACGCGGCCCGGCTCGCCGTCAAGGGCGGCTTCGTCCTCGACCAGCTCGCCGTCCAGGAGGAGCTGAACGTCGAGAACGAGGAGCTCAGCGAGTACGTCGTCACGCAGGCCATGCAGATGGGCGTGCAGCCGCAGCAGCTCGCCCAGTACCTCACCGAGAACAACCAGCTCCCGGCGATCGTCTCGGAGGTGCTGCGCAGCAAGGCGCTGAACCTCGTCGTCGAGCACGTCAGCGTCAAGGACGAGTCCGGCAACGTGATCGACGTCGAGGCCGTGCAGCGCGAGCTGAACGGTGAGACGGGCGAGACCGTCGAGACCGGCGAGGACGCCGACGAGACCGCCGACGCCGCCGACGCCTCCGGCGCCGACGAGACCGCCGAGGGCTCGGAGGCCGCCGCGGAGACGGCGGAGGCCGCCGAGGACAAGCCCGCGGACGCCGAGGCGTCCGAGGGCGCCGCCGAGGGCAAGAAGGACGCCTGAGGCGCTCTCCGAGCCGCTCGACCGCCGCGGCGCCGCCGCCCGGCCCCCGCGGGCCGCGCGGCGGGCGTCCGCGGCCCGCGAGGCGCACGCACGCCCCGTACCCGATGACCGGGTACGGGGCGTGCCGCATTCCGGTAGATCGCCGCATACCCGGCGCCGACCGGGTACGCCCCTGGCGAAAAGGCGGGCCCCCGGGCTTAAGGGGGCCGCTGAGCGCGTTAATGTCCAATCATCCGAACCGATTTAAAGGACCGGAGGAACACCCGGTGAGCATGCCTCCGACTTTCGACGAGTCGTCGCGGATCCAGGCGCGGGTCGCCGAGGCGCCCCTGTTGCCTCTGGGCGACCAGCTCTTCCAGCGGCTGCTGCGCGAGCGCATCGTCTTCCTCGGCCAGCAGGTCGACGACGACATCGCCAACCGCATCTGCGCCGAGCTGCTGCTGCTGTCGGCCGAGGACGGCCGCCGCGACATCACGCTCTACATCAACTCGCCAGGTGGCTCCGTCACCGCCGGCATGGCGATCTACGACATCATGCAGTACGTCCCCAACGACGTCGTCACGGTCGGCATGGGCCTGGCCGCGTCGATGGGCCAGTTCCTGCTGTGCGCCGGCGCGCGGGGCAAGCGCTACGCGCTCCCGCACGCGCGGATCATGATGCACCAGCCGTCCGGCGGCATCGGCGGCACGGCCTCGGACATCAAGATCCAGGCCGAGCAGATGCTGTACGTGAAGAAGACGCTCGCCGAGAAGATCGCCGAGCACACCGGCCAGTCCCTCGAGCAGATCGAGCGCGACTCCGACCGCGACCGCTGGTTCACCGCCGACGAGGCCAAGGACTACGGGTTCGTCGACCACGTGGTGCTCAGCGCCAGCCAGGTGCCCTCCGAGGGCCCCGTCTCCTGACGACCCCACTGACGATTCGGAGGCAACAGTGAGCGATCTGACGCGACCCGGCATCGGCGACCTGGTCCGCCCGGGGGTTCCCGCGGCGGGCGGATCCCCGCTGCCGGTGGACAACCGCTACATCATTCCGTCCTTCGTGGAGCGGACCACGTACGGGGTCAAGGAGATGAACCCGTACAACAAGCTCTTCGAGGAGCGGATCATCTTCCTCGGGGTGCAGATCGACGACGCGTCCGCCAACGACGTGATGGCCCAGCTGATCACGCTGGAGTCGATCGACCCCGACCGCGACATCAGCATCTACATCAACTCGCCCGGCGGCTCGTTCACGGCCATGACGGCGATCTACGACACGATGCAGTTCGTCAAGCCCGACATCCAGACGGTCTGCATCGGCCAGGCGGCCTCGGCCGCGGCCGTCCTGCTCGCCGCCGGCACGCCCGGCAAGCGCGCCGCGCTGCCCAACTCGCGGATCCTGATCCACCAGCCCGCGACCGAGGGCACCTACGGCCAGTCCAGCGACATCGAGATCCAGGCCCGCGAGATCATGCGGATCCGGGAGCTGCTCGAGTCGATCCTGGCCGAGCACAGCGGGAAGAGCATCGAGGAGGTGCGCCGCGACATCGAGCGCGACAAGATCCTCACCGCCGAGGAGGCCAAGACCTACGGCCTCATCGACGACGTCTTTGCGAGCAGGAAGCGCAAAGCCGAGGTAGTGTCGTCCTGAGGCGACACGAGGACGAGGGAGTCCCCCAGCCCGGTCGTCATACTTCCGGGCGAGGGGCTTTCGAAGCCCGTCGGAGGCGGTAACGTCGAGTCCAACGTCGAGAGCCTTCGGGACGCAACCGAGCCGCACCGCATCTGAACCAGAGAGCGGCCCCACGAAAAGGAGACAGTTGGGTGGCACGCATCGGCGACGGTGGTGATCTGCTCAAGTGCTCTTTCTGCGGAAAGAGTCAGAAACAGGTCAAGAAGCTCATCGCGGGTCCGGGCGTGTACATCTGCGACGAGTGCATCGATCTCTGCAACGAGATCATCGAGGAGGAGCTCACCGAGACCTCCGACCTCAAGTGGGACAACCTGCCCAAGCCGCGGGAGATCTACGAGTTCCTGGACTCCTACGTCATCGGGCAGGAGACGGCGAAGAAGGCCATGGCCGTGGCCGTCTACAACCACTACAAGAGGATCCAGTCGGGTGACACCGGCAGGGACGATGCGGTCGAGCTGGGCAAGTCGAACATCCTGCTCCTGGGACCGACCGGCTCCGGCAAGACGCTGCTCGCGCAGACGCTCGCCAGACTCCTCAACGTGCCGTTCGCGATCGCGGACGCGACGGCCCTGACGGAGGCCGGCTACGTCGGCGAGGATGTCGAGAACATCCTCCTCAAACTGATCCAGGCGGCCGACTACGACGTCAAGAAGGCCGAGACCGGGATCATCTACATCGACGAGGTCGACAAGGTCGCCCGCAAGAGCGAGAACCCGTCGATCACCCGGGACGTCTCCGGTGAGGGCGTCCAGCAGGCCCTGCTGAAGATCCTGGAGGGCACCACCGCGAGCGTCCCGCCGCAGGGCGGCCGCAAGCACCCCCACCAGGAGTTCATCCAGATCGACACCACGAACGTGCTGTTCATCTGCGGCGGCGCGTTCGCCGGGCTCGAGAAGATCGTCGAGGCCCGGGTCGGCAAGCAGGGCATGGGCTTCGGCGCCCAGATCCGGTCCAAGGCCGACTTCGAGGAGTCGTCGGCCGTGCTCGGCGACGTGATGCCCGAGGACCTGCTGAAGTTCGGGATGATCCCGGAGTTCGTCGGCCGGCTCCCGATCATCACCAACGTCCACAACCTGGACCGCGAGGCGCTGATCAACATCCTCACCGAGCCGAAGAACGCCCTGGTGCGCCAGTACCACCGGCTGTTCGAGCTCGACGGCGTCGACCTCGAGTTCACCGACGACGCGCTGGAGGCCATCGCCGACCAGGCGATCCTGCGCGGCACCGGCGCCCGCGGCCTGCGGGCGATCATGGAAGAGGTGCTGATGTCGGTGATGTACGAGGTGCCCAGCCGCGAGGACGTCGAGCGCGTCGTGATCACCGCCGAGGCGGTGCTGGAGCACGTCAACCCCACCCTGGTGCCCCGCGAGCGCAAGAAGCGGGAGCCGCGCGAGAAATCCGCGTAGCACGCGCGAACGGCGACGCCCCCGGACGAACCCGTCCGGGGGCGTCGCCGTGTGTCCGCGGGGTCGTGCGCGGGGCCGTCCGCCGGGGTCAGCGCCGCCCGGACTCGCCGAGGCCCGCCTCCCGCGCCAGGACGATCGCCTGCGCGCGGTCCGCGACGTGCAGCTTCATGAAGATGTTCGACACGTGGTTGCGGACCGTCTTCGGGCTGAGGAACAGCGTCCCCGCGATCTCGGTGTTGCTGCGGCCCTGCGCGATCAGCGCCAGCACCTCGCGCTCCCGCTCGGTCAGCTCCGGGAACGCCGACCGCCTGGGGTCCGGCATGTCGGTGAAGAACGTCAGCACCCGCCGCGCGATCTCCGGCCCGTAGATCGCCTCCCCGGCGGCGACCGCCCGCACCGCCCGCGCGATCTCCTCGGCGCCCGACTCCTTCAGCAGGTAGCCGCGGGCGCCCGCCCGCATCGCCGCGAACACCGAGTCGTCGTCGCGGAACATCGTCAGCACCAGCACCCCGATGCCCGGATTCGTCCGGGTGATCGTCCGCGTCGCCTCGATGCCGTTCCCGCCCGGCATGGACAGGTCCATCACCACGACGTCCGGCCGGAGCTCCGCCGCGATCCGCACCGCGTCCGGCCCGTTCCCGGCCTCCGCCACGACCTCGACGCCGAGCGCCTGCAGCAGCCCCTTGAGCCCCTGCCGGAACACCGGATGGTCGTCGGTGATGAGGACCCGGATCGTCTCCCCGCTCATGGCCTCGCCTTCGCCCGGCGGGCTCACGCCCGCCCGTCCGCAGGCCGATGGTATCCGGCGCCCAGCGGCAGCCGGGCCGCGACGACGGTGCCGCCGCCGTTCCGTGACGTGATCGTGCACCCGCCGCCGACCTCGGCGGCCCACTCGCGCATGGCGTCCAGCCCCCGCGCCGCGGCGCGGCGCCCGCCGCCGCCCGCCGGCGGCAGCCCGGGGCCGGTGTCGGCCACCGTCAGGTGCAGGTCCGCGTCCCGGCCGATCAGCACCATGGCGGTGCTCTCCGGCGCGTGCAGCCGCACGTTCGTCAGCGCCTCCCGGACGATCCGGT
The DNA here is from genome assembly GCF_000425065.1 of Actinomadura rifamycini DSM 43936. GTDB lineage: Bacteria > Actinomycetota > Actinomycetes > Streptosporangiales > Streptosporangiaceae > Spirillospora > Spirillospora rifamycini. The sequence continues at coordinate 74,720 of NZ_AULB01000029.1, forward strand.
ACGCCGCGACCTCGACCGCCGCGGGCAGCTCGCCCGGCGGCCCGTCGCAGCGCACCTCGACCCGCTTGCAGCAGCCCGCGGCGAACGACTCGATCGCCGCGATCAGGCCCAGGTCGTCCAGCGCGGGCGGGCGCAGCCCGTGGGCCAGCTCCCGCACCTGCCCGACCGCGCACGCCAGCCGGTCCCGGACGTCCGCCAGCAGCGGGTCCGTGCGCTCCGGCTCGCACGCGAGCGTGATGCGGGCGGCGTCCAGCGACATCGCGAGGCTCGCCAGCGTCGGGCCCAGCCCGTCGTGCAGGTCGTGCCGCAGCCGCCGCCGCTCCTCCTCGCGCCCGGCCAGGATCCGCTCCCGGGAGCGCTGCAGGTCCGCGGCGATGCGGTGGAGGTGCGGGATGGTCGCGGCGTGCGCCGTCACGGCCCCCGCGGCGAACGCGCCGGCCAGCACGGCGGCCCGTGCCAGTACCGCTCGCATCCCGTACCTCTCCCTCCGCGCCCGCGGTCACGGGCACCGCCCTCCAGAGTGACCCGGGACGCGACCCGGTGTCAGGTGACCTGTGTCCCGAACCGGACGGGAAAGCCCTTTCCGGGGTGCCGGTCAGCTCTCGACGTCCGCCCGGAGGTCCCGCATGACCCGCTGCAGGCCCTCGACCTTGTACTCCGGCGGCTCCGCCCGGTCCTGCCCGGCGACCTTCACGCCGAGCGGCAGCACCACCGCGAACGTCGTCCTCGTGGCCCAGGCGCAGATCGAGGAGTGCGCGTAGGACGACGACCGCACGGTCGTGGTCACGCGTCCGCAGAAGGCTTCGCCGTCGCCGCCCGCGTCGTCGATCTCCCAGATCCGCACGGAGACGTCGGCCTCGCCCAGGCTGAGCGAGTTGCGCAGGTGGAAGTCGAGCTTGGACACGAGCCCGTCCCGCTGCTCGTAGCCGCCGGTGTAGCCGATGAGCAGGAACCCGAGGTCGCCGTCCCGGTACACCCCGCGGACCCAGTCGCCGTCCGCCGGGGCGATGGTGCTGCGGATCACCCGCTGCATCTCCTCGTAGGCATCGTCGTACTTGCCGGTGGCGAGGATGTCGAGGGTCATCCCGCCCGCCGAACGCGGCGTGGTGATCTTGTGGTCGGTGCTCAGGACGTAGTAGCCGGCCCCGCCGACGACCAGCAGCACCAGCGCGAACCCGCCGGCCAGCAACCCGATCAGCACCCCCTTCCCCCGCCTCCGCCGCGGCGGCGCCCCGAACGCCCCCGGCCCACCGGGCGGCCCGGGCGGCCCGGGCGCCGCTCCGGGCGAGCCGGGGCCGCCGGGCGCGGCGCCGTACGGGCCGGGAGCGCCGTAGGGCCCGGGCGCGGCAGGCTGGCCGGGAGGCCCAGGAGCGCCGGGGCCGCCGGGAGCGCCGGGGGCGCCGGGGGCGGCGGGCGGTTCGGGCGGGCCGTACGGGCCGGACGCGGCTGGCTGGCCCGGCGCGCCGGGTGCGCCGTAGGGGCCGGGTCCGCCCGGGGCGGCGGGCGGGTCGTGCGGGCCGTACGGCCCGGATGCGGCTGGCTGGCCCGGCGCGCCGGGTGCGCCGTAGGGGCCGGGTCCGCCGGGGGCGGCGGGCGGGTCGTGCGGGCCGTACGGCCCGGATGCGGCTGGCTGTCCCGGCGCGCCGGGAGCGCTGGGACCGCCCGGGGCGGCGGGCGGCTCGGATGGGCCGTACGGGCCGGATGCGGCGGGCCGGCCGGGTGCGCCGGGTGCGCCGTAGGGGGCAGGGCCGCCTGGGGCGGCGGGCGGTTCGGGCGGGGCATACGGGCCGGGTTCGGCGGGCTGGCCGGGCGCGCCGGGTGCGCCGTAAGGGCCGGGGCCGCCTGGGGCGGGGGGCGGTTCGGGTGGGCCGTACTGGCTGGGAGCACCGGGGGCGGCGGGCGGTTCGGACGGGTTGTGCGGGCCTTGTGCGGCCGGTCGGCTGTGGGCGTCCTCAGGGGCGGGTGGGCCGGGCGAAGGGTCCGGGGTGCCCTGGTGGGCGGACGGACGGTCGGGGTCGGGGGTCGGGTTCCAGCCGCTCATGGGTCTCCTCTTCCGGGGGCGGGAAGGGTGGGCTGGGAGCGTGCCCACGGTCATTCCATTGACGCACGAGCGGGCTCGGGCGTTCTACCGTTCTCGTCCCCGTAGAATCATCAGCCGTGACACAGCCCAGCAATGAGCGCGGCCAGGGGGCCGCCGCGGACGTCGACCTGCCCACCCAGTACCGACCGGCGGACGTCGAGGGCAGGTTGTACGAGCGCTGGGTATCGGCGGGCCTCTTCGCCGCCGATCCGGCCCGCGACCCGTCCCGGCCCGCGTACTCGATCGTCATCCCGCCGCCGAACGTGACCGGGTCGCTCCACATGGGGCACGCCCTCGACCACTCGATCCAGGACACGCTCGTCCGGCGCCGCCGGATGCAGGGGCACGAGGCCGTGTGGGTGCCGGGCATGGACCACGCCGGCATCGCCACCCAGAACGTCGTGGAGCGGGAGCTGGCCAAGGAGGGCCTGTCCCGGCACGACCTCGGCCGGGAGGAGTTCGTCGAGCGGGTCTGGCAGTGGAAGGCCGAGTCCGGGGGGCGGATCCTCGGGCAGATGCGGCGGCTCGGCGACAGCGTCGACTGGTCCCGCGAGGCGTTCACGATGGACGAGCCGCGGGCCCGCGCCGTCCGGACGATCTTCAAGCGGCTGTTCGACGACGGGCTCATCTACCGCGCCGAGCGGATCATCAACTGGTGCCCGCGCTGCCTCACCGCCCTCTCCGACATCGAGGTCGAGCACGCGGAGCGCGAGGGCGAGCTCGTGTCGATGCGGTACGGGTCGGGCGAGGACGAGATCGTCGTCGCGACCACGCGGGCCGAGACGATGCTCGGCGACACGGCCGTGGCGGTGCACCCGGACGACGAGCGGTACAAGCACCTGGTCGGGCGGGAGGTCGAGCTGCCGCTGACCGGCCGCCGCATCCCGGTCGTCGCGGACGAGCACGTCGACCCCGAGTTCGGCACCGGCGCGGTCAAGGTGACCCCGGCGCACGACCCCAACGACTTCGAGATCGGGCGGCGGCACTCGCTGCCGTCGCTGACCGTGCTGGACGAGCGCGGCGTGGTGACGGCGCACGGCCCGTTCGAGGGCCTCGACCGGTTCGAGGCGCGGCCCGCCGTGGTGGCGGCGCTGCGCGAGCAGGGCCGGATCGTCAAGGAGGTCCGTCCGTACGAGCACTCGGTGGGGCACTGCCAGCGGTGCGCGACGGTCGTGGAGCCGCGGGTGTCGCTGCAGTGGTTCGTGAAGGTCGAGCCGCTCGCGAAGGCCGCCGGGGACGCCGTCCGGGACGGCCGCGTGGCGATCCACCCGCCGGAGATGGCGGCCCGCTACTTCGAGTGGGTCGACAACATGCACGACTGGTGCATCAGCCGGCAGCTGTGGTGGGGGCACCGCATCCCGGTCTGGTACGGGCCGGACGGCGAGACCGCGTGCCCGGGCCCGGACGAGGAGCCGCCCGCCGGGTGGACGCAGGACACCGACGTCCTCGACACGTGGTTCTCGTCGGCGCTGTGGCCGTTCTCGACGCTCGGCTGGCCCGACGACACCCCGGACCTCAAGCGCTTCTACCCGACGTCCGTGCTGGTCACCGGGTACGACATCCTGTTCTTCTGGGTCGCCCGGATGATGATGTTCGGGCTGTACGCGATGGACGGCGTCCCGCCGTTCGGCACCATCGCCCTGCACGGCATGGTCCGCGACCAGTACGGCAAGAAGATGTCGAAGTCGTTCGGCAACGTCGTCGACCCGCTCGACTGGATCGACCGGTACGGCGCCGACGCGACCCGCTTCACGCTGCTGCGCGGCGCGAACCCCGGCGGGGACGTGCCGGTGGCCGAGCAGTGGGCGGAGGGCTCCCGCAACTTCTGCAACAAGCTGTGGAACGCCACCCGGTTCGCGATGATCAACGGCGCGCACGTCGAGGGCGACCTGCCGGACGAGCCGACGACCGTCGACGCGTGGATCCTGTCCCGGCTGCACGCGGTCATCGCCGAGGTGGACGCGCAGCTCGAGTCGTACGACTTCGCGAAGGCGTGCGAGACGCTGTACCACTTCGCGTGGGACGAGGTCTGCGACTGGTACGTCGAGCTCGCGAAGGTCCAGCTCGCGGACGACCGCGCGCCCGCGACCCGGCGCGTCCTCGGCGAGGTCCTGGACAACCTGCTGCGGCTCCTGCACCCGGTGATCCCGTTCGTCACCGAGGAGCTGTGGACGTCCCTGACGAAGGGCGAGACGATCGTGCGGGCGGCGTGGCCGTCGGCCGACCCGTCCCGCGCCGACCGGGACGCCGAGGGGCTGGTGGAGTCGCTGCAGCGGCTCGTCACCGAGGTCCGCCGGTTCCGCGCCGACCAGGGCCTCAAGCCGGGCCAGAAGGTCGCCGCCGCCCTGGAGTGGAACGGGTCCGCGCTGGCCGCGCACGAGGAGGGCGTCCGCTCCCTGCTGCGCCTGACCGCGCCGGGCGACGGGTTCTCCGCGACCGCGTCGCTGCCGGTGGAGGGCGTCGCGGTCCGGCTGGACACGGCCGGCGCGATCGACGTCGCCGCGGAGCGCAAGCGCCTCGAGAAGGACCTGGCCGCCGCCCGCAAGGAGGTCGACCAGGCGAACAAGAAGCTCGGGAACGAGGCGTTCATGGCGAAGGCGCCCGAGGCCGTCGTCGCGAAGAACCGGGAGCGGCTCGCGCAGGCCGAGACCGACATCGCGCGGCTGGAGGCCCAGCTCGCCGCACTGCCCGCGGGCTGACCCGAGCCCGCGGCCGCGCCGGCGTCCCGTCCGGGGGCGCCGGCCGGACCGTTCACCGTGCCACGCCGCCCGCGGAGGGTTACGATCCCCATGATCGCGGGCATTCCGGTCGCCTCGAGAACCCCCCGGGAGTGCAATGGCCGACTCACGTCCTCGGACCGACCCGCCGGGCCGCCACGCCGACGACGCGGCGCCCGGCGACGCCGCGCGCGCGCCGCGGGGGGACGGGACGGGCGAGTTCACGGTCGCGCCGACGCCGTGGGGCGACTCGGTGCCGTGGTGGTCGGCCGAACCGCGCGGGGCGACGGGCCCGCAGAAGGTCGCCGACCCGAGCGGCCCGCAGCGGCTCCCGTCCGACGGCACCGGCCCTCACCGCATGCCCAACGGCACCGGCCCTCACCGCATGCCGAACGGCACCGGACCGCACCGCACGCCGAACGGCACGGGGCCGCTCCCGCCCGCTCCGGACGTCCCCGCCCGGCGGGGTTCGGGGATGCTGCTGGGCGCGGGCGCGGGAGCCGTCCTGCTCGTGGTCCTGGTGGCGGGCGTGCTGCTGCTGCGGTCCGGTGACGCGACCGGGCAGACGTCCGGGGGGCGGGCGCGGACGGCGAAGGCGTTCGAGTCGACGCGGACGATCGCCGCCGGGGCCGCCGCGGGCGGGCTGCGCCGCGACGCGCTGGCGCCCCGGGTCGCCGTCGCGTACCCGTTCGTGATGGGCGGCGTCCGGGCGGGCGGGATCCCGGCCGCGGGCAAGGGCGCCGCCGTCTACACCGAGGGCCCGGACGGGGTGTTCGACGTCCTGTTCGTCGGCGGCACGGGCCGGGTGGGGGACCCCGCGGCGTTCCTGCGGAAGATCCGCCCGACGACGTTCATCGACTGGCAGAACGCCAACCCGGGCAAAGCGGGCGGCAACGCCGTCTGCGGGACGTTCGCCGTGCTGACCGACGTCCACACCTACTGCGCCTGGGCGACCGGCGACTCCTACGGCGTCGTCGCGTCCAACGTCGCCTCGCAGCAGCCCCGCTACGCGATGATGGACGCGCTCATGCTGCGGATCCGGGCGGACGTCGAGCGGGCGCGCTGACGAACAGCCGCTCGGTGTCGGCGTCCACGGCGTCGAGGACCGCCCCCGTGAAGTAGACGGTGCCGAGCGCGAGCACGCGCCGCCCGAGCGCGGCGATCGCCGCGGGCGTCACCGCCGCGGCCTCCACGGCCCGCCAGCCGGACGGCAGCGGCCGGGTGAACCGCAGGTGCGGCAGCGGCAGCCGGACGAACGTCACCGCGAGCCCGTCGAGCGCCGCCACGGCGCCGTCGAGGTCCTTGTGGTCGGGCAGGCACACCAGCACGTGGTCGACGCCGCCCCAGCGCCTGCGGGCCGCCGCGAGCGCCGCGCGGACGCCCGTCCGGTCGATGGCGGAGTCGACGAGCACCTCCGCGTCCGAACCGGGCACGGGATGCGCCGACAGGCGCCCCGGCAGGACGACCGACGCGAGCACCTCCCGCGCGCGCTCCGCGGGCGCGTCGCGCCCGAGCAGCCGCCGGGCCGCGACGATCCCCAGCTCGGCGCTCGTCCGCCCGAGCCCGGACGGCAGGACGTCCGCGAACGCGGGATCGCCCGGGCGGACCACCTCGACGGGCGCGAGTGCGCCGGTCACCTCGGGCGACTGCGGCGCCGACACCAGCCGCGTCCCGGGCCCCGCCACGCCCCGCTTCTCCCGCGCGATCTCCGCCGGGGTGTCGCCGAGGACGCCCGCGTGCTCCAGGAACACGGGCGTGACCGCCGCGACGTCCGCGGGCACGAGGCTCACCTCGTCCGACCGTCCGCCCATCCCGGCCTCCAGCACGATCGCGTCCGCGCCGGCGCTGCGCGCCCGGAGCAGCCCGGCGAGCATGAACAGGCCGGCGGGCGACAGGTAGCCGTCCGAACGGGCGGGCAGCCCGGCGGCGCGCCGGTCCAGTTCCGCCGCCAGCGCGCCGAGCTCGCCGGCGGTGACCGCGCGCCCGTCGACCCGGATCCGGTCCCGGTTCGTCCGCAGGCCCGGGCTCGTCACGGTCACCACCCGCAGACCGGCCGCCGCCAGGTACGCCGACGCGTACACCGCCGCCGTGCCCTTCCCCTTCGACCCGACCACCGCGAGCACCGGCGCGTCCGGCGGCAGGACGCCCAGCGCGTCCGCCAGCGCCCGGGCCCGCCGCAGGCTCCGCCGCTCGCCGGGGGCCCGCGCCTCCCACTCCCGGAAGAACACCGCGTCCGCGTCCATGCCCCCATCATCGCCGCCCCGCGACGGGGCGGGGCGCGGCGGGAGCGCGGCGGGCTGCGGATAGGCTCGGAGCATTCCCTTCCGTCAAGCCGTCCGCCATCGCCAGGAGCATCGTGAGCCAGCCAGCCGAGCCGCTCGACTACCGGGACGCCGTGCGGGAGATCCGGAGCCGCGGCGTCGAGTGGGACATCGACCCCACGCTCGACCGCGTCCGCGACCTGGTGGACGTCCTCGGCGAACCGCAGCGCGCGTACCCGGTGATCCACATCGCCGGGACGAACGGCAAGTCCAGCACCGCGCGGCTCGTCGAGGCGCTGCTGCGCGAGCGCGGGCTGCGCACCGGCCTGTACACCAGCCCCGAGCTGAGCACGCTGCGGGAGCGGATCGCGATCGACGGGGAGCCGATCTCCGAGGAGCGGTTCGTCGAGGTGCTGCGGGACGTCCTGCCGTACGTCGGGATGATCGACGGGAAGCACGGGGTGCGGCTGTCGTTCTTCGAGGTCCTCACCGCGATGGCGTTCGCGGCGTTCGCGGACGCGCCGGTGGACGTCGCGGTCGTCGAGGTGGGGATGGGCGGACGCTGGGACGCGACGAACGTCGCGGACGGCACGGTCGCGGTCCTCACGCCGGTCGGGCTCGACCACACCCGGTACCTCGGCGACACCCTGGAGGAGATCGCGGAGGAGAAGGCCGGGATCGTCAAGCCCGGCGCGGTCGCGGTGGTGGCGCAGCAGCCGGTGGAGGCCGCGGCGGTGCTGCTGCGCCGGGTCGCCGGGACGGGCGCGACGGCGGCCCGCGAGGGCATCGAGTTCGGCGTGCTGAGCAGGGACATCGCCGTCGGCGGCCAGCAGCTGCGGATCCAGGGCCTGCACGGCGTGTACGACGAGATCTTCCTGCCGCTGTTCGGCGAGCACCAGGCGGGCAACGCCGCGGTGGCGCTCGCGGCGGTGGAGGCGTTCGCGAGCGGCGCGCCGACGGGGGGCGAGCCGAACCTGGAGGCGGCCACCCGGATCGCGCCGGGCGAGACGTACACCGGCGGGGAAGCCGGGCAGCTCGACCCGGCGCTGGTCCGCAGCGGTTTCGCCAAGGCCGCGTCGCCGGGGCGGCTGGAGGTCGCCCGGACGAGCCCGACAGTGCTGCTGGACTCCGCGCACAACCCGGCGGGGATGGCCGCGACCGTCCAGACGATCACCGAGGCGTTCGGGTTCACCCGGCTGATCGGCATCCTCGCCATCGCCGAGGACAAGGACATCCCGGGCGTCCTGGACCAGCTCGAGCCGGTGCTGGCGGAACTGGTCGTCACCCGGAACTCGTCGCCGCGGTCGCTGTCGCCGGAGGAGCTGGCCGACGAGGCCGAGAGCGTGTTCGGGTCCGACCGGGTGCACGTCGCGGAGCGGCTGGACGACGCCATCGACCGGGCGATCGGCCTGGCCGAGGAGACCGGGGAGTACCGGGGCGCCGGGGTGCTCGTCACCGGTTCCGTGGTGACCGCCGGCGACGCGAGGACGCTGCTGCGCGTTGAGGAGGGGCGTTGAGCACGATGGCCGACGAAGTTTCGGGCGAAACGCGACAGAGTTCCGGACGACCGAAAAATCCGGTGCGGAGTTTGCTGTCCGCGGTGCTCACCTGTGAGGCGCTGATCATCGGCCTCGCCGCGCCCGTCGCGGTCACGGTGATGGACGTCCCGGGCGCCACCGCCGCGTGGGTGTGCGGCGGTCTCGCCGTGATCTGCCTGCTCCTGACGGGGATGCTCCGCTTCCCGTGGGCGGTCGCGGTGGGCGGCGTGCTGCAGGTCGTCATCATCGCGACCGGTTTCATGGTGCCGGCGATGTTCGCACTGGGCGCCATTTTCGGTGCGCTCTGGGCGACGGCGATTTGGATGGGACGCAAGGCGCAGGACGCCGCGGCACGCTAAATTCATCGGGGACGGCACCGTTCCATTCCGCCGAATTTCCCCGACCACTCCGCTCTCAATTCCGACATTTTTATCTTTCGGGAAAGCACGCGCGGCGGATGACGACTCCGAGGAGGAGGCGTGTCCCTGCCCGCAGAATCCACCCCCGCCGACCCCGACCCCACCGACCCGACCACCCCCGCTCCGACCACCCCCGACCCGAGCGGCCCCGACCCGGCCGCCCCAGACGCGAGCGGCCCCGACCCGGCCGCCCCAGACGCGAGCGGCCCGGACACGAGCGGCCCGGACACGAGCGGCCCGGACACGAGCGTCACCGGTCCGAGCGTCACCGGTCCGAGCGTCACCGGTCCGAGCGTCACCGGTCCGAGCACCACCGGTCCGGGCGGCCGTGACGCGAGCGGCGCCCGTCCGAGCGGCCCTGACACGAGCGGCGCCGACCCGAGTGCGGCCGGTTCGAGTGTGATCGGCCCGGGTGGCCCGGACTTGAGCGGTACGGGTTCGAGCAACACAGGTTTGACCGCGACCGGTCTGACCGGCCCTGACCCGAGCGGCCCTGACACGAGCGGCGCCGGTCCGAGTGCGGCCGGTCTGAGCGGCGCGAGCCCGAGCGGCCCCGGTCCCGGCGGCACGGACCCGAGCGGCTCTGCGCCGAATGTGAGCCCTCTGAGCGGTGCCGACCCCAGCGGCACGGACCCGAACGGCACCGACCCGGGCGGCACGGGCGTGAGCGGGGCCGGATCGAGTGGCGCCAGGGCGCGAGGGACCGACTCGGACGGGACGGGCTCCAGCCTCGCGGACCCCGGTCGCACGGATCCCGACCCCACCCTCGTCGACCTCGCCCTCCGCGAGCAGGCCCCCCACGAGCACGCCCCCGGCGGTCGGGCGCTCGACCGGCGCGGGGTGGTGCAGGTTGCGCCTGGACGGGCGCGGGGGCGGGAGCGGGGTGCGCGGATCGGCGGGCTCCTGGCGGTCGCCGCCGCGGTCCCCGCGAGCGTGCTGGTGCTTCCCGACGCCACTGCCGGGGTCGTCCCGGACGCCGCGGCCGCGCTCGGGCTCGACGGCGGGGACGGCGGGGACGTCGCGGGCCTGCTGCGCGCCACCGGGCTCGCCCTGCCCGCGCTGGTGGTCGCGGTGCCGCTCGCGGCGCTCGCCGCCCGCCGCTTCCCCGCCTGGACGGTGCTCGCGGCGGGCCTGCTGACGCTCGTGGCGGCGCTCGGCGCGGCACGCGCGGTCGACTCGGTGGCGCTGGCGGGGACGGTCCGCGCCCTGCAGGGCGTCGGGGCGGGCACCGCGCTCCCGGCGGCGCTGGTCCTCGCGTGGGAGCGGGGCGGCCGCGCCCCGGCCGCCGCGTGGGCGGGGCTGCTCGCGGCGGCGCTGCTGCTCGCGACGCCGCTCGTGCTGGACGCCGTCCCGCAGCCGCCCGGGGACGACCCCGCGGGGACCGGACGCGACTGGCGCGCGGCCCTCGCGCCCTGGACGTGGCCCGCCGCCGCCGCGCTCGCCGCCGTCCTCGCCCACCGGGCCGCGGCCGGGCGCGCGCCGTCGCCGCTGCCGCCGCCCCGGCGGGCGGAGCGCGGCGGGCTGCTCCTGGCGTCGGCGCCGTGCGCGGCGTTCGCGCTGCTGGCGGTCGTGGCCGCGCACGGCTGGTCGCCCGGGGCGCGGCTCGTCGTCGCCGGCGTCGCGGTCGCGGGGCTGCTCAACCTCGCGCACGCCGGCACCCGGGACGCGGTGACCGGCAGCCCGTTCGGCTGCGCGATCACGATGGTCGCCGCCGGGCTGCTCGTCCAGTCGGCGGCGGGCCCGCTCGCCGGGATCGCCGCCGCCGAGGCGCACGCCGGGGGAGGCGCGGGCGCGCCGTCCCCGCTGCCGTTCGCCGCCGGGGCCGCGGCGGCGCTCGCGGCGGCGGGGCTCAGTGCGCGCGTCCCGCCGCGCGGCGCCGTCCTCGCCGGGCTCGTGCTGATGGCGGCGGCGCCGCCGCTCGGCGCCGTGCCGCTCGGGACGGGCGCGCCCTGGGCGGCGGCGCCGCTGCTCGTCCCCCTCGGCGCGGGGGCCGGGCTGGCGCTGGCCGCGTCGCTGCGGGACGCGGGCCCCGGCGCCGCGCTGTTCGGGCTGTCGCTGTGCTTCCCGGCGGTGCTCGCGGGGCAGCTCGCCGCGCTGTCGCTGCAGGCGGCGTCGCTGGCGCGGATCCGCCCGGAGACGGACGCGCAGCGGCTCGCCGGGCTCGTCGAGGGGCAGCGCACGTGGCTGCTCGCGGCCGCCGCGGCGGGCGTCGTCGCCGCCGTGCTGGCCGCCCGCGCCGCGCGCAGCGCCCCGGCCGCGGCCCCGGCGGCGGGGCGGCACTGCGCGGCGAACGCCTCCGGGGCTCCGGCGGCCCGGTAGGATTCGCGCGCATATCCCAACCTTCCTGAGGAGAACCACTCGTGTCCGAGCGCACTCTTGTCCTGGTCAAGCCCGACGGTGTCCGCCGCGGCGTGGTCGGCGAGGTCGTCTCGCGGATCGAGCGCAAGGGCCTGAAGCTCGTCGCGCTGGAACTGCGCACCCTCGCCCGCGAGACGGCCGAGGCCCACTACGAGGAGCACGCGAGCAAGCCGTTCTTCGGTGAGCTGGTCGAGTTCATCACCGGCGGCCCGCTGGTCGCGATGGTCGTCGAGGGCCCCCGCGCGATCGAGGCGTTCCGCTCGCTGGCCGGCGCCACCGACCCGGTGAGCGCCGCCCCCGGCACCATCCGCGGCGACTTCGCCCTGGAGATCGGCGAGAACATCGTGCACGGCTCCGACTCGACCTACTCGGCCGACCGGGAGATCAAGCTGTTCTTCCCGGAACTGGGCTGACGACGACCGACGACGCGCGGGCCGGAAACCTCCGGCCCGCGTCTCTTTAACTAAAACAAGCCTGGTCAGCACCCGTTTTTTCGGTGACTCGCGGTCTCGGGGTACCTGCCCTGACAGCCACTCTCGCGTTACGATGGACGCGCCGCTATGAACGCCCGACAATCGTGAAGGGCTCCCTTTTTCATGGGTAACAAGCTGTCGTTTCTCGGCCGTGACATGGCGGTCGATCTGGGCACCGCCAACACGCTGGTCTACGTGCGCGGGCGTGGCATCGTCCTCAACGAACCGTCCGTCGTCGCGATCAACACCAACACGGGGAAGATCGTGGCCGTGGGCATCGAGGCGAAGCGGATGATCGGCCGCACGCCCGGCAACATCGTCGCCGTCCGCCCGCTCAAGGACGGCGTCATCGCCGATTTCGACGTCACCGAGCGGATGCTCCGCTACTTCATCCAGAAGGTCCACAAGCGCCGGCACTTCGCCAAGCCGCGGATCGTGGTGGCCGTCCCGAGCGGGATCACCGGCGTGGAGCAGCGCGCCGTGAAGGAGGCCGGCTACCAGGCCGGCGCCCGCCGCGTCTACATCATCGAGGAGCCCATGGCCGCCGCCATCGGCTCCGGGCTGCCCGTCTACGAGCCGACCGGCAACATGGTCGTCGACATAGGGGGCGGCACCACCGAGGTCGCGATCATCTCGCTCGGCGGGATCGTCACGAGCCAGTCGGTCCGCGTCGGCGGCGACGAGCTCGACCAGGCGATCATCTCCTTCTCGAAGAAGGAATACTCCCTCATGCTGGGGGAACGGACCGCCGAGGAGATCAAGATGGCCATCGGTTCGGCCTATCCCGGCGGCGACGAGGAACCGCACGCCGAGATCCGCGGCCGCGACCTCGTCAGCGGGCTGCCGAAGACCGTCGTGATCTCCGCTGAGGAGGTGCGGCGGGCCATCGAGGAGCCGGTCAACAGCATCGTTGACGCGGTGAAGACCACGCTCGACAAATGCCCGCCCGAGCTTTCGGGGGACATCATGGACCGTGGTATCGCGCTCACCGGCGGCGGCGCGCTGCTGAAGAACCTGGACGAGCGGCTCCGCGAGGAGACCGGCATGCCGATCCACCTCGTCGACAACCCGCTCGACTCGGTGGCGCTCGGCACCGGCAAGTGCGTGGAGGACTTCGAGTCCCTCCGCCAGGTCCTCGTCCCCGAACCCCGTCACTGAGCGCCTCGCGGCACCACTAGGCGGCTCCACTAGAAACGGGGAGGTCCGTGGGTGAGGGACACCCGGCGCACCCGTGTGATCCTCGGCGTACTGCTCGTCGCGGCGCTCACGATGATCACCATCGACCACCGCGGTGGGGACGACTCCCCGCTGCGCGGCCTGCGCGGACTCGGCGCGACGGTGTTCGGACCCGTCGAGCACGCGTCCGCCGCGATCGTCCGTCCGGTCGGCAACACCTTCGACGCGATCACCGACGCGCCGGGGCAGCGCCGCCGCGCCGAACGGCTCGCGCGGCAGAACCAGCGGCTGCGCGAGCAGCTCCGCTCGGCGCGGCTCGACAAGGACCACGCCGAGCAGCTCCGGCGGCTGCTCGGCACCGCCGGGATGGGCGGCTACGAGATCGCCGCCGCGCGGGTGATCTCCGCCGGCCACGGCTACGAGGACACCGTCACCATCGACGTCGGCAGCCGCAGCGGCATCAAGCGCGACATGACGGTGATGAGCGCGCAGGGCCTCGTCGGGCGCGTCACCCGCGTCGGCCCGGCCACCGCGACCGTCCTGCTCGCCACCGACCAGACGTCGTCGGTCGGCGCGCGGCTCGAGGAGTCCAAGGAGATCGGCATCCTGCAGGGCCGCGGCCGGCACGGCCGCGACGCCGACGAGAGCCCGCTGCGGTTCCAGCTCCTCAACGCGGGCGCGCCGATCAAGGTCGGGCAGCGCATCGTCACGTTCGGCTCGCAGGGCCAGCGCCCGTACGTGCCGGGCGTCCCGATCGGCGTCGTCGAACGCATCGAGCAGGGCACCGGCGGGCTCACCCGCACCGCGCACATCCGCCCGTTCGTCCGGTACAGCGCCCTCGACGTCGTCGCCGTCGTCGTCGCGCCGCCCAAGACGGACCCGCGCGACTCGGTGCTGCCGCCGAAGCCGAAACCGACCCCCACGCCCACCCCCACGCCGTCGCGGACGCCGCGGCCGAGCGGATCACCGGGCCCCGGCGCGCCGACCGACGGCGGGACCGAGGCGCGGCCGAGCGGCGAGCGGAGCCCGTCCCCGCAACCGAGCACGGGAGAGTGACGTGCTGAACCCACCGGACCAGTCGCCGGCCGGCCGGAACCTGGTCACCGCGCTGGTCGTCGCGGTCGCGCTGATCCTGCAGGTGTCGGTGGCGAACCGGCTGCCGCTGCCCGGCGGCGTCCAGCCCGACCTGGTGCTGCTCACCGTGGTCGCGCTGGCGCTCGTCGCCGGATCCGGAACCGGTATGACCACCGGTTTCTGCGCGGGCCTCGCCGCCGACATCGTCCCGCCCGCCGACCACACCATCGGGCGCTACGCGCTCGTCTACTGCCTCATCGGCTACCTGTGCGGCACCGCCTCCGAGGGCGTCGACCGCCAGTCCGCCGTGCCGTTCCTCGGCGTCGCCGCGGGAGCCCTCGCCGGCGTCGTCCTGTACGGCGCGACGGGCATGCTGCTCGGCGACCCGCGCGCCGACTGGGGCACCGTGTCCGGCGTCGTCCCGCTGCAGGTCCTGTACACCGTGATCGCCAGCCCGTTCGTGGTGTGGGCGGTGCTGCGCGCCACCCGCCGGTACGAGCGCGGCGAGCGCAGCACCCGCGGCGACCGGTTCTCGGTGCCCGCCGCCCGCTACCGCGCGATGTCCGGACGGAGCGGGAACCTGTGAACCCGCGGACGCACTTCCGGCTCGTCGTCCTGTACGTGCTCGTCGGGGCGCTGCTGCTCGTCCTGCTCGGCCGCCTGTGGACCCTCCAGGTCCTGGACGGCGAGCGCTACGCGTCGATCGCCGCGCAGAACCGCACCCGCGACATCGTCGTCCCCGCCGTGCGCGGCATGATCCTGGACGACCGGGGCCGGCCGCTCGCCCGCAACCAGAGCTCGCTCGTCGTGTCGGTGGACCGGACGGCGCTCGCCCGGCAGGACGACGGCGGCGAGGCGGTCCTGCGGCGGCTCGCGAAGGTCCTCGACCTCGGCTACGAGGACATCCAGCAGAAGATCCGGCTGTGCAGCCCCACCGTGCAGCGGCCCTGCTGGCCCGGATCGCCGTACCAGCCGATCCCCGTGGAGGACGACACCGACCCGCGGGCCGCGCTGCAGATCATGGAGCGCAAGGAAGACTTCCCCGGCATCACCGCGCAGATCCAGCCGAACCGCGTGTACCCGGCGCCGCACGGCGCGACCGCCGTCCAGACCCTCGGCTACCTCCAGCCGATCACCGAGGAGGAGATGGCCGAGCGGGAGGGCATCAAGGTCACCGGGTACAGCGCCGTCGACCTCGTCGGCCGCGCCGGACTGGAAGGCGAGTACGACGAGGCGCTGCGCGGCGAGGCCGGGTACCGCCGGGTGCTCGTCGACAGCCAGGGCCGCGTCACCGGCGTCGCCGAGGAGCAGGCGCCGACGCCCGGCAACCACCTCGTCACCAGCATCGACGCCGAGGTGCAGGGCGGCGCGGAGAAGGCGCTGAAGGAGGGCATCGACGCCGCGCGCCGCAACGGCAGCCCCGCCGACTCGGGCGCCGCCGTGGTCATGGACGTCCAGACCGGGCGGCTGATCGCGACGGCGAGCTACCCGTCGTACGACCCGAGCGTCTGGACGGGCGGGATCACCCAGAAGAAGTACGACGCCCTCCTCGGCGAGAAGAGCAACAACCCGCTGATCTCCCGGGTCACGCAGGGCATGGGCCCGCCCGGGTCCACGTTCAAGGTGTCGTCGGTCGCCGCCGCGGTCCGCGCCGGCTACGACCTGCACGGCACCTACAACTGCCCCGGCTCCTACATGGTCGGCAGCCGCGCGTTCAACAACTTCCAGGGCGCCAACCTCGGCACGATGAACCTGCACACCGCGCTCGTGAAGTCCTGCGACACGATCTTCTACAAGTTCGCGCACGAGATGTGGATGCGCAACGGCGGCCGGAACGCGCCGCTCGACGCGAAGAACCCGATGGTGGAGACCGCCCGCGACTTCGGGTTCGGCTCCCGCACCGGCGTCGACCTGCCCGCCGAGAGCGAGGGCCGCATCCCGGACGCCAAGTGGAAGCGGGAGTACTGGGAGGCCACCAAGGTCGCGAGCTGCAAGCACGCCAAGACGGGCTACCCGAACGTCGCCAAGACCGACCCGGCCCGCGCCGCGTACCTCAAGCAGGTCGCCCACGAGAACTGCGCCGAGGGCATGGTGTGGCGCGCGGGCGACGCGGCGAACCTGTCGATCGGGCAGGGCAACGTGATGGTGACGCCGCTGCAGCTCGTCCGCGCGTACGCCGCCCTCGCCAACGGCGGGAAGCTGCACACGCCGCGCATCGGCGTCGCGGTCGTCCGCCCGGACGGCACGGTCGTCCGGAAGATCGACGCGCCGGAGCCGGAGAAGCTCCCGGTGGACGAGAAGGTCCTCGCCTACATGCGGGACGCGCTCGCGGACGTCCCGAAGGAGGGCACGGCCGCCGGGGCGTTCAACGGGTTCGACCTCAAGCGCGTCGCCGTCGGCGGCAAGACGGGCACCGCCGAACGCTGGGGGCAGGAGGACATGTCCTGGTTCGCCTCCTTCGGGCCGGTGAAGAACCCGCGCTACGCCGTCGTGGCGATGGTCTCGCAGGGCGGTTTCGGCGCCTCCACGTCCGGCGTGATCGTCCGCAAGATCTGGGAGGCGATGTACGGGACGAAGGACATCGAGCCCGCCCTGGACGACGGCCGCCTCCCCACGGAGGTGCCGCGGCTGCCGGCGGCGGAGGGCGCGGCCCCGTGATCACCGGGTCGAAGGCCGGGACGGTCGAGGGGTACGCGACGCGCTCGCGGTGGCGCGGCCGCCTCGCCGCGCTGCGCGGGCTCGACTGGCCGCTGTGCGTGGTGGTGCTGGCCCTCTCGGTGATCGGCGCGCTCCTGGTCCGCTCCGCGACGTTCCACTCGCTGGTCGAGCAGGGCCAGGACCCCAACGGCTTCGTCAAGCGGCACGCGCTCAACATGCTGATCGGGTTCGCGCTCGGCGCCGTCGTGTCCCTGCTGGACTACCGGCTGCTGCGCGCGTACGTCCCGATCCTGTACGGCCTGGCGTGCGCCGGCCTCGTCGCCGTCCTGACGCCGCTCGGCGCGACGATCAACGGTTCGCACTCGTGGATCGTCATCGGCGGCGGGTTCCAGATGCAGCCGTCGGAGTTCGCGAAGGTCGGCCTCGTCGTGCTGCTCGCGATGATCCTCGGCGAGCCCCGGGACGGCGAGATCGGCCCGGGCCCCCGCGACATCCTGTTCGCGCTCGGCCTGGCGGGAGTGCCGGCCGTGCTGGTCCTGCTGCAGCCCGACCTCGGCACCACGCTGGTGTTCATCGCGGTCGTCTTCGGCATGCTGGTGATCTCCGGGACGCGCAAGCGGTGGATCTTCGGGCTGGTCGGCGGCGCCGCGTTCGCGATCTTCTCGGTGTGGTTCTTCGGGCTGCTGGAGGACTACCAGATCGACCGGTTCACGGCGTTCCTCGACCCCGAGGCCGACCCGCGCGGCGCCGGCTACAACGCCCGCCAGTCGCGCATCGCCGTCGGCTCCGGCGGCTGGGACGGCCAGGGCCTCTTCCAGGGCGAGCAGACCAGCGGCAACTTCGTCCCCGAGCAGCAGACCGACTTCATCTTCACGGTCGCGGGGGAGGAGCTCGGCTTCATCGGCGCCGCGGCGATCGTCCTGCTGATCGGCGTCGTCCTGTGGCGGGGCCTGCGCATCGCCGTCCAGGCCGCCGACCTGTTCGGGACGCTCGTCGCCACCGGCGTCGTCTGCTGGTTCGGCTACCAGGCGTTCCAGAACATCGGCATGACGATCGGCCTGATGCCGATCACCGGCCTGCCGCTGCCGTTCGTGTCGTACGGCGGGTCCGCGACGTTCGCGAACATGATCGGCTTCGGGCTGCTGCAGGCAGTCCACCTGCGCCGCCGCCCGTTCGACTGACCGGTTCGAACGGCCGCCCCGGATCGGTAGGCTGGATCGTCCATCCCCTGTCCACTGCACGGAGGACGCCGTCATGCCCATCGAATCGCTCTTCCCGCGGTTGGAGCCCCTGCTCCCCAGCGTGCAGAAGCCGATTCAGTACGTCGGCGGTGAGCTGAACTCGCAGGTCAAGGACTGGGACGACGCCGAAGTCCGGTGGGCGCTCATGTACCCGGACGCCTACGAGGTCGGGCTCCCGAACCAGGGCGTGCAGATCCTCTACGAGATCCTCAACGAGCGCGAGGGCGTCCTCGCCGAGCGCACGTACGCGGTCTTCCCGGACATGGAGGCCGTCATGCGGGAGCACGGCGTCCCGCAGTTCACGGTGGACGCCCACCGTCCCGTCGGGGCGTTCGACCTGTTCGGCGTGTCGTTCTCCACCGAACTCGGCTACACCAACCTGCTGACGGCCCTCGACCTCGCGGGCATCCCGCTGGAGGCGGCCGACCGCACCGACGAGCACCCGGTCGTCGTCGCGGGCGGCCACGCCGCGTTCAACCCCGAGCCGATCGCCGACTTCGTCGACGCCGCCGTCCTCGGCGACGGCGAGGAGATCGTCCTCGCGATCACCGAGGTCGTCCGCGAGTGGAAGGCCGAGGGCCGGCCCGGCGGGCGCGACGGGCTGCTGATGCGGCTCGCGGCGTCCGGCGGCGTGTACGTCCCGCGCTTCTACGACGTCGACTACCTGCCCGACGGCCGGATCAAGCGGGTCGCGCCGAACCGTCCGGGCGTCCCGTGGCGGGTCGAGAAGCACACGGTCATGGACCTCGACCAGTGGCCGTACCCGAAGAAGCCCCTCGTGCCCCTCGCCGAGACCGTGCACGAGCGGTACAGCGTGGAGATCTTCCGCGGCTGCACCCGCGGCTGCCGGTTCTGCCAGGCCGGCATGATCACCCGTCCCGTCCGGGAGCGGTCGATCACCACGATCGGCGGGATGGTCGAGACGGGCCTCAAGCAGTCGGGCTTCCAGGAGGTCGGCCTCCTCAGCCTCTCCAGCGCCGACCACAGCGAGATCGGCGACGTCGCCAAGGGCCTCGCCGACCGCTACGAGGGCACGAACACCTCCCTCTCGCTCCCGTCCACCCGCGTGGACGCCTTCAACATCACGCTCGCCAACGAGTTCTCCCGCGGCGGCCGCCGCTCCGGCCTCACGTTCGCGCCCGAGGGCGGCTCGGAGCGCATGCGCAAGGTGATCAACAAGATGGTCACCGAGGACGACCTGATCCGCACCGTCACCACGGCGTACGAGAACGGCTGGCGGCAGGTCAAGCTCTACTTCATGTGCGGCCTGCCCACCGAGGAGGACGAGGACGTCCTCGCGATCGCCGACATGGCGAAGCGCGTGATCGCCGCCGGCCGCGCGGCGACCGGCCGCAAGGACATCCGCTGCACGGTCTCCATCGGCGGGTTCGTGCCGAAGCCGCACACCCCGTTCCAGTGGGCCGCCCAGTGCGACCACGAGACCGTCGACGCCCGCCTCCGCGCGCTCAAGGACGCCCTGCGCGGCGACAAGGAGTACGGGCGCGCGATCGGCCTGCGCTACCACGACGGGCAGCCCTCGGTCATCGAGGGCCTGCTGTCCCGCGGCGACCGCCGCGTCGGCCGGATCATCCGCGCCGTCTGGGAGGACGGCGGCCGCTTCGACGGCTGGAGCGAGCACTTCTCCTTCGAGCGCTGGACGTCCTGCGCCGAGCGGGCCCTCGCCGGCGAGCCCGTCGACCTCGCCTGGTACACCCTCCGCGAGCGCGACGAGGTCGAGGTCCTGCCCTGGGACCACCTCGACGCCGGCCTCGACCGCGAGTGGCTCTGGCAGGACTGGCAGGACGCCGTCGACGAGACCGAGGTCGACGACTGCCGCTGGACCCCCTGCTACGACTGCGGCGTCTGCCCCACCATGGGCACCGAGATCCAGGTCGGCCCCACCGGCAAGAAGCTGCTCCCCCTCTCGGTCGTCTGACCGGGGCCCGAACGGCACGCCGCGGCGGGCCGAGCCGTCCGGCTCGGCCCGCCGCCGCACTTCTTCCAGGCCCTTTCGCGTCTCGTGCACCGCGACGGAGACAGGACGGCAGAGATGTGCGGGGCCGGGCATCGAGCCGGAGCGAAACGGGATCGCGGAGGCCCTCGGGGGCCGTCCCGCGGGGGCCGGGAGTCTCAGTGCGCGGACCGGGCGTCCCTATCGGGGGCGGGGGCACCGTACTCTATAGGGAGACGTTTTCACACTCGGCACGAGTAGGAAGGACGAGAGCCCTGGCACCCAAGCCGGAGGGACCGGCACCGGCCCCCGTGATCCAGCGCCTGCGCGTCCGTTATGCCAAGCGCGGCAGGCTGCGCTTCACGAGCCATCGCGACATCTCCCGGGCCGTGGAACGCGCCGTACGGCGCGCCGGGATACCCGTCGCGTTCAGCGCCGGATTCACCCCCCACCCGAAGATCTCGTACGCGGGTGCGGCGGCGACCGGGGTTGCCAGTGAGGCCGAGTACCTCGAAATCGGGCTTACCGAGACCCGCGACCCTGCGCGGGTGCGGGCCGATCTCGACGCGGCCCTGCCGCCCGGGCTCGACATCGTCGATGTCGTGCCGGTGCGTGCGGGCGGCGCCGGAGACGCGCCGGCCAAGCCCGGCGCGTTCGCCGATCGGCTCGAGGCGTCCCGGTGGCGGATCCGGCTGGACGGCGTGCCCCCGGGCGACGCCGCCGCGGCCGTGGCCGCCTTCCTCGACGCCGACGTCATCGAGGTCGAGCGCCTCACCAAGAAGGGGCGGCGCCGGTTCGACGTGCGCGCCGCCGTCAGCGTGCTCGAGGCGGAGGCCGACGAGCCGGACCGGCGCGCCGCGGAGGCGGCGGATGCCCCTTGTGCGATACTTCGAATGGTTGTTCGGCATTCCACACCCGCCGTTCGACCCGACGACATCCTCACCGGTCTGCGCCAGATCGCCGACCTCGCGCCGCCGTCGCCGCCCATGGTGACCAGGCTGGCGCAGGGGCCTCTGGACGCGGCCACCGGTGGCCTCGGGGATCCCCTGGATCCCGACCGGGAGATCGGCCCGCCGTCCGGCGACGACGCCGCGGCGGCCGGCGGCCCGCAACGGCCGCGGCCCGGGGAGCCCGCGAGCGCGGATGCCGCCGGCGCCCGCCCGTGAGACCGAAGCCGTGGTGACACGGAACCGGTCCGCAGGGACGGTGGGCGCGCCCCCGACGACTTCGTCGGCACCGCCGGACGACGGCGGTGGCGACACCGACTGACGGAGAGTTCCCGTGCGGCGCACCGCACCGATCCGCCGAAGGGCGGAACGCGTGGTCGCGCCCGGGAGCCTGACGGGAGATTGCCCGCATGCTGGAGAACGAAGCCGATTCGGCGCAGGCCGAAGGCACTGAAGACGAGAACACCGCCGCGACCGGGGCGGACGGCACCGGAGGGTCGGGCGTGACGACGCGCCCGCGCCGCCGCGCCAGCCGTCCCGCCGGTCCGCCGCCCGAGGTCGACGAGGAACCCGCGACCCCGCCCGCCGCGCCGGCGGCGGAGACCGCGTCCGAGGACGAGACGGTCGAGGACGAGGACGAGGAGACGGCCGAGGGCACCGGCGAGACGGCCGAAGCCGAGGCCGCGCAGACCGAGGCCGCGCAGGATGCGCGGGCGGACGCCGCGCAGGCGGAGAGCGTGCCGGAGGGCGCCGCGGAGGCGGCGCCCGCCGAGGAGCCCGCCGCCGGGGCGGAGGAGCCCGCGGCCGCCGAGGAGCCCGCGGCCGCCGAGGAGCCCGCGCCGCCGAAGAAGACCGCCCGCACCCGCGCCCGCAGGAGCACGAAGGCCGCCGAGCCCGCGGAGACCGCCGAGCCCGTCCCGCCGACCGGCGCCGAGACCTCCCCGGAGATCGAGAGCGAGTCCGCGAAGAAGTCGGACGACAAGAACGCCGACGACGAGAAGGCGGACGAGAAGGCGGACGAGAAGGCCCCCGCGACCCGGACCCGGACCCGCCGCCGCACCGCCGCCGCGAAGACCGCGGAGCCGCCGGCCGAGAGCGCCGCGCCCGCCGAGCCGCCCGCCGCGTCCGCCGAGGTGCCGCCCGCGCCGACCGTCCCGCCCGCCGTCCCGTCCGTTCCGGAGGTCCCCGCCGTCCCGGTGGCCGGGGCGGCGCCCGGCACCGGCGAGGTGTCGGAGACCGAGCCCGCGAGCGGCATCGCCGTGCCCGGCGTGACGTTCCAGCCGCCCATGGTGGTGTTCCAGCCGCCGCAGCCGAAGCCGGAGGACGCCGCCCGCCGCGAGGAGGCGGTCAAGGCCGCCGCCGAGACGGCCGAGCGCGAGGCCGACGAGGAGGTCGACGACCGCGCCGACGACGACTCCGAGGACCGCCCGTCCCGCCGCCGGCGCCGCCGCGGCGGCCGCGGCCGGGGCCGCAACGGCAGGGACGGCGCCGACGACGACGCCCAGGGCGCCGAGGAAACCGAGGAGGAGCCGGCCCCCGCCGACAAGGGCCGCGCCGACAAGGCCGACAAGACGGAGAAGGCCGACAAGGCCGACAAGGCCGACAAGGCCAAGGAACGGGCCAAGACCGAGAAGTCCAAGGCGGCGAAGGCCAAGGACGCCAAGGACGCCAAGGAGCAGCCGAAGGAGGCCGAGGCCGACGCCGGGGACCACGACGACGAGTCCGGCCAGGGCGGGACGAGCCGCCGCAGGCGCCGCCGCCGGCGCCGTTCGGGCGGCGACGGGGACGGCGCGAACGGCACCGACGACCCGCCGAACACCGTCGTGCACGTCCGCGAGGCGCGCGCGGTCGAGGACGAGGTCCAGTCCGTGCGCGGGTCCACCCGCCTGGAGGCCAAGAAGCAGCGCCGCCGGGAAGGCCGCGAGCAGGGCCGCCGCCGCCCGCCGGTGATCACCGAGGCGGAGTTCCTGGCGCGCCGCGAGGCGGTCGAGCGGGTCATGGTCGTCCGGCAGGAGGGCGAGCGCACCCAGATCGCCGTCCTCGAGGACGACATCCTGGTCGAGCACTACGTGAACCGCGCGACGCACCAGTCGTACGTCGGGAACGTGTACCTCGGCAAGGTGCAGAACGTGCTGCCGTCGATGGAGGCGGCGTTCGTCGACATCGGCAAGGGCCGCAACGCCGTCCTGTACGCGGGCGAGGTCAACTGGGACGTCGCCGGGCTGGTGGGGCAGCCGCGCCGCATCGAGTCGGCGCTGAAGTCGGGCCAGTCGGTGCTGGTGCAGGTCACCAAGGACCCGCTCGGCCACAAGGGCGCCCGGCTGACCAGCCAGGTCTCGCTGCCCGGCCGCTACCTGGTGTACGTGCCGGACGGCTCGATGACCGGCATCAGCCGCAAGCTCCCCGACAAGGAGCGCAGCCGCCTCAAGCAGATCCTCAAGCGCGTCATGCCCGACAACGCGGGCGTGATCGTGCGGACGGCGGCGGAGGGCGCCACCGAGGAGGAGCTGGCCCGCGACGTGTCGCGCCTGGCGGCCCAGTGGGAGAACATCCAGAAGAAGGTCAAGACCGCGTCGGCGCCGTCGCTGCTGTACGGCGAGCCGGACCTGACCATCCGCGTCGTCCGCGACATCTTCAACGAGGACTTCAGC
Source organism: Actinomadura rifamycini DSM 43936 (assembly GCF_000425065.1). Taxonomy (GTDB): domain Bacteria; phylum Actinomycetota; class Actinomycetes; order Streptosporangiales; family Streptosporangiaceae; genus Spirillospora; species Spirillospora rifamycini. Next base: position 98,264 of record NZ_AULB01000029.1, read on the forward strand.
AAGCTCGTCGTGTCCGGCGCGGGCGCGTGGGACACGGTGTCGGAGTACGTCCAGTACGTCGCCCCGCACCTCGCCGACCGCGTGGAGCGGTGGACGGACGACCAGGACGTGCTGGGCGCGTTCCGCATCGACGAGCAGATCGCGAAGGCGCTGGACCGCAAGGTGTGGCTGCCGAGCGGCGGCTCGCTGGTGATCGACCGCACCGAGGCGATGACGGTCATCGACGTCAACACCGGGAAGTTCACCGGGCAGGGCGGCAACCTCGAGGAGACCGTCACCCGCAACAACCTGGAGGCGGCCGAGGAGATCGTCCGCCAGCTCCGGCTGCGCGACATCGGCGGCATCGTCGTGATCGACTTCATCGACATGGTGCTGGAGAGCAACCGGGACCTGGTGCTGCGGCGCCTGGTCGAGTGCCTGTCGCGGGACCGTACCAAGCACCAGGTCGCCGAGGTCACGTCGCTGGGCCTCGTGCAGATGACCCGCAAGCGCGTCGGCCAGGGCCTGCTGGAGGCGTTCTCGGAGACGTGCGAGTCGTGCAACGGCCGCGGCATCCACGTCCACCTGACGCCGGTCGACCTGAAGGCCGAGAAGGAGACCGGCGGACGGCGCCGCAAGCGCAAGGGCGAGGTCGAGCGGGCCGTCGAGGAGAAGCTGGCGAAGTCGGAGAAGCCGGAGAAGGCGGACGCGAAGGCCGCCAAGGGCGAGCCGAAGCAGGACGCCGCGAAGGCGGAGCCCGCGAAGGGCCGGCGGGGCCGCGCGGCGAAGGCCGCGGAGGCCGAGCCCGCCGAGGCCGCGGCGCCGGCTCCGGCGCCCGCCCCGGAGGAGGCCGCGCCGGTGCGGACGCGCCCGAAGAAGTCGGGCCCGGCCAAGCGCCCGGCCGGGCCGCCGCCGGAGCCGGACGCCGACGAGGCGCAGCCCGCGCAGGCCGCGGTCGAGGCCGCGGAGGCCGCCGCGGAAGCCGCGGACGTCGCGCCCGGCACGCTGGACGCCGCCGAGCCCGAGCCCGTCGCGGTGCAGGCGAACGGTTCGTCGAACGGGCTGTCGAACGGCGCCGCGCCCGCCGCCGCGCCGGACGCCGCCCCGGCCGACGAGGCCCCGGCCGAGCCGGCCGAGGCCGCCGAGCCGGCGGCGCCGTCCGAGGCCGCGGCCGGGGACGGCGACGGCGAGGCGGCCGCGGCACCGCGCCGCCGCACCCGCCGCTCCCGCGTCGCCGCGCAGGCCGCCGACGGCGCCGACGACTGACGGACGGACGGACGTCCCGGCCCGATCGCACGGGTACGCGCAATGCGCACGCGTTCGCGATCGGGTCAGGACGTCCAGTACACTCGTACTTCGGTGTGGTGACGCGCGCCGACACGAACTCGCACCGCGGTCCCCGTCCGGGGCCCGTCCGGTGCACCCCCCGCCGATCCGGTGGGGACGAGCAGAGAGCGCCGCGGCTTCGGCCCGGCGTGCCGCCTCCGGTCCCGTGCCGGGGGTAGGCCCTCATCCGAGGGCTGGTACAGCCACGCGTGGGACTGGTTCGGTCCAGAAGCACGCGCACGACGAGAGGTTTCCGCGGTGTACGCGATTGTCCGCGCAGGCGGCAGGCAGGAGAAGGTCGCCGTCGACGACGTGCTGACCGTCGACAAGCTGGCCGGCGAGGTGGGCTCGACCGTCACGTTCCCGGCCGTGCTGGTCGTGGACGGCGACCGGGTCGTCAGCTCTTCGGCCGACCTGGCCCGCTACGAGGTGACCGCCGAGATCCTCGGCGCGGTCAAGGGCCCGAAGATCAACATCATGCACTACCGGAACAAGACCGGGTACAAGCGGCGGATGGGGCACCGCCAGCCGTACACCGAGGTCAAGATCACCGGTATCGAGTCCGGAAAGTAAGGAGAGCGGTCACATGGCACACAAGAAGGGCGCATCGTCCAGCCGTAACGGTCGCGACTCCAACGCCAAGCGCCTCGGCGTGAAGCGGTTCGGCGGCCAGGTCGTCAACGCCGGCGAGATCATCGTCCGGCAGCGCGGCACCCACTTCCACCCCGGCCCCGGCGTCGGCCGCGGCGGCGACGACACGCTGTTCGCGCTCGTCGCGGGTGCGGTGGAGTTCCGGCGCTACCGCGGCCGCAACGCGGTCAGCGTCGTCCCGCCGGCGGAGTAGTCCGCTTCGGGAAGAGTCTTTCGCAAGGGGCGGACCGTTCGGTCCGTCCCTTGCGCTGTTTCTAGAGCCCTTCGCGGGGCCGAGCGCAAGGAGAGTCGCCGTGGCCGCTGGTGCGGGATCGGGTGCGCAGTTCGTCGACCGGGTGGTGCTGCACGTCGCGGCGGGCAGCGGCGGGAACGGCTGCGCGTCGATCCACCGCGAGAAGTTCAAGCCGCTCGGCGGCCCGGACGGGGCGAACGGCGGCAACGGCGGCGACGTCGTGCTCGTCGTCGACACCAACGCCGCGAGCCTCCTGGAGTACCACCGGCGCCCGCACCGCCGGGCGGGCAACGGCAGGCCGGGGCAGGGCGGGCACCGGACGGGCGCCAACGGCGACGACGTGGTCCTGCCGGTCCCCGACGGCACCGTCGTCAAGGAGGGCGACGAGGTGCTGGCCGACCTGGTCGGCGAGGGCACCCGGTTCGTGATCGCGCGCGGCGGCCGCGGCGGCCTCGGGAACGCGGCGCTGGCCACCGCCAAGCGCAAGGCGCCGGGGTTCGCGCTGCTCGGCGAGCCCGGCGAGGAGCGCGACGTCGTCCTGGAGCTGAAGAGCGTCGCCGACGTCGCGCTGGTCGGGTTCCCGAGCGCCGGGAAGTCGTCGCTGATCGCCGCGCTGTCCGCCGCGAAGCCGAAGATCGCCGACTACCCGTTCACCACGCTCGTCCCGAACCTCGGGGTGGTGAGCGCGGGCGACACGACGTTCACGGTCGCCGACGTCCCGGGCCTGATCGAGGGCGCCAGCGAGGGCCGCGGCCTGGGGCTGGAGTTCCTCCGGCACATCGAGCGGTCGTCGACGCTGGCGCACGTCCTCGACTGCGCGACGCCCGAGCCCGGCCGGGACCCGCTCAGCGACTTCGAGGTCATCGAGCGCGAACTGCAGGCGTACGACCGGGTCCTCGGCGACCGCCCGCTGTCGGACCGCCCGCGGCTGGTGGTGCTGAACAAGGTGGACGTCCCGGACGCGCGCGACCTCGCCGAGCTCGTCCGCCCGGAGTTCGAGGCGCGCGGCCTGCGCGTGTTCGAGGTGTCCGCGGCGACGCACGAGGGCCTGCGGGAGCTGTCGTTCGCGCTGGCCGCGATGGTCGCGGAGCACCGCGCGAGCCTGCCCCCGGCGGAGCCGACCCGCATCGTGATCCGGCCGGAGCCGGTCGGCGGCGGCGCGGAGTTCGAGGTGAAGCCGATGGGCGCGAACACCTACCTGATCACCGGGGCGAAGCCCGTCCGGTGGCTGCGGCAGACCGACTTCCAGAACGAGGAGGCCGTCGGGTACCTCGCCGACCGCCTGGCGCGGCTCGGCATCGAGGACGCCCTGCGCGAGGCGGGCGCCGAGGCCGGCGCGACCGTCATGATCGGCACCGTCGACGACTCGGTGGTGTTCGACTGGGAGCCCGACATCCCGGCCGGGGAGGCCGCCGCGGGCCCGCGCGGCACCGACCGCCGGCTCGACGGCCGCTGACCGGGGGAGGGGACGCAGGTGACCGAACGCGCGGGGATCGCGAAGGCCCGCCGGATCGTGGTCAAGGCGGGCTCGTCGTCGCTGACCACGCCGCAGGGGACGATCGACGCCGCCCGCATCGACGCCCTCGTGGACGTGCTGGCGGCCCGCCGGGACGCGGGCGCGGAGATCGTGTTCGTGTCGTCGGGGGCGATCGCGGCCGGGCTCGGCCCGCTCGGCCTGACGCGGCGCCCGTCCGACCTCGCGACGCAGCAGGCGGCGGCCAGCGTCGGGCAGGGCGCGCTGTTCGCCCGGTACACGTCGTCGTTCGCCCGGTACGGCGTCACGGTCGGGCAGGTGCTGCTGACCGCCGACGACATGATGCGCCGCTCCCACCACCGCAACGCGCAGCGGACGCTCGCGCAGCTCCTCGCGCTGGGGGTGCTGCCGATCGTCAACGAGAACGACACGGTCGCCACGGACGAGATCCGGTTCGGCGACAACGACCGGCTCGCGGCGCTCGTCGCCCACCTGACGCGCGCGGACGCGCTCGTCCTGCTGTCGGACGTGGACGCCCTGTACACGGGCGACCCGCGGCAGCCGGGCGCCCGCCGCATCACCGACGTCCGGTCCCCGGCCGACCTGGACGGGGTGAAGCTCGGCGGGTCGGGGCGCGTCGGGACGGGCGGCATGGTCACCAAGGTGGAGGCGGCCCGGATCGCGGGCATCCCGGTGGTGCTGACGAACGCCGCGTCCGCCGCGCGCGCCGTCGCGGGCGACCCCGTCGGCACGCTGTTCCACCCGGCGGACGACCGCCGCCGCGCCACTCGGCACCTGTGGCTGGCGCACGCCACGACCGGGCAGGGCCGCATCGTGCTCGACCCGGGCGCCGTCGACGCGGTCGTCCGGCGGGGCAAGTCGCTGCTGCCCGCGGGCGTCACGGGCGTCGAGGGCGACTTCGCGGCGGGCGACCCGGTCGACCTGTGCGGCGCGGACGGCGCGGTCGTCGCGCGCGGCCTGGCGAACTACGACGCGTCGGAGATCCCCGACCTGATGGGCCGCTCCACCCGCTGGCTGGCGCGGGAGCTGGGCCCCGAGTACGAACGCGAGATAATCCACCGCGACCACCTCGTGGTGCTGACCGACCGCTGACCCCAGTGATTCGACCCGGAGAGGAACGTCGGATGAGCGAGCAGGACCGGGAACGCGAGGAGTTCCTGCGGGTGGCGCGCACCGCCCGCGACGCCGCCGCGGGGCTGGCGCCGCTGCCGCGCGCCGCGAAGGACGCCGCGCTGCACGCGATCGCGGACGCGCTGGTGGCGGAGGCCGCGCGGATCATCAAGGCGAACGAGGCGGACGTCGCGCGGGCCCGCGAGAACGGCACCCCCGAGTACATGATCGACCGGCTGAGCCTGTCGGCGGAGCGGATCGCCGCGGTCGCCGAGGCCGTCCGGGAGGTCGCGGCGCTGCCGGACCCGGTGGGGGAGACGGTGCGCGGGAACGTCCTGCCGAACGGTCTGGAGCTGCGCCAGATCCGGGTGCCGCTGGGCGTCGTCGGGATCATCTACGAGGGCCGTCCGAACGTCACGGTGGACGCCGCCGCGCTGTGCCTGAAGAGCGGGAACGTCGCGATGCTGCGCGGCTCGTCGTCGGCGTACGAGTCGAACTCGGTGCTGGTGGCGGTGATGCAGGAGGCGCTGCGGGGCACGGACGTCCCGGGGGACGCGGTGCAGCTCGTCCCCGGCACGTCCCGTGAGTCGGTCAAGCACCTGATGCGCGCGCGCGGGCTCGTGGACGTGCTGATCCCGCGGGGCGGCGCGTCGCTGATCAACTCGGTCGTGGAGGAGTCGACCGTCCCGGTGATCGAGACCGGGGTGGGGAACTGCTCGGTGTACGTCGACGCCGCCGCCGACCTGGACGTGGCGCTGGACATCCTCGTGAACTCGAAGACGCAGCGCCCGTCCGTCTGCAACGCGGCGGAGACGTTCCTGGTGCACGCGGACGTCGCCGAAGCGTTCGTCCCGCGCGCGCTTGCGGCGTTCAAGGAGAAGGGCGTCACCGTCCACGGGGACGAGCGGATCCGCTCGCTCGGTGACGGCGTCGTCGAGGCGACCGAGGACGACTGGTACGCCGAGTACCTCTCGCTCGACATCGCCGCCCGCGTCGTCGGCTCCCTGGACGACGCCGTCGCGCACATCCGCCGGTACGGGTCGGGCCACACGGAGGCGATCGTGACGACGTCGCAGTCCGCCGCGCGCCGCTTCACCTCGCTCGTCGACTCGGCGGCCGTGATGGTGAACGCCTCGACCCGGTTCACCGACGGCGGCGAGTTCGGCTTCGGCGCGGAGATCGGCATCTCCACGCAGAAGCTGCACGCGCGCGGCCCGATGGGCCTGCCGGAGCTGACCTCGACGAAGTACGTCGTCACGGGCGACGGGCACCTGCGCGGGGCCTGACCGGCCGTCCGGTCCGGCGGCGGCTGATCCGAGATCCGTTCATCTATGTGACATCTCGGGGCTTGATGTCACTCATGTCCGTGTGATCTGATCCACAGCGTGACTCGTGAGATCAGCCGCCGCCGCGTCCTGCGGGGCGCCGCCCTGGGGGCGGGGATCGCCGCCACCGGGCTCACCGCCTTCCCGGCCCGCGCCGCCGCCGTCCCCCGCCTGCGCGGCCCGGTCGCCGGCACCACCCTCGACCGCACCTACCTCCTCGGCGCCCCGGGCGCGGGCGGCTACCGCCGGGTCGTCGCCGGCCCGGGCGAGCCGCACGTCCTGCGCCGCGACCTCGGCGGCACCGCGTCGCCCGGCCGGGCCGCGCGCCGCCGCGGCGTCCTCGCCTTCGGGCACCTCACCGACGTCCACGTGATCGACGCGCAGTCCCCGGCGCGCGTCGAGTTCGTCGACCGGTTCAAGGACGCCCTGAGCGTCCTGCCCGTCGAGGGGGCGTACCGGCCGCAGGAGATCCTGTCCACGCACGTCGCCGAGGCCATGGTCCGGTCGATGAACGCCGTCGGGCGCGGCCCCGCGACCGGCCTCGACCTCGCGTTCGTCATCAACACCGGGGACGCGGCCGACAACGTCCAGTACAACGAGATCCGCTGGATCATCGACCTCCTCGACGGCGGGCGCGTCCGCCCCGACTCCGGCGACCCGAACCGGTACGAGGGCGTCATGGACCTCGCCGCCTACGACCGCGCCTACTGGCACCCCGAGGGGCCGCCGCCCGGCGCCGAGGCCGACCTGCCGACGGTCCGGCACGGATTCCCGCAGGTCCGGGGCCTCGTGGACGCCGCCCGCCGCCCCTTCCGGGCGACCGGCCTGCGGGCGCCCTGGTACGCGGTGTTCGGCAACCACGACGGCCTGGTCCAGGGCAACCTGCCCATCAACCCGCTGGTCACCGCGCTCGCCACCGGCGGCATCAAGATCGGCGCCCCGGCCGACGACGCGCAGGCGCAGCGGCTCGCCCGCATGATCACCGACGGGGACGGGCGCGAGCTGGTGCGGCTGAGCCGCGCCCGCGGGGCGTCCGGCGGCGGCCTGTTCCGCCCGGTCACCCCCGACCCGGACCGCCGGATGCTGTCGCGCGCCGAGGTCGTCCGCGAGCACTTCCGCACGAGCGCGCCCCTGCGCGGCCACGGCTTCACCTCCGCCAACCTCCGCGACGGGACGGCGTACTACGCGTTCGACCAGGGCGTCGTGCGGGGCATCGCGCTCGACACCGTCAACCCCAACGGCTACTCCGAAGGCTCCCTCGACCGCGCCCAGCTCGCCTGGCTGGAGGACGAACTCAAGGCCGGCAGCCGCCGCTACCGCGACGCCCGCGGCGAACTCGTCGCGCACGACGTCCGGGACCGCCTGTTCGTCCTGTTCAGCCACCACCCGATCGCCTCCCTCGGCAACCCGCTCGGCGGAGACCGGGTCCTCGGCGACGAGGTGGAGGCCCTCCTCCTGCGCTACCCGAACGTCGTCCTGTGGGTGAACGGCCATACCCACCGCAACGAGGTCATCCCGCACGCCCGCGAGGGCGGGTCGGAGCCGGGCGGGTTCTGGGAGGTCAACACGGCTGCGCACATCGACTTCCCGCAGCAGAGCCGCATCGTCGAACTCGCCGACAACGGCGACGGCACCCTGTCGGTCTTCGCGACCGTCCTCGACTCGGCCGGGCCCGCCGCGCACGGCGGCCGCATCGGTGACCCCGTCCGGCTCGCGTCGCTCGCCCGCGAACTCGCCGGCAACGACTGGCAGGACGCGCCGGACGAGCGGCGCGGCGGCGCCGACGACCGCAACGTCGAACTCCTCGTCCCCAAACCGTTCTAGGCGTCCGGCCGCTCCAGGCGCCCCGGACGCCGAAAGGGCCGCCGTGTCCGTGTCACGGCGGCCCTCGCTCGGTTCCCGCGGCCCTAGCCGCCGTTCGCGCCGTTGGGGCGCCGGGCGATGCGGTCGAACAGGCCGCCCGCCGCGCCCGCCGCCGCGTCGGCCATGTCGCGGACCTTGCCGACGAACGGGTCGGCCGTCTGCTCCCACGACTCCCGGTACGACCGGGCCGCGTTCCGGATCTCGTCGGTGACCTTCGCGCTGCCGTCGTCGTCGCGGCGCGCGTAGTCCCCGGCGAGGATGCGCTCGTACTCGCCGCCGCGCGCCCACTTGTCGATCTCCGCGAACCGGATCACCGCGAACGGGTGCGACTGCGGCAGCAGGTTCAGGAACTTCAGCAGCCCGTCCCGGACGTCGCCGGCCGCGTCGTACTCGCGGGCCTGCTCCAGGAACGCCTCGGCGCTCATCTCCGACAGCTTCGTCCCGCCCGCGAGCTTCATGTTCACGCGCTTGGCGGCGTCCAGGTCCTGCCCGGCGAGCAGGCCCGCGCGGTCCGACGACAGCTCCGCCTTGCGGAACCACTCCCGCAGCCCGATGATGATCGCCGCGATGCCCACGTTGCCGAGCGGCAGCCACGCCAGCCGCGACCCGAGCCCGATGAGGATCTGCATCATCGTCTGGTAGACGGCGTGCCCCGACAGGATGTGCCCGACTTCGTGCCCGACGACGAACCGCAGCTCCTCGTCGTCCAGCAGGTCGATCAGCCCGGTGTTGATCACGATGAACGGGTCGTCGGAGCCCAGCGCCATCGCGTTCGGGGTCGGGTCCTGCTTGACGAAGACGTCGGGCACCTTCTTCAGGTCCAGGATGTAGGACGCGTCCCGCACCATGTCGTGCAGGTGGTGGAACTGGTTCTCGCCGACCCGGACGGTCCCGCCCAGGAACATCAGCCTGATGGCCCGCTCGTTGACCAGTCCCGACAGCTTGCGCAGGACGACGTCGAACCCGGACAGCGAGCGCAGCGCCACCAGCGCCGAGCGGTCCGCCGGGTGTTCGTAGGCCCGGGAGCTGATCCCGGGGAAGCGCTTGCGTGCTCGATCCGGTGTGTTCTCCGTCATCAAGGCTCCTTTGTGGATGCTCCGGCCTCCGGGCCGGGGGAGAAATGACAATCCTTCAGGACAGGACAAGGGCGGGGATAGGTGGGTCGCTGCCGGGGCGGACCTCCCTCCACCACGCGAGGACGGGATTCGGCCGATCTCGCGCTACGATCTGTGACGTGGCGCGTACAGTGAAGCGGGCGTATAAATACCGCTTCTACCCCACCGGCGAGCAGTCGGACGAATTGTCGCGCACGTTCGGGTGTGTGCGCCTGGTATACAACCGGGCGCTGGAGGAACGCACGCGTGCGTGGTACGGCGAGCGGCGGCGTGTCTCCTATGCGGAGTCGTCGGCTGCGCTGACCGCATGGAAGAAGACCGGCGAGGCGGCGTTCCTGAACGAGGTGTCCAGCGTGCCGCTGCAGCAGGCCCTGCGGCACCTGCAGGCGGCGTTCGCGAACTTCTTCGCCAAGCGCGCCGCCTACCCTCGCTTCAAGTCGCGGAGGAATTCCCGGCAGAGCGCGGAGTACACGCGGTCGGCGTTCAGGTGGCGCGATGGTCAGCTGATCTTGGCGAAAGTGCCCGGGCCGCTGGGCATCGTGTGGTCGCGGCCGCTGCCCGAAGGGGCGGAGCCCTCTACGGTCACGGTGTCCAGGGACGCTGCCGGGCGGTGGTTCGTGTCGATCCTGTGCGAGGACCGCATCGTCCGCCCGGCCCCGGCCAAGAACGCGGTCGGGATCGACGTGGGCCTCATCTCGCTGGTTACGCTGTCGACGGGAGAGAAGGTCGCCAATCCCCGGCACGAGCGCCGCGACGGCGAACGCCTCGCCCGAGCACAGAGGGAGTTGTTCCGTAAGGCCAAGGGCTCGGCGAACCGGGACAAGGCCCGCCGGAAGATCGCGCGGATTCATGTGCGCATCGCCGACCGGCGCCGGGACCTCCTGCACAAGCTGTCGACTCGGCTCGTCCACGAGAACCAAGTGGTCGTGATCGAGGACTTGGGAGTCCGCACCATGGTGAAGAATCGCTCCCTCGCCCGGGCGATCTCGGACGCGGCGTGGCGGGAGCTGCGGGCGATGCTGGAGTACAAGGCCGGGTGGTACGGCCGTGAGCTCGTGGTGATCGACCGCTGGTTCCCCTCGTCCAAGTTGTGCTCCGAATGTGGGAGGGCCGCTGAGCGGATGCCCCTCGCCGTGAGGGAGTGGCGGTGCGGTTGCGGTGCGGTTCACGACCGTGACGTCAACGCCGCCAAGAACATCCTGGCCGCCGGGCTGGCGGTGTCCGCCTGTGGAGACGGTGTGAGACCTCAACGGGAGCCCTCCCGGACGGGGCGGTCGTCGGTGAAGCAGGAAACCCAGCGGGTGACCGCTGGAGCCCCTCGCCTCTAGGCGAAGGAGAAAGTCAAGTCAGGCATGGTAGTTCCGACGAACCGGCGTGCCGCAGGGTTCCCGCCGGACGCCGGGGCGAACGTTCGGGCCGGTGCACCGGCTGGCTATTCTCGTCGTCATGACGCAAAAGCGGCGGCTCGGGATCATGGGCGGCACGTTCGACCCGATCCACCACGGGCACCTCGTGGCCGCCAGCGAGGTGGCGCACTTCTTCTCGCTGGACGAAGTGGTCTTCGTCCCCACGGGCCTCTCGTCCCACAAGGAGGGCCGCAAGGTCGCCGCCGCCGAGGACCGCTACCTCATGGCCGTGATCGCCACCGCCTCCAACCCGCGCTTCTCCGTCAGCCGCGTCGACATCGACCGCCCCGGCCCCACCTACACCGTCGACACGCTGCGCGACATCCGGGACGTCCGGGGCCCCGACGCCGACCTGTTCTTCATCACCGGCGCCGACGCCCTCGAGAAGATGCTCACCTGGCACGACACCGACGAACTGTTCGGCCTCGCTCACTTCGTCGGCGTCACCCGCCCCGGGCACCGCCTCGCCGACCCCGGCCTGCCCAACGGGCGCGTGTCGCTCATGGAGGTACCGGCCCTGTCGATCTCCTCCACCGAGTGCCGCGACCGCGTCCACTCCGGCGAGCCGATCTGGTACCTCGTCCCCGACGGGATCGTCCAGTACATCAACAAGCGCGGCCTCTACCGCGACGACGCCTCCTGACCTGCGCGGAGATCCGCACGCCCGGCCGTCCGCCGCGCCACGGCCCCCGCGCCGTCCGCATACCCTGGAGAGGGAAGGGCCGCGTGCGAACGCGGCCGGCCGACAAATTGATCGGGCCGCCGGCCCCCGCCCGTGAGATGGTGGAGCCGAGACGACCCCTACAGGGAGGATCGCGAGCGCATCGTGACCGCATCCGAAAGGGCCGCAACGCTGGTCCGGATCGCCGCGGAGGCGGCGGGAGACAAGCTGGCCGACGACATCCTGGCCTACGACGTGAGCGAGCAGCTCGTCATCACCGACGCGTTCGTGCTCTGCTCCGCCCCCAACGACCGTCAGGTCCGCGCCATCGTCGACGAGGTCGAGCGAAGGCTCCGCGAGGAGGCCGACGCCAAGCCCGTCCGCCGCGAGGGCGAGCGCGAGGGCCGCTGGGTGCTCCTCGACTACGCCGACGTCATCGTGCACATCCAGCACGAGGAGGACCGCGTCTTCTACGCGCTCGAACGGCTCTGGAAGGACTGCCCGGTGATCGAGCTGCCCGAGTCCGCCACCGCGCACCAGGAGCAGCGCGCCCGGACCGTCGGGAGCCTCGGTGAGTGACACGCGCCGCGAGCCCGGCAGGCGCCGGCTCGTCCTGTGGCGGCACGGCCAGACGGCCTGGAACGTCGAGAACCGCTTCCAGGGCAAGACGGACATCCCCCTGGACGAGACCGGCGTGCAGCAGGCCCGCCGCGCCGCCCGCCTCCTCGCCGGGCTGCGCCCCACCGAGCTGCTGGCGTCCCCGCTGCAGCGCGCGTCCGCCACCGCGGCCTGCCTCGCCGAGGTCACCGGCCTCCCCGTCCGCTACGACCGCGACCTGATCGAGCGCGACGGCGGCGAGTGGGAGGGCCTCACCGGCCGCGAGATCCGCGAGCGCTACCCCGAGGCGCACGCCGCCTGGCAGCCGCCCGGCGGCGAGACCAGCGCCCAGGTCGCCAAGCGCGTCGGCGCCGCCCTCGACCGCGCCCTCGACGACCTGCCCGGCACCGGGACGCTCGTCGTCGCCTCCCACGGCGCCGCGCTCCGGCTCGGCATGTCGAACCTCCTCGGCCTCCCCGAGAGCGTCTGGGAGCGCCTCGGCGGCCTCTCGAACTGCTGCTGGTCCGTCCTCACCGAGATGCGCGACGGCGGCTGGCGCCTCGCCGAACACAACGCCGGCACCCTCCCCGAACCCGTCCTCGGCGACGATCGCACCGACAACGGGGCCTGAGGCGAAACGATTCGTGTCCGGTCACTGAAGTCCGATACACTGGCGGAGCCCTGCGGGATGAACGTCCACGCAGCGGCGCGGGGCTATGGCGCAGTTGGTAGCGCGCCTCCATGGCATGGAGGAGGTCTGGGGTTCGAATCCCCATAGCTCCACGCGTTGGTCTTGAAAAAAGGCACCGGGTCCGTGGGCCCGGTGCCTTTCTCGTGCCATCGGCGACCGCTCCGTGACGGTGCGCGGAGAGCCCGGCCGCCCTACCGGTGCGGGGTCGGTCGATCCTCTAGAGGCCCGGGGTGGATCGCTGCTCGGCGCCCTGGGCCATCGCGGCGCGGAACGTCTGCGGGCCGAAGTAGCCGTCGACGCCGATCCGCTTGCGCGTCTGGAACGCGCGGACGGCGCGCTCGGTGGCGCCGCCGTACCAGCCGTCGACCTTGAGGCTCCGGTCCTGCAGGGCCTTCATCACGCCCTGGACGCCCTTGACGATGTGCGCCTTCCCGTTGTTCGGGCCGTCGCCCGTGAGGACCTCGCCGATGTCGCGCCGGAGCTCGCTCATGGTCTCGCCGGTGACGGTGCCCTGCGGGTCGACGTCGATGAAGCGGGCCCTCTGGTACCGCTTGACGTCGTCGACCATGTCCTGGAGGTACACGTCGCCGTTGGAGGCGGCCGGGTTGCAGTTGGTGTAGAAGCCGAGCTGCGTGAGCGCGCAGCGGACGAACGCGACGCGGTAGCTCTTGCTCCCCGCGTCGAGTTCGACCCACGGCTGGAGCTCGATGGCCTTGACGACCCGCGGGTCGGTGTCCGGGCCGTCGGCGGACGCCGCGCCGACGCCGGCGGCCGCCGTCAGCGCGGCGGCCGCGAGCACGGACAGCGTGCGAAGCAGGATCTTCATGTGAACCCCCCGTTCATCGGTTGGATCCTGACATTCGGGTGTGATGGGGGCTCCCGATTAATGGTTCGATCGTCTTCGGTAAAATTCGAAAGAGAACTTGACGGATTTGCGGGGCATCGGGTTTACATAGATCATCAGTCTTTGCCGAAACCGGGTGTGTCGGTGATCGTGATCGCGCTCTCTCGTGGAGATCACTCAAGTGCGCGGCATGTCGGGAATGCCCTCCACGCTGGAGGGTGAGGGGCCGTGCAGGTCGCGCCGGGTGCGCGCGGTGGCGAGGGCGGACGAAGGGCACGGCCGGGGCGTCGCGGTAAATGCGCACGCAAAACGTTGATCACGCGGACGGACGCCTTTGCCCTGCGCGCGCTTGGCGCTCTTGATCATGCGGGAACAGTCGTCGGTGGCGATGCCGATCGAGATGAGGGGTTAACCCAATGAGAGCTCGTATCACCGGAAGAGCGACCCTGCCCGCCGTCCTGGCCGCCTCGGTCGTGGCGGTCGCGGCGCCCGCGGTGGCGCAGGCGGCGGCGCTGGACCCGGTCGCGGTGCCGGTGGCCGTGCCGGTGGCGGAGAGCAAGGACTGCGAGCGGGGGCTGGAACTCCTGAAGCAGATCAAGCTGCTTCCCGGGCAGCCGGATCTCGCCAAGACGCTGTGCACGCTCGGCGCCGCCGGGGCGGGCGCGGACAAGCCGGTCGGGGACGGGGCCGGGGTGGACGGAGCGGGCGCCGAGGAGGTGTCGAGCACGGAAGGCCGGCCGCGGGGGCTGCAGATGCCCCGCGACTACACGCCGCCGGCCGCCGGGCAGCCCACCGAGCACAATGTCCAAGCCCACGACGTGGCGGAGCACCAGAACAAGCTCCTCGGGCTGCCCGTGGAATGGCCGGAGGGCCTCACCGTCTGGATCCCGACGTTCCAGCAGGGCGAGTGGCACTCCTACAGCAACAGCGCCGCGGACGGTATCCAGGACCCGGCCGCCGCGCCCGGCCGCTGACCCGCCGCGGGCCGCGGGGAGCCGTACCCCCGCGGCCCGCGTTCCGAGCGGTGTCCAACGTGCACTAAGCTCTTCACTGCACCGAGGGGCTATGGCGCAGTTGGTAGCGCGCCTCCATGGCATGGAGGAGGTCTGGGGTTCGAATCCCCATAGCTCCACGTTCTTCCTTACGGCGAAGGCCGCTCGAGACTCCAGGGTCTCGGGCGGCCTTCGCCGTTCGCGGTGCCGCTCGGGCCCGCCGCGCGTTCAGGCCGTGAAGCGCAGGACGGCGCCGATCTCGTGGTGCGCGTCGCCGTCCGAGGGCAGCACCACCAGCTCGCCGTCGGTCGCCGCCACGGCCCGGACGAGCGCGGCGTCCGCCCGGTCCTCGTGGACGTCCGTGACGCCGAACTCGGTGCGGAGTTCCTCCGGGGACGACGCGAGCTGGACCGGGTCGGGCCCGAACCACAGGCTCTCCCCGGAACCCGGGTCCTCCTCGTCCAGCAGCAGGGTCTCGACCTGGCCGTTGCGGACGGCCTCGACGATCGCGGGGATGCCGGACACGGCGCGCTTGCCGTTGGCGAGCTCCCGGTCGAAGCGCTCGGCGACCGTCATGACGCGCTCGGCCGTCTTGAGCTTCAGGATCCGGTTCAGCTCCGCCTCCAGCTCCGGATCGTGGACGTCGGTGTTGCGGTCGAGCTCGACGACGTGCTCCAGGACGGCCTCGGAGACCTCCTCCAGGACGGCCGTCCGGGCGCGGGTGTCGCCGGCGATCACCACCGCCTGCGCGCCGCAGCGGTCGGCGGCGCGGTCGATCTCGTGCGCGACCTTCTTGGCGTTGAGCTTCCAGACGTTCTCGGACGAGCGCTGGAACCGGGACTGGTTCCAGTCGCCCGCCTTCGTCTTGCGGATCGGGTACTCCTCGTCGCCGTCGACCTCGATGTGCTCGTGCCGTCCGGCGGCGGTCACGCAGTCGATCTCGCCGCCCCGGCGGTCCACGACGGCGACCATGTGCGGGAACCGCTCGCCGCGTTCGGCCAGGTAGGGCAGGACGTGGGGGAGCGGGGCGAACCGGGCGTGGGGCGTGCGGGGCGGGGCGGGGAGCCGCTCGGCGTGCACGACCTCGCCGTCCGCCGCGAAGACCACCAGCCCTTCGGAGCGGCGCTGCGCGATCTCGTCCTCGACGGTCGCCTCGATCGCGCGGAGGGTGTCGGCGGGGGTGCCCTGCTCCTCCAGGTCGGTGCGCAGCGCCCGCCACCGCAGCTCGACGGCCTTGGCGGCGTCCTCGGTGGTCCGGGTGAGGTCGGCGTACACCGACGCGTAGGGGCCGGGGTGCCGGTACAGCGTCTTGAGGAATGACAGCTCCATAGGATCGCCGTACCCGATCCATATGGGGCAAACGTAAAGAATGGGGCGCCAGGGGTCAGTCCTCGGCGGACCGCTGGAGCCGCGCGTACGCGAGCTGCAGCCAGTCCGACGCGGCCACCGCCGTCATGGTCGCGCCCGCGAACCGGGTCGTCTCCGGTGCGAAGACCAGCCCCGCCGCGTACGCCGTCGCCACCCACTGGCCCGTGCAGAACGGGCAGGTGACCAGCTCCCCGACGGCGTGCCGGACGCCGTGGCCCCGCACCTCCTCGGCCACCTCCGCCGGACCGGACGTCCCCGAGTAGCGGGTGAACGGGGCGCGCAGCGGGCTCGTCACCGGGTCCTTGGCGATCAGCCGGGACAGCTTGTGCGTGGTGACCGCCATCAGCGCCAGGTCGCCCGCGCCGACGGCGGGCACCCGGTCCCGGAACCGCTTCGCCAGAACGCCCAGCGCCCCGGCCGTCACCGCGTAGACCGCCATCGTGCCCAGGTACGAGCCGAGCGGCCGGTCCTCGCCGCCCGCGTAGCGCTCCTTCTGCTTGCGGGCGGTGTCGACGACGGCGTTCATCACTCCTCCTCCGGGGGGACGATCAGGCAGAACTCGTTGCCCTGCGGGTCGGTCAGCACCGTCGTGAGCCAGCTCTCGTCCTCGAACGGGCCGCGGACGACGCGCGCCCCCAGCCCCGTGACCCGTGCGAGCTCGGCGTCCATGTCGGCGACCCGGAGATCGGGATGCATCCGGTTCTTGCCGGACTTCGGCTCGGGGACGCGCTGCAGCAGCAACGTCGGGTTCCGGCCCTGCGGGTCGGTCAGCGTCACGTAGGGCTCGTCCAGGGGGCCGCGCTCGTAGCCGAGCGCCGCCGCCCAGAAGTCCGCGAGGGAGTCGGGATCGGCGCAATCCATGACGATGGCGAGTTCCATCCCGATCCATTACCCGGCGTGGGGCGTCCACACATCGGGGACAATGGCCGCGGAAAGGGGACACGTGCGCATCGGCATCCTGGGCCCGCTCGCCGTGCGGGACGCGGCCGGGCGGCCCGTCGAGGTCGGCGGCCGGAGACTGCGCGCCCTGCTCGTCCGGCTCGCGCTCGACGCGGGCCGGCCCGTCTCGGCGGCGCGCCTGCTGGACGACCTGTGGGACGGCGACCCGCCCGGCGGCAACGCCCTCCAGGCGCTCGTCTCCCGGCTGCGCGGCGCGGCCGGCCGGGACGTCGTCGAGCACGGCCCCGCCGGATACCGGCTCGGCGTCGCCCCGGACGAGGTCGACGCCGTCGCGTTCGAGCGCGCCGTCGCCGCCGCCCGCCGGACGGACGACCCGGCGCGGCGGGCCGACGAGCTGGCCCGCGCCCTCGGACTGTGGCGCGGCCCCGCGCTCACCGACGTCGCCGGCGACGACTTCGCCCGCCCCGCCATCGCGCGCCTGGACGAGCTGCGGCTCGCCGCCGTCGAGGACCGGCTCGACGCCGACCGGGCCGCGGCCCGGCCCGCGCCGCCGCCCGCCGACCTCGCCGCCGTCGCCGCCGCGAACCCGCTGCGGGAGCGCCTCCGCGCCCACTACGTCCGCTCCCTGCACGCCGCCGGGCGCCGCGCCGACGCCCTCGACGCCTACGAGGAGACGCGCCGCGCCCTCGCCGACCGGCTCGGCGCCGACCCGTCCCCCGAACTCGCCGCCGTCCACCTGGCCGTCCTGCGCGACGACGGCGCCGGCACGTCCGCGAACGGCTCCGGCCCCGCGCCCCCCGGCGCCCGCCCCGCCGCCCCGGCCCGGCGCCGGACGAACCTGCCCGCGCAGCTCACGACGTTCGTCGGCCGGGAGGAGGAGTCGCGGCGCGTCGGCGAGCTGCTGCGCGGGCACCGGCTCGTCACCCTCACCGGCCCCGGCGGCGCGGGCAAGACCCGCCTCGCCGGGGAGATCGCCGCGGCGCACGTCGCCGGCACCCCGGACGGCGTCTGGTTCGTCCCGCTCGCCCCGGTCAGCGACCCCGGCGACCTCGCCCAGGCCGTCCTGACCGCGCTCGGCGCCGCCGAACCGATGTGGAGCACCGAGGCCAGGCCGCCCGCGCACCCCCTCGACCGGCTCACCGCCTTCCTCGCCGCCAAGAGCCTCGTCCTCGTCCTGGACAACTGCGAGCACCTCGTCGACGCCGTCGCCCGGCTCACCGACCACCTCCTCGCGCGGGCGCCCGGCGTCCGGATCCTCGCCACCAGCCGCGAGCCGCTCGGCATCACCGGCGAGTCGCTGTGCCCGGTCCCGTCCCTCCCGCTGCCGCCGCCCGCCCCCGACGGCGGACCCGACGGCGGACCCGACGGCGGGCCCGGCCCGGACGAGGCGCTGCGGTACGCGGCCGTCCGGCTGTTCGCCGACCGCGCCGCCGCCGTCCGCCCCGGCTTCGCGGTCGACGCCGACACCGTCGGCGACGTCGTCGAGATCTGCCGCGCCCTCGACGGCGTCCCCCTCGCCATCGAACTGGCCGCCGCCCGGCTGCGCGCCCTCACCCCCGGCCAGGTCGCGGCCCGGCTCGGCGACCGGTTCCGGCTGCTGTCCGCCGGCAGCCGCGCCGCACTGCCCCGCCACCGCACCCTGCGCGCCGTCGTCGACTGGAGCTGGGA
Source organism: Actinomadura rifamycini DSM 43936 (assembly GCF_000425065.1). GTDB lineage: Bacteria > Actinomycetota > Actinomycetes > Streptosporangiales > Streptosporangiaceae > Spirillospora > Spirillospora rifamycini. The sequence continues at coordinate 116,487 of NZ_AULB01000029.1, forward strand.
CCTGCTCGACGACGTCGAACGCACCGTCCTGCGCCGGCTGTCGGTGTTCGCGGGCGGCGCCTCCCCGGCCGCCGCCGCCCGCGTCTGCGGCCTCGACGCCCCGGACGCCCCCGCGCCCGACGACGTCCTCGACGTGGTCGCCGCCCTGATCGACAAGTCGCTCGTCCTCGCGGACGGCGGCGCGGACGTCCGCTACCGGCTGCTGGAGACCGTCCGCGTCTACGCGGGCGAACGGCTCGAGGAGGCCGGCGAGGCGCGGCGGGTCCGCGCCGCGTACACCGCCCACTTCCTCGACCTCGCCGCCCGCGCCGACCCGGAACTGCGCCGCCCCGACCAGCTCCGCTGGGCCGAACGCCTGGCCGCCGAACGCGACAACCTGGCCGCCGCGCTCCGGCACGCCGTCGACGCGCGGGACGTCGAGACGGCGCTGCGGCTGTTCGGCTGCCTCATGTGGTTCTGGTTCATGCACGACATGGAGGTCGAGGCGGGCGCCCTCGCCGAAGCCGTCCGCGACCTCGCCGCCGGCGCGCCGCCGCCGGACCTGGCCGAGGAGTACGCCCTCGCCGTCCTGTCCGCCGGGCTCGTCGCCGAGTTCGCCTCCGGGTGCGGAGCGACGCTCGACTCGCTGCGCGCCGCCATCGAACGCTTCGTCCAGGCCGTCCCCGACGAGCCGTGCTACCCCATGCTCGCCCTCGCCCGTCCCGTCCGCGCCATCTTCGCGGGGGACGACGACGAGGCGCGCCGCCTCCTGAAGCGGCTCGACGGCCACCCGGACCCGTGGGTCGGCGCGATCTCCCGCGTCGTGCTCGGCCACCTCGCGATCAACGTCGGCGACATCGACGCCGCCGCGGTCGAGGCCGCCGCGGGCTGCGCCCGGTTCCGCGACATCGGCGACCGGTGGGGCCTGCTCGGCGCGCTCGGCTGCCAGGTCCAGGTCCACATCGCCCGCGGCGAGCTCGCCGCGGCCCTCGACCTCGCGGAGGAGGCGCAGCGGCTCGCCGACACGGGCATCGGCATGGACGCCGGCGTCATGATGCTCGTCCTCGTCGGCGAGGTCCGGATGCGGACCGGCGACCTCGCCGACGCGCGCAAGAACATCCAGCAGGCCATGGACACCATGGAGCGGCGCGGCGACTACGCCGACGCCGGCACCGCCGCCCTCGCCCTCAGCGAACTGTGCCTCCGGGAAGGCGACCGGGACGCCGCCCGCGCGCTCGCCGCACGCGTCCACGAGTGGACCTGCGAGCGCCGGTACCGCCCCGACATCACCCTCGTCGCGCGCCGCGCCCACATGCGGCTCGGCTGCCTCGCCGGGGAGGACGGCGACCTCGACGCGGCCGCGCGCTGGCACGCCCGCGCCGTCGCCGGCCTGGACATCGACGTCTTCGCCGGCAACCCCACCCTCGCCGTCCTCGCCGAAGGGCTCGCCTCCCTCGCGGACGCGCGCGGCGAGCACGCCGCCGCCGCGGAACTCCTCGGCACCGCGCACGCCCTGCGCGGCTACCACGACGCCGGCTCCTACGACGACCGGCGGGTCGCCGAGTCCGCCGCGCGGGCCCTCGGCGCCGCCGCGTTCGGCGCCGCCCACCGGCGCGGACGGGCCGTCGACCGCGCCGCGTTCATCGCCCGCGCGCCCGGCCTCGCGGCGCCCGCCGGTCCCGACGAGGGAGACGGGCCGGACGGGCCGGACGGGCCGGGGCGTGCCGGAGCGCGCCTCGACCCGTGCGGTTGATCCGGTCGCCCGGTCACACGCGCCGCGTGTACATGCGGACGGCCAGCGGGAACGACACCATCACGATCCCGGCGGCCCACGCCAGGGTCACCCAGACGTGGTTCCCCACCTCGCCGCCGATCATGAGCGCCCGCATCGCGTCCGCGAGGTGCGTCACCGGGCTGACGTCCGTCCACGCCTGCAACCAGCCCGGCATCGTCGAGGTGTCCGCGACCAGGACGCTGCTTCCGAAGGTCAACGGCATGACCCAGACCATCGCGATGCCCTGCACCGTCTCCGGGCTCGGCGCCACCAGCCCCACCAGCACCGACACCCAGCACACCGCCAGGTAGAACACGTACGCGAGCGCGATCGCGGCCAGCACCGACAACGGATCGGCGTGGAACCGGAAGCTCAGCAGCGACCCGAACCCCACCAGCATCGTCATCATGACGACGAACCGGACGGTGTCCCCGAGCACCGTCCCGATCAGCGGCGCGCTCCGCGCGATCGGCAGGCTGCGGAACCGGTCGAACACCCCGCGGTGGATGTCCTCGTTCAGCGCCACCCCCAGCCCCATCGTCGAGAACATCGCCGTCTGGGCCACCAAGCCCGGCAGCAGCACCTGCAGGTACGACTGCGTGTCGCCCGCCACCGCACCGCCGAACACGTACAGGAACATCAGCAGGAACACGATCGGCATCAGCGTCGTGTCGAGCAGCTTCTCCGGTGAGTGCCGCAGCTGCGAGACGTTCCGCCACGCCAGCGTCAGCCCGTGCCGCAGCGTCCGCCGCGGACCGATCCGGGCGGGCGGCTCTGCCGGGGACACCGTGACCGCGGTCATGCCAGGCTCCCTTCCCGCGCCGGCTCCTCCGCCGGCTCCTCGGCGGCATGGCCCGTCAGCGTCAGGAACACCTCGTCCAGGCTCGGCATCCGCACCGCCAGCTCCGCCGGCGTCAGCGCCGCCTCGTCCAGCCGCCGCACCAGCGCCGACACCGCCCCCGGGTCGCTCACCGGCGCCGTCACCAGCCCCGTCGCCGCCTGCACGTCCGGGCGTCCCCCGGCCACCTCGGCCACGATCGCGGTGAGCTGCTCCACCCGGTACGGCTCCGCCGCCCGCACCGTGAGCGTCTGCCGCCCCACACGCCGCTTCAGCTCGCCGGACGTCCCCTCCGCGATCACCCGGCCGTGGTCGAACACCGCGATGCGGTCCGCGAGCGCATCCGCCTCCTCGAGGTACTGCGTCGTGAGCAGCACCGTCGCCCCGTCCGCGACCACCGCGCGCACGGTGTCCCACACCTCGTTGCGCGCACGCGGGTCCAGGCCCGTCGTCGGCTCGTCCAGGTAGATGACGTCCGGCCGGTTGATCAGGCTCGCCGCGAGGTCGAGCCGCCGCCGCATCCCGCCCGAGTACGTCTTGACGGCACGCCGGCCCGCCTCCGTCAGCCGGAACCGCGCCAGCAGCTCCCGCGCCCGGGCCTTGGCCTCCGCACGTCCGAAGTCCAACAGCCGCGCGATCATCACGAGGTTCTGCGTCCCCGACAGCTCCTCGTCCACCGATGCGTACTGCCCCGTCAGCCCGATCTTCGCCCGGACCCGGACCGCGTCCCGCACGACGTCGTAGCCCCACACCTCGGCGCGTCCCGAGTCGGGCTTGAGCAGCGTCGCGAGCACCCGCACCGCCGTCGTCTTCCCGGCCCCGTTCGGCCCCAGCACCCCGAGCACGGTGCCCCGCCGCACCGCGATGCTCACGCCGTCCAGGGCCTGCGTCTCCCCGAACCGCTTGCGCAGCGCCTCGGTGCGTATCACGTCGTCCATCCCCATGCCTTCCCGTCGTTCGCTGTGACGTCGACCACCGTCCGCGACCCCGCTGACACGGGACCCACACGAGGGCCGCGGTACTGACGCCGTCCTGACGCACGGATGACGCGGGCGCCGGTACATGCACGCGACCAGCAGGTTTCCGGGAGGCGCCCTGGAGGTGGACGGCCCGATTTGACGATCGCTCCGGGGCTGCCTAATGTTCTTCCTGCCCCAAGGGGATGCGGGACGCCGAGAGGCGGACGGCCCCGGGGAAGCCACCCGGACGAAAAACGGTTCGAAGCATGCTTCGGAGCGAGCTACTCTGGAATGGCAAGCCCGGACGGGATGCAGGACACCGCGAGGTGGCCGGCCCGAGGGACTCCTCCGAACGATCTTCCGAAGACGGTTCGCGCCGTCAGCGGCAGCATCCCGGAGGGCGGGCGACGAATCTGAAGATCGGCTCGCGAGAGCCGGTTGACAGAGACGAAGACTCCGGTAAGATAGAAGGGTTGCCCCGGAGCGAGGGCCGCGAGAGCGGGTCCGAGCGCGGTGGGTGTCCGTTTCTTGAGAACTCAACAGCGTGTTAAAAGCCAGTGCCTTTAACGATTCGGCCGGCAGGCCGGATCACCCCCGAGGCCCTGCATCCCCTCTTCGAGGGGTTGTGAGGCTGGGGATTTCTTTGAGGTAAGCACCCGAGTGGTGCATTGCCGGGATTGTTTCCAAGGTTTGGCTCTTCGGGTTCGCCCCCGAAGGGTCGGTAAGACCTTAATGGAGAGTTTGATCCTGGCTCAGGACGAACGCTGGCGGCGTGCTTAACACATGCAAGTCGAGCGGAAAGGCC
>NZ_AULB01000030.1 GCF_000425065.1 Actinomadura rifamycini DSM 43936
CCGAAGAACCACGCCGTCCAGTAGCCGTCCTCCTCGGCCGCGAACGCCTTCTCGAACCGCCCGTCCGCGCCCGTCTGAACGACCGCCTTCTCCACCCACTCGGTCGCCCCGGCGGGCAGGAAGTAGACGTAGACCGGCTTGCCCGGGGCGGCCTCGGCCGCGCCGCCGTCCACGGAACGGGTCAGCAGCCCCTTCAGCGTGATCGGCTCACCCGCCGCCACGGGCGACGGGGACGCGCCGAACTCGGCGAACTCCGTCGTGTACTTCCCGAGAACTTTCACGTGCGCGATGGGCGCGTTGGACCTGATGTGGTCGTCGTCGCCCCAGAACGCCGCCGTCCAGTAGCCGTTCTTGTCGGTCTTGAACTGCTTGCCGAACGTCCCGTCCGTTCCGACCTCGGTCGTCCCCTGGAACTCCCAGGTCGACTGTCCGTCAGCCATGAAGTAGACGTAGACCGGCAGCCCGCTCGCGGGCTCTTCCCCGTCCTTGAGGCGCACCAGCTCGCCCTGGATCGTGACCGCGCCGCCCGCGCCCGCCGTCGCGGTGTAGCCGTCCAGCCTCGTCCCGTACTTGACCTCGACGTGGCGGACGTCGCTCATGGCGAGAGTCTTACCGCCGGAACCCACATAGTGGACACGCCAGTACCCGTCCTGCAGCGTCCGAGGGCTCTGGACGTCGAAGTACCCCTCGCTGTTCGTCCTGACGTACGAGGCTGTGTCCCACCAGGCATAGGTCGTGTCAGCGTACTCGAGCCTCACCTGGGCGTCCGCGATCGGCTCGGAACCGGCCATGAGCCGACCCGTCGCATGGATCATCTCGTGATAGCCGACGGGGGACGGCTTCATGTCGAAGCCGACGATCCGCGAGTCTCCCCCGATCGACAGCGCCCCCGCGTCGGTCAGGCCGCTCTCCAGGAGGTCGTTCTCCTCGCTGTCCAGACTCAGCCGACCGGCCTCTTCAACGGGAAGCGACAGGCGGAATCCACCGTCCTCGGAGGTGTAGACCGACCGCCCTGCCCTGCTGAAAGGCCCCGAGACGACTTGCCCGCTCACCACCGCGCCGGGAACCGGGACGAGGCCGTCGGCACCGTTCCGCTCCAGGCGTCCTTCCACGACCACGGTGGAACCGGCCTCGACCGGCATCGGGGTGACGATCCGCCCCGACAGCTTGACCGACTGCTTCTCGATCTCGGGTTCGGGAGCCGCCCCCATCACCGTGCACAGTTCCGGCTCGCGCCCCGCCTTGGGACGGACCGCGTCTTCGGTGTAGCCGGTCGTGTAGGTGAACGAGCCGTCCGCCCTCGTCCGGACCGAGGACCCACTGGTCGTGACCGCGACGTCCGGCGCGGGTCCGGGTTCTGCGTCTCGGGTCCGCTGCACCAGGACTCGCCCCTCGACCGTCACCGGAGTGTCTGCGTCGATGACCTCGGGTGAACTGGTGAGGTCGGTCATGGTCAGCTGATAGCAGTTGTCGATGTACTTCGCCTCGGTGGTCAGCGTGGTGCCGTCCGCCGATGCGATCTCCGCGACGAACCTGGTGCCGCCCGGGTGGGCCTCGATGTCCGTCCGGTACTCGGCCGTCCAGGTTCCGTCGTTCGCGGTGCCGCCGGTACGGGCGAGCGGCATCGTCGCGATGGGCGTCCACTCTTCGTTCGCCAGCTGCTCGACCGCCGCCTCGACGCCGGTGATGCCGCTCGCGGACTTGGCCTCGAGGGTCACCGTGGCGACGCGGTCGGCGGACAGGCGGTCGAACGCCACCGACAGGTTCACGTCGGTGACGTCGGCTCGGGCGGCCGCGGGGACGAGGAACGTCGTCACCGCGACGATCAGGGCCGTCAGGACGGCCAGGCTTCGTATTCGGGGCAAGGGGTTGCCTCCACGGATCGGGGGTTTTCCGTGGAGACGCCCACTTAACGATCTTGGTTGACCGGTAGGACGGTCACGCTTCGGGCACGGTGACGTGCGTGGTCAACGCTTCACCGGCAGGAAGGTCTCCAGGTCCATCGACGGGTGCGGGTACTTCCACTCGACGCCCTCGAACGGGATGTACATCCCCTCCGACATCCCCGCGAGGAAGTAGTTCCCGTTCCACTGGTTCGGGTTCGTCACCGACGAGCCCTCCTCGTAGCGGGCGCCCACCGGCTCGTACTTCACGTCCACGCCGAACATCGCGTAGACGGCGGCGTCCACGAAGTTGAAGTGCTCGATGAGGCCGCGCAGGTGCGTGTCCTGGATCGCGAGGCTGTGCACCCGGTCCCGGACGAAGTACAGCGAGCTGATGTCCTTGACGACCTGGTTGAAGTCGTGCGCCCCGTCGTGGTGGACGATCGCGCGCGCCGAGGTCTCGGGCAGCAGCACCTTCTGGACGTACGTCGGCAGGTCGCCGTAGAACATGCGGACGCGCGGCGTCGCCCCCGGGAACGTGCGGCGGATGCGCTCGTACGCGAACTGCAGGTAGACCGGGTTGACGTCGACGAGGTCGAGTTCGAAGCCCATCGGCTCGACGCAGCCCGCGAACACGGTGGACGAGCCGCCCATGAACACGCCGACCTCGACGATCCGGGTGGCGTGCCGGTGGTCGCGCTCGATGCGGGTGAACACGTCGAAGTAGTGGTTCGCGCTGCACTGGTCCTCGTACGCGAGGTTCACGCCCGCGACGCGGTCCGCGATGCGGTCGAAGACCGTGTTGTACCCGGCGAACGCCTTGAGGTCGGCGTGGTGGCCGCTCAGGATCGGGATGCCGAGGACCTCGTGCGGGTTCTCGAGGTCGGCGATCGAGGCGTCCGGTTCGAGGAAGGTCCCCCAGGTGTCGTGGTGCACGGCGACCGTCGAGACGTAGTCGGACACTTCGGCGCTCCTCGGCTGCTCTTCCTTCGGCGCGGCGGGCTCGTCCCGCCGCGGGGCCGCCGCGGCGGCGGCCGGGCGGCCGGTTCCGCCGCCCAAGCGGTCGATCTCCTGCTGCTGGGCCGCGATGGTCTCGGCCATGCGGGTCGCCTCTTCGGTGCGCGCCTCCGCCTCGTACTGGAGCTGGAGGATGCGGGTGTAGAGCGCGATCCGGTTGTTCTCCATGGCGGCGAGCAGGTCGGACGACGTGTAGGGCCGCAGCGCCGCGAAGATCTCCGCCGCGCCGGGCGAGCCGGACCGGGCGAGGACGCCGAGCCCGAACACGGCCGGGACGATCTCGAAGCGCCAGTCGCCGCCGCCCTCGACGAGCGCGTCCTCGACCGCGGTGAGGACGCCGTTGCGCTCGCCGCCCGCGTGCGCCGCGACCGTGTAGGCGCCCATGCCTGCGAAGCCCACGGGGGTGACCTCGTCGTGCCAGACGGTCGGGCCGCCGCCGGTGGACGGGTGCGCGTCCTCGGCCGCGAGGGGGGACGGCTGGTAGTACATGTCGCGGCGCCCGCTCGGCCACAGGACGTCGTGCAGGGCCACGACGGCGTCGGGGGCGTTCTTCATGATCCAGGCGAGTTCCTCGCGGACCACGGCGTAGTTGTGGTCGCCGTCGAGGACGTACAGGTCGGCGGCGGGCAGTTCGCCGAGGACGTCCGGGGAGCGGCCCTCGACCAGGTGCAGGCGCGGGTCGGCGGCGAGGACGGCCCGCAGTTCGTCGGTCGGGTTCGGCTCGACGCAGTGGACGGTCGCGCCCAGGTCCGCGTACACCGCGCTGGTCCGGCCGGACTCGACGCCGACCTCGACGACCGTGCCGATCTCGCGGCACCGGGCGATCGCCTCGAACAGGCTCCGGAAGATCGACATGGAGTGGAGCAGGAGCGGCTGCTCGCGGGCGAGGCGCGCCTGCCGGTGCGGCTCGTCGCGGGTGCCGGCGAACCCGGTCGCGACGATCCCGGACGGTTCGTCCGGCACGGCCGCCTTCTTGCGGGCGGCCTTCCTGGACGCCGTCCGCTTCGGCTTCGCGGCGGCGCTGCGGACGACCGGCTCGGTGTCCGGTTCGTCCCCCGGCCGCACGAGTTCCGGGGTCTCCGCCGCCTCGCCCACGGGCTCGACGGCTTCCGCGGGCTCCTCCGCCTCCGCCGCTACGGGCTCCACGGGGGCCTCCGGAACCGCGGGCTCCACCGGCTCCACCGGGTCCTCCGGGGGCGTGCTCAGGGCGTCCTCCGGGAAAGCCTCCTGGGCGCCGGTCTCGTTCGTGCCGGGTCCGGCACCGGGGTCACTTCGCGTCACCGAGCTTCCTCCTGGCCACTCGCCCGGCGCCGGCGGCAACGCCCTTCACGCCGAGCGTCCGGTACTCCTCGCGGAGCCTGTCGGTGAGCCGCGCCGCCCGGGCGGCTCTGGTCGCGTGCTTGTCGAGCGGCATGCGGGGGGCCATGCCGGTCATGGACTGCGGGAGCATCGCGAACGCGACGGTGATCTGCGCGGACGACACCACCGGTGCGCCCGCGCGGCGGGCGATCGGCAGCCACACGGCCGCGTAGGGGGTGTCGAACTCCATCAGGTTGCCGCCGAGGTAGCGGCAGTCGGCGTAGTGCAGGCCGACGAAGTCCTCGGGGCTGTCCCAGCGCAGGACCTGCTCGCGGCGCCGCCCGCCGGCGATGACCTTGGCCTCGATCCAGTCGACGCGGACGATCGCGGGGCGGCCCGGGATCGCGATGGAGATGTCGACGGTGTCGTGGTGCTCGAAGGCGAGGCGGGCGAAGGACAGGCCGTTGTGGTTGATGCGGACGCGGCGGCGGATCTCCTCGTGCCAGCGGTCGTCGGACGTCCGGTACCGCAGCCGGGTCTCGTACTTCTCCCCCGCCGGGTCGAACGCCTCGGCGTCGAGGGCGCCGTCGGCGATGGCGCGGGCCATGGCGCCGAGGCCGGTGTCGGACGCGGCGATCAGCGCGGGCCAGAACGAGTCCCGCATGTGCAGGTCGTCGAGGTCGCCGGGGGCGAGGTAGGGGACGGCGGGCTTGAGGTCGGCGGGCAGCAGGGTGGTGACCTGCGAGGAGCCGAAGTTGTCCTCGTGGACCCAGTTGCCGAACACGGCGGCCTCGTCCGCGGTCGGGGACTCCAGCGCCGACACCAGGATGCGGGAGAGGCGGTCGCGGGCCGCCTCCGGGTGCGCGAGGCTCGGCCAGTCGCCGTCCGCGCCGGCGACCTGCCGGTTCCACATGCGCTGGAAGGCGAGGACGCCCTCCTGGACGGTGCGGCGCTCGGCGTTCTGCGACGGGGAGTCGGCGGTCTCGCCGAGCACCGGGGCCGCGTCCTCGGTGAAGCCGATGAGGGAGCCGCAGAGCGCGTTGACGCACTGCTCGACGATCTCGGGGCTGCGGGTGACGGTCGCCGACACCTTCGCGGGGTGCCCGGCCTGCGCGAGGTAGCCCTCGGCGCGCAGGCCCTCGACGTAGAGGCGTTCGGCGCGGGTGTTGGTGGCGAGGTAGAGGCCGGACGGGACGACGTCGAGGCCCGCGATCCGCAGCGCCTTCGCGAGCTGCCGCTGGATGGTGCCGCCCCAGCCGAGGTCGACGAGGGTGAGTTCGGGCTCGTCGAGGGCGCCGGTCGCGCGCAGCGCGCGGATCATCCGCTCGCGGGCGGCGGTGACGGTCACCGCGAGCCGGTTGCACAGGTGGGGTGTCTCGGTGAGGGCGCGGGCGACGCGGTCGGCGATGTCGCCGTTGTCGATGACGGTGTTCAGCTCGGTGGCGAGGCCCGGGACGTCCCCGGCCTGCAGTTCGAGGACGGAGAGGGCCTGCCGGACGGTCAGCTGGTAGCCGCTGCGGATGAAGTGGTGGACGGCGTCGGTGTCGAACGGGTCGAGGCCCGCGATGGAGGTGACGAACCGGGACAGCCAGACGGGGCGGGCCTCGACGTCCCAGCCGCGCGCGGCGGCGGCCTCGTTGATGAGCTCGGACAGCAGCTCGCCCTCGCGCATGGAGCAGTAGAGCCGGCGGGTGCCGGTCTCGTGCGCGCGCGCCGCGCACCATTCGGCGAACCCGGTCAGGACCGGGCCGAGGACGGCGGCGCCGTAGCGCCACGCGACGTCCAGGGCGGAGGTGCCGTGCGGGCCGCCGGAGGCGATGGCCTTGGCGCGCAGGCTGGTGAGGCCGAAGTCGCCGTGCCGCTCGTCGAGGTCGGGGGCGTGGTCGCCGAACGGTTCGACGGGCTCGCGCTCGCGTTCGAGGACGCCGCGGAAGGCGTCGTCCAGCCGCCGGTAGTGGACGGTGCGGATGCCGAGTTCGGCGGGGACCTCGTCGTCGGCGACCTCGTGGTCGCCGATGTGCACGATCTGCTCGGGGCTCGCGCCGAGGTCGCGGAGCACGATGTCCCACAGCCCGGATGCCTTGGCGGAGCCGTGCTGGTTCGACCGGAAGATCCGCACGTTCTCCATCGACCCGAGTTCGGGACGGTCGAGGAGGTGGTGCAGGTGGTCTTCGGTGAAGTACGTGTCGGACACCAGGATGACCGTGATGTCCTGCTTGCGGGCGGCCTTGACGAGCGCGGCGATGTCGAGGTCGACGACCGTCAGCTCGCGTTCGAGGTCCAGTTCGGCGCGGACGAGCCGTTCGATCGGCGTGCCGCCGAACGGGCTCTCGGGCATGGCCCGCCAGATGTCGAACAGCGACACCTCGGTGCCGAGGGAGTCGCGGCCGCGGCGCGCCTGCTCCTCGGCGAGGATCCGCATCCGCCGCAGCGTCGCGTCGGTCACCCAGGGCGGGCACAGCCCGGCCTCGCGGAGCCGGGCGCCGAGCAGCGCGAACGCGTCCGCCGGGCGCGGGACGCGGCGCCACAGGACGGTGTCGAAGATGTCCAGGGACAGGACGGTGCACGCGCGGTCGGCGATGATCCGGTGAACGTTGTCGAGCAGCGGACAACCGATTTCCTGTCTGGTCAACACCGCACCTCTTCTCTGGACTCGGGGCAGGTCACCGCGGGCGCCGGCCGCGGACCGGGGTCACCTTATCTGAGCAGTTGCCGGTATCCGTCTGCTACATCCCGTGGTCACCATTGGATTCCGTTTCCCGGTCAGGACGGCGCGACCGCCTGGGCGGCGCGCTTGGCGGCGCGGGCCTCCCGGACGAGGCGTCCCGCCTGCTCGGTCGGCCCGTCGAACAGGACGCGCCCGTGCTCCATCGTGACGCCGCGGTCGCACAGTCCGGTGAGCATCTTGATGTCGTGCGCGACGATCACCATCGTGCGTCCCTCGCCGCGCAGCTCGCGGATGCGCTCGAGGCACTTCTGCCGGAACGGCGGGTCGCCGACGGCGAGAACCTCGTCGATGAGGAACACGTCGGGTTCGGTGTGCGCGGCGATCGAGAACGCGAGCCGCATGAACATGCCCGACGAATAGAACTTCACCTGGTCGTCGAGGAAGCGCTCGACGCCGGAGAAGTCGACGATCTGGTCGAACTTGCGCCGGATCTCGGCCTGCGGCATGCCGAGGATGGCGCCGTTGAGGTAGACGTTCTCGCGGCCGGTCAGCTCGGGGTGCAGGCCGGCGCCGACGTCGATGAGCCCGGCGATGCGGCCGCGGACGAGGACCTCGCCGGAGTCCGGGCTCAGCACCCCGGAGATCATCTTGAGCAGGGTGCTCTTCCCGGACCCGTTGAGCCCCATCAGCGCGACCGTCTCGCCCTGCGCGAACGTGAGGCTGACGTCGTCCAGCGCCTTGAACCGGTTCGCGAGCGGCTGCCGGCGCAGCGCCCGGACGCTCATCTCCTTGATCGACCGGGCGTGCCGCAGCGTGAAGTGCTTGGTCACGGAGTCGACGACGATGGAAGCGGGCACTTCTACAGCTCCTGGGCGAAACGCGACTGCGCGCGGGCGAACACCGCGCGGCCGGTGAGGAACACCAGCAGGCTGAGCGCGAGCGAGATCCCGGCGTGCAGGTAGAGGTCGGGCGGCAGCGCGAAGTCCCCGCGCGTTCCGGGCAGCCAGAACGCCTTCTGGAACAGGGACACGGCGCTGACCAGCGGGTTCATGAGGTACACGTCGAGCACCCAGGCGGGCGCGTGGGTCTGCACGTGCGTCCACGGGTAGATCATCGGGACCGACCAGGTGATCACGAGCATCGAGATGTCCACGACCTGCTCGAGGTCGCGGAAGAACACGTTGACGGCCGCGCACAGCAGCCCGAGGCCGAGCCCGAGCGTCAGGATGATCGAGAACCCGAGGACGGCGGCGGCAAGGCCGCCCGGCGTCGGCCGCCATCCCGCGGCGATCGCGCCGCACAGCAGGATGAGCATGCCGGGCACGAAGTGCACGAGCGAGACGAGCACCGACGCCGACGGGAACAGCTCGCGGGGCAGGAACACCTTGCGGATCAGCGCCGCGTTGCCGGTGACCGAGCGGGTCGTCGAGTGGATCGTCTCGGTGAACAGGTGGATGAGGACCATCCCCGAGAACAGGTAGATCGGGAAGTCCTCGATCGCGCGGTCCATGCCGAGGAACACGCCGACGACGAAGAAGTACACGGAGAAGTGCACGCCCGGACGGACGTACGACCAGCCGAGCCCGAGCAGCGACCCCTTGTAGCGCGCGCGCAGCTCGCGCCGGACGAGGAGCCGGAGCAGGTACTTGTGCCGGAGGGTCTGCCGCAGCCCGCCGTCCCCGCCCGGCGGCCGCAGCCCCGGGTCGCGCGGGACGGGCGCCGCGCGGTGCCGCCCGTGCGCGCGGTCGCCGCCCGGGCCGTCCGCACCGGCAGGGTGCGCGACCGGGGCGCCGGGCCGCGCCGGGTGGTTCGCGGCGGGGCGGGCCGTCATCGGCGCCCGGTCCCCGGCCCGTCCGCGCCGCCGGACGGCTCGGACGCCTCGAACGTGCGGCGCCACGCGTCCGGTGACGCCAGTTCGTCCATCGCGGACCGGTAGCGGGCGCTCAGCTGCGGCCACTCGCGGCTGAGCCGGGCGTGCAGCAGCGACGTGCGCTTGAGGATCCGCTTGAACCGCTCGGGGTCGCGCTGGTACCAGGCGACCTTCGTGCCGTCGGCGGACGACACGAGCGCGCTGTCGAACTTCGACAGCAGCCCCCAGTGCCGGTCGATGTGCGGGATCACGGTCTGCGGGTTGCCGTGCGCGGCCGGGTCGACGGGCCGGAGCTGCTTGACGGCGCCGAGCATCGCGGTCGCGAGCACGTTCGCCCGCCCGGCGGGCGGCTTGGGCGTGCGCCCGCGCTTGGGCGGGCGGGCGTTGCGGATCTGCGGGAACTCCTCGTGGCTCGGCCGGTTCTGCGCGTCGGGGAACGCGGCGCGGAACGCGTTGACGTCGGCGAGCTTGGTGCGGATCCCGGCGTGCATGTGCTCGGGGCCGGTCAGCACGTCCTCGATCGCGGAGAGCATCAGCTCGGCGGTGGAGTACTGCATGGCGAGGGCGTGCTTCACCGAGATGATGTAGCTCTCCTTCACCAGGTTGCCGCCCCGCTCGTACGGGGAGTGCAGCAGCGCGGTGACGATCCGGTTCCGCTCGTGGAAGTACGCCTGCCAGTCGATGGAGTCGTCCTTGTCCTGCCAGGGGACGTGCCAGGCGGCCATCCCGGGCAGCGACACGGTCGGGAACCCGGCCGCGCCGGCGCGGACGCAGTACTCGGCGTCGTCCCACTTGATGAACATCGGCATCGACAGGCCGACCTTGCGGACGACGTCGGTGGGGATGAGGCACATCCACCAGCCGTTGTAGTCGACGTCGACGCGGCGGTGCAGCCACGGCGTCTTCAGCAGCCCGCCGGAGCTGGTCTTCGGCTTGGCGTCCGGGTCGAGGGCCGGCGCGGGCGGCAGCGCGAAGTCGTGCTCGCGGCGCGTGTGCTCGGCCTCCTCCCACCACCACCGGTACTTCGCGATGACCTCGCCGTACGCGTGCAGCTGGGACCGGACGAACAGGTTGAACATGTGCCCGCCGACGATCGTCGGGGTGCGGGCGAAGTCGCCGAACGCGACGGCGCGCAGGATGCCCTCGGTCTCGGTGACGACGTCGTCGTCGAGGAGCAGCACGTAGTCGCTGGTGCCGGACCGGAGCGTCTCGTCCATCGCGCGGGAGAACCCGCCGGATCCGCCGAGGTTCGGCTGCTCGATGAGCCGCAGCCGGGACCCGAGGCCGGCGGCGGCGTCCGCGTACCGCTCGTCGTCGCGGACCTTCTGGTTCCCCTGGTCGACGACGAAGACCTCGTCGACGACGTCGAGGACCTCGGGGGCGGCGCCGAGCGCGACGAGCTGGTCGACGCAGAACTTCGGCCGGTTGAAGGTGGTGATGCCGAGGCTGACGCGGCCCTGCCGGACGTCCCCGGGTTCGGCGCACCAGTCGGCGCGTTCGAGGACGGCGTCGCGCTCGCCCGCGAGGATGTCCATCCAGTACCAGCCGCCGTCGATGAACGGGCTCAGCGTCAGCCGGAATGCTTCCTCGTGGGCGTCGTCGCTGTCGACCCGGACGGACGCGACGCGCGACACGTGCCCCTTCGCGCTCGACCGGTAGACGATGACGGTGGCCTGCCCGCGCACGCGGACCCGCAGGAACACCTCGTCCACCGACGTCCAGCGGCGCCAGTAGCTCGCGGGGAACGCGTTGAAGTACGTCGCGAACGACACGCGCCGCCCGACCGGGACGACGACGCTGCGGCGCCCGACGCCGCCGCCCGCGCCGCCGGCCTCGCCGGCCTCGGCCGCGGCCTCCGCGGCGAACGCCTCGGCGCCGCGCCCGATCTCCCCTTCGACGTACAGCTTCAGGACGTCCAGGTCGCGGTCCACCGGCAGCACGACGCGCTGCAGGACCCTCAGGTCGTCGCGGGCTCCCATGTCGCTCATTCGTCTGCACCTCCACTGATGAGACGCGAACCCTCGGCGAAATGGGGACGCAGTCGGTTGTCGACCATGCTGAGCGCGCTCGCGATGGCCATGTGCATGTCCAGGTACTGGTACGTGCCGAGCCGCCCGCCGAACAGGACGCCCTCCTCGGCGGCGGCGAGCTTGCGGTACGCGCGGAGCTTCTCGCGGTCTCCGGGGGTGTTGATGGGGTAGTACGGCTCGTCGCCGCGCCCGGCGAACCGCGAGTACTCCCGCATGATGACCGTCCGGTCGGACGGGTAGCGGTCGCGGCGCTCGGGGTGGAAGTGGCGGAACTCGTGGATGCGCGTGTACGGGACGTCCTGGTCGGCGTAGTTCATGACCGGGGTGCCCTGGAAGTCGCCGGTGTCCGCGATCTCCATCTCGAAGTCGAGGGTGCGCCAGCCGAGCTCGCCCTCGGCGTGCCCGAAGTAGGCGTCGAGGGGGCCCGTGTAGACGACGGGGACGTTGCCGACGGCGTCGTCGCGCAGGTCGGCGAAGTCGGTGTTCAGCCGCACCTCGATGTTCGGGTGGTCGGCCATCCGCTCCAGCCAGGCCGTGTAGCCGTCGACCGGGAGGCCCTCGTAGGTGTCGTTGAAGTACCGGTTGTCGAACGTGTACCGGACGGGCAGCCGGGTGATGATCTCGGGCGGGAGGTCGCGCGGGTCGGTCTGCCACTGCTTGGCCGTGTAGCCGCGGATGAACGCCTCGTACAGCGGGCGCCCGATCAGCGAGACGGCCTTCTCCTCCAGGTTCGCCGGGTCGGTGACCTCGGCGGCCTGCTCGGCGATCAGCGCGCGCGCCTCGTCCGGGGTGAACGCCCGGCCGAAGAACTCGCAGACGGTGCCGAGGTTGATCGGCATCGGGTAGATGCGGTCGCGGTACCGGGAGTACACGTGGTGCCGGTAGCCGGTGAAGGCGGTGAAGCGGTTGACGTACTCCCAGACCCGCTCGTTGGAGGTGTGGAAGAGGTGGGCGCCGTAGCGGTGGATCTCGATGCCGGTCTCCGGCTCGTCCTCGCTGTAGGCATTCCCTCCGATGTGGTCGCGCCGGTCCAGGACCAGCACGCGCAGGCCCAGGTCGGCCGCGCAGCGTTCGGCGACGGTCAGCCCGAACAGCCCGCTGCCGGCCACCACGAGATCAACGTTCATACAGGGGGGCGTCCATCCGGCGGGGGTGTTTGCAGAACCCGGTGTGCGGGACCCGCTGCACGTGGGTCGCCAGCCGGTCCGTTGCCACAGATTGGGGCTAAGATACCCGGGGTTCGATCGATACCGGTGCAGGAATCAAGGAACGCGGTGATCTCGTCCCATTCCGGACGCGCCGAGCGGGGCACCCGCCCGGCGGTCTTCCTGCATGTCGGGGCGGCCAAGAGCGGCACGACGTACCTGCAGCAGATCCTCTGGCACAACCGGCACCGGCTGCGCGAGCACGGCGTCCTGTATCCGGGCGCCGACCAGGCCGCGCACGTCCGCGCCGCGTTCGACCTGCGGCACACGTTCTTCTCCGGGGCGTCCGACCCGTCCGTCCCGGGTTCGTGGCGGCGGCTCGTGGACGAGTGCCGCGAGTGGGGCCGCGACGCGATCATCTCGCAGGAGCTGTTCGCGCCCGCCCGCATGAAGTACGTGCGGCGCGCGCTGACCGATCTCGGCTTCGCCGACGTCCACGTGGTGTTCACCGTCCGGGACCTCGCCCGGCAGATCCCGGCGCACTGGCAGGAGGACGTCAAGAACCGGTTCGACACCTCGTTCTCGGAGTTCGTCGCGACGCTCAAGCAGCCCGACCGCAAGGCGTTCGAGATGTCGCGGCTGTTCTGGGGGCTGCAGGACCCGGTGGACGTCCTGCGCCGGTGGGGCGGGACGCTGCCGCGCGAGCGGGTCCACGTGGTGACGCTGCCGCGCCCGGGGGCGCCCCGCGACCTGCTGTGGCGGCGGTTCTGCGAGGCGGTCCGCCTCGACCCGGACGCCTACGACCTCGCGGCCCCGTTCGACAACCCGTCGCTCGGCCTCGCCGAGACCCAGTGGCTGCTGCGGCTCAACCGGGCCCTCGACCGCGAGCGGGTGGGGTGGCACGTCCACAACGCGGAAGTGAAGCTCAACCTGGCGCAGGGGGTGCTGGCGGCGCGGCCGTCGCCGGCGAAGACCGTCCTGCCCGCCGAGCACCTCCCGTGGGCGACGGAGCTGGCCGTGGAGACCGTCGAGCGGCTGCGCGCCGCCCGCTACGACGTCGTCGGCGACCTGTACGAGCTGATCCCGATGGTGGGGCCCGGCACCGCGAAGTGGCTGCCGCCCGCGCCCGACCCGGACGCACCGGTCTGGTCCGACGTCGCGGACGTCGGCCTGGACGCGGTCGCCACGCTGCTGGCCCGGCTCCGCGACGCCGAGGACCGCGCCGCGCGGGTCGCCGGGCCGGACGTGCCCGCCGCCGAGCGGCTCGCGGAGATGGGCGCGGACGCCGCGCTGCTGCGGGAGGTGACGGACGTGCTGGCCGAGGAGTCCGTGCCGCGGACGGTCCGCGCGATGCGGGAGGTCGGGGACCGCTACCCGGCCGTCCGGGGGCAGCTGCGCGGCGCCTACCGGCTGCTGCAGGACATCGCCGCCCGCGCCGACCCCGACCCGAACACGCACCGCTGACCCCGGGCACGCACGAGCCCCCACCGACACGACCGACCACCGACACGAGCATCAGACGAGCACCAGACGAGCACCGACCGACCGACACGAGCACGAGGTGAACCGGCAGATGGCAGAGAGCGGGGACGGGCGCAAGGCCGTCTACCTGCACGTCGGCGCGCCGACCGCGGGGGCGGCGTTCCTGCACCGGGCGCTGTGGGCGAACCGGCGGCGGCTCGCCGACGCCGGCGTCGGGCACCCGGTCACCGGGCCGAACGAGCACTTCGGCGCCGTCATGGACCTGCGGGAGATGAGCTGGGGCGGGCACCGCGACCCGGCGTGGGACGGCGCGTGGGACCGGATGGCGAAGCGGGCCCGCGACTGGGACGGCCCCACGGTCGTGTTCTCGCACGGGCTGCTGGGCGGCGCGACCGCGGCGCAGGCGCGGCACGCGGTGGCGACGCTGGCGCCCGCCGACGTGCACGTGGTGTTCGCGACCCGCGACCTCGGCTGGCAGCTCATCTACGACTGGCAGGAGCAGATCCGCCACAACCACGCCATCACGTTCGAGCGGTTCGTGGACGACCTGGTCGAGTTCGGCATCGACGCGCCCGAACCGTTCGGGCCGATGTTCTGGGGCCTGCACGACCCGGTGCGGGTGCTGAAGACCTGGGAGTCGGCGGTGCCGAAGGAGCGCGTGCACGTCCTCACGCTGCCCGCGCCCGGCTCCGGCCCGGACGTCCTGTGGGACCGGTTCTGCGCCCTCACCGGCATCGACCCGGCGGGCTGCGACGTCGGGGGCCTCGCGGACGAGGAACCGCTGTCGGCGGTCGAGGCGGAGCTGCTGCGGCGGCTGAACGGGCGGCTCGGCACCGCGCTGGGCGGCGACTACGAGCGCATCGTCCGCGACCACCTGATCGGGAGCGGCCTCGCCGCCGGGACCGCCGCCGCCGACCGCGCGCCCATGGGCCTGCCGCCCCGGCACGCGGACTGGGCCGCCGACCGCACCCGCGCCATCGCCGCCGAGCTGCGCGAGGCCGGGTACGGGGTGGTCGGCGACCTGGAGGAGCTGACGACGTCGCGGACGCCGACCGGGGGGATGCTGCCCGGCGACGTCCCGGACGAGCTGATCGCCGCGGCGTCCATCGGGGTGTCGGCGCACCTGCTGGAGCGGCTCAACGCGGTGCACGACCGGATCGGGATCGCGCACCTGCACGGGCAGCTCGCGGACGTCCGGGAGAACCTCGACCGGCTGCTGCAGGCGGCCGCGGCGCCGTCCCCGGCGCTACAGCGCGCCGCCCGCCGCGCCGCCGGGCGGCCCGCCGGCGGGCGCGGATGACCGGCCCGGCGGCCCGCGGCACGCCCCGGGCGCCCGGGGCGACGGTCGCCGCGATCGTCGTCACCTACCGGCGGCGGGACCTGCTGGCGGAGTCCCTCACGGCCCTGGCCGCGCAGGAGCGGCCGCCCGACCGCGTCATCGTCGTCGACAACGCGTCCGACGACGGGACGGCGGCGATGGTGCGGGAGCGGTTCCCGGACGCCGGCCTGCTGGTGCTGCCGCGCAACACCGGCGGCGCGGGCGGGTTCGCCGCCGGGATGGCGCGCGCGCTCGCCGGGGACCCGGACCTGCTGTGGCTGCTGGACGACGACACCGTCCCGGAGCCCGGCGCCCTGCGCGCCCTGCTCGCCGCCCGGGACCGGACGGCCGGGCCCGGCGGGCCCGCGACGCTGCTGGCCAGCCGGGTGGTGTGGACGGACGGCCGCGACCACCCGATGAACACGCCGCGGCCGAAGCCGCGCGCGTCCGCGGCGGAGCGGGCGGCGGCGCGCGCGGCGGGATGCGTCCCGATCCGGTCGGCGTCGTTCGTGTCGGTGCTGGTGGACGCCGCGGCCGTCCGCGCGCGGGGCCTGCCGGTCGCCGACTACTTCCTGTGGAACGACGACTTCGAGTTCACGACGCGGCTGCTGCGGGGGCGCCGCGGGCTGCTGTGCCCGGACAGCGTCGTCGTCCACAAGACCAGAACGTTCGGGGGTGCGGACGCCGATCCCGGCGACCGCTTCTACTACGAGGTCCGCAACAAGATCTGGCTGTTCACCGGCAGCCGCGGGCTGGCGCCGCCGGAACGCGTCCTGTACGCGGGTTCCACGGTGCGGCGCTGGTCGCGCACGTTCGCCGGCTCCTCGGACCGCGCGGTACTGCGCCGCGCGCTCGTCCGGGGGGCGCGGGCGGGCGTGTTCGGCCGCCCGCGGCCGACCGCCGACCTGCTGCGCGAGATCGGAGTCGAGGTCCCCTCCCATGACGGCGACGCCCCATGACGTTCCCGAGGCCGACGGTTCGCTGAGCGCCCCCGCCCCCGCCCCCGCCCGCGCGGCGGGACCGGGCGGGCGCGCGGCGCGGTTCGCGCGCGGCCCGCTGCTGCCGCTGCTCCCGGCCGCGCTGACGCTCGCGGTCTCCCTGATCGGCATCCGCCGCCCGTCGCTGTGGCTCGACGAGGCCGCGACCATCAGCATGGCGTCCCGGTCGTACGGCGACATGGCCGCCGTCTTCGACCACCTCGACCTCGTTCACGCCCTCTACTACATGATCATGCGGCCGTGGGTGCTGGCGTTCGGGACGGGCGAGCTGGCGCTGCGGCTGCCGAGCGCCCTCGCGGCGGCGGCCGCCGCCGCGGGCGTCGCCGTCCTCGCGCGGCGGCTGCACGGGACGTCCGCGGCCCTGCTCGGCGGGCTGGCGTTCGCCGTCGCCGTGCAGACGTCCCGGTGGGCGCAGGAGGCCCGCTCCTACGCGATGGTGGCGGCGGTCGCCGTGCTCGCGACGTACCTGCTCGTCCGGGGCGTCGAGCCGGGCGCGCGGCGGCGGTGGCCGTGGTTCGCGGGCTACGCCCCGGCGGTCATGGCGCTGGGGTTCCTGCACCTGCACGGCGTCCTGCTGCTGGCGGCGCACGGCGCGACGCTCCTCGCGCTGCGGGCCGCGCCCGGCCTCTGGGCCCGGTGGCTGGCCGCGACCGCGGTCGCCGCCGCGCCGCTCGTCCCGTTCGCGCTCGCCGCGCGGCACCAGACACGGCAGGTGGAGTGGCTGCCCGAGCCGTCGTGGGACGTCGTGTGGACGCAGGTGCAGTTCGTGTGCGGGTCCCGGCCCCTCGTCGTGCCCGTGCTGGCGGTCGCGGCGGTCGGCGCGGTCGCGGGGCTGCGCGCGCGGACGAGCCCGCGCGGGGTGCCGCTCACCGCCGTCGCCGTCCCGTGGCTGGTCCTGCCGACCGTCCTGCTCCTGGTCGTGTCGATGGTCGGCGACCCGATGTTCTACTACCGCTACACCGTCTACACCCTGCCCGCGCTGGGGCTGCTCGCCGGCGCGGGGCTCGCGCGGCTGCTCGCCGCCGCGCCCCGCCGCGCCGACCGCGCCGCGGTGCTCGCGGTGGCCGCCGCGGCGCTCATCGGCCCCTCCATGCAGGCGCACGACATGATCCGCCGCGAGGAGAGCCGCCCGGAGAACATGCGCAAGGCGGCGGAGGCCGTCGCGGCCGAGGCCCGCCCCGGGGACGCCGTCGTCTACCTCGCGGGCGTCGTGCGGTGGAACGCCGCCGCCTACCCGGACGTCTTCGGCCGCCTCGACGACGTGGGCATGCGGGTCGACCCGGTGTCCGCCGCGAACCTCAAGGGCCGCGACGTCCGCCCGCGCGACCTGGGGCCGAAGCTCGCGAAGTACGACCGGGTGTGGGTGATGAACCACCGCTCCCTCGACCCGCACGTCCCGATCGTCGACGCCCGGGAACAGGCCGTCCAGGCCGCCGGGCCGTGGCGCCCGGTCCGCACCTGGACGTTCCGGGGCGGGTGGCTCGTCCTGTTCGAGCGCACCGGCCGCTGACCGCGGCGCCCTACCGGATCTCCAGGTAGTCGAGCTGCCCCTTGCCCGCGGGGCGCCCGGGGCCGGAGAGGCGGCGCAGCGCGAGCGTGTTCCAGCCGCCACCGAGCCGCACCTGCGCGGTGGCGGACGTCCAGTCGGCGCCCTCGGTCGCGTCGAGCCGCACCGACCCCGCCGGCGTCCCGTTCACCGCGAACTGCAGGTCGGACTCGTCGCCGGACCGGTTCGCGTACTGCAGCCGCAGCGTGTACTGCCCGGCGACGGGCGCGAACACCCGGACGTCCACGGCGCAGTCGTCGCGCGCGAACGGGCCCGCCGCCTTGCCGCCGGACGCGTTCGGGCGCGGCAGCGCCGACACGCAACCGTTCAGCCGCCCCGCCTCGGCCTCGTACCGGGTCGTCACGCCCCGCACCGCGGGCCGCGCCCCGTCCCAGCCGAGCGGCGCCACGTACATGGGGCGCGTCACCTTCGACCCGCCGTGGTAGTCGGTGATGCCGTGGAACAGCAGGTAGTCGCCGGTGCCGTCGCTGAGGACGTCCGCGCTGCCGGGGCCCTCGACCTTCCCGCCGTACAGGTCCGTCGTCTGGATCGGCGCGGGCCCCTTCTCGTACGGGCCCCAGACCGACGACGCCACCGCGTACCGGGTCTGGTAGTTCGACTTGAAGTACCAGCCCGCCGAGTAGAACAGCACGTACTTGCCGCCGCGCTTCACGAGGTCGGGGGCCTCCACCAGGACGGGCTCGTCGCCGCTCCGGCCGAAGATGCGGGTCGCGGGCGCGGCCAGCTGGAGGCCGTCGGACGTCAGCTGCACGAGGTAGATCGCGGCGGTGGCGCGGGCGTCGCTCTTGTACAGCAGGAAGCGGGTCCCGTCGTCCTCGATGAACGACGCCGCGTCGATGGCGCCGCCGAGGTCGGCGGGGCAGACCAGCGGGTCGCCGTCGCGCGGGACGAACGGTCCGGCGGGCGACGTCGCGGTCGCGATGCCGATGCACTGGACGTCCGCGTCCCTGCGGCGGGCCGTGAAGTACAGCAGGTACGGGTCGCCCTGCCGCTGCGGCGGCACCACCTCCGGCGCCCACGTCCAGCCCGACTCGGCCCAGGCCGGCAGGCGGGCGAGGCCGTCGCCGGGCGAGCGGGTCCACGGCCCGGCGGGCGCGGGCGCGGTCGCGACCGGCATCATCGCGTCGCCGCCGTTGGTGCCGTACGCGAAGTAGGTGTCGCCCACCTTGATGGCGGCCGGGTCGGCGAAGGAGTCGTCGAGGACGGGTTCGGTCGGCGAGTACCCGGGCGGCAGGATCGGCGCGGCCGTCCCGGCCGGGCTCGGCGCGGGCGCGCTCGACGAGGCCCGCGCGTCCGGCTTACCGCCGTCCGGGCCGCACGACGCCGCCAGGCCCACGACCAGCGCGACCGCGCCGCTGACGGCCGCACCGACGAACAGCGGCGTCAGCGGTCCACGCGCCCGCGGCGCCCCGCCCGTCCTCCACATCACCTCGCATCATGCCAACAACCGGCACACGACGGCGAACCACCACTCGGCACGCGAATCACCCGGTGGCCGATTACGCTTGGCCCCGGCGGCTGAGACCGGGGCGCCGGAACCGACGGCACGAGGAGTGGCCGACTTTGCAAGAGAGAAGCCGGCTCGGGCGCGGTGTGCCCGCCGCCCTGCTCGCGCTCTGCATGCTGGTGCTGAGCGGCTGCTTCGGCTTCCCGCAGAAGGAAGGCGGCCCGGCGCCGAAGAAGCCCGCCGCCGCGAAGCCGAACATCGTGTTCGTCCTGACCGACGACCTCTCCTGGAAGCTCGTCGCGCACATGCCGCAGGTGCAGCGGATGCAGGCCGAGGGCATCACGTTCGACAACTTCCTCGTCGCCGACTCGCTCTGCTGCACGTCCCGCGCGACCTTCTTCACCGGGCAGTACCCGCACAACACGAACGTCCGCACGAACTTCCCGCCGCTCGGCGGCTACGGCGTCTTCCAGCGGGAGGGCGGCGAGCAGAAGTCGTTCGCGAACGGCCTGCAGAAGGCCGGGTACCGGACCGCGATGCTCGGCAAGTACATGAACGGCTACCAGCCGCAGGACCCCGGGACCGGCTCGACGAACGTGCCGCCGGGCTGGAGCGAGTGGTACGTCGCCGGGAACGGCTACCCCGAGTTCGGCTACAACCTGAACGAGAACGGCCGCATCGTCCACTACGGCGAGGAGCCGCAGGACTACATGACGGACGTCCTCTCCTACAAGAGCCTGGACTTCATCAAGCGCTCGCACGCCTCCGGGCAGCCGTTCTTCATGCAGGTGTCGACGTTCGCGCCGCACGGCCCGTTCGTCCCCGCGCCCCGGCACGCGAAGCTGTTCCCGGACCTGAAGGCGCCGCGCACGCCGGCGTTCAACGAGGCCGACGTGAGCGACAAGCCCGCGTGGCTGCGGCTGCACAAGAAGCTCGGGCCGCGCCAGATCGAGCGGATCGACGCCGGGTTCCGCGACCGGGTCCGCATGGTGCAGGCCGTGGACGAGATGCTCGGCAAGATCCGCGCCACGGTGAAGCAGCTCGGCATCGAGAAGGACACGGTGGTGGTGTTCGGGTCGGACAACGGGTTCCACATGGGCGAGCACCGGCTCGCGGGCGGCAAGATGACCCCCTACACCGTGGACGTCCGGGTGCCGTTCGTGTTCGTCGGCCCCGGCATCGGCGGCGGCGGGCGGGTCTCGCACATCGTGCAGAACACCGACATGGCGCCCACGTTCCTCGAACTGGCCGGGGCGCCGGTGCCCGCCGCGACCGACGGGCGCTCGCTCGCCCCGTTCCTGCGCGGCGACGCCCCCGCGGACTGGCGGGACACCGCGCTGGTCGAACACGTCAAGCCGGCGTACTCCGAACTCGATCCCGACCGGCAGGACGCCCTGCCCGGCGCTCCCACGACCTACAATGCGCTTCGGACGACCGACATGCTGTACGTCGAGTACGCGGACGGCGAGCGCGAGTACTACGACCTGACCCGCGACCCCCACCACCTGTCCAACATCGCCGCGACGCTGCCCCCCGAACGACTGCGGACGCTCACCGCGCGCCTCTACGCGCTGACCAGGTGCGCGGGGAGCGCGTGCGGCGCGGCGGGGCGGAGCGGCTAGGGCGGTCCGGCGGGGAGTCCGGCGGGGAGTTCCGTCCCGTATGCGCCGCTATCATCGCCGGTGAGTACGGCCCCCGCGCGTACGGCATGACGGTGCAGACGACGACGCGCATGCAGGCGGCATGCACATGACAGAGGCTGGAGTGCAGGTGTGACCGCAACCGGAACCCCGGACGACGACCACCAGGGCGGGCGGCCCGACGCCGGGCAGCCGGGCGAGGCTCCCCCGCCGCCGCAGTGGCTGAACGACGGCGAGCAGCCGAGCGGGGCCGAGCCGCTGCTGCCCGAGCCCGCATCGCTGCCGCCGTTCGGCACCCCGCTCCCGGAGGAGCCGGAAGAGGACACCAACCGCACGGTGAGCGACCTCGACCTGAGCGGGATGCGCACGCAGATCTTCAAGAAGGACGACGAGTCCGCGTCCGCCGCCGAGCCGCCGCCGCTGCCGCCGTTCCCCGGCGCGGGCGACGCCGGGGAGGCGCCCGACCACACGGTCGCCGACACCTCCGCCTGGTCGGACGACTCCGCGGGCGCGTCCGGCGGCGGGGCGTCCGGCGCGGTCGAGGGCGACGCGACGATGATCGTCGGCCCCGAGGTCGTCGACGCCGACAAGACGATGCAGGTGGGCCAGCAGCCGCCCGCGCCGCCGGTGCCGTCCCCGGCGCCGGCGGAGCCGCCCGAGCCGCCGGCGCAGCCGGACTGGCAGGTCCCGGCCGACGCCACCCGCGCCGAGCAGCCCATCGAGCCGGAGACCCAGCAGATCGCCGGCGCGCAGCAGCCCGCCGCTCCCCCGCCGCCCGAAGCGTTCCCGTGGGCCCAGGAGGTTCCGGGCGCGAGCACCGCGCAGCCGCCCGCCCAGCCCCCGGCGCAGCCGCCCGCGCCCGAACCGTTCCCGTGGGCGCAGGAGATCCCGGGCGTCCCGAGCCAGCAGCCGCCCGCGAACGGCGCGGCGCCCCACGGTCCGCCCGCGCCGACCCCGGCGCCGGAGCCGTTCCCGTGGGCGCAGGAGATCCCGGGCGTCCCGAGCCAGCAGCCGCCCGCGCAGCCGCCCTCCCCGCAGCCGTTCCCCTACGCGCAGGAGGTGCCCGGCGCGAACGCCGGGCCCGCCGCGCCGAACGCGCCCGCCCAGCCGGGTCCCGCGGCGCCGCCGCCGCAGATCGACGAGCCGTGGCGCACGACCCCGCAGCAGGGCTCGCCCAAGAAGAAGAAGGGCAAGAAGGGCCTGCTGATCGGCGTCGCCGGGCTCGCCGCCGCCGCGGTCATCGCGGGCGGCGGGTACGCGGTCGTGACGTTCCTCGGCGGCGACGACGGCCCGTCGAACGGCGGTGACGCCAAGCTCGCCGCGGCCGCGTTCCCGGTGCCCGGGTCCGCCCAGACCGACGGACGCGACCAGGAGTTCGGCGGCGCCGCCGCGGTCGGCCAGACGGTCGTCGCGGTCGGCGCGGAGACCGGCGCGGGCGCGACCCGCGGCATCTTCCTGGTGTCGGCCGACGGCGGCCGCACGTTCAAGTCCGCGACCGTCGAGGGCGCGGCGGGCAACGCGACCCCGCAGGCCGTCGGCGGCGGCCAGGCCGGCTGGGTCGCGATCGGCGCGGGCCCGACCGGCGGCGCCGTCTGGACCAGTTCGGACGGCCAGAGCTGGACGCGGCAGCCCGACGCCGTCGGCAACGTCTTCGACGGCGGCAACCGCGTCGACCGGATCGTCGCGACCGGCGGCGGCTACATCGCCATGGGCGCGACGTCCGCGAAGGGCGACTTCAGCGACGCGGAGTCGGCCGTGTGGCTGTCGTCCGACGGGCGCGCCTGGGAAGCCCGCGTCGGCGACCAGATCGGCCTGAACGTCAAGAAGGCGTCGTACTCGCTGGTCGAGATCACCGCGAGCGGCGACGTCGTCCTGCTCGAGGCGCTCATCAAGCCCGACAACAAGAAGCCCCCGCAGTACCGGAAGGTGTGGAGCTCGCAGGACGGCGGCCGCACCTGGGCGACGTCCGAGGTGCCGGTGCCCAAGGGCAGCCGCGGCCTCATCATCGGCGGCGGCCAGGCCGGGTTCCTGGCCGTCCGCGAGATGAAGGACGGCGACACCATGTTCGGCCAGGCGTTCGTCTCCAAGGACGGGCAGAACTGGACGAAGGCCGGAAAGATCGCCGGGGAGGGCTACCGGTCGACCAGCCGGATCCTCGGCGACGCCAACGGCTACACGGCGCTCGTCGCGCGCGGGAGCGACGTGCTGCTGTCGAGCAGCCCGGACGGCACCACGTGGAAGGCCGCGGGCACCGCGCCCGCCAAGCCGGGCCGCGAGGTCACCGGCGCGGCCGTCGCGAACGGCCAGACGGTCCTCGTGGGCCGCGAGCCCGGCGGCGGCGACATGGACCCGCTGCTGGCCGTGTGGGACGCGAACGGGCAGGCGGTCCCGATCGACCTCGCGAAGATCCCCGGCGTGATCCGGCCCGACCACGCCGTCCAGGCCGTCGCAGGGTCCGACGCGCTGGCCGTGGCCGTCGGCAGCGCGTCCGGCGACGCCGCCGCGTGGACGTCCGCGGACGGCGCGACGTGGAAGCCCGCGCAGGGCCTCGGCGCGGCGTTCACCCGCCCCGGCCCGCAGCGGCTGCTCGAGGTCGCCTCCGGCAAGTCCGGCTGGGTCGCCGTCGGCTACGACCAGACGGCGCCCAAGCGGGCCCTCGTCGTCTCCTCGCAGGACGGCGCCACCTGGCAGGCCGCCGACTCCGCGGCGGCGTTCCGGCCCGACGGCGAGGGCGCGCCGACCACCAGCGGCGTCGCGGCGGGCCCCGCCGGGTACGTCGTCGTCGGCACGCACGGCTTCTCCGCCTCCGCCTGGTCCTCCAGCGACCTGAAGTCGTGGGAGAAGGGCACCGGCGCCGACGCGAACGCGCTGAAGGGCACGTCCGACGCCTTCAAGTGGATGCTGGACGTGGCCGCGCCCGCGTCGGGGTTCGTGGCGGTCGGCGGGCACCGGGACGCGCAGGGCAACCACCCGGCGGTGTGGTCGTCGGCCGACGGCAAGCAGTGGACGCTGAAGTCGCTGCCGGTGCCGAGCGGGGTCAGCGAGGCCCACCTGACGCATGTGGCCGCGAAGGGCGACACGCTCGTCGCCGCGGGGATCGCGGCGACGCAGCAGGGGCTCGTCTGGATCGGCTACACGTCGGCGGACGGCGGCAAGACCTGGAAGGACCTGCCGGTCCCCGGCGACGACCGGAAGATCAGCATGACGGCGCTGACGGCGACGCCGGACGGGTTCGCCGCGGCGGCGCGGAGCACCGCGTCCGGTTCGGCCGACGTGGTGTCGCTGACCTCGAAGGACGGGACGTCCTGGGAGGCGGCGAAGCCCGGCGGGACCGGCCTCGGCGGCGACGGCGACCAGGAGATCACCGGGCTCGCCCCGTTCGGGGAGACGGTGCTCGGCGTGGGGCAGAACGTCGACGCGAACGGCGCGCAGCCGGTCCTGTGGGAGCGGTGAGCGGGTAGGCGCGGCCGCCGCGTCGATCGGCGGCCGCCGGACGGCATCCGTCCGGCGGCCGCCTTTCGCGTTTCCGCGGTGATCAGCCCAGGTCAGCCCCAGGTCAGCCCGTCCGGCGGCCGGGCTGCTCGGGCGGCGGGGCGGACAGCGGCCACGCCGCCGGCTCGTCGTCCGGCGCGGGCGGGCGGGCGTGCCGCGGGACGTACGCGCGCTTCTCCGGTGCGCCCGCGTCGACCGGTCCGGCGGGGGCCGCCTCGATGGCGGCCTTGGCGCCGGCCGCCTCGCGTTCGCGGTTGCGGCGGTCGCCGTAGGTGGCGACGATCGCGCGGTAGAACGGCTTGCGGATGGCGGTGGGGACGAGCCGGTAGCCGCCCCGCACCACCACGTTGCGCCAGTACTGGGACGCGCTGATGAACCCCTCGCGGCGCATCTCGCGCTGGAGCCGCAGCTCGGAGCGGAGCAGGTCGCGGCCGCCGCGGCGCTGGTAGGCGCCGTCGCCGACGCGGTAGTAGACGAGCGGTTCGGCGACGTTCACCATCCGGGCGCCCGCCGCGATCATGCGGACGAACAGCCAGTAGTCCTCCATCAGCGGCAGGTCGCCGTAGCCGCCGACGGCCCAGACGGCGCTGCGCCGGTAGACGACCGTGGGGTGGTTGAACGGGTCGTGCAGCCGGGAGTAGCGGGCGATGTCCTCGGGGTCGCTCGGCGGGATGCGGCGGCCCACGACGTCGTCGATGCCGGTGCCGAACTCCAGCAGGCCCGCGCCGACGAGGTCGGCGCCCGACCGGACGAGCGGCACCTGGAGCCGGAAGCGGTGCGGCATGGCGATGTCGTCGGCGTCCATGCGGGCGATGATGTCGTGCCGTGCGGCCTGGAGTCCGGCGTCCAGCGCGGGGCCGAGGCCGCGGTTGTGCTCGAGGGCGAC
Source organism: Actinomadura rifamycini DSM 43936 (assembly GCF_000425065.1). Lineage (GTDB taxonomy): Bacteria > Actinomycetota > Actinomycetes > Streptosporangiales > Streptosporangiaceae > Spirillospora > Spirillospora rifamycini. The sequence goes on from NZ_AULB01000030.1 coordinate 24,743, forward strand.
GTAGGTGACCTCGACGGGGCTGCCGGCGACGAGCTCCTTGAGGGCGGCGGCGACGTCCGGCCCGATCGGGCCGTCCTGTACCAGGACGACCTGGTCCGGGCGGAGCGTCTGGTCGTGCACCGCACTCCGGAAGGCGTCCTTGACATACTCGGCCCGGTCACCGCCGTAGACGGTCATGAGCAGAGTGAATGGCTCGGGCTGCATGCGGTCCGTTTCCGGGGTGGGGGGCCGTGACGCTGGGCAGAGCCAGATGCGGGGAGGCGGCTCCGAGGGGGGTCGGTGGGGTCGAGGGGGTATAGCTGCCGTCCTACATGTGACGCTTTAGTGCGGTTGGCGGTTGCCCGCGGCGAGGATACCGGGGTGACGCGGGAGACACCACGTCGTTACCGTACGTCCGGTTAGCCGGCTGCGCATATGTCCTGATCTGCCCGAACTTCTCCGGCCACCTTCGGCACCGGGTTCGCGCCCCGGACCTTCGCGCCGTCCGCGCCGACGACGAGGTACACGTAGCCCGGCTTCGCCTTCTTCCACGGCCGCGGCGGGTGCCCCGGCAGCGCGACCGCGAGCCGTTCCGCCTGCCGCTGCGCGCCCTCGCCGTACAGGATCGCCGTCTTCGCGTACGTCCGGTCCGCGTTGCCGACCTTGACGACGTCGAAGCCGCGCCCGGCGAGCTGCTCGGCCGTCCGCTTGCCGAGCCCGGACGAGCCCGTCCCGTTGTAGACCCCGACCTTGACCTGCGCGGGCTGGACGGGCGGGGGCCCCTTCTTCGCGGGCGGCGGCTCGGGCTCGGGCACCGTGTTGTCCTCGCGGACGGCGGCGAACAGCGGCTCGGCGCGGGCCTTGTCGAACTGGACGCGGTTGGTGTCCTGCGGGTACGCCTGCACCGGGACGGTGACGAACCGGACGTTCCCGGCGCTGATGCCGCGCAGTCCGGTGGCGAGGTCCTGCATGACCGAGAGCGTCATCTCCTCGTCCGTCCGGATGGAGCTCGCGATGGCCTCCAGGAACGCGTACACCCGCTTCGGGTCGGTCAGCATGCTGCCGTCGGTGGCCTTCTTGACGATCGACGCCATGAACGCCTGCTGCCGCTTGATCCGCTCCAGGTCCGAGCCGTCGCCGAAGCCGTACCGGGTCCGGACGTACCCGAGGGCCTGCTCCCCGCGGACGGTCTGGCGCCCGGCCTCCAGGCGCAGTTCGGCCTTCGGGTCGTCGATTTTGCGCGGGACGCAGATCTCGACGCCGCCGAGGGCGTCCACGACCCGGGTGAACCCCGCGAAGTCGACCTCGACGTAGTGGTCGATGTGGATCTTGGTGAGGGCCTCGATCGTCTGCCAGGTGCAGGCCGGGCCGCCCTCGGCGAACGCCGAGTTGATCATGCCGAAGCGGGCCGGGACCGTCCGCCGGTCGGTCTCGCACGCGGGGATGTCCACCATCGAGTCGCGGGGGAAGCTGAGGCCGATCGCGCCCTTCCCGCCCGGCGAGATGTGCAGCAGGATCGTCGTGTCCGAGCGGCGCCCCTCCTCGACCCCGTAGCGGGAGTTCGCGCCCTCCCGGCTGTCGGAGCCGAGGAGCAGGATGTTCGTCGCGTCGTTCAGCTTCGCGGGCCGGTTCTCGCCGAGCCGCCCCCGGACGTCCTCCCGGTCGATGCGCCCGTCCAGCCGCCGCCAGAACCCGTACGCGGTCAGGCTCCCGATCACCAGCACGGCCGACAGGACGATCGAGACCCAGCCGAGGGCACGCCACGCGCGCCCCGGCGACTCCCGTATCGGCGGAGCGTCGTGGTCCTCGTCGGCGAAGTAGACGGGAGGCCGCACGGCGGCTCGCTGCATCCGTAACATTTCAGCACAGATTGGACACCCGCCACCCTCGTCACGGGAAAGTCGGCCCTAGGCCAGCGCGAAGACCATGAAACCCGCCGCGAGAAGCGCCGCCGCGGCCCTGCGCACCGGCCCGACACCGCCCCACGGCGCCTCCAGCCGCCGCGCGCACGCCGCGATGACGACGAGGAGCAGCGCCAGGAACGGCATCCAGGCGAGCCGGGCCGCGACCCAGCCGGCCGTCACCGGCGCCTCCGTCAGCCCGGGGACCGCCCCGGCGAAGGACGCCGGGACCGCGGCGGCCAGCAGCGCGGTCTGGTGCCAGCACAGGATCGTCATCGCGCACAGGTTGACCACCGCCACGGGCGCCCACAGCGCGGGCCGCGCGAGGACGCGCCCCAGCCGGTCGCGGAGCAGGACCGCCGCGCCGGACTGGGCCGCGGCGAGGGCCAGGACGAGCAGCGACGGCGGGTGCGAGTTCGTCCGCGCCTCGCCGGGGACCCCGACCATGGACGCCGGGTAGCCGAACGCGAGCAGCAGGACCGCGAAGAGCGCCGCGCCGCCGGCCAGCAGCACCAGGGCGCCGCGGCGGCCGATCCGCCCGTCCGCCCAGGCCGCGCCGAGCTGGTAGGCGAACATCCAGCCGGGCAGCAGGTTGAGGAGGCTCAGCCAGGACGGCACCGCGTCGGCGAGCGGCCCGTACCGGAGGGCGTCGACGGCGGCGACCGAGAGCAGCAGCGGCGCCGCGGCCCAGGCCCCGAGGCGGCGGGAGGCCGCCAGGCAGTACGGGGTGAGGGCCGTGGCCACCGCGTACACGCCGACGAACCAGAGCGGCTGCACCACCAGCGTGGAGGCCGCGTGCAGGGTGGCGGCCGGCACGTCGAACCCGTGGCGCAGGACCGGCAGCAGCAGCGCCCACACCGCGGTGACGCCCAGGACCGGACGTCCCAGGCGCATCATGCGCTCGGCCAGCCAGGCGCGGGCGGTGCCCTGGCGGCGGCGGTAGGACAGCGCCGACGCGTACCCGCCGACCAGGAAGAAGATGCCCAGCGTCTGCAGGAACCAGGAGGCCGGGGCGAGCCCGCCGAAGGTGCTCAGCGGGCTCGCGTTGCGCAGCCCGCCCTCCGCGTCGAGCGTGAACCCGCCGACGAGCCAGTGCCCGGCGGGGACGGTCAGCAGCGCGAGGGCGCGCAGCCCGTCGACGGCGCGGTCGCGGTGGGCGGGGGTCCGCGCGTCCAGCTCCCCCGCCAAGGCGGCCAGTGTTCGCATCCGGGGCGTCCTTCCTTCCGCCGCCGTCCCGCGGCGGGTCACGGAACAGGAAGGTACGGACGCGGCGACCGGGAGGGCGTCACCCTGGAGGGTCGAATCGGTCTAGGTCCGGAGAGGGGGTCCGCGCCGGGTTTCGGACACTGTGCCAACGCTCGTGGGGGCATGACTAGACTCTTCAGAAGATGAGCATCGTTGACGCGCTGACCGACCGCGCCATGGTCGTCCTCCAGGACCGGCCGGTCGTGCCGCTGAGCCCGTGGCTGGCCGAGACGGTCGGCGAATGCGCCGAGAGCGGACGCACGCTGCAGCTGGTCACGCCCCTGGAGTCCCGGCTGTCGCTGCCGCTGCGCACCGCCGCCGACGGCACCACCGTGCAGTGGGTCGTCCGCAACGGCGACGGCTACTACGAGGGCCTCAGCGGGCGGCCGCTCAAGTGGGACGGCGGCACGTTCGTGCCCGTGCCGGAGGCCCGCGACTACGCGCCCGGGTTCACCACCCGGCCGACCGCGCCGATCGGGGCGCAGCTCAGCCTCGTCTACCGGCTGCGGCACGACGCGGGCGCCGACCTGTCCGGCGCCGTCGAACGCCTGCTCCAGCTCCTCACCGGCAAGCCCCCGGCCAGCCTCGGGACCGACGAGCCGCTCGGCAACCGGTGGCGCGGCGACGCGTTCACCCTGCTCGCCAAGGGCCGCTCCAACGTCCGGCTGCTGGTCGGCGGGGCCGGGCCGCGCGCGGCGCTCGCCATGTGCGACTTCCGGGCCGTCGAGGGCGGCGTCGCCGAGGTCACCACCGTGACCGTCGGGTACGGCCCCGAGGACCCGCCGCCCCTGCAGCACCTGCCGTCCCTCGTCGGGGCGCTCGCCGCCGACCGCCCGGTCGCGTCGATGTTCGTCCAGCACACGCCCGGCCGCGCCGACCTGACGACCGAACCGCGCTGGACCGGGCAGACGTCGCCGGTCGCGCTGGCCGTCGCCGGGCAGATGTCCGGGCCGAGCGGCATCCCCGGGCAGCAGGTCGGGCCGCAGCGCGCGCCGCTGACGTTCTTCCCGCTGGGCGACGGCCGGTCCGCGGACGGCTGGCAGCGGCACAGCATGCTGATGCAGCACCTCCAGTCCGCCTGAAACCGGATTTACGGGCCGTCCGACATCATTCGCCGCAGAGAGCCGATGATCTACCCGTAAGGGATGATGTAGCGTCCCCTGCATGGGACAGCCCGGTCAGCTCGACGCGCTTGAGCGGGCCGTCGAGGGCACCCTCGCCGAAGGGGCGTTCGAGTTCGACGGCGAGGCGGCGGTCCTGCGGATCGACGGGTCCCCCATCCTGCTGACCGGGTGGTCGCTCTCGCTCGGCATCGGCGGCGTCACGCTGCTGCTCACCGGCGCCGTCCTCTCCCTGGCCGGACTGGCGGACGCCGCGCGCTGGGCGCTCGCCCCCGGCGCGCTCATGTTCGGCACGGTCCTGGCGCTGCTGACGCTGCTGCGGTTCACGCCCGTCGCGGCCCTGTGGCCCGAACTCGAGGTCCGCTTCACCGACCGGGCCCTGGTCCACCGGCGGACGCGCGTGCCGTTCGGCGAGCTGCGGCCCGAGCACCTCGTGTGGAAGAACGGGCGGTTCTTCCGCCGCCTCTACGTGCGCCACCCGTCGCTGCGCAGGCAGGTCGCCGGGTTCTTCGAGGCCGAGGAGCGGCAGGCCGCGGAGTTCCAGCGGCGGCTGTGGGAGCTGATCTCCGCGCCCGACCTGCCCGGCGTCCTCACGCACGGCGCCGGCCTCACGCCCGTCCAGCAGTGGATCATCGGCGCGGGCGCCCCCTACGGCGCCGTCAACGGGTTCCGGATCGACCGGCTCGGCGCCGCGCCCGGCGAGACCGCCGCGGCCGCCGACCGCCGCACCGCCCTCGAACTGCTGCAGGACCCGTGGGGCGCCTACGACCTCGAACAGCTCCTCGGCGCCGTGAACTGGCTCGTCCAGGACGGGCACCGCGCCGACTTCGCGCAGGACGCGGAGCTCGCCGCCCGGCCGCCCGCCGAGCAGGAGGAGTACGCCGAGCTGCTCCGCGAGGTCGACGGCCTCATCGCCCGCGACATGCTCGAACCCCCGTTCGTGGAGCGGCTCATCGCGCTGGTGCGCGTCCGGTACGGCGACCGCGGCGACGCGTACGCGGGCCTCGTCCCGCCGCTGCTGCGGGACGAGCCGGGCGCCGACCTCAGCGAGCAGGGCGCGGAGCTCGCGCAGTTCCTGCACCGGCTGTTCAACGACCGCGGCCACGCCGCCGAGGAGCTGCACCGGCTGAAGACCCTAGCGGACCCGGCGCTGCGCGCGAACGTCGGCCGGTTCCTCATCTGGGACTACGGCCGCGCGCTCATGCTGTACCGGTGGGGGCACATGGTCGGCTGGCTGACCGAGGAGTACTGCTGGGAGCGGATGCTGCCGCTCGCCCTCGACATCCAGCGCCGGTACACGTCGTGGCACGACATGGCGACGTGCTACCTGCAGGGGCGGCTGCTGTGGTCGGGCGGCGGCGGGCAGGCGCAGGACGAGTACGACCGGCTCATCGGCGCGCTCGCCGCCGAGCCGCGCAGCCCGTGGAACATCGTCCCCTGGGACCTCGACCTGACCCGCGACTGGGCCTGACCGGCCCGCCCGGACGTGCCGCGTCAGCGGCCCACGGCACCGCCCTGGTACGCGGCGCCCTCGGTCGTCCCCTGGCCGCCGGCCGTCCCGGTGGCACCGGTCGTCCCGGCGGCGCCGGCCGCGGCGTCGCCGGCCTTCCAGCTCAGCGCGGGCCCGTCGTGCTCGCCGTCCGGGTAGACGGCGCCGCCGAGCCAGTGGACGAGCGAGTCGGCGAACCGGCGGGCGACGCGGGCGGCCTCCGGCACGTCGGCGACCGCGCGGACGTCCACCCACCACACCGGGGCCTTCACCCGTTCGGCGAACTCGGGGCCGAGCAGCCGTCCGATCTCGCTGTGCACCGACACCTGCACCGCGTCCTCGACGGTGACGAGCAGCCGCCCGTCCGGGCCGTGCAGCCGCATCGCGGCCGGTTGCCCGCCGCGCAGTTCCAGCGGCTCGCCCATCGCGATCAGACCGTCCGCGATGGCGTGCACGTCGGGGCGCCGCCGCACCAGGGCGACCAGGTCAGTGCTCATCGATCCGTCCGATCGTCGGCACCGTGCAGGGCAGGCGGAAACCGGGCCGCGCGCTGACGCGCCCGCCCGTCCGCAGTCGGCTGGAGTCGGACACCTGCCTCCCCTCTCCCGGGCAAGCCTACGAGACGCCTTGCACCGTCCGCACCGCCAGGGCGCGGACGGCCCGTCCACCCCAGCCTAGGAGCAGCGCGGCGTGCCCGGGCCACCGGCACGAAGATCGCACGTTGCCCGGTACTCCCAGAAAACCGGCACCACCTGCCGCTAGTCTGATCCGACCCCTTCGCGACACCCCCGGAGCGATCATGAACGGCCCAGCCTGGTCCGGCCAGCCGGGACCCCCTCCCGGCCCGCCCGGGCCCCCGCACGGCTTCCCGCCGGGCCCCCCGATGCCGCCGCCCCCGCCCCCGCGCGGCGGAGGCGGCCTGCTGATCCCGCTCCTGGTGTTCGGCGCGGTCGTGGTCGTCGCGATCGCCGCCATCGGCGCGTTCCTCGTGATCGAGAGCGGCGACGACGAGCGGGCCGTCACCGCCACGACCGTCCCGCCCGCGTCCCGGGCGCCGTCCACGCCGACGGACGCGCCGACGCGCGCGTCGTCCTCGGACCCCTTCAGCATCCTCGGCCCCACCCTCGAGACGGCCAAGGGCACCACGTTCACCCGGGCGGGCACCCGCACCCAGTCCTGCGTGGGCCGCGCCAACGCGCAGCTCCAGGCCGTCCTGCGCGACCACCCGTGCGCGGGCGCCATGAACTCCGCCGTCTACGCCGACCCCGCCAAGAAGATCATCACCGCGGTGTCGATCCTCCGGTTCGCGACGCCCGCGGACGCCGAGGCGGTCAAGGAGGCCACGACGTCCGACGGCTGGCCCGAGCTGCTGACCCCCGCCGAGGACAGCGGGCTCCCGCGCCCCCGGGCCGAGCCGGCCTACTGGACCCGCACCTGGGCGCTGGACGACCAGGTCGTCTACGCCCAGTCGTACTACGCCGACGGCCGCTCCCCCGGCGGCCGCGACGGCGACGTCTACGGGACCGCCGGCGAGCTCGGCGTCGAGGTCACCAACACCCTGCGCTTCGCCGACTGACGCCCGTCCCGGCGTCAGTGCGTCGGGACGCCCAGCGCCCGGCCGAACGCCTCGTACGCGACGCGCGACACCGCGCCCCGCGTGTCCTCGCCGATCTTGGCGATGTCCATCGCGGCGCCCGTCGCGATGTGCCGGTCGTAGGGGACGTGGATGACCGGGGTGCCCCACGCGGTCAGCATCTGCGACGCCCGCTCCAGGTCGGCCCCGACCTGCGGCGCGTGCGTCACCATCGCGATCACCGCGCGCGACAGCAGCTCCCGCTGCCCGCCGTGCCCCGCGAACCACTCCAGCGCCCCGCGCGCGCTCAGCGCGCCGTCCACCGTCCCCGGCGTCACCAGGACGACGCTGTGCGTGCGGCCCAGGATCCCCCGGTGCAGCTCGGTGAGGATCCCGGCGCTGCAGTCCATCACCGCCAGGGAGATGAACCGGCTGACCGCGCTGAACGCCGCCTCGAACGTCTCCAGCGTGAACTCGCCCGCGATCCGCCCGCCGCGCGTCGCCGGCAGCACCCACAGGCCGGACGGCGTCCGCGTCAGGTACTGCGCGGCCTCCTCGAACGTCCGCGGCTGCTTGCCCGCGATGTCGAACAGCGACAGCTCCGACCGCACCCCGAGCCGCAGCGGCAGCGACCCCAGCTCCGCGTCGGCGTCCATCGCCAGGACCCGGTCGGTGCGGTGCCGCGCCAGCTCCGTCGCCAGCAGCGCCGCCATCGTCGTCTTGCCCGCGCCGCCGCGCACGCTCACGACCGTCACCTGCCGGTAGCCCGGCACCGGACGCTGCAGGAACTCGGAGATCTCCTGCTGGTTCTTGACCGCCCCGGACCCGCCGACGACCTTCTTCACGCCGCGCCCCATCCGGCGCATGAACGCGTCGCCGTGCTGGTCCTTGCGGACGAACTCGTGCGCCATCGGCACCGCGCCGCCCGCGTGCTGCTGCTGCGGCGGCGCCGGGACCGGCGGCGGGCCCGAACCGGGCGGCGGCGTCCGGTCCTCCTCGGCGACGTCCTCCTCGGCACCGGGCGCCTGCGCCATCCCCGGCGCCTGCGCGGCCATGTGCCCGACCGGGGAGATCGCCGCCTCCCAGCTGAACTCGTCCTCGATGGGCGGCGGGGGCTGCTCCGGCTCGTGCAGCTGCGGCTCCGCGGCCTCCTGCTGCCCCGTGGCGTCCTGCGGCTGCGGCGCCGGGGCCGGCTGCTGCTGCGGCGGCGCGGTCGCCTCGGGGGCCGCCTGCGGCACGGGCGCCGGGGCGGCGGGCGCGTCCGGCTGCGGCACGGGTGCGGGCGCCGGGGGCGCGGGCATGGGCGGCGGCGGGACGGGCGCCTCGGCCTGCGGCTGCGGCTGCGGCGCGGGCGGCTCGGGAACCGGCTGCGGGACGGGCGCGGGCGCCGGCGCGTCCATCTGCGGGACGGGCGCGGGCGGCGCGGGCGCGTCGGCGGGCGGCTGCACGGTCGCGTCGGCCTGCGGCTGCGGCTGCGCGGGCGGCATGGGCGGTGCGGGCGCGTCGGCCTGCGGCTGGACGGGCTGCGGCCCGGAGTGCTGCGCGGGCGGAGCGGCCGGCGCGGCGTCCTGGGAACCGGTGTCGGCCCCCTCCGCCGACAGGGCCGGAAGCGGCGGAGCCTCCTTCAGAGCCGTGAAACCGCGCTGGGACACGCCGAGGTCGCGCAGTACGGAGTGCTGCCAGCTCGGATCCGACATCCGCCCCCCTCTCGTCGAAGGTCAAGCCTATGAGACCGCGGAGACACCGCGGGCCCGCGCCGAGCCCGTTTCGGAAGGGCTCGCACTCTTCCCTACCACAGGGCACCAGGTACATCGCGGCACCGTCACCCGTCCGGACGCCCACGTCGGCGGCGACGCCCGGCGGGCCGGGGAGGCCGTGGCGAACCGCCCGTCGTCCGGCCGCCGTCCCGCCCGACTCCCGGGGAACCCAGGGCTCGAACGGTCGGTTAGCATGCGGGACATGGCAGGCCCCGAGGCGGTTGAGGTGGGGGCTTTCGGTCACGCCGTCAGCCCCCTGCACCACTGAGTCCGTCCCGCCGCGCATGCGGCCGGACGAGTGCGCCCGTGGGCTGACCGCGGTGACGAGACGTCGTCTCGTACCTCTCCTCACCTCGGAGCCACTCGATGCCTCTTCCGCTCTACCTGCTCGCGTCGGCGGTCTTCGCCATGGGCACCTCGGAGTTCATGCTCGCCGGCCTGCTGCCGGACATCGCCGCCGACGTCGGCGTCTCCGTCGCCACCGCGGGCACCCTGACCTCGGCGTTCGCCGTCGGGATGGTCGCCGGCGCGCCGCTGATGGCCGCGCTCGCCCGCAACCGGCCCGGACGGACGAGCCTGCTCGCGTTCGTCCTCGTGTTCGCCGCGGCCCACGTCGCGGGCGCCGTCACCGCGAGCTTCACCGTCCTGCTCGCGACGCGGGTCGTCGCGGCGCTCGCGAACGCGGGCTTCCTGGCCGTCGCGATGACGACCGCCGCGGCGCTCGTCCCGTCCGACCGGAAGGGGCGCGCGGTCGCGGTGCTGCTGTCGGGGACGACGGCCGCGACGGTCGCCGGGGTGCCCGGGGGCGCGCTGCTCGGCGCGCTGCTGGGGTGGCGGGCCCCGTTCTGGGCGGTCGCCGCGCTCTGCCTCCCGGCGGCCGCCGGGATCCTGCGGGGGCTCCCGCGCCCCGCGCGCGAGAGCGCGGACGGGCCGCCCCTCAGGGCCGAGCTCGCGTGGCTGCGGCGGCCGCGGCTCGTCCTGGTCATGGGGCTCGGCGCGCTGGTGAACGCCGCGACGTTCGCGGGCTTCACGTTCCTCGGCCCGGTCGTGACGGGCACGGCGGGGCTCGGCGCGCTGTGGGTGCCGGTCGTGCTGGCGCTGTTCGGCGCGGGGTCGTTCGCCGGCGTGTCCGTCGCCGGACGGCTGTCGGACCGGCGCCCGGGCCTGGTGCCGGCGGTCGGCGGGCCGCTGCTGCTCGCGGGCTGGCCCGCGCTGGCCGTCCTCGCCGAGTACCCGGCGGCGCTGCTGGTCCTGGTGTTCGCGCAGGGCGCGCTGTCGTTCGCGGTGGGCGGCACGCTGATCGCGCGCGTCCTGTACGAGGCGGCGGGCGCGCCGACGATGGGCGGGGCCTACGCCACCGCGGCGCTCAACATCGGCGCCGTCGCCGGCCCCCTCGCGGCGGCGGCCGCACTCGGCGGCGGCTCCGGAAACCTGGGACCGCTGTGGACGAGCGGGGCACTGGTCGCGGTCGCCCTGCTCATCGCCCTCCCCACGCGGCACGTGCTCGCCCCCGCCCCGGCCGACGCGGACCGGGAACGCGAGCCCGCGTAGGGGGAGCCGGGCATCCACCGTTCGGTGGATGCCCGGCTCCGCCGAACACCCCGCCGCCGCGGACCGCGCGGGCGATCCGGCGGCGGGGTTCCGGAGGCGACGCTTGTGCCATGGCGATCATCGAGGTGGAGGGCCTCGTCAAGCGCTACGGCGATCACACCGCGGTCAACGGGGTGAGCTTCGCCGTCGAGCAGGGCGAGATCTTCGGGATTCTGGGTCCGAACGGGGCCGGCAAGACGACGACGGTGGAGTGCATCGAGGGGCTGCGGCGCCCGGACGGCGGGCGCATCGGCGTGTGCGGCCTCGACCCGCGGCGGGACGGCGGCGAGCTGCGGCAGCTCCTCGGCGCGCAGCTCCAGGAGAGCGAACTGCCCGACAAGCTGAAGGTCGGCGAGGCGATGGAGCTGTACGCCTCGTTCTACCGGGCGCCCGCCGACTGGCGGGCGCTGCTCGACACGCTCGACCTGACGGAGAAGCGGAACACGCAGTTCCGGCGGCTGTCGGGCGGGCAGAAGCAGCGGCTGTCGATCGCGCTCGCGCTGGTCGGGAGTCCGCGGGTGGCCGTCCTGGACGAGCTGACGACCGGCCTCGACCCGCAGGCCCGCCGCGACACGTGGGCGCTCATCGAGGACATCCGCGCCCGGGGCGTCACGATCCTGCTGGTCACGCACTTCATGGAGGAGGCGGAGCGGCTCTGCGACCGGCTGGCGGTGATCGACGCCGGACGGGTCGTGGCGGTGGACACCCCGGCGGGGCTCGTCTCCCGGGTCGACGACCGGCAGCGGCTCCGGTTCCGGCCGTCCGCGCCGCTGGACCACGCCGTGCTGGCCGCGCTGCCGGAGGTCGCGTCGGTCGAGCGGGCGGGCGGGCAGCTCGTCGTGACCGGCACGGGGGACCTGCTGCTCGCGGTGACGACCGTCCTCGCCCGCCACCGCGTGACGGCGGCGGACCTGCGGGTGGAGCAGGTCTCGCTGGACGACGCGTTCGTGGCCCTCACCGGCCGCCCCATCGACGCCTGAGGAGGCGACCATGACCGCACTGGCCCGGCTGACCGCCACCGAGATGAAACTGTTCTTCCGCGAACCGGTGGGCGTGTTCTTCACGCTCGCGTTCCCTCCGCTGCTGCTCGTCGTCCTCGGCCTGGTCCCGGACTTCCGCGAACCGCAGGAGCAGTTCGGAGGGCTGCGGACCATCGACCTGTACGCGCCGATCCTCGTCGCGATGGGCATCGCCATGCTCGCGATGAACGGCCTGCCGCAGCAGTTCGCGGTGAACCGCGAGAAGGGCGTCCTGCGGCGCATGCGGACGACACCGGTCCGGCCCGCGGTGATGCTCGGCGCGCAGCTGCTGGTGTCGCTGCTCATGTCGCTGGTGACGATGCTGCTCGTGCTGGCGATCGCCCGGACGGCGTTCGACGTGCGGCTGCCGGAGCGGCAGCCGGCCTACCTGGCGGCGTACCTGCTGTGCGCATCGGCGATGTTCGCGCTCGGGCTGCTCGTGGCGTCCCTGGTGCCGAACGGCAAGAGCGCCGGAGCGGCCGGGAGCGTCCTGTTCTTCCCGATCCTGTTCTTCGCCGGCCTGTGGCTGCCGCGCGACCAGATGAACGACGTCCTGCGGACGATCAGCGACTTCACGCCGCTGGGCGCCGGCGTGCAATCATTGCAGGACGCCGCCGCCGGCGACTGGCCGCAGCTCCTGCACGTGGCCGTCATGCTGGGGTGGACGGTCGCCGCCGGCGGGTTGGCCGCGCGGTACTTCCGCTGGGAGTAGGTCGTGAGCATCGAGGCCGAGCTGCGCGCGGAGTTCGACCGGGGGGAGCGCCGGGAGCTCGCGCTGTTCGGCGTCCTCCCGTACGCCCTGCTCGCGGCGAGCACCGCCATCACCCTGCTCCAGCAGGACGGGTACGCGCCGACGCTCGGCCTCACCGCCGCGGCCGCGGTGTGGATCTTCGTGTGGCAGCGGATCCTCCCGAAGCGGGACAGCGGGCCGCTGAGCGGCCTGTACTACACCGGGGTGATGGCGCTGGCCGCCGCGCTGGTGGTGCTCGCGCCCTGGTACGCGATCTTCACCTTCGCCGGGTACGTCCAGGCGGCCGTGTACCTGAAGGGCGGCTGGCAGTACGCCGGCGTCGCGGCCACCGCGCTGATCTCGTCGCTGGCGTACGCGGGCGGCCTGGACAGCATGCGGGACGACGGCTGGTGGGAATGGTCGGTCATCGCGCTGGTCACCCTGCTGCTGTCCGCGGCGTTCTTCCACTTCGCCGAGATGAACGACCGGCGCAACTCCAACCAGAAGCGGGCGCTCGCCGAACTGCACGAGGCCAACGCCCGGCTGGAGGCCGCGCTGGCGGAGAACGCGGGCCTGCACGCGCAGCTGCTCGTCCAAGCCCGGGAGGCGGGGATGCTGGACGAGCGGCAGCGGATGGCGCGGGAGATCCACGACACGCTCGCCCAGGGCCTCGCGGGCGTCCTCGCCCAGCTCCAGGCCGCCGAGGGCCTGCTGGACGACCCGGCCGCGCTGCGGCGGCACCTGGGGAGCGCGATGAACCTGACCCGGGACAGCCTCACCGAGGCCCGCCGGACCGTCCACGCGGTGGAACCGGCCGTCCTCGCCGAGGCCCGGCTCCCGGACGCGATCGGCGAGGTGGCGCGCCGGTGGGCGGAGGCGAACCGCGTCGACGCGGTGCTGACGACCACCGGCGACGCCCGCCCGATGCACGCGGACGTCGAGGTGGCGCTGCTGCGCACCGCGCAGGAGGCCCTCGCGAACGTGGCGAAGCACGCGAAGGCGGGCCGCGTCGGCCTGACCCTGTCGTACATGGAGGACCTGGTGACCCTCGACGTCCGGGACGACGGCGTCGGTTTCGACCCCGCCGCCGTCCGCCGCGCGCACCGGTCCGCCGACGGCGGGTTCGGGCTCGCCGGCATGCGGCAGCGGGTGCAGCGCCTCGCCGGGCGGCTCGACATCGAGTCCGAACCGGGCGGCGGGACCGCGGTCTCCGCGACCGTCCCGGCGCTCCCGGCGGGAGGCGCGGAGTGATCTCGCTGCTGATCGTCGACGACCACCCGGTGGTGCGGGACGGCCTGCGCGGCATGTTCGGCGCCGACGCGCGCTTCGAGGTCGTCGGGGAGGCCGCGGACGGCGCGGCGGCCATCGCGGCCGCCGAGCGGCTCCGCCCCGACGTGGTCCTCATGGACCTGCGCATGCCGGGGACCGACGGCGTCACCGCCATCAAGGAGCTCGCGGAGCGCGGTGTGCCGTCCCGCGTGCTGGTGCTGACCACGTACGACACGGACGGCGACGTCCTCCTCGCCATCGAGGCCGGGGCGACCGGCTACCTGCTGAAGGACGCGCCGCGCGAGGAGCTGTTCCGCGCGGTGGAGGCGGCGGCGCGCGGCGCGTCGGTGCTCTCCCCGACCGTCGCGACCCGGCTCATGGGCCGGATGCGGCGCCCTGCGGCGCAGCCCCTCTCCCAGCGCGAGCTGGACGTCCTCGAGCTGATCGCGCGCGGCTCGACGAACCGGGAGGCGGCGCGGCGGCTGTTCATCAGCGAGGCCACGGTCAAGACCCACCTCCTGCACGCGTACGCGAAGCTCGGCGTCAACGACCGCGCCGCCGCCGTGGCCGCCGCGATCTCCCGCGGCTACATCACCCCGGACCCCGACGACTGACCCGGCGCCGGAGGCGGCCCGTCAGGCGCCGGTCATGGGGCCTCCGAGCAGACCATCTGACACGGCGGGAGGGTCAAGGGCCCTACGCCGTTGTCGGGCCGCCCGCACGGATCTAGTGTCGTGTAATGCGCCGCACGTACCGGAGCTGGTCCTTCCGGGTCGTCGGTGCGGTGATCCTCGAACTGCTGGTGTTCCTGGTGGCCGGCGGCATCGACGCGTCCCCGCTGGACGACGCCCCGAGAAGCGTGCTCGTCCTGGTCGCGATGCTCGCGGGGCAGGTGCCGGTGGTCCGGGCCGCGGCCTGCAGGGTGGTGGTGACCGGCGAGGGCATCGAGCACCGCGCGTTCTTCCTGACCCGGCGGTACCGGTGGGCGGACGTCGCGGGCGTCGAGGTGGCCGCCGCCGGGCAGGCGCCGCTGCCCGCCGACTGCCCCGCCGTGCGGCTGCGGGGCCGGGCCCTGCCGGTGAAGCTCTACGCCCTCACCTGCTACACCCTGCCGGACGCCGACCGCGCCGCCGGGAAGGTTCTGCGGGCGGTGGAAGAGATCGAGCGCCTTCGGCCCGCCCCGCTCCGCGCGGACGGGGACGCCGGCGGCTGACCCACGTCCCTCAACCGGCGGTCAGGGTACGGGCGAGAAGGGCGAGCAGCCGGTCCCAGTGGCGCCGCAGCGCGGACGCGTCGAAGGCGTCGGTGTCGGACATGGTGAAGCCGTGGACGGTGCCGGGGTACAGCTCGATGTCATGGGCGACGCCCGCGGCGTCCAGGGCCTTGCCGAGTTCGGCGGCGGCCTCGGGCGACAGGTCGCCCTCGGCGAGGCCGAGGTGGACGTCGGCGGTGAGGTCGGCGAGCAGACGGTGCGGGCTGTCGGGGGCGTCGGTCACCAGCATGCCGGGGTGGAACCCGGCGATGGCTGCCACCCGGTCGGGGCGGGCGGCGGCGGTGCGCATCGCCAGGGCGGCGCCCATGCAGTAGCCGACCACGCCGACCGGCCCGTCCGCGACCTCCGGCCGGGACCCGAGGAAGCCGAGGTAGGCGTCGGCGTCGCGCAGGATCCGCTCGGTGGAGTGCTCCTTGATCAGCGGCCACACCCGGCCGATCACCTCCGACCGGACGTCCTCCCCGATGTGCGCGGGGAGGTCGACGACCGGTGCCGGGCCGTGCCGGTAGTAGAGGTTCGGGACGAGCACGCAGTACCCGTGCCCGGCCAGCTCGCGGGCCATCCCTTCCAGGACGGGCCGCAGGTTGAAGGCGTCCGGGTACAGCAGGACGCCCGGGTGCCGCCCGCCGTCGTCCGGGAAGGCGGCGAAGGCGTCGGCCCGGCCGTCCGGGGTGGGAATTTCCAAGGTCTCGGTGCGCATGCGCTCTCCTGTCGTGGCCGATGGGTCGAGCCTGCCATGCGCGCCGCCGGTCAGCCGGCGGACGTCGCGGGCGCCTCGCCGAAGCGCAGGAAGGTGTTGCGGAAGAGGAGGAGCGATGCGTCCTCGTCGTCCATGATTCGATCCAGCCTTTCGTTCGCCGGTGGTTCCTCGAACGTCCGATGCGGCTCAGACGAAGAAGTTGTCGTGGCGGAGGAAGAACTCCGCGCGCTCGTCCTCGGAGAGTCCCGCCAGTTCGGTGACGTTCTCGAAGTACTCCTCGCGGGGCGCGCCGGGCGCGAAGAGCATCAGCATCGACGCCGGTTCGCCGGACTCGTTGCGGAACGCGTGCAGCCCGCCGACGGGCACGTACAGGTGGTCGCCGGACGTGCCGTCGACCCAGCGCTCGCCGTCGAACAGCCGCACGGTGCCGGACAGGATGAAGAACGCCTCCGACATCGACCTGTGGAAGTGCGTGGCGGGGCCCCCGGCCTCAGGCCCCATGTCCACCCGGTACAGGCCGTACTCGCCGCCGGTGGACGCCTTGGTCGACAAATAGTGGTACGCGACACCGCCCCGCGACACGTGGTCGGGCGCCGCGCCCGCGGGCCGGAAAACGGCACTGACCTCGCCGTTCTCGCCGAAGTACCGGGGATCGGGGTAGGACATGACACTCCCTGGACGAGGACTCGTTCAACGATCGCTAAGGTAATCAGCCCTCGCATGAGTGTCCGCGCGTCGCTCGTCACCACCGGGGCGATCACCCTGCGGGTCGACCGCATAGCCGCCAGGGGCCCGGTCACCCGCGAACCCGACCCCGCCGACCGCGACCGCCTCGCGACCGTCCTCGCCGCACTCCTGGAGGCCCAGGGCGACACCACCGGCCGCAGCATGGCGGCGTGGGTGCGGGTGTGGGCGGGCGGCCACGGCTGCGACACGATGTGCGCCCGCTCGGCCGCCCCCCACCGCCCGTCCCGGTCGGCGGCCGTCCGAGCTGCGGCCATCTCGGCGGCGTAGACGGCCCGCACCGGCGCGGACATGGGGACACGGCGCGACATGGAAACCTCCCGATAGTTCACGAATGCACCACCTGCGCCCCTACCTGCGCCTGCTGCCCGCCCGCCAGCAGGTGACCGTCCCACCCGTCCCCCGCGCGCTGACGGCGTCCTCAGGGCCGGGGCGCGTCGGATCCGGGCGAGCGGCTCACCCATGCGAAGAAACCGATGACGAGAAGGGGCGCCAGGAGGAAGCTGACCCCGAAAGCAAGCATGGCGATATGGCGCCACCGGTACTCCGTGAGGGAACCGGTGGTGGCGGTCGTCCCCGGCGCCCGGGGATCGTAGAAGACGCGGACGGTTCCGCCGACTTCGGTGTCACCGGACGTCCGGAAGCGGTGGCCGGCGCCGTCGACGGTCGAGAACTCGACCTCGATCCTGCGGACGTCTGCCCGCCCCTGGCGTTCGGTCTCCGCTGCCACGACGGTCCCCGTGGCGTGCCGGCCGCGCTCCTCAAGCGCCGACGCGCCCTTCAACCCGTCCACCGCGTAGAACAGGGCGCCGAGGCCGATCAGGCAGAACACCCCGAAGACGATCGGGAGGGGCTGCCACCTCCACCACGCCGACGGCTCCTTCCGGTCACGATCACCAGGCGCGGAGAAGGGCATCGGCCAACTCAAGCAGCGGCAGCCGCACCGCACAAGTACGTCACCGCCCTGCCCCCGAACATCATTCGCGCTCAAGTCCTGGTGCGACCTGCGCGAGCTCTGTTGCTCATCGACCCGAGTCAGGGATGGGCGAGGGCGATCTGGCGTCGTTCGAAATCAACGTGAGCGATCCGGACGCGCACATCCCGCCCAGGGCGCCAATCGGCGCCGTCCTCGAACTTCAGCATTTCCGCCTCGGGAATCAACCCCTCGAACTCCCCGAAGATGCGGATGAACACGCCGATGGGAGCGCGAAAAGTAACCTCACCGACCGTGACACCGTCCACCCGCTCGCCCACTTCGAGCAGGGGGTCGGGAAGCAAGTGCTTCACACTGAGAGAAATGCGCTCCCTCTCCTGGTCGACGTCCAGGACCTTGACCCTCACACGCTCGCCGACAGACAGCACATCGGACGGGTGATCGAAGCGGCGCCAGGACAGGTTCGGCACCGTGATCACCCCTTCGACCGATCCGAGGTCCACCAGGACACCAAAATCCTCGACAGCGGTGACGCGGCCGACAACGACCGATCCGACTTCCGGCGCCTTCAAAGGCAAGCCCCCTCCGCCGTCCCGCCGCCCCTGACGGGACAGGTGAGACCGACCGAGCCCGAACGGTCAGAGCGCCGACCATTCAACATTGCCCAGGCTCACACGCGTACTCCTTTTGGGTCATCTATTAGCGGTCACAAGTCTTTGAGCGCCATGGAAAAGCTACGAAATTCCTCAGCACTCACAACGAGCTTCGGCCCGTCCGGGTCCTTGCTGTCACGTATCGCTATTTCCCGCAAAGAGGCGGCGATCTCAATACAATTCGAACCATCCTCCTTGCTTCGAACAGCCTTACGCCAGGTCACTTTACTCATATCCATCTTTCGTCAATCACCTTCCTGATGAACGTCCGCGTATCTCTCACATTCAACGCCTCCCCTTGCAGCATGACGAACGTCTCACTCACGAGCGCTATGTGCGCCGGGTCAGTTGTCGTCTCACCACCATAGGCATTGTCAGTGTAAACAACATGCCGCTGGTCGCTCTGCGTAGCGATGACGAAGGGGGTCCAAACGTTTCGTATGTAGCACATCGGAGCTATCTGCAAGCCGATTTTGCTCCTCCGGGACAACTCAATCAGATGCTCAAGCTGCCCTCTCATGACCTCCCTGCCGCCAACTTCACGGTAGAGCACACCTTCGTCCATCACGACCGATATCAAGGGTGCGGGAACTCGGTCAATTACCTCTTGACGTCGCAGTCGATTCTTAACCGCATCCTCGTCATCCAACAGGGCCCGTGCATAACTCTCCGTCTGGAACAGGCCGTAGACGATGCGTTCCTCGAACGCACGCAGCATGATCGCCGACTGTTCGGCCCTAGGGAAGTTGGCAAAGTACTCCGGATACTTAACGGACTTGATCGATTCTAGTAGCTCATCCCAGGCGTCGACGAGGGTCGTGCCCGACTTGAACGCCCGATCCAACCTGAGCACGAAGTCCCGACGGCATCGTGTGCGGCCACACTCGACCAGAGTGATGTAGCTACGCGTCACATTGACCACGTCCGCCACATCTTGCTGGCTCAGACCAGCCGCCTTCCGAAGGCGCCTCACCTCCGCGCCGAAGCTCAGAAACTCAGGCTTGATCTTGTTCTGCATCGACATGGTGCCCCCGCCCATGTTTGTGGCTGCGATAGCGCTTGTTAGCGAATTGGCAGTGCTGGTGCAGTCGCTAGGAATCGTACGCCGCCCCATGGCTTGATTGTGCTTGTTCAAGCACACAGGGTGACCTTGACCGGATCCGGCCAGCGGACCCGAAGCCAGGTCGGCCGCATCGCCACGCAAGGGGGATCTTCCAATGTCAGCTGGGGGTTTGGCGCCGGAGACGCCGACGCTCGTCCTCGCTCCGACCGACCGGGCACCCGCGCACGCGCGGCGCTTCCTTGTCGAGCAGTTCCGCACACTGGGCGTCACGGACGACTTCGTCGGACGACTTGTGGTTACGGAGCTGGTTACCAACGCCTACAAACACGTGGGTATCGGCCACATCGTCGTCCGCATCATCCCGGACGAGCGCAAGCACGCCGTGTGCGTGGAGGTGTGGGACGAGGGGGCCGGTCTCCCGATCGTCCGTCCGGAGAACCACGACGCGACGAGCGGACGGGGACTGCCGCTCATCATCGAACTCGTCCAGTCCTGGGGCGTCCGTCCCCTCTACGAGACCGGAAAGATCGTGTGGGTGCGGTGCGTGCTCTGACCGTCCGCAGCCATCCCCTCGTCCTGGGGTGGCGCACTCGGAGGGGACAGGCCACGGCCGTCCGGTACCTCGACGGCCTCGCCTCCGCCCTCCGCGCCAAGGGCTACACCTGCACCCTCCGGGCCCGGCCGCCGCTGCTCCGGGTGTCCGCGGGCGGCCACGTTCTCACCTCGCTCGGCGTCCACGCCGCCCCCAACGGGACCTGGACCTACCACGAAACCGGACGATACCGCCTCTGCCCCTGCGGCGACGCCGAAGCCGCCGCCGACCTCGTGGACCGCATCCTCAAGCACCGCATGTTCCCTGCGACTTGGTGAACCGCACGACCGTCCCTGGAGAAACCATGCCCACCAGCCCCGGCAACTCCTTCATCGAACTGGACGCCGACATCGACCAGGCCCTCGCCGACCTGCGCCGGACGTTCCCCGGCATCTGCATCTGGTACGGCGAGTTCTGCGGATCGCTCTGGGCCTTACTCCCCGATCGGCTGGTCGAGGCGAAGAACTCCCTCGGCCTCGCTCGTCAACTCCGCGCGGCCCTCGGCCCGCCGCGTCCCGTCGAGGAGCCGGGACACGGCCCCTCGCCCGTCCCCGTACCGCCGCGGAGAAGACGGGACGGCACCTGGAGCGCGTCGCACCGCCAGCCCGTCCGTCCGCCTCGAAGACGCGGACGCGCCCGGCTCCTCTCGCGGCTCGTCGCCGCGTTCGTGCCGCTCACCGGAAGCCGCGCCCGGTGAGCGGCACCAACGGGAGCGTCAGCCCGCCTGCGCTTTCTGGACGCACTCCTGCGAGTCCGCGTTGACCTTGTTCGGGTCCTTGCCCTCGGTGTTCCGGGGAGCGACCGCCGGGTTCCCCGGCTCCGGGTCGGGCATGTCGTACCCCTTGGCCCGCATGCACTCGACGACCTTGGCCAGCATCTTCTGCTGCGACGTCTGACCGGCGCCGCCGCTACCGCTGCCACCGCCGTTGCCGGTCATGGACCCGCCACCGCCGCCGTTCCCGGTCATCGACCCGCCACCGGACCCGCCCTGGGACGGCGTCGCGGCCGGGCCGCTCGATGCCGCGGTGGGCGGCGGCGCAGACGACGCACCGTCGCCGGCGCCGTCCTCGGAATCCCCGCCGCACGCGCTCACGCTGAACGCGAGCGTGAGCGCGGCCACGGGAACGGCGAAACGCATCTTCAATGTTCTCCCCTTCCGGTATCTGACGCACATGAATGGACGCCGCCCGCGCACGGCACTGTGCGCAAGCGACGCCCCCTTCGAAAGCCTCTATTCGCTACTGCGGCGGGTACGGCCCGCCCTGCGGCCCCCCGGGCCCCTGCGGCCCCCCGGGCCCCTGCGGCGGCGGCCCCTGCGGCTGCCCGCCGTGCGGCTGCATCGGCGGCTGCGGCGGCATGTACTGCTGCCCGCCCTGCGGACCACCCTGCGGAGCAGGCGGCTGCTGCCCGCCCCACCCCGGAGGCGGCCCCTGCTGCCCACCGGGCGGACCGAACCCGCCCCCAGGGCCGGAACCCGTCGGAGCAGCCTTCTTCTTGCTCTTCCGGAAGACGAGGAAGAGGACCACAGCGACCACGAGCACGACCGCACCGACGACCCCGAGCAGGATCATCGTGTTCCGGTCGGCGCTGTCGGCGGCCTTCGTCTGCTCGGACGGCGGCACGTCCTTCTTCTCTGCCTTCTGCCCGCCCTGCTGCCCGCCCTGGACGGCGTTCGGGTTCGCCTGCTTCCACTTGTCGTAGTCCGCGTACACCGAGTTGGGCGCGTTCTTCGACACCTGCGCGTTCAAGGCGTCCGCCGGGATGATGACACCGAGGCCGGTCTGGTTGTCCTTACCGGGAGGGCCCGCGTCCTTGGTGGTGTTGAGGATGCGCTGGACGACCTCGCGCCCGGTCATCTGCGGATACTTGGACCGTATGAGCGCGGCCACGGCGGAGGTCAGGGCAGCAGACTGACTCGTCCCGACGATGCGTTCGGCGACTGTGCCGTCCGCAAGAAGGGAGTTGACCAGGAAACCCGGCGCCGCAACGTCCACGTAAGGCTGACGTTGGGTGTTCGTCCAGGCTCGCTTCTGGTTGTCCACAGCTCCGACCGCTAGCACGCCCGCGCAGTTGGCAGGCTCCATGGCCTGATTGGTCGTGCCACCGGTGTTGCCGGAACTGGCCACAACCACGGCATCCCGCTCCAGTGCGTGAGCGACGGCCTGCTGGGTTTCGGGACGGCACGCCTTGGCCGCGAAGCCCTGCGAAAGGTTGATGACCTTGGCGCCGTTATCAGCGGCGTAGCGGATCGCCTGTGCCCATTCCGTCAGGTCGGCTTTGATGGGCATGATTTTTGCTTCGGGAGCAACGCCCACGTACCCGGTGGCCGTCCCCTGGCTCGCAATGAGCCCGGCCATGCCCGTGCCGTGTGAATCCTCTACATCGGACGTCGGGCCGATGAGCCCTTTGTTGCCACCGCCCTGGGTTATCTCCGTCCCAGGGACCAAGGCGCCCTGGAGATCGGGAAGCTGGCCGTTGACGCCGTTGTCGATCACCGCGACGGTGACACCGGAGCCTTTGGTGACCGGCCAGACCTTCGTCTGGATCTCCCACGCCTTGAACCACCACTGATCGCTCCGCGGGCCGGGGACGGCCCCGGCGGGCGTCGCGCTGGTGAGGACCAGAAGGGAGCCCGCTCCGATCCCGGCCAGCCATCGTGTCATCCGTCGCACAGCACAACCTCGCTCAATGGGATACGGCGTGAGCAGTTCGAACGCTCGTCCGAACCGCTCACGCCGTGTCACGCATTCTCTTTTGGCCGAGCCTGCGGTCAGCCGATCACCGGGGGAGCGGTGTCGCCTTCGTTACCGCCCCAGACGTCCTCGTCCTCGGTGAGCCAGGTGGAACGCTCGTGCTCCTCCTGGTTACCGCCGCCGCCGCCTCCGCCGCCCATCGGGGCGCCGCCCATCATGCCACGGCCACCGGCACCGGCACCAAGGCCCTTGCCCGCTCCGCCGCCCATGCCACCGCCGCGACCGGCGCCGCCGCCGGCGAGACCGCCGGCACCGGGCATCGCGCCGCCCATGCCGCCGCCCATGCCGCCGCCGGCGCCACCGAGGGCACCGCCGCCGGGCATACCGCCACCGCCGCCGCCGAGGCCGCCGCGACCGAACGGGTCCCCGCCGCCGAGGCTGCCGCCGCCACCCGCCAGGCCGCCGCCACCGGGAAGACCGGCCAGGTCGGAGCTGCCGCCGCCGATCCCGCCGCCGCCCGGAATGCTGCCACCGCCGCCCGGAATGCCACCGCCGCCCGGGATGCTGCCACCGCCGCCCGGGATGCCGCCGCCGCCGGGGATGCTGCCACCGCCGCCCGGGAGGCCACCGCCACCCGGCATGCTGCCGCCACCCGGCATGCCGCCGCCGCCGGGCATGCTGCCGCCGCCGGGAAGGCCGCCGCCCATACCGCCGCCGCCGGGGATGCTGCCGCCGCCGCCATCGAGGTTCGGGTTGTTCGTGGGGAGCTGCTGGTTCAGGCCGGTCTGCGGGAGGTTGGTGGAGATGCTGGCGGGCATCTGGGTGTTCGAGTTGTTGGTCGCCTCGCCGAGCTGGCGCATGTGGTTCTGCGCGGCCTCGTCCTCGGCGCTGTCGAGGATGCCGAGGGCCTCGCCGATCTTCTTGCCGCCCAGGGCGATCATGCCGCCCGCCGGGCCCGCGACGACGGTGCCGGCCGCGACGACGCCCGCGTCGTCCCAGGACAGGTTGCCGAAGAAGCCCTTGCCGGGACGGTTCTGCTGGAACTGGCGGATGACCGCCGCGTGGTTCACCAGCGCACGCCCGGTCTCGTCGGAGACCTGGCGCATGTTCTCGGCGCTCGTCTGCAGCTTCTCCATCTGCTGGATGGTGGCGTCGGCGTCGTCGCCCTTCCAGACGTTGCCCAGTGCGGACATCTGGGTGCGCAGAACTCGCGCGGCGCTCTCGAACTTCGCGGCCGCGCCGTTGTAGGCGTTGCCGGCGCCCTCGACACGGCCGGGGTCCATCGCGTCGAGGATCTGGTTCATCTCATCGATGCCACCGTCCCACTCGACAGGACTATCCATGTTCGAGCGGATCGGCTCCTGGTGCGGAGTGTTACCCATTTCTCAATCCCACCTAGTCAGCCGGTCTCAGTACGCGGAAGTGTTCGAGGTCGTAGGCGACCCGTTCTGCAGGTTGGAGTTCACCTGGTTGGCGTTGGCCGCGTTGCCCTGGTCGGTCTCTTCGTGGTTGCCGACCATGCGGTCCAGCGCGTCGATGATCCCCTGGTAGCTGGAGAGGAAGCCGTCGTACTGGCCCTTGATCTGGCCGTACGCCGACTGCGTCGAGGCGTTCAGGGCCGACACGGCCGGGTACTGGCCGAGTTCGGAGTTGGTGATGTTGGCGTTCATCGAGATGTCGTTGCGCGTACCGCTGCCGCTCTCGAAAGCTTCCAGGTTTGTGCGAAGGACGCGCAGGATGTTCCTGACTTCGTCCTTGTCGATCTCACTCTTCTGACCCATGAGAGCCTCCCCCGGCGGGCCGGAAGAGCCCGCACCGAATCCACTGCTGCCGCTCTGGCGATTACGGATACGTCAGGTCTGCCGCGGGAGACGGATCCTGACGGTCGCCATCGATCGGCCGCCGGAGCCGTCCGGCGGCCGATCGATGACGGTGGGCGTCAGCCTCCGATGATGGAGACGTTGTTCTTGACGGTGGCCTGGCCCGTCTCGGAGGACGAGTTGATGACCACGCCGAGCTGGTTCAGGATGCGGGAGATGTCGTCGGCCGACTTCTCCCACTCGGCCTTGGCCTGGAAGTACGCCTCGCGAGCGCCGTCCTCCCACTGGCCGAGCTTGCCCTCGACGCTCTTCGCGAGGTCGTCGAGCTCCTGGCGCATCTGGTTGTGCTTCTGCTGGAACGACGCGTACGCCTGCTGCATCGCGCCGAAGTCCATTGACTGAAAGGACATCGTTCTCCTTCGTGCCTTCGGGTCTCTTCGTTACGGTCAGCCGTTGAGCAGGCCGGCGACGCGGTTGACTTCCTCCGCCTGCTGCTGCTCGCTCGCCTCGTAGTTGATCTTGACCTGGACGAGCTTCTCGTGCAGACCGTCGAGGACCTGGAGCACGTTGCCCAGCTCGGAGTTGAACTCGTTGTAGACGCGGGTGAAGGCGTTCCCCGCCTCACCGATCCAGCGGCCCTGGAGCTGAGCCTGCTCCTGGCCGAGGTCGCCCTGCATCTTGCGCAGGTCCTGAGCCGCGGCCTCCACCCGCTGGGCGGCCTGGGCCATTTCTGCTCTGTCGACCGTTGACCTCTGACCCATCAGTCATCCCTTCCAGTAGCCACTTGCATCGTGTTGGACGCGGCGTGCGCCTGATCGGTTCGACCCGATTGCCACGATTTTTCCACCCATCGTGCGGCACATCGCCCTTACGGTAAAGCCCACCACCGTAGGCCAGCTAACAAATATCTGTCGACCCCGGCGTGAACTGCGAGAATGCGTAGCCGACGCGTCGGTTCGCTCCGGTCAGCCCCACAACTCGGTGTTGGACTGCTCGGCGGACTGGTAGTTCTGCTGAGCGGTGCCGATGCCCTCGCCGAACTCCTTGACCAGGTCCGCCATCTCCCGGGCGGCCTTGTCCCACTTGGCCTTCGCCTCGAAGTAGGCGTCGCGCGAGTCGTCCTCCCAGACGGCGAGGCGCGCCTCGATGTCGGCTTCGAGGTCGTCCAGGGCCTGCACCATCTGGGTGTGCGTGCTCTTGAACATGGCCTCTGCCTGCTTCATCGTGGCGTAGTCCGTACTGAACGCCTGACTCACAACGACTCCTCCGTGGCATGCGCGACGATCAGGAGCGTACCAAGCCGGACTGACACGAACCTGATCTTCCGGTAACTGTCGGTCATCCCGCGGCACCGCCCGAGGCGACGGGCAGGACGGCCTTCTGCGGGTCCAGCGCGGGACCCTGCGGGATGAGGTTCAGCAGGTTGGCGGGGACGGGCACCGAATCGTTCTTCTCCGGCGAGATCTGGTATCCCAGCGCGCTCGCCGTCTCCGCGGACGCGAGCGAGTGGCGGCGTCCGGAATCGGTGACGAGCTGGTAAGTGTTGATCGCCTCGACCGATCCGGAGTTCGGCAGGACGCCCGCGAGAATCGCGCTGCCCGGGGGAAGCACGACATTGTCGACGCCCGATCCGGACGCCTGCGCCGGCATCGGCAGGTCCTTCCCGCCGCCGATCGTCAGCTCGGCCGTCTGCGAGCCCTTCGCGGTGTCCGGGTAGACGACGCAGAGGGACTGGGACGGGTCGTACGAGCGGAGCTGGATCGCGGCCTGCGGCAGGCGCTCGTCGATGAGCTTCTGCGTCGAGCGGTGCGTGGTGACGGCGCTGCCGTCCAGCGGGCTGTTCTTCGGCAGCGTGTAGGACGCCGAGTTCTGGATGAGCGCGGCCTGCAGGGCCGTCACGGGCGCGTAGCCGTCGGCGAGGAGCACGTAGTGCTGGTCGCCGGCGCCGACGCCCTTGACCGTGAACACCTGCCCGATGCGGCCGGTGGCGCCCTCGAAGGACGGCTTGCCGCCGGCGCCCTGGACCTTCGGCGGCGCGAAGTCCGGGCCGGCGGGCAGCGCGTTGACGAAGCCGGGCGAGACCTGCGCGGGCGCCGACGCGCCGAGCACGGTGAGGCCCGCGGGCGACAGCTTCATCCGCTGGTTCTTCCAGATCAGCCAGTTGGCGTTCTGGCCGGTGCTGACGACGACGCCGCTGTTCGGGTCGACCTTCTCACCGCCGACCTTCTGGCCCGCGACGAGCGACACCACCGACTGGCCGACGCCGCCCTGCTGCCGCTGCCGGACGCACACCGACCACGGGCCGCCGACGAGCCGGTCGGCCTCGGGCACCGAGTCGGGGGCGTCCGGGATGCCGATGCGGGGGCCGCGCGGGAACTCCGCGAGCGACTTCGCCGACACCGTCTTCTGCTGCGGGGAGCCCTCCGCCATGGACGCCGCCAGCTTCGCCGACGCGTAGTTCGCGACGGGGCAGAGCACCGCCTTCTGCGAGCCCTGCGGGGTGCACCAGACGTACTGGGCGCCGGTCTCCTCCTCGATGAGGACGACGCCTTTCGCGTCCAGGCCCTTGTTGCCGCCCCCGAACAGGAGGCCGACGATGCCGAACACCGCCGCCGCCAGGACCCCCACCATGATGCCGGCGAACAGCCCGACGTTGAGCTTGCGCAGCGGCTGCTCCGGGAAGTCCGGCTCGGCCAGGATGAGCGCCTGCGACGCGCGGTGCGTCATCAGGCGGTGCGCCTGGAGGAGATCCCTCTTCGTCTGCATCGAACGTCCTCCTCGCCGGTCAGCTCGCCAGGGTGTGGACGTACTCGAGGACGCCCGTGACGCCGAGCGCCAGCGGGATCATCGCGACCACCAGCATGATCTCGATGATGTCGCCCGCGCGTCCCCAGAACGGGGTCGGCCGGTTCCCCGGCAGCCACATCCCGACGCCGACCGCGATGCCGGACACCACCAGGGTCGGCACCAGCACGGCGACGAGCAGCATCGCCTGCGAGTCCATGCCGAGCGCGGTGCCGACGGCGAGCAGCGCCAGCGCGGCGACGCCCGGGACCAGCAGCCACAGCTTCTGGTTCCGGCCGCGGAACAGCCGGGCCCGCAGCAGCACCGCGAACGCGACGACCAGGCACATGACGGGCGACGCCCAGCCGTCGTCGAACGACAGCGGGATCGCGCCGCCGAGGACCGTCAGGCCGATCGCCGAGACGCCGCCGGTGACGTACCGGTCGGCGAGGGACGTGCGGTCCAGCAGCTCCTGGCCGTCCACCGAGAGGGTGTCGCGGCGCAGGTCCTCCGCGCTGCTCGGCACCGGTGGGAGCCGGACGCGCGCGAACTTGAACGCGATGCCGGGCAGCAGCGGCGTCAGCGCCAGGACGATCGTGATGGTGACGGCCGCGACGCCCGCGGCGTCCATGTCGAACACCATCGGGATCGCGCAGTCGATCGTCCCGAACAGCGCGGCGATGGCGATGCCGTAGAAGACGGGGAGCCCTTGCGCGATGCCGAACCCGGCGATCGTCGCGGCCAGGACGACCGCGCCGAAGCCCGCGACCAGGTGCAGGGCGTCGAGGTCCGTCAGGGCGTCGTCCCCGGCGGGGGCGAGCATCCCGGCGAGGAACGCGTACGGGAGGGCCGCGTAGCCGAGCGCCGCGCCGGCGCCCGCGTCGCCGAGCGCCCGCGACAGTGCGACGCCGCCCGCGAGCAGGACGATCGCGATGGCGCCCGCGACGATCGCCGGGACCAGCCAGGACGGTCCGGACAGCAGCAGCGCGAGGCCGCCGACGATGAGCCCGGCGACGCCCCAGCCGAGCGCGAACCGGCGGGTGGAGTCCTGCCGCCAGCGCCCGGGCCGATCGTTGACGGCGGTCGCGACGACGTCGGGGACGTCGTCGAACGCGAGGTCGGGGATCTGCGACATGCGGGGCCGCAGGTAGATGAGGTCGCCGTCGCGCAGCCCCGCGTGGGACGGCGTGCTGGACGGCTCGAACGGCGCCTCGTCCAGTTTCTGCAGGACCCAGCCGCCGTGGGCCAGCCCGGCGTCCGCCAGGTTCTGGCCCGCGTACCGCAGGATCGTCGGGTACAGCTCCGCGAACGTGGAGTCCGCGGGCAGGGCGATATCGACCCGTCGGCTCGGCCCGACGACCGTGACGCGGCAGAGATCGGCCCCAGGGGGAGCGCTCACGATGTCCTCGCAAGTTGTCCGGTTGAAACGGGGGGCGTGACACCTGCGGTTGCGGTCAGGTGTGCCGGGTCCCGTGCCTCCTCAGTGGTGCGAATCGGGCTAACCCTAGTATCCGGACACTGCCGCCGTGTAGTCGGCGTCCGTCGAGACCTCTACCATCAATCCGGTCAAGTGGGCGCAAGCCGCCGACGATCCGACGGGCGGGCGATCTCCCGGGGTCGGCGGGCCGCTCTCCGGTGCGAGGGAGGAACAGCAGCGTGAGCACGGTGATCGTCCGACGGAGGGAGCGGCGGAAACCCCCCGCGCCGCCGCGTGGAGAGATCCTGCTTGAGTCTCCCCCCGAACTTCCCGAGCTGATCCCGCAGGGATTCCAGGGAGTGCTGACGTACCTGCCGATGCTGGCCGGTTCCGGCGCCATGGTCTTCATGCTGGTGGGCCGCGGCGGGGGCCCGCTCCAGTACGTCGCGGGCGGCATGTTCGCGATCTCCATGTTCGGCATGATGCTCGGCCAGGTCGGCCGCAGCAGCGGCGAGCGCAAGGTCAAGCTGAACAACGACCGCCGCGACTACCTGCGCTACCTCGGGCAGGTCCGCAAGAAGGTCCGCGCCGCCGCGAAGCAGCAGCGCGAGGCGATGGAATGGGGCAGCCCCGACCCGGCGTCGCTGTGGTGGCTGGCGATGAGCGCCCGGCTGTGGGAGCGCCGCCCGTCCGACGACGACTTCATCCAGGTCCGCATCGGGACGGGCGCGCAGAAGCTCGCCGTGCAGCTGATCCCGCCGGAGACGAAGCCGATCGAGGACCTCGAACCGATGACCGCGGGCGCCCTGCGGCGGTTCGTGCGCGCCCACTCGAACGTCCCGAATCTACCGATCTCGGTGTCGCTGCGGTCGTTCGCGCGGCTCGTCCCGTCCGGTGACCCGGAGGCCGTGTACGGGCTGATCCGGGCGCTGATCGTGCAGATCGCGACGTTCCACTCCCCCGACGACGTGCGCATCGCGGTGTGCGCGTCCAAGCAGCGGATGCCGTGGTGGCAGTGGATCAAGTGGCTGCCGCACAACCTGCACCCCACCGAGACGGACGCGGCCGGGCCCGTCCGGCTGATGGCCGAGAGCATGTCGACGCTCGAGGCGATGTTCGGGCAGGACGTCAAGGACCGTCCGCGGTTCCAGCCGGGCCTGTCCCAGGACGACCTGCCGTACCACATCATCATCATGGACGGCGGCCAGGCGTCCTACGACTCGCAGCTCGCCGCCGACGGCGTCGAGGGCGTCTGCGTCATCGACCTCACCGGCTCCACCGCGCCCGTCGTGGAGCAGGCGATGCTGCGCGTCGCCGTCACCAAGGAGCAGGTCGCGCGGCTCACGAAGGACCGCACCGGCAAGGACGTCCCCAACCGCATCGGCAAGCCCGACTCCATCACCCTGCAGCAGGCGGAGGCCCTCGCCCGCCAGCTCGCGCCGCTGCGCGCCAGCGCCTCCGCCGGGCCGGAGGAGGACGCGCTGTCCGGCGCGACCACGGTGACGTCGCTGCTCGGCATCGAGAACCCGTTCAACGTGAACGCCGCGGAGATGTGGCGCCCGCGGGCGCCCCGCAACCGGCTGCGGGTGCCGATCGGCATCGACCCCGAGGGACGGCCCGTCCACCTCGACATCAAGGAGTCCGCGCAGGGCGGCATGGGCCCCCACGGCCTGTGCATCGGCGCGACCGGCTCCGGTAAGTCGGAGGCGCTGCGGACGCTCGTCCTCGGGCTCGCGATGACGCACTCGCCCGAGGTGCTGAACTTCGTCCTCGTCGACTTCAAGGGCGGTGCGACGTTCCTGGGGATGGAGAACCTCCGGCACGTCTCCGCGATCATCACCAACCTGGAGGACGAGCTCCCGCTCGTCGACCGCATGTACGACGCGCTGCACGGCGAGATGGTGCGGCGCCAGGAGTACCTGCGGGCCCAGGGCAACTACGCCTCGCTGCGCGACTACGAGAAGGCCCGCGAGCAGGGCGCCGACCTCAAGCCGATGCCGACGCTGTTCCTCGTCCTGGACGAGTTCTCCGAGCTGCTGTCGGCCAAGCCCGAGTTCGCCGACCTGTTCGTCATGATCGGACGCCTCGGCCGTTCGCTGGGCGTCCACATCCTGCTCGCGTCGCAGCGGCTGGAGGAAGGCAAGCTCCGCGGCCTCGACACGCACCTGTCGTACCGGATCGGCCTGCGGACGTTCTCCGCGCAGGAGTCCCGCGTCGTGCTGGGCGTCCCGGACGCCTACGAGCTGCCGTCCGCACCCGGCCACGGCTACATGAAGTTCGGCACCGAGGCGATGACCCGGTTCCGCGCCGGGTACGTGTCCGGGCCGGCCGACGAGGACCTCGCGCCGCGCGAGCAGGCCGGGCCGCAGGTCGTCAAGCAGATCGTCCCGTACATCCCGGACTACATCCGGCCGCGGGTCATCGAGCAGCCGCAGGAGCAGCAGCAGGAGGAGGAGCGCGAGTCGGTCGGCACGCTGTTCGACGTCGTCGTCAAGCAGCTCGAGAACCAGGGCCCGCCCGCGCACCAGATCTGGCTGCCGCCGCTCGAGGCGTCCCCCACGCTGGACGAGCTGCTGCCGACGCTCGCGGTCGTCCCCGGGCACGGCCTCACCACCCAGCACGAGGGCTGGCGCAACCGGCTGCACGCCATCACCGGCATCATCGACAAGCCGTTCGAGCAGCGCCGCGACCCGATGTACGTCGACCTGTCGGGCGCCGCGGGCAACGCCGGCATCGCCGGGTCGCCGCAGACCGGCAAGTCGACGACGCTCCGCACGCTCATCGCGTCCCTCGCGCTCACCCACACGCCGCAGCAGGTGCAGTTCTACTGCCTCGACTTCGGCGGCGGCACGCTCAGCGCCCTCAGCGACCTCCCGCACATCGGCGGCGTCGCGAACCGCCTCGACGCCGACCGCGTGCGGCGCACCGTCGCGGAGGTCACCGCGCTGCTGGAGACCCGCGAGCGCGAGTTCGCCGAGCGCGGCATCGACTCGATGCCGACGTACCGGCGGATGCGGGCGTCCGGGGAGCTCAGCGGCGACGGGTACGGCGACGTGTTCCTCGTCGTCGACGGCTGGATGACCCTCCGGCAGGACTACGAGAACCTCGAAGGCACCATCACCGACCTGACCGCCCGCGGTCTCGGCTACGGCATCCACGTCATCGCGACGGTCAACAAGTGGTCCGAGTTCCGGATGAACATCCGGGACCTCTTCGGTACCAAGCTGGAGCTCCGCCTCGGCGACCCGTACGACTCGGAGATCGACCGCCGGCTCGCCGACAACGTCCCCGAGGGCAAGCCCGGCCGCGGCCTCACCCGCGAGGGCCACCACTGCCTGACCGCGCTCCCCCGCCTCGACGGCAACTCCGACGACTCCACGCTCGCCGACGGCGTCAAGCAGCTCGTCGCCGCCGTCGCGTCGAACTGGGAGGGCCCGAAGGCCCCGCAGGTCCGGATGCTGCCGGCCGTCCTGCCGCTGGCGTCGCTGCCGTCGTCCGCCGAGACCGGGTCGCGCATCCCGATCGGCATCGACGAGGACTCCCTGCAGCCGGTCTTCCTCGACTTCCAGCAGGAGTCGCACTTCCTCGTCCTCGGCGACACCGAGTGCGGCAAGTCGAACCTGATGCGGATCATCACCAAGGCGATCATCGACCGGTACACGCCGCAGCAGGCCCGGATGATCTTCCTGGACTACCGGCGCGCCCTCCTCGACGCCGCGGAGACCGAGCACCGCATCGGCTACGCGGCCTCGTCCGCCGCCGCGTCCGGCCTGGTCAAGGACATCGTCGGCGCCCTCCAGGCCCGGCTCCCACCGGCCGACCTGACGCCCGAGCAGCTCCGCGACCGCTCCTGGTGGACGGGTGCCGACCTGTTCCTGATCATCGACGACTACGACCTCGTCGCGACCTCGAACAACCCCGTCACCCAGCTCGCCGAACTGCTCCCCCAGGCCCGCGACATCGGCCTGCACGTCATCGTCTCCCGCGCCTACGGCGGCGCGGGCCGCGCGATGTACGACCCGATCCTGCAGCGCATCAAGGAAATGGGATCGCCCAGCCTGCTCATGTCGGGTAACAAGGACGAGGGCGTCGTGCTCGGGAACATCAAGGGCCACCCCCTTCCCCCCGGCCGCGGCTACTACATCGACCGCCGCAAGGGGACCCGCCTCATCCAGACCGCACACCAGGAGTAAGCACACATGGCCGACTTCAGCCTCGGGGAAGGCTTCGAGCGCTTCCAGCGCGACATGCAGGAGCAGATGGGCGACTTCTCCAAGATCCAGGAGTCCGTCCAGGAGGCCGTCGGGACGGGCGAGGCCGCCGAGGGCCGCATCATCGCCGAGTACCGCGCCGAAGGCGGGCTGACCCGGCTCGACATCGACCCCCGCGCCATGCGCCTCGGCTCCGCCGAACTCAGCGCCGAGATCCGCACCGCCGTCAACGCCGCCGCCACGGACTTCCAGACGAAGGTCCGCGAGGCCAGCTCGTCCGTCTTCGGCGACCCCGAGAAGCCCCTCGACCCCTCGAAGGCCCTCGCGTCCCTCGACAAGCTCGCGAACGGCTTCGCGGGCCAGATGCGCGACCTCGCACGGGAACTGGGCGTCCAGCAGCAGCGCGCCCAGGAAGCGATGAACAACTACAAGGGCAACCACCCCGGCGACCGCCGCTGACGTCCCCCCGCGACGCCCCGGCTCCCCCACCCCCGGAGCCGGGGCGCCCCCATGTCAGGCCCCGTCGAGCAGATCGAACGCGACAGGCGAAGCGATCACCAGCATCCGCAGATCACCCGCCACCTCCCCCTCGAACTCGATCCACGAACCGTCGAAGTCGGCAATCGGCGTGCGGTCGCCGTCGAAATATTGATATTTCCCGGCAGAAAAGGTCGCCCTCCCTTTGCCCACCACTTTCTCCTCGATGTCGCACAGGACGGCATCTTCCGCGTCGATCACCTGCCACCGGCGCTGCTCGATCGACTTCGTAACGGAGGCGTCGGCCCCCCCGACATGGTTCGTCACCACCTTGCCGCAGACAGCCCCATCAGGCGTGCGAATGATGGGCATGACGGTCACAGGGCCGCCGGCGACCGACTCAACCGGCGCCCGCTCGATACTAAAAAGCGTATCGCGATTCATATCAAGAAAACGCAAGAAAACAAAAGAGCGATCACGTTCACCTGCGAACATACGCCCGAGTCGACCCCTGGGCTTACCGCCAACGATCTGCTCCACCGATGCGAGCACACGATTCGCCGTGTCGCGATATTCGTACGAACGCCGCGACCTGTTGTCAAATCGCACCTTGGACGTCTCTAGAAGAGTCACCAACCCACCCTCCCGCCCCATCTACCGGGCCGGTTATTTCCCACTGTCCCAGGGCGGGTCGAAGTTTTTCTCTTGGCTACCCCAGGGGGCCACCCAGGCCGCCTTGTTATCGCTCGTACCGTCCGGATTAGCGGTACCTTCATAGGCTCCTTTGGCTCCTGTCTGGGGTTGCTCCAATCCGACGCTGTAGGTAGTCTTCCCCTCCCCTTCGGCGTCCCATTCTCGCTTGACGCCTCCAGCCAGATCGACTCCCGGACCAGGCTGCTTGCCCTTGACCTCAAAGTCCCCGCCGGCATAACCTTCGGGACCATATTTTCGGTGTCCGGACACCTCGAACTCCGGCCCCATTTCGTGCGGAACTTTAACCTTTGCGCCACCACCGATATTCCAGGTCGTATCGTAGGCGCGATCTGCATCCAGGTCGATCGACTGCAGTCCGTACCCGCGATGCCCCCAATCAGAGTTTCTCACCCCTTCGATACGACCGACCTCGCCGTTCGCGCGGTTCAGCCAGGACAGGCCCGCGTTGGCGGCGCCTTCCAGGAGGTTCGCGCCGGCGCCTGCCGAGCCGGTGATCAGGGCCTGCTTGAAAGCGGTGGCGGCCTCCTTGCTTCCGTGCTCGGCCTGCTTGTTCGCGGTGACGGCGGCGCCGCCCGCGAGGACCCCGGCGCAGAGTTCACCGGCCGTGGCGAGGATCCCCGTCATCACGTACACGACGGTGAGTGCCGTCCCGGCGAGGGACACGCAGGCCGCGTACAAGGTGCCCAGGCTGGCCAGGGCAGCGGTCGCCAGTGCCGCCAGGAAGGCTGCGATGGCGATGGCGGCTACGGCGTAGACGAACAGCGCCCAGGCCAGTGAGATGAGGGCGTAGTGGACCGCCATGCAGTAGTTGTGCAGGTACTCCATCTGCAGGCAGTAGTCGTCCACCGTCTGCTGGTACTTCTCGCGGTCGTCGGCGTTCCAGTCCGCGTGCGGGATGCCGCTGACGAAGCTTTTCCACTGTTCGGTGGCCGTCCGGACCTCCTGGGCCGACTGGGCCCACTTGTTCGCCGCTTTCTCCAGGTTCTGCGGCTTTCCGGAGGCGAGCTTGAACTGGAAGGCGATGACCAGGGCGGGCGGAAGGACTCCGGCGGCCGCGGCCATGGCGACCGCCCCGCTCATCAGGCCCTCGGCGGCGCCGACCACGGAATTACCGGGGACGAACGCGCCTATCGCGGCGGCGCCCGCGGCTCCGGCGCCTGCACCCGCGCCGGCCGTTGCCGCTTTTCGCTGTGTCCCGGAATCGAGGCTTTGCCAGGCTTCACGTGTGGTCGGGCCCTGGTTCTGGCCCTGCGCCCCTTGGGGGGCCGTTCCCCCCTGCGGGGCCGTCCCGCCCTGCGGGGCCGTCCCGCCCTGCGGGGCCGTCCCGCCCTGCGGGGCCGTCCCGCCTTGGGGGGCCGTCCCGCCTTGGTCGGCCGTTCCACCTTGGGGGGTGGATTCGGGCTGTGCTGGGGGCTGTGCGCCTTCGGGCGTGCCGGTGCCTTGTTCGGGTGGTGGAGCCAACTCGCGTCCCTCTTCGTTGCCAGGGCGGTCACGAACGCTTGAGCTTGTTCTTCTCCTCGGCCGTTCCGTAGGTCGCCGCGGTCTTCGACAGCCGTTCGACGTACGACTCGGCGACCCGCTTCTGCGCCTTCAGGTCCTCGAAGGCGAACTGGACGGCCAGGGGGTAGGCGACGGACGCGTGCAGGCAGATGATGCTGAAATCGCCGCCTTCGAGGTCGTAGACGCCCGACTCGCTCAGCATCTTCCCCGCGTTGTCGATCTTGGGAATGACGGTCGCGGAAAGGTCCGCGCCGTGCTTGTCGATGCGCTCTGGGTTGACGTCTTTCCGTCCCGGTGCCACGGTCCCCGCTCTCGTTGAGTCGCCTGTGCGCGGGGGAGGCTAGTGGACGTCCCGGCCCGGAAACGCGGAAGGGCCGTTTCGGCCGGTGCGCGCAAAGGGTTCCGGACTGGACGATCGGGGCCTACTCGACGCTCGTGGTACAAGTCCGCAGGTGGGCGGGCATGACGAATGCCGCGCGGACGAGTTGGACGGCTCGTCCGCGCGGCGTTCGCAGGGTTTGCGCTACTGGTCCCAGGGTGGGGTTTCGTCGCCTACGGGGATGTCGGCGACGGGGGTGTTCACGTTGCCGTTCCAGTGGGACTGGCCGTCGCCCGAATACTGGTAGTTCTGCGTGTAGCCGGCCACGTCGCCGCCGTTGTAGGTGCCGGACGCCGAGACGGACGTGCTGCCGTCGCCCGACTCGAAGTCGTGCTCGCCTTCGACGCCGACGGTGCCGCCGTAGTTGTGCCCGCCGCCGTTCTCGGCCTCGTAGCCGCCGGAGGCGCTGTAGTTGAGGGTGCCGGCGTCGCCCTGCCCGACGCCGTCGGAGTCGGTGTAGCCGACCTCGCCCTCCGCGCTCCAGCCGCCCTGGGTGCTCACGCCGCCGGAGACGTCGCCGCCGACGAAGCCCTCGTCGTCGCCCCACTGGACGTGCGCGCCGCCGGTGATCTCGGTCTGGCCGGCGGTCTCGAAGGTCGCGCCGCCGCCGGCCGTCCAGATGCCGTCCGCGTCGCGGTCGGCGTCGAGGTCGATCTCGCTGAGCGGGGACGAGCCGCCGCCGCGGGAGTCGATGAAGGCGAGGGGCGCGTTGACGGCGTTCTGCGCGAGGTTCGTCAGCGCCGTCGCGGAGCCGTTCATCTGGGCCTGCGTGAAGTCGGTGAGGGCCGCCTCGTTGCCGCGCTGGTAGGAGGTGAACGCGGCGAGCATCGAGCCGCCCTGGAACACCACCGCGGCGAGCGACGCGGCGGCGGCGAGGATGCCCGTCGCGACGCCGGTGATGGCGACGCTGGTGGACGCGAGGCTCACGCAGGACGCGTAGACGGGTGCGCCCACGACGCTGAGGAGCGCGGCGAGGGCGATGCCGGCGAGGACCGACAGGAAGGTGCCGAGCGCGATCGCGAAGATCGCGAACGCCATGAGGGCCCACGCGAAGACGAGGAGGGCGATCTGGACGGCCTGGCAGAACACCTGCATGGCGTCGAGCTGGGAGACGAATTCCTGGACTTTCGCCTCGTAGGCGCGGCGGTCGGCGGCGTCCCAGTCGCGCTGGGAGATGGCGCCGAGCCGTTCCTGCAGCATCGTCTTCGTCTTCTCGATGCTCTGCGCGGCCGTTTCCCAGGCTTTCGCCGCCGTCTCGAGATTCGCGGGGGCGCCCTTGGACGCCTTGAACATGAAGGCGACCGGAATCACCGTGGGCAGCGGGACGGACGCGATGGTCGTCTGGGTCTCGGCCGTCCCCATGAGGACGTCGTAGGAGTTGAAGAGGCTCACGGCGGGCTCCCTCAGACCTGCTGGATCGTGCTGGCCGTCTCGGCGTTCCCGTAGGTGCGCGAGGCGGTCTGCAGGTTGGACGCGTAGCCGTCGAGCATTTCGAGGTGGGTCTGGAGGTCCTCGAAGGCCCACTGGAGGGCCATCGGGTACGCCATCGCCGCGAGGGTCCCGGTGATGCTGAAGTCGCCGCCCTCGATGGTGCCGTTGCCGTTGAGTTCCTGGAGCCCCTTGTCGAGTTCGGGACGGATCGTGTTCGTGATCTCCTGCGCGTGCTGCATGATCCGCGCCGGGTTGACATTGAGCTGAGTGCCCAAGACCGCCTCCTGAGGAATGCCGGGTGCGTCCCGGCCCCGTTCGGCTTTGCCTTCTCGGGAGCTCTTTCAGGCACGGCTCACGGTCTCCGGGCACGCGGTTCCACCATTCGACGCGGCGCGCGTTGGAACGGTTTCAACGAAATGACGAACGCCGCCCCGGGGGCCGGGGCGGCGTTCGTCCGGGAGGCGTTACTTGTCCCAGGGCGGGGTCTCGTCCTTGGGCCCTTCGGCCCACGAGCCCTCGGTGTTGTAGACGGGGGTGTTGACCTTGTACTTGTCCGAGTAGTCGCCCTCGTGGCTCCAGTTGCCTTCGTACTCGGCCTGGCTGCCGCTCGGGGTGTGGCCGCCGCCCACCTTGAAGCCGCCGCCGACGTTCTCGTTCTCGTCCCAGGTGACCTTGCCGCCGACGGTGCCGTTGACGGTGCCGCTCGGGTCCTCGTACTTGTGGTTGACGCCGACCTCGCCGCCGGCCCAGCCCTCGTCGTTGTGCTTGATGTTGCCGGCGACCTCGGTCTCGCCGAGGGGGCTGTTCACCTTGGCGCCCGCCCCGTACGTCCAGGTCTCGGTGATGTCGCGGTCGGCGTCCAGGTCGACCTCGCCGACCCCGAAGTTGTTCGCGACCGGGTTGCGGGTCAGGAACGCCAGGCCCGCGTTCGCGCCGCTCTGGACGAGGTTCGCGGCGGCGCCCGCGGCACCGTTCTTGAACGCCTCGCCGAACGCGTCGCCCGCGCCCGCGTTGCCGTGGTCGCCCTGGTAGTCGGCGGTGATGGCGGCACCGCCGAACATCACCCCGCCCGCCATCACCCCGGCGGCGGCGAGGATGCCGGTCGCGACCGTGGTGATGGTGAGGCCGGTGGAGGCGAGGCCGACGAGCGCCGGGTAGCTGACCGAGCCGACGACGGACGCGAGCGCGGCGACCGCGAGAACGGCGAGGGCGCCCAGGTAGACGGCCATGCCCACGGCGAAGATCGCGTAGGTGAACATCGCCCACGCGAGGACGGTCAGCGCGATCGACACGGCCATCAGGTAGTTGTGCAGCGCGTCGAGCTGGAGGCAGTAGTCGCCGACCTTGCTCTCGTAGGCGGCGCGGTCGTCCATGTTCCACGCCTGCTGCGGGATGCCCTTCGCGAGGTTCTGCAGGTCCTGGGACGCCTGCTGCAGTTCGGCGGCCGCCGTGCTCCAGTCGCCGGCGGCCTTCTCCAGGCTCGCGGGCTTGCCCGTCGAGAGCTTGAACTGCAGCGCGACCATGATGGACGGGGGCAGGATGACGGCGGCGCTCGCCGTGGTGACGGCGATCGACATCATCGACTCGGCCGCGCCGAGCGCGGACCCGCCGGTCAGCGCGGTGATCGCCGCGCCGCCGGCCGCCGCGCCGCCCGCCGCGAGGCCGCTGTTGCGCGCGCCCGTCGTCGGCGACGTGGTGGAGCCGCCGGAGTTGTTCGAGCCGCCGGAGTTGTTGGTGCCGCCGCTGTTCGTGCCGCCCGAGTTGGTCGTCCCGCCCGAGTTGGTCGTGCCGCCGCTGCCGGTCGTCCCGCCCGAGTTGGTGGTGCCGCCACTGCTGGTGGTGCCGCCGGAGCCGGTCGTCCCGCCGCTGTTGGAGGTGCCGCCGCTGTTCGAGGAGCCCCCGTTACCCGGTGTGGTCACCTGTCTCGCCTTTCCTCATGGTCGCCCGTCGGCGCGCCGCTGCCGCCGCTCTACTTCTGCGTGTTGGCCTGTTCGGCGTTGCCGTACCTCTTCGCCGCGGTGTTGATCTTCTCCGCCATGCTCTGGGCGGTGTCCATCAGCAGCTTGATGTCCTCGAAGCCGAACTGGACCGCGATGGGGTAGGCGGTGGACGCGCCGACGCACGTCACGCTGAAGTCGCCGCCCTCGAGGTTGAAGGTGCCGTCGGTGTTGAGAGTGTCGCCGGCCTTCTGCAGGCGGGGGACGACCTGGTCGGTGATGTCCTTGCCGTGGAGCGCGATCCGCTGGGGGTCGGCGGACTTCTGGGTCACGTCTGTCCTTCGCCGATTGTGTCCCGGGGGACTTGTGGCCGGGGTCGGCCAAGATACTAGGGGACACCGGCGGGGCATACCAGTTGAAACGAGAACGTTCCACCCCGTCATCACGGCTGGTGAAGCGCCCGCGCCCGTTCCGGTCCGCCGGCGCCGCCCCGCGCCCGCCGCCGCGGCCCGTCCGGCCCGGGGGTGCGCGGGGGGCGGCCGGACGGGACGGGACGAGCGGTCGGCGTCCGGCACCGCGCGTCCTCTACAGTCTCCTTTGGCGTGTAGGGCGTTGGATGGGAGGCTTTCGGGATGAGATGGTCCGCGGTCGCCGTGCTGGCCGGATGCCTGCTCCCCCTGTACGCCGCGTCCCCGGCGCACGCGGCCCCGCGGGCTCCCGCGAACTGCAACCCGCCCGCCGGGTCGATGAGCGCGCAGGCGCTGAACGAGGGCGGCGAGCCGTGGGCGCAGCAGATGCTCAACATCGAGGCCGCGCACGAGAAGGCGACCGGCAAGGGCGTCAAGGTGGCGGTCGTCGACAGCGGCGTGAGCGCGCGGAACCCGCAGCTCGCCGGGCAGGTCGTCGACGGCGTCGACCTGACGAAGACGGGCGCGGAGGACTGCCTCGGCCACGGCACCTACGTCGCCGGCATCATCGCGGCCAAGGCGGGGGTCTCCCCGTTCGTCGGCGTCGCGCCCGACGCGAAGATCATCCCGATCAAGTTCGCCGCGCAGGCGAACAACATCGACAGCGGGCTCGCCGCCAAGGGCATCGACGAGGCCGTCAAGCTCGGCGCGGACGTCGTCAACGTCTCGACGCAGTCGATCGGGGACGACCCGCGGCTGCGCCAGGCCGTCCAGAACGCGCTCGCCAAGGGCGTCGTGGTGGTGGCCGCCGCGGGCAACATCGACCGGCAGAACGGCAAGGTGCCCGCGCTGATGTACCCGTCGGCGTACCAGGGCGTCATCTCCGTCGGCGCGGTCGGCCTGGACGGCAAGATCACCGAGTTCTCGAACCCGAACACGCCCGTGTCGGTCATCGCGCCCGGCAACGACATCGTGACCACGTCCCCCGACGGCCACTACTCGGTGCAGAAGGGCACGAGCTTCGCGACGCCGTTCGTGGCGGGGCTGGCGGCGCTGGTCCTGGAGGCGTACCCGCAGGCCACGCCCGCCGAGGTCAAGCAGCGGATCGAGGGGACGGCCGAGGGCAGCAAGGGCGCGGGCAGCGGCAACGGCATGATCAACCTGTTCGAGGCGCTGACCGCGGTGAACCCCGGCGCGGGCGGCGCGGGCGGTACGGGCGGCCCCGGCGGGCCGGTGAGCATCGCGATGCCCGACCGGCCCGACGCGACGACCCGGGCCGTGGCGCTCGGCGTGGCGGGCGGCGCGATCGGGGCGGCGGCGCTGGTCGTCGCGGGCGGGCTGCTGATCCCGGCGGGACGCCGGCGCGGCTGGCGTCCGGGCCCCGTGGAGCCGGTCGGCGAGGGCACCGGCGAGTCCGCGTAGCCCCCGTCCGTCCTGCCCGCCCCGTCAGGACGCGGCGTCGTCCTTCGGCGGCCGGATGTCGCCGTCGGCGAGGTCGCGGCCGAGGACGGCGGCGGCGCGGACGAGCGCGTCGCGCGTGCGGGCCGCGATCTCCACCGAGTAGTCGCGCATCCCGGTGTCGTGCAGGACGATGACGTCCGGTCCGCCGTACGCGGTGGTGCACGCTTCCAGCTCGCGCCACGGCTCGAACCCCATCGGACGGTACGACGCCTGCAAGCGCTCGATGAACGGCGCGTCGCCCGCGAAGTCGTCCTCGCTCATCTGCAGCAGCCAGCCGCGGTAGTGCGGGATGCGCTGCACGGCGAGCTGCACGAAAAACTCCGAGATCGACCGGGCCTGCAACACCCAGGTGTCGTCGTCGACGGTGACCAGGACGCGCGGGTCGTCCTGGCCGGCCTCGGCGGCGAGGTAGCCCCACTCGTTGCAGTACTCGTACTCGGCCATGAACACGCAGACGCGCACGTCGTCCCCGGGACCGACGAACGGGTTGCCGGCGGGCAGGCCGCCCGCGACGCCGTGGCCGGACGGGTCGGGGCGCACGCTCGGCGGGTACTCGGGGTGCGTCCAGTACAGGCGCGGGCTGCGGGTGAAGGAGTTGAACGGCAGCTCCCACCACTCATCGAGCGCTTTCGGGACCGGCAGCGCCGGATCGACGCCCGCGAAGCGGTCGGCGTCCTCCCCGGTGAGCTCGCCGCGGAGGTGGCGCACGTAGGCCGCGTGCTCGGCCTCTCCCATTTGAGCCACACCGGTCCGTCGGCGGGCGGCTCGTACCCCCACTCGTCCTGGACCTCGCGGAGCAGCGCCCAGCGGTCGCGCGGCGCGGCGAGCCGATCCGCGAAGCGGGCATAGTCCACGATCTTCGGCATGTGGGGAGGCTGGCCGCGTATTACGATCGCCGGGTGCAATACACCGCTCCGGTCCCCTACCAGAACGCCGCCGGCGGGCGCCGCCGCCGCCTGGTGTGGGCGTCGGCCGCCGTGGGCGCGCTGGTCGTGCTGACGGCGGTGCTGTGGGCGACCGGCGGACTGGACGAGAAGGCGAAGCAGCCGGTGAAGTCGCCCGGCAAGGCCGTCGACGTCGGGCTGTTCTCCCTGACCGTGCACGACGTGCGGGCCGGGGTCGCCGACACCGCGATGGGCGGGAGCGAACGGTTCCTCATCGTCCGGATGCGCGTCGTCAACAAGGGCCAGGAGACGGTGGGGCTCGGCCCCAGCGGGCTGCAGGACGGCGTCGTCGCCCGCACCAAGGCCGGCAAGTGGGTGAAACCGGACGAGGTGACGGGCGTCGCCGCGGGCGCCGCGACCTCCGACGTCCAGCCGGGCCTGCCCGTGGAGGCGTCGGTAATGTGGAAGCTCGGTCCGGCGCAGCCGCCCCCGACGTTCACGTTCGGGCTGCGCGACTGGGAGTACGACCACGGGTTCACCGACAGCGACTACACGTGGCGGGTGCAGACGGAGGGCGGCGAGCTGGCCGCGCGCTACACCCTGCCCGTCGGGACGGGGACGCCGTGAACGTGCGCAAGCTCGCCATCAAGGGCGGTGCGGGCCTCGGCGGGACGATCCTGCTCGCGGGAGCGATGTGGCTCCACGCCTACCAGCCGAAGGTCGAGGCGCGCATGCTCGACCCGATCCGGACGGACGGCGGCGTCGGCGAGGAGGTCGCCACGCCCGCGTTCACCGTCCGCGTGGACGGCGTGGCCGCCGCGCGGTCGCTCGCGCCCGACTCCATCCTCGACGGCGAGCCGGCCGTCGGCACGGACGGCGTCTACGTCGTCGTCCGGGCGCGCGCGATGAGCCGCGACGAGCCCGTCGAACTGCGGTCGGCGGTGCTGGAGACGCCCGGCGGCTACACGTACGAGGCGGAGCCGCGCCCCGGCGGCGGCCAGGTTCCGGGGGCGGTGCTCCAGCCGATGCTGTGGACGAGCACCGCGTTCGTCTTCGAACTCCCGAAGAACCGCCTCGCGGGCGCCCACCTGGTGGTCGGGACGGGCGGGCTCCTGCCGCAGCTGTCGTCCGCCGCCGACATCGACCTCGGCCTCACCGGCCCCCGCGCGGCCGACCTCGTCCGGAAGGCCCCCGAACGGTACAACGTGCGGGAGGGTTCATGAGCGATCCGCACCACCGG
This sequence comes from Actinomadura rifamycini DSM 43936, assembly GCF_000425065.1. Classification (GTDB taxonomy): domain Bacteria; phylum Actinomycetota; class Actinomycetes; order Streptosporangiales; family Streptosporangiaceae; genus Spirillospora; species Spirillospora rifamycini. Next base: position 67,730 of record NZ_AULB01000030.1, read on the forward strand.
CCGCCGCAGGGACGGTACGGACGGCAGGGGCCACCCGCCGACGACCGGCCCCCGCCGCCGCCCCCGTCCCACCCGAACGACCCCCCGTCGGCTGCGCCGTCCTGGCAGGGGTGGTTCGGCCCCCCGGCCGGACAGGCCCCGAGCCCCCCACCGCCGTCCTCGTCCACGGGTGGATACCAGCAGCCTTCCGGTTGGCAGCAGCAGCCGAGTGGCGGCTACGAGCAACCGACCGGACCGCAACAGCCCTCCGGCTGGCAGCAGCAGCCCACGGGTGGGTACGAGCGGCCGGCCGGGATGCAGCAGCCTTCCGGCTGGCAGCAGCAGCCAAGCGGCGGGCAGCAGCAGCCCACCGGGGCCCAGCAGTCCCACAGCGGGCAGCAACAGCCCACCGGCTGGCAGCAGCAGCCCACGGGTGGGTTCGGGCAACCGGCCGGGATGCAGCAGCCGACCGGGGCGCAGCAGGCTGTGCCGGGGGGTGGGTTCGGGCACGGGGCTGGGGGGCGGTCGCGGGGGCGGCATGCGCGGCCGCCTGAGCAGGCGGGGCCCTTCGTGCACCAGCAGCAGCCGCAGTTCCAGCCTCCTCCCCCGTATCCGCCGGGCGGGCCGCAGGCGCACGGGCAGCAGCAGCCCGTGTCCCCGTACGACCCGCGACCGGACGGGCGGGACGGTGAGGCGTCCGCGGAGCGGCGGCGCACGTGGCTCGGGCCCCGGGCGCGCCGTGTCGTAGAGGTGTGCGTGCTCGCGGTCCTGCTGCCCGGGCTGCTCGGCCTGTACTGGGTGGACGAGACGGGACGCGCGGAGAGCCTCGAGCCGCCGGTGAAGGTGTCGTCCGTCGCGCGCGGGAAGATCGGGGAGCTGGTGGGCGCCCGGTGGACGGTGTACAAGCGCCAGTCGGCGCCCCAGGGCGGCCCCGCGGGGCAGGACGCCGTCCAGCTTCAGGTGGTCCTCGCGGTGAAGGCCCAGGACGCGAAGAGCGCGAAGACGGTCGGCGGCTACGGGATGGAGTTCCGGTTCGTCGGCCGCGACGGCCGGGAGTGGACGGCGGACGCGTCGAAGCCCCCGCAGGTGACGCCGGGGCAGGCGTTCCCGATCACGGTCCGTGGGACGGTGCCCCGTGCCAGGGCGGAGTCGCTGGCGCTGGTGGTGCGGCCGCCGGAGTCGGAGCGTCGGGGGGCGGATCCACTGCCTTCGCTGCGGTTCGAGCCGTGACGCGCGTGACCATGAGGTTGAACGCGGCGGCGAGCAGGCAGATGCGCAGGATCTCGAAGACGAGCCCGGCGGCGTAGCCGACGAGCGGCATCCGCGGCAGCCACCAGGCGACGTCGTGGGCGCCGATCAGCTCGTACGCCTTCCGGCCGGCGGCCTGCTCGCCGACGTGCAGCGCCGCGAACAGCAGGCAGAACGTGGCGAACGGCATCATTCCGGACCGGCGGACGAGGCGGAGCCCGTACCAGGCGGGCAGCAGCATGTCGCGGAGGCCGCGGGTGAGGACCTCGCGGGGGCTGTTCACCCGGTCGATGGCGCCGACGCTGGCGATGCGCCGGGCGGTGCGGGACTCGCCGAGGACGAGCCGCTCGTCGCCGGTGTCGAGGCCGAGGATGACGCCGGCGATGACGATCCAGATGAGGGCGCCGAGGACGGCGTGCTTGAACGGCGGCCACACGTCCAGGAGGGGTCCGGCGGCGTCGGTGAACCACTCCCACGCCTGCCGGTCGGTGAACCACTCCGCGCCCTTGTCGCGGAGCTGGTCGATGGTGAAGATGCCGAACAGCGCGAAGTTGATCTCGAGGAAGCCGGCGAGCGGGCCGACGGTGCGGGGCAGCCGGTCCTCCAGCAGCCACTCGACGAGGACCTTCACCACGAAGAACGCGGCGGTGAGGACGATCGCGAGCTTCACGTGCTTCTCGAGGGAGAGCAGCAGCCCGATGCCCTCGATCTGGCCCTGGAGGCCGCCGTCGGTGAAGCCGCGGCTCGCGGCCATGTCGGCGAACTCGCGGGCGTCCTCGCTCTGCTGCCCCCACGCGAGGTAGAAGATGACGAACGGGAGCGCGGCGCGGCCCATCGCGCTGAGCGCCGACTCGTCCTCGTTGCCGACGGCCCAGGACGTCAGGTCGCCGCCGGGGGACCGGGCGTGCACGACGTCGAGGCCCTCGCGCACGCAGTGGATCATCAGGGCGGTCGTCGTCAGCGTGATGACGACGAGGAGGCCGATGGTCAGCAGCGGCGCGACCGTAGCGGCCGTCCCGTCCATCTTGCCGAGGCGGTAGCCGCCGTACATCACCCCGTACCGCAGCAGTTCCCCGAGGGTGAACCACAGCGTGAGGGGCAGCACGAAGCGGCCCGCCAGCTTGAGCGTCGCCCACGGGAGGATCAGCGGGGATTTGGGGGAGAGTCGGAGCATCGCGCCGATGGTACCGAGCGGGGCCGACACCAGGGAGTGCGCTCGGCCGGAAACGGCGGACCCCGCCGTCCGCGCTGGGCGGGACGGCGGGGTCCGTGCGGACGTCGCGTCCGCTCGGGTCAGATGGCGACCTCGAGCGCGGCGACCTCACCGGTCTTGGCGGTGACGGTGTTGTCGACGCTCACACCGCCCGCGGCGAGGACGCGGACCGTCCAGTCGCCGTCGGCCGCGAAGAAGCGGAACACGCCCTCGTCGCCGGTGACGACCTCGGCGGTGAACTCGCCGGTGGCGTCGAGCAGGCGGGCGTAGGCGCTGGACACGGGCGCGCCGTCACGCGTGACGGTGCCCTGGATGACGGCCTCGTTGGTCAGGTCGACGGTCGCGGGCAGATGCGCCGTCTGAGCGGGCGCTGCGCAACCCTGGGTCATTGTTCCTCCATCTCCGTGTGCACGGAAAATCTGCTCCGCCGGGCGGCGGACGGCGGACGGTTACTTGGGCTCGCCCAGCTCGACCGGGACGCCGACGAGCGAGCCGTACTCGGTCCAGGAGCCGTCGTAGTTCTTGACGTTCTCCAGGCCGAGCAGCTCGCGCAGGGCGAACCAGGTGTGCGACGAGCGCTCACCGATGCGGCAGTAGGCGATGGTGTCCTTGTTCAGGTCGACGCCGGCCTCGGTGTAGAGCTGCCGGAGCTCCTCGTCGGACTTGAACGTGCCGTCGTCGTTGGCGGCCTTCGACCACGGGATGCTGCGGGCGGTCGGGACGTGCCCGGCGCGCTGCGCCTGCTCCTGCGGAAGGTGCGCGGGAGCGAGCAGCTTGCCGCTGAACTCGTCCGGGGACCGGACGTCGATCAGGTTCTGGGTGCCGATGGCGTCGACGACCTCGTCGCGGAACGCGCGGATCGACAGGTCCTGGTCCTGCGCCTTGTAGTCGGTCTTCGGGCGGGACGGCACGTCGGTGACCAGCTCGCGGGAGTCGAGCTCCCACTTCTTGCGGCCGCCGTCGAGCAGCTGCACCTTCTGGTGGCCGTACAGCTTGAAGTACCAGTAGGCGTAGGCGGCGAACCAGTTGTTGTTGCCGCCGTACAGGATGACCAGGTCGTCGTTGGCGATGCCCTTGGACGAGAGCAGCTCCTCGAAGCCGGTCTTGTCGACGAAGTCGCGGCGGACCGGGTCCTGCAGCTCGGTCTTCCAGTCGATCTTCACGGCGCCACGGATGTGGCCCTTGTCGTAGGCGGACACGTCCTCGTCGACCTCGACCAGGACGAGGCCGGGGTCGTCCAGGTGCTCTTCGACCCAGCTGGCGTCCACCAGAACGTCGGCGCGGCTCATGCGGGAACCTCCCTGTCGGAGCGAATCTTCGCGGTGAATTGTCGGATCAGCGGATACTTCGCGCAGCCCCCGCGACGCGGCGCGGGGCGGTGCTCGCGCATCGCACGGGCGGCGGCATCGGTACCGAGCCGGATGTTCGTGAGCCGGATGGTCCCCGTCGCGCGACCGGCCGAACCCGCCGGGACGGAGCGGGGGGCGACACGGGACTCCGGGGCGGACGCGCCGGGGCGCGGCCCACACGGGTCGACCTGCATCGGGGTGCTCCAGGCGGGGAGGCGTGCGTACGAGCTGAATAGCGGGAAAGTGCTCGGAACGGTCGGGCTCGATGCCTCAGGCCATGCGACAGAGCGAGGCGGCCACGCGGCAGAAGTCGACCGCGCGGCGCTTCGTGAGCATCTGCTCTGTTCGGTCACGCACGGACACGATGGTAAGCCGACAATCCACGTGGTGTCACATCCGTCTCGCGTTGCGAGACAGTGACATTCGTCTTAGGGCTGGTCACGAGAGTGTCCCCTCAGCGGACGGCCGCGCCGAGAGCCGCGATCACGTCGGCCTTGCGGGGCGCCCCGGCGGCCCGCCGCACGACGCGCCCGGCGGCGTCCAGCACCAGCACGGTCGGCGTGCCGGTGACGTCCAGTTGCCGGACGAGCGGCAGGTTCGCCTCCGCGTCGATCTCGACGTGCGCGACGCCGTCCACCATGCGGGCCACGTCGCCGAGGACCCGCCGGGTGGCGCGGCACGGCGCGCAGAAGGCGCTGGAGAACTGGACGAGCGTCGCGCGCTCGCCGAGGTCGGCGCCCAGATCGTCCGGTCCGAGCACGTCCGCCACGTGATCCCTCCCATCGCCGCCGTCCGGTACAACCGCGCGGGACGGCCGCGTCTTCCTGCGGCCGTCCCGTTGGTCGCCGCCGGCGCTTCCGTCCCGGCGGGGCTCACATCGGGATGGTCAGCACCGAACCGCCGTCGAGCCCGACGATCTCGAACGACGACAGCTCGCCGCGCGGGAACATCGTCGAGCCGCGGTACTCGCCGTACCCGTCGTCGTAGGGCACGTACCAGCTCCCGAGGGCGTCCTTGCGGCCGTCCCGGGCGATCACCTGGAGGCGGCAGCGCGCGCCCCGCTCCAGCCCCGACAGGTGCAGTTCTACCTCGGTGCCCCAGGTGCGCTCGTACAGGAGCACGTAGCCCCGGACGCCCGTCGCGTCGTTCGCCGCCGCGATGCGCTCCGCGGTGACCACCTGCGTGGGCGCGGGCGGCGCGGACGTCGCGGGCGGTGCGGCGGCCGTCCCGGGCCCGCCGCCCGCCGCGGTGATCAGCCCGCCGGCGAGGCCCCCGACCGCGAGCGTCAGGCAGGCCGCCGCGGCGACCGGCGCCCACCGCCGCAGGCGCGACCGGTCCCGCCGCGGGCGGGGGCGGCGCAGCGGCCCGCGCCGCTGCTCGGCGGCCCGCGCCAGCAGCGCGTCCAGCAGTTCCGGCGGCGGCCCGGCGACCCGGGTGAGTTGCTCCTCGTCGACCCGGCCGAGCAGCGCGGGCAGGCCGGCGAGCCCGGCCAGCTCGTCCCGGCAGGCCGGGCAGCCGGCCAGGTGCGCGTCCACCCGGGCCCGCTCCGCGGGGTCGATGGCGCCGACGACGTACACGCCGAGGGCGGCGCGCACGTCCGTGCAGGGATCGGTCATGGCGCCAGCCCCCTCTCCTCCAGCGCCAGCTTCAGCGCACGCAGCGCGTAGTACGTCCGGGACTTCACCGTTCCGGGCGGGATGCCGAGCACGTCGGCGGCCTCCGCCACCGACCGCCCCCGGTAGTACGTCTCGACGAGCACCGCCCGGTGGCTCGGGCTGAGCTGCGCGAGCGCCTCCGCGACCGTCCACGACTCCAGCGCCCGGTCGATGTCGTCCGTCCCGGCCGTCATGGCCTGCTCGTCCATGTCCGTCTCCTGCGGCCGCGCGCGCCTGGCCCGGTGCGCGTCCACCACCAGGTTCCGGGCGACGGTGAACAGCCACGGGCGGACGGGCCGCCCCGCGAGCGCCTCGGGATGCCGCCACGCCCGCAGCAGCGTCTCCTGCACGATGTCCTCGGCGTGCGTCCGGTCCCCGCCCGTCAGCCGCAGCACGTAGCCGAGCAGGGGTCCGCCGTGCTCGCTGTAGAGGGCGCGCAACAGTCCCTCGTCCGCAGTGGGGCCCACGCCACTCACACGTACGCCGCGCCGGAACGGTTCACCGTCAGCGCACGTTCTCCAGATCGCTCAACTGGACGTTCCGCGCGGTCGCCGACACGCGAAGCCCGTCCGCCGTCGGCTCGATCCGGCTGATCCGCGACCCGACCGGCAGGTCGGTGACCGGAACCGACCAGGTGAGCTGCCGCTTCACCAGCGCCAGCGGGATCTGCGGGCCGCCGTCCGGCGCGACCGACACCGGCGTCACCGCGATGCCCTGGTCCGTCGCCTCCAGCGACACGACCGCCTTGCCCGACAACCGGACCCCCATCACGGCGCCCGCGAGGTCGACCTCCAGGTCGTCGCCCTTCGGCGCGAGCCCCTCGACCTCCTTCGGCGCCCGCTCCTCGATCACCGAGTACGGCACGACCGCCGACGCGGTCGCCGTCCGGGCCGTCACGTTCGCGGTGTTGCCGTTCGCGATCTCCGACAGCGGCGCCCGGACGCCCCGCATGTCGACCCGGACGCCCGAGAGCGTCACGTCCTGCTCGGTGTAGTCCCCGATCAGGACCTCGATGTGGTCGTACTCGCCGCCGACCGCCTGCGTCAGGAACGGGAACCCGTGGATCGACACGTCCGGCTGCCGCGCGAGCCCCTCCTGGGCCGCGACCTGCCGCGCGATCTCGCCCTGCGCGACGCGCACCCCGATCCGGTCGGCGGCGATCAGCCCTCCCACCACCAGGACGAGCAGAACCACGAGTGCCTTGCGCATGTCTCTCCTCCGGACGGCCGCGCGATCGCCACACCTTAACCGCCCCGGCGAGCCGCCCGAGTCGCTCCACGGAGTGACATCAGCCCCCGGCGAACGGCGGCAGGACCTCCACGACCCCGCCCTCCGGGAGCTCCACCGCCTCGTGCTCGCGCGTCCCGACCGGGTCGCCGTCCACGAGGAACGAACTCCGCGCGACCACCCGCGCGAACTCCCCGTCCCGCCCGGCGGACGCCGCCGCGAGCGCCTCCGCCAGCGTCCCGGCGTCGTACGGCTCCTCGGCGCGGCCCGCCGCCGCCTTCGCCGCCGCCCAGTACCGGATCGTCCCCTTCGCCATGCCCCCAGGATCCCACCCGCCTCCCCCGGCCCGGGACGGGCGGGGCCGACTCGGATATGCTCAACGCAGGGATCCGGGCAACGAGGCCGGGGAGTTCACCCGAACACCCTGCATGGCCTCGTCTCGCGCGCGTCGGCCGTGCCGGGGCGGGCGGGAGTGAGCAGCCTGGGTCCCACGTCTGTTTCAAGACGAGGAGGCGGCATTGAGCAGTCTGCTCTTGCTGACCAACGCACTGGAACCGTCCGACGAGGTGCTGCCCGCGCTGGGCCTGCTGCTGCACTCGGTGAGGGTCGCCCCCGCGGAGGCGTCCGCGCTCATCGACGCGCCGCCCGCCGACATCGTCCTGGTGGACGCGCGCCGCGACCTCGCCCAGGCCAAGAGCCTGTGCCGCCTGCTGCGCACCACCGGCCTCGACAGCCCCCTGCTGGGCATCGTCACCGAGGGCGGGCTCGCCGCCCTCAGCCCCGAGTGGGGACTGGACGACCTGCTCCTGCAGACCGCCGGCCCCGCCGAGGTCGAGGCGCGCCTCCGCCTCGCCGTCGGCCGCGCCGCGGCGTCCGCCGACGCCGAGGAGGACCCCGGCGAGATCCGCAACGGCGACCTCACGATCGACGAGGCCACCTACACGGCCCGCCTGCGCGGCCGCATCCTCGACCTCACCTTCAAGGAGTTCGAGCTCCTGAAGTACCTCGCGCAGCACCCGGGCCGCGTCTTCACCCGCGCCCAGCTCCTCCAGGAGGTCTGGGGCTACGACTACTTCGGCGGCACCCGCACGGTCGACGTCCACGTCCGCCGCCTCCGCGCGAAGCTCGGCGCCGAGTACGAGGCCCTCATCGGCACCGTCCGCAACGTCGGCTACCGCTTCGTCCCCGACGAGCGGCCGGGCGGCGAAGCCGAGGAGAAGGCCCCCGCCCGGACCTGACCCGGCCGCCCGTCCCGCCCGCCTGACCGGACGGACGGGCCGCGGGGCGGGTCAGCCGAAGCGGCCGGTGATGTAGTCCTCGGTGGCCTTCTGCTCCGGGTTCGTGAAGATCTTGCTGGTGTCGTCGATCTCGATGAGCTTGCCGGGCCGGCCGGTCCCGGCGATGTTGAAGAACGCCGTGCGGTCGCTGACGCGGGCGGCCTGCTGCATGTTGTGGGTGACGATCACGATCGTGTACTGGGACTTCAGCTTGGCGATGAGGTCCTCGATCGCGAGGGTCGAGATGGGGTCGAGGGCCGAGCACGGCTCGTCCATCAGCAGGACCTGCGGCTGCACGGCGATGGCGCGGGCGATGCACAGGCGCTGCTGCTGGCCGCCGGAGAGGCCGGCGCCGGGCTTGCCCAGCCGGTCCTTGACCTCGTTCCACAGGTTGGCGCCCTGCAGGGACTCCTCGACGATCTCGTCGAGGCGGCTCTTGCGGCGGACGCCGTTGAGCTTCAGGCCCGCGGCGACGTTGTCGTAGATCGACATGGTGGGGAACGGGTTGGGCCGCTGGAACACCATGCCGACGACGCGGCGGACGGCGACGGGGTCGACGGACGAGTCGTAGAGGTCCTCGTCGTCCAGCATGACCTTGCCCTCGACGCGGGCGCCGGGGATGACCTCGTGCATCCGGTTGAGGGTGCGCAGGAAAGTGGACTTGCCGCAGCCCGACGGCCCGATGAACGCGGTCACCGAGCGCGGCTCGACCGTCATCGAGATGTCCTCGATGGCGTGGACGCCGCCGTAGTAGGCGTGCAGCCCGGAGACTTCGATCCGCTTGGCCATGGGTCAGGTGCTCCTATCGGGGTCGTGCCGGAGGTCGGGTCAGCGGCCGGCGGGGGAACGGCGCCGGGCGATCAGCCGCGCCACCAGGTTCAGCAGCATGATCAGGCCGATCAGGACGAGCGCGCCGGTCCAGGCGCGGTCCAGCGAGTTCTGGTTCGGGTCGCCGGCCTGCTCCCAGATGAAGGTGGGCAGCGAGCCCTGGGGGCCGTCGAACGGGTTGTTGTTGATCGCCTTCGTGAAGAAGATCGTGAGGAGGAGCGGCGCGGTCTCGCCCATGACGCGGGCGACGGCGAGCATGACGCCGGTGACGATGCCGTTCATGGCCGTCGGCAGGATGACGAACAGGATCGTGCGCCACCGCGGGACGCCGAGGGCGTAGGACGCCTCGCGCAGGTCGTTCGGGACGAGCTTGAGCATCTCCTCGGCGGACCGCGTGACGGTCGGGATCATCAGGATCACCAGGGCGAGGGAGCCGGCGAAGCCGGAGTACTCGAAGCCGAAGGTGAGCAGCCACAGCGCCAGGACGAACAGGCCCGCGACGATCGACGGGATGCCGATCATGACGTCGACGAAGAAGCTGACGACCTTGCCGAGGCGCCCGTTGCCGGCGTACTCCACCAGGTAGATGGCGGTGAGGACGGAGATCGGCACGGCGATCAGGGTGGTGATGCCGACCTGCATGAGGGTGCCGACGATGGCGTGGTAGGCGCCGCCGCCCTCGTCGATGCCGCTGACCGCGTTCATCGAGAACTGGAAGAACGTCGGGTCGAGCCGTTCGAGGCCGTTGACGACGACCGTCCACAGGACCGACACCAGCGGGATGACCGCCAGCGCGAACGCCAGGTAGACGAGCCCCTGGACGGTCCGGTCCTTGATCTTCCGGGACGCCGACACCGACGTGAGGGACGGGCCGGACGGGCCGGACGGCTTGGTGAGCGAGGGGGAGGTCACACGAACTCCTTGCGGCGCGCGACGACCGCGCGGGCGGCCATGTTGACGAGCAGCGTGATCACGAACAGCACGAGGCCGGAGGCGACGAGGGCGCCGCGGCCGGTCTCGGTGGCCTCGGCGAAGCTGTTGGCGATGTTGGCGGCGAAGGTGTTGCCGCCGTTCTCGAGGATGCTCCAGTTGATGCCGGGCACGAAGGTCAGGACCATCGCGACGGCGATCGTCTCGCCGAGCGCGCGGCCGAGGCCGAGCATGGAGGCGCCGATCATGCCGGAGCGGCCGTACGGCAGCACCGACATGCGGATCATCTCCCAGCGGGTGGCGCCGAGCGCGAGGGACGCCTCCACGTGCGCCTGCGGGACCTGCAGGAACACCTCGCGGGAGATGGAGGAGATGATCGGCAGGATCATGATCGCGAGGACGACTCCGGCGGCGAACATCGAGTTCTTGCCGGGGCTGTCGGTGGAGAACAGCGGGATCCAGCCGAGCAGGGTGCTGAAGAACTCGCCGGCGTCGTCCATGTACTCGGACAGGAAGATCAGGCCCCAGAGCCCGTAGACGATGCTGGGCACGGCCGCGAGCAGGTCGACGATGTAGCCGAGCCCGGACGCCAGCCGCCGCGGCGCGTAGAACGAGATGAACAGCGCGATGCCGATCGCGACCGGCGTCGCGATGACCATCGCGATCAGCGACGACATGATCGTGCCGAAGGCGAGCTGCGCGATGCCGAACTCGGGCGGGTTCGCGTTGGGGTTCCATTCCTCGCTGGTGAGGAAGCTCGCCTCGTTCTCCTGGAGCGCGGGGACGGCCTTCCAGATGAGGAAGACGGCGATGGCGGCGACGATCGCCAGCACGGTGAGGCCGGAGCCGCGGGCCGCGGAGACGAAGATCTTGTCTCCGGCCCGGCCGGTGCTCATCGCGCGGGCGAGGCCGCGCTCCTTCGCGGCGGCGTGCGCCTGGACGCCGGTGTCGCTGGTCACGGGGACTCCTCCTTGAAGATCACGTCGTCGGCCGAACGCGGACCGGCCCCGCCGCCGAGTACCTCGGCGGCGGGGCTGCTGGTCGGTCGGGCTGCCGTCAGGACAGGGCCTTCACGGACGCCTGGACCTTGGTCAGCACGGTCTGCGGAAGCGGGGCGTAGCCGATGTCGGTGAGGATCTTCTGACCGTCCGCGCTGGACGTGTAGGTCAGGAAGGACTTGACGAACTCGGCCTGCTCGGCGGGCAGGCCCTTCTCGCAGGCGACCTCGTACGTCACCAGGACGATCGGGTAGGCCCCGGCCTCCTTGGCGGTGTAGTCGATCTCGAGCTCAACGTCGTTGCCGGTGCCGACGACCTTGGCGCCCGCGACGCCCTTGGAGGCGCTGTCGGGGGTCAGCTCGGTGTACTCACCGGCGCCGTTCTTCACCGAGACGGTGTTGAGGGAGTTGTTCTTGGCGTAGGAGTACTCGACGTACGAGATGCTCCCGGGCGTGCTCTTCACCAGCTGGGTGACGCCGTCGGACTTGTTGGCACCCTGGCCGGTGCTGTTCGGCCACTTCTTGGCGGGCTCCCACTTCCAGACGTCGCCCGCGGTGGCCTTCAGGTAGTCGGTGAAGTTGTCGGTCGTGCCGGACTCGTCCGAGCGGTACACCGGCTTGATGTCGGTGTCGGGCAGGGTGACGCCCTCGTTCTGCTCGGCGATCTCCGGAGCGTTCCACTTGGTGATCTCGCCCGCGAAGATCTTCGCGAGGGTCGGGGAGTCGAGCTTGAGGCCGTCGACGCCGTCGAGGTTGTAGGGGATCGCCACCGGGCCGACGACCATCGGCAGGTTCAGCGCGGGGCCGCCCTCGCAGCGCTGCTGCGCGGCGGCCTTCTCCTCCTCGTCCAGGGCGGAGTCGGAGCCGGCGAAGGACACCTGGCCCTCGGTGAACGCCTGGATGCCGGCGCCGGACCCGGTCGGGTTGTAGTTCAGGGTGGCGCCGGGGCACGCGGCGGCGAACGCCTTGGACCACTCCTCGACGGCGTTCTTCTGCGCGCTCGAGCCGGCGGCGTTGATGCTGCCCTCGGCGCACTCGATCGAGCCGGCGGCCGGGGCGTTGGCCGAGGCTTCGGTCTCGTTGGCATCGCTCCCGCAGGCGGACAGGGCAAGCGCCCCCGCGACGACCACGCCGCTCAGTGCGGCAAGTCGGGAACCGTTCTTCACCGGAGGGTCTCCTCTTGATTCTTCGTCAGGGCGGGCTTCCCCGGTCGGCGCCCTGGTGGGCCGGCCGGGGGCGGGGGGTCACCGTCGGATTTGAAGGTAGGCAGGCGAGGTGACCAGCCGCCCCGCTCCGGGTGAACGGACGATGAACGACGCCGGGCACGGTTGCGAAGAATGCCCCGATTCGTGATGGCGTTCCGGTTAACAGCGCTGCTCAGAACACCCACGGTCCAGTAAAGGACTCTTGGGCATGCGCCATCGCGAGGGCCACGCGAGAGGGTCATCCGGCATGAAACCGGGTATGGCTACGGAATTCGGTCGCGACGCTCCCGGGGCGGGAAGTGCCCGGGGCGGAAGGCAGGGACGCCCGCAGCGGGGCGGGAGGGCCGCCGAGAGCCGGTCAGGCGGCGGTGGCGTACATGACGTCGACGGCGTACCGCGTGAAGCCGAGGGACTCGTACAGCCGGACGGCCGCGGTGTTCGACTCGTCGACGTACAGCATCAGCTGGTCGAGGCCCAGGCCGCGCAGGTGGTGCAGGCCCGCCAGCGTCAGCGTGCGGCCGAGGCCGAGGCCCTGCGCGTCGGGGTCGACGCCCACGACGTACACCTCGCCGATGCCGCCGGGGTGCACCTTCGTCCAGTGGAAGCCGACGAGCCGGCCGTCCCGCTCGGCCAGGAAGAAGCCCGCGGGGTCGAACCACGCCTCGGCCTCGCGGTCGCGCACGTCCTCGATCGTCCAGGCGCCCTGCTCGGGGTGGTCGGCGAACGCGCGGGCGTTCACCCGCAGCCACGCGTCCTCGTCCTCGCCGGGACGGAACGCGCGCAGCGCGACGCCCTCGGCGGCCGCGACGGCGGGGAGGGGGTCGGCCGCGGGGCGCCGCATCTGGAACAGGGCGCGGACCCGGTCGAGCCCTTCGGCGCGGGCGAGCGCGGCCGCGGCCGGCAGGTCGCCGTGCGCCCACACCCGCAGCGGGCCGCCCGCCTCCACCGCCAGGGCGCGCAGCAGCGCCCGCCCGTGGCCGCGGCGCCGGTGGCCGGGGTGGACGACGAGCTCGCCGGACGCGGGCTCGCCGCCGTCCGCCGGGTCGAACCGGGCGTAGCCGACGACCGCGCCGTCCTCGACGGCGAGCAGGCCGGGACGTCCGGCCTTCAGGGCGAGCTCCGAGTGCTCCGACAGCGCGCCGACCCCGTCGGCCGCGGCGGCCGCCTCGGCGACCGCCAGCGCCCCGGCGATCTCGTCCGTCCCCAGCGTCGCGCGCGCCCGCAGTCCACTCACGCCCTCACCCTATTCGCCCCGAGCCGGCCCGCCGTCCTCCGCACCGGGCGGCGGACCGGCCGGGAGATCGCACCGGACGCCCGGGCACCGGTCAGGCACCGAACAGGTGCACGATCCAGTACACGACGGCCGCCACCAGGGCCGCCGCCGGCATCGTCAGGATCCACGCCGTGACGATGTTCCCGGCCACGCCCCACCGGACGGCCGACAGCCGCTTCGTGGCGCCCGCACCCATGATGCAGGACGTGATGGTGTGCGTCGTCGAGATTGGAGCGTGCCAGATGTAGGCGGTCGCGTAGAGGATCACCGACGCGGTCGATTCCGCGGCGAACCCCTTGGGCGGGTCCAGCTCGATCACCTTGCGGCCCAGCGTCCGCATGATCCGCCAGCCGCCCGCGTACGTGCCGAGCGACAGCGCCCCCGCACAGGCCAGGATGACCCACAGCGGGACGCTCTGCCCGTCCGAGTGCCCGGTGGTGACCAGCGCGAGGACGATGATGCCCATCGTCTTCTGCGCGTCCTGGAGGCCGTGCCCGAGCGCCATGGACGCCGCCGACAGCGACTGCGCGATGCGGAACCGGCGCCCGAGCCGCCCCGGGTTGGACCGCCGGAAGATCCACAGGATCGCGACCATCACCAGGTAGGTCAGCCCGAACCCCGCCACCGGGGAGATCACCATCGGGAGCGCGACCTTGTCCACGACCGTGCTCCAGCTGACCGCGGACGCCGACGCGACGCCCGCGCCGACCACGCCGCCGATCAGCGCGTGCGAGGACGACGACGGCAGCCCGAAGTACCAGGTGATCATGTTCCAGGTGATCGCGCCCAGCACGCCCGCGGCGACGACCGTCAGGCCGTGCAGGCCCGTCGGCGGGGTGATCACCTCGCTGACGGTCTTGGCGACCTCGACGCCGAGCAGCGCGCCGACCAGGTTCATGACGGCCGCCATCAGCAGCGCGGCGCGCGGCGTCAGCGCCCGCGTCGACACCGAGGTGGCGATCGCGTTGGCCGCGTCGTGGAACCCGTTGGTGTAGTCGAAGACCAGCGCGATGACCACGACCACGATGAGGACGGCCGTCTGCGCCTCCGACTGGAGGCCCACCGCGCCCGAGATGATCACGGCGAGCAGCCCGATGCCGAGCAGCGGCCAGAACCGGTCCGGCCCCCGCCGCGCCTGCTCCGCCAGCGACGGCTCGCCGCTCGGCGGCGTCGGCTCGGTCAGGACCGCGCCGACCTTCCCCCCGACGTCCCGGCCGGTGTCGCCGCCCCTGCCGGGCGGCTCCTCCGCAGTGCTCATGATTCCTTGACCGCGATGGTCTCGACCGTGTTGGCGACGTGCTCGAAGGCGTCCGCCGCCTCCTCGAGCCGGTCGATGACCTGCTTCATCTTCATGACCATGAGCGTGTCGTGACCGCCGTTGTTGAACAGGTGCGCCAGCAGCTTGCGGTAGACCTGGTCGCCCTGGTTCTCCAGCCGGTTGATCTCGATCCAGTACTCGTTGAGCTCCTTCATCGACCGCAGCCGCGGCATCGCCTCCGCGGTGAGCTCGGCGGCGCGCTCCAGGACCTCGACCATGTGGACGATCTCCTTGGGGAACTCGTCGATCTTGTAGAGCACGACGAGGTCCGCGGCTTCTTCCATCTCGTCCATCACGTCGTCGAGCGTGGAAGCCAGCCGGTAGATGTCCTCCCGGTCGAAGGGGGTGATGAACGTTTCGTTGAGCCGGCGCATGATGGCGTGAGTCGACTCGTCGCACGCGTGCTCGCATGCGCGCATCTTCTCCGCGATCGCCGGCCGGTCGGCGCCGTCGCTGATGAGCTCCACGAGCAGCCTGGCACCGGTGACCAGGTTGTTCGCCGAGTCGGCGAACATGTCGTAGAAGCTGTCCTCACGCGGCGTGAGACGCAAGCGCACGTCGTTCTCCTGATGTGCCGGAACAGTCCGCAGAGGATCGTAGGCGCAACCAGCCGTAAAAAGAACCTTTGCCCCAGCTTCGGCTGATGTTCCCCAACCCTCTTCCCTATAAGACTGCCCTAGGCGGTGAGTCGCATACTTGCCGGGATGCCCTGAAGGGTGTGGCCCGCCGGACGCATCTGCGTCCCTGCGGCCGTCCCCCGCGAACGCCGAGGTGACATTGGTTACAGCCGCCGCTCGCTCCCCCGGCGGCACGCCCGTCCGGCCGTGGCGGACGGCGCCCCGGACGGCCCGCGGGCCAGGCGCGCGCGGTCCGGTGCGGCGGGCGTGCCGGACGCCGAAAAAAGAGACCGGGGGCGCCCCTCGCGGGCGTCCCCGGTCACGGACCGTTGTTCGGCTAATCCTGCGGTGTCAGCTCGCGACGACCGGCGTCGCCGGGACCCAGCCCGAGCACCATGTCGATCTCGGCGTTGGTCAGCGGCTCCTTCGCCGCCGCCACCGCGCTCAGCATCTCGGCATAGAGTTCGATCTCGTCCAGCGCAACGCGGTCGTGGACGCGCAGATCGAGGTCGTGCCGGCGCACCGCGTCCACCTCCCGGTTTCGTTCCCCGCACCCCGCGTTCGAGGCTACGCGGATGGCCCCGCGACGCACATGACCCAAGAGGGCCATTCGCGGGCCACTCCCCCCGGTGGTCTTCCCGGGTGACCCCCGCATGATGCGCGCCGCCCGCCGCGAACTCGCGGCGCCGCCCCGCTCAGCCGTTCCGGAAGTCGCCCATCATCTGCTCCAGCGGCGACTCCGGCAGGTCCCGCGCGGTCAGCCGCGACACCGTCGCCGCGTTCACGTCCGCGCCCGCCAGCCGCGCCGCCTGCCGCGCCACCGTCTGCTCGAACAGCGCCCGCACCGTCCGGGCGTAGGCGAACGCCGGGTCGTCCCGCATCCGCTCCAGCCGCGTCAGCACCTCGACCTTCAGCTCCTCGTCGAGCATGTACAGGTCGCGTTCGGCGTACGACTGGAACAGCCGCATCAGGTCGCGGTCGCCCATCCCGGTGAACTCCAGCGTCCGGCCGAACTCCGCGCGGAACGCCGGATGGCCCGCCAGGAACCGCTCCGTCTCGTCCTTCGGCCCCGAGCACACCACCAGGAACCGGCCGCGCCGCTCCGCCATCTCCCGCAGCAGCTCCCGCACCACCGCCGGGGACCGCCCCAGCAGGTGCGCCTCCTGGATCAGCAGCACGCCCCCGAGCGCCTGCTCCACCATCCCGGTCACGCGGCGCCGCACGTCCGCGTCGTCCCGTCCCGCCAGATGCACCGGACGGCACCCCACCACATGCCCCGACCCGAGCCGGCCCAGCGCCGCGTAGATGCCGCCGAGCAGGCCCGCGACCGTCGTCTTGCCCGTCCCGGACGGCCCCGTGAACAGCAGGTTCCGCGCGCCCGGCGTCGGCACCCCGTGCCGCTCCCGGTCCGCCGCGACCTGCGCCTCCTCCGCGAGCTCCCGCACCGCCGCCTTCACGTCCGCGAGGCCCGTCAGCTCGTCCAGCCGCGCCAGGTGGACGCCGATGTCGCCCGGCGGCCGCAGCGCCGGCTCGATGCCCTCCGCGACCCCCTCCAGGTCGTCCGGCGTCAGGACGAGCCGGTCGTGCGACGCCCCCGCCCGCTGCATGTTCCGCCGGCACGCCTGATCCAGGTACGTCTCGACGAGCCGCGCGTTCACGAGGTCCCCCGGCCCGCGCAGCCGCTCCAGGTCGGCCCGCGCCCGCTCGAGCGCCTCCGCCCCGACCGTCACCCGCCGCTCCTCCGCGAGCAGGTGCAGCAGCGTCATCCGGTTGTCGACGTCCGCGAAGTCCGGCATCCGGTGCACGCGGAACGCCTGCACCAGCTTGGGGTGGTCCTGCAGCAGCCGCTTGTACGCGCGGGGCTCGCACGTCGCCACCACCGGCGTCGTGTTCACCGGGTCCCGGCGGGCCCGCCGCACCGCCCCCGCCGCCGCGTGCGGATCCGCCGCCTCGGTGATCGCCGCGCCGAGCCGCTCGAACAGGATCACCGGCCCCGGCTCCGCGAGGAGCCGCCCGAGCCGCTCGTCCGGCGCGTCCCGCACGTCCTCGGCGTCGTGCGCCCGGACCGTCCCGTCCCCGATCCCGCCGTCGCGCAGCGTCAGCGCGATCAACCGGGCGAGCCGCCGCTGCCCCGAGTGCGGAGCCCCCACCAGCAGCACGCCCGGCGTGCCCGACCGGATCGAGCTCGGCGCCCCGTCCACCCGGGTCTCCTCGAAGCCCGCGCCCGCGGGCGCCGTCAGCTCCACCGCCTGCTGCCGCAGCTCGTCGAGCAGCACCGCCGTGTCGTGGCCGCCCGACACGTACGCGATGCCGAACCGCTCCATCGCCCGCCGCTCGCTCCGATCGCGCGGCGGCGGGATCTCGTGGACGGGCGTCTCGGGGGACGGCGTGTCGTCCAGGAAGTCGAAGTTCCCGACCATCGTCTCCGACATGACCCGCGTGCCCGGGCCACTCGCGTCGGGCGCCGTGGCCTCGTCGTCCATGCCGCCGGGTCCGAGCACCCGCGTCCCCGGCGGCCGTCCCGGCGCACCGGGCCCGCCCTCCACCCGGGTCGAGCGCGGATCGAACCCGCCCGGCGGGACCGCCTGGCCGTACCCCGCGTACGGCGCGGCGTTCGCGTCGTCCTCACCGGGCCACCCGATGCCCGGGGCCGCCGAGCCCGCGGGCCCGCCGCGCGGGGCGTCCTGGTCCTCTCCGGGCCACCCGGTCCCCGGCGGCGGCTGCGCGCCCGCCGGCTCCTCCCCGGGCCACGGGTGCCGCCCCGCGGCCGCACCGGACGGCCGGAACCCCAACTCCGTGTAAGGCGGCGCGGCCGACTCGTCCCCCGCCGCGTCCTCCCCGGGCCACGCGGGCCCCTGCGCCGCACCCGCGCCGCCCGGCCCGGACGGCCCACCGGGCCCCGGAGGCGGAGGCTGCGCGCTCCGCACCGCGGCCGCGTCCTCCCCGGGCCACCCGGGCCCCTGCGGCCCGCCTGCGGCCCCACCCGGCCGTCCCGGCCCCGGCGGCGGAGGCTGCGCCCCCGGTCCCGGCATCGCCGCACCGGACGGCTGGAAGCCCAACTCGGTGTACGGCGGTGCTGCCGCCTCCCCCGGCCCGTCCCCCGCACTCCCGACGTCCCCACCGGCCGGCCCCCCGGCCGCCGCAGCCGCCGCACCGCTCGCGCCCCAACCGCCCGCAGGCCCGTCAGCCGCGCCGCTCGCGCCCTGCCCAGCACCACGCCCGTCCGGCCCAACACCCGGCATCCCGGACGCGGCAGCAGCCGGATCCCCAGCGCCCCAACCGCCCCCGGGCCCGTCAGTCGCGCCGCTCGCGCCCCAACCGCCCCCGGGCCCTCCAGCTCCAGCACCCGGCATCCCGGACGCCGCAGCGGCCGCGTCACCCGGGCCCCAACCGGCCCCAGGCCCGTCAGCCCCACCGTCCGGCCCAACGCCCGGCATCCCGGACGCGGCAGCGGCCGCGCCGCCGGGACCCCAACCGGCCGCGGGCCCTTCAGGCCCAGCGCCCGGCATCCCGGCACCGGCCGGACCACCCGGGCCCCAACCGCCCTCGGGCCCATCCGACCCGGCAGGCGGCATCCCGGACGCGGCGGCAGCCGAACCGCTCGCGCCCCGTCCAGCACCACGCCCGCCCGAACCAACGCCCGGCATCCCGGACGCGGCAGCAGCCGGATCGCCAGCACCCCAACCGCCCCCGGGCCCTCCAGCTCCAGCACCCGACATCCCGGCCGCCGCAGCGGCCGCGTCACCCGGGCCCCAACCGGCTCCAGGCCCGTCAGCCCCACCGCCCGGCGGAACACCCGGCATCCCGGACGCGGCAGCGGCCGGATCGCTTGCGCCCCAACCGGCTCCAGGCCCGTCGGCCGCAGCGCCCGGCGCCCCGGACGCCGCGGCGGCCGCACCGCCGGGGGCCCAACCGGCCCCAGGGCCCTCCGGGCCGCCGCCGCCCGGCGGGATGCCCGGCATGCCGGACGCCGCGGCGGCCGCATCACCCGGGACCCAAGCGGCCCCGGGGCCGTCCGGGCCGGGGGCCGCGGAGGCGGCCGGGGTTCGGGCGCCGTGCGGGGGCGGGACGTTCGGGTTCTCGTTCGGGGCCGACCAGCCGCCGGGGGCGGCGGGGCCGCCGCCGGGCGGGGGGACGGCGGACGGGCCGAAGCCCAGTTCGGTGTACGGGGGCGCGGCGTCGTCGCGGTCCTCCGCGGGGCCCTCCCAGGCGCGTCCGGCCGGGGGCTGGACGAACGGGCGGTCGGGCTGGGCGGGGTCCGGCGGGACCGGGGCGGCGCCGGGGGCCAGGCCGGGCTGGCTCTGCATCGCGGACGCCGGGGGCGGCATCGCGGGGCGCGGCGTGGACGTGTGGGTGGGCGACTGCGCGGTGGCGCGGGCCCGGTTGCGGCCGATGATCCCGGCGACGACGGCGGTGGGGACGGGGAAGCCGCGGGGGCGCGCGGGCATGCCGCCGAGGCGGCACCAGGCGAGGTCGACCTCGTACATGGCGGCGAGGAGGGCCTCGGCGCCGGGGCCGGACCCGGCGGCGGACCGGAGCGGTTCGGGGAGGCGCATGTCGTCGGGCCACAGCCGGCGCAGCGGGTGGCCCTGCTGGTCGGTGACGGCCTGCACCGTGTAGCGGATCTCCGGGTCCAGCCAGGGGACGATCGAGCCCGCGACGTCGCGCCGGACGACGGCGAGGTCGGCGGCCAGCAGCGCGGCGGCGACGAGGCGGGGCTCGATGTAGGCGGGGTCGGCGGGGTCGCCGGAGAGGTCGGCGATGACCTCGGACAGCGTGTAGAACACGTGCCGCAGGTCGTCGCCGGGCGAGCTCTCGTTGCGCAGCGCGGGCACGAGGTTCGGCGGGCAGCGGGTGAGCCACTGCTGGGCGATGGCCTGGTCGCCGTACGGGAGCGCGTCGTAGTCGACGGTCGGGTTCGCGAGGGTCGTGCCGAGGATCGCGAGCAGCGCGTCGGCCCGGGTCTGGAACCGGACGTCCTCGCGCAGGGCGTTCGCGACCGCCCACATGGTGCGGAGGACGACGACGGCGGCGTCCACGCGGCTCGCGCGGAGCCGTTCGGCGTACAGGCCGACGAGGGACTCGAGGGTCGGCGGGGTCAGCCAGCGGGGGCCGTCGACGTCGGGCAGCGGGGCCGCCCGGTAGGGCTTCCACAGGTCGAGCATCTGCGCGTCGAGCCGGGAGTCGAAGGCGGGCGCGGGCGCGCACCACAGCATGACGCCCCACGCGGCGACGACGGTGGACGGCGTCTCGGGCGTGAACTGCGACCACCAGTGCGGGTACTCGGACGCGGTCAGCGCGGCGGCGGACTGGACGGTCGCGGCGACGCGGGACGTCAGGTCGGTCGCGAAGCCGCGGCCGACGAACGGGAGCCCGGCGGGCGGGTCGTAGGCGAAGTCGGGTCCGGCGGGGACGACGTGCGGGGGCAGGTCGGGGACGCGCCCGCCGCCCTGCCGCGCGGGCCGCGCGGCCATCCGGACGGCGGGGGTGCGCGGCGGCGGGCACAGGTACCACTGCCCGTCGGACGGGTGCAGCCGGTACCAGCGCGCCCAGGCGCCGAACAGCCACCACGTCCCGTCGGGCAGCACGAGCATGCGGCCGCCGATCGAGTGCTGCCGCTGCTGCGGCGGCGCCGACGGCCACCATGCCGCGGCCACCATCGCCCGCGTGTCGCGCTCGGCCTCCGTGAACGGATCAGACCCCCGCAGGGGGCTGGGCGGCGGAGCACTGCCATAGCCCGGTCCCCACACCACGCCCGTCATCGTAGTCAGCCGGGCGGCGGCGGGTCACTCGATCCAGGTCGCGGTGGTGCGGTGCTGCCGCGCCTTGCGGACGTAGATGTCCGGTGTGTGCTCGAGGACGAGCCGGTCGTCGTCGCGGAGTTCGCGGACGACCTTGCCGGGCGTGCCCGCGACGAGCACCCCGGACGGGATGGTCTTGCCGGGCGGCACGAGGGCCCCGGCGGCGACGAGGGTGCCCGCGCCGATGCGGGCGCCGTTCAGGACGATCGCGCCGATGCCGATCAGCGAGCCCGTCTCGACGTGCGCGCCGTGCACCATCGCCTTGTGCCCGAGGCTGACCCGGTCTTCGAGGACGGCGGGCATGCCGGGGTCGGCGTGCAGGCAGCAGAGGTCCTGGATGTTGCATTCGTCGCCGACGACGATCTCCTCGTCGTCGCCGCGCAGCACGGACCCGTACCAGACGTTCGCCGCGCGCCCCAGCTTCACCCGTCCGACGACGACGGCGCCGGGCGCCACCCACGCGTCCGGGTGGATGTCCGGACGGTCGGTCCCCAGTGATCCCACGTAGCTCATGGGGCCCGATGCTAGGCGGCGCCGTCCACAGGGCTGTGGACGGCCTCGCGACACGGGCCCGCGGTGGGGCGAGATTTTCCTATAGATCAGGTAGTTTGTCGGGCCTACCCGGACGAAGAAACGGCAGCAAGAGCGGCGTTCCGGTTGCGCGCACCCGTGGTACCGGACGAGAGTCGAACCTGACGTTTCCACCGCGGGCCCGCTCCACCGGCGGGTGAGGATGCATCCGACCCTGACGGGGTGATACCCCCGCCAACGACCCCCCAAGGCATCATGAGCAACGAAGCCGAAATCCTGCCGAATCTCCTCAAAGACGAGCAATTCGAGATCGTCATGCGCGGCTACAACCGCCGCCAGGTCGACGACTACATCGCCCGTGCCCACCAGAAGCACCGCGAGCTCGAGGCGCGGCTGGCGCGGGCGCAGGACGACGCCGAACGCATCCGCCGCGAGATGGCCGAGCTGCGCGAGGCGCGCAAGCCGACCGGGGACGACCTGTCCGACCGGCTCCGGCAGATCATCAATCTCGCCGAGGACGAGGCGCAGGACAAGATCGCCCAGGCGGAGGCCAAGGGGGAGGAGATCCGCGAGGACGCCGAGCAGGAGTCCAAGCGGATCCTCGACGACGCCCGCGGGCACGCGGAGAAGAACCTCGCGACCGCGCAGCAGAAGGCCGAGCAGGTGCTGGGGGCGGCCGAGAAGGAGGCCGACCGGGTGCTGTCGTCGGCGCAGCAGGAGGCCGAGCAGACGGTGACGACCGCGCGGGTCGAGGCGGAGCGCACCCTCACCACCGCCGAGCGCCGCGCCGGGGTCATCAACGACGGCGCCACGCAGCGGCTCAACGCGCTGACCAAGAACCACACGCAGGCGCTCCAGCGGCTCACCGAGATCAGCGAGACCCTGCACCGGCTGCTGACCGCCGAGAACGAGGCGGGACCGCTGGAGAAGATGGTCGAGGACGCCGTCAAGCAGTCGTCCGCGCCGCGCAAGCAGGCCCCGGCCGCGGGCAAGGCGGCCAAGCCCGCCGACGCGCCGGCCGCCGAGCCGAAGCCGCGCCCCGCGCCCGCCGCCCCGGCCGCCCCCGCCGCCCCGGCGGCGCCGGAGGCCGCGCCCGCCGCCGCCAAGCCGGTGCCGCCCGCGCCGGCGGGCCCGGTCGCGCCGGACGCGCCGTCGGCCGCCGCCCAGTCGGCCCCCGCGAAGCCGCAGCCCGCGGTGCACAAGCCCGGGCCCGAGGCGGCCGACGTCCCCGCGCCGCCGGTCGCGAAGCACGCGCGTCCGGCCGCGGAGCCCGGCCCGTCCCCCGCGGGGCACGGACCGGTGCCGCCGCAGCCGCGCGGCCCGCTCGACCCCGCCTGAGGCGCGTGCGGTGCGCCCGGCGGCGTCCGGGCGCACCGCGGCGCGTTCTATAGGATTTTCGGGTGAGCAAGCGAACCACCACGCGCAAGGGGAATCCGCGCCCGATCCGGGTCGTCGGGGACCCGGTCCTGCGGACCGAGTGCGACCCGGTGCGGACGTTCGACGCCTCCCTCGAACGCCTCGTCGACGACATGTTCGCCACCATGTACGCCGAGAACGGCGCCGGGGTGGCGGCGAACCAGGTGGGGGTCGGCCTTCGCGTGTTCGTCTACGACTGCGACGACGACCGGGGCCGCCGCCACGTCGGGCACGTCGTCAACCCGGTCCTGACGGTCGCCGACGGCGCCGCGCTCGTCGAGTCGGAGGGCTGCCTGAGCGTGCCCGACCTGCGGTTCGACACCCCCCGGGCCGAGCACGCGGTCGTCGAGGGCGTCGACGTGAAGGGCGCCCCGGTCCGCGTCGAGGGGACGGGGTACTTCGCCCGCTGCCTCCAGCACGAGTGCGGGCACCTGGACGGGCGCCTCTACATCGACGTCCTGTCCGGGGACGCCCGCCGCGAGGCGATGCGCGCCCTGCGCGCCTGACCCCGGTCCCTGCTGGGCGACATCCTCCGAAAGTGGGGGTCGCGGGATAGGGAAATGGGTCCTCGCACCGATGGTGGCCGCCCGGTTCTTTGCGTCTCATGGAAGGAGACGCGGAACCCCGGAGGACGGCCATGGTGGAGTACGGCGAGGCGGCCCGGACGACGGAGCGGCGCCGCCCGTGGTGGCGCGGCCGCCCGCTGCTGTGGGTGCTGCTGGTCGCGGCGCTCGCGATGCTGGTCACCGGCATGGTGCTGCACGAGGTGGGGCTGATGTCGCTGGGCCTGATCGGCGCGGGCGTGACGGCGTCGCTGCTGGACCCGCACGGCTTCCGCGGCCCGCCGCGCTAGTCGGTGTCGAGGGGGATGACGACGCGGAAGACGGCGCCCTCGCCGGGGGTCGAGTCGACCTCGACGACGCCGTCGTGCGCGGCGACGAGGGCCGCGACGATCGCGAGGCCGAGGCCCGTGCCGCCGTCCTCCCGGGACCGGGACGCGTCCGCCCGGTAGAAGCGCTCGAAGACGCGCTCCTTCGCCTCCGGGGAGAGGCCCGGCCCCTCGTCGGCGACCTCGACGGCGGCGGCGGGCGCGCCGCGCAGCGTGCCGGACGCCAGCCGCACCTCGACGGGCGTCCCCGCGGGCGTGTGCGCGAGCGCGTTCGTCAGCAGGTTGCCGAGCACCTGCCGCAGCCGCGGCTCGTCCCCCCGAACCTGGTAGGCCGTGCCGCCGGCGACCTTCAGCTGGACGGCCCGGTCCGGCGCGAGCACGCGGGTCTCCTGGACGGTGTCGGCGGCGACGGCGAGCAGGTCGACGGGGCGGCGCTCGATGGGGCGCTGCCGGTCGAGGCGGGCGAGCAGGAGGAGGTCCTCGACGAGCAGGCCCATGCGGGCGGCGGTGTCCTCGATGCGGCCGATCAGCCGGCCCTGTTCCTCGGGGCCGCGCGCGGCGCCCTGCCGGTAGAACTCGGCGAAGCCGCGGATGGCGGTGAGCGGGGTGCGCAGCTCGTGGCTGGCGTCGGCGATGAACCGCCGCATCCGCTCCTCCGAGCGCCGCGCGGACTCCTCCGACCGGCGCGCCGCCTCCTCCGACTCGGCGCGGGCCCGGAACGCCGCCTCGATCTGCGCGAGCATGCTGTTCAGCGACCGGCCGAGCCGCCCCATCTCCGTCCGCCGGTCGGCCTCGGGGACGCGCCGCGACAGGTTCCCCGCCGCGATCGCCCCCGCCGTCGCCTCGATCGCCGACAGCGGCCGCAGCGCCGCCCGGACGACCCACGCGCCGAGGCCCACGAGCACCGACAGCACGGACAGGCCGACGATCAGGTCGATCGCGACGAGCCGCCGGACCGTCTGCTCGATCTGCGCCATGCTGGTGCCGAGGACGAGCGTGCCGCCGCCCGGGATCGGCGCGGCGAGCACCCGCCACGGGGACCCCGAACCGCCCGCGCCCGGCACGGTGAACGGCTCGTCCAGCCGCCCGGACAGGTCGGCGGGCAGCCGCGGGTAGCCGCGCTCGTCGAGCGCGGTGCTGCGGTCGACGACCCGGTTGCCGGTCGTGCGGATCTCCCCGTACGTCTCGCTGGGGATCCGCAGCTCGATGGGCCGGACACCGCGCTCCAGGTACGGCCGGACCTGCTCGATGGTGCGGTCCACCGAGCTGTACAGCTGCTCGTCGGCGCGGTTCACCAGGTACTGCCGCAGGACGGACGCGCCCGCGACGGCCATCACGGTCATCCCGAGGGTGACGAGCACCATCATCCCGGCGATCAGCTTGACGCGCAGCGACGTCCGCCCCCAGAGGCGCCCGAGCCCGGTGAGCGGCCGCCGCCCGGGCGGGCGCGCCGGGTGCGCGCCGTACGGGCCCGGCGGCGCGGGCGGGCCCGCGCCGTACGGGCCCGGCGGCGCGGGCCCGCCGGGCGGCGCGGCGGTCATCCCGTCTTCGGGGGCTCGCGCAGCACGTAGCCCACGCCCCGCAGGGTGTGGATCAGCCGCGGCTCGACGTTGTCGACCTTGCGGCGCAGCGCGGACACGTACGACTCGACGATCCCCGCGTCGCCCTGGAAGTCGTAGTTCCACACGTGGTCGAGGATCTGCGCCTTCGACACGACCCGTCCGGCGTTCGCCATGAAGTAGCGCAGCAGCTTGAACTCGGTCGGCGAGAGCTGGATGGCGCGGCCGTTCCGCCACACCTCGTGGCTGTCCTCGTCGAGCTCGATGTCGGCGAACACCAGCCGCGGCGGGGGTTCGGCGGTCCCGCCGCGGAACCGCCGCAGCACCGCCCGGATGCGGGCGATGACCTCCTCCAGGCTGAACGGCTTGGTGACGTAGTCGTCGCCGCCGATCGTGAGGCCCTTGATCCGGTCCTGGACGGCGTCGCGGGCCGTGAGGAACAGGACGGGCGTGTGGTCGCCCCCGGACCGCAGCCGGCGCGCGACGTCGAACCCGTCGATGTCGGGCAGCATCACGTCGAGGACGATCAGGTCGGGCCGGTGCCGCCGCGCCGACTGCACCGCGTCCGCCCCGTTCGTCGCCGTCACCACCTCGAAGCCGGTGAACCGCAGGCTCCCGGCGAGCAGTTCGAGGATGTTCGGCTCGTCCTCGACGACGAGCAGGGTCGCCTCGGGTGTCCGGCCGCCGTTCGCGCCCGTCCGTTCAACCAACTGACACAGCTCCCTCCACCATCACGGTAGAGGTTCCCATCCGAAGCTGAATGCTCCCTGAACGTTCCCGGGGGATGCGGTGACCGCCGCCGCGGCGGCGGACGCGCACGGGAGATCGGCAGCGCGCGTTCAGCGAACGGTCAGGTAGGTGCGGTTGGGTGAGGGCACAGGGCGCGCCCGGTCCCGGCCAGGGAGCGGGGGTCCCGCGCCCTGGCCAGCGACCGCGGCCGGAGGGGGACGAACCGCCGCACGTCCCCCTCCGGCCGCGGTTTTCCCGTACGGCGGGCGTTCAGGACACTTTCAGGTCGGATGCAGCCCGGATGCAGTTCCGCGACGCAGGCTCATGGACGAGCCACCACGAGGGGGATGAGATGAGCGGCGAACGGACGCACCGGTCGGAGCCCGAGCGACCCGACTTCCACCCGCACGGAGGCGTGCCCGGGACGCCCGCCGAGCCCGCAGACCCGCACCGCGAGCCGTCCACCGGCCCGGCCGCCGAGACCCCGCCCCACGGCACCCCGCGCCCACCCGACCACGGAACCCGCGGCGCCCAGGGCGCGTACGGGACGGAATCGGCGCCGGGCACGCCCAGCGCCCCCGGCACGGCGGGCGCAGCGGGCACGCACGGCGCGGCGGGCACGTCCGGCGCGCCCGGGGCGGCGGGCGCGCACGGCGTGTCCGGGGCGCTGGGGACGCCCGGCACGTACGGGGTGCCCGGCACGCCCAGCGAGGCGGGCACGTCCGGCACGCACGGCCCCCACGGGGCGCCCGGCACGTCCGCCACGCACGAGGCACCGGGCCACGGCACCTACGGGGTGCCAGGCGCATACGGGGCCACCGGGACGGCCGGGGTGCCGGGGGCGTACGGGGCGGGTGACGCTCGGGGCGGGCCCGGGGCATTCGGCGTGCCCGGCGGGGGCGGGGCGGGGGCGCGGCGGCCGCGCGGGGTCCGGCGGGCGGTCGCGCTGGGCGCCGCCGCGCTGGCGCTCGCCGTCGCCGCGGGCGCGGGCGGCGCCGCGGCGGCGCTCGCGCTGACCGACGAGCCCGCGCGGTCCGCGCCGACCGCCGTCACGGGCGCGTCGAACGCGAACGGCTCGGTGTCGGCGGTCGCGGCGGCCGTGCTGCCGAGCGTCGTGTCGATCACGGCGCAGTCGGGGGCGGGCAGCAGCGGCGGCTCGGGGGTGGTCCTGGGCGAGGACGGGACGATCCTCACGAACGCGCACGTGGTCGACGGGGCTCAGCAGGTCGCGGTGAAGTTCAGTGACGGGAGCACCGCGCGGGCGCAGGTCGTCGGCGCCGACCGGACGAACGACATCGCGGTCCTGAAGGCGGAGGGCGTCTCGGGTTTGAAGCCGGCGTCGTTCGGTACCACCGAGGGGCTCGCGGTCGGCGACCAGGTGCTCGCCGTCGGCAGCCCGCTCGGCCTGGACGGCTCGGTGACGTCGGGGATCGTGAGCGGGCTCGGGCGGCAGGTCAGCGAGGGGAGCGACCGGCCCGAGCGGCAGGCGCCCTGGCTGCCCCCGGGCCTCCAGGAGGAGCTCAGTCAGGAGGAGCGGACGGTGATCGAGAACGCGATCCAGACGGACGCGCCGATCAACCCGGGCAACTCGGGCGGCGCGCTCGTGAACGCGTCCGGGCAGGTCATCGGGATCAACACCGCGATCCTCACGTCCGGCGGCGGCTCGGGCAGCATCGGCCTCGGGTTCGCGATCCCGATCGACAGTGCGAAGCAGACCGCCGCGAAGATCATCGCGGCGGCCGCGGTCTGACCGCGGGCGCCGTCCGGCCGGAGCTCTGGGGGGAGCGGGCGGACGGGCGGCGCCGCGGTCGGAGGACGTTCCCGGCCGGGCCGGGCTCGGGAGCGCCCTCGGCAGGACGGCCGCGCGTCCCTTACCAGCGGGGACGCGCGGCCGTCCCGTGTTCGGCGGGCGGATGCGGCGGGCGGATGCGTCAGACGCGTTCGGCGGGGGCCGGGATGGTGGGCTTGTGCCGCACCTTGGAGAGCATCGTGCGGGTGGTGGCGAGGTAGTAGTCGCGCGGGATGGTCCGGACCCGGACCGGCAGGCGGGGGTACACCAGCGACAGCGCGCCGAGCAGCAGCCGGAACCGGAGGCGCCGCGCCGCGTTCCACTTCCAGCCGTACTGCTCGCGGATCGGCGCGGGCATCAGCCCGACGGTGAGCAGCCGGATCGCGGCCAGGCCGGGCGCGGCCAGGATCCCGCCGGGCAGCTTCGGGTTGAGCACCTGGTCGGCGACGGCGCGCGACGTGTCGTTGACCTTGATCGTGTGCAGCATCCCGGCGTAGTACTCGCGGAAGTCCCGGTAGGTCTCGGGCATCCGCCCTTCCGGGCAGCCGAGGATGGTCGCGTAGACCTTCGTCTGCCCGTAGAACTCCTCGAGCTCGCGTTCGTCCAGTTTCCGGCGGAAGAGCGCCTGGTAGAACTGCGCGGCCACGGCGAACAGGGTCGCGGCCACCCACACCTGGAGGTCGGGGTCGTTCGCCCGGTAGCCCGGGCCGGTGACCTGCTCGTGTCCCTTCCAGACGAGGGCGCTGAACGTCTCCGCCTCGTCCTTCGTGCCGAACTGGACCGCGTACAGCCACCCCATGGTGTTGCGCAGGCGGCGCAGCGGATCCTCGTGCGTATAGCTGTGGTCGTATACCCCTTGGGCCACCTGCGGGTGGGCGGTCTGCAGCAGTGACGCCGCCCCGCCCGCCGCGATGAGCGCGCCCTCGCGGGTGATCACCCGGATCAGGTCCTCGTCCCGGAACAGTCCCTCGGTCATGGCGATCAGTGTAAGTAAGTACTTGCATGCGTGGAAACCCGGAGGACAAGATCACCCCGCAGCGGGGATAATCACCCGCATGTCCGACTCGATCCCGATCCGCGGTCCGGTCTCGATCCCCGAGGCCGAGCTGCGCTGGCGTTTCTCCCGCTCCTCGGGGCCGGGCGGGCAGCACGTCAACACCAGCGCGACCGCCGCCGAACTGTCCTTCGACGTCGCCGCGTCGCCGTCCCTCCCCGAGCCCTACCGGTCCCGCGCCCTCGAACGCCTCGCGGGACGGCTCGTCCGGGGCGTCCTGACGATCCGCGCCGAGGAGTACCGGTCGCAGGTGCGCAACCGCGACGCCGCCCGCGCGCGCTTGGCGTCGGTCCTCGCCGAGGCCATCGCACCACCGCCGAAGAAGCGCATCCCGAAGAAGATGCCGCGCGGCCTCAACGAGCGCCGGCTGGAGAACAAGAAGCGGCGCTCGGCCGTCAAGCGCGAACGCTCCCGCCGCTGGGACTGACCCGCCTCCCCCGTCCGGACGGGCCCGTTCAAGGTCATTCGCCGCATTTCGGCGGGCCGGAACCGGGCACGCCGGTCGTCTTGCCCGGGACCGGCGGCGCCCCAAGACTGGAAAGCGATCTCGGCGTCGCATCTGGAGGGGGCCGGACGTGCCCGTCAAGCCGTGGGGTGTCGGCACCGTCGCGGGTCGCGTCCGGGCACTGGCCGCCCTGGCCCTGCTGGCGCTGGCGGTCCTGGCCGCCTCGGCGTACGCGGCGGTCGGGGACGCCCGTGCGGGGGTGCGGACGCTCGGCGAGCGCGAGGGCCCCCTGGCGGAGCGCATCGGCGGCATGTACCTCGCGCTCACCGACATGGACGCGCAGGCGACCCGGGTCCTGCTCGCCGGGGGCGAGGCCGACTGGCTGTGCGCCCCGGAGCCGGCGGGCGCCGGCTGCGAGCGCAGCGGCGCCCGGTACATGTACGACATCCGCCGCGAGGACGCCCAGCGCGCCGCGCTGGCCGCCGCCCGGACCGGACGGACGGACCGGGCCCGCATGCGGACCGTGCAGGCGCTGCTGAACGGGCTCCACGACTACGACCAGCACGTCCAGGCGGCGATGGACGCGGCGGCGGACCCCGGGGCGCCGCCGCCCGAGGCCGTCCGGGAGTACCGGACGGCGACCGCCCTCATGACCCGGGAGCTGCTGCCCCGGGCGTCCAACCTGGCCGCCGAGGAGGCCGCCGGCGTCACGACCGCCTACCGGGAGGAGCGCGCGTCCGTCCTCGCCGGCCGGCTGCGCGTGCTGGGCGCGGGGCTGGCCCTGGTAGCGGCCATCGCCGGGCTCCAGGTGTACCTGGCCCGGCGGTTCCGCCGCCTGGTGTCCCTGCCGCTGGCCGCCGCGCTGGTGGGCGCGCTGGCGCTGACGGCGACGGTGGCGGCGCGGCTGACCGGCGAGGCGGAGCGGCTGCGGACGGCCAAGCAGACGGGCCTGGACCCCGCCCTCGGCCTGACCCGCGTCCGGGCGCTCGGCACGAGCATGTACACCGACCGGGCCCGGCAGATCCTCGACCCCGAGCACGCCGACCGCTACGACCGCCGGTACCTCGACAAGTCCCAGGCGATCCTCTACGTCGCCGGGGCGTCCGACCTGGACGGCTACTACCGGGCCCTCGGCCGGAGCGTGGACTTCGGGGGCTACTTCGGCGGGCGGGAGCGCCGGGAGGCGAGCCGTCCGGAGGCGTCCGGCACCGCCGCGCTGCTGGCCGCCTACCGGACCTACCAGGACCTCGACCGGACCGTCCGGGGGCTCGCCGAGGACGGACGCCTCGACGCGGCGGCCCGGGCGCACCGGGACCCCCGCTGGCGGAAGCTGCCGCATCCCGCCTTCCGGGCGTACGACCGCGAGATCGACGCCCGGATCGGCCGCCACCAGGCCCGCCGGGTCCGCGCCGCGCTGGAGGCCGAGCGGGCGCTGCGGCCGATGACCCGGCTGCCGCCGGTCGCGGCGCTGGCCGTCGGCGCGCTGATCGCGGCCGGGATCCGGCCGCGCCTCGCCGAGTACCGCTGAGAACAGGAGCCGTCCGTGCGCACCGTCCGCAGCGCCCGCACCCGTGTCGCCACGGCCGTCCTCGCCGCGCTGTCCGCCGCGCTCCTGGCGGCGGCCCTGGCGGCCGCTCCCCTGGTGTACGGCGGCGAGCCCGAGTCGGTCACCGGACGGGACGCGCTGGTGATCGGCGTCGACCACGACCTCCCCGGCCTGTCCGCCCGGACCGGCGGCGGCCCGCTCGAAGGCTTCGAGATCGACGTGGCGGCCTACGTCGCAGGACGGCTCGGCGTCGCCCCCGCCGACGTGACCCTCCGGCCGCTCCGCTCGGCACGCCCCGAGGACGCGCTGCGCGACGGCACGATCGACATGGCCGTCTCGACCCGTCCGATCACCGCGGCGCGCAAGGACCGGGTCACGTTCGCCGGCCCGTACTACCTCGCGCACCAGGACATCCTCGTCCGGCAGGGCGACCGCGCCGTCCGCACCGTCCGGGACCTGCGCGGCAAGCGGATCTGCAAGGTGTCCGGCTCCGACTCCTGGTGGGTGGTGACCGGCGACCGGGAGGTGGCGGCCGTCCCGGTGCCGATGGCGTCCTACGCGGCGTGCGCCGAGTCGGTGGCCGCCGGACGCGTCGACGCCGCGACGACCGACGACCTGGTCCTCGCCGGGCTCGCGGCGGCCGTCCCCGGCACCACCGTCGTCAACGCCCCCTTCACGGACGTGAAGTACGGCATCGCCCTCCCGGAGGGGGACCGGGAAGGCTGCCTCGAGGTGAACCGCATCCTGACCGGCATGTACCAGAACGGTGCCGCCGCGACCATGCTCGACCGCTGGTTCGGCACGTCCGGCCTGGACCTCCCCGCCTCGGTCCCCCAGTTCGAGGGCTGCCCCTGAGCACCGCCCCCGGCCGCTCCCGTTAGGGCTTGCGGCCGACGCCTCCGGTCATGAACCGGACGTCGATGGTGCCGGCGTCCAGGATCGGCTCGTCGGGGCGCCACAGCGGCAGCGGGACGAGGCCCGGCGCGAGGATCTCCAGGCCGTCGAAGAACGCGGCCAGCTCGGCGGGCGTCCGCACCCGGCCCGTCCCGAGCTGCTCGAGGAGCTGCTTCTCCAGCGCGACCGACTCGGGCGCGTCGCCGAGCCGGGTGAAGTTGGTGATGAAGAAGTACGACCCGCTGGGCACGGCATCGCGGAGCGTCTCCACGATCTCCCCGGGCTTCTCGTCGTCGGCGAGGTGGTGCAGGATGCCGCAGAGCATCACGCAGACCGGCTTGGAGAAGTCGAGGAGGCGGCGCACCTCGGCGCGCTCCAGCAGGGCCCGGGGGTCGCGGATGTCGGCCGTCACGACCGTCGTGTTCGGGTTGTCGGCGAGGATCGCGCGGCCGTGCGCCAGGACGATCGGGTCGATGTCCACGTACACGACGCGGGCCGCCGGGTCGATCCCGTGCGCCACCTCGTGGGTGTTGCGCGCCGTCGGCAGGCCCGAGCCGAGGTCGAGGAACTGGGTGACGCCCTCCTCCGCCGCCAGGTACCGCACCACTCGGTGCAGCATCGCGCGGTTGTGCAGGGCGATGTCCCGCAGCTCCGGCATGATTTTCAGGCTGGCCTCGGCGACCTGGCGGTCGACGGCGAAGTTGTCCTTGCCGTTCAGCATCACGTCGTACACGCGGGCGGCGGTCGGGACGTCCGTGGGCACGTCCGGGGGCACCTCGGCCATGCGGGCCTCATTCAGTTGGAGGGGATGTCCCGGCATCGTAGCCGCGGCAACCCGAAACCGACTCCGTTTCGCCGACCTCGCGCCCCGGCACCCCCGTCCGCATCCGCCTGCGGTCCTCCGGCAACGGGTTCGCCGTGGCCGACCCCGCGCGGTTCAGGACGACGGGAGAGCGTCCAGGGCCCGGACGAGCGGGGCCAACCCGGGGTCCTCGGCGGCTTCGGCGAGGGCGTCCTGGAACGCGGCGTCGTGGGTGGGGGTGGCCCTCCCGAGGAGTTCGCGCCCGGACTCGGTGACGTCGGCGTAGATGCCGCGGCGGTCGGTCGGGCAGATGTAGCGGGCGAGCAGGCCCCGGTCCTCCAGGCGGGTGACGAGCCTGGTGGTGGCGCTCTGGCTGAGCACGACGGCCTCGGCGAGCCGCTGCATCCGCATGTGGTCCTCGCGCTGCTGGGACAGCAGGTGCAGGACGCAGTACTCGTTCACGTTCAGGCCGTGGGCCTCCTGCAAGGCGCGCTCGATGCGGTCCTCGATGCGGTCGTGCAGCGCGGCCAGGCGCCGCCACCCCTGCGCTCGTGACATGCCTCACACTCCCTGACGGTGGCCCGCACCATGCTTGCATGGTGAGATAGCACGCGTCTGCAACTATCGTCTTATGCAACTACCGCTGTGCGCGTTCTATTGCGCACGCTGTTAATGCTATCCGAGGAGGAGGCGGCGTGCCCGTCGCACTGCTGGCGCTGATCATCAGCGCGTTCGGCATCGGTACCAGCGAGTTCGTCACGATGGGGCTCGTCCCCCAGCTCACCGCCGAGTTCGGCGTGTCGGTGCCGGCCGTGGGGCTGCTCGTGTCCGCGTACGCGTTCGGCGTGACCGTCGGCGCGCCCGTCCTGACGGCGCTCGGCGCGCGGCTGCCCCGCAAGACGATGCTGCTGGGGCTGATGGTCCTGTACCTGGCCGGGAACGCCCTGTCGGCGCTCGCCCCCACGTACGGGGTCCTCATGACCGGGCGGATCGTGGCGTCGCTGACGCACGGGGCGTTCTTCGGCATCGGGGCGGTCGTCGCGGCGGAGCTCGTCGCGCCGGACCGCAAGGCCCGCGCCATCGCGCTCATGTTCACGGGGGTGACGCTCGCGAACGTGCTGGGCGCGCCCGCCGGGGCGTTCATCGGCCAGCAGGTCGGGTGGCGCGCAGCGTTCTGGGCGATCGTCGCGATCGGGCTGGTCGCCTTCGCGGGCCTCGCGGCGCTCGTCCCGTCCCGGCCCCGCCCCGCGGACGCCGGATTGCGCCGGGAGCTCTCCGCGTTCGCGCGGCCGCAGGTCTGGCTGGCGCTCGGCATGACCGCGATCGGCTACGCGCCGGTCTTCGCCGTCTACACCTACATCGAGCCGATCACCACCCGGGTCGCGGGCTTCGACGGCGGCGCGGTGCCGGTCGTGATGGTGCTGTTCGGCGCCGGCCTGGTCGCCGGGAACCTGTTCGGCGGCCGGATGGCCGACCGGGCGCTCATGCCCGCGATCTACGGGACGCTCGGCGGCATCACCGTCGTGTCCCTCGCGTTCTGGTTCACCGCGCACTCGCGGGTCGCGCTGGTCGTGACGGTCGTCCTGTTCGGGTTCATCGGGTTCGCGTCGGTTCCGCCGCTGCAGACGCGGGTGCTGGACGCGGCCGAGGGCGCGCCCGCGCTCGCGTCCGCCGCCAACATCGGCGCCTTCAACCTCGGCAACGCCCTGGGCCCCTTCCTGAGCGGGATGGCGATCGACGCGGGCCTCGGCTACACGTCACCGTCCTGGATCGGCGGAGCGCTGGGCGCGGCGGGCCTCGCCATCGCCGTACTCGCCGGGGCCCTGGCACGGGGCGCCGGAAAGCAACCCTCGGGGGACGGCCGCGTCGGCGCGGTCCCGGAGCCCGCGCAGGGACACCGGCCATGACCGCCGACGGCCCGGCGGTTCGGCGGGCCGCTCGGCCCTGCCGCCGTCCCGCGGCCTAACCGGGCGTGGAGCGGCAGGGTGCGGGACGCCCGGACGGGCGCGGCCCGCGGGCCGTCGCGGGGTCGCCGATCGTCCGGACGGCGAGCGCGCAGAGCGCGAACGCCGCGCCGAGGACGGCCGACCCGGTCCAGCCGGCGGCGTCGTACAGGGCCGCGGTGGCGGCGGCGCCGAGGGCGGAGCCGAGCGAGTAGAAGACCATGTAGCCGCCGATCACCGAGCCGGCGCGGTCCGGGTAGGCGGCGGTGAGCGCGTGCTGGTTGCTCACGTGGACGGCCTGGACGGCGAAGTCGAGCACGATCACGCCCGCGAGCAGCAGCGGCAGCGACCACGGGAGCTGCCCGATCGCCGCCCAGGAGGCGAGCAGGAGGGCGAGCGCGAGACCGGTGACCCGGCGCGCGTGCCCGGCGTCGGCCCAGCGTCCGGCCCGGGTCGCGCCGAGCGCGCCGGCGAGCCCGGCGAGGCCGAACAGCCCGATCTGCGTCTCGTCCAGGTACCGGGGCGGTCCGGCGAGCGGCAGCGCCATGCCGCTCCACAGCGTGCCGAACGACGCGAAGAGGAAGAACGCGACCAGCCCGCGGCCGAGGAACGGCGGCTGGACGAACAGCCCGCCGAAGGACCGCAGCAGCCGCCCGTACCGCGGCGCGTCCGGACGGACGGGCGCGGGCGGCAGCGCGAAAGCGAGCGGCGCGAGGGCGGCGGCGAGGACGGCCAGCGCCAGGTAGACGCTCCGCCATCCCCACACGTCCGCGAGGGCGCCCGCGGCGACGCGCCCCCCGAGGATGCCGATCACCACGCCGGACGTCACGGCGCCGAGGTCGCGCCCCCGTTCGGCGTCCGGGGAGACGGCGGCCGTGTGCGCGACGGTCGTCTGCACGACGACCGCGAACAGGCCCGCGACGGCCAGCCCGGCGAACGCGGCCGGGGCGTCCGGGGCGGCGGCGGTGAGCGCCGATCCCGCGGCCACCAGGGCGAGGTGCGCGGCGATCAGGCGCCTGCGGTCGAGCACGTCGCCCAGCGGCACCAGCAGCACCAGCCCCGCGAGGTAGCCGAGCTGGCCGGCGGCCACGAGCCCGCCGAGCGCGTCGGCCGGGACGCCCAGGTCGCGGCCCATCGGCTCCAGCACCGGCTGCCCGGCGTACACGCTCGCCACCGCGACCCCGCACACGACCGCCGCCAGCAGTCTCGCCCACCGGTTCACGCCCGCCCCCTCCAATTGGTTTCGTTTTGCAACCGATCGGAGCGTAAGGCAGAATGGTTTCAATAAGCAACTCTCTGGAGGGGTGATGACCGGCGGCGACACCGGCGGGACGGGCCCCGCCTGGACGGACCCCGGCTGCCCGGTCGCCCGCACGGCCGACCTGGTCGGCGACCGGTGGAGCCTGCTCGTCCTCCGCGACGCGATGGACGGCGCCCGCTCCTTCACCGACTTCCAGCGGCGCACCGGCATCGCCCGCAACATCCTCACCGACCGGCTCCGCCGGCTCACCGCCCACGGCCTGCTCGCCCAGGTCGAGGCCCCCTCGGGCAGGCGCAGGCACTACGCGCTCACCAACGCGGGCAAGGACCTCTTCCCCGTGATCGTCGCGATGCGGCAGTGGGGCGAGCGCCACGCGTTCGGCGCCGGCGAGCCGCACTCGGTCCTCGTCGACGGCACCGGCGCGCGCGTCCCCGTCCTCGTACCCGCGGCGGCCGACGGCACCCCGCTGACGAGCGACACCACCTCGGTGCTCCGGCCCTCCTGACGCCCGCCCCGGCCCCCGGACGTCCGTCCAGACCGGCCGGTGCGTGTTCACCGGCTCGCCACCGCACGGCCACGGGCCCCATATCGGCGTGTCCCACCGTGGGCCTATGCGAATCGTCATCGTCGGGGGCGGCGTGCTCGGCACGATGCACGCCGCCGAGGCCGTCCGGCGCGGCCACTACGTCCTCCAGGTGGACCGCGGGCCCGGGCCGCGCGGCGCGCCCGTCCGCGACTGCGGCCTGGTGCGGGTCGGGGGGCGCGCGGACGGCGCCGGGCTCGCCGCGGCGCTCCGCGCACGCGAACTGTGGGAGCGGATCGGGCGGGACGTCCCCGGCGCGGGCTTCCGCGCCACCGGGTCCCTCACCGTCGCCCGCACCGACGCCGAACTCGCCGCGCTCGGGGACCTCGCCGAGCGCCCGGACGCCGCCGAGCGCGGCTGCAAGCTCCTCGGCCCCGACGAGGCCCGCGCCGTCGACCCCGCGCTGCGCGGCGCGATGCTCGCGGCGCTGTGGTGCGAACGGGACGCGGCCGTCGAACCCCGGACCGTCCTGCCGGCCGTCCGGGAGCGCCTCGCCGGGTCGGGCCGGTACACGTGGCTGCCCGGCCGCGACGTGCGCGGCCTCGGCGACATGCGCGACGTGGGCACCGCGTCCGTCCGCGACGATCGCGGCGCGACCCACGAGGCGGACGCCGTCGTCCTGTGCACGGGCGCGCCGCCGACCGGGTGGGTGCGCGGCCTCGCGCCCGACCCGCCCGTCCGCCGGGTGCGGCTGCGGATGCTGCGGACCGCGCCGCCCGACGAGCCGCTCGCGACGTCCGTCGCCGACGCCGCCGGGCGGCTGCTCATCGTGCCGGGCCTCGACGGCGGTCTGGCCGTCGGCGACCCGCGCGCCTGCGGCGAGCCGGGTCCGCCCGGCGCCGACGACGCCGACGCCGACGCGTACGACCGGCTCCTGGACGCCGCCGAGGCCGTCCTCGGGCGCCCCCTCCCGCCCGTCCGCCACCGGTGGACGGACGTCCGCGCGCGGTGCGCCGACCCGTCCCGGATCGTCCACCGCGAGCGGGTCGCCGAGGACGTGTGGCTCGTCGCCGGGGCCGGCGAGCGCGGCATGACCTGCTCCCCCGCCATCGCCGAGGACACCGCCGCCGAACTCGGCCTGTGACCGCGCGCGAAGCCGGCGGAACGGCGGCGGCCCGGCGGGCAGGCCCGTGAGGACCCGCCCGACGAACTGGCCTGTGACCGCGCGCCAAGGCGGCGGAACGGCGGCGGCCCGGCGGGGAGGTCCGTGAGGACCTGCCCGCCGGGCCGCCGCGGTCGGGGTTCGTCGGGGTTCGGGGTCAGCCGAAGTACTCGATGAAGGGGACCTTCTTGCTCGGGTCGGACGCGGTGCCGGCGCTGACGACGGCGGACGTGCCGGGGCGGGCGTCGATGTCGCTCGCCTGGACCGTCCCGGTGCGCGACGGGCCGTCGTAGGTGGTCCAGCGGGCGCCGTCGTAGTGCATGTACTGGGACTTGGCGCCGGTCGTGATCGGGAGCATGACCACGCCGCTCCCGCCGTCCGACGACAGGCCGATGCCCGCGGCGTTCAGCGGGGTGTCGATCGTCCGCCAGGACGAACCGTTCCAGTGCATGAGCGCGTTGGTGATCTGCGCGTTCTGGCGGACGCGCAGGACGTACACGTTGTTCGGGCCGTGCGCGACGATGCGGTGCATCGTGCCCTGGTAGCCGGGGACGCCCATCGCGCCCGGGACGACCATCGTCGTCCACTCCGAGCCGTTCCAGTGCATGACGAGGCCGTTGACGGAGGTGCCGGTGGACGACACGGTCCCGGCGAGCCACACGTCGTTGGCGGAGTTGACGTCCACGGCGGTGATGGTCGACGAGGGCGGAAGCGGGACCTGCGGGTCGACCCAGGCGCTGCCGGTCCAGCGGAGGATCGCGCAGGGGCCGCCGGCGGCGGCGTCGATGCCGGCGATCGACCAGGCGGTGCCGTCGGGGGCGGCGTCGACGGCCGTCGGGAACCCGACGAGCGGGTACGACACCTCGCTCCACTGGGTGCCGTTCCAGTAGAGGCCCTTGGTGCCGTTCCAGCTGTAGCCGATCACCCACGCCTTGTTCGGGCCGGCGACGGCGACGTCGGTGGGGGTGAAGCCGATGGGGCTCTGGTCGGCGACCCAGCCGGAGCCGTTCCACCGGACGAGCTTGGCCTGCGGGCTGAAGATGTTCCCCGCGGACCCGACGGCCCAGCCCGCGTTGGTCGCACCGAAGTCGACCTTGTCGAGGCTGCCGTCGTAGTTGAGGGCCGCGCTGGGGATGTCCCGCCAGCCGGCGGCGTGTGCGGGCGCCGCCAGGGCGAGCGTCCCGGCACCGAAGGCCACGGCGGTGACCATCGCCGCTTTCCGTCGCATATCCGCTCCCAAGATCCAGTTTTGGCAGGGATCACAGTACGGGACCGCTTACTCGGCGGTAAGGGCTGTTCCGCATCAGGCCACAGAAAAAGAAGAAAACGCCCGAAACCGAAGTTCCGGGCGTTCTCTGCGTGACGCGCGAGACGCGAACGGTTACTCGCCCTTCCAGTTGGGCTTGCGCTTCTCGGCGAAGGCCGCCGGGCCCTCCTGGGCGTCCTTCGACGTGAACACCGGCAGCGTGATCTCCTGCTGCTTCTGCCACGTCTCGGCGTCCGACCAGTCGGGCGACTCGACGATGATCCGCTTGGTGGCGGCGAGGGCCAGCGGGGCGTTCTCGCCGACCTTCAGCGCCAGCTCCTTGGCCGCGGCGAGCGCGCCGCCCGGCTCGGTGAGCCGGTTGACGAACCCGAGCTCGGCCATCCGCTCCGCGGCGTACTTGTCGCCGGTCAGCGCCATCTCCATGGCGATGTGGAACGGGATGCGCTGCGGCAGCCGGAGCAGGCCGCCGCCCGCGGCGACGAGGCCGCGCTTCGGCTCCGGCAGCCCGAACTGGGCGTCCTTCGCCGCCACGACCATGTCGCAGGCGAGGGCGACCTCGCAGCCGCCGGCGAGCGCGTAGCCCTCGACGGCCGCGATCAGCGGCTTGGCGGACGGCCGCTCGACGATGCCCGCGAACCCGCGGCCCTCGACGATCGGGTTGTCACCGGTGAGGAACCCCTTGAGGTCCATGCCGGCGCAGAACGTGCCGCCGGCGCCGGTGAGGATGCCGATCGACAGGTCCTTGCGGGTGTCGAGCTCCTCCATCGCGGCCGCGATGCCCTGCGCCACGGCGCTGTTGACGGCGTTCTTGGCCTCGGGACGGTTGATCGTGATGGTGAGGACGGCCCCGTCCTCTTCGGTCAGAACAGCGTCGGACATTCAGTGCCTCACTTCGGCTGGAAGCGGATACCACCGTCGAAGCGGATGGTCTCGCCGTTCATGTAGTCGTTCTCGATGAGGGACTTGACCAGGTGCGCGAACTCCGCGGCCGTGCCCATCCGCTTCGGGAAGGGGACGGGCGCGGCCAGCTTGGCCTTGAACGCCTCGGCGGCCTCGCCCTCGCCGTAGATCGGGGTGTCGATGATGCCGGGGCAGATGGTGTTGACCCGGACGCCGACCGCGGCGAGGTCGCGGGCGGCGGGCAGCGTCATGCCGACGATGCCGCCCTTGGACGCCGAGTACGCGACCTGGCCCGTCTGGCCCTCGAGGGCGGCGACGGACGCGGTGTTGATAACGACGCCGCGCAGGCCGTCGGCGTCCGCGGGCTCGGTCTTGGAGATGGCGGAGGCGCCGATCCGCATCAGGTTGAAGGTGCCGATGAGGTTCACCCGGATGACGGTCTCGAACGCGCTCAGGTCGTGCGGGGAGCCGTCGCGGCCGACGGTCCGCGAGGCCCAGCCGATGCCGGCGCTGTTGACGACGACGCGCAGCGGGGCGCCGGTGTCGACGGCGGCCTGCACCGCGGCCTGCACCTGCTCCTCGTTCGACACGTCCGTCTTCACGAAGACGCCGCCGACCTCGTCGGCGAGGGCCTTGCCCTTGTCCTCGTTGAGGTCGGCGACGACCACCTTGGCGCCCGCGGCGGCCAGCGATCGGACGGTGGCCTCGCCGAGGCCGCTCGCGCCACCGGATACGACGGCGGAAACTCCGTTCAGGTCCATAAGCAGCACCTTACGTGAGGGACCGAATGTGGTTCGGGGTGATGTTACCCAGACGTCACCGCGCGCTCTGCTCACACCCCGGCGGATCGCGGAGGCACGGATGTTACTCCAGGGTCACAATAGGGCCCGGCGTTTGCCGCCGACCGCTCCGGGCACCCGCCCTACCTACCGGATCCAGCCCTCTCCGAGATCCAAGGGGTGTACGGACGGACATGAGCGAACGACCGGCGCAGAGCCAGCCCTACCCGGGGCGCACGCGGGACATGACGCCCGAACCGAAGGACGAGATGCGCGACTACACCGGCAGCGGGCTGCTGGACGGGCGCCGCGCGCTGATCACCGGCGGGGACTCCGGCATCGGCCGGGCCGTCGCCGTCGCGTTCGCCAAGGAGGGCGCGGACGTCGCGATCACCTACCTCGACGAGGACGACGACGCCCGCCGCACCACCGGCCTCGTGACCGCGACCGGCCGCCGCTGCGTCGCGTTCCGCGGCGACCTCGCCGAGGAGCGGCACGCCCGCGAGGTCGTGCGCAACGCCGTCCGCGACCTCGGCGGGCTGGACGTCCTCGTCCTGCACCAC
Organism: Actinomadura rifamycini DSM 43936; assembly: GCF_000425065.1. Taxonomy (GTDB): domain Bacteria; phylum Actinomycetota; class Actinomycetes; order Streptosporangiales; family Streptosporangiaceae; genus Spirillospora; species Spirillospora rifamycini. Next base: position 108,699 of record NZ_AULB01000030.1, read on the forward strand.
GGCACGCAGACCCCGGTCCAGGACGTCCGGGAGATCGACGACGCGCAGCTCCGCCGCACGTTCGAGGTCAACGTCTTCGCCGTGTTCTGGACGATCCAGGAGGCGCTCGACCACCTCGGCCCCGGCTCGTCCATCGTCATCACCGGCTCCATCAACGGGCTGCGCGGCAACAAGACGCTGATCGACTACTCGGCGAGCAAGGCGGCGGTGATGGCGCTGACCGCGTCCCTCGCGCAGAACCTCATGGAGCGCGAGATCCGGGTCAACTGCGTCGCGCCCGGCCCGGTCTGGACGCCGCTGATCCCCGCGACGTTCGACGCCGAGAAGGTCGAGGACTTCGGGCAGCAGGCGCCGATGGGGCGCGCCGCCGACCCCGACGAGGTCGCGCCGTCGTACGTCTTCTTCGCCGCGAACCGCACGTCGTCGTACTACTCGGGCCAGACGCTCGTCCCGGCCGGCGGCGAGATCCACCCGGGCTGAGGCCCGCTGAGGCCCGGCCGGTCGCCTGGCGGGCCGGGCCCGCGCGGTCACCAGGCGGACACGCGCTCCGCGATCCGCTCCGCCTCCGCGCTCTCCGGCACCTCCAGGTGGTACAGCGCGTACGCGTGCTGGAGCACCGGCAGCGCCACGTTCCGGACCCGCACGCCGCCCTTCGTGAGGCCCTTCTCCGTCCCCTTGTGCGCGTGCCCGTGGACGGCGAGGTCCGCGCCCGCCGCGTCGATCGCCTCGCCCATCAGGTAGCTGCCGAGGAACGGGTAGATCTCCGGCGGCTCGCCCTCCAGCGTGTCGTCCACCGGCGAGTAGTGCGTCAGCGCCACCCGCACGTCCGCGTCGAGCTCCAGCAGCGCCGTCCCGAGCCGGGCCGAGAAGTCCTTCGTGTGCCGGACGAACTCCTTCATCTCCGGCTCCCCGAACTCCCCCGCGCACCTCCCCTCGAAGCCGCCGCCGAACCCCTTGCCGCCCGCGACGCCGAACCGCGCACCGTCGCAGTCCACGACCGTCCCGTCCCCTTCCAGCACGGTGACGCCCGCGTCCCGCAGCAGCGCGGCCATCTCGTCCTCGAGGTCGCTGTGGTAGTCGTGGTTGCCGAGCACGGCGATCACCGGGAGGCCGAGGTCGCGCAGCTCGCCCGCCGCGACCCGGCCCTCCTCCAGCGTGCCGTGCCGGGTGAGGTCGCCCGCCACCAGGAACACGTCCGCGTGCTCGGCGATCTCGTGCAGGTGCGCCCGGTACATCCCGGCCGACTCCGGGCCGACGTGCAGGTCCCCCGCCGCCGCGACACGGATCATGAGATCCTCTCCTCCCGGTCCGGCTCCCGGACCTCGAAGACGGACACCTCGTTGCAGATGCGATGGCCCTCCGCCGCGGCGCGCGCGGCCTCCTCGACGTCCCGCCGCTGCTCCTCGCTCGCCACCTGCCCCCGCAGATGGACGACGTCGCCGCGGACGTCCACGCGAATGCCGAGCTCGTGCGCCTCGGTCGCGAGCCGCTCCTGGATGTGGGCCGATATGTATGCGGACGGGTCGGTCACAGCACGCCCCCTTCGATGACGTTCAGCCGGGCGAGCAGGGTCAGGAACGCGTAGGCGTACGGGGACCCGGCGGTCTCGGCGGCGACCCGGGCCCAGTCCACCTGCTCCCGCAGCGCCCGGCACACATGCAGGAACCCGCTGAAATCGCACGCCGTCTCGGTGAACGCCAGCAGCCGCATGATCGCCAGGTCGGTCGGGTGCAGCACCGGCATGAACACCGCCCCCACCGGGATCTCCGTCGTCCGGCCCAGCAGCTCCGCGTCCACCGGCCGCCCCGACGGCGTGTGGATGAGGTCGATCACGTGGTCGCCGTCGCAGGCTTTCTCCAGCCAGTTCTCGGGGCTCTCCAGATGCGTCATGCCCGCCTCGCCGAGCGCCTCCAGCGCGGCCCGGACGTCCTCCGGCCGCACGACGAAGTCGACGTCGTGCGTCGACACCGCCGCCCCGTGCGCGTACGCCGCGAACCCGCCCGCGAGCGCGTACCGGACGTCCGCGTCGCGCATCGCCGCCGCGGCCCGCTTCAGGCTGGGCATCAGCCCCTCCGCGGGGCCGCCCGGCCCCGGCGCCCCGGACCCGCGCCCGGCCGTCCACGACCGGGTCTGCACATCAACCACGCGATCCCCTGACCTCGATGGCGCTCGCGGTCGCGGTACCCACTGAAACCCGCCCTATTCGACCTTTCCTTCGGGCGGGAGACGCCGGCGCGGCCCGGGCCGCCGGGCTCCGGGCCGCGCCGGCGGCCGGTCAGCAGTCGATCAGTTCGGGGGACTGGTTGAGGAGCTGGGCCCGCGGGGAGACGAAGCGGTCGTAGCGGTCGGCGGCGCCTTCGGCGCGCGGGTCGAAGGCGGCGACGCGGTGGCAGTTCTGGAAAGCCAGGCGGACGCCGAAGTGGCGTTCGAGGGCGCCGCGCATCGCGTCGCTCGCGAGGGTGCGCAGGAGTTCGCCGCGGGCGCGCTCGTCCGGCGGCGGGGCCTGGTTGTCGGCGAACCCGTCGCCGCCGTCCCGCATCCGCTCGACGACGCCGCTGATCACCTCCCACGCGTACGGCAGCGACGCGCGCACGCACGCGACGAACGCCGCGTCGTCCACCTCCCCCTTCTTCGCGGTCTCCATGAGCCGGTCGTCGACGGTCAGCGACATGACGCACTCCCTCTCTGCGGGCTGGGCAGGACGCCTCCACTCTCGCATGGAAACGGTTGTCATTTCCAGTCGCGCGGAGTTGGGAGTTTCCGGACGGACGACTACGAAGCGGGCGGCATCGCGGGGCTGCCGAAGCAGCTGCCGAGGGGATCGCCGATCGAGCACCAGCCCGGCTTCCGGACCGGGACGTACCCGGACGGGACGCCGCGCCGCGCGATCAGCGACCGGTAGGTGGGCACGGCCTCGGTGGGCCGCCGGGTCAGGGACGGGTCGGTGAGCACGTCGACCGTGTAGAGGCCGAAGCGCGGCCGGTAGCTGCCCCACTCGTAGTTGTCGGTGAGGCTCCAGTAGTTGTAGCCCATCACCGGCACGCCCTCCGCCATGGCCCGCTGGATCCAGTAGACGTGGTCGCGCAGGTGGTCGGAGCGCGTGTAGCCGTCCGGGCGCGGCTTGCCGTCGTCCATGGGCATGCCGTTCTCCACGATGAAGACCGGCAGGTCGGGCACGCGCAGGTGGTACTGCTTCAGCGCGTAGTACAGCTCCTCCGGGGCGGGGTCGATCTTCCACAGCTCGCCCGTCAGCGCGTGGGCGGCGCTGATGTTCTCCAGGTTCGCGCCGTAGTAGTAGTCGAGGCCGATGAAGTCGAGCTTGTCGGTGGCCTCGTTGAACAGGGCCGCGTCGAACAGTCCGTTGATGACCGTGCCGTACGCGACGTTGCTGGACACCATGGCACCTGGGTCGACGCGGTGAATCATGTCGTAGGCCGCCCTGTGGGTCTTGACGAGCGCCTTCTGCATCGTCAGGACCTGCCCCAGGTCCAGCGGACGGTGCGTCAACTCCCGGTAGATGTACGAACTGGCCTCGTTGAACGTGACCCACAGGACGTCCATGTCCTTGTAGCGGTTCACGACGAACTCGGCGTGCCGGAGCCAGTCCTGCTGGGTGCGGGGGTTGTCCCAGGCGCCCTGGTCCGCCACCCAGCCCGGGTACACCCAATGGTCGAGGGTCAGCATCGGCCGCATCCCGGCGGCCCGGATCCGGCGGACGAGGTCGTCGTAGTAGGCGATCGCGTCCGGGTCGCGGTGGCCGCGGCGGGGTTCGACGCGGGCCCACTCGACGGACGTCCGGAACACCTGCACGCCGAGGCCCCGGGCGAGCCCGATGTCGCCCGGGTAGCGGTGCCGGAAGTCGACCGAGTCGCGGTACGGGTCCTCGACCTCGCCCGCGCGGCTCTCGACGTAGCGCGTCCAGTTGCTGTCGGGGAAGGACCCCTCGCTCTGGAAGCCGCTCGTCGAGACGCCCCAGAGGAAGTCGGCGGGGAACCGGACGGTGCCGCGGGCGTCCGCCGCGGCCGGGAGCGCCGTCCCGGCCGCGACGAGCAGCACCAGGACGGCCAGGAGACGTGCGCAACGGGATCTGCCGGGCACGGGGAACCTCCGAGAAACGTGAGTCTTTCTCGGACTACAGATCCCGGAGAGGTCCCCGTCAATCCCCTCGGACGGCCACATCCGGCGCGCCCCCGCGCGCTTCAGCCCGCGAGCACCGGGTAGTCGGTGTAGCCGCGGTGGTCGCCGCCGTAGAACGACGCCGCGTCGGCCTCGTTGTACGGTCCGCCCGCCCGGATCCGCCGCGGCAGGTCCGGGTTCGCCAGCCACAGCTGCCCCAGCGCGACCGCGTCCGCGACGCCGTCCCGCAGCGCCGCCGCGCCGTCCTCGGGGCTCGCCGGCGACCCGTCCGCCACCGGGTGCGGGTTCAGGACGAGCGCGCCCGGCCAGCCGTCCCGGATCAGCCGCGTCACCTCCCGGTTGCCCGCCTCCATGACGTGCAGGTACGCGAGGCCCAGCGGGGCGAGGGCCGCGACGAGCGCCCCGTACAGCTCCGGCACGTCGCTCTCGGCCACCCCGCCCGCGCCGTTGCCCGGCGACACCCGGAAGCCCGTCCGCTCCGGCCCGATCGCGTCCGCGACCGCCCGCGCCACCTCCGCGGCGAACCTGATCCGGTTCGCGACCGTCCCGCCGTACCCGTCCGTCCGGACGTTGCTGCCGTCGCCCAGGAACTGGTGGATCAGGTACCCGTTCGCGCCGTGGACCTCGACCCCGTCGAAGCCCGCCTCGATCGCGTTGCGCGCGGCGGCGGCGAAGTCCGCGACCGCCTCCGCGATGTCGTCGCGCGTCATCTCCCGCGGCACCGGATGCTCCAGCATCCCGTCCGGGTGGAACATGGCGTCACCGCTCGCGATCGGCGACGGCCCCACCGGCAGGCCCCCGTCCGGGTACAGCACCGGATGCCCGACCCGTCCCGAATGCATGAGCTGCGCGAAGATCCGCCCGTCCGCGGCGTGCACCGCGTCCGTCACCTTCCGCCACGCCGCCACCTGCGCGTCCGCGTGCAGCCCCGGCGTCCACAAGTACCCCTGGCCCCGGACGCTCGGCTGCACCGCCTCGCTCACGATCAACCCCGCGCCCGCCCGCTGCCGGTAGTACTCCGCCGTCAGCTCCGACACCCTGCCGCCGTCGAACGCCCGGCTCCGCGTCATAGGCGCCATCACCAACCGGTTCGGCAGCTCCAGCTTCCCGAGCGAAACCGGCTCGAACAGCTCGTCCATCACGACCTCCTAGCGACGTTTCCGATGGTCACGAACCTACGAACCCCCGCATACGGGCCGCATCCGTACCGTTTCGGTACCTGGCCCCGTAGTTTGGAGCCGTGCTCTACGGGCGGAACACCGAACGAACGCGCATCTCCACCCTCCTCGCCGAGGCCCGGGACCACCGGCGCAGCGCCGCGCTGCTGCTGCGCGGCGAGGCGGGCATCGGCAAGTCCGCGCTGCTCGACGACGCCGAGGCGACGCTCCGCGCGTCCGGCGGCACCCACGTCCTGCGCGCCGTCGGCGTCGAGGCCGAGTCGAACCTCGCCTACGCGGGCCTCAACCAGCTCCTGTGGCACGTCCGCGACCGGCTCGGCGCGCTCCCCGCCGCCCAGGCGGCCGCGCTGCGCACCGCGCTCGACGACCCCGGCGCCCCCACCGACCACCGCGACCGGTTCACCGCCGGCCTCGCCGTCCTCACCCTCCTCGCCGACCTCGCCGAGGACCGCGGCCCCGCCCTCTGCCTCGTCGACGACGCCCAGTGGCTCGACGGCGCCACCGCGCAGGCCCTGCTGTTCGCCGCCCGCCGCCTCACCGCCGACGGCGTCGTCATGCTGTTCGCCGCCCGCGACACCGGCTTCACCGGCACCGGCCTGCCCGAACTGCCCCTCGAACGCCTCGGCGCCCGCGACGCCGAACGGATGCTCGCCGACCGGGACGTCCCGCGCGCCGCCCGCGCCCGCGTCATCCGCGAATCCCAGGGCAACCCCCTCGCCCTCCGCGAGTTCGCCGCCGCCGGGCAGCGCGCGCCGTCCACCCCCGACCCCCTCCCCGTCGCCGACCGGGTCACCGCCGCGTTCCGCGACCGCATCGCCGAACTCCCCGACAAGACCCAGGCCATGCTGCTGATCGCGGCCGCCGAGGGGCGCGGCCACCTGCCCACCCTGCTGCGCGCCGCCCGCCGCTTCGGCGCCGACCTCACCGACCTCGCCGCCGCCGAACGCGCCGGACTCGTCGACGTGTCCGGACGGTCCGTCGCCTTCCGGCACCCGCTCATCCTCACGGCCGCCTACCAGGGCGCCGTCGCCACCCAGCGCATCGCCGTCCACCAGGCCATCGCCGACATCGCCGACGACCCCGACTGCCGGGTCCGGCACCGCGCGTCCGCCGCGATGGTCCCCGACGAGGACGTCGCCAAGGAACTGGAGGACGCCGCAGAGCGCGCGCGGAACCGCACCGGCTACGCCACGGCGTCCGCCCTCTACCGGCAGGCCGCCGAACTCACACCCGACGCCCAAGCGCGCGCGGCACGCCTCGCCGCCGCCGCCGACCTCACCCTCCAAGCGGGCAACGTCGAGGAAGCCGAACGGCTCTCGGCGTCCGCCGACCCCCTCCTCACCGACCCCGCCGCCCGCGCCCGCCTCGGCCGCCTCCACGCGACCGTCGAGTTCGAACGCGGCGACCCCCGCGCCGCCGTCCGCATGCTCGTCGAGCACGCCGCCCACGCGGCCCCCGACGACCGCACCGCCATGCTCCGCGACGCCGCGAACTACGCGTGGACGTCCGGGAACGCGCCGTCCGTCCTGCGCATCGCCGCCGCCTCCGACGACCCGTACGTGCGGGGCCTCGCGCACCAGGTCCGCGACGAGCACGACCGCGGCCTGCCGATCATCGCCGACCTCCTCGCCCGCCCCGGCGACCCCGTCCGCGCCGCCCAGCTCGCCCTGATCCTCGGCGACGACCGCGCCGTCCTCGACCTCACCGCCGCCGAAGCCGACCGCTGCCGCCGGCACGGCCTCGTCGCCGCCCTCCCGAACGTCCTGCAGACCCAGGCGCACGCGCAGATCATGCTCGGCCTGCACGCCGACGCCGAGGCGTCCGTCGCCGAGGCCGTCGCGCTCGCCCGCGACACCGGCCTCGACCGCCGCGCCGGGCGGCTCCGCGCCGCCCTCGCCCGCGTCGCCGCCATCGAGGGCGACGAGGACCGCCTCCGCGACCTCACCGCCGACGCCCCGCCCCCCGGCGGCGGCTTCGCCGACAGCGCCCGCGCCCTCCTCGACCTCGCCCTCGGCCGCCACGACGACGCCCTCCGCCGCCTCGACGACATCGCCGCCGGCCCCCGCCGGCACGGCACCCACGCCCTGCTGTCCGCCGCCGACCAGGTCGAGGCCGCGGTCCGCGCGGGCGCCCCCGACCTCGCGCGTCCCGCCCACGAACGCTTCCGCGCGTGGGCCCGCGCGTCCGCGCAGCCGTGGGCGCTCGCCGTCGCCGCCCGCTGCGAGGCCCTCCTCACCGACGCGGAAGAACCCTTCAAGCTCGCCGCCGACCTGCACGAACGGTCCACGCGCCCCTTCGAGAAGGCCCGCACCGAACTCCTCTACGGCGAATGGCTCCGCCGCGCACGGCGCCGCTCCGACGCCCGCGTGCCGCTCCGCTCCGCCATCGAGACCTTCGAACGGCTCCGCGCCGCCCCGTGGCTCGACCGGGCCCGCGCCGAACTCCGCGCGACCGGCGAGTCCGCCGCGGCGCCCGCCGCGCCCAGCGCGCTCGACCGGCTGACGCCGCAGGAACTCCAGGTCGTCCGCCTCGCCGCCGAAGGCACCAGCAGCCGCGAGATCGCCGCGCAACTGTTCCTGAGCCCCCGCACCGTCGAATACCACCTGTACAAGGCGTACCCGAAGCTCGGCATCTCGTCCCGCAAGGAACTCTCGACCCTCCTGGAGCCCGCGTGAACCGCGCCTACGCGACCCTCCAAGCCCTCGCCGTCGGCGACGCGCTCGGCTCGCAGTTCTTCGTCCCCGCCAACCGCGCGTCCTACGAGGACCGCACCCTCCCCCCGGGCCCCTGGCAGTGGACCGACGACACCGAGATGGCGGCGTCCGTCTACCGGATCCTCGCCGCCCACGGCGAGATCGACCAGGACGCCCTCGCCCGGGCCTTCGCCGACAACCACGACTTCGACCGCGGCTACGGCCCCTCCACCAACCGCCTCCTCCGGCTGATCCGCGAAGGCGGCGACTGGCGCACCCTCGCCCGCGAGCCCTTCGGCGGCCAGGGCTCCTGGGGCAACGGCGCCGCCATGCGCGTCGCCCCCGTCGGCGCCTGGTACTTCGGCGACCCCGACACCGCCGCCCGCCAGGCGGCCCTCTCCGCCGAGGTGACCCACCCCCACCCCGAAGCCGTCGCCGGCGCCGTGGCGGTCGCCGTCGCGGCCGCGCTCCCCCGCACCACCCCCGGCGCGTTCCTCGACGCCGTCATCGACCGCACCCCGCCCACGAACGTCCGCGACGGCATCGCCGAGGCCCGCCGCCTCCTCCCCCTCGGCGACCCCGTCCTCGCCTCCGCGGCCCTCGGCAACGGGCGCCTGGTCGCCGCGCACGACACCGTCCCGTTCGTCCTCTGGGCCGCGGCCCGCAACCAGGACGACTACGAGCGCGCCTTCTGGACGACCGCGGCCGCCGGAGGCGACATCGACACCAACTGCGCCATCGTCGGCGGCATCGTCGGCGATCCCCCCGCCCACTGGCTCGCCCAGTGCGAACCCCTACCCCTGTAGGTGCCGCCCCAGGAACTCCTCCGCGAGCGCCCAAGCCCGCTCCGCGGGCGCCTCCTGGTAGAACATCGGCGCCTTCCGGTTGTGGAACGCGTGCCCGCCGTCCTCCTGCACGTGCACCTCGACGCCGTCCCGCGCCGCGCGCTCCACCTCGGCGACGTCCTCCCGGGGGATGTAGGGGTCGGCGCCGCCGAAGTGCAACTGCAGCGGCCCCCGCACATCCGCCATCCGCTCCAGTCGCGCGGGCACCCCCGACCCGTAGAACGACACCGCGGGCACGTCCACCCGGCTCGCCAGCAGGTACGCGAGCGTCCCCCCGAAGCAGAACCCGAGCACCCCCACCGGCCCCACCCCGGGCAGCCCCCGCAGGCACCCCAGCGCGGCCTCGAGGTCCTCGACCCCCGCGTCCCAGTCGAACCGCGACACCATCGCCGTCCCCCGCTCGACGGCCCGCTCGTCATGCCGCACGGCCCAGTTCGGCTCGATCCGCCAGAACATGTCCGGCGCCCCCACGACATACCCGAGCCCCACGAGATCCTCGGCGACCGCCTCCATGTACTCCCCGACCCCGAAGATCTCCTGCACCAGCAGGATCCCCGGCCCGGGCCCCTCGCCCCACACCGTCAGATCGAACGCCCCGCCAACCCGCTCAACACGCCTCATCCCCCCATGATCGCCCCTCCCCGCCGTAACCCCGTCGCGAACCCGGCACCGATCTAGGTACGCTTGCTCAACGGGTCGCTAGCTCAATTGGCAGAGCTCCGGACTTTTAATCCGTAGGTTGTGGGTTCGAGTCCCACGCGACCCACCACCCCTCACCAGGGCAAGCGCCTGCCCTTGGACATATCAGGGATCTTGTCTGAGCCCGCCTGAGGCCGTCCTGATGCCGGAAGCAGGGACGGCGGACCCCGTTCACCCGCTCCCCCGGTCATCGCCACCGACCGCCCGCCTTCGTTCACGGCGGCGGGCCGTCGCTTGAGGTTCGATGGTCGCCGGCGCCGCTTGGTGCCCGCAGTGCGCGCGATGGTGGTGCGGTCCAGCGCGATGACGCGGACGCTGTGCGCGGTCTTGGGCGGACACGCCTCCAGACGGCCGTTCCGCCGCTGCAGCTGCCGCAGATCACCGCGGTGCCGTGTTCCAGGTCCACGTCCACCCAGCGCAGCCCGGCCGCCGCGGCGATCGAGGAGGCCGCGCAGCGCGATCAGGTGGTAGGCAGCGTAGAGACGGTGACCGCCGATGGTGTGCAGGAACGCGGAGGTCTGCCCGGCCGTCCACACCACCGCCCGCGGCCGCCGCGCCGCCGGCAACACCAGCAGCGCCGCCGGGCTCTCGGTCACGAGGCCGTCCCGCAGCGCGGTGTTGAGCGCACTGCGCAGCGTCCCGCGGATCCGGTTCAGCGTCGCCTGCCCGATCGGACGTCCTTCCGCCTGGTGGTCGTGGACGATACGGGCGACCCACAAGACCGAAGCGATCTGCAGGTGGCTTCTGGCGCACCCGCGTTTCCATCTGCACTTCACCCCGACAGGCTCTTCTTAGCTCAACCTGGTCGAGCGGTGGTTCGCGGAGTTGACCAGCAAACGGATACGGCGTGGTGTCCACCGCAGCGTCCAGGCCGAACACTAGGGCCGCGCTGAGGCCGTCCTAGGTCCCGAGCATTCCTGACCCGCCCACGCCGGTTCCCGGTCCCTTCGCCTGCCCGAGACCGCCGGGCTGAAACCACCCGATCAGCGACCTGGCCCCTCACGTCGAGACACAACTGTGTGCGTCGAGTTCGCTACGGTGTGGCGGTGCGCACCCTACTCAATGTCATCTGGCTGGTGCTGGCCGGAATCTGGATGGCCGCCTCTTACGTCATCGCGGGCATCATCTGCTGCGTCCTGATCATCACGATCCCCTTCGGCATCGCGTCGTTCCGGATCGCCAACTACGCGCTCTGGCCGTTCGGCAGAACGCTGGTCCGGCGCACAGACGCGGGCGTAGCGTCGAGCATCGGCAACATCATCTGGGTGATCTTCGCGGGATGGTGGCTGGCGCTGGGGCACGTCTTCACCGGTATCGCGCTGTGCATCACGATCATCGGCATCCCGCTGGGCATCGCGAACTTCAAGCTGATCCCCGTCTCGCTGACACCGCTGGGCCGTGAGGTCGTGGCAACGAATGACCCGCGAAGCTTCGCCTGATCCGTAGGTTGTGGGTTCGCAATCGATTGGCTGGATCTCCTGGCGTCGCCCCGGTGCTCGAAGCGCAGGTTCGGGTCTGAGCCGGTATGAATCACTTCGGCACGGTTCCCGTGTTGAGGTAGCGCTTGGGGCTGGTGCCGACGGTGCGGCGGAAAGCCGCGAGGAAGGCGCTCGGGGTCGCGTATCCGACCAGGTGCGCGGCGTGGGACACCGGGTGCCCCTCGGCGAGGATCGGCAGCGCGGCACGCAGGCGCACGTGGGTGCGCCACCGATCGAAACTCATGCCCGTGTCCTGCATGAACAGCCGCGTCAGCGTGCGCCGGCTGACCCCGACGGCGCGGGCGTGCGCATCGAGGCTGCGCCTGTCCGCGGGATCGGCGAGCAGCGCGTCCGCCACGGCCCGCACGCGTTCGTTCGAGGGAACCGGCACGTCGATGGGGGTCGCGGGCAGCGGGCGCAGCAGGTCCAGGACGACGGCCTCGGCCCGCAGCCGCGCGCCCTCGGCGAGGTCCGGCTGAGGGGCCACGCGTTTTCCGGACAGCTTCTTCATGGGTGATCTGCGGGCAGATCTACGCTGCTTGCTGCCGATCCAGGTACTCGTTGTGGACCTCCATAGGGGTCCGGTACCCGTTCGCGGAATGAAGCCTGCGTCGATTATAGAAGCCCTCGATGTACTGCACAACCGCGCGGCGGGCCTTGGCTCGTGTGGCAAATACCATACGGTTGAGCCACTCGTTCTTCAATGCCCCGAAGAACGACTCGGCCATGGCGTTGTCCCAGCACACAC
>NZ_AULB01000031.1 GCF_000425065.1 Actinomadura rifamycini DSM 43936
GTGCTGGGACAACGCCATGGCCGAGTCGTTCTTCGGGGCATTGAAGAACGAGTGGCTCAACCGTATGGTATTTGCCACACGAGCCAAGGCCCGCCGCGCGGTTGTGCAGTACATCGAGGGCTTCTATAATCGACGCAGGCTTCATTCCGCGAACGGGTACCGGACCCCTATGGAGGTCTACACCGAGTACCTGGATCGGCAGCAAGCAGCGTAGATCTGCCCGCAGATCACCCATGAAGAAGCTGTCCGGAAAACGCGTGGCCCCTCAAACTCCCGCTCGTGGAGGCGGTACGCACGGCCCCACGCGATCGCGTCCTGTGCCATCTCCGCGAGGTCGTCGCGCGGATCATCCTCGTGCGCCGGGTCGTCAGGGTTGTGACAGGCCAATCCGAGCTCGAGCACCGACTGTCCGGTCGGCAGGACCCGAGCCGGGTCGACCACCGCGAGACCGACAGCGACCCAGTCGACATGATCGAACGACAGCATCGAGCGCACGAGCCTGGTGGTCGCCGCGTTGATCCGCATCATCATGCCGTCGTGCAGCGGGCTCCTGCCGGCATGCCAGTTCTCGACGGGCGTGTTGCGCCACAGGGCGAGCGTGATCCGGGTGGCGGCGAGCCACAGCAGGGCATCGTCGTCAAGATGCCCGAACCGGCCCGCGCACTCCTGGGCGCCGTACCGGATCAACTCGCGCCGGCTCGGCCGCGCGTGGCCGTCGGCCCCCTCAGGTTCGACGTACTCGTAGCCGGTGGCGTACTCGTCGAGGATCTCGTTGAGCTCGGCTGCGCTGTCGGCGACGTCGTACTCGAAGCCGTCCCGCCCATTGACGGTGTACACGTCGTGGTCCCACGTGACCTGCACGCCGCCCCAGAGCACGACGTCGTCGCACTCGTCGATGGCGCCGTCGGTCACGACCGGCCTGATCGTGACCGGTGCGATTCGCCCATCGGTCCGCCCGTCGTCTTGTCCGGCCGCCCACGCGGTAATGACACCGAGCGGCTTCGGGACGAACGGACCGACCTCGGTGAAGCCGAACGGCTCGTCGTTCTCATCGGTGTCGAACCGGCTGTTGATGAACGCGACCGCCTCGGCAGGCGTACTAACGATGGCCTCGGCGCCACTGTCGTTGTCGACGACTCGCCACAACACGCTGTTCTTCACGACGGTCTCCGATCGAGGTGGGGACACCCGGGGCTGGCAGGACGCGCCGAGTTAATCGGCACTGACTCCAATGATGGGGTGACCGTCCCCTCTGTAGGTCCCGCAGGCGCGAAGATGCCTAAGACCGTGTCCTACGTGGTGGATTTGATCAGGTGTTTGTAGCAGGTGAGTGCGGCGGCGAGGCCGAGAAAGGCCAGGTAGTTGCGGGGATTGCGTTCGTAGCGCGGGGACATGCGGCGGTAGCCGGTCAGCCAGGAGATGGTGCGCTCGATCATCCAGCGATGCCGTCCGAGTCGTTCGCTGGACTCGATTCCGACACGGGCGATGCGCGGGAGAATACCCACGCTGCGTAGCCATCGGCGCAGGTCGGGACGGTCGTAGGCCTTGTCCGCATGCAGCTTGCCGGCCTGGCGGAACCGGCCCGGTTCCGGGTCGTGTCTCGTTTGGAATCCGGCCACCATCGGCTTCAGGCCGTGCCTGTCGTGGACGTTGCCCGCCGAGACGCCCACCATGACGGGCAGCCCGGCCGCCTCGGACAGAACGTGCAGCTTGGAGCCGGGTTCCCGCGGTCGACGGGGCTGGGACCGGTGTGCTCGCCCCCTTTTTCGCCCGCACGTGGGCCGAGTCGAGGATGATCCGTGACAGGTCCAGCAGCCCGTCAGCGGCGGGCCAGCCCAGCAGGACCTGATGCAGCCGCGCCCACACCCCGGCCCGCGACCAGATCATGAACCTGCGGTGCACGGTGGACTTGGACGCCCCGAAGCATGGCGGCAGAGACCGCCAGGCGCAGCCGCTGGTCAGGACGTAGACGATGGCTGCGAACACCGCCTCGTCATCGATGTTCGCCGTCCCTCCGCCCTGCGGTCGCACCCGCGGCGGCGGCAACAACGGCCGCACAATCTCCCACAACCCCTCAGGCACGACCCAGCCCCACCGACCCTCACCCATAGCAAGATCAACGATCACGCCACCACGTAGGACACGGTCTAAAGCGCAACGGCGCGTCGGGCAACCTTGCCATTGAACATTGCGGCCAAATCGGAGGGAGGTACTGCGCCAGCCATCGCCCAACGGCAGGCGTGAACGAGGTGTCCACTTCCCCGGTCATGGGCGACACCCTCCAAGTACAGCTCAAGCCGTGGCTGTTGTCCCAGTCCGGGGGACCTCCTTCTACGCCGCGCCCAACCTGATCACCCCGAGTCATGGGATACGTCGGCGGCCCGAGGCAGGGCGCGGACGGCACGGTTGAGGTTGATGCCCTCACAGGTGATGGCGTCGCCGACGCGGCCAGGCCGGTCGAGACCACCACCAGCGCCACGCTCGGCTGGCAACGCGATACTCCGCTCCAGACCGCCACCGGGTCGGCGAGCGGATGCGTCCCGTGCGGGACCACGACGATCTCCCCAGCTGCACCCTGGTCGGTCTTGAACATCCGCACGTCGCCGTCCTGCAAGACGGCGAGCTCGGAACAGCGTGATCGACCGCCGCGTGACCTCTTCGGGGTACCGAAGCAGTCTCCCGCTGGCTCCCCGATTGGCTCCCGAACCCGCGAAGGAGTCACCGGAGAACCGATAGAACCAATTGCAGAACATGCTCTGACCTGCGGAAACGCGAGGTGGGCGATACTGGGTTCGAACCAGTGACCTCTTCGGTGTGAACGAAGCGCTCTCCCACTGAGCTAATCGCCCGTGCGGGCCGCCGTGGTGGGCGTTCCCGACGTCGGAAACTCTAGCGCATGTCGGGGGGTGTTCGCGCCTCGGTTACCGGCGGGCTTCGTTCCAGAAGCTGACGTCTTCGATCTGCCATGGGAGGACGAAGTCGTAGGCGGCGAGGTAGCCGACGACGGCGGCGCCGACGATGAGGCCGCCGGTGACGCCGAGGACGGCGTTGCGGCGGCGGCGCTTGGGGTCGAGGGCGCGTTCCTTGGCGCGTTCGGCGGCGGCCTTCGCGTGGGTGAGGGCGCGGCGGGCCCAGGCGAACTCGGTGGCGAGGATGGCGAGGCCGAGGATGATGCCGAGCATGCCGGGGCCGGGGGTGATCATCATGACCAGGCCGCCGAGGGCGATGGTGACGCCCACGGTGAAGACGCCGATCCGCCAGGCGGTGTTGAGGAGCGCGTTGCGGCGCATGGTGTCGCGGAAGCGGCCGTAGCCCCGGGGGGCGGCCTTTTCTTCGGTTTTAACTACCACGGATTTACCCTAAGCCAGCGGGAGGCCCGCGGGGAACGTTCGATGGTCGCACGCGGGGGAGGGCCCTGGTGTCCGAAAGATCGCTTTTGCCCAGCTCAGGGCGGGGTTTTGCCCCCGTGAGATGGGTCACACGGGACGGGTGCGGCGGAATGTTCGGCCGAGTTCCGGCAGTTAGGCGTCATAGATCGTGGGGACATCCGTGATGAGGGAGAGGCACCCAACGGAGCTCCCCGCGCGCCAGCGGGATCGACGTATGAAGGAATGGCCATGAACAGCAGTACCACAGTCTCAGCGGAGCTGGGCCTTCGTCTCGTCGTCCCCGACCGCACGACCGTCCCTCTGCTCGCCGGGCTGGAGTACGCGGCCGACGATCCGTACGCGATCCGGATGGCCTTCTTCGTGGGCGACGACGAACCGGTGGAGTGGATCTTCGCCCGGGAGCTGCTGACCGTCGGCATCGTGCGCAAGGTCGGAGACGGCGACGTCGAGGTCTGGCCGGGCGACGACGACAGCACGCTGCACATCGCGCTGTCCTCTCCGTTCGGGAACGCCCTGTTCGAGGTTCCCCTGTCGCCGCTGGCGGACTTCCTGCACCGGACGTACCAGGCGGTGCCGGCGGGCGAGGAGTCCGACTTCATCGACATCGACGCCGAGCTGGAGAACCTGCTCTGGCCGTCATGACGTGAGGCGTGCGATGTGCCGCATCTTGTTCATCGCGTCGAGTGCGGCGACCTTGTAGGACTCGGCGAGCGTTGGATAGTTGAACACGGCGTTGACCAGGTAGTCGACCGTTCCGTTGCAGCCCATGAGCGTCTGGCCGATGTGGACGAGCTCGGTGGCTCCGGTGCCGAAGACGTGGACGCCGAGGAGGCGGCGGTCTTCGGGTGAGACCAGGAGCTTGAGCATCCCGTAGGAGTCGCCGATGATCTGGCCGCGGGCCAGTTCGCGGTAGCGGGAGATGCCCACCTCGAAGGGGATCTTGGCCTCGGTGAGGGCGTCCTCGGTCATGCCGACGAAGCTGATCTCGGGGATCGTGTAGATCCCGATCGGCTGGAGTTCGTGCATCTGCGCGAGGGGGTCGCCGCAGGCGTGGTGCGCGGCGATGCGGCCCTGCTCCATCGAGGTCGCGGCGAGGGACGGGAAGCCGATGACGTCGCCGACGGCGTAGATGTGCGGGACGTCCGTGCGGTAGTCCCCGTCGACCGTGATGCGGCCGCGGGCGTCGGCGGCGAGGCCGGCGGCCTCGAGGTTCAGGTCGTCGGTCATGCCGTGGCGGCCCGCGGAGTACATGACGGTGTCGGCGGGGATGCGCTTGCCGCTCTCCAGGACGGTGATCGCGCCGTGCTCCATCCGCTCGACGGAGGCGACGGTCTCGCGGAACCGGAAGGTGACCGCCAGGTCGCGCAGGTGGTACTTGAGCGCCTCGACCACTTCCAGGTCGCAGAAGTCGAGCATGCGCTCGCGGCGTTCCACGACGGTGACCTTGGTGCCGAGCGCGGCGAACATCGAGGCGTACTCGATGCCGATCACTCCCGCGCCGACGACCACCATGCTCTCGGGAATGCGCTCGAGGTTGATGATCCCGTCGGAGTCGATGACCGTGTGGTCGTCGAACTGGACGGTGTCCGGACGGGCCGGGCGGGTCCCGGTCGCGATCACGATGCGGTCGGCGGTGATCTTCTGCTCGCGGCCCTGGTCGGAGGTGACGCCGACGGTGTGCGGATCGAGGAACCGCCCCGTGCCGGCCAGGACGGCGACGCGGTTGCGGGCCAGCTGGCTGCGGACGATGTCGATCTCGCGGCCGATCACGTGCCGGGTCCGCATGCCCAGGTCGGCCACGGTGATGTCGTCGTCGACCCGGTAGCTCTGCCCGTAGAGTTCGCGCTGGTTGAGGCCCGTGAGGTAGAGGACGGCCTCGCGCAGCGTCTTGGACGGGATCGTTCCGGTGTTGATGCAGACGCCGCCGATCATCTCGCGGCGGTCGACGATCGCCACCCGGCGGCCCAGCTTGGCGGCGGCGATCGCGGCGCGCTGGCCGCCGGGTCCGGATCCGAGGACGAGGAGGTCGAAGTCGTTCACGCCCCCCAGTGTGAACGCGGATCCGCCGTCCGCGTAACCCCCTTGCCTGGACGGATCGCTCCGCCGAGGAGGTCGTCCAAGCCGGATTTGATGCGCGCGACGTCCATGCCGCCGGTGTGCCGCTGGTAGCGGAAGAGGTTGGCGGCGAGGGGGGCCAGGAGCGCGTCGGCCAGGTAGCCGGAGTCGGCGCCGGGGTCGATCCGGTCGAGCAGTGTCCGCAGGTGCAGCCGGTAGAGGGCGTAGTAGGCGTCGCGGAAGCGGGCGAACGGCTCGTCGCTCTCGGCGGCCAGCAGGAGTTCGGACTGCTCCTCGGTGCGGTCGACGAGGGCGTGCAGGAAGGCCCGGACGCGCGCGGCGGGCGGGGCGCCGCCGTCGCCGGGGCCGAGGGGCGCCGGGCCGTGCATGAACGCCTCCTGGAACTCGCGCTCGCGTTCGTCGATCAGCGCGTAGAGCAGGCGGGAGCGGCCGCCGAAGCGGCGGTAGACGGTGCCGACGCCGACGCCCGCCTCGCGGGCGACGTCGTCCAGGGACAGGCCCCCGACGCCGCGCGCGGCGATCACCCGGTCGGCGGCGGCGAGGATCCGGCGGCGGTTCTGCGCGGCGTCGGCCCGTTCGGGGCGCGGCCCGCCGAGCACGGGCAGGACGCGCCTGGGTTCGGTCATCCGAGCGATTCTAGCAACCGGAGGCTTCTCCGTTTCGGCTTGCCCATCGGAGACATCTCCGCTTACCGTTGCGGAGAACTCTCCGGATTTGGGGGCACCATGGAACTGGACGGACGGACGGCGCTGGTCACCGGCGGCGCTCGCGGCATCGGCGCGGCGATCGCCCGGCGGCTCGCGGCGGCGGGCGCGGACGTGGCGATCACCTACCTGCGGGCGGACGACCGCGCGCGGTCGGTGGTCGCGGAGATCGAGGGGCACGGGCGGCGCGGCATCGCCATCCGGGCGGACGCGGGCGATCCGGACGCGGTCGTCGGGGCCGTCGACCGGGCGGCGGCGGAACTGGGACGGCTCGACGTCCTGGTGAACAACGCGGGGATCGCGCCCTACGGGCCGCTGGAGGACGTGCGCCGCGACGAGGTCGACCGGGTGCTGGACGTCCACGTCCGCGCGGCGTACCTGGCCGCGCAGGCGGCGGCGCGGCACCTCGGGGCGGGCGGCCGGATCATCAGCGTGGGCAGTTCGATGGCCGAGCGGGTGCCCGACCCGGGCTGGACGCTCTACGCGATGAGCAAGTCGGCGCTGCTCGGGCTGACGAAGGGCCTGGCGCGGGACCTGGGGCCGCGCGGCGTCAACGCCGTGGTCGTCCATCCCGGGTCGACCGACACCGAGATGAACCCGGCGGACGGGCCGGACGCCGAGCACGAGCGGGCGCACGCCGCGCTCGGCCGGTACGGGAGCCCGGACGACGTCGCGGCGATGGTCGCGCACCTGGCCGGGCCCGGCGGCGACTACGTGACCGGGGCCGCGATCGCGGTCGACGGCGGATACGCGGCGTGATCGGGATGCCGTGGGTGCTGCTGGTCGTCGCCGCCGCGATGGAGGTGGTGTGGGCGACGGCGCTGAAGGAGTCGGAGGGGTTCACGCGGCTGTGGCCGACGGTGATCGGCGTCCCGGTGTGCCTGCTGAGCGTGGTGGTGCTCACGCTGGCGCTCCGGGACCTGCCGGTCGGCACGGCCTACGCCGTCTGGGTCGGGCTGGGGTCGCTGGGCGTGGCGGTCGCCGGGATGGCGGCGCTCGGTGAGGGCGTCTCCCCGCTGCGGGTGACGTGCCTGGCGCTGATCCTGGCGGGCGTGATCGGCCTCAAGGCCGTCGAGGGGTGAGGCCCCCGGGGCCGCGTCAGGGGTCCATCAGCTCGGCGGCGCGGGCGGCGAACGCCTCCATCGCCTTGAGCGTGATGGGCCCCGGCGCGGCCGGCAGGGCGGTGCCGTCCACGGCGCGGATCGGCTGGACGTCGCGCGTGGTGGACGTCAGGAACGCCTCGTCGGCCCGGTAGAGGTCGTCGAGGGAGAGGTCCTCCTCCTCGCCGCCGCACCATTCGAGCGTCAGCTCGCGGGTGACGCCGGCGAGGCAGCCGGACGACAGCGGCGGGGTGAGGAGCCGCCCGCCGCGGACGACGAAGACGTTGCTGCCGGTGCCCTCGCAGAGCCGCCCGGCGGTGTTGGCGAAGATCGCCTCGCCGCTCCCCCGCTCCTTGGCGTAGGCGAGCGCGAGCGCGTTCTCGGCGTAGGAGGTGCTCTTGACGCCGGCCAGCGCGCCGTGCTCGTTGCGGGGCCACGGGACGACCGTGACGTCGCCCGTCGCCGGGAACGGGGTCTGCTCGTCGGCGATGATCGTGATGGTGGGGCCCGCGTCGCCGCGCGCGGAGCCGAGCGGGCCGGGGCCGCTGGTGCAGGTGATGCGGATCCGGCCGAGGGGCCAGCGGGGCGCCGCGGCCAGCACCTCGAGGGTGCCCTGGGCGAGCGTGTCGTGGTCGGGTTCGGGGAGTCCGAGCGCGGCGGCGGAGCGGGCGAGGCGCCGCAGGTGCCGGGTGAGCGCGAACGGCTCCCCGTTCGCGGCCTTGACGGTCTCGAAGACGCCGTCCCCGACGAGCATCCCGTGGTCGAACACCGACACGGCGGCCCGCTCCGCGTCGATCAGCTCCCCGTTCATCCAGACCTTGGCCTGCTCCGTCACCCGGACGCCACCTCCAATAGCCGAGCCGCCTTCAGCTCCGTCTCCCGCCATTCCCGGTGTGGATCGGACCCCCACGTGATCCCGGCGCCGGTGCCGAAGCGGAGCACGCCGTCCTCCGCCCAGAAGGTCCGGATGCCCACCGCGAGGGCGCCGCGCCGGGCGTCCGCGTCCACCCAGCCGATGGCTCCACAGTACGGCCCCCGGGGGACGGGTTCGAGTTCTTCGAGCAGGGTCAGCGCGCTGGATTTCGGCGCGCCGGTGACCGAACCGGGAGGAAACGTCGCGGCGAGCAGTTCCGGCCAGCCGCTGCCGGGGGCGAGCCGCGCGTCGACGGTCGACACCAGGTGCACCAGGCCCGGGTGCTCCTCGATCTCGCAGAGCCCGGGCACGCGGACCGTCCCGACCTCGGCGACGCGGCCCAGGTCGTTGCGAACCAGATCGACGATCATGACGTTCTCCGCCCGGTCCTTGGGCAGCAGGTCGCGGGCCGTCCGGCCGGTGCCCTTGATCGGACGGGACGTCACCGCGGCGCCGTCGCGCGCCAGGTAGAGCTCGGGGGACGCGCACGCCACCGCCAGGCCGGGGAGCCGGACGGTCATCGCGTGCGGCGCCGGGTTCCCCGCGGCGAGCCGGGCGCCGAGCCCGGCGATGCCGGCGTCCGGCGCGATCGGCGCGGACAGGACCCGGCACAGGTTCGCCTGGTAGACGACGCCGTCGGCGATCGCGGCGCGGATCGCCTCGACGCCCGCGACGTAGGCGGGCTCGTCGAGCGAGGACGTCCACTCCCCCGGCGCGGCCCACGGGCCCGCGGGGTGCGGTGCGGGACGGACGTCATCGAACCGGGCGCACGTGATCTTCCCCTCATAGGTGGCGACGACGGCCCACCAGCCGCGCGAGTCGAGGGCGGCCGGGTCGGTGGTGACGTCGGCGAGCCCGGTGGCGAGCAGTCCCCCGGCGTACGCGAACGCCGGTTCGCGCGCGGGGTTCACGGCAGGACGCAGCCGAACGCGTCGGCGAGCCCGGCGAGGCCCGCGTCGGTCACGGCCAGCGCGCGGGGCGCGGCGCCGCGCTCGAACCAGCCGAGGTCGATCATCCGGTCGGTCAGCGCGGCCGCGAGGGCCCCGTTGAGGTGCGGGCGCCGCTCGGTCCAGTCGAGGCACCGCCAGGCGAACCGCCGCCGGGAGCCGCGCAGGGCGGCGACGTCCACGCCCAGCCCGGCGAACCGTTCGGCGCCCTTGGGCGTGGCGGCGTAGCCGTCGGCGTCGGGCTCCAGCAGGCCGCCGTCCAGCAGCGCGGCGAACAGCGCGACGCCCGCCTGCCCGGCGAGGTGGTCGTAGCAGGTGCGCGCCCGGTGCAGCCGGCGCGCCTCCCGCGACTGCCGCAAACCGCGCACCTTCACGGGCGGGCTCATCCGCGACAGGCCCTCGACGAGCTGCGCCACCTCGGCGTCCCGCAGCTCGTAGTACCGGTGGCGCCCCTGGGCCACCACGGTGACGAGGCCGCCGTCCAGCAGCCGCGCCAGGTGCGCGCTCGCGGTGGACGCCCCGACGCCCGCCGCGCGGGCCAGTTCGCCCGCGGCGAGCGGCCGCCCGTCCAGCAGCGCCGTCAGCATCGCGGCCCGCGCCCGGTCGGCCAGCAGGGCCGCGACCGGCGCGAAGTCCGCGGCGACGGCATCCTCGGTGGCCATGCCGCCAACCCTAGGCGACGGACGTTTCGCCCCGCGCCGAAGCGCCCGCGGACGGCCCGCCGGGGATTCCGGTTCGCGCATCGCGCTCAGACGCGCTAATGTTTTCCACGTCGCCGAACGGACCGGACGGACCGGGAGGCAGGCAAGCGGAAGTGGCTCAGGGGTAGAGCATCACCTTGCCAAGGTGAGGGTCGCGGGTTCAAATCCCGTCTTCCGCTCTGAGGGGCCTTTCAGGCTGTGAACCCAGAAGGTCTCTTCTGGTGGAGTGGCCGAGAGGCGAGGCAACGGCCTGCAAAGCCGTGTACACGGGTTCAAATCCCGTCTCCACCTCGATCCCGTGCCTCCCCCGGAGGCAGCGGACCCGGGCGATTAGCTCAGTGGGAGAGCGCTACCTTGACACGGTAGAGGTCACTGGTTCAATCCCAGTATCGCCCACCACCCACCCAGACCAGGACGCTCGTCCCGGTCTGGGTTTCTTCATGCCCCGTTACGGGGCGGACGCCGGTTCGGGCGCGGTGATCTCGAAGGTCAGGCCGTCGGACGTCGCGGCGACGTCCACGTGCCGGCCGGGGGCGAGGTCGCCCGACAGCAGCAGGTCGGAGAGCCGGTCGTCCACCTCGCGCTGGATGGTGCGGCGCAGCGGGCGGGCGCCGAAGTCGGGCTGGTAGCCGCGCTCGGCGAGCCAGTCGACCGCCTCGGTGCCGAACGAGACGGTGACGTCCTGCGCGCGGAGCCGGCGGCGCGTCTCGTCCAGGAGCAGGTCGGTGATCTGCCGGAGCTGCGCCGCCTCGAGCCGGTGGAAGACGATGATCTCGTCGATCCGGTTGAGGAACTCGGGGCGGAACGCCTCCCGCAGGCGGCGCATGATGCGGTCGCTGAGCGCGGACCCCCGCCCGTCGCCGCCGACCGTGCCGAACCCGATCTCGACCTGCCCGGTGATCAGCTCGGAGCCCAGGTTGCTCGTCATGATCACGACGGTGTTGCGGAAGTCGACGGTGCGGCCCTGCGCGTCGGTGAGGCGGCCGTCGTCCAGGAGCTGGAGCAGGACGTTGAAGACGTCCTGGTGGGCCTTCTCGATCTCGTCGAGGAGGATCACCGAGTACGGCTGCCGGCGGACGGCCTCGGTGAGCTGCCCGGCCTCCTCGTAGCCGACGTATCCGGGCGGGGCCCCCATCAGGCGGCTGACGGTGTGCTTCTCCTGGAACTCGCTCATGTCGAAGCGGACCATCCGGTCGCGGCTGCCGAACAGGGCCTCCGCGAGCGCCTTGGCCAGCTCGGTCTTGCCGACGCCGGTGGGCCCGAGGAACAGGAACCCGCCGATCGGCCGGTCGGGGTCGCTCATCCCCGCGCGGGACCGGCGGACGGCGCGCGCGACGGCGGCGACCGCGTCCTCCTGCCCGATGACGCGCTCGTGCAGGTGCCCCTCCAGGCCGGCCAGCCGGTCGCGCTCGGCCTGGGTGAGCTGCGTGACGGGCACGCCGGAGATGCGGGAGACCACCTCGGCGATGTCCTCGGCGGTGACCTCCGGGACGGCCGCGGGCCCGTCGCCGGTGCGCGCGGCGGCCAGGTCGCCCTCCAGGTTCGCGATCTCGTCGCGGAGCTGCGACGCCTTCTCGTAGTCCTCGTCGAAGACGGCCTGGTCCTTCTCGCGGCGCCGCCGCTCGAGCCGGTCCTCCAGCTCGCGGCGGCCGCCGTCCATGGTGTGGGAGCGCAGCCGGACCCGCGCGCCCGCTTGGTCGATCATGTCGATCGCCTTGTCGGGCAGGAACCGGTCGGTGAGGTAGCGGCTGGACAGGTCGACGGCGGCGACCAGCGCCTCGTCGGTGAAGCGGACCTGGTGGTGGGCCTCGTAGCGGTCGCTCAGGCCGCGCAGGATCTCGATGCTGTCGTCGGCGGACGGCTCCGTGATCATGATCGGCTGGAAGCGGCGCTCGAGGGCCGCGTCCTTCTCGATGTTGCGGCGGTACTCGTCGATGGTGGTGGCGCCGACGACGTGCAGCTCGCCGCGGGCGAGGGCCGGTTTGAGCAGGTTGGCGGCGTCCATCGCGCCCTCCGCGCCGCCCGCGCCGACGACCGTGTGGATCTCGTCGATGAAGATGACGAGCTCGTCGGAGTGCCCGCGGATCTCGTCCATCACCTTCTTCAGGCGCTCCTCGAAGTCGCCGCGGTAGCGGGTGCCGGCGACGACGCCGCCGAGGTCGAGCTGGACGAGCCGCTTGCCGCGCAGCGTGTCCGGGACGTCGTCGTCCACGATGCGCTGCGCGAGGCCCTCGGCGATGGCGGTCTTGCCGACACCGGGGTCGCCGATGAGCACCGGGTTGTTCTTGGTCCGCCGCGACAGCACCTCGACGGTCTGCTCGATCTCGTCGGACCGGCCGATCACCGGGTCGAGGCGCCCCTCCCGGGCGTACTCGGTGAGGTCGCGGCCGTACTCGTCGAGCGTCGGGGTGCCGGTCGGCTGCTGGCCGCCGCCCCCGCCCGGGGGCTGCTGCCCGTGCCCGCCGCCCGCCGCGGCGTTCTGCAGCGCGTCGGGCGTGACGTGCTCGGCGTCCAGGATGCGGCCGGCGTGCGAGTCGCGGTCCAGCGCGAGCGCGAACAGCAGGTGCTCGGGGCCGATGTAGGACGAGCCGAGCGCGCGCGAGATCTGGTGGGAGTCCAGCAGCGCGCGTTTGGCGGACGGCGTCAGCTGCGGCGGGACGTCGCGGGGATCGCCGCGCCGGGCGCTCCCCTCGATCTCGTTCTTGATCTTGTCGGGGTCGGCGCCGGCGCGCACCAGCCAGTGCCGGGTGCCCTGCTGCCGGGTGGCCGCCCACAGCAGGTGGTCGGTGTCCAGGTCGAGACTCCCCCACTGCGCGGCCTGCGCCGCGGCGTCGCGCACGAGCTCGCGCGCGGGTTCGCTCATCAGCCGGGCGATGCTGACCCGCTCCGTGGGACGGCGGTGCGCCCGCGCTCCGAAGAACCGGGCGAGCATCTCCTCGAACGGGTCCATTCCCCCGGCTCCGTACCAGCCCGCGGTCATCGTCGAAACCTCCCCCTCGCCCGGCCCGTCCCGGTTCCCGGGCCGGTCGTCGCGATCCTTGAGGACCTGCCCGTCGGGGTGTGCGAGAAACACGGCCCGCGGTACGGGACGTGCGCGCGGGAAGACCGGTGGAGGCGGGGCGGCGGGTGGACGCGGGGCGGCGGGTGGACGCCGCGCGGCGGGGAAGACCGGGCATGATCCGGCGGGGCGCGATGTTGGAGCGAGCATGACGAAGATCGACATGGGCCGGTACGGCATCTGGCGGGGCTGGTCGCAGCTCACGCCGGAGCTGGCGCGGGAGGTGGAGGCGCTCGGGTACGGCGCGATCTGGATCGGCGGTTCGCCCACCGACCCGGACGTCGCCGACCGGCTGCTCGCCGCGACGGAGCGGATCACGGTCGCGACCGGGATCGTGAACATGTGGGCGACGCCCGCCGCGGAGGCCGCGGCGTCCTACCGGCGGCTGCGGGACGCCCACGGCGAGCGGTTCGTGCTCGGCGTCGGGGTCGGGCACCGGGAGGCCACGCAGGAGTACCGGGCGCCGTACGAGATGATCGTGGACTACCTGGACCGGCTGGACGCCGCGGACGTCCCCGAGGACGGCCGGGTGCTGGCGGCGCTCGGGCCGAAGGTGCTGCGGCTGGCGGCGGAGCGGACGGCGGGCGCGCACCCCTACCTGGTGACGCCCGAGCACACCCGCCGGGCGCGCGCCGAGCTCGGCGACGGGCGGCTGCTCGCGCCCGAGCAGAAGGTGGTCCTGGACGCCGACCCGGAGCGGGCCCGCGCGGTCGGCCGGGCCCAGGTCGCGAACCCGTACCTGAAGCTGCGGAACTACACCGCGAACCTGGAGCGGCTCGGCTGGGCGGACGAGGACATCGCCGGCGACGGCAGCGACGCGCTGATCGACGCGCTGGCGCCGCACGGCGAGCCGGCCGCGGTCGCGGCGGCGCTGGAGGCCCACCACGACGCGGGCGCCGACCACGTGGCCGTCCAGCTGCTGACGGAGGCCGGGCGGGACCCGGTTCCGGGGCTGCGGACGCTCGCCGCGGAACTCGGGCTCTGACGCCTTTCCGATTTCCGGGCGGCCGGACGACCGGACGGAATTGGGGGACGCGCCCGGCGATCGGCCGACGATGCCGGGCGCGTCCCCCAATTGCTTTGTCCGAACGGCCGCGGCGAAACCGGCGAAGCGCCGCCGCTCATTACAACCCCGGCCTTCCCGAATGCAACTCGGCACGATCGAACGTGATCACGCCGTCGCGTTCCGTGAACAATGCGGGTCGCGCGTGTCCTCAACCGGCATCCCCTCTGGCCTTCCTCAAATGAACGCAAGTATGCTCCGTGGCCTTTGGTGACGCCCGTTTTGAATGCGCGGAGAGTGAAGCAGTGTCGAACCCACGGGACGCCGGGGCACCGCCCCCGCGGCGGCGCACGCGCCCCATCCGGCGCCGGATCGCGCTGCTTCTGGCGATCCCGCTCAGCTCCCTGCTCGTCATGTGGAGCGTCCCCGCCACCATCACGCTGACCAACGCCCTGCAGCGGTTCGACTTCTCGACCGTCTACACCAACGTCGGCGTCCCGGCGACGTCGGCGGTCGAGGCGGTCCAGCAGGAGCGCGCCGCGGCCGTCCGGGCCCTGGTGACGGGCGACGCGACCGACGAGAAGCGCTTCCAGGACCTCGCGAAGCGGACGGACGCGGCGGTGGCGGCGTTCCGCTCCACGGCCCTGTCGCCGGAGACGCGGGAGGCGATGGACGCGCCGGTCGAGCGGCGCGTCGAATTGAACGCCGGCGCGTTCGACGGACTCGGCGCGCTGCGCTCGCAGGTGGAGATCGGCGGCACCACCCCGCTGGCGGCGATCAACGGCTACAGCGCGGTGATCGACACGGTCGTCCGGACGCTGACGACCCTGGTCAGCGTGGACGACGTCACCGTCTACCGGAACACCAGCGCCGTCCTGCACAACTACTGGGCCCGCGAGTTCATGCTCCGCGAGGACGCGCTGCTGACGGCGCTCGGCGCCGGGCCGATGGACACCGTCAGCCGCGCGGCGTTCGCGTCCTGGGCGGGCAGCCGGCAGCAGTTCTTCGCGCTGGGCCGCGCCGGCGCCGACGGCGAGATCTCCACGATCATGGAGGAGCTGGCGGACACCGGGGAGTACACCGCGTACACGACGCTCGAGAGCGGCGTCGTCAACAACGGCATCGCGCCGTCCCGCCGGGAGTGGCGCGGCGGGGTCGACGCGGTCGAGCCGGTCTGGCTGGGCGCGGCCGTGCGGGCCAACGACTCGCTGTCGAGCGAGTACGTCGAGCCGGCCGGCGACCGGATCATGCTCGGCTTCTACGCGGCGGGCGGCCTGGGCCTGCTCGCGGTCATCGCGTCGGTGACGCTGTCGCTGCTGTTCGCGCGGCGGCTCACCGACGAGCTGCGGCGGCTGCAGGAGACGGCGCAGCGGCTCGCGCACGAGCGGCTGCCGGCGGTCGTGGCGCGGCTGCGCAAGGGCGAGACGGTGGACGTCGACGCCGCCGCGCCCCCGCCCGCGACCGGCGGGACGACGGAGATCGCGCTGGTCGGCGAGGCGTTCGACGCGGTGCAGCGCACCGCGATCGGCGAGGCGGTCGCGGAGGCCGAGCTGCGCGCCGGCATCAACCGCGTGTTCATCAACCTGTCGTGGCGGAGCCAGTCGCTGCTGCACCGGCAGCTGCGGCTGCTCGACCAGATGGAGCGCCGCGCGTCCAGCCCGGAGGAGCTTGAGGACCTGTTCCGGCTCGACCACCTCACCACCCGCATGCGGCGGCACGCCGAGGGCCTGGTCATCCTGTCCGGCTCCCCCACCGTGCGGGCCTGGGACCACCCGGTCCCGGCGGAGGACGTCGTCCGCGCCGCGATCGCCGAGGTGGAGGACTACACGCGGGTCGTGGTGACGGGCGCCTCGTCGGCCGCCGTGATCGGCGGGGTGGTCGCCGACGTCATCCACCTGCTGGCCGAGCTGATCGAGAACGCCGCGGCGTTCTCGCCGCCCGCCACCGAGGTGACGGTCAAGGTCGACACGGTCGCCAACGGGCTCGCCGTGGAGGTCGTGGACCGCGGGATCGGCCTGAGCGCCGAGGAGCGCGACGAGCTGAACCGGCGGCTGGCCAGCGACGTCGAGTTCGACCTCGCCGACACCGACCGGCTCGGGCTGTTCGTCGTCGCGAAGCTGGCCGCCCGGCACGGCGTCAAGGTGTCGCTGCAGCCGTCGGCGTACGGCGGCACGACCGCGATCGTCCTGGTCCCGCACGCGCTGGTCACGGTGGACGACGACCTGGAGCCCGCGGCGGCCGCCGACCGGCCCGTCGTGTCCGCGACGGCCGGCCCGGTCCGTCCGGCCGGGCGCCCCTCGGTGACCCGGCTGGAGTCGCTGCCGCGCCTCGGGCGCACCGGCTCCGCGGGGGCCCGCCCGGAGCTGACGGGCCCGCCCGCGCCCACCTACACGCCGCTGTACACCCCGCCCGCCGAACCGCCCGCCGAACCGGCCGGACCGCCGGACGACCGGCCGTCCGGCGCACCGGCCGGGGCGCCCGGCGCGCCCCCGCCCTCCTACCGGCCCTCGCCGCCGCCGCTCGCGGCGCCGACCCTCGAGCCGACCGCCGACCCGGTCGCCGGGCCGGACGCCGGGCCCGACGCCGGGCCGCACGCGGAACCGTCCGTCCCGGTGGACCCCGGCGCGGACGGCGAACAGGGCGGGGCGGAGTCGAGCGGGGTGGAGTCGAGCGAGGTGACCGGCCGGCTGCCCAAGCGGGTGCGGCAGCGCAACCTCGCGCCGCAGCTGCGCCGGCGGGCCGCACCGCCGGACGGGGAGCCGGCGGACGGCGAGCCGGCGGACGACGATTTCCCGGAGCCGAGCCCGGAGCTCAGCCGCGACCTGATGTCCTCGCTACAGTCGGGATGGCTGCGCGGCAGGGACGAGGACGACGAACCGGAAGATCTCGAACCACGCGATGAATGGGGGCGATCATGAAGCAGCAGGGGCACGCGACCGGTGAGCTCGACTGGCTGCTCGACGACCTGGTCGAACGGGTCGGCGAGGTGCACCAGGCGGTGCTGCTGTCCCGCGACGGCCTGGTCATGGGCGCCTCGGGCGGCGTCACGCGGAAGGACGCCGAGTTCCTGGCGGCGCTGTCGTCGGGCTTCCACAGCCTGGCGAACGGCGCCCGGGAGCACTTCCAGGCCAAGCACGTGCGGCAGACCGTCGTCGAACTGGACGGCATGCTGTTCTTCATCATGCCGGCGGGCGACGGCAGCTGCCTGGCCGTGCTGAGCGACGCGGGCGGCAACGCTGGTCTCGTCGCGTACGAGACCACCATGCTGATCAAGCGGGTGCGGCGCCAGCTGGGCACGGCGCCGCGCACGCCCGGCACGGAGGACCCGGCGATGCGGGCCGGCGCCTCCGGCTGAGGCGGGCGGCCGTGGAGACGCCGAGAGAACGCTGGATCGGCCGGGAGGCGGGCCCGGTCGTGCGGCCGTACGCGATGACCCGCGGACGGACCCGCACCCGCGGGCTCGTCCTCGACCTGGTCACGGTCCTGGTCGCGACCGGCCGCCCCCCGGGCGAGCGGGTCTGGCTGTCGCGCGAGCAGCGCGCGCTGCTGGAGCTGTGCCGGCGGCCCTCCACCCCCGCCGACCTGGCCTCGGAGACCGACCTGCCGTTCCGGGTGGTGCAGATCCTGCTGGAGGACCTGCACCACTACGGCCTCATCGAAGAGGTGCAGCAGGCCCGGCAGGCCGAACGACCCGACCCCCGGCTACTGATGAGAGTGCTCGATGAACTTCGCCGCCTCTGACGCCGTCCCCGCCGCCGCGCGGGACGACGACGTCCCGCTGCACACGCTGAAGATCCTGGTGGCGGGCGGGTTCGGCGTCGGCAAGACCACGCTCGTCGGCGCGGTCAGCGAGGTGCGCCCCCTGCGCACCGAGGAGACCCTCACCGACGTCTCCGCCGGCGTGGACGACCTGCGCGGCGTGGAGGCCAAGACCACCACGACCGTCGCGATGGACTTCGGCCGCATCACCCTCTCCGGCGGCGTGCGGCTGTACCTGTTCGGCACGCCCGGCCAGGAGCGGTTCTGGTTCATGTGGGACCAGATCGCCTACGGGGCGGTCGGCGCGGTCGTCCTCGTCGACACCCGCCGCCTGACGACGAGCTTCGCCTCCATCGACTTCTTCGAGCAGCGGGAGATCCCGTTCGTGGTCGCCGCGAACGTCTTCGACGGCGCCCGCCGCTACTCGGTCGAGGAGATCCGCGACGCCCTCGACGTCGACCCGCACGTGCCCGTCGTGCTGTGCGACGTCCGCCGCCCGGACGTCGCCAAGAGCATCCTCGTCACCCTGGTGGAGCACGCGCTCCACCAGGCCGGGTACTGACCGGCGGCGTCGTGGGCCCGGCCCGGGTTCAGGCGTGGATCCGGGCGACGATGAGGGCGGCCAGCGCGGCGTAGGCGGCGGAGTCGTCCAGGCCCGTCCGGGCCTTGATGTCGCCGCGGTGGATCGACTCCATGACCTGCCCGGCGACGGCGCCGACGAAGGCCGCGTCGGCGTCCGGGGCCGCCTCGCTCACCAGGCCGCGCACGCGGCGGACGGCGAAGCCGGTGTTCTCCTCGTAGATCTCGCGGGCCGGGGGGAACGCGTCCAGGTCGGCGAAGAAGGCGGGGGACGCGGGCGCGAGCTCGGCGGAGATGGCCCGCAGGTAGGCGCCGACGCGCTCGCGGGGCCCCCGCCGGGCGGGGACGGCGTCCAGGGCGGCCTCGACGCGCTCGGTGGCGCGGCGGAAGAAGGCGCGGACGACCGTGACGATGATCTGCTCGCGGCTGGCGGCGACCGTGTAGAGGGTGCTCTTCGAGCAGCGCAGTTCGGCGGCCAGGTCGGCGACGCCGAGGCCGGCGAAGCCGCGGGCGAGGAAGAGGGCGGTGAGGCGGTCGACGAGGTCGGCGCGGCGGCGTTCCGCGCGGGTCCGGGGGGTGCCGTCCACCGAGGTCATGCCAGAAACGGTACCAAAATGGGGCCTTTGGTACTCGTTTTGGTACCGTCGGGGTGACGAGAGGAGCCCGCCCATGCCCGCCATCCGTTCCTTGCCGACCCAGGAGTCGGCGGACCTGATCGCGCTGACCCGGGAGATCGCGGCGAAGGAGCTCGCGCCGCGGGTCGCGGACGCCGAGCGCACCGGGGAGTTCGCGCGCGACGTGTTCACGACGCTGGGGCGGGCGGGGCTGCTGTCGCTCCCCTACCCGGAGGAGTTCGGCGGCGGCGCCCAGCCGTACGAGATCTACCTGCAGGTCTTGGAGGAGATCGGCGCGGTGTGGGCGAGCGTGGGCGTCGGGGTGAGCGTGCACGCGCTGTCGTGCTTCCCGCTGTTCACGGCCGGGACGGACGAGCAGCGGGCGCGGTGGTTGCCGGACATGCTGTCGGGCGAGCGGCTCGGCGCGTACTGCCTGTCGGAGGCGCACGCGGGGTCGGACCCGGCGGCGATGCGCGCGAAGGCCGTGCGGGACGGCGACTCCTACGTGCTGAACGGCGCGAAGGCGTGGACGACGCACGGCGGGAAGGCCGACTTCTACACGGTGATGGCGCGGACGTCCGACGACGGGGCGCGCGGCATCTCGTGCTTCCACGTGCCGGCGGGCACGCCCGGGCTGGAGTTCGACGCGCCCGAGGACAAGATGGGCCTGATGGGCTCGACGACCGCGACGGTGCGGCTGGAGGGCGTCCGGGTCCCGGCGGACCACCTGATCGGGCGCGAGGGGCAGGGGCTGTCGATCGCGCTGGCGGGGCTGGACGCGGGCCGGCTGGGCATCGCGGCGGTCGCGACGGGGCTCGCGCAGGGGGCGCTCGACACGGCGGTCGCGTACGCGAAGGAGCGCGAGGCGTTCGGCAAGGCGATCATCGAGCATCAGGGGCTCGCGTTCGTCCTCGCCGACATGGAGGCGGCGGTCGAGTCGGCGCGGGCGACGTACCTGGCGGCGGCGCGGCTGAAGGACATGGGACGGCCGTACGGGCGGGAGGCGTCGGTGGCGAAGCTGGTCGCGACCGACAACGCCATGAAGGTGACGACGGACGCCGTGCAGGTGCTCGGCGGCGCGGGCTACACGCGCGACTTCCCGGTGGAGCGCAACATGCGCGAGGCCAAGGTCATGCAGATCTTCGAGGGGACGAACCAGATCCAGCGGCTCGTGATCTCCCGCCACCTGGCGCGCTGAGCCGCACCGGAGGGACGCACGCCGCCGTCCGGCGGCGTGCCGTCCGGCGGCGTGCCGTCGGGTCGTGCCGTGGGGTCGCGCCCGGTCAGCCTCGCAGGGCGGCGAGCCCCTTCTGCATGTCCTCGACGTTCATGACCGGGCAGATCTCGATCTCCGCGCCGAACTTCTGGAAGAACGTCTCGGTGAGGGCGGGCAGCTGGGAAGTGTCCTGCATGTCGAAGACGAGCGTGCAGGTGCGGCCGCCGTCGTAGGGATGGAAGTAGGCCGCCTCCGGCTTGAACTGCTCCAGCAGCGACTGCATGACCTGCGCCATCGTGCCGTCCGCGAGCAGTTCGTTCGAGACCTGGGTGTCCAGGCGTGCCCTCAGCATCATTCTCATCGCGTACCCCCGGGTCGCGGGGCCGGCGCCCCCGCGCCCGCTGAGTCCCCTGCGACGTCGCCGTCAGCGTCTCCCCGAACGCCCCGGATAAACCGGCCTCCCGGCGCACCGCCTCACGTCATCCACGGGACGGATCGTCCGCATACGGGGAATCTATTTCCCTGATCAGTGGGCGGTGACCCAAGGTTGGAGCACCGACCGAAGGGAGCCGCCGTGGAGAACGTCCTCATCGTCGGCGCGGGCACCGCCGGGCCCGCGCTGGCGACGCTGCTGGCCCGCGCGGGCGTCGCCGTCGACGTCGCCGAGCTCGGCGCGCGGCCGGCGGCGCTCGGGTCCGGGATCACGCTGCAGGGCAACGCGCTGCGGGTGCTGCGCGACCTCGGCGTGTGGGAGCGGGTCGCGGCGGCCGGGTTCGCGTTCGACGTGCTGGGCCTGCGGGCGCCGGACGGGACGCTGCTGGCCGAGATCCCGGACGTCCGCAGCGGCGGCCCCGACCTGCCCGCGACCGTCGGGATGCACCGGCCGGAGCTGAACCGGATCCTCGCGGACGCGACGCGCGACGCGGGGGCCCGCATCCGGTACGGGACCACCGTGGACGCCCTCGACGACCGCGGCGACCACGTCGTCGCGCACCTGTCGGACGGGACGGCCGCGCGGTACGACCTCGTGGTCGGCGCGGACGGCGTCCGGTCGGCGGTGCGGCGGCTCATCGGCATCGGCACCGAGCCGGCGCCGACGGGGATGGGCATCTGGCGCGTCCACACGCGGCGCCCGGAGCGCGTCGAGCGGACCGACCTGGTCTACGGCGGGCCCTGCTTCATCGCCGGGTACTGCCCGACCGGCCCCGACACCATGTACGCGTACCTGGTGGAGCGGGCGCGCCCGCGCGAGTCGATCGCGGACGCCGACAAGCCGGCGCACATGCGGGCGCTCGCCGAGGCGTACGGCGGGGTCTGGGCGGAGATCCGCGACGACATCACCGACCCGGACCGCATCAACTACACGTGGTTCGAGTCGCTGCTGGTCGACCGCCCGTGGAACCGCGGGCGGGTCGTCCTGATCGGGGACGCCGCGCACGCCTGCCCGCCCACCCTCGCGCAGGGCGCCGCACAGTGCCTGGAGGACGCCGCCGTCCTCGCCGAGCTGCTGCTCGCCGCCGGCGGCCCCGGCCGGGCCGTCTTCGAGGCGTTCATGGACCGCCGGTACGAGCGCGCGAGGGCCGTCGTGGAGGCGTCCGTCCGGCTCGGCGAATGGCAGCTGGACCCGTCCCCGGACGCCGACGTGCCCGGCCTGATGGGCCGCATCGGCGCCCTCGTCACCGAACTCCCCTGACCCCGCAAGGAGCACGATGTCCGACCGTCTCATCACCCACCTCCGGCACGTCGACCTCGCCGTGCCCGACTTCGAGCGGCAGCGCGATTTCTACGCCGGCGTCTGGGGCCTCACCGAGGTCGCGGACGACTCCGGCATCTCGTTCCTCGCCGCCGAGGGGTCGCCCGAGCGGTACGTCGTCCGGCTGCGGCGGGACGCCGAGAAGCGGCTCGACCTCGTGGCGTTCGGCGCCGCGTCGCCCGCCGACGTGGACGCGCTCGCCGAGCGGCTCGGCGCCGCGGGCGTCCGGCTGATCGGCGAGCCCGCGGCCCTGGCGACGCCCGGCGGCGGCTACGGCTTCCGGTTCTTCGACGTCGACGGCCGCACGGTCGAGGTGTCGGCCGACGTCGCCGTCCGCGCCCACCGGAGACTGGAGGAGCGCGAGGCCGTCCCGGTGCGGCTGTCGCACGTGGTGCTGAACTCCCCCGACATCGGCGCGACCCGCCGCTGGTACGAGGCGCACCTCGGCTTCGCGCTCAGCGACACGCTGTCGTCGCCGCACATGGGCGAGGTCATGCATTTCCTGCGCTGCAACCCGCGGCACCACAGCCTGGCGATCGCGAAGGGGCCGCACACGTCCGTCCACCACGTGTCGTTCGAGATGCGCGGGCTCGACGAGTACATGTACGGGACCGGGCGGCTGCTGCGCGCGGGCGTCCGCATGATCTGGGGGCCCGGTCGGCACCTGGCGGGCGACAACACGTTCTCGTACTTCCTCGACCCGCACGGCAACACCGTCGAGTACACCACCGAGCTGGAGACGCTCGACGAGGACGCCTGGCACCCGCACGTGTACGACTTCTCGCGGCCCGAGGTCACCGATCAGTGGGGGACCGCCAACCCGATGAACGAGCTGGTCGCGAAGGAGTCGTTCAACGATCCGGACCGGGGCGTGTTCGTCGCCCCGCCGGTCTGATCCCGGGAGCCCGCATGCGCCTCGCCACCTTCGAGCACGCCGGCCGCGTCCGCTGCGGCATCGTCGAGTCCGGGACGATCCGGCCGTTCCCGGACGGGACGCGCCTGATCGACGTCCTGGACGTCCTCGGCCCGTCCGGTCCGGGCGGCCTCCCGGAGCCGGACGGCCCGCCCGTGGACGTCGCGGACGTGCGGCTGCTGCCGCCCGTCGAACCGCCGTCCGTCCGGGACTTCGTCGCCTTCGAGGAGCACGTCGAGGGCGTGCGCCGCGCGGTCGACGGCGCGGCGGGCGTCCCGGACGCCTGGTACGACGCGCCGACGTTCTACTTCGCGAACCCGCACGCGATGATCGGCGCCCGCGACGACCTGCCCGTCCCGCCGGGCTGCGCGGAGCTGGACTTCGAACTGGAGGTCGCCGCGGTGGTCGGCCGGGCGGGCGGCGACCTGTCGCCGGCCGCGGCCCGCGACCGCATCGCGGGGTACACGGTCTTCAACGACTGGTCGGCGCGCGACCTGCAGTCCCGCGAGATGCGGGTCGGCCTCGGCCCCTGCAAGGGCAAGGACTTCGCGACGACGCTCGGCCCGTGGCTCGTCACCGCCGACGAGCTGGAGCCGTTCCGGGACGCCGGCGGGTTCCTGCGGCTCGCGCTGACCGCCGAGGTCAACGGCGAGGTCGTCGGCCGCGACCTGCTGTCGAACATGGGCTGGCCGTTCGAGGACCTCGTCGCCTACGCGTCGCGCGGCACCCGGGTGCGCCCCGGCGACGTCCTCGGCTCGGGCACCTGCGGCAACGGCGGCTGCCTCGCCGAGCTGTGGGGCCTGCGCGGCGGGCGGGACGACCCGCCGCCGCTGCGTCCCGGCGACGTCGTCACCCTCACGGTCGAGGGCATCGGCACGGTGTCGAACCGCGTCGTCGAGGGCCGCGCCGCGCCGCCCGTCCCGCCCGCCCGCAGGCGCCCCCGGGCCCGCCCCTGACCCCGCTCCCCCGCCCCGCGGCGCCGGGCGGCGCCGCCGCCGGTCCGGGCGCACGTGTAGCGCGCCGCGTCCCGGGAAGGGTGCAGGCACTCCGCCCGCCGCGCGCGCCGTGCGGCGGGCGGCGCCATGGACCAAGCGCCGTGCACCACCGGGATGGAGGTCGTCGGATGGGCCGCTCCGGATCCGACGGGACGCTCGTCGGCCGCAACCTGCTCGCGGGACCGGAACCCGACGTGGCGGGCAACGCCGGCCACCGGGACCCGCCTCCCCGGATGGGGTTCTTCACCGACACGTCGGTGTGCATCGGCTGCAAGGCGTGCGAGGTGGCCTGCAAGGAGTGGAACGCGGTGCCCGAGGACGGCCTGGAGTTCACGGGCATGTCCTACGACAACACGCAGGGGCTCGGCGCCGACACGTGGCGGCACGTCGCGTTCATCGAGCAGGACAGGCCGGTGTCGGCGCGGCCCGAGGCCGAGGGCGTCCCGTCCGCCGAGGGCGACGGCGGGATGCGCTGGCTGATGGCTTCGGACGTCTGCAAGCACTGCACGCACGCGGCGTGCCTGGACGTCTGCCCGACCGGGTCGCTGTTCCGCACCGAGTTCGGCACGGTGGTGGTGCAGGAGGACATCTGCAACGGGTGCGGCTACTGCATCCCCGCGTGCCCCTACGGGGTCATCGACCAGCGCAAGGGCGACGGGCGGGCGTGGAAGTGCACGCTGTGCTACGACCGGCTCGGGGTGGGGATGGAGCCGGCGTGCGCGAAGGCGTGCCCCACCGACTCCATCCAGTTCGGGCCGCTGGACGAGCTGCGCGAGCGGGCCGCGATGCGCGTCGAGCAGCTGCACGGCATGGGCGTGGAGGACGCGCGGCTGTACGGGCACGATCCGGACGACGGGGTCGGCGGCGACGGCGCGTTCTTCCTGCTGCTGGACGAACCGGAGGTGTACGGGCTGCCACCCGACCCGGTGGTCACCACGCGGGACCTGCCGTCGATGTGGCGGCACGCGGGCGTCGCGGCGGCGGCGCTGGCGGGCGGGCTCGCCGCGGTGTTCGCCGTCCACGGGCCGCGGGGAGGCGCGCGGTGAGCACGTCCGACGTGGGCCGCGACGGGATCACCGGGGCGCGGCCGGACCGGGAGGCGAGGATCGGGCAGGGCGGGCACCGCCCGGACGGGCGCCGCGGCCGGCGGGGCCGCCGCGGCGAGCGGGCGATGGTGCCGGACGCCGAGTTCCGCTCGTACTACGGCAAGCCGATCCTGAACCCGCCGGTCTGGAAGTCCGTCGACATCGCCGGGTACTTCTTCCTCGGCGGGCTCGCCGGGGCCGGGTCGGTGCTGGCCGCGGGGGCGCACTGGACGGGACGCCCGGCGGCGGCGCGGGCGCTGAAGGCCGCGTCGCTCGGGGCGATCTCGGGTTCGACCGCCGCGCTGATCCACGATCTGGGCCGCCCCGGGCGCTTCTACAACATGCTGCGGGTGATGAAGCCGACGTCGCCGATGAGCATGGGCTCGTGGCTGCTGGCGGCGTACGGACCGCTGGCGGGCGCGGCGGCCGCCCTGGACGTCACGGGGCTGTTCCCGCGGCTCGGGCACGCCGCCACGGCCGGCGCGGCGGCCCTCGGGCCGGGCGTCGCCGCCTACACCGCCGTGCTGGCCGCCGACACGGCCGTCCCGGCCTGGCACGAGGGGTTCCGGGAGCTGCCGTTCGTGTTCGCGGGGTCGGCGGCGGTGGCGGCGTCCGGCATGGCGCTGGTCGCGGCACCGCCCCGGGAGACGGCGCCGATGCGGACGGCGGCGGTGTGCGGGGCGGCGCTCGAGCTGGGCGCGGCGACGCTGATGGAGCGGCGGCTCGGCATCATCGCGGAGAACTACCGGGAGGGCACGGGCGGGCGGCTGATGCGCGCGGCGCGGGTGCTCACGGCGGCGGGCGCGGCGGGCGGGGCGCTGCTCGGCGGCCGGAACCGGACGGCGGCGGCGCTCTGCGGCGCGGCCCTGCTCGCGGGTTCGGCGTGCACCCGGTTCGGGGTGTTCCACGCGGGCATGCGGTCGGCGAAGGACCCGAAGTACACGGTGGTGCCGCAGCGGGAGCGGATCCGGGAGCGCGCGGCCGAACCCGCGTGAGCGCCCGCCGGGCGGGCCCGCCCCGGGTGATCACCGCGCCGGGGGCGTCGTACGCTGAAGCCGTCGGGGCCGCGGGGGCGGCGCCGGACCGGTAGGTACACGGTCAGCGGGGTAGATGAAGCACATGCGGGACGCACCGGGACGTTTCGACCTCACGATGCTGCACGCCGCGTACGACGCCTTCCGCCGGGACGCCGACTGGCTGGCGGCGGAGGGCGGGTCCAGCCCGGCGGCGGCGGACGTGTGGGCGCTGTTCGCGCTGCACTGGCGGGCGCAGCAGGCCGCGGAGCGGCGGGCGCTGTGGTCGGTCATGCGGCACGTGCCCGGCGGGCCGCCCGGGCGGGCCGCCGCCCTCGACGCGATGGACGCCCTGGCGCTCCGCACCGTCCCGCTGGTCGACGCGGTGGACGCGGCGGTGGAGCACCACGACGCGCGGGTGCTCGCCGCGTACGCCCGGGACCTCCGCAAGGCGGTGCGCGCACTCCTGGACCACAAGGAGGCGGAGGTCCTGCCGCTGATCCACGACAGCCTCACGGCGTTCGAGTGGGGCACCTTCGACGTCGAGTTCCGGCACGAGATCGGCGTCCGCGGGCTGCGGCTCTTCCTGCCCTGGCTGCTGGACGGCGCGCCGGAGCCGACGTGCCGCGCGGTGCTGGGGCTCCAGCCGGTCCCGATCCGGCTGGTCTGCCGCCGCAGCTGGCTGCCGCGCTACCGGCGCCGCAGGCACCGGACCGCACCCGCCTTCTGATCACCCGCCTTCTGATCACCTGCCTCCCGCTGGTTCTGTCGGTGCCGGGTTCTAGGCTCCCGCGCGGGAGCGCGCCCGGTGTGCAGGCCGCGGTTCGCGAAAGGGAGATGCGGAGACGCCGCCCCGGGAGGGGCGACGGCTCGCGACTCGCCGGGGCACCAGCCCGCCGCCGACGGTTCTCGGGCGCGCTCCCCGCCCGGCAGGCAGGGAAGGAGACGCGCCATCGACGGCCCGTTCGAGGAGCTGTTCGTCATGACGCTCGCCCGCGTCGGCTACGAGGACGTGATGTCCGCGTGGCCGCGGGGCGGCGCCGAGCGCTTCACCGGGCTCGTCCGGGAGGCGGCGCGCGCCGACCCCGCGTGGACGGCCGCGTTCCTCGGCTGGCTCCGCGCCGCGACCCCGATGCGGTATCCGGCGCTGGCCGGCGCGGCGGCGTACGTCCGGGAGCGGCCGCCGCAGGGCCCCGGCGGCACGCCCCGGCAGGTGGTCGCGTCCGTGCTGCGGCACCCGCACGATCCGGGGCTGCTGCTCGGGCACTGGCTCCGGACCCACGGCAGGCCGCTGCCCAAACCGCTGAAGCGGGGCATCGCCGACGCCGTCGCGCGCCTTTACGACGAGCGCGCCCTCGCCCTGTACGACACCGGCGGCCGCCACCTGTCGGTCCCGTCGTTCCTGCGGTCCACGCTGACCGTGCGCGGCGGCCTCCCGGCGGCCCGCCCGCCGCGGTTCGGCGACGTGATCTCGCTCGTCCACCCGCGGCCCCGGGACGCGGCCCAGGCCGAGGTGTTCCGGCTCGCGCTGCGCCGCCGCGCCCCCGGCTCCCCCGCCCGGTCGTGGCGGCAGGAGGCGGGCGCGCTGGGCCGCCGCCTCCGCCGGGACGACTGGGAGCGGCTCGTCCCGCGCATGGCGCTGCCCGACCTGCTGGACGGTTTGCGCCGGTTCGACGCCGCGGGGATCCCGTTCGACACCGCGATGGAGATCGCCGAACGCCTCGCCGACCCGGCCGAGGTGCGCGCGTCCGGGCTGCTGCCGCTGCGCTTCGCCGCCGCCCGGGACCGCGTCGCGGGCCGGCGCTGGGGGCCGGTCCTGGAGGAGGCCGCGGCCGTGAACCTGCCCGCCGTCCCCGCGATCCCCGGCCGCACCTTGATCGTGGCGGGCAACGATACGGCCGCGGGCGCCGTGTTCGCCCTCGCGCTCGCCCTGCGCTGCGCGTCCGCCGACGTGGTGAGCGGGCTGGGCGAGCCCCTCCCGGTCGTCCCCGGCGAGTCGCCGCTGCACGGCCGGCTGCGCTGGCCCGCCGCGGGCCTCGGCCCCCTGACGCGGTCGGACCCCGCGGCGGTCGCCCGCGCCCTCGACGGGCACGACCGCGTCGTGGCCGTCGAGTTCCACCGGACGGACGAGCTCGGCGCGGACGTCCCGGTGTACGCGTGGCTGAGCGACCACCGGCCCGACCACGAGCAGCCGGACGAACCCGGCCGGATCGTCTTCCACGGCCTCTCCGACGCCGCGCTGGGCGTCGTCCCGCTGATCGAGGAGGCCCGGCGGGGCCGCTGGCCGTTCTAGCCAGGGAACAGGTGGCCGATGATCGGCCCCGCCGCCGCGACCGGGTCGTCGCCCAGGTCCGCGGGCAGCGCGCCGCTCAGCCACAGGTCGGCGAAGCCGTGCACGATCGACCACGCGGCGAGCGCCGCGGAGCCGTCGGCGTCCCGGCCGCCGTCGGGGGCGGCGCCGCGCACGCCCCGGGTGAGGACGGCGTCGGCGCGGGCGCGCGCGGCGGCCAGTTCGGGGTCGTCCGTCCGGTAGAGCTGGGGGCGGAACATGACCGCGAAGTGCGCGGGGTGGTCGACGGCGAAGCGCACGTAGGCGAGGCCGGTGTCGTGCAGGTCGTCGCCCGCCGCCTCGAGCGCGTCGGCGAACCGCGCGTAGCCCTCGGCGGCCACGGCGGTCAGCACGCCCGTCTTGTCGCCGAAGTGGTGGGCGGGGGCGGCGTGCGACACCCCCGCGCGGCGGGCCAGCTCGCGCAGGCTCCAGCCGGCCGGACCCGACTCGGCGATCGCGGCGGCGGCCGCGTCCAGGACGGCGCGCCGCAGGTTCCCGTGGTGGTAGCTCGGCTGCTCGATGGTGTCCTCCCTCGGTCGCCCCGATCATATCTTGCCATTGACAAGTTCGCGTCGGCGAGGCAATCTAGCCAATGACTAGATTCGCTGCCGACGAGGAGGCACCATGCCGACCCTTCCCTGGATCCCCCGCGAGGCCGCGGACCCGGACGCCGACGTGGTGGTGATGGCCTCCCGCTTCGAGGTCCGCTCACTCCGGCACGTCCCGGGCTTCTTCCTTGCCTCGCTGGCGCTGCTGCGGCAGGCCCGCACGGCGCCGGGGGCGCACGGGTTCACGCTCAAGGCCCAACTGGCGAAGCGGACGTTCTGGACGCTGTCCGCGTGGCGCGACGACGCGGCCCTGCGGGCCTACGCGGCCGCCGAACCGCACCGGTCCACCATGCGCCGCAAGCGCGCGGTGATGCGCGACTCGACGTTCGTGTTCTGGACCGTCCGGGGCTCGGAGCTACCCCTCACCTGGGCCGACGCACAACAACGCCTCGCCGCCGAGGCCCGGAATCCCCTGACCCGAACGTGACACGCCGGCCCGCGACCCCACCATCCGTAGGGCACTTCACGGAGCCGGGCTCGCGCGCCGTCGTCATCGTCGACGGGCGCGGCTCTTCCGTAGGGGTTTCTCTGAGCTGGGTCGGATTTCTCCCGAGAACGAGCCGCGCCTGTCGCGCTTCCTCAGCTGATCGTGACAACGCGGGCCCAGTGCGGCGGGTTGTCCGGGGCGTAGTCGGGGTCGTCCTCGTCCACTGCGCTCGCTGGACGAGGAAAGAGGCCCACGACGGTGCGGCAGGGGGGCTGCTCGGCGGGCCAGGGCGTCTGGCCGTCCGTCAGGGCGACGATCACGTCCGGGCGGGGCCGCAGGCGGAGCGCCCGGGTGAAACCCGAGCGCAGATCCGTTCCGCCGCCGCCGATCAGCTCGAGGTGCTCGGCTCGGCAGAGCGGGACGGCGACCCCGGCCGCCGCGTCGCAGGAGATCACCGACACCAGGTCGCGGCGCCCGCCCACCGCCCGCGAGATCGCCGCGACCTCCAGCAGCGCGCTGCCCAGTTCGGCGTCGCTGACCGATCCGGATGTGTCGATCACCACGCAGACCCGGGGCGGGATACGGCGCAGGCTCGGCAGGAGCACACCGGGGACGGCGGCCGCGCGCCGGGACGGGCGCCGGTAGCTGTGGTCCTCTCCTGCCCCGGGGGCTCCCGCTGCCGAGCGGACCGCCGCCCCCAGCAACCGCCGCCACGGCTGGGGCGGGTGGAACGCCTCGTCTGCCCAGCGGCGCCAGCCTTCCGGTGCGTCGCCCGGCCGACCCTTGATTCCCTCGGCGACCCGAAAGCGCACCGCGTCCCGCTGCTGCCTGCTCAGGCCGTGCGCCCCGTCGGGCCCCAGCTCCCACGGACGGTCCTGTCCGTCGGCCCCGCTGCCGCAGTCCAGCCAGGCCAGGTCCGGCGTGAGCCCGGACAGGGAGGTCGTCCGCAGGTACTCCTCCATGAGCATCCCGGCGGGCAGCCTCAGCATCGACGGCAGGACCGCTCCGGCGGGCCGGGGAAGACCGTCACCGTAGATGTCGTCGTTGATCTCGAAGTCGGCGGCGATGTTCCGCCGCAGCCGCTCGCCCGGCCCGTTCTCCCCGTGCTCTCTCGCGTACCGGTCTCCCCGTTCGTGATGGTCTCGCAGCAGATGGGAGACCTCGTGCACCCAGACGCCCGCCAGCTCCTCCACCGGGGTGCGCGCGACGAAGCCGGGGGAGGCATAGCAGCGCCAGTGCGCGTCCACCGCCATCGTCGGCACTGAACGGTCCTCCACGACGTGCAGCGCGAAGAGCGCGCTCGCCAGATAGGGACGAACCTTGACCGCGTGCAGTCGCGCGGCCAGCAACTTCTCCAGGTCCAGCGGAAGGCCGGGCGGTCCGTACGGCTCGCCGGAGGCGGCCGGGCGCGTCGGAACGGCGGCCCGCGCTCGGCGCGGCGGTGCGGGCCGGGCCATCGGAACCTTCGGTGCTCTCGTCACCGGCCCACCCGGGCCGCGGGCTCGGCGCCGGCCGCCCCCGCGGCCCGCAGTACCGACTGATCCGCCCGCCGGGCGAGGCCGATCACTCCGGCCAGCCGCTCCACCGACTCCGGCACCTCCCAGTCGTCACGCCGCAGCGAGGCCAAGACCTTCGCCGGGGCGACCAGCAGGTCCGCGGCACCGGTCTCCAGCGCCCGGACCAGGACCATCCAGCCCGCCTCCCAGCGCTCCCGCTGCGGCCGTGCGCCCACGGCGGCCACCACCGCCTCCAGAGTCGCCTGACGCAGGTCTCCCCGCATCGGCAGCTCGGCGGACGCGGGATCGGCGAGCAGCGTCTCGGGGTCCGGCAGGTCCATCCGGTCCAGATGGGCAAGAAGTTCGAGCCCCGGCCCGTCCCCCACCGCGCCCCGTACCAGCGCCGCCAGCACCTCCCGAGAGACCGACGCCGCCGTACCGAAGGCCAGGAGTGTCAGCGCGGCTTCCCAGCTCCGGGGCGACGGCCAGGCACCGCCGCGCCGTGTCTCGGTGCTCGGGAGCCGGTGGATCAGTGTCGGCCGTGCCTGCAGGAATCCGCAGACCGCCCGCCGGGCGTAGGCCACCGCCTCCGGCAGCTTCTCCGGTACCAGCCGGGGCAGTCGCGCCCGGGGCCAGACCCCGCCGAGCCCGCGCACCACGGTGTCCCTGTCGTGGACCCAGTACAGGTGCACGAACCGATTGGCCAGCGGCGGGCTCAGCTCCCATCCGTCCGCTGCCGATGCGCGCGGGTTGGCGGCGGCCACGATCCGTACCGCCGGCGGCAGTTGCAACGCACCGACCCTCCGCTCCAGGACGACCCTGAGCAGCGCGGCCTGGACGGCCGGAGTGGCGGTGGAGAGTTCGTCCAGGAAGAGCAGTCCCCGTCCGGCACGGACGAGGTCCACTGCCCACTGCGGCGGCGCCATGGGCACTCCTTGCGTCGCCGCATCATCGCCGACGATGGGCAGCCCGGAGAA
The DNA here is from genome assembly GCF_000425065.1 of Actinomadura rifamycini DSM 43936. Lineage (GTDB taxonomy): Bacteria > Actinomycetota > Actinomycetes > Streptosporangiales > Streptosporangiaceae > Spirillospora > Spirillospora rifamycini. The sequence continues at coordinate 31,656 of NZ_AULB01000031.1, forward strand.
GTCCGTCGGTTCGTGGACGCTGGCGATCACGGTCGTCAGCGGCAGGTCGAGCGAGGCGGCGAGCTGCGTCAGCGCCGCGGTCTTGCCGATGCCCGGTTCGCCCCACAGCAGCACGGGCAGGTCGGCCGCCACGGCCAGGGTGAGCGCTTCGAGCTGCTCGTCGGGGCGCGGCTCGCTTGCGGTGGTTCGCAGCAGGGCCAACAGGTCGTCGGCGAGAGCGAGTTGCGGGTCGGTTCCGGACGCGCCGGCGGACGTCCCGGTCGTCGGGACCGATGCGGACGGAAGGGCACTGGAGATCATGGGCTTCACCTGGGGGTAGTCGAAATGGACGGCATGGCCGCAGGACGGTGGAGCCGGCCCGTGCGGAATTCGTGCTGCGAGCGCGGGACGGTCAGCTTGCCCGTGCTCGACTGGTGCGGGAGCGCGCCCGACCGCGCCGTGGGGGGCGCGTCGCGGGAGGGTGCGCGGGGCGCAGGCCGGAGCGGAAGAGTCCGTGGTCGAGGCGGCGGGCCGCGGCGGACTCCAGCGCCTCTCGCAGGGGCCCGTCGCGCAGGACCGCACCCGACCCGAGCAGGCCCTCGACCACGGCCAGCGCCCCGGAGACATCGCCGTGGCCGAGCCGCTCCCGGACGGCGGGGAGTGCCTGCGGGTCGCGGTGCACCGCGTCGATCGCGCGAAGGCACGGCAGCGCGGGGCCACCGAGTGCCACCAGCAGCTCTTCCCTGCGCAGTTGCGCCGGGTCGTGGTCGACCGCCGTCAGCACCCCGTCCCGCAGCGCGATCCGGTGGACCTCGCCCCGGCACTCCACTCTGTGGGGGTCGCCGGGCTGTTGCCCAGGCCCGGGCGCGGGTTCTGCTCCGGACGCCGACAACGCCTTGGCCACAAGCGGATGCAGCCGATCGGCGGCGACCAGCCCGGCCCGCAGCAACGCCAGATCCGGAAGGACCCGGGCCGACGCCTCCGGGAGCACCGGCAGTGCCGCGACCACCTGGGGCGGCGGCGCCTCCCGAAGCGGCCGGAACGTCGGGACGTGGTGGTCGTCGGGGGCGACGAGTTCGAACGCCCTGCGGTCCCGTGCGCCGAACCGCACGGTGAAAACCCCGCCGGAGTCGCCCTCCGCCCCCAGCAACAGCTCGGCCTCGGCGGCCCACCGCGCCGACGCCCACGAAAGATCATCGGCCTCGGAGGGAACGGGCCGGACCGGCCCTTTCAGCCAGTCGAGCGGGTCGGGCCGGTCGGGGGGAGCCGGGACCGGCGCGATGTCGGCACCGCAGCGCGACGCCAGTTCGCCGCATCGACTGGAGTCCCACAGATGCCGGTGCAGGTCGAGCCGGAAACGCCGGGCGGGATGCGGGTGCGGGTGACGGCCCGGTGCGTCGTCGCCGTGCTCGTCCCAGAGGGCCAAGGACATCCGCTGGCCGGCGTCCGCCCAAGCCGGCGGTGTCCGCACCACCAACTGCAACGGCGTGGTGCCGGAGCGGCCATAACGGCTGAGGGAGATGGTCAGGCCGGGCCGGATCCGCCCGTGGGGAGCGACGCGGGGCATGTGCCAGCGAAGCAGATCCGGCGCCAGCCGACGCAGATCCGCTTTAAGGCGGGTGACGAACTCGGTGCCGTAGCGGTCGCGTACGGCGCGCAGATCGAAATCGATGTCGATCCGAGCGGAGGCGCAGGCCCCCGCCCAGTCACCGACCGCACGCCGTGCGGTCGCAGTCTCGATCATGGACAGTGGCACGGCGTACTCACGCACGCGCTGCCACATCAGCAGACGGGCCGGAATGTTCGCGAGGTGCGGTGCCATCAGCACTCACCTTGCGCGAACGATCCCCCCGATCTGTACGAGGAGTTGTTCTTCATCCCGGACATCATAAGCACCTGGAGACGGATCTGTCAGTCCGGCCACTGCTCGATCAACTCCAACCCGCAAGGCCACCGCCCAGAGCGCCGTGCTGATATGACGATCGTGCCGGCTCGTCCAAGACACAGCCGACGCCAGGACAACCACGCCTACACCGTCGGCGCGGTGTGCGCACCCCGATGTGCGGCGTCCCGGAATTGTTTGGGCGAGGAGCCGACCACACGGCGAAACGCGGTGCTGAAGGCACTCTCGGATGCATAGCCGGTCGCGAAGGCGAGTTCGGAGATCGATCGAGTGCCGCGGCGCAGGGCATCGCGGGCAAGGCTCATCCGCCACTCGATCAAGTACTCCAGCGGGGCGGTTCCGACCTGGTTCTTGAAGGACGCGGCGAACGCCGAGCGTGACATGCGGGCGATCTTTGCGAGTTCGTTGAGCGTCCAGCGGTGCGCCACGTCCGCGTGCATGGCGCGAAGTGCGGCACCGATGCCGTCGTCGTTGAGCGCCCCCAACCAGCCTGTGGGCCGACCGGCCTGGTCGGCGTGGGCGCGCAGCATGTGGACGAACAAGATCTGCGCAAGATGGTCCAGGACCAGAGAGCCGCCGACGGCGGTGGTCTCCACCTCGGTGACCAGCAGTTCGCTCAGGTGTCCGAGCAGTTTTCCCCGGGGGTCCGCGGCTTGGACGTGCACGAGGGGCGGCAGGACATCGAGCAGGATCGAGGCGTTCGCGTCGTCGAACCGGAAGTGCCCACTGCACAGGAAAGCGTCTTCCTCGGCTTCGGGTCCGATCCGCACGATGCCGTTCGCGGCGCCGTCCCACAACGACTTCGCGGTGCGCGGTCGGGCGGTGAGCGCACTGGCCAGCACGTAGGGGGGAGGGTTGCCCAGCAGGTAGAAGTCGCCCTCTCTCAGTAGCACGGGCTCGTGCCCTTCGAGGGCCAGCCAGCATTCGCCGCGGACGACGACGCCGAGTTTGACGTGCGGGAACGGATCGAAACGCACCGCCCACGACCCGGCGGCGTGGAGGCCGGCTTCGACCACGGTGCGGGGACGCAGGAGACCGATGGCATCAGCGATCGGATCGTCGGAGCCGAGCACCCACCCCTCCTTGGACGATGCGTAAAGAATCGGAGACTTGACGTGATGGATCGTACCGCCCTGGTCCGGCAGTATCGAGGCCGTGAACATCGCTGAGCGGACGGCGCTCGTCACGGGCGCCAACAAGGGCATTGGATTCGAGACAGCGCGGCAGCTCGCGCAGCTGGGCTTCACCGTCTGGCTGGGGTGCCGCGACCAGGGGCGCGGCGAAGCAGCGGCGAAGGGACTCGCCGACGACGGGGACGTTCGGCTCGTCAGTCTCGATGTGACCGACACGGAAAGCGTCAGGGCCGCTGCGGCGCGCATCGGCGATGAAACCGGCGCGCTGGACGTGCTGGTCAACAACGCAGGTGTCGCGATCGGGGAAGGAGAGGGCCTTCCCAGTACCGTGCAGCTGGAAACGATTCAGCGCACGTTCGAGGTGAACTTCTACGGGGCGCTGCGCGTCACGCAGGCATTCCTGCCGCTCGTACGGAGAGCGCGGGCCGGGCGCATCGTGAATGTGAGCAGCACGATGGGCTCCATCACCACGCTCGTATCTCCGAACACTCCGCTGGGACGGTTTCCGGCCTTCGCCTACCCCGCCTCGAAGACCCTCCTCAACGCGCTCACCGGATGGTTCGCCGTCGAACTCGACGACACACCGATCAAAATCAACTCGGTGTGCCCCGGATACAACGCCACCGATCTGAACAACAATCTCGGAACGCAGCATCCGGCAGAGGGCGCGAAGGTCGTCGTGCGCGCCGCCACGCTCCCCGCGGACGGTCCCAGCGGCGGCTTCTTCGACGTGAACGGTCCCGTGCTCTGGTGACCTTCAGGACCTCGGCCCGCCGGGAGCATCCCGTCCCGACGCCCGCCGTGGGCGTGACCGGGCGGAGCAGCTTTCCACGGCGGCTTGGGCGGCCTCTTCGGTGCGAAGGAAGGTGTCAGTCGTCGGGGGCGTCGTCGGGGTCTTGGGCGGCGTAGTCGTGGAGGGCGGGGAGGTCGAGGACGGTGATGCGGCGGCGGCCGGTGCGGATCAGCCCGGCGCGGCGCAGGACGGTGAGCGCGCGGGCGACCGTCTCGCGGGACGCGTCCGTCCAGCTGCCCAGCTCGGCCTGGGACAGCGGCGGGCCGATCTCGATCGCGCCGTCGCGGGCGGGCGGGACGTGCCGGGCGGACCGTTCGGCGAGCTGCGCGAGCAGCAGCGCGAGCCGGCGGGCGCCGCGGGCGGCGGCCTGCGCCTGCAGGCGGCGGTCGTGGTCGTCGATCCGGTCGACGAACGTGCCGGTGACCAGCCGCCACACGTCCGGGTGCGACTCCAGGAACCCGGTGAAGCGGGACGCCGGGACGACCAGCGCCCGGATCGGCGACAGCGCCGTCACCGTCGCCGAGCGGGTCCGGCCGCCGAGCGCGGCGCTCTCGGCGATGAGGTCGCCCGGCCCGCGCACGGCGAGCACGACGTCGTGGCCGTCCGCGGTCGTCGCGGTGACCTTGGCCCAGCCCCGCTCGATCACGATCACGTGGTCGGACTCGTCGCCCTGGTAGACGAGCGGCGCGCGGGCCCCGAACTGCCGGACGCGCGCGACGGCGCGGAGCGCGGCCTGCTGGGCCGCGTCGAGCGCGGGCCAGAAGCCGGGATGCGGGGAGGACGCGTGCGGGGCCAACGGTCCTCCTTGCGCGGCGGGTGCGGATCCGTCACCCGAACGGTAAACCGGCGGTGCGGGCGAGGCAACGCGGTATCACCGTCCGGGAGGCGGATCACGTCGGGCCGGTCAGGCGCCGGGCGGGCCCGCCTCGACCGTCAGGTCGGCGTGGTCGAACGACAGGTGGCCCGCCGCCTTGAGGGCGTTCTCCAGCGGCTCCTCGTAGGACCACGCGACGTCGGCGGCGCCGTCCCGCAGCGACCAGTACGTCGCCTCCCCCTTGTAGGGGCACACCGTGCGGGTGCCGCTGCGCACGAGGAGGTCGGTCCTCACGTCCTCGGCCGGGATGTAGAACCGGTTCGGCAGGCCCGTCTCCGACAGCAGCTTCGCCCGGGTCGTGTCGGCGAGGACGTCGCCGCCCCGCAGGACGCGGACGCGGCGGGACGTCGCGCGGACGTCGACGCGGTGGAACGGGTCGCGCAGATGGCCGCGCACCTCCTCGTCCTCGTCGAACCAGGCGTCCATCCGGCCCCAGTAGAACGCCATGTACCCGCGCAGCCAGGACGCGGGCGGCAGCGGCTCGGGGTAGGCCCACACCGCGTTCTCGGCGGCCCGGTCGCCCACCCGCAGCGTCCAGTACGCGGCGTCGCCCTTGAACGGGCAGTGGGTGCTGTGCTCGGTCCTCTCCAGCAGGTCCGTGCGGACGTCCTCCTCCGGTACGTAGAGGACGGGCAGCAGCCCGGTCTCGTGCACGAGCTTGCCTCGCTCGGTGTCCAGGACGGTCTCGCCCGCGAAGCGCGCGCGGACGCGGCGGGGGAAGTCGTGCATGAACAGCTTGTGCTTCGGCGCGTCGATCGTGTAATTGACCGTCTCGCCGGGCGAACCCGAGAGCGGTCCGGGAGGCAGGGTAAGCGACATCAGCGACTCCTATCGCGCCTATACGCCGGTGGGCATCGTCTCCAGCTCGCCGAGGCGCGCCCGCTCCAGGTGGAGCGGTTGCAGCGCGGTCGTGGCGCGGAACCAGCACAGGGCGTCGTAGCGTTCCGCGACGTTCGTCGGGACGTACTGGCGCCCGTCCCGGTCGGGGTCGTAGACGACGCCGATCGCCCGGTGCCCCAGCGTGCGGGTGAGGAAGGACGGCTTGTCGCGTTCGGGCGGCATCACGAACAGGCCGCGCTGCAGCTCCGACTCGGCCAGCACCGCCTCCAGCGACCCGGCCCGCGGCGGCGGGACGAGCATCTCCTCCATCGCCGCGCCCCAGCTCGGCGCCGCGACGACCTCGCCGGGACCGCCCGCGAACCCGACCACGACCACCCGGTCGCGGCCGTGCCGCTCCCTGGCGAGCTGCCCGAGGTTGACCATCCCCGCCCGCGCCATGTCGGTGGCGCGGGCGTCGCCCACATGGGTGTTGTGCGCCCACACCACGGCCTTGCCGGGGCGTCCTCCGGCGGCGTGGAAATCCATCAGCCGGTCGAGGGTGTCGGCCATGTGGACGTCCCGGACGTTCCACGACTCCGCGCCCCCGACGATCATGGACCGATAGTAGCGCTCGGCCCCGGCGGCGACCTCGGCGTTCTGCCGGGCGTCGAACTCGGCCTGCCGGTCGTGGTCGGGGGCGTGCCCGACGGGACGGCGCAGCCGGGAGAGCAGCGCGAGGACCTCCTCCTCGCACCCCGCGGGGACGAGCGAGGTGTTCCGCCCGTAGGACTGCGGGTCCTGGCCGTGCGGCTCGAAGCAGCGGTACGCCTCCAGGGCCGTGCCGAGGTACTCCGGGCGGCGGTCGGCGAGGTACTCGACGACGGCGCGGAGCGACTCCCACAGGCTGTAGACGTCGAGCCCGTAGAAGCCGGCGCGCCGGTCCGCCGGGAGGTCCGCGTTGCGGTCGCGCAGCCAGCGGCAGAACCGGGCGGTCTCCTCGTTGGCCCACATCCACGTCGGCCAGCGCTCGTAGGCGTCCAGTTCGGCGCGCGGGTCGGCGGCCGCGCCGGGCGCGAGCGTCACCGACCGTCCGACGCGGCGGCAGTCCGGCCAGTCGCCCTCCACGGCGACGAACGAGAAGCCCTTGTCCGCGATGAGGTGCCGGGTGATCGCGGACCGCCAGGCGTAGTACTCGTGCGTCCCGTGGCTGGCCTCGCCGAGCAGCACGCACGAGGCGTCCCCGATCCGGTCCAGGAGCGGGCCGAGGTCCTCCTCGTACTCCAGCTGCAGCGCGGCGCCGCGCACGTCGTCGGCATCGCTCATCGGTGCTCCCCCTCTTCCCGATGTCGCGTTCGCTTCGTGCTCCCCGCCTTCCCCGCGACGGACGGTTCAATTCCCAGCCGAACATCCCTTTTGTGGGGGTTTACTCGGGCCGGTGGCGGCCGGTGGCGGCGGCCCGGTACGCGCTGGGCGTGACCCCGTACGCCGCGCGGAACGCGCGGCTGAACCCGGCGGCGTCCGGCATCCCCCAGCGGGCCGCGATCGCGCCGATCCGCTGCGTGCCGAGGAACGGGTCGGCCAGCTCCCGGCGGCACCGCTCCAGGCGGCGGTCCCGGACGTACCGGGCGACGGTGGTGCCGGTCGGCTGGAACAGCCGGTACAGCTGCCGGACGGAGACGTGGTGCGCGTCCGCGATCCGCGCCGGGCACAGGTCCGGCTCGTGCAGCCGCGCCTCGATCCACTCCCGGACGGCGCGCAGCATCGCCGCCCGCTCGGGGGCCCGGCCGGCGCACTCGTCCCGCACTCCCAGCCACTCCCCCGCCGCCCCGGCGACCAGCTCGACGATCGCCCCGCCGACATGGTGCGCGAACGGCTCGCCGGCCGGGGGCGCCGCGCCGCCGGAGGCGTCCGCGCCGTCCGCGGCGTCCGGGCCGCCGCCGGGTCCGCCGTGCTCGCGGGCGTCCTCGGCCAGCGCCGCGAGCAGGGCCGTCACCGGCCGCCCGGTGCGGGCCCGCGCGGACAGCAGCGTCCCGCCCAGCCCCGCCACCCGCGCGTGCGGCAGCGGCAGGGCGCGGTGCGGGATCACCACCGTGAAGATGTGGTGGGCGCCGAACGTGATCTCCACCGGGCGGGTCAGGTCGTAGAACACCGCGTCGCCGGCGGCGACCGCGACCCGCCGGCCGTTCTGCCGCAGCACGCAGGAGCCGCGCAGCACCAGACCGATCTTGTAGCACTCGCGGGTGTCGCGGGCGATCTGCCGGTCGCCGCGCCGGACCGCGTGCGCGGGCGCGCGGACGTCGCCGGCCTCGACGTCCCCGTAGGTCCGGCCGAGCAGCCGGGCGGGGAAGGCGCCCCCCTCCGCGGCGGGGCGCAGGTGGAAGGGCCCGAAGGCCGAGCTGATCGTGTGCCGCCAGAATTCGGCCTGGTCGGCGGCAGGGCGGTCCGAGGTGCGGACGAGCGTTGCCATGACGCTCCTTCACAGTGCGGGGGCGGTCCCGGACGCCACCCGCAAGGCTTCTACAGCCGGTCAGATCCGTCAATGAGCGAGTCGAGACGAGGCCGCGCGCCGAGTTCGGCACTCGGCGCCAAGACGGCGGCAGGCAGCGCCAAGACCGGCCGCGCCCGCCCGGCCTATACATGTCGCTACCGGTACATACCGCTACGGGCCCGCCGCCGTGAACCGGAGGAGGGCCCGCTCCCCCGCCCGAACCGGAAGACCCCGGAGAGGAACACCATGCCCGAGGACGAACCCCAGGAGTCCGGCATCACCCGCAAGAAGTTCATCGTCGCCGCGGGCCTCGGCGCGCTCGCGGTCCCGGCCGCGGTGTCCGCCGCCGCCGCGCCGGCCGCGGCGCGCACGCGGCGGGAGCCGCTGACGCCCACGCCCATGTGCGACGACGGCGACGACCCGACCCCGCCGCAGATGGAGGGGCCGTACTTCAAGCCCGGCTCGCCGGAGCGCGCGTCGCTCGTCCGGCCCGGCATGCCCGGCACGCCGCTCACCGTCACCGGATACGTGTACTCGCTGTCGTGCCGTCCGGTGGCGCGCGCGCTGCTCGACTTCTGGCAGGCGGACCACTACGGCCGGTACGACAACTACGGCTACACGCTGCGCGGCCACCAGTACACCGACGCGTCCGGGCGGTTCACCCTGTCGACCATCGTGCCGGGGCTCTACCCGGGACGCACCCGCCACATCCACGTCAAGGTGCAGGCCCCCTACCAGCCGATCCTCACCACGCAGCTGTACTTCCCGGGCGAGCCCCGCAACCGGACGGACATGCTGTTCGACCCGGCGCTGCTGATGGACGTCCAGGGCGGCCCGTCGGGACGCGCCGCCGCGTTCGACTTCGTCCTGCGGGTCCCGTAGCGCCCGGCTCCCGCCCCCTCCAGGGAAACGTCCCCGTCGCGGCCGCCCGGCCCGGCGGGGACGCCTGTTTCGTCGAACGTGACCTGGAAGTGATGGGATTACCCCGCGAAGCCGAGATGAAACGGATAGTCTCCCGACGATCACCATCGGCCGCGTAAGGAAGTCTGGAGCGTACGCCGCATGAGCGCTGCCAACCGCGTACAGGTCATCACACGGTGGGGGGCCATCTCCTTCATGGCGGCAGCGGTCATCACCGCCACCGCCGGTGGTTTCGCCCAGTCCTACGCCGGTCTGTACCACTGGGCGCTGGAGCACGGCCTGACCGGCTGGAAGGCCAGCTCGTTCCCGCTGCTGGTCGACCTGTTCATCATCGTCGGCGAGCTGGGCCTGTTCCTGCTCGCCGTGGACGCGTTCGTCCTGCACCGCAAGAGCGCGATGAGCTGGCTGGACTTCTTCCTGCCGCTGACGATCGCCCTCGCCGGGTGGACCGCGAGCCTCATCTTCAACGTCGGGCACGTCGGCAACCGGACGTTCTCGTACCAGGTGACGGCGGCCGTCCCGCCGATCGTGTCGATGCTCGGCCTGTTCGTCCTGCTGCGAACACTCCACCGGTACGTCTCGCAGAAGACGGAGGAGGCCGAGGAGGAGGCGCCCAAGCAGCCCGAGCCGCAGACGCGCGCCATCGCCGGGCCGGTCACCCTGCAGCACATCACGCTGATGCCGCTGCGCAACACCGGCCCGCTCCCGCAGATCCAGGTCCCCGGGCACACCGGCAAGGCGCTCGGCCCCGCCGCCGCGGCGGCCGCGCCGGACGCCGCCGCGGACGCCTCGCCGGGGGCCGCCGAGGACGCGCCCGCCCCCGAGGCGCCGAAGGCCCGGCCCGCCGCGCGGGCCGCCGACCCGGCCCCGGCCCCCGCCCCGGTGCCGGAGCCCGCCCCGGAGCCCGCGCTCGTCAGCGCCGCCGCCGCGCGCAGCGAGCTGAACGGGCACGGCTCGGTCGCCACGGTCGAGGAGCCCGCCGTCCCCACGCTGGACGCCGAGACCCTGCGGGCGCTCGCCCGCGAGATCCTCGAGCGCACCAACGGCGACACCGCCGCGGCCGTGGCCGAGATCCGCGCGCAGGGCCACGTCTTCGACGAGTCCGAGGTCGTGTGGGTGCGCGAGAAGATCTGGTTCCCCTACGCCGTGTACCGGCTGCTCGCCAAGCACGACGGCGACGGGGCGCTCGTCGCCCGGGAGCTGAACGAGCAGGGCGTCGACTACGACCCGGCGAAGCTGGACGAGCTCGTCCGCTCCTGGCAGTGACCGCCCCGGACGCCGCCCGCACGGAAAACCCGTCGCGGGCGGCGTTCGGCGTTCGTACGGTGTCGCGCATGGCCAAGCGAATCGCCGTGCTGACGGGCGCGGGCATCTCCACCGACTCGGGCATCCCCGACTACCGGGGCCCCTCCGGGCTGTGGGCCCGCGACCCCGGACTCGCGGCGCTGTTCACGCGCAAGAACTTCCTCGGCGACGCCGACGTCCGGCGCCGTTTCTGGCGGACGCGAGACCGGTACGACGACGTGCGCCCCAACGCCGCGCACTACGCGCTGGCCGAACTGGAGGGCGCCGCGGCCGTCCGCATCCTGACGCAGAACGTCGACGGGCTGCACCAGAAGGCCGGCTCGACGCCGCGCAAGGTCCTCGAACTCCACGGCAACCTCGCGACGGCCGAGTGCATGCGCTGCCACGCCCGGACCCCGACCACCGATGTGCTGGCGCGCGGCGAGGACGACCCGGCGTGCACCGGCTGCGGCGGCGTCCTGCAGCCGTCGGTCGTCCTGTTCGGCCAGTACCTGGACAAGGACGTGCTCTCGCACGCGGCGAACATCGCGCGGGTGTCGGAGGTGTTCGTGGCGGTCGGCTCGTCCCTCGGCGTGGAACCGGCCGCGGGCCTGTGCGCCGTCGCGGCCGAGTCCGGCGCGACGCTGATCATCGTGAACCGGGACCCGACGCCCTACGACGACCTGGCCGACCGGGTCGTCCGCGAGCCCATCGGCGAGGCGCTGCCCGCGCTCTGCGCCGAGCTCGCGGGATGAGCGGCCGCGTCCTGCTGCTGCCGCCCGCGGCGACGGCCACCGCCGCGCGGCTGGGCGAGGCGGCGGCCGGGCGCGGCCTCGCGGTCCGGACGCTGCACCGGCGGCCCGTCCCGCCCGGCCTCCGGGGGCGCGCGCACGTGTACGGCGGGGAGGCGTTCGCGTCGGAGGCCGCGTCGGTCCTGGACGTGGCGCTGCTGGCGCCCGGCCCCGGGTGGCTGCCCGGCCTGCCCGCGGAGTTCACGGGACGCCGCGTCCGCCTCGGCTCGCCGGACGAGGCGCGCCGGCTGGACGCGCCGACGTTCGTCAAACCGGCGTCCGGGAAGGCGTTCGCGCCCGGCGTGTACGGGCCGGGCCGCCCGCCGGACGGGCTGCCCGCCGCGGCGCCCGTGCTGCTCTCGGACCCGGTGGTGTTCGCGGGCGAGTACCGCCTGCACGTCCTGGACGGCGCGGTGCGGGCCGCGTCCCGCTACGCGGTGCACGGGGTGCTCGACGCCGCGCCGCTCGGCGTCCTGCCGGAGCGCGCGGCCGTCGAGGCGTTCGCCGCGGACCTGCTGGCGCACGCCGCCCCGGACCTGCCCGGCGCGGTCGTCGTGGACGTCGGCCTCGTCACGGCGCCGGGCCCGCCCCGGTACGCGGTGGTCGAGGCGAACGAGGCGTGGTTCAGCAACTGCTACGCGGCCCCGCCGGACCGGGTGCTGGACGTCGTGCTGCGCGCCGCCGCGCCCCGCGCGGACCTCGCCGCCCGCGACGAGCCGTTCGTCCGGACCTGACCGCCCGCGCCCGCGGCCGACCTGGAGGCCCGCCAGCTGCGGGGACGTCCACGCCGGGCGGTTCGGCGCGGGTGGGCGTGCGGCGGCACGCGCGCTTCTGGGATCCTGCTGGTCGCGCGGACGAGAGGACGAGATGCAGGGGAAACGGCACCGGCTGGAGCTGGACGACGAACGGGTACGGGAGTTTTGGCGGGAGCGGCGCGTGTGCACGCTCGTGACGCTGCGGCCGGACGGCACGCCGCACGCGGTGCCCGTCGGGGCCACGCTGGACCCGGCGGCGGGGATCGTCCGGGTGATCACGTCGGGCGGGTCGGCGAAGGCGCGGCACGTGCGGGCCGCCGGGCCGGCGGGGCTTCCGGTCGCGGTGAGCCAGGTGGACGGGCGCCGCTGGTCGACCGCCGAGGGGCGGGCGGTGCTGCGGACGGACGCGGAGTCGGTCGCGGACGCGGAACGGCGGTACGCCGAACGGTACAAGCCGCCGCGCCGCAACCCGGAGCGGGTCGTCATCGAGATCGCGGTGGCGCGGGTGCTCGGCAATGTCTGAGGACGTACGGAACTCGGGCGGCCCGGTCGACCCGCCGGACGGGCGGGCGGCGGCCGGGGACCGCGGGGCGTCCGACCGGGCGGCGGGGGCGCGCGGCGCCGGAGTGCGCGGCGCCGGAGAGGCGCCGATCACGGTGGAGGACGTCGGCGCCGGCGGCCACCGGGTCACCGTGGTGGGGATCGGGGCGGACGGCTGGGACGGGCTCGCCGGCCCGGCGCGGGACGCGGTGCGGGCGGCCGAGGTCCTGGTCGGCGGGGCGCGGCAGCTCGGGATGCTGCCCGACCTCGCGGCCGAGTGCGTCGCGGTGGCGTGGCCGTCGCCGATGCTGCCCGCGCTGCCCGCGCTGTTCGACGAGCACCGCGGGCGGCGGGTGGCGGTCCTCGCGAGCGGCGACCCGATGTTCTTCGGGGTCGGGACGACGCTGGTGCGGCTGCTCGGCGCGGAGAACGTCCGGGTGCTGCCGCACGTGTCGTCGATGTCGCTGGCGTGCGCGCGGCTCGGCTGGGCGCTGGAGGACACCGACGTCGTCACCGCCGTGGGGCGCCCGCTGGCGGCGCTGGCCCGGGTGCTGGCGCCGGGCCGGCGGGTGCTGGTGCTCAGCGCGGACGCCGGCACGCCCGCGGAGGTCGTCGAGCTGCTGGAGGAGCGGGGCTTCGGCGCCAGCGAGGTCACGGTGCTGGAGCGGCTGGGCGGGCCCGACGAGCGGGTGGGGCCGCCGCGGGCGGACGTCGCGGCCCTCAACATCGTGGCCGTGCGGTGCCGGGGCGCGGGCGTCCAGGCCGTGCCGGGGCTCCCGGACGACGCCTACGACCACGACGGGCAGCTCACCAAGCGGGAGGTCCGGGCGATCACGCTGGCGCGGCTCGCGCCCGTCCCCGGGGAGCTGCTGTGGGACGTCGGCGCGGGCACCGGGAGCATCGCGATCGAGTGGATGCGGGCGCACCGGGCCTGCCGCGCCGTCGCGGTGGAGGCGCTGGCCGCGCGGGCGGAGCGGATCCGGGCGAACGCCGAGCGGCTCGGCGTCCCGGGCCTGGAGGTGGTCACCGGCGAGGCGCCGCGCGCGCTGGCGGGGCTGGCCGAGCCGGACGCGGTGTTCGTCGGCGGCGGCGTCACCGCGGGCGGGATGCTCGACGCGTGCTGGGCGGCGCTGCGGCCGGGCGGGCGGCTCGTCGCGAACGCGGTCACGCTGGAGTCGGAGCACGTACTGGTGGAGGCGCGCCGGAAGTTCGGCGGCGAGCTGACCCGGGTCGAGGTGAGCCGGGCGGGGCCGGTGGGCGGCTTCACGGGATGGAGGGCGAGGATGCCGGTGACGCAGTGGTGCGCGGTGAAGGGCCGGTGACGCGGTGACGGTCCACTTCATCGGCGCCGGGCCCGGCGCCGCCGACCTGATGACCGTGCGGGGCCGCGACCTGGTCGCCGCGTCGCCGGTGTGCCTCTACGCGGGCAGTCTCGTCCCGGCGGAGGTGCTGGAGTGGTGCCCGCCGGGGGCGCGGCTCGTCGACACGGCGAACATGGTGCTGGACGACATCGTCGCCGAGCTCGTGGCGGCGCACGGCCGCGGGGAGGACGCGGCGCGGCTGCATTCGGGCGACCCGTCGGTGTTCAGCGCGATGGCCGAGCAGATGCGGCGGCTCGACGCGGCGGGCGTCCCGTACGACGTGACGCCCGGGGTGCCGGCGTTCGCGGCGGCGGCCGCGGCGCTGGGCCGGGAGCTGACGGCGCCCGGGGTCGCGCAGACGGTGGTGCTGACGCGCACGGCGGCGCGGGCGACGCCGATGCCGCCGGGCGAGGACCTGGCGGCGCTCGGCCGGAGCCGCGCGACGATGGTGCTGCACCTGGCCGTGCAGCGGATCGACGCCGTGGTGGAGGAGCTGCTCCCGAACTACGGAGGCCGCTGCCCGGTCGCGGTGGTGGCGCGGGCGTCGCGGGAGGACGAGCTGGTCCTGCGGGGCACGCTCGCCGACATCGCCGGGAAGGTCCGGGAGGCCGGGGTGCGCCGCACCGCCGTGATCATCGTCGGGTCGGTGCTGGGCGCGGAGGACTTCACCGACAGCCACCTGTACTCGGCCGCCCGCCCCCGCCCCTAGGCGCGCCCGACGATCGTGCCGCCCCGGTCGATGACGACGATGTCGACCTCGACCGGGGCGCCGCGCAGGACGTCCAGCGCGGTGGCCCGCGCGCGCTCCGCGACGAGGTCGCCGAGCGGGATCCCGGCCTCCTGGCACACCTGGAGCGCGTGCAGCGCGGTGTTGCAGCCGCGGACGCGCTCGGCGGTCTCCGGGTCGCCGACCATGGCGGCGAGGACGGCGAAGTCGACCTGCGAGCGCTTGGAGTGCAGGTCGAGGTGCCCGGCGGCGAGCTTGGCGAGCTTGCCGATGCCGCCCGCGATCGTCAGCCGCGGCACGGGGTGGCGGCGCACGTACTTCAGCACGGCCCCGGCGAAGTCGCCCATGTCGAGCAGGGCGTCCTCGGGCAGGCCGTGGAGTTCGGCGACGACCTTCTCGGACGTGCTGCCGGTGGCCCCGGCGACGTGCGCGCGGCCCATCGCGCGGGCGACGTCCACGCCGCGCCGGATGCTGTCGATCCACGCGGAGCAGGAGTAGGGGACGACGACGCCGGTGGTGCCGAGGATCGACAGGCCGCCGAGGATGCCGAGCCGCGGGTTCCAGGTGCGGCGCGCGAGCTCCTCGCCGCCGTCCACGGAGATCTCCACGACGACGTCGGCGTCGCCGAGGACCTCGCGCATCATCCGCCGCGGCACCGGGTTGATCGCGGGTTCGCCGACGTCGAGCGGCAGGCCGGGCCGGGTGACGGTGCCGACGCCGGGGCCCGCCCGGAACGTGACGCCGGTGCCGGGCGCCCCCGGGCGGACGGTCGAGCGGACGAGCGCGCCGTGCGTGACGTCGGGGTCGTCGCCCGCGTCCTTGACGATCCCGGCGGTGGCGCGGCCGTCGCCCAGTTCCTCGACGGCGAGCGCGAACGCGGGCCGCCGCCCCTTCGGCAGGGTGATCTCGACGGGGTCGGGGAACTCGCCGGTCAGCAGGGCGGCATGGGCCGCCTTGGTCGCGGCCGTCGCGCAGGCCCCGGTCGTCCAGCCGTACCGCAGTCCGCTCATAGCATTCCCTCGTGGCGATTACTTCCGTGAGCAGGCGTGTGCTGCTGCTGGGAGGCACCGCGGAGGCGCGGCGGCTGGCCGGGCGGCTCGACGCGGACCCGGCGGTCGAGGTGACCAGCTCGCTGGCGGGCCGGACCGCCGCCCCCCGGGCCCTCCCCGGACGGGTGCGGGTCGGCGGGTTCGGCGGCCCGGACGGGCTCGCGGCGTGGCTGCGGGTCGAGCGGATCGACGCGGTCGTGGACGCCACGCACCCGTTCGCCGCGCGGATGACCGGCAACGCCGCCCTGGCCTGCGCGGCGGCCGGGGTACCGCTGCTCGTGCTGCGCCGTCCGGGCTGGACGAAGGGGCCGGGCGACGACTGGCGGCGCGTCCCGTCCCTGGCGGCCGCCGCCGCGGACCTGCCCGGCGAGCACGTGTTCCTGACGACCGGGCGCACCGGGCTCGCGGCGTTCGCGGGCGACGCCCGCCGCCGGTACCTCGTGCGGTCGGTGGACCCGCCCGAGCCGCCGCTGCCGCCCCGCACGACGGTCGTGCTGGCGCGCGGCCCGTTCACCGTCGGGGACGAGACGGCGCTGATGCGCGAGCACCGCGTCGACGTGCTCGTCACCAAGGACAGCGGCGGCGCGATGACGGCCGCGAAGCTGACCGCCGCGCGGAAGCTGGGCGTCCCGGTCGTGGTGGTCGACCGGCCGCCCGTCCCGGACGGCGTCCCGGTGGCGGCGACCGTCGAGGACGCGGCGGCGTGGCTCGGTCATGCGGGCCGCCTCACGCCGGGTAGCGGCGGGGCGTGAACACGGCGGTGCCGCCGCCGCGCTCGGCGACCCGGGTCCGCGACGAGCCGACCAGCAGCAGGCACCGCATGTCGACGCCGGTCCCGTCGAGCTCGGCGAGCCGGACCACCCGGACGCTCTCCTCCGGGCCGCCGACGTCGCGGCCGATCACCACGGGCGTGTCCGGGGCGCGGTGCGCGAGCAGGACGTCGCGGGCCTTCGCGACCTGCCCGGTGCGGGTCCGCGAGGCGGGGTTGTAGATCGCGATCGCGAGGTCGGCGGCGGCGACGGCCGCGAGCCGCCGCTCGATGACGTCCCACGGCTTCAGCCGGTCCGACAGCGACAGCACGCAGTAGTCGTGGCCGAGCGGCGCGCCGATCCGGGACGCGACGGCGTTCGCCGCGGTCAGGCCGGGCAGCACCCGCACCGGGACGTGCTTCCAGCGCTCCTCGGCGGCGACCTCCAGGACCGCGGCGGCCATCGCGAACACGCCGGGGTCGCCGGACGACACGACCGCGACGCGCCGCCCCCGCTCGGCCAGCGCCAGCGCGAACTCGGCCCGCTCGGACTCCACCCGGTTGTCGGACGGGTGCCGCTCCTGCCGCGGGTTGGCGGGGACGCGGGCCAGGTAGGGGGCGTAGCCGACGAGGTCGTCGGCGGCGGCCAGCGCGTCCTGCGCCTCGGGGGTGAGCCAGTCGCGCCCGGCCGGGCCGAGCCCGACGACCGTCACCTCGCCGGGCGCGCCGTCCCCGGGCGTGCGGGGCGCGGGCAGCTCGCGGCGGGTCCGCTCGTGCACGCGGGACGGCAGGATCGCGAGGGAGAAGTACGGGACGGTCGCGGCGTCGACGTCCGCGAGCGGCTGCATCCGCTGCCCGCCGGTCGTGGCGCGCTCGACGTACCAGGCGTCGTCGAGGCGGCCGGCCTCCTCGACGGCGCCGCGGACGCCGCCGAAGGTGCGGCCGAGCTTGAGGACGGCGGCCGAGTCGGTGGCCGCGAGCCGCCGCGCCAGGTCGTCCGGCGGCAGCGTCCCCGGCAGGACGGTCAGGACCTCGTCGCGCTCCACCAGCGGGCGGCCCAGCTCGGCGGACGCGGCGCTGACCGACGTCACGCCGGGCACGGCGGTCGCCGGGTAGCGGCCGGACAGCCGCTTGTGGAGGTGCATGTACGAGCCGTAGAAGAACGGGTCGCCCGCGCAGAGCACGACGACGTCGCGCCCGGCGTCCAGGTGCTCGGCGAGGCGCTCGGCGGAGCGCTCGTAGAACTCGTCGAGGACCCGCTGGTAGTCGTCGGTGTCCTCGGTGGTGACCGGGTAGATCAGCGCCTCCTCGATCTGCCCGTCCCGCAGGTGCGGCTCGGCGATCCGGCGGGCGACGCTGCGCCCGTGCCGGGCGGCGTGGTGCACGATCACGTCGGCGGCCTCGATCAGCCGGACGGCCTTCACGGTGATCAGTTCCGGGTCGCCGGGCCCCAGCCCGACCCCGTACAGGTGTCCGGTCATCACTCTTCCTCGCTGGCGATGGCGTTGATCGCGGCGGCCGTCATGGCGCTGCCGCCGCGGCGGCCGTGCACGACCAGGTGGGGCAGGCCGGACGCGGCGAGCGCCTCCTTCGACTCGGCCGCGCCGATGAACCCGACCGGGACGCCCAGGACCGCGGCGGGGCGCCCGGCGCCCGCGTCGACCATCTCCAGCAGCCGGAACAGCGCCGTGGGGGCGTTGCCGATCGCGACGACGGAGCCGTCGAGGCGGTCCCGCCACAGCTCCAGCGCGGCGGCGCTGCGGGTGGTGCCGAGGTCGGCGGCGAGGCCGGGGACGCGCGGGTCGCGGAGCGTGCACACCACGTCGTTGTCCGCGGGCAGCCGCTTGCGGGTGACGCCGGACGCCACCATCTGCGCGTCGCACAGGATCGGCCGTCCGGCCAGCAGCGCGGCGCGGGCGGCCGCGACCGCGCCGGGCGACCAGGCCAGGTCGCGGACCAGGTCGGTCATCCCGCACGCGTGGATCATGCGGACCGCGACCCGGGCGACGTCCTCGGGCAGCCCGGACAGGTCCGCCTCCGCCCTGATGGTCGCGAACGACCGCCGGTAGATCTCCGCGCCGTCGCGGACGTAGTCGATCACTCGCTCCTCCGTGTTCGGGCGACGGCGGCCGCCGTCGCCGCCGGGTCCCGGGTCCGGGCGCGGACCTCGTCGCCGAGCCGCACCTCGTAGCCGCCGGGGGCGGCCACCACCGCGACGTGCCGGTCGGGCGGGTGCCCGCACCGGCGCTCGCAGCCGGACCAGTGCACCGGCGCCCCGCCCGCGGGTCCGTGCGGGCGCGCCGCGAGGACGGCCGCGGCGGCGTCCGCGCGGACGTCGGTCAGCGACCGGGCGCAGCCGGGGCGGCCCGCGCAGGCGGTGACCCCGGCCCAGTCCGCCGCCGTGACCAGGCCAGGAAAGTGTGGCATGTCCGTGAGGTCGGGGATCACGACGCCCCGCCACGGAGTGACGATGATCTCTTCGGCGTCCCGGAGCGGGGCGGGGTCGAGGCGCCCGAGCGGGACGAGCGCCGAGTGCGCGCGCCGTCCGTCCCGCTGGGGGATCGCGCCGAGCGGCGTCCGGCTCGGGACGGCCGGGACGGGCACCGGCCCGGCGCGGCGGCGGCCGCGCGCGAGGGCCTCGACGAGCGGCGCCCGGTCGGGCAGTTCGGAGATCCGCCATTCGGCGGTGCGGGCGCGGAGGAAGGCGCGGGCGGCGTCGACCGCGAGGCCGACGGCGTGTTCCCGGCTCGTGCGCAGACCGGAGTCGGTCCCGGCGAGGACGAGCGCGAGTTCGTCCGGTGCGACCGCGTACAGGCCGACGTCGGGGCGCAGGGCGATGGCGTCGCCGCGCCCGTCGTCGAGGGCGAACAGGAACCGGCCGGACAGCGCGGCGAGGGCGGGATCCGCGCAGAGCGCGGCGTCGAGGGCCGGGACCAGGGGGCGGACGTCGAGGAGCCCGGCGCCGTCGCGTCCGGACAGGACGCTCGCGGCGATGTTCCGCACGCGCTCGTGCGTCGCCGAGGGCAGCAGCCCGGCCGCCCGCAGCCGGTCGCCCAGCTCGCCCTCGGCCCCCTCGGCGAGCCCCCTGATCTGCACGTTCGCGCGGGAGGTGAGCTCCAGGAAGCCGTCGCCGAGCGCGGCGGCGGCGTCGGCGAGCGCGCCGGTCTGGACGCGGGTGAGGAGCCCGCCGGGGAGCCGGACCCGCGCGAGCCCGCCGTCGGCCGCCGCGTGGACCCGGAGGGCGCCCGGGCAGCGGTCCGGGCCCGACCGCGGCGGTGGGGGGTGTGGTGAGGGCACGGCACGGATCTTACGAAGTCCGGCGCCGCCGCCCGACTCCGGCTAGGCCGGTCCGGGGAGCGGCCGGTACTCGAACCAGTCGAAGTCGGCGTGGTTGCGGCTCGTCCGCCCGTTCGCGGTCGCGTAGAGGCCGATGAAGACCCCGGTGAAGCCGCCCGCCACCTGGCTGGTCAGCATGTCGCCGTCCAGCGGCGGGCCGAGCGGGGCGAACGGTCCGGGGTCCGCCGCGTACAGCGCCCGGTACCAGCGGCCGTGCGCCTCGAAGCCGAGCCGGACCCGCTCCGCCGCGGGCGCCTCGGCCAGGACCGTCTCGAGGCCCTGCTCCCGCTTGACGAGGCGCAGCCCCCGCGCGGTCGAGACGAGCAGCACGTGGAAGTCGCCGTTCTGCACGAGGGCGAGGCCCGCCTGCTCCTCGTCGCGCGGCGCGAACTCCAGCGCGGTGAACGCGGCGAAGTCGTGGTGCCGCTGCCCTTGCGCGACGAACGACGGGTTCGCCGTGTCGGCGAGGGTTTCCGGCCGGACCCGCAGCCGCAGGTGCCCGGGGCGGTCGGTGAGGCTCCACCACCGCTCGCGGGGCGGGCGGAGCATGCTCCACTCCGGCGCGAGGGAGGGCGCGTCGAAATGGTCGCAGGCGGGTTCGGCGGGCCAGGGCGCCGGCGGCGTCGACGGCGCCTCGCGGACGGGTTCGACCGGGTCGGCGGCCGGCCAGCCGTCCTCCCAGCGCACCCGCGTCAGGAAGGTCTCCCGCCCGAGGGCGCAGCGGTCCCGGTGGTGCGGCCGCATCGCCAGCAGCGCCATCCACCACTCGCCGTCCGGGGTGTCGACGAGGTCGCCGTGCCCGGTCCCGACGATGGGGTACTCGCCCGTCCGGGTGTCCAGGCCGAGGTGCCGGCGCGTCAGGATCGGGTTGCGCGGGTTGCTTTCGTAGGGGCCGGTGACGGCGTCGGCGCGCGCGCTCATCACCGCGTGGTCGAGCGCGGTTCCCCCTTCGGCCGTCAGCAGGTGGTAGCGGCCGTCCACCTTGTAGATGTGGGAGCCTTCGGTCCAGATGGCGTTCTTGACGGTCCCGTCCCAGATGACGTGCTCCTCGCCGACCAGCGCCGGGACGGACGGGTCGTACTCGCGCAGCCAGATCTCGGTGTGCCCGTCGTAGCGGCCGGTGAGCCGGGTTCCGGTGCACCAGGCCCGTCCGTCGTCGTCGAAGAACGGCGACGGGTCGATGCCCTCGCCCTCCAGCCGGTGCGCGTCCGACCACGGGCCGGCCGGGTCGTCGGCGGTCAGCACGAAGTGCCCCGACCACTCGGCGCCGTCGACGAGCGTGCAGAACAGGTGGAAGCGGCCGTCGTGGTGGCGCAGGGCCGGCGCGTACAGGCCGCCGGACGCCGGGACGCCGTCCAGCGGGAGCTGGTCCGGACGGTCGAAGGCGTGCCCGATGCACCGCCAGTGGACCAGGTCGCGGCTGTGGAACACCGGCAGCCCCGGGAACCACTCGAACGTGGACGTCACGAGGTAGTAGTCCTCGCCCACCCGGCAGACCGAGGGGTCGGGGCGGCAGCCCGGCAGGATCGGGTTCCGGAACCGGTTCACAGCGGCGTCACCTCCGCCGGGACGTCGAGGACGCGGTCGGCGCCGAGGACGCGCACCGGGCCGTCCAGCGTGCACGCGCCGCGCAGCGGGAGGTCCTCGCTGGACCCGCCGACCATGACCTCGATCGCGCCCGGCTCGACGATGCGGCGCAGGTCGGGGCCGGTGAACGAGGTGCGGTCGGCGTGCACGGTGAACGCGACGCGGGCGGCGTCCCCCGGTTCGAGGCGGACGCGGGCCCACCCGGCGAGCAGGCGGGACGGGCGGACGACGGAGGCGACCGGGTCGGCGAGGTAGAGCTGGACGACCTCGGTGCCCGGGCGGTCGCCGACGTTGCGGACGACCGCCTCCACGGTCAGCGACCCGTCGGTGGGGGCGCGCTCGTCGACGCGCAGGTCCGTGTAGGCGAACCGCGTCCAGGTGAGGCCGTGCCCGAACGGGAACAGCGGGGCGGGGCTGACGGCGCTCCAGTCGTGCGGGCCGTCCATCTTCGAGCGCAGGTAGGTGACGGGCGGGCCGGACGCGCGCCGCGGGACGCTGATCGGCATCCGCCCGGACGGCTCGACGCGTCCGGTGAGCACCCCGGCGACCGCCCCCGCGCCCTCCTGGCCGGGGAAGAACGCCTGGACGACGGCGGCGGCCCGGTCGGCGAGGTCCTCGATCGCGTACGGGCGTCCCGACAGCAGCACGATCACGGTGGGCGTGCCGGTGGCGAGGACGGCCTCGGCGAGGTCGCGCTGCCGTCCGGGCGGCGCGAGGGTCTCGGCGTCGCAGCCCTCCCCGGACGTGCCGCGCCCGAACAGGCCCGCCCGGTCGCCGAGCGCCACGACGGCCACGTCGGCGTCGCGGGCCGCCGCGGCGGCCGCGGCGATGTCGTCCTCGGTGACCAGGACGTCCGCGGACGGGGCGACGGCGACGTCGGGCAGCTCGCCGCGCAGGGCGTCGGCGAGGGTCGGGACGTCCACGCCGAGCGGCAGGTCGGGCCGGTGGCGGCCGACGTGCGCGGGGAAGGTGTAGCAGCCGAGCATCCCGGCCGTGTCGTCGGCGAGGGGGCCGGTGAGCGCCACGCGGGCGGCGGGCGCGAGCGGCAGCGTCCCGTCGTTGGCGAGCAGGACGACCGACTCCTCCGCCAGCCGCCGCGCCAGCGCGCGGTGCTCGGGCGGGTCGAAGTCGAGGCCGGCGGGATCGGGGCCCGCGGGGTCGGGCGGGCCGTCCAGGAGGCCGAGCCCGGCCTTGAGGGCGAGGACGCGGGCGGCGGCGCGGTCGAGCAGCTCCTCGGGGACGTCGCCGCGGCGCACCAGCTCCAGCAGCGGTTCGCCGAAGCAGCGGACGGTCGGCAGCTCGACGTCGATGCCGGCGCGCAGCGCGAGGGCGCCGGCCTCGCCGCGGGACCCGGCGACGCGGTGCCGGCTCTCCAGGAAGGAGATGCCGAAGTAGTCGGACACGACGGCGCCGGTGAAGCCGAGCTCGCCGCGCAGCAGGTCGGTGAGGAGCCGCGCGTCGGCGGCGGCGGGGACGCCGTCCACGTCGGTGTAGGAGTGCATGATCGAGCGGGCGCCGCCGTCGCGCAGCGCCATGACGAACGGTTCGAGGATCACGTCGGCGAGTTCGCGGGGGCCGATCGGGGCGGGCGCCATGTTGCGGGCGGCGCGGGACGCGGAGTACCCGGCGAAGTGCTTGGGCGTCGCGGCGACGCCGGACCGTTCCAGCCCCCGCACGTAGGCGGTGCCGAGGACGGCGACGAGCTGCGGGTCCTCGCCGATGCACTCCTCGGTGCGCCCCCAGCGGGCGTCGCGGACCACGTCCAGGACGGGCGCGAGCCCCTGGTGGACGCCCGCGGCGCGCATGCTCGCCCCGATCGCGGCGGCCATCTCCCCCACCAGCCCGGGGTCGAAGGTCGCGCCCCACGCGGGCGGGCTGGGGAAGACGGTGGCGCCCCAGGTCATGAAGCCGTTGAGGCATTCCTCGTGCGCGATGGCGGGGATGCCGAAGCGGTTGGCCTCGGCGACGCGGCGCTGCAGGTCGCGCAGCCGGGCGGCGCCCTCGGCGGCGGTGACCGGCGCGGTGCCGAACACCCGGGTGAACTGGCCGAGGCCGTGCGGGAGGAGCTCGTCGAGCGCGGGCGCCGACTCGTTCGAGTCGTCCTCCATGGGGGCGACGGGCTCGCCCGGTTCGGCGGGCATCGCCCAGAAGCCGGCGAGCTGGCCCGCCTTCTCCTCGGGGGTCATGCGGGACAGCAGGTCGGCGATCCGGTCGGCGGCCGGCAGCGCGGGATCGCGCCACCGCTCCGCGGCGGCCGCGGCGGGGGAGGGTGCTTCGGTCATCGTTGCTCCGTGGGGGCGGGCGGGGCGGTGGAGGCGCGGACGCGGAGCTCGGTGGCGAGCTCCACGCGGGGGGTCAGCGGCGGCCGTCCGTCCAGGAGCTGCAGCAGGGTGCGGGCGGCGACCCGGCCCATCTCCTCCAGTGGCTGCCGGACGGTCGTGAGCGGCGGCGACAGCCACTCGCAGGTCGGCAGGTCGTCGAACCCGACGACGCTCAGATCCTCGGGGACGCGCAGTCCGGCGAGGCGCGCGGCCTGGTAGGCGCCCATGGCCTGCTGGTCGCTGCCCGCGAAGATCGCGGTGGGCCGGTCCGGCAGGTCGAGCAGCTCGCGGCTGCGGGCGAAGCCGCCCTCGTGGTGGAAGTCGCCGTACCGGACGAGGTCGCGGTCGACCTCGATGCCCGCGCGCTCCAGGGCCGTCCGGTAGCCGTCCACCCGGGCCTGCGTGCACAGCATGTCGGCGGGGCCGCCGATCATCCCGATGCGGCGGTGGCCGAGCCCGATGAGGTGCTCGGTGGCGGCGAGGCCGCCCGCCCAGTTGGTGGCGCCGACGCTGGCGATGTCGGTGTCCGGCAGGTTCACCGGGTCGACCAGAACGAGCGCGACGCCGGCGCGTTCGAGCTGCTCGCGCTGCCGGCCGGTCATCCGGGACGTCACCAGGATCACGCCGTCGCTGTGGTGCAGGGCCGGCAGGTTCTGCCAGCTCGGCGGGCGCGCGTCGTCCTCGCGCACCAGCGACACGACCACCCCGGTGCCCTGCTCGGCGCACTCGGCCTCGACGCCGCGCAGGATCTCCACCGCCCACGGGCTGTCGAGCCCGGCCAGCACGAGGTCGATCAGCCCCGAGCGGCGGGCGCGGCGGGAGCCGCCGGGGCCCGGGTAGTTGTGGTCGCGCAGCAGGGCCTCGACGCGCTCGCGGGTCGCGGCGGCCACGTCCGTCCGGCCGTTGAGGACCTTCGAGACGGTCGCCTGCGACACCCCGGCCTCGGCCGCGATCAGCGCGAGGGTCGGCCGGGACGGCGCGGCCCGCGGGTCCGGCGGGTCCGGCGGGTCTTCGGTGGTGCGCACGGTCACGCTGCTTCTCCTCCCCGAGGAAACGATTGCGAACGTTATCGCAATATTTCGATCGCTCCTAGCCCCGATCGTCCGCCGATCGTCCGGCGATCGTTCCAGCGGCTCCGTCCATGGAGTGATGGAGCACACACGAATCCACCGCGAAGCCTTGACCGAACGGGGTGCCCTTCTTAGAGTTTCTCGGCAACAGACTAACCGAAGGATTTCGAAAAGTTTCGAGAACCTCGCCTTCCCCCTTTCGCTCTTCAGGCCCGGTCCCGTCCACCGCCCACCCCTCCAGGAGGCCACCATGGGCTTCTCACGACCGTCCCGACGCTCCCTGCTGACCGCGCTCTCCGCGGGCGCCGCGCTCACCGTCGCCGCGCCCGCGCTCTCCGCCTGCGGCGGCGACGGATCCGACTCCGGCAAGGTCACGATCGAATGGCTCGACATCGCCACGACCGAGCCGTCCAAGAGCATCTACCCGGAGATCGCCGCGGCCTACGAGAAGGCGCACCCGAACGTCGACATCAAGCTGACGAACATGGAGAACGACGCGTTCAAGGCCAAGATGACGGCCGTGACGGCGTCCGGCGACCTCCCCGACATCTTCGTCACCTGGGGCGGGGGCGTCCTCAAGCAGCGGATCGACGCCGGGCTCGTCAAGCCCGTCGACGACTCCGCCTTCCTGGACGGCTTCATGCCGGTCTCCCTGCAGCCGTACGAGTTCGACGGCAAGACCTATGCGGTCCCGTACGACATGGGCATGGTCGGGTTCTGGTACAACAAGGACCACTTCGAGAAGGCCGGGATCGCCGAGCCCCCCGCGACCTGGGCGCAGTTCCTCGACGCCGTCCGCAAGCTGAAGACCGCCGGGATCACCCCGATCGCCCTGGCCGGCAAGGACAAGTGGCCCGGGCACTACTACTGGGCCTACCTCGCGCTCCGCCTCGCCGGGCCGGACGGTGTCCGGCAGGCGGCCGAGGCGCAGAACTTCGGCACTCCCCCGTTCGTCCAGGCCGGGCAGAAACTCAAGGAACTCGTCGATCTCGACCCGTTCCAGCAGGGCTTCCAGGGCGCCGCGTACGACGCCCCGGGCGGGCAGGCCGCCACCATGGGGGCGGGCAAGGCCGGCATGGAGCTGATGGGCCAGTGGGCGCCCGTCGTGCAGAAGGACGCCTCCGGGCAGGACCTCGGCGACGCGCTCGGCTTCTTCCCGTTCCCCTCCGTCGAGGGCGGCCCCGGCAAGGTCACCGACGTGTTCGGCGGCGGCAACGGCCACGCGCTGGGCAAGGACGCCCCGCCCGAGGCGCTCGACTTCCTCAAGTTCCTGATGAACGAGCAGAACGAGGCCCGGCTCGTGTCGTCCGGCGCGTTCATGCCCGTCGTCAAGGGCGCCGAGAGCGCGATCGAGGACGCCAACCGCAAGCAGGTCGCGGGGATGCTGAACGGCGCGTCCGGGTTCCAGCTCTACCTGGACCAGGCGTTCCCGCCCGCCGTCGGGCAGGAGGTCAACGACGGCGTGGCCGAGCTCATGGGCGGGCAGGGCACCCCGCAGGAGATCACGCAGGCGATCACCGAGGCGGCCAAGAAGGCATGACGCCGCCGTCCACATCGACATCGTCGCCGAAGCGGGCCGCGCCCCCGCGGAGCGGCCCGCCGGCGCACCGGCGCCCGGCCCGCGGACGGCGGGTGCGCGGCTGGTTCGCCACCACCTGGTTCCTCGTCCCGGCGCTGCTGGTCTTCGTCCTGTTCGTCCTGATCCCGATCGTGATCGCCCTCTACACGAGCTTCTTCCGGTGGGGCGGGTTCGGGTGGCCCGAGGACTTCGTCGGGCTCGGCAACTTCCGCGAGCTGTTCGCCGACCCGGTGTTCCGCGGCGACCTGTGGCGCGGGCTCGTCCTGGTCGTCCTGTCGGTCGCGGTGCAGCTGCCGTTCGCGCTCGGCACGGCCGTCCTGCTCAACCAGCGGATGCGCGGCCGGGCGGTCTACCGGGCGGTCTTCTTCGCGCCCTACATCCTGTCCGAGGTCATCGCGGGCGTGCTGTTCGGGATGATCTTCCTGCCCGGCTCGGGCCTCGCCGACGCCCTCATCGAGGACCTCCCGCTCGTGGGCGGCCTCGCCGGCACCTGGTTCTCCGATCCCGACACCGCCCTGCCCACGCTGTTCGCCGTCATGACGTGGAAGTACTTCGGCTTCCACATGATGATCTATTTGGCTGGCCTGCAGGGCATCCCCAAGGAGGTCCTCGAGGCGGCGGCGATCGACGGCGCGGGCCCGTGGGAGCGCTTCCGCCACGTCACGCTCCCCCTCCTCGCCCCGACCCTCCGGATCAGCGTGTTCCTGTCGGTCATCGGCGCGATCCAGCTGTTCGACCTCGTGTGGGTCACGACCGGCGGCGGGCCCACGCACTCCACCGAAACGATGGCCGTCTCCATGTTCCAGTTCGGCTTCCAGCGCTACCAGATGGGCTACGCGAGCGCGATCAGCGTCGTCATGTTCGCCATCAGCCTGGTGTTCTCCCTGCTCTACCAGCGTTTCGCGCTGCGCCGCGACCTGCAGGGCGCCATGACGTCGACGGGAGGGCCGCGATGACCACGACCGACCGGAGCCGCCGCCGCCGCGGGGCGACGCTGCGCGGCCTGTCGCGGCACGCCGCCGTCTGGGTGCTGGGCTCCTTCATCGTCGTCCCGCTGCTGTACGCGGTGCTGTCGGGGTTCAAGTCGACCGGGGACCTGACCGGCGACCCGTTCGGGCTGCCGTCGCCCTGGCGGGTGTCGAACTACACCGGCATCCTCGGGTCCGGCGACTTCTGGCGGCAGGTCGGCAACAGCATCGCGATCGCGGCCGCCACCGCGCTGATCACCGTCGCGGTCTCGGCGCTCGCCGCGTTCGCGTTCGCCCGCTACGCGTTCCGCGGCCGCGAGGCGTTCTTCACCCTGTTCGCGGTCGGGCTGATGTTCCCGCCCGCCGTCGCGGTGCTGCCGCTGTTCGTCCTGCTGCGCGCCTTCGGCCTGCTCGACAACCCGCTCGGCGTCATCCTCCCGCAGGCGGCGTTCGCGCTGCCGATGACGATCATCATCCTGCGGGGCTTCTTCCGGACGATCCCCGGCGACCTCGAGGAGGCCGCGATCATCGACGGGTGCAGCCGGTTCGCGTTCTTCTGGCGCATCCTGCTCCCGATGGCCCGCCCCGCCATCGGCACGGTGTCGGTCCTCGCGATCGTCACGAGCTGGAACAACTTCTTCCTGCCGCTGCTCGTGTTCACGAACCCCAAGTGGCACACCATCCCGGTCGGCATCCAGCAGTTCCAGGGCCAGTACTCGACGAACTACGCGCTGGTGTTCGCCTACATCGTCCTCGCGATGATCCCCGCGCTCGCGTTCTACGCCGTCGCCGAACGCCAGCTCATCGGCGGCCTCACCGCGGGCGCCACGAAGGGATGAACCACACGGGCATGCACGAAACGGCCGTCCGCTGGGTACGGGGCCCTACGAGGCCCGCAGAGGAGGCGGCGACCGATGATCCAGGTGGTGCTGTTCGACGTCAACGGGACGCTGGGCGACCTGTCCTGCCTGCGCGGACGCCTGGAGGACGTCGGCGCGCCCGGCCACCTCCTCCCCACCTGGTTCGCGGGCGTCCTGCGCGACGGCGTGGGGCTCACCGCCGCCGGGGCCTACGCCGACTTCGCCGAGGTCGCCGAGTGCGGCCTGCGGAGCCTGCTCACCGGGCTGGACGGCTGGGCCGGCGACGCGCGCCGCGCCGCGGCCCACGTCGTCAGCGGCTTCACCGACCTCGACGTGCACCCCGACGTCCCGGACGCCGTCCAGGCCCTGCACGCCGCCGGGCTGCGGCTGGCGACCCTCACCAACGGGTCCGTCGCCGTCACCGAGCGCCTGCTGGAGCGCGCCGGCCTCCGCGCCGGGTTCGACCCGCTCCTCGACGTCTCCGCCCCGCGCGCGTGGAAGCCCGCGCCCGCCGCGTACCGGCACGCCGTCGACGCCCTGGGCGTCCCGCCCGACCGGCTCCTCCTCGTCGCCGTGCACCCGTGGGACGTCGACGGCGCCCGCCGCGCGGGCCTGCGCGCCGCCTGGCTGAACCGCGGCGCCCTCCCGTACCCGTCGATGTTCGAGCCTCCCGACCACACCGTTTCCGACCTCCGCGACCTCCCGGACGTCCTGGGCGTCCCGGCCCGCTGACCGGGTTCGCCTCCCGGGCGCGTCCGCTCGCGATGAGTTCCGCCGCCGCCGCTGGTCGGACTCGACGAGAGCAGGAACGAACGAGCCGAGGAGGAACCATGACCGAGCAGACGGCGGGCGCCCTGCCCCCGGTCGTCGACCGGGAGACCTGGCGGGCCGCCCTCGACGACCTGCGGGCGCGGGAGAAGGCCGCCACCCGCGAGCTCGACGCCATCGCGGCGCAGCGCCGCAGGCTGCCGATGGTCGAGCTCCCCGACTACACGCTGACCGGCCCGGACGGCCCGGTCCGGCTGGTCGACGTCTTCGACGGGCGCTCCCAGCTCATCGTCTACAACCACATGTGGTCCGATGGCGCGGAATGGCAGTGCGGCGGCTGCACGGGGTTCACGTCGCAGTTCGTCCGGCTGGACTTCCTGGACAACTACGACGCCCGCTTCGTCGTCGTCACCAACGGGCCCATCGACGAGGCGCTCGCCTACAGGGCCAAGGTCGGCAACAAGATGGACTGGTACTCCTCGTCGGAGAGCACGTTCGGCGCCGACATGGACGCGCCGCCCGGCGGAGGGTTCGCGGTGAACGTGTTCCTCCGCGACGGCGGCACGGTGTACCGCACCTGGCACACCGGCGGCCGCGGCACCGAGCAGCTCAGCCACACGTTCGCGCTGATCGACCTCCTGCCGTGGGGCCGCCAGGAGGAGTGGCAGGACTCGCCCGACGGCTGGCCGAAGTCCCCCACCTACTCCAAGTGGCTGGACTCCCCCGACGTCGCCCGCCTCTACGGCCCCGCGGACGCCGGCGCGGAGGCGGGGCCGTAGAGGCGGGCGCGCCGGCCCGTTCGGGGTAGGCGTCGACACGAAGTCGATCTTGGTTGTTAGATGGGTCCTGACAGTCCGAGCACCCCCGAGTGAGGAAGACACCGTGACGGACGAGGCTTCCCCGGTCAACACCGAGATCCCGCAGACCGCCCGCATCTGGAACTACTGGCTAGGCGGCAAGGACAACTACGAACCCGACGTCAGAGCAGGCAACCTCGCCGCCCGGCTCGTCCCCCACCTGCGGGACACCGTCCTGCACTCGCGCGCGTTCCTCCACCGCACCGTGCGCCACCTCACCGACAACGAGGGCATCCAGCAGTTCCTCGATGTCGGCGCCGGCCTGCCCGTGGTCGACCGCACCCACGAGGTCGCCCAGGCCGCCGCCCCGGGAGCCCGCGTGGTGTACGTCGACAACGACCCGCTGGTCCTGGCGCACGCGCGGGCCCTGCTCACGAGCGCCCCGGAGGGGAAGACCGCGTACCTGCCCGCCGACCTGCGAAAACCGGAGGACGTCATCGCGGGGGCGGCGGAGACGCTGGACTTCGACGAGCCGATCGCGCTCCTGCTGATGGGCATCCTCGGCCACATGACCGACTACGACGAGGGGCGGTCGATCGTCCGGCGGCTGGTGGACGCCCTGCCGAGCGGCAGCTACCTCGCCCTGTACGACGCCACGAACGTCGTGGACCCGGCGACCGCTGAGGCCATCGACATCTGGAACCGGTCCGCCGAGCCGCCCTACGTCCTGCGGACGCCGGACCAGCTCGCGGGCTTCTTCGAGGGCATGGAGCTGCTGCCGCCCGGCGTCGTCTCCTGCCCGCTGTGGCACCCGCGGCCCGCCGACATCGGCACGGTCGAGGAGATCGACGAGTTCTGCGGCGTCGCCCGCAAGCCCTGACCCGGAGATCCGCGGGACCGCGCCGGACGCACCGCGTCCGGCGCGGGTCAGCCGTCGGCGACCCAGTCCATGTGCTCGATCCAGTGGTCGAGCAGCGCCCGGTCCCCGTGCACCTCCAGTGCGGGGGCCGCGTCCAGCGGACGGCGCCTGCTGAGGACGAGCAGCAGATCGGCGGCCGGGCCGCGGACCGCGACGTCCGCCTTGGTGTGCCCGTGTTCGAGGACGACCATGTCCGGTTCCCGGCGCACCAGCCACTCTCCGGGCGCGTCGGTCGCGTGGAAATGCAGGGTCTGGCCGACGCCGCGCATCGCTTCGGCGAAGCCCCGCCTGTTCTCCCAGTAGCCGCGGGACGTCATCGTGTCCAGCCAGTCCTCGATGGCCGCGACGGCGGGCTCCGGGTCCAGCTCGTACCGCATGCCGAGCGCCGCGGCCGCGTCCGCGCGATGCACGCAGACCTCGCCGAACAGCCGGCGCGACCAGAACGGCACGCCCGCGGCGGCGCCGGACGGGTCCCACACCGGCGTGTCGTCGGCGACCGACGCGAAGGCACGCTCCGCCTCGGCCGCACCGTCGGTCAACCAGCCGCGCCACCGGGCCGAGTCCGCCGGCCCGGGAACGTAGCCGGCGAACGCCCCGCTCGGCTCGGTCATCCGCTCGCCCACGAGCATCGTCACCATGCGCTGGGTCGCGCCGACGTGGTCGACGAGGTCGGCCAGCGTCCACCCCGGGCAGGTCGGGACCGGCGCCGCCGCGTCCCGGCCGTGGACCCAATCGGCGAGCGTCCTCGTCTGGTCGACGACGGCGTTCAGATACATGGACGTGTCCATCGCTGCACCTCCAGGTGCTCGGTCGCGGCATTCTAGAAAGCGCGTCCATGCCCCCGCCAGACGCCGCACGCGAGTCGTTCAGGCGCGGCGGCGACCGTCCGGTGGGGTCGCGAGGCCCTCGGCACGGTGGGCGGGGGCGGTCCGGCTCGCTCCGGTCGGAATGTCACCCGACGGTCCTACTCTCACCGGACATGGCAGTCACGAAGCAGGCCGGTCCGCCGCGGCCGATCGCGGCGGGGGACGTCGTGGCCGCGTTCTCCGCCGAACTCGGCGCGTGGACGGCGGCGCAGATCGTCGGGATCGACGCGGAGCGGCAGAAGGCGGCGGTGCTCGAACTGGACTGGTCCGGGCCCGAGCCCATGTCGGTCGACGACCTCGGCGACGTGTCGCCGCTGCGGCTCACGCACCATGCGTGGAACGGGAGCCTCGCGTACCGGAACCTCCCATGGGTGCTTCCGCGCAGCCACAAGGTCGTCGGACGGATGCCGCCGCTGCACGAGGGGCCGTCGCCCAGTTACGGCTTCGGCTGGCGGCTCGGGGACGATCTCGCGCGGCAGCGGCGGTGGGACGCGGGTGTCCGGGAGGATCCGCCGGCACCGTGGAAGCTGGCGTGCACCGGCGCGGAAATCGACGGGATGGCCGAGGCCCGTCCGGATGTCACCCGCCTGGACGTCCGGGAGATCGGGACGCTCGACTGCGGGCGGATCGTCCGGCTGTTCCCGAACCTGACGGAGCTCGGTCTGCGCGGCGACTTGGGGCTGCTCGCGGCGGCGGGGCGGTTGAACGAGCTGGCGTCGCTGAAGGAACTCGCCGTCTTCGACCTGTTCGGGATGACGAAGGAGGATCGCCTCAAGCCGCGGTGCACGCCCGAGTTGGAGTCGCTCCACCTGTACAGCGTCCCGGCCGAGTACGCGAACGCGATGCGCTCGACGTGGCGGCCGGAGATCCCCAACGGGACGCGCGTCGAGATCCGCGACGCCCGCAGACCGGAGTGGGTCGCCGAGAACCGGGACAACCCGCTGCGCGACTGGGACGGCCGCGGCACCATCGGCAAGACGACCTTCACGAAGTCGGTCGCGCAGTACAAGGCGACGCGGCGTGCGGTCATGGCCGTGCTCGCCGAGGGTCCGGCGGACGATCGTCCGGCGCAGCTGACCGGGGTCGGGCGCGGGTTCGGCGAGGCGTTCAACGGCCTCGACCGGCGCACGGGCTTCATCGAGACCGTCGAACGCGAGGAGCTGTTCGACGCCCTGGACCGCATCGCGCGGGACGCGGCGGCCGCGTTCGGCGTCGAACCGCGGTGGGTGTTCGAGAGCCTCGCGTCGGGCGTGGAGACCGTCCGCGACTGGTGAGGCCCGCGCGGGCGCCGCGGTGGAGATCGCTCGGAGGCGTGCTGCCGTGCGGGGGGCGGGGCGCGTTAGGGTGTGGGCGGCGACAAGCGGAGGAAGCCGGTGCGAATCCGGCGCTGTCCCGCAACTGTCACCGGGGAGCGGACCCCACCCAAGGCCACTGCGCGAGCGGGAAGGCCGGGGCGAGCGCCGATCCGGGAGCCAGGAGACTCCGTGTCGCCGCCGTTTCCCTGCGATTCGGGGCGAGGACCCCGGGTGAGGACGCGATCCGCGTGATCCTTCTGCTGTCGACTTCCGACACTGACCTGCTCAGCGCGCGCGCCAGTGGCGCCGATTTCCGTCTGGCGAACCCGGCCCGGGTCGGGGTCGAGGACCTTCCCGCGCTCGTCGAGGGCGCCGACCTCGTGGTGGTGCGGCTGCTCGGCGGGCGCCGGGCCTGGGAGGAGGGCCTGGACGCCCTGCTGGCGGGCCCCCGGCCGGTGGTGGTGATCAGCGGGGAGCAGGTCCCGGACGCCGAGCTGATGGGGCTGTCGACGGTTCCGGCGGGGGTCGCGGCGGAGGCGCACGCGTACCTCGCGCACGGGGGTCCCGGGAACCTGGGCGAGCTGTTCCGGTTCCTGTCGGACACCGTGCTGCTGACCGGGTTCGGGTTCGCGCCGCCCGCGGAGACGCCGACGTGGGGCGTCCTGGAGCGGGACGCGGCGGACGGCGAGGGGCCCGTCGTGGGGGTGCTGTACTACCGGGCGCACCACCTGGCCGGCAACACCGCGTTCGTGGACGTGCTGTGCCGGGCGATCGAGGCGAAGGGCGGCCGGGCGCTGCCGGTGTTCTGCGCCTCGCTGCGGACGGCCGAGGACGGCCTGCTGGAGACGCTCGGACGGGCGGACGCGCTGGTCGTGACGGTCCTGGCGGCGGGCGGGACGAAGCCGGCGCTCGCCGGGGCCGGCGGGGACGACGAGGCGTGGGACGTCGGCGCGCTCGCGGACCTGGACGTCCCGGTCCTGCAGGGGCTGTGCCTGACGAGCGAGCGGGCCGCGTGGGAGCGGAACGACGACGGGCTGTCGCCGCTGGACACCGCGACGCAGGTGGCGGTGCCGGAGTTCGACGGGCGGCTGATCACGGTGCCGTTCTCGTTCAAGGAGACGGACGAGGACGGGCTCAGCGTCTACGCGGCCGACGAGGAGCGGGCCGCGCGGGTCGCGGGGATCGCGGTGCGGCACGCGGCGCTGCGGCACGTGCCCGCCGCGGAGAAGCGGGTCGCGCTGATGCTGTCGGCGTACCCGACGAAGCACGCGCGGATCGGCAACGCCGTCGGGCTGGACACGCCGGCGAGCACGGTGCGGCTGCTCGCGGCGCTGCGCGAGCGGGGGTACGACGTCGGGGACGCGCTGCCGGACGAGGGCGACGCGCTGATGCACGCGCTGATCGAGGCCGGCGGGCAGGACGCCGGCTGGCTGACCGAGGAGCAGCTCGGGCGGAACCCGGTGCGGGTCCCGCGGGCGGAGTACGAGTCCTGGTACCGGACGCTGCCCGCCGGGCTGCGCGAGGGCATCGAGCGGCACTGGGGGCCGCCGCCGGGCGAGCTGTTCGTGGACGGCGACGACATCGTCCTCGCGGCGCTGCGGTCGGGGAACACGGTGGTGATGGTGCAGCCGCCGCGCGGGTTCGGGGAGAACCCGGTCGCGATCTACCACGACCCGGACCTGCCGCCGAGCCACCACTACCTCGCCGCGTACCGGTGGCTGGAGGACGTGTTCGGCGCGCACGCGGTGGTGCACGTCGGCAAGCACGGCAACCTGGAGTGGCTGCCGGGCAAGGCGGCGGGGATGTCCGCGGAGTGCGGGCCGGACGCGGCGCTGGGCGATCTGCCGCTGATCTACCCGTTCCTGGTGAACGATCCCGGCGAGGGGACGCAGGCGAAGCGGCGGGCGCACGCGACGCTCGTCGACCATCTGATCCCGCCGATGGCGCGGGCGGAGAGCTACGGCGACATCGCGCGGCTGGAGCAGCTCCTCGACGAGCACGCGAACGTCGCCGCGATGGACCCGGCGAAGCTGCCGGCGATCCGGGCGCAGATCTGGACGCTGATCCGGGCGGCCCGGCTCGACCACGACCTCGGGCTGGACGACCGCCCGCACGACGCGGAGTTCGACGACTTCCTGCTCCACGTGGACGGGTGGCTGTGCGAGGTCAAGGACGTGCAGATCCGGGACGGGCTGCACGTGCTCGGCGTCGCCCCGGAAGGGGGCGCCCGGGTCGACCTGGTGCTGGCGATGCTGCGGGCCCGGCAGCTGTGGGGCGGGACGCAGGCGCTGCCGGGACTGCGCGAGGCGCTGGGGCTCGACGAGAGCTCCTCGGAGCGCGCGCGGGTCGACGCGTTCGAGGCGCGGGCGCGCGCGCTCGTCGAGGCCATGGACGAACGCGGCTGGGACCCGGCGGCGGCCGGGGAGGTCGCCGAGGGGAAGGCCGCGGAGATCCTGCGGTTCGCGGCCGCCGAGATCGTGCCCCGGCTGGCGCGGACGTCCGACGAGATCGGCATGGTGCTGCACGCGCTGGAGGGCGGCTACGTCCCGGCGGGGCCGAGCGGTTCGCCGCTGCGGGGCCTGGTCAACGTCCTGCCGACGGGCCGCAACTTCTACTCGGTCGACCCGAAGGCCGTCCCGTCCCGGCTGGCGTACGAGACGGGCCGCGCGATGGCGGACTCCCTGCTCGCGCGGTACCGGGACGAGACGGGCGGGTGGCCGCGCTCGGTCGGGCTGTCGGTGTGGGGCACCAGCGCGATGCGGACGTCGGGCGACGACATCGCGGAGGTGCTCGCGCTGCTCGGCGTCCGCCCGGTGTGGGACGAGGCGTCGCGGCGGGTCACCGGGCTGGAGGCCGTGCCGCTGGACGAACTGGGCCGCCCGCGCGTCGACGTGACCGTCCGGATCAGCGGCTTCTTCCGCGACGCGTTCCCGCACGCGGTCGCGATGCTGGACGACGCGGTCCTGCTGGTCGCCGGGCTGGACGAACGCGACGACGACAACTTCGTGCGCGCGCACGTCCGGGCGGACACGGCGGCGCACGGCGACGAGCGGCGCGCG
Source organism: Actinomadura rifamycini DSM 43936 (assembly GCF_000425065.1). Lineage (GTDB taxonomy): Bacteria > Actinomycetota > Actinomycetes > Streptosporangiales > Streptosporangiaceae > Spirillospora > Spirillospora rifamycini. The sequence continues at coordinate 67,246 of NZ_AULB01000031.1, forward strand.
ACGATGCGGGTGTTCGGGTCGCGGCCGGGCGCCTACGGCGCGGGCATCCTGCCGCTGATCGACAGCCGGAACTGGCGCGACGACTCCGACCTCGCCGAGGTGTACGCGGTGTGGGGCGGCTACGCGTACGGGCGCGGCCTGGACGGCGTCCCGGCGCGCGGCGACATGGAGAGCGCGTACCGGCGGATCAGCGTCGCCGCGAAGAACACCGACACGCGCGAGCACGACATCGCCGACTCCGACGACTACTTCCAGTACCACGGCGGGATGATCGCGACGGTGCGGGCGCTGACCGGCCGGGCACCGAAGGCGTACATCGGCGACAGCACCCGCCCGGACGCCGTCCGGACGCGGACGCTCGACGAGGAGACGTCCCGCGTGTTCCGCGCGCGGGTGGTGAACCCGCGGTGGCTGGCGGCGATGCGCCGGCACGGGTACAAGGGCGCGTTCGAACTGGCCGCGACCGTCGACTACCTGTTCGGGTACGACGCCACGGCGGGCGTCGTCGCCGACTGGATGTACGAGAAGCTCGCGCGGACGTACGCGCTGGACGAGGAGAACCGCGCGTTCTTCGAGCGGTCGAACCCGTGGGCCCTGCACGGCATCGCCGAACGCCTCCTGGAGGCCGCCGACCGGGGCATGTGGGAGCACCCGGAGCAAGGCACCCTCGACGCGCTGAAGCGCCTCTACCTGGAAGTCGAAGGCGACCTGGAGGACGGCTGACCCCCGAGGAGCCCGGCGCTACCCGGCGCGGTCGGGCGAGCCGAGGAGGGTTTCGAAGGGGACGGGGTTCTCGTACGGGTCCTCGGCGGCGGGGGCCGGGCGGCCGGCGACGAGGGCGGCGAGTTCCGCGCCCGCGCGGCGGACGCGGTCGCCGAGGCGCCCGTCGCCGCTCCCCCAGTCCGCGGACGCCGCGTACACGGCCGTCGGGACGACGTTCGCCCGCAGGTACGCCAGCAGCGGGCGGACGGCGAAGTCGAGGGCGAGCGAGTGCCGCTCGGTGCCGCCGGTCGCGCCGATCAGCGCGGGCGTCCCGTCCAGGGCGTCGCGGTCGAGGACGTCGAAGAACGTCTTGAACAGGCCGCCGTAGGACGCGTTGAACACCGGGGTGACGGCGACGAGGCCGTCCGCGCCGGCCACGGTCTCGACGGCGGCGCGGAAGTCGCCGGACGGGAAGCCGGTGAGGGCCGCGTCGACCATCGCGTGGGCGTGGTCGCGCAGCTCGACCGGCTCGATGACGACGTCGGCGCCGTGCTCGGCGCGCAGGGCGTCCGCGGCGGCGCCGGCGAGCCGGTCGGCCAGCAGCCGGGTGGAGGACGGGCGGCCGAGGCCGGCCGACACGACGGCGAGGGTGCGGGGGCCGCTCATCGGGCCTCCTCCCGGGTCTTCGCCGCGCGCTCGGCGTGCGTCGGGGCGGTGGCCGGGACGTGCGCGGGGCGCAGCGACTCGAACTCCTTGCGCAGCACGGGGACGACCTCCTCGCCGAGGATGTCGAGCTGCTCCAGGACGGTCTTCAGCGGCAGGCCCGCGTGGTCCATGAGGAACAGCTGGCGCTGGTAGTCGCCGAAGTGGTCGCGGAACGTCAGCGTCCGGTCGATGACCTGCTGCGGGCTGCCGACGGTGAGCGGCGTCTCGGCGGTGAACTCCTCCAGCGACGGCCCGTGCCCGTACACGGGGGCGTTGTCGAAGTAGGGGCGGAACTCGCGGACGGCGTCCTGGGAGTTCTTGCGCATGAACACCTGGCCGCCGAGCCCGACGATGGCCTGGTCGGCGGAGCCGTGCCCGTAGTGCTCGAAGCGCCGCCGGTACAGGCCGATGAGCCGCTGGAAGTGCGTCGTGGGCCAGAAGATGTGGTTCGCGAAGAACCCGTCGCCGTAGTAGGCGGCCTGCTCGGCGATCTCGGGGCTGCGGATCGAGCCGTGCCAGACGAACGGCGGGACGCCGTCCAGCGGGCGGGGCGTGGAGGTGAACGACTGCAGCGGCGTCCGGAACTTGCCCTCCCAGTCGACGACGTCCTCGCGCCACAGCCGGTGCAGGAGGTGGTAGTTCTCGATCGCGAGCGGGATGCCGTTGCGGATGTCCTGGCCGAACCACGGGTAGACCGGGCCGGTGTTGCCGCGCCCCATCATCAGGTCGACGCGGCCGTCCGCGAGGTGCTGGAGCATCGCGAAGTCCTCGGCGATCTTCACCGGGTCGTTGGTGGTGATCAGCGTGGTCGCGGTGGACAGCACGAGCCGCTCGGTGCGGGCCGCGATGTAGCCGAGCATCGTCGTCGGCGAGGACGGGACGAACGGCGGGTTGTGGTGCTCGCCGCTCGCGAAGACGTCCAGCCCGACCTCCTCGGCCTTCAGCGCGATCGCGACCATGGCCTTGATGCGCTCGGCCTCGGTGGGCGTGCGGCCGTTGGTCGGATCCGTGGTGACGTCGCCGACCGAGAAGATCCCGAACTGCATGCCGGCCTCCCAAATAGTAGAACGTTCAACCATCCTAACCCGGTCCGGCGGGGGCCTATTCCGCGCCGCCGGTCAGGCCGTGTCCGCGCTGCGCCGGAGGGCGTCGATCAGCCACAGGACGACCGCGCCCGGCGCGGCCGCGTCCCCGATCACCTCGCCGTTCAGCGCCCAGTACCGGCGCATCCGCGGGTCCCGCTCCGGTTCGACGGCCGGCAGGAGGGAACGGCGGAACTCCACCGAGTCGCGCTCGCGCCGGCCCAGCGCGTGCGCCTCCACGAACCGCTCCAGGGCGGGCCCGTCCTCCGGTTCCCGGCCCGCGCGCACGAGCGGCATCGCCAGCTCGACGGCCTCGCGCATCCCGTACAGCAGCGTCGGCTCGTCCGCGACCGCCTCGGCGTTGCGGCGGCTCCGCTCGCGCAGCCGCCGGAACAGGGCACGGTCCCCCGTCAGCGCGACCATCCCCGCGTACGCGACGACCTGCTCCGGCGTGGGGTCGGCCGGCGGCGCGGGCACCGTCATCTCCAGGTGCACCCGCACCACGTCCTCCGGCACCGACACCACGATCCGGCGGCGCCAGAAGTCCATGAGCGCCTCGTGCGCCCGGGGCCCGTCCTGCACGGCCGCCAGCAGGTCGAGCCGCGCCGCGCGCTCGGCGGGGTCCGCGTCCTCGACCGCCCGCAGCGACGCCCGCCGCCACGCGAGCGCCGACAGCTCCGCGTCCAGCGCGGCCCGCTCCGCGGCGACCGCCTCGTCCAGCGACCGCGCGCCGGCCAGCACGTCCGTGATCGAGGGCAGCCCGAGCCCGAGCCCGCGCAGCCGCCGGACGAGCCGCAGCCGGTCGGCCGCGGCCGCGTCGAACCGCCGGTGCCCGCCCGCGCTGCGGACCGGCTCCAGGATGCCCTCGTCGCAGTAGAACCGGATCGTGCGCACCGGCACCCCGGTGAGCGCCGACAGGTCGCCGATCGCGAGCGATGTGCCGTCCGTCACAACTACTTGAACCTCCACCGGGCTGGAGTTCCTACGGTACGCGTGCACTCACCGGAAGAGAGGAGCAGGACATGGACGTCCTGGACATCACGCGCATCGCCGAAGGGCTGCGGGAGCACACCGCCGGGCTCGCCGACGCCGCCTCCCGCCGGGCCCCCGACACGGTCGTCCCGACCTGCCCGGAGTGGACGCTGCGCGACCTCGTCGGGCACGTCGGCCAGGCGCACCGCTGGGCCGCGGCCATGTTCCGGCGCGGCGGCACCCGCGTGACGGACGAGCTGCCCCGCGACACGCCCGCCGACCAGGCCGACTGGGGCGCGTGGCTGCGCGAGGGCGCCGCCGAGGCGATCGCCGCGCAGGCCGAGCACCCGGGCGCCGTCGCGCACCCGGTGATGGGCGACGCCCCGTCGGCGATGTGGCTGCGCCGGATGCTGCACGACACGTCCGTCCACCACGCCGACGCGACGATCACCGCCGGGACGCCGTTCGCGATCGCGCCCGACCTGGCGGCCGACGAGCTGACCGAGACCTTCGGCCTGCTCACCGCCCCCGCCGCCGCGCACCTCAAGCCGGAGCTCGGCGAACTGCGCGGCTCGGGCGAGACGCTGTGCCTGCGCGCGGACGAGCCGTCCGTCCCCGGCTGGCTGATCACCCGGACCCCGGACGCCGCCGTCGTCGAGTACGAGACCCGCGACGCCGACATGACCATCGCGGGCCCCGTCCGCGACCTGATGCTGGTGTTCGCGCGCCGCCTCTCCCCCGACGATGCCGCAGTGAAGATCACCGGCGACCGCGCGCTGCTCGACCACTGGCTGGAGCACACCGCCGTCTGACCGCCGACCGGAACGGAGCGCAGTCGAGGCCGACGGTCAGACGGCCGCCCCCTGCGGGGGTGCCGGGGGTCGCCCCCACAGCGACACGTCCGACCGGCGGCCCCAGGCAGGGCAGCACAACCGAATGGAGGCCGATGGTCAAACGGCCGCCCCAGCCGGGGAGCTCTGGGGGACGCCACCACAGCGACACGTCTGACCGGCGGCCCCCACCGCTGCGCAGCCCAGCCTTGCGGAGTCCGTCGGTCGGACGGCCGCCTCCTGCCGGGGTGTCGGGGGCACTTCCCGCTGCGTGGTCGGGCCGGGGCGTGCGGAGGCGCGCGCCTCGGGTCGTCCGTCCGCCACAATGGGGCGATGGCGGACGGGTGGCGGCCGGTGTGGGACGCGGTGCCGGGGCGGGACGGGCTCGACGCGTTCGCGAGCGTCGAGGACGACCGGGCGGGCTCGCACCCGGGCGTCCGGCACATCAGGGCGCTCGGGACGATGTACCGGTTCGACATCCATTACCCGGGCGACGTCGACCGCTCCCCCGACCGGCAGCGCCAGGAGGTCAAGGGCATGCGGGCGGGCGGCCGGACGCTGGTCGCGGGCCGGGGCGAGACGTGGCGGTTCACCTGGTCGTGGTATTTGACGGGCGCGCTGCGGGCCACGACGAGCTTCACGCACGTGCACCAGTTCTTCGCGGGCGGGAAGGGCGGCTCGCCCGTGCTGGTGACGTCGCTGCGCCGGCGCGGCGGCCGCGACCTCCTGGAGCTGAACGCGATCCACGCGGGCGTCGTGGCCGGGGAGGCCGACCTGCGGCCGCTGCGGAGCCGGTGGATCGACGTCGAGCTGGAGGCCCGGTTCGCCGAGGCCGGGGCCGTCCGGTGGCGGGTGTCGTCCGCGGACGGCGTCGCGGCGGACGTCGCCCGGGACGGCCTCGACCTGTGGAACAACAAGGGCGACATCGCCCCCAAATGGGGCATCTACCGCTCCCTGAAGGACGCGGAGCGCCTGTCCGACGCGCATCTCCTGATCAAGGATCTGCGGGCGTACCGCCGGGGCTGACCGTCTCGAGGAACGCCCCGAGGGTGTAGCGGATCACGCGGTCGTCCTCGGCGGCCAGGGCCGCGGCGATCACCGGACGGCATTCGGCGGTGCACGTCCGCTCCAGGGCGAAGCTCAGCGTGGAGCGGAGGCCGCGGTCGGGGGCGGTCAGGATCCGGTGCAGCTCCTCGTGCACCGCGCCGCCGGGGCGCGGCCCGCCGCGCCGCACCGTCGACCGCAGGACCCGGTGCCGGACGGGGCCGCACGGGACGGCGAGCAGCGGCGCCCACGCGTCGTCGGGCGGCGGCGTCCCCGCCTCCAGGAGCGCGTCCAGCGCCGCGGCGCGCACCTGCGGGTCCGGGTCGGCGAGCAGGGCCCGCGCCTCGGCGCCCCAGTGGCGGACGTGCACGCGCGGGGCGAGGCGGACGAGCGTTTCGTGCCGAATGACGGGGTCCGGGTCGGCGAGCAGGACGGACGCGGCCTGCGGGCCCGCGCCCCGCTCCGCGGAGTGCAGCAGGCGGTGCGCGGCGGCGCGGCGCACGGCGGCGGCGGGGTCGGTCAGGGCGGCGTGCAGCATGGGCCCGGCCCACGGCACGGCGGCGCGGACGGCGCCGAGCGCCGCGACGGCCGCGGCCCGCACGTCCGGATCGGGGTCGCGCAGCAGCGGACGGGCGGCCCGCACGAGCGCGTCCCGTCCGTCCGGCGCCCTGCGGACGAGCGCGGGGACCTGCTCCCGGGCCGCCAGGCGGGCTCGGGAGGCGGGGGCGACCAGCAGGGCGCGCAGGACGGCGGCGTCGCCCGCGGCCGTCGCCGCCGCGGCCCGGACGCCCGGGTCGGGGTCGGCGAGCAGTCCGCGGATCGCCGACCCGGCGGCCGCGCGGTCCAGTGCGCGCGAGGCGGCGACGTGGCCGACCGCGATGCGGCGGACGCGTGGGTCGCCGCCGCGCAGCAGCGGCAGCGCGTGGCGGCCGACGTCCCACCGCGCCCGGCGCAGCGCCCAGGCGGACGCCGCCCGGACGCGCGCGGACGGCGCGTGCAGGGCGGCGTCCGCCAAGGCCTCGCAGACGTGCGGCGGCGCCTGCTCGGTCCGCCGGTTGCCCATGCGGGCGGCCACGACGTGCACGGTCCGGACGGCCTCGTCCGGGTCGGCGTCGCGGAGGTCGTCGAGCCGGACGCCGCGGCGGTCGAAGTCCGAACCGTACCGGTGGACCCGGGAGAACGGGTCGTCCAGCCACTCGTCGTACCAGGCGAGGAAGTCGGGGGCCGGGTGGTGGATCGGCGGGAACCGGTCGCCGTCCGCGTCCACCATGACGACGCGGCCCCGGCCCGGGCCGGAGAGGACGAGCCGCGACTCCGGCTCGGCCGTGTCGTGGTACTCCCATTCGATGTCGTGCTGGCGCGCGAGCCGGAGGGTGCCCCGGTACGGGTGCCGGTACGCCCATTCGAACGTCTCCCGCGGCCACGTTTCCGGCAGGTCGTCCGGTCCGCAGGGGAACGTGCCGGCGTAGCCGGGGTCGTACAGGTCGGGGTCGAGGGCGAGGAGGCCCCGGTAGGGGCCGGGACCGCCGTTGCCGATCGTGGTGACGAACCGCCGGTAGGCGTCCGGGAGGCGGACGGCGTTGCGCTCCTCGAAGGCCGCCACGCGCTCCTCGGCGAGGGGAGGGCCGAACGGGGCGAGCCGCCCCCGCAGCGCGGCCAGCTTCGCCGCGGTGCGGGCCAGTCGCTCCTCGATCATCACCGGATCGGACGGATCACCGCCCCCGGCGGTTCCGCCGGCTCAGGCGCGGGAGTCGGCGGTGGCGAGGACGGCCTGGATCTCCAGGGCGATGGCGATGGTGTCGCCGAGCATGACCTTGTCGCCCTGCAGCGGCACGTTGAACTCGATGCCGAAATCGCTGCGGCTGATGGACGTCGTCGCGGTGAAGCCCGCGCGGGTGCCGCCCCACGGGTCGGGGCTGATGCCGTGGAACTCGGTCAGCAGCCGGACCGGGCGGGTGACGTCCTTGATCGTCAGCTCGCCGTCGACGTGGTAGCGCGGGTTGCGGGCGCGGCGGCCGATCGCGGCCCGCTCGACGCCGTGGCCCGTGAAGGTCATGACCGGGTGGTTGTCGACGTCGAGGAAGTCGGCCGAGCGGACGTGCGCGTCCCGCTCCGCGCTGCGGGTGTCGAGCGAGTCCATCCGGATCTCGGCGTGCGCCCGGGAGTCGAGCGGGTCCTCGCCGATCTCCACCTCCCCGCCGAAGTCGGTGAACGAACCGCGCACCGTCGTCATCAGGTGCCGCACCGTGAACGTGATCTCCGAATGCACCGGGTCGACGGTCCAGCGCCCGGCTTCGAGGTCGGACACCTCGGCCCCCATGGATTCCCCCCAAATAGTGACAACCCCGAAAAACTACCTCACAACACCACAAGATCGCCTAACACGGAGGGGTCTGACCTGCCGTTCGAGGGGAATGCTCCGCATGTGATCGGAGACCACGTCCTCGCCGGATACGTCCATGACGCCGGCGGCCGGGAGGCGATCGACCTCGCGCAGGCGATCGTCGCGGTGACCGGCGGCCGGCTGAGCGTCGCCCACGTCCACGCGCCCGACCGGCCGGGCGCGGCGAGCGAGGCGCAGACCGTCCTGGAGCAGGCGGCCGCGCTCCTGGAGGAGGAACCCGCGGAGCTGCACGCCCAGGAGGGGCGCAGCGTGGGGCGGGGGCTGACCGCGCTCGCCGGGCGGATCGGCGCGGACGTCATCGTCGTGGGCTCCCCCGAGGGCGGCGCGCACGGGCGCATCGGCGTCGGCGCCGCCGCCGACCACCTGCTGCACTCGGCGACGGAGGCCGTGATGCTCGCCCCGTCCGGGTACGGCGCGCGGGACGGCCTCGACCGGATCACCGTCATGTACGTGCGCCGCCCGCAGTGCGACGAGGCGGTGGTGCGCACGGCCGTCGCCGCCGAGCGGCTCGGCGTCCCGCTCCGCCTCGTCACGCTCTGCCTCGGCGAGGACCCCGAACGGCTCCGCGACGACCAGGCGCTGGCGATCAGGCTCGCGCTCGAGTCGGCGGACCTCCCGTCCGAGGACGTCACCGCCGAGCTCGCCGAGGGCGCCGACGTCGCCGCCGCGATGGACGACGTCGCCTGGGCCGACGGCGAGCTCCTCGTCTGCGCGTCCAGCGAGGACGCCGCCGCCCACCGCGTCTTCCTGGGCGAGGTGGCGCTGAAGGTCCTGCGTGCGGCGCCCTGCCCGGTGACCGTCCTCCCGAGGGGCTACTTCTGAGTAGTCGGAAATGACGGCTTCCCCGGATCGGCTTGCCGCCCGCTCTTTACCTCCGCTACATTCCGTCGAGATCAGAACGTGACCTTGATCGGGGGGAGCGCGGATTGGACCCCATCGGCGAGAAGCTGCTCGAAGTGGCCCGGAAGGAACTGGGCTACACCGAGAAGGACGACGGCTACACCAAGTTCGGCGACTGGTGGACCGAGAACGTCGACGACGACCACGACGCGTACTTCACGACGGCCCCATGGTGCGACATGTTCCTCGCCTGGGCCGCCGACAAGGCGGGCGTCACCGAGCAGGCCGGGCAGTTCGCCGCCACCCCCGACCACGCCAAGTGGTTCGAGGAGCACGACGCGTGGGGCGACGAGCCGGAGCCCGGCGCGATCGTCTTCTACGACTGGAGCGGCTCGAAGGACCTCGACCAGATCGACCACGTCGGCATCGTCGAGAAGGTCGACGGCAAGACCCTCCACACCATCGAGGGCAACGCCGACGGGTACAAGCTGATGCGCAAGACCCGCGACATGGACCAGGTCGTCGGGTTCGGCTACCCCGGCAAGGTGCAGGTCGCGCAGAAGTACACCCCCAAGCACGCCGCGCCCGCCCCCAAGATCGACCAGCTCGCGAACCCGCGCGCCGCCACCGGCTCCCACGAGCAGGACCGGGGCGCGCCCGCCGAGCAGCAGCTCCCCGTCCAGGAGGTCGCGCTCGGCGGCGTCCTCGCCCTCGTCCTGTGCGGGACCGCCGCCCTGGCCATCGGCCGCGCGGCCGCCGCCCGCACCCCGGCCGCCCCGCCCATCCGCGTCCGCAAGCGCGGCAAGCACCACCGCCCGGCCGTCCCCGCCGCCCTGCCCGCCGACGTCACCCCGGCCGACCTGGACGCCGCCGAGGCCGGCACCACGGTCATGCCCGCGCTCTCGCTGGCCGCGGCGCACGAGGCCGAGGACCGGGAGTTCTGGGGCCGCATCGCCCACCTCGAGGAGGACAGCGAGCTCGCGTTCTGGAACTCCCTGCACGCCGAGACCACCGACTCGTCCGCCGACGAGTACGCAACCGGTCTGAAGTTCCGCTAGAGTTGTCCATGTCGCCAGGGGGCAAACCCCAGGCAGACAGGCGGACGTGGCTCAGTTGGTAGAGCATCACCTTGCCAAGGTGAGGGTCGCGGGTTCGAATCCCGTCGTCCGCTCTGAATGAGGTCCAGGCGGCCTCGCTCTGGTGGAGTGGCCGAGAGGCGAGGCAACGGCCTGCAAAGCCGTGTACACGGGTTCAAATCCCGTCTCCACCTCGCGACGCGTTTGCGCAAGGGCGATTAGCTCAGTGGGAGAGCGCTACCTTGACACGGTAGAGGTCACTGGTTCAATCCCAGTATCGCCCACTTCGAGGCGGTGCGGCCTGCTTGATGCAGGCATCCGCGCCACGGCCCGAGGTGTCATCTGGGGGACGACCCCCAGACCCCCGATGTGGGGGCTCCGCCCCCACGCCCCCGGCATTCGGGGGTTCGGCGGTCGCAACCGTGCACTCGGCCGGTTCGGCGGTCGCAATCGTGCGTTCGGTATTCGTTGATCGTGCGCTCGGCTGGTTCGGGCCTCTGTGCGCGTGAGGCTTGTTGCGCGGCGCATCTTGTTCACGTCGCCCCGGCCGATGGGCTCTCCAGGCGGTAGCGGCCGGTCGCCGTCCGCCCGCATCCCCCATGATCGTTCCACCACCGCGTGCACCCGGTCGGCGGGTGGTTCGCCCCGGACGTGCCGATTTCGGCCATGACTATTAGGCTTGCCTAACTTTATGGTCGAGGGGGCGTCATGGGCGGGCGGGACGTGCTGTGGGGCGCGGTTCGCGGGCAGCGCGGGGACGTGACGATCGCCGCGCTGCTGGCGTCGGGGCACCAGGTCGGCGAGACGTTCGTGCCGGTGCTCATCGGGATCGCGATCGACGAGGCGGTCGGGCCGGGAGACGGACGCGCGCTGCTCGTGTGGCTGGGCGTCCTCGCGGTCGTGTACTTCGGGCTGTCGTGGTCGTTCCGGCTCGGCGCTTACAAGGGCGAACGGGCCGGGGCGCGGGCGGCGCACGACCTGCGGACGGCGGTCGTGGCGCGGGTGCTGGACCCGCGGGGCGGCGCCGAACGGGGACGGCTGCCCGGGGCGCTCGCGTCGATCGCGACGGAGGACGCCCGCCGGGTCGGCGCGGTCAACGTCGCGCTGATGGCCGGGATCGCCGCGGTCGTCGCGCTCGTCGTGAGCGCCGTCGTGCTCCTCGGGATCTCGGTGCCGCTCGGGCTGCTGGTGCTGCTCGGGGCGCCGCCGCTGCTGTGGGCGGGGCATCTGCTCAGCAAGCCGCTGGAGCGGCGCAGCCGCGCGGAGCAGGAACGGGGCGCGCACGCGTCGGCGGTCGCGGCCGACCTGGTCGGCGGGCTGCGGGTGCTGAAGGGCATCGGCGCGGAGCGCGCGGCCGTGGAACGGTACCGGGCCACGAGCGCCCGGTCGCTGGAGGCGACGCTGCGGGCGGCGCGGGCCGAGGCGTGGCAGAACGGGACGGTCCTGGCGCTCACGGGGATCTTCATCGCGATCGTCGCGCTGGTCGGCGGCCGGCTGGCCGCCGCCGGAGACATCGGGCTCGGGGAGCTGGTGAGCGCCGTGGGGCTCGCGCTGCTGCTGCTGGGGCCGCTGTCGACGCTGTCGTGGGTCAACACGGAGCTGGCGCAGGGACGGGCGTCGGCGGCGCGGATCGCGGAGGTGCTCGCGGCGCCCGAGGCGGTGCCGCCGGGGACCGCGGAGCCCCCGGGCGCGGTGGACGGACGGGTGCGGCTGCGCGACGTCGCGTGCGGATCGCTGGCCGGGGTGAGCTTCGAGGCCGAGCCCGGCGAGCTCTTGGGCGTCGTGGCCGACGCGGCCGACGCGGGGAACCTGCTGCGCTGCCTCGGCCGGGAGGCCGACCCGGACGCGGGCGCCGTCGAGCTGGACGGGGTGCCGCTCGCGACGCTGGCGCCGGGCGCGGTGCGCGAGTCGATCCTGGTGGCGCCGCACGACGCCGACCTGTTCGCGGGCGGACTGGAGGACAACGTGGCGGCGGTCGCGCGGATCGACGTGGGCAAGGCGATGGCGGCCGCGGGCGCCGACGAGGTCCTGCGGGGCACCGTCCTCGGGGAGCGGGGCCGGACGCTGTCGGGCGGGCAGCGGCAGCGGGTGGCGCTGGCGCGCGCCCTCGCGGCGGACGCGGACGTCCTGGTGCTGCACGACCCGACGACGGCGGTGGACGCGGTCACCGAGGCGCGCATCGCCGACGGGCTGCGGGCGATCCGTACCGGGCGGACGACGATCGTGGTGACGGCGAGCCCGGCGCTGCTGGCCGTCGCCGACCGGGTGGTGCTGCTGGCGGACGGGCGGGTGGCGGCCACCGGCACCCACGCCGAACTGGCGGGGCGCGCGGACTACCGGACGGCGGTGCTGTCGTGACGCTGCTTCCCACCGCGAGCGGCGCCCGGACGCGGGCGGTGCTGGGCGAGCTGGTCCGGCCGCACCGGGGCCTGGCGGCCGCCGGGTTCGGGGTGCTGACCGCGGCGACGGCGACCGGGCTGCTGACCGCGCCGCTCGTCGGGCGGATCGTCGACGCCGTCGCGCAGCGGCGGGACCCGGACGTCATCACGTGGATCGTCGCCGGGCTGATCGCCGTGGCGGTCGTCCAGGGCGTCACGACGGCGGCGGGGCTGTCGCTGGTCTCGCGCCTCGGCGAGACGGTGCTGGCGAGGCTGCGGGAACGGTTCGTCGAGCGGGCGCTGCACCTTCCGCTGGACGAACTGGAGCGCGCGGGCTCGGGCGACCTCGTCGCGCGGGTCACCGGGGACGTGTCGCTGGTCGCCGAGGCGGTGCGGCGGGCGCTGCCCGAGCTGGTCCGGTCGTCGCTGGCGATCGTTCTGACGCTGGGGGCGCTCGCCCTGCTGGACTGGCGGTTCCTGCTCGCGGCGCTGTGCGCGGCGCCGGTGCAGGCGTACACGGCGCGCTGGTACGTGCGGCGCGCGGTGCCGCTGTACGCGGAGCAGCGGGTCGCGAACGGGGCGCAGCAGCAGCAGTTGCTGGACGGCATCGGCGGTGCGGCGACCGTGCGGGCGTTCCGGCTGGAGGAGGAGCACACGGGCCTCGTCGCGCGGAAGTCGCGGGCGCTGGTCGAGCTGACGATGCGCACGATCCACCTGGTGCTGCGGTTCTACTGCCGGCTGCACGTGGCGGAGTACACCGGCCTCGCGGCGGTGCTCGTCGCCGGGTTCGTGCTGGTCGGCGGCGGTCACGCGTCGATCGGGACGGCGACGGCGGCGGCGCTGTACTTCCACAACCTGTTCGCGCCGATGAACACGGTGCTCGTCCTGATCGACGACGCGCAGGCGGCCGGGGCGGGGCTCGCGCGGCTCGTCGGGGTGGCCGACCGGCCCGCGCCGGGCGCCCCGGCGGAGACCGCGCCGGGCGACGGCTCGGTGACGGCCGCGGCGGTCGAGCACGCGTACGTGCCCGGGCGTCCGGTGCTGCACGGGATCGACCTGCGGGTGCGGCCCGGGGAGCGGGTCGCGCTGGTGGGCGCGAGCGGCGCCGGGAAGACGACGCTGGCGAAGCTGGTGGCGGGCGTGCACGCGCCGACGGGCGGCACGGTCCGGGCGGACGGCGTCGCGCTGGTGACGCAGGAGGTGCACGTGTTCGCCGGGACGCTCGCCGAGGACCTGCGGCTCGCGGACCCGGACGCGCCGGACGAGCGGCTGCGGGACGCGCTCGCGCGGGTCGGCGCCCTGGAGTGGGCGGACGCCCTGCCGGACGGGCTCGGCACCGTCGTCGGGGAGGGCGGGCACCGGCTGACGAGCGCGCGGTCGCAGCAGCTCGCGCTGGCCCGGCTGGTCCTCGCCGACCCCCGCGTGGCCGTCCTGGACGAGGCGACGGCGGAGGCGGGCAGCGCGGGCGCGAAGGTCCTGGAGCGGGCGGCGGAGCGGGCCGTGGAGGGACGCACGGCGCTCGTGGTCGCGCACCGGCTGACGCAGGCCGCGTCCGCCGACCGGGTGGTGGTGATGGACGGCGGCCGCGTCGTGGAGAGCGGCACGCACGACGAGCTCCGCGCGGCGGGCGGCGCCTACGCCGCGCTCTGGGCGGCGTGGTCGGGGTCGCGCGGCGCCTAGCCGGACGACTTGAGGGCGAGCGTTGCGAGGCGGTGCGCCGGGAGTTCCAGGGCGGTCACGTCGTGCGCCCAGGCGGGGACCTCGGCGCGCGCCTCGCGCTTGGTGAGGCCATGGGTGCGCATGAGCGCGTCGCGCCAGGCGTTGGCGACCTTCCCGTGCGCGCGGTCCATGAGCGTGCGGGCCGGCGTGCCGGACGGCGGGCGCCGGACGGCGTCCACGTGCGTCCCGCGGGCGGTCAGCTCGTACACGGGCGCGAGGATCTCGGCGGCTTCGGCGGGGTCGGCGGCGGTGAACACGCGGACGCGTTCGGCGCGGGTGGCGAGCAGGACCCGGACGAGCGCGGGTTCGAGGCCGGGCGGCAGCGCGATCGCGGCGCGGCGGACGGTCGCGGCGTACGGCTTGGCGAGCCACGTCGCCAGCCGGACGCGCGGGACGTTCGGCAGCACGTCCTTCGGCCACGCGCCGACGAGGACGTCGGGGCCGAGGTCGGCGACCGACCCGGCCGTGAGGTCCCGCGCGGCCGCCGACTCCACGGACTGCGGGCCGTGCGTGTAGATGGCGGCGGCGAACCGGTCGGCGCGGGCGACGGCGGCGGGCAGGGTCTTCGCGGTGGGGCGCAGGACGTACAGGTCGGCGGCCGACCCGATCGCCTCGGCGCCGAAGTAGCGGTTGAAGTCGGGGTAGATCGCCTCGGAGAGGAGGTTCAGCTCGCCGAGGGCGTGCTGCACCTTGAGGGCGAGCGCGGGGGTGAGGTCGCCGGCGCCGTAGGCGAGCAGGACCCGGCCCCGCGCGAGGTCGCCGAGGCCCTCGACGGCGCGGGCGACGAACAGGCCGACGCCGTCCGGGGTGTAGGGCGGGTCGGTGATCGCGAGGTCGTGGTCGCGGGCCGACGGGGGCAGGCCGAGCCGCAGGTCGGCCCAGCGGGTGCGGACGTCGAGGCCGAGCCGCTCCGCCTCGGCGTCGATGTGGGCGAGGACGCGGTCGTCGATGTCGACGACGGTCGTCCGGACGCCGGGGTGGACGAGGCCGACGGCGAGCGAGGTCAGGTCGTGGTCGCCGACGCACAGCAGGCGGGGGGCGGGCGCGCCCGGCGGGCGGAAGCGGGCGCCGAGGAACAGCGCCCGGCGGACGACGGTCTCCGGGGTGGCGGACACGTGGTCGAGGGCGCGCCGCGCGCGGGGCGCGCGGGCGATGGCGTCGGCGAGGCGCTCGACGACCGGCGCGTGCGCGGGCAGCAGGTGCCCGACGGGGTCGGCCGGGGCGGCGTGCTCCGGGACGGGCGCGGGCGGCGTGCGCCGGTAGCGGTCGCCGGACCGCTCGACCGGGACGGTGCGCAGCAGCGCCTCGATCGAGCGGCGCGGCGCGCCCGTCGCGCGGACGAGTTCGGCGCGGGTGCGCCAGCCCTCGGCGAGGAGGGCGAGCGCGGCGTGGACCCGCACCGGTTCCATGCCGTCCACGACCGGCAGCGCCGCGCCGCCCCCGCCCTCGCCGACCTCATGGGCCCCGGGTTCGTCCATCCGGGCAGTTTATTGCCCGCCCGTCAGTAGCCGGGTCCGCCGAGCAGGCCGCCGTCGGCGAGGGTCTCCGTGCCGGTGCCCGGACGCCTTCGTCGGCTCGACGGCGGCCTTCCCGGCCGCGCGCTCACGTGCGCTGCGACGCCGGGATCATCGAGAACGAGACGCCGTTGGCGACGTTCTCGTCGACCTCGCGCCGCCACGTCTCGACGGCGCGGGACGTGTCGATCTCGAACTCGAACCGGTTCGTCATCTCGGGGGTGACGTCCTCGACGTCCACGTAGAACTGCTCGTACCAGCGGCGGAGCTGGTAGACGGGCCCGTCCTGCTCGCACAGCAGCGGGTTGTCGACGGGGGCCTTGTTCTTCCAGATCTCGACGTCCTGGAGGAAGCCGAGGCCGACGCCCTCGGCGACCTGCGCGGCCATCGCGTCGGCCTCCTCGTCGGACATGCCGGGGAACTTCTTGACGATCGCGCCCCACTGGAGCATGAAGCTGTTGGACGTGATCGGGTAGTGGCAGTTGATCAGGACGGTCTCGACCGTGACGCCCTCGGCCTCGTTCCACAGGTAGTCGATCATGTAGGACGGCCCGTAGTACGCCGCCTCCGACCGCTGGTCGATCTTCTGGTCGGCGGGGCCGGGGATCATCCCGAGGTGCGCGTCGTCGCGGGACGTCCCGTCGAAGTACTGGGTCGCGACGTGCCCCTCGAAGACGTTCTTGAAGTACGTCGGCAGCGCGTAGTGGACGTAGAAGAAGTGCGCCATGTCGACGACGTTGTCGACGATCTCGCGGCAGTGGGAGTTCTCGACGCGGAGCGTGTTCCACGTCCAGTCGCTCCACTCGTCGCTGAACGCGCCGTCGATGCGCGGGATCGTCACCTCCGGGGGCGGCGGGCCGCCCTGCGGGTCATTCCAGACGAACAGCTGCCCGTTCTCCTCCAGCGTCGGCCAGGAGGCGGTGCGGGCGGCGCGGGGGACGCGCTTGGCGTACGGGATGCCGGCGCAGCGGCCGTCCCCGCCCCAGCGCCAGTCGTGGAACGGGCACGCGATCGCGTCGCCCTTGACGGTGCCCTGGGTGAGGTTCCCGCCCATGTGGGGGCAGAAGCCGTTGAGGACGTGCAGCCCGCCGCTCTCGCCCCGGAAGACGACGAGCGTGGTGCCGAACGCCTCGACGGCGTGCGGCTTCCCGTCCTTGAACGAGTCGGCCAGGCCCAGGCAGTGCCAGCCCCGGGCGAACCGCTCGGGCGGCGGCGCGGCCTCGATGACGCGGTGGTTCATGCCTTTCCTCCCTGTGTGACGGGGTTCTGTGCTGCGGCGATGCAGGCGGCGACGTAGCCGAACGTCATCGCGGGGCCGATCGTGGCGCCCGGCCCGGGTAGGTCTCGCCGGTCACGGCGGCCGAGCAGTTCCCGGTGGCGTACAGGCCCGCGCTGGGCGGGCCGTCCGGCGTCGGGACCGACGGCGCGCCCCGCACCTTGTCCATCAGGCCGTAGGTGGGGAGCCCGGCGCGGCGCATCCGCGCGAACTCGGGGCCGAGCTTGGCGTCCTTGCGCGCGTCGGGCACCCGCTCCCCCACCGCCGCGTCCATGTACGAGCGGACGTTCTCGGGGGTGTCGCGCTGCCCCGCCTGCTCCAGGTACAGGGTGCGGTGTGTCCGTGTCCACTGTGTCCATGTGCTTCTCCGGCTAGGCGTCGGCCGCGACGTGGTCGCTGGTGTGGAAGTCGCCGCGGTAGTGGAGCAGCGGGCCGCCGCCGTCGCGTGCGTCCAGTTCCCGGACGGAGCCGACCACGATCAGATGGTCGCCCGCCTCGTGGACGTCGGCAACGGTGCAGTCGACGGTGGCGAGGGCCCCGTCCAGGTGCGCGGTGCCGTGCGGCGAGCGGGTCCAGGCGAGGCCCGCGAACGCGTCCCCGCCGCTCACGGCGAAGGCCCGGCACACGTCCCGCTGGTCGACGGCGAGGACGTTCACCGCGAACCGTCCGGTCGCGGCCGTCTTCGGCCAGCCGGTGGACGTCCGCGCGACGCAGAACAGGACGAGCGGCGGGTCCAGCGACAGCGACGCGAACGACCGGCACGCGAAACCCGCCGGGCGTCCCGCGGCGTCGATCGAGGTGACGACGGTGATCCCGGACGCGAACCGCTCCAGCGCGTCCCGGAACGCGGCCTCGTCGGGGGCCCGGGCGGACGCCGTCACAGCATCACGGGCTGCAGCAGCCGGACGAACCCGGCGTCCGCCGGTTCCTTGACGGTCGCCTCGGGGACGCGCCGCGCCGCCTCGGCCTCCGCCGCCCGCTCGGCGATGCCGGGCACGAGGCCCCGGACGGCCTCGAGAACCTGTTCGCTCATACTCGCTCCTCGCTCCCGCGCCGGGTGATGCGGATCACTCGGCGGCTTGCGAGCACGCTAGGCGAGGTGTTCCAATTAGAAATACGGCCTTCCCGGTCACCGGGAAGGCCGCTCGGGACGGGGAGAAAGGAACGACCCCATGCCGGCACCCGCAGCGGCGACCGCGCCGCCCCTGGAGTCCTCGATGCTGGCCCGGGCGGCCCGCATCCTGTACGCCTTCACCGCGACCACGCCGGAGCTGTCGATGAGCGACGTCGTCCGGCGCACCGGGCTGCCCCGCTCCTCGGTGCACCGGATCATGGACCAGCTCGTCCAACTCCGGGCGCTGGAGCGGACCGGCTCCCGCTACCGGCTCGGCCTCGGCCTGCTCGAGCTGGGCGCGCTCGCGGTGCACCAGAACCGGCTGCGCGAGACGGCGCTGCCGCACCTGCGCGCCCTGCACGCGGCGACCGGCGTCCTGGTGCATCTGGCCGTGCTGGACGGCCACGAGATCGTCTACCTGGAGAAGATCGGCGGCTCGGCGGGCGGGCGCGCCCCGTCCCGGCTGGGCGGCCGCCAGCCGGCGTACTGCACCGGCGCGGGCAAGGCGATCCTGGCGTTCGCGGACGCGGACCGGCTCGCCGGGGCGCTCGCGGCCGGGCTCCCCGCCCGCACCCCGTTCACGATCACCGACGAGCGGGTGCTGCGCCGCGAGCTGGCGCGGATCCGCGAGCACGGCGTCGCGTTCGACCGGGAGGAGGGCTACCGGGGCATCGCGTGCATCGCCGCGCCGCTGCGGGACGCCGGCGGCGCCCCGGTCGCGGCGATCTCGATCTCCGGGCCGCCCGCGAAGATGGATCCGCAGCGGCTCGTCCCGCCGCTGCTGACGACGTCGCGGGCGGTGTGGCGGGCGCTGTTCGCGCCCGGGCGGCGCCGGGCGGACGCGCCCCCGAGGGCCGATTCCGGTTTCCCGGTCATCGGGAAGGGGTGACGCCGGGCGCGTGTGACGCTCCTTACGTTGAGGCCGTTTTCCCCGGTCACGACCTTCGGGAGCCCCCATGCGCAGAACCCCCGTCCTCGCCGCCGCGGTGCTCGCCGCGCCGCTGTTCACCGTCCCGAGCGCGCTCGCCGCGCCGGCCGCACCGCCCGGGATCGTCCAGCGGCACGGCGGCCACGGGTACGGGTCCCGCCTCGTCGGCGTCGAGGGCACGATCAACCTCCGCGACCTCGGCGGGTACGAGACGTACTTCCACGCCCGCGTCCGGTCCGGCGTGATCTACCGGGCGGACGCGCTCGACCACGTCACGGACGCGGGCCTGGCGAAGCTCCGGGACCTCGGCGTCGAGCGCGTCGTCGACTTCCGCACGCCCCTCGAGGTCTCGACGGACGGGCCCGACCGGCTGCCGGACGGCCTGCGCGCCACCGCCCGCCCGATCGGCGACACCGGCATGTTCGCCGCCGTGAACGCGGCGATCGGATCGAAGGACCCGGCGCGGCAGGAGGCCGTGCTCGGCGACGGCCGGGGCGCCGCGATCATGCGGACCCTGTACCGGAGCTTCGTCACCGATCCCGAGTCGGCGGCGGCGTTCGGCCGCACCCTGCGCGAAACGGCCGGCCGCGCGAACACGCCGCTGGTCTTCCACTGCACCAGCGGCAAGGACCGCACGGGCTGGATGAGCTACCTGCTGCTGCGGGCCGTCGGCGTCCCGCACCGGACGGCGATGCACGACTACCTGCTGTCCAACGAGTACCGGGCCGAGGCGGACGCGGCCGTGCGCGCGCGCCTGAAGGCCGCCGGGTACATGCAGAACGCCGAACTGCTGAAGCCGATCCAGGACGTGCGTCACGAGTACCTGGAGGCGGCACTGGACGAGGTCCGGCGCGAGTACGGCTCCGTGGAGCGCTACCTGCGCAAGGGCCTCGGCCTCGACGGCCGCACCCGCGCGAAGCTCCGCCACCACCTCCTGACCCGCCACTGACCCGCCCCGAGCGAACAGGCCGCCGGCCTCCGCACCCCCGGCGGCCTTTCGCGCGCCCGCCCGCGAACCGCCGCG
Source organism: Actinomadura rifamycini DSM 43936 (assembly GCF_000425065.1). Taxonomy (GTDB): domain Bacteria; phylum Actinomycetota; class Actinomycetes; order Streptosporangiales; family Streptosporangiaceae; genus Spirillospora; species Spirillospora rifamycini. Next base: position 86,854 of record NZ_AULB01000031.1, read on the forward strand.
CGGCACGCGGACGGGCCGCCGGTTCGGGAGCCCGGCGGCCTTTCGCGCGCGGGGTCAGTTCGTCGTCAGGCCGCCGTCGACCGCCAGCTCGGTGCCGGTGATGTAGGACGACGCGTCGGAGGCCAGGAAGAGGACGAGGCCCGCGACGTCCTCGGGGACGCCCGCGCGGCCCAGCGGGACGCGCGGGGCCTTCCCGGCGCCACGCTCGACGCCGAGCTCCGCGATCATCGGGGTGTCGACCACGCCGGGGTGGACCGAGTTGACGCGGATGCCGTCGGCGGCCAGGTCGAGCGCCGCCGAGCGGGTGAGGCCGCGCAGGCCGAACTTGCTCGCCCCGTAGGCCGCGTGGCCGCGGATGCCGCGCAGCCCGGCGGTGGACGACACGTTCACGATCGACCCGCCGCCGGCCGCGCGCATCGCGGGCGCGACGGCCTGCACGCCGAGGAACGGGCCGACGAGGTTGACCTGGAGCATCAGCTCGAACCGCGCGCGGGTCTCCTCCTCGACGGGCGCGGTCCGCCACAGGCCCGCGTTGTTGACGAGGACGTCCACGCGCCCGAACCGCTCCCGGGCCGTGCCGACGGCGCGCGCCCAGTCGCCGGCCGAGGTCACGTCGTGCCGGACGAACGCCGCCGCGGCGCCGATGGACGCGGCGACGTCCGTCCCGTCGAGGACGTCGGTGAGGACGACCCGCGCGCCGGCCGCGGCGAGCAGCCGGGCCTCGGCGGCGCCCTGCCCGCGGGCCGCGCCGGTGATGATCGCGACCTTGCCGTCCAGGGTGCTCATGCCTTGGTCCGGAAGTGCGGGATGACGGTCTCGCCCCACTGCCGGATGGTCTCCATGGCCACGTCCTGGGGGACGGTGCCCATCTGGACGAGGCACATGATCTCGTCGACGCCGATCGCGGCGAGCCGCTCCACGTACTCGATGGCGTCGCCGGCGGTGCCGTAGGCGTGCTCGGCGTTGAAGGCGCCGGTGTCCTGCGGGCGGGCCGGGATGTTCGCCTCGTTGAGCTTGGCGACGAGCGCCTCCTTGTCGCGGGCGAGGGCGGCGATGTTGTCGTCGTCCTCGGTGTCCTCGGCGGGGGCGGGGCCGTTGCCGTACCAGTGCGCGATGGCCTCGGCGAAGAACCGCTGCCCGCGGGCGCCGATGCGCAGGGCGCGCTCGGGGTCGTCCAGGACGATCGTGGGGCAGAGGGCGACGAACTTGTCGTTGGTGTCGGGGCCGACGAGCCGGTCGGCGCTTCGGGTGCGGATCGTGGCGTGGTAGAGGTCGTACATCTCCTTGACCTCCTCGGGCCCGGCGAAGCCCATCACGAGCGCGCCGACGCCGAGTTCGGCGGCGAGCCCGACGGTGTCGCGCTTGCTGCACGCCATGTAGAGCGGCGGGTGCGGCGTCTGGACGGGGCGCGGCATGATCTTGGCGGGGCCGACGTCGAGCAGGTCGGTGTGCCAGTCGACCTCGTCCTTGCGCCACGCGTTCGCGAGGAACCGCAGCGACTCCTCCATCTGCGGGTAGGTGTCGGACGGGTCGACCCCGTACATGCCCATCTCCATGCGGGTGGAGCCGCGGCCGCCGCCGACGTCGAGGCGCCCGCCCGACAGGGCGTCCAGCATGCCGACCCGTTCGGCGACCCGCACCGGGTGGTTGTACCGGAACGGCATGCAGACGACGCCGTGCCCGATGCGGATGCGGGACGTCTTCGCCGCGACCCACGACAGGAAGATCTCGGACGCCGTCATGTGCGCGTACCGCTCCAGCCCGTGGTGCTCGACGGCCCAGACGCGGTCGAAGCCCATCTCCTCGCCGTAGACGGCCTGCTCGACGCAGTCGAGCAGCACGCGGCGCTCGCGTTCGGGGGTGGGCTTCGCGAGCTGGGCCTCGAAGATCATCGAGAACTCCATGGGGGTACCTCCGGTCTTTCGAATAGGAATACTTCTTACAGATATATCGGGGCGGTGCTACATCACGGTCCGGTAGGCGGGGAGCGCTACGCTGGCCGGGTGACCGACCACCCGCACCTGCCGCCGACCAGCTGGGCCGTCCTCGGGCTGCTCTCGTTCGGGGAGGAGCTGTCGGGCTACGACCTGAAGAAGTGGGCCGACTGGAGCCTGAAGTTCTTCTACTGGAGCCCGTCGTTCAGCCAGATCTACGGCGAGCTCAAGCGGCTGGAGAAGGTCGGCTACGCGACGTCCCGGGTCGAGCTGACCGAGAGCACCCGCGGCAAGCGCGTCTACGCGATCACGCCGGACGGGCTGGACGCCGTCACCCGCTGGGCCCGCGAGGCGCCCGTCGAACCGCCCGTCCTCAAGCACGGCGTGATGCTGCGCGCCTGGCTCGGCCACCTCATGACGCCCGAGCGGCTCCGCGAGGTGCTGGAGGAGCACGGCGCCTACGCCGCCACGATGCGCCGGCGGGCGGAGGCCGACGCCGAGGGCGCCGCCGAGGTCGCCGAGTGGGCCTACCCCGAGCTGGTGCTGCGCTGGTCGGCGCGTCACTACGAGGCCGAGCAGGAGCTGACCCGGCAGATGCTCGCCGACCTCGACGAGCTGGCCGCCCGCGAGGACTGACGCCCCCGGTCACGCCGCCAGGGCGCCGAACCCGCCCCGGAAGAACAGCAGCGGCCCGGCCTCCCGGACGGACGCGAGGTGCCGCACCCGCCCGACGACGATCGTGTGGTCGCCGCCGGGCAGCTCGCGCTCGACGTCGGCCTCGATCCAGGCGAGGGCGCCGTCCAGCAGGGGCGAGCCGCCCGGGCCGGGCGTCCAGGGCACCCCGGCGAACTTGTCGCGGCCGGCCATCGCCCGGCACAGGTCGCCCTGGTCGGCGGCCAGCACGTTCACCGCGAACCGCCCGGCGGCGCGGATCCGGGGCCACGTCGTCGACGCGCCGGACGGGCAGAAGCACACGAGCGGCGGGTCCAGCGACAGCGACGCGAACGACTGGCACGCCATCCCGACCGGCTCGCCGCCGTCCACGGCCGTGACCGCGACGACGCCGGTGCAGAACGCGCCGAGCACCCGCCGCATCCGCTCCCCGTCGATCTCCCCCGCCGTTGCGGTGCGCACCGTCATGACGCCTCCAGGTCTCGAACCGACATATTTCTATTAGGAACATTCCGATTAGAAGCATTGGTGTGGTTCGATGTCAAGGCGACCCGGCCCGAAGGAGTGCACCCATGACCGCAGAGACGATCCCCGCGCTGGTCGAGCACGCGGCGCGCGTCCACGGCCGGCGCGAGGCCGTCGCCGCCGGCGAGGTGCGCTGGACCTTCGCCCGGCTGCGGGACGAGGTCGAGACCGCGGCGCGCGCGGCGATCGCGGCCGGCGTGCGGCCCGGCGACCGGGCGGCGATCTGGGCGCCCAACGGCACCGGCTGGATCGTCGCGGCGCTGGGGCTGGTGAGCGCGGGCGCCGTCCTCGTGCCGCTGAACACGCGGTACCGGGGCGCCGAGGCCGCCGACGTCCTGCGGCGGAGCCGGGCGAGCGCGCTGTTCACCGTCCGGGGGTTCCTGGGCAACGACTACCCGGCGATGCTGGCGGGCGAGGACCTGCCCGAGCTGCGGCGGACCGTCCTGCTGGAGGGAGAGCCCGCGGGCGGCGAACTCGGCTGGGCGGGCTTCCTCGCCGGCGCCGCGGCGGTCGGCGCGGACGCGGCCCGCGACCGGGCGGCGGGCGTCCGGCCGGACGACATCGCCGACATCGTCTTCACCTCCGGCACCACCGGACGCCCCAAGGGCGCGATGTCGACGCACGACGCGACGCTCTGGGCGTTCCGGGCGTGGAGCGAGGTCTCCACGCTCCGCGCGGGCGACCGGTACCTGCTGATCAACCCGTTCTTCCACACGTTCGGCTACAAGGCGGGCATCCTGGCGTGCCTGCTGAACGGCGCGACGATGCTGCCCGAGGCGGTGTTCGACGCCGCGGCCGTGGCGGAGCGGCTGGCCGCCGACCGGGTCAGCGTGCTCCTCGGACCGCCGACGATCTTCACCTCGCTGCTGGAGCTGCCCGACCGGCCCGCACACCGGGTGCGGCTGGCGGGCACCGGCGCCGCCGACATCCCCGTCGACCTGATCCGCCGCATCCGCGGCGAGCTGGGCGTCCCGCACGTCTTCACCGCGTACGGGCTGAGCGAGGCCGCCGGGGTGGTGTCGGTGTGCCCGGTGGACGCCGACGCCGAGACGGTCGCGCGCACCAGCGGGCCCGCGCTGCCCGGCACCGAGATCCGGATCGCCGCCCCGGACGGCCGGGCCCTGCCGCCCGGCGAGCAGGGCGAGATCCGGGTGCGCGGGCGGCACCTCATGCGCGGCTACCTGGACGACCCGGAGGCCACGGCGCGGGCCATCGACGCGGACGGCCGGCTGCGCACCGGCGACCTCGGACGGCTGGACGCCCGCGGCTACCTCACCGTCACCGGGCGGCTCAAGGACATGTTCGTCGTCGGCGGGTTCAACGCCTACCCGGCCGAGATCGAAAGCGTGCTCGTGACGCACCCGGCGGTCGTCGAGGCCGCGGTGCTGGGCGTCCCGGACGCGCGGCTCGGCGAGGTCGGCGCGGCGTGGCTCGTCACCCGCGCGGAGGTCGGGCCGGAGGAGCTCACGGCGTGGCTGCGGGAGCGCCTGGCGAACTTCAAGGTCCCCCGGCACTTCCACGTCGTGGACGCGCTGCCCCGCAACGCGGGCGGGAAGGTCGTCAAGGACGCGCTGCGGAGGCGCGCGTGATCATCCGGGCGCGCGGCGCGCGGCGAGTTCGTCCAGGTCGGCCAGCATCCGCTCGGCCAGGTCCCGTTCGGCCTCGTGGTAGCGGACGGCCCAGCGCGCCACCAGCTCGGCGTGCGTCCAGCCCGTGCCGGTCGCGGCGACCCGGCGGGAGTACTCCGCCTCCTCGACCAGCCGCTGCGCCCGGTCCCGCTGCTCGGTCACGACCTGCCGCAGCCGCTCGGGCCCGGCGAGGTGGCCGAGCCACACGCGCAGGGCGGGGCCGTGCTTGAGCACGGGCGGGCCGACGGGCGCGTCGGACGCCCACCCGGCGAGCGCGTCCCGCCCCTCCGGGGTGATCGCGTACACGCGGCGGGGGCGGCCGTCGTCGGCGACGTCCGTCCGGGACGTCGCGTACCCGGCCTTCTCCAGGCGTTTGAGCTCGGCGTAGATCTGGCTCATCGCGGGAGACCAGTAGAAGAACCGCAGGATGTGCTCGGCCCACTTGCGGATCTCGTACCCGGTCAGCTCCTCGCCGAAGGACAGCATGCCGAGGACGGCCCACGCGGTGGCGGGGAGCGTCGCGGGCTCGGCGCGCGACCGGGGCGGGGGGTTCACCATGCGCCTCAGCGTAGTCCCGACCGAACATGATCAAGGAGACGGCGATGTCGGCAGAACCGCAGGACAAGGTGGTCATCGTGACGGGCGGTGCCCGCGGCCTCGGCGCCGCGGCGGCGCGGCGGATGGCCCGGGACGGCGCGAAGATCGTCGTCACGGACCTGCTCGAGGAACCGGGCGCCGAGACCGCGTCCGAGGTCGGCGGCCTGTTCGTCCGGCACGACGTGGCCGACCGGGACGGCTGGGCGGCCGTCACCGCGGCGGCGCTGGAGGAGTACGGGCGCATCGACGGGCTCGTCAACAACGCGGGCGTCTCGTCCAACGCGCTGCTGGAGAACGAGACGCTCGAATACTTCGAGAAGGTCCTGCGGATCAACCTGACCGGGGTGTTCCTCGGCATGAAGGCCGTGCTGGAGCCGATGAAGGCGGTCGGCGGCGGGTCCATCGTGAACATCTCGTCCGCCGCGGGGCTCACCGCGCTGCCGCTGACCAGCGCGTACGGGGCGGCCAAGTGGGGCGTGCGCGGCCTCACCAAGATCGCCGCGACGGAGCTGGGGATGCACCGGATCCGGGTGAACTCGGTGCACCCCGGCATGACGTACACGCCGATGACCTCCGAGCACGCCACCGAGGGCGAGGGCGGCTTCCCGCTGGCCGCGCTCGGCCGGGTCGGGCTCCCGGAGGAGATCGGCGAGGCGGTATCGTTCCTGATCTCCGACGCGGCCCGCTACGTGACCGGCGCCGAGCTGGCCGTGGACGGCGGCTGGACCGCGGGCGAGGTCGTCATGATGGCGCAGGCGGCGGCCGGCTGAGGAGGACCCCCGGTATGCCTCTCGACCCCCTGGCGGCGAAGATCGCCGACGCGATGACCGCGACCTTCCCCCGCATCGGGACCGAGGTGTCGGACGCGGCGGAGGCGCGGCGGATCCTGGCCGCCGCGCCCCGGCCCGACCTCGACCCGATCCCGGTCGCCGCCGTCGAGGACCGCGTCATCGACGCGCCCCTCCCCGTCCCGGTGCGGATCTACCGGCCGGACTCCCCCGCGCCCGTCCCGGTCGTCGTGTTCTTCCACGGCGGCGGGTTCGTCCTGTGCGGCTTGGACTCCCACGACCGGACGTGCCGGGCGCTCGCCGCCGACACCGGGATGATCGTCGTGTCGGTGGACTACCGGCTGGCGCCCGAGCACCCGTTCCCGGCGGCGGTCGAGGACGCCGGCGCGGCCGTCGCGTGGGCGCACGCGAACGCCGCCGCGCTCGGCGGCGACCCCGGCCGGCTCGCGGTCGCCGGGGACAGCGCGGGCGGCAACCTCGCCGCGGTGGCGTGCCTGGACGCCCGCGACTCCGGCGGCCCGCCGATCCGGTTCCAGCTGCTCGTCTACCCGGTCACCGACGCCGCGCGGGACAGCCCGTCCTACCGCGAGTTCGCCGCCGGGCCGTTCCTCACCGCCGACCACATGCGCTGGTACTGGGAGCGGTACCTGCCGGACCCGGCGCGCGGCGCGGACCCGCGCGCGTCGCCGCTGCGCGCGCCCGACCTGGCGGGGCTGCCCCCGGCCTGCGTCATCACGGGCGAGTGCGATCCGCTGCGCGACGAGGGCGAGGCGTATGCCGCGCGCCTGGTGGACGCGGGCGTCGCCGTGCGCGCGCGCCGGTTCGACGGCGCGTTCCACGGGTTCTACGGGCTCGACCACGTCCTCCCGGCGGCCCGGGAGGCCCGCAGGCTGTCGGTCGAGGCGCTGCTGGACGCCCTCACCTGAGACGGGCCCCCTGCACACGGTTCCGGCCGGCACGCTTTGGCCGGTACGGCGTCCTCCCCCGGGGCATCGGCGCCCCTCCCGTCGGCGACGCGCCCTGCCTGCCTCCGGTGGACGCCGCGAAACGACCGTCGCGGGGGCTCGGCCGCGTTGTTTGGGTGCGGGCTCCCCGGGGACTCGGGAGGTGGAGACGGGTGCCGAGCCACCGACGACGATCGGGAGAGTACGAGACATGGCCCAGCAGGTAGCCGACTATGTCCTCCAGCGCCTGACCGAGTGGGGCGTCGAGCGGGTCTACGGATATCCGGGGGACGGCATCAACGGCATGCTGGGCGCGTTCGACCGCGCCGAGGGCAGGCCGGAGTTCGTCCAGACGCGCCACGAGGAGATGGCGGCGTTCATGGCGTGCGGCCACGCGAAGTTCACCGGCGAGGTGGGCTGCTGCGTCGCGACGTCCGGTCCGGGGGCGATCCACCTGCTGAACGGCCTGTACGACGCGAAGCTGGACCACCAGCCGGTCGTCGCGATCGTCGGGCAGCAGAAGCGGCTCGCGCAGGGCACCCACTACCAGCAGGAAGTCAACCTGGAGGACCTGTTCTCCGACGTCTCGGAGTACTGCCAGGTGGTCATGCACCCGGGGCAGATGCGGCACGTGATCGACCGGGCGTTCAAGACGGCGCTGACCGCCCGGGGCGTCGCGACGATCATCGTTCCGGAGGACGTCCAGGAGGCGGACGCGATGCCGTCGCCGCCGAAGGAGCACGGCGCGGTGTTCTCCAGCGTGGGGTGGAGCCGCCCGCGCGTGCTGCCGAACCCCGAGGAGCTGCGCAAGGCCGCCGACGTCCTCAACGAGGGCGAGAAGGTCGCGATCCTCATCGGGCAGGGCGCGGCCGGCGCCCGCGAGGAGGTCGTCGAGGTCGCCGAACTGCTCGGCGCCGGGGTCGCCAAGGCGCTGCTCGGCCGCGAGGTCCTGCCGGACGACCTGCCGTTCGTCACCGGCCCGATCGGGCTGCTCGGCTCGAAGGCCAGCGACGAGATGATGGCGGGCTGCGACACCCTCTTCATGATCGGCAGCAGCTTCCCGTACGCGGAGTGGCTGCCGGACGAGGGCAGCTGCCGCGGCGTCGAGATCGACATCGACGGACGCATGATCGGCATCCGGTACCCGATGGACGCGCACGTCGTCGGCGACGCCAAGGAGACCCTCCGCGAGCTGATCCCGCTGCTGCGGCGCAAGAAGGACCGCTCCTGGCGCAAGGAGATCGAGAAGAACGTCCGCGCCTGGGACGCCGTGCTGGACAAGCGGGCCCGGCAGAGCTTCGACGGCAAGATCAACCCGCAGGCGGTCGCGCACGAGCTGTCGCCGCTGCTGCCGGACGGCTCCGTCCTCACCGCCGACTCCGGTTCGGGCACGAACTGGTGGGCGCGGCACCTCAGGATCCGCGAGGGCATGAAGGCGTCGCTGTCGGGGACGCTCGCGACGATGGGGCCGGGCGTCCCGTACGCGATCGCCGCGCGGTTCGCCTTCCCCGACCGCCCGGTCATCGCGTTCGTGGGGGACGGCGCGTTCCAGATGAACGGCATGAACGAGATGCTCACGGTGAAGCGGTACGCCGACCGGATGGGCGGCTCGCCGCTGGTCTTCTGCGTCTTCAACAACCGCGACCTCAACCAGGTCACCTGGGAGCAGCGGGCCATGGGCGGCGACCCGAAGTACGAGGGCTCGCAGTCCATCCCGGACTTCCCGTACGCGAAGTACGCGGAACTGTGCGGCCTGAAGGGCATCTACTGCGACTCGCCGAAGAAGGTGAAGAGCGCGTGGCAGGAGGCGCTGTCCAGTGACCGGCCGGTCGTCCTGGAGTTCGTCGTGGACGACCAGATCGCGCCGATCCCGCCGCACGTCCCGAAGGAGCAGGCCAAGAAGACCGTCAAGGCCGGCGCCAGGGACCCGCAGAAGGCCGGCATCGCCGCCCGCGGACTCCGGCAGAAGCTCACCGACATGTACGAGAACCTGCCCGGACGCAGGCACGATTGAGGACACCGCGCCCGGTCCGCGCGGCGGGCCGGGCGCCATCGGGGGGAGGCGGCCATGCGCGTTGCAGCGGTGCGGACCGTGCTGCCGGAGCACCGGTACGCGCAGCAGGAGATCACCGAAGCCGTCGCGGCCCGGACCGACGCCGACCCCCGGCTGCTCGCCCGGTTCCACACCAACACGCAGGTCGGCGGCCGCAACCTGGCGCTGCCGATCGAGGAGTACGACCTGCTCGCCGACTTCACCGCCGCGAACGACGCCTACATCGACCGGGCGGCCGACCTCGGCGAGCGCGCGGCCCGCGCCGCGCTCGACGCCGCCGGGCTCGCCCCGTCCGACATCGACCACCTGCTGTTCTGCTCGTCCACCGGGCTGGCCACCCCCTCGCTGGACGCGACGATCGCGCAGCGCGTCGGGCTGCGCGAGGACGTCGTGCGCGTCCCGGTGTTCGGGCTCGGCTGCGCCGCCGGGGCCGCGGGCCTCGCCCGGGTGAACGACCACCTGCGGGGCCGCCCGGACGGCGCGGCGCTGCTGGTGTGCGTGGAGCTGTGCTCGCTGACCGTCCAGCGCGGGGACGTGTCCGCGCCCAACCTCGTCGGCAGCGGCCTGTTCGGGGACGGCGCCGCGGCGGCCGTCGCGCTCGGCGACGACCGGACGGCCGGGCGGCCGCCCGACGGCGCCGCGGGCCCGCGGGTCGTGGCGTCCCGGAGCCGCCTGTACCCCGGCACCCGGCGGCTGATGGGCTGGGAGGTCGGCGCGCACGGGTTCCGGATCGTGCTCGCCGCCGACCTCGTCGACCTCGTCGAGAAGGAGCTCGCCGGGGACGTGGACGCCTTCCTGCGCGACCACGGGCTGTCCCGGGACGCGGTGCCGTCCTGGGTGTGCCATCCCGGCGGCCCCAAGGTGATCGAGAAGATCGGCGAGGTCCTCGGGCTGGACGGCGGCGAGCTGGACGTCACGTGGGCGTCGCTGCGGCACGCGGGGAACCTGTCGTCGGTGTCGGTGCTGAACGTGCTCGAGCGGACGATCGCCGAGCGCCGTCCGGCCGCGGGCGTCCCGGGCGTCCTGATGGCGCTCGGGCCCGGGTTCTCCGCCGAGCTCGTCCTGCTGCGCTGGTGACCCGGTGACCTGGTTCGCGCTGCTCATCGGGCTCGTCGCGCTGGAGCGCCTCGCCGAGCTGGTCGTCGCGCGGCGCAACCTGGCGTGGGCGCGGAGCCTCGGCGGGGTCGAGCACGGGCGCGGCCACTTCCCGGGGATCGTCGCGGTGCACGCCGGGCTGCTGGCCGGGGCGCCGCTCGAGGCGTGGCTGCTCGGCCGCCCGTTCCTGCCCGCCCTGGGCTGGCCGATGCTGGCGGTCGCCGTGCTCGCGCAGGGCCTGCGCTGGTGGTGCATCGCGACGCTGGGCCGGCGCTGGAACACCCGGGTGGTGATCGTGCCGGGGCTGCCGCCGGTCGCCCGCGGCCCCTACCGGCTGATGCCGCACCCCAACTACGCCGCCGTGGTCGCCGAGGGCGTCGCGCTGCCGCTCGTCCACACCGCCTGGCTGACGGCGGCGCTGTTCACCGTCGTGAACCTGGGGCTGCTGCGGACGCGGATCCGCGTGGAGAACGCCGCCCTCCGCACCGCCCCGCGCGCCTAGACCGCCGCTCCCGCCATCGGTCAGGCGTCGAAGTCGGTGGTGCGGCGGACCTTGTCGAGCGCGGTGAGGATCGCGTCGAGGCGCTCGTCCGCCGGGTCGGCGGCGTACTCGAGGACGGCGTGGTTGAACGCGGCGGCCATGACGCTCGGCATGGAGTCGGACGCGTCGAACCGCACGGTCTCCGCGCCCGCGAGCAGCCCGGCGATGCGCCGCGGGACGTCGCCCGGATAGTCGTCCGGCGGGATGTCCCGGTTGAGGGAGTACGCGCCGGACCCGGCCCGCTCCACCCAGGTGCGCTGCGCCTCCTCCGACGTCAGGTACGCGACGAGGCGGCGGGCGGCGGGCGTGTCGCTGAACATGCCGAGCAGGTCGCCGCCGATCTCGACGGTGCCCCGGCCGGGGAACGGCACGAAGTCGAAGTCGCGGCCGGGCTCGGGGCTCCCCTCGGCCTGCGCGTAGAAGGCGGGGATGAACGACCCCGCGTGGTCGAAGCGGCAGCCGGGCGGGTCGGCGAACATCCCGTGCCCGGCCTCGCCGTAGCCGGTGAGCAGGATGCCGCCGTTCCCGCCGTGCGCGTCCCGCACGACCGCCCCGAACTCCCGCCACGCGCGGCGCACCTCAGGCGACGTCCAGGCGAGCCGCCCGGACACCCACGCGTCGTAGACCTCCGGGCCGGACAGGTGGAGCAGGAGATCCTCGATCCAGTCGGTGCCGGGCCAGCCCGACTGCGAGGTGTCCTCGAGGCCGAGGCACCAGGGGGCGTCGGCCGTCCCCGGCACGGCGGCGGCGAGGTCGTCCCAGGTGAGGGACGGGTCGCGGAGGCGCTCGGCGAGCCCGCCGGGCAGCGTGTCCGGGGCGTACCAGAGGAGGCTCTTCACCGACGCCTTCAGGACGATCCCGTACGGGCGGCGGCCGCCGTCCGGGCCGGCGGCGGTGGTCAGCGCGGCGGCGATGCCCCGCGACGCGGAGCCGACGGGGTGCAGGTGGCCGTCGGCGGCGTAGGCGCGCAGGTCGCCGAGGTTGGCGAGCACGGCGGTGTCGGGCGGGTGCCCGTCGTGCAGTTCGCTGGCCAGCACGGCGCGCGCGTCGCGGGTGCCGGTGTACTTCACGTCGATGCCGGTCTCCCGCTCGAACCCGGCCAGCATCGCGCCGAACGCCTCGCGTTCCGCGCCCGTCCACGAGCCCAGCACGGTGACCGTCCGGTCGCCTCCGGAGCCGCCGCAGGCGGTGAGCAGGGACGCGCACAGCACGACGAGGGCGCACAGGGCGCGGGCGGGCAAGGTACGGGCGGGCGGCGGGCGCACGGTCACCTCCGGTACTCGCGGAGTCGGAGCCAGATCCCCAGCGCGGCGAGGCCCGCGACGGCGGCGGTGCCCGCCGGGAGCCCGGCGACGAGCCCGCGGGTGTCGGTCGCGCCGCCGAGCCGGGCCGCCAGCGGGCGCTGCGCGCGTTCGGCCGCCGCGAGGTCGAGCCCGCCCCCGGCCGCGGCGGGCCGGTCCTCGCGCAGCGCCCGGGCGCCCGCGTCGGCCTCGGCGATCTGCGCCCGGACCGTCCGGTCGAACGCGGGCAGGCCCCGCTCGGCCGCGGCGGCGAACGCGTCGCCGGCCCGCAGGAACGTGGCGGCGACCCAGGCCGTCAGGCCGAGCAGCAGCACCGACGCGGCGAGCAGCGGGAGGTTGAGGACGCGGCGGAAGCGCCGGGCCATCGCGGCCTGCACGTAGCCGAGGACGGCCAGGAGCGCGCCGGCGATCAGGCAGACGGCCGCCACGGCGGCGTCGGTGACCCAGAACGACCCGTGCCGCTCGCCGACGGCGCGGCGGTCGCGTTCGGCGATCTCGTCGATGCGGTCGAGGAGCCCGCCGTCGGCGTGCAGCATGCGGGAGGCGTAGGTGAGGTAGGCGTAGCCGAGTTCCTCCAGGCCCTTGCGGTAGGTGGCGTCGGCCTGCTCGACGAGGCCCTGGTAGGTCACGACCTGCGCGTTCACCGAGCGCAGCAGGTCGCGGCCGGCCTCGCCGCCGGCGTCGACCTCGGCGATGCGCGAGAGGCTGTCGCCCGCGGTGGTGATGTCGTCGCGGAACCGCTGCCCCGGGCCGGTGAGCTGCGCGGCGCCCGACCGGAAGCTCTGCCACGCGGCCCGGTCGGCGTCCGACAGCGCGGCGTGGGCCGTCCGGGCGCCGATGTACGCGGGGACGCCCTTTTCCCGCGCGGATTCCACCGCGGTCCGGCCGCCGACGAGCACGCCCGTCGCGGCGATCCAGAACAACAGGGCGATTCCCACGGAAAAGACCAGCATTGACATTAGCCAGCGCGGCGTGCTCCATTCCTTACGAACGGCGCGGGAACGGACCGGGGCGAGCGACACGCGAGCATGATAAGCGGACGGGACCGCCGCTTCGGAGGCATTTATGCTGGACGATCGAGCGAGCGAGGCGTATTGGGCCGCCGTCCGGTGGATGAACAACCGATGGCCGGTGGGATAACGCGCGGCCGATATGCGGGTTCGGCCCGTGCGGCGGCGATAGGCTCACGGCGCGTAACCGGGCATGAGAGGGAAAAACGAGTCACGTGAGCGCGATCAGCGTAGGCCAGGCCATCGTCCTCGGCATCGTGGAGGGTCTGACCGAATTCCTGCCGGTGTCCTCTACCGGCCACCTCAAGATCGCCGAGGGGCTGATGGGCATCCCGGTGGACGACGAGTCGGTCGTGGGCTTCACCGCCGTGATCCAGGTGGGGGCGATCGCCGCCGTCCTGGTGTACTTCTTCAAAGACATTCTCCGCATCGTGAAGGCGTGGGGGACGGGGATCGTCAAACCGTCCGAGCGGTACCACCACGACTACAAGTTCGGGTGGTGGGTCATCTTCGCGACCGTTCCCGTCGTGGCCGTCGGCCTCGCCGCCGAGCCGCTGATCGAGGGGCCGCTCGCGTCGCTGTGGGTGGTCGCCGGGTCGCTGATCGGCGGCAGCGTCGTGATGTGGCTCGCCGACCGGTACGGCCGGCACAAGCGCGGGGAGGACGACACCGGCTTCAAGGACGCGATGCTGGTGGGCTCGTCGCAGATCCTCGCGATGCTGTTCGCCGGGTTCTCCCGGTCGGGCGCGACGATCTCCACCGGGCTGCTGCTCGGCCTCGACCGGGTCGCCGCGACCCGGCTGTCGTTCTTCATGGGGATCCCGGCGCTCACCGGCGCGGGCCTCTACCAGCTGCCGGGCGCGCTCGGCACCGGCAACAGCGTGCTGCCGCTGCTCGTCGGCACCGTCGTGTCGTTCCTCGTCGCGTACGCCTCGATCGCGTGGCTGCTGAAGTTCGTGGCCAGCCACTCGTTCACGTCGTTCGTGGTCTACCGCGTGGTGATCGGCCTGCTGCTGTTCGGCCTGCTGAGCGGCGGCGCCATCGTGACCTGAGCGGGCTCCGCGCAGCGCTCCGGACCCGGTGACGGGCCGGGGCGCACGCGTCTTCCGGCGGCCCGGCCGTCCGGCGGCCCGGCCGTCCGGTGGTCCGGGCGGCCGCCCGCGCGGTCACTCGCCGGCGTACGCCTTGCGCAGGGCGGCGAGGTCGAGCTTGCGCATCGTCATCATCGCCTTGTTCACGCGGGCCGTCTTCTCCTGGTCGGGGTCGAGGAACATCTGGTTCAGTTCCTCCGGGGTGACCTGCCAGGACACTCCGAACCGGTCCTTGAGCCAGCCGCAGACGCTCTCCTCGCCGCCGCCTTCGAGCAGCCGGTCCCAGTAGTAGTCGACCTCCTCCTGGTCCGCGCAGCGGATCTCGAAGGAGACGGACTCGTTGAACTTGAAGAGCGGGCCTCCGTTCAGCGCGACGAACTTCTGCCCGTTGGCCGTGAACTCGACCGTCAGGACCTGGCCCGGCGTCGCGCCCGGCGTGCCTTCCGGGGCGAGCGCGATCGGCCCGATCCCGGAGTCCTTGAAGATCGAGACGTAGTGGTTCGCGGCCTCTTCGGCCTGCCCGTCGAACCACAGGCAGGTGGTGAATCCCTCGGCGACCATCGGTGCCTCCTCGTTGCGGCGTCTTCGTTGGAGACCTGCCCCGCGGCGGGAAATCATCGCGGCCGCCGCACCGTTTTCCACTGGCCGCGCCGGTCCGGGACTACCCCGCGGGGACGCCGTCCCGCCGGACGATCGCTTCGAGCCGTTCGACCGCCGGACGGGACCGCAGGTGCAGGTCCGCGACGTCCAGTCCCTCGTCGCCGAGGACGACCAGCAGCGCCCTCTCCCCGACCGCGTAGACGACGATGTGGCCGCGCCCGCAGCGGGTCACGACCTCGCGCAGCTCTCCGAGGCCCACCTCGTCGCTCGTGCTGCGGCCGAGGCCGAGCGCGGCGGCGGCCATCGCCGCCAGCACGTCCGGCCGGACGTCGCCGGTGTCGGCGGCGATGAGCATCCCGTCCGACGACGCCACGGCGGCGTCGGTCGCCCCCGCCACCTCGTCGCGCAGCGCCCGCAGCTCGGCGAGCACCGTTTCCCGCATGACCCTCCCCCTCGTGTCGCCGCCGCTCCCGCCGGCGGGCCGCTCAGACGCTGAGCTCGCCCTCGATGCGCCGCAGGTGGTGGCGGGCGAGCGCCAGGTTGGACCGCTCGCGGTCCAGCGCGACGTAGAGGAAGAGGCGGGCGGGTCCGCCGCGCTCCAGCAGGCGGATCAGGTGGTACTGCCGGTGCAGGGTGATGAGGATGTCCTCGACGGTGTCGTCGATGCCGAGCGACTCCAGGGTGCGGATCTTGGCGCGGACGACCTCGGTGTTGCCCGCCGCGGCGATCTCCATGTCGAGCCCCTGCCCGCCGCCGTAGGCGCCGAGCGTCATCCCGCTGTCGTAGTCGACGAGCGCGGCGCCCTGGGCGCCGTCGATCGCCATGGCCTCCTTCAGCGCGGTCTCGATGTTCATGGAGCCCTTCCGTCGTCCCCGGGAGCGGCGCGCACGGAGAACGGCCCGGCGCCCCCCGACTGCGGCATATCGCCTATTTCGGGCAACAATCTATCTTGGAGATCATCCCGGGGAGCGGATTGTCCGCACACTCGGTACAGGTTGTTTCCGACGATCGCGACATCTCACCGTAAATAACCTTCGTCCGCGGGGCGCGGGCGTTTCCGGAGCTGAGGGACGATGACCAGAGGCGCAGGAATCCTGCCGTCCGCGCTGGAGCGGCGCGGCGGCCGGGGATTCACCGGCACGTTGCGCGTGGACGGCTCGCCCGGCGGCACGGTCGCGATGCGCGGCGGGCTCGTCGTGGCGGCGGCCACCCCGGCGGCGCCCGGCCCGGAACCGCTGCTGCTGCGCTCCGGCCGCATCTCCGAGGACGACTGGACGGCCGCGTTCACGGCCGGCGCGCCCCGCGGGCGCCTCGGGGACGAACTCGTCCGGCGCGGCCTCCTCGGCGCCGCGGGGCTGCAGGTCGTCACCCGCACGGCCCTCGTCGACGCGGTGTTCGCGATGGCCCTCGGCGGCGTCCGCACGTGCACGGCCGTCCCCGACGGGAGCGCGGGGACCGGCGGCGCGCCGCTCCTGTCCGCCGAGCCCGGCCTGCCCGCCGACCGGGTCGCGCGGGAGGTGCGGCGGCGGCTGGCCGCCCTGGAGGCGTGGAGCCCGGTGCCGCGCACCGCGCCGCTGTCGGCGCGCAGCCGCCCGCGCGCCACCGCCGCCGCCCGGCACGCCCCCGCCGGCGGCGGCCGCCGGGCCGTCCTCGACCACGCGGACGGGCGCCGCACCCCGCGCGACATCGCGTTCGCGCTCGGCCGCGGCCTGTTCTCCGTGCTCGCCGACCTGGCGACGCTGTACGAGGACGGCCTCGTCGAGGAGGCCCGGCCGGACGGCCCGGCCCCCGCTCCCCCGCCGGTGCCCGCGCCGCGGCCCGTCCCGCCCGACGTCCCGTCCGGTCCGCACGGCTCGTTCGGCGCGCCCGGGGCGCTGCCGCGGCGGCGCCGCCGGACGCAGGGCTGACGGGACGTCCCCGCGGTTCCGTGCCCCGCCCGCGCCGAGCGGCGCGCCGTCCGGATGCGATGATTGCCGTCGCCGTTTCCACGAGGGAGTCGTCCGTGGCGTCCAAGCTGATCCTGCACATCGGCCTGCAGAAGTCGGGCACGACCTTCCTCCAGCACATGCTGCAGAGCAACGCCGAAGCGCTCGCGGACGCGGGCGTCCGCTACCCGGTCCCGGCGGACTGGGACCGCGGGCGCCGGACCGTCGCCAACCACGAATGGTCGACCTACGGCCTGCTCGGCACCGAGTACCCGTGGGTGTCGGAGGCCCGCGCGGCCCGCGAGGCGCCCGGCTGGGCGGAGCTGCGGGACGACGTGCGGGAGTCGCCCGGGACGGTGCTGCTGTCGGCCGAGGCCCTGTCGGTCGTGCGCGGCCCGGCCGTCCGGCGGCTGCTGGAGTCGCTCGGCACCGCCGACGTCGAGGTCGTGGTCACGGCCCGCAGCCTGGGCCGCGCCCTCCCGTCGCTGTGGCAGCAGCACATCCGCAACGGCCGCGGCACCGCCTTCGGCGGCTACCTCACCGGCCTCGCCGCGCACCGCGACCAGGGCCCCGGCCACATCGAGGACGCCCCCGACGCGCACATCTGGCGGGCGTTCGCGCTGAGCGGCCTCGTCCGGCGCTGGTCCGCCGCCGGAGCGTCCCGGATCACCGTCGTCACCTCGCCCGGCCGCCCGCCCGCACTGCTCTGGCGCCGGTTCGCCGAGGCGATCGGCGCGCCCGGCCTCGCGGACCTGCCGCCCGTCCGGGAGGAGGGGCCCGCGCACACCGGCCTGACGGCGCCCGAGACCCTCGTCGTCGCCGCGCTGAACGACGCCGTGCGGGCGGAGAACCGAACCGGCCGCGACGCCGACCGCGCCCGGCAGGCGGTGATCGAGCGGTTCCGGTCCCGCGACCGGCGCGGCGGCCGCGTCGCCGTGCCGCCCGAGTGGCGCGAACGGGTCGCCGAGTGGAGCCGGGAGGACGTCGCCGCGCTCCCCGGCACGGGCGCCGCCGTCGTCGGCGACATCGGCGACCTGGCCTACGCCCCCGAGCACGACGGCGACCCGGCCCCCACGCCCGAGGAGGTCGCCGCCGCGGGCGCCGAGGCCGCGCTCGCGCTCGCGTCCGTGTTCGCGGAGCCGCACCCGCAGGAGTCCCCGATCCGCCGCGGCGCGCGCAAGGTCCGCCACAAGCTCCCCTGACCGCCGCGACCGGCCCGTCGGCCGCCGCCGCGACCTGCCCGTCAGCCGCCGGTGCGGCCTGCCCGTCAGCCGCCGGTGCGGCGGGCGCGGGCGCGGCGCTTGCCCTCGTGCATCGCCTGGACGCGGGCGACCGGGATCGCCCGTCCCTCCTCGACCAGGTCGGCGGGCAGCCCCTGCGGGCCGGGCATCGCTTCGGCCCACGGATCGCCGTCGCCGAGCAGCCCGAGCGCCGTGCGGAGGGTGAACGCCTTCGGGTCGACGGCGTCCAGGCCGTCCCACGGCACCGGGAACGACACGGGCGTGCCGGGGCGGATGCGCGGGCTGTAGGCGGCGGCGACGGTCCCGGTCCCCGCCCGCGTGGAGTCGAGGAACACGCGGCCCGCCCGGTCCTCGCGGATGAACGCGGTCGTGGCGAGCTCCGGGTCGAGGCGCTCGGCGCGGGCGGCGAGCGCGCGCGTCGCGGCGGCGACGTCCTCCACCGGATCGCCGCCGGCGAGCGGGACGAACACGTGCACGCCCTTGGCGCCGCTCGTCTTCACGGCGCCGCGCAGCCCCGAGTCGTCCAGCGCCCGGCGGACCAGGTGCGCGGCCCGCGCGGCGACGGCGAACCCGCCGCCCTCCGGCGGGTCGATGTCGAGCACGAGGTGCGTCGGGCGGTCGGGGGCGTCCACGCGCATCAGCGGCGGGTGGTACTCCACGGCGCGCTGGTTGGCGAACCACAGCAGCGTCCGGCGGTCCTCGCACAGCGCGTAGGACACCTCGCGCCGCGACGACTCGGCCCACAGCGTCACGCGCCGCACCCAGTCCGGCGTGTACTTGGGCAGGTTCTTCTGCATGAACGGCTTCTGGCCGCGCAGCACGCGGACCACCGACAGCGGACGCCCCGCGAACTGCGGGACGAGCCGGTCCGCGAGCGCGTCGAGGTAGTCGACCAGGTCCCGCTTGGTCGCCCCGGCGTCCGGGAACAGCGGCTGGTCGAGGTTCGTCAGCCGGACACCGTCCCGCTCCTCCTCCGCGCTCACGCGTCCAGCTTCGCACGCCGCCGCGATACCGTCGCACCCGCGCACGAACGAACGGGAGGAACATGTACGTACCGGCCCATTTCTCCATGGACGACACCGAGGTCCGCAGCCTGCTGGAGACCTGCCGCACCGCCGACCTCGTGACGGCGACGCCGCGCGGGCTGCTGGCGACGTTCCTGCCCGTCCTCTACGACCCGTCCGCCGGGGAGCACGGCGCGCTGCTCGCGCACGTCGCCCGGAACAACGACCAGTGGAGGGAGCCGGCCGACGGCGGGGCGATGGCCATCCTGCACGGCCCCGACGGGTACGTGTCGCCGTCGTGGTACGCGTCCAAGGCCGAGCACGGGCGGGTCGTCCCGACGTGGAACTACGTCACCGCCCACGTCCACGGGGACCTCGTCGTCCACGACGATCCCGAATGGACCGGGTCGCTGGTGCGGCGGCTCACCGACCTGCACGAGGCCGGACGGCCGGACGCCTGGTCGGTCGACGACGCGCCGGCGGGGTTCGTCGCGGGGCAGTTCCGCGCGGTCGTCGGGCTGGAACTGCGGATCACCCGGGTGGAGGCGAAGGCGAAGCTGAGCCAGAACCGGTCCGCCGCCGACCGCGCGGGCGTCGCCGCCGGCTCCGCGGCCGCGGGTGACGCCCGCATGGCCGAGGCCGTCCGGCGCGCCGGTGCCGCGTCGTGAGCGCGCGGCCGCGGGACGGCCGGGGCGGACCGGGCGGCCCGGACCCGGCGGCCGGGGCGCTCGCCGCGGGCCGGCGGGTCCGGGTGGTCCGCGATCCCGACTGGGACGGGCCGTGGCGGAACGAGTTCTCCGGGACGATCGACTCCCTGGGGCCGCCCGAGCCCGTGCGGCATCCGCGGGCGCTGCCCGGGGAGCTCCAGTACTGGGTCGTGTTCGACGAGCCGCAGTACGACGGCGCGGGCGACGGGCCGTACCGGAAGGCGCAGATCTGGGGCCGCTACCTGGTGCCCGAGGGCTAGGCCGTCCGCCAGGGGGATTCCGAGGCGGTGGGGACGGCGTCCGCGGCCACGCGGAGCGCGTAGGTCGGGGTGGGGGCGCCGTCCAGCGGGCCCAGGTAGGCGTGCCCGGTCAGGTGGCACCAGGCGGGGATGTCGATGGGGGCCGCGGGGTCGGCGGCCATGAGGTGGACGACCGTCCCGGGCGGGAGGTCCGCGAGCCGGCCGCGGAGTTCGAGGAGCAGGCGCACGCAGGCGCGGTCGCCGCCGTCGATGACCACCGGTTCGCTCATCGTCCTCCCGTCTCGGCGCGAGGTTAGCAGCACGCGGCGAGCGCGCGCGACGAGGCCGACGATCCACGCTTTCACCACGGACTTCCCATCGGGCAACGAACTTCTTCTTAACGGGATCCTCGTGATCATGGGAGATCGCCGACCCAGACTTGACCTCTCCTTTCAGGTTTCGTCCAGTTACGCCGCTTACAGTCGCAGGTGACGCACCCCCGCTGTCATTCGGTCGAGGTCAACGGACGTCTGGGGCGAGGCATGGAACTTGGAGTCGCACGTGTGGAGAGCAGCGAGGTCTGCGGCACGCTGACGTTCCCGGCCGAAGTCGACCTCGCCAACGCCGCGGTGATCCTCGACCAGGCCGTCGCGCTCCTCGACTCCGGCGTCCCGGCGCTGATCATCGATCTGAGCGGCTGCACGTTCTGCGATTCGAGCGGGCTCGCGGTCATCACCCGGTCGCAGATGCGGGCGACGGAGCTGGGCGTGCCGATGTGGGTCGTGCTGCCGTCGCGCGGGGTCGTCCGGCGGATCAGCGAGGTCGCGGGGCTGCAGCGGCGGGTCGCGATCGCCCCGGACATCGCGACGGCGCTGGAGGCGCTGGCGCCCGTCCGCCGCTAGCGGTCGAGGGCGCGGTCGATCCAGTCGTCGGACGCGTCGAGGAGCAGGTGCCCGGCGCCGAGGATGCTCGCGTCGCGGCCCGCGGCGGACGTGTCGATCTCGAGGTTGCGGGTGGCGAGCGGCAGGCAGCGCTCGTAGATGACGCCGCGGATCGTGGCGACGAGCGGTTCGGCGTTCGACAGGCTGCCGCCGATGATCAACGCGTCGGGGTTGAAGAAGTTCACCAGCGCGGTGAGGACGTCGCCGATGAGGCGGCCGGCGGTGCGGACCGCGCTGGTCGCCTGCGGGACGCCGTCGGCGACGAGGTCGACGAGCTGCCCGGGATGCTCGACGGCGATGTCCTGCGCGGCGAGCGCGGCGGCGAGGGCGGCGCCGCTGGCGTGCGCCTCCAGGCAGTCGGGGTGGCCGCAGGAGCAGTCGACGGTGGCCTCGGAGAGGATGCGCACGTGGCTGATGTCGCCGGCGGCGCCGCGCCCGCGGTGCAGCCTGCCGTCCACGATGACGCCGCAGCCGATGCCGCTGCCCAGTTTGATCACCATGAGGTTGTCGCAGGCGGGCCGGGAGTGCCGGTGCTCGCCGACCGCCATGAGGTTGGCGTCGTTCTCGACCAGGGCGGGGACGCCCGCCCGCGCGGTGACGAAGTCGCGCACCGGGAAGTCGTTCCAGCCGGGCATCCGGGAGGGTGAGACGACCTGGCCGGTGGCGGGGTCGACGGGGCCGGGCAGCCCGATGCCGGCGCCGCGGACCGGGACGTCGCCGAACCCGTGCGCGCGGGCGAGGGCGCGCAGCGCCTCGATGACGTCGGCGAGCGTCCGCTCGGGGCCGACCGCGATGTCGCAGGTCAGGTCGGACAGCGCGAGGGGCGTGCCGGCCAGGTCGACGACGGCGAGCCGGGCGTGGTGCGCGCCGAGGTCGGCGACCAGGAAGACGCCGGCCTCCCGGGCGAGCCGCAGGCGCCGGGGCCGCCGGCCCCCGCGCGAGGCCCCGGCGCCCTCCTCGGCGAAGAGCCCGGCGTCGAGGAGCTGCTCGACCCGCAGCGAGACGCTGGAGGCGGCGAGGCCGGAGAGCCGGGCGAGCTCGGCCCGCGATTCCGCCTGACCGGTGGCCACCAGCCGCAGGAGCCCCGCCGGTCCGTCGTCTCTGCTGTTGCGCACCCCAGATAGATAGCATGCGCGAACTTGGTACAGCAACGCGTTGACTTACGTCGATTTTTCGTTCTATCTTCCCTCTTGGCTTCGATATCGAAGGAAGTTGGATCGTAGGTGACCGAATGATCGAAGTTCGCGGCCTGTACAAGCGCTTCGGCGACCACATCGCGCTCCGCGACGTGGACCTGGACGTGGGCAAGGGCGAGGTGGTCGTGGTGATCGGCCCGTCCGGGTCCGGGAAGTCCACGCTCTGCCGCTGCCTGAACCGGCTGGAGACGCCGGACGGCGGAAGCGTGCGCATCGACGGCCGCGAGCTTCCCGCCGAGGGACGCGCGCTGGCGAAGCTGCGCGCGGACGTCGGCATGGTCTTCCAGTCGTTCAACCTGTTCCAGCACAAGACCGTCCTGCAGAACCTGACGCTCGGGCCGACGAAGGTCCGCGGCGCGTCCCGCGAGGAGGCCGAGCGGACCGCGCGCGAACTGCTCGACCGCGTCGGGATCGGCGAGCAGGCCGGCAAGCTCCCCGCGCAGCTGTCCGGCGGGCAGCAGCAGCGCGCCGCGATCGCCCGCGCGCTCGCGATGCGGCCGAAGGCGATGCTGTTCGACGAGCCGACCTCCGCCCTCGACCCCGAGATGGTCGGCGAGGTCCTGGACGTCATGACCGGCCTCGCACGCGACGGCATGACGATGGTGGTCGTCACGCACGAGATGGGCTTCGCCCGCAAGGTCGCCGACCGCGTCGTGTTCATGGCGGACGGCGAGATCGTCGAGTCCGGCGCGCCGTCCGCGTTCTTCGACTCCCCCGCCAGCGACCGGGCCCGGGACTTCCTGGCCAAGGTCCTCAGCCACTAGCGACACCCTTCCGGCGCGCTCCCGCGCGCCTCCCAGAAAGGTTCCAGATCATGGTGCGTTTCCCTGCGGGGATGCGGCGGGCGGCGGTCGCCGCGGTCGCCGCGCTGACGCTGACGGGCCTCGCGGCCTGCGGCGACTCCTCCGACCCGGCCGTCCCGGGCGCCGGCGGCGGCACGACCGACGACCTGCTGGCGTCCGCGCCGGTCGCCGAGAACCTCCCGGCCGGCTCCGCGATGGCGAAGATCAAGGAGCGCGGGGAGCTGCTGGTCGGCGGTTCGCTCGACGCGCCGCTGCTGTCCCAGCAGAACCCGGTCAGCGGCGAGGTCGAGGGCCTGGACGCCGACTTCGGGAAGCTGCTCGCGAAGTACATCATCGGCGAGCCGAAGGTGAAGATCGTCAACTCGGCGTCGGAGACCCGCGAGGCGCTGATCTCCAACGGCACCGTCGACGTGGTCCTGCAGACCTACAGCATCACGCCCGAGCGCGCCGAGAAGGTCGCGTTCGCGGGCCCGTACTACAGCTCCGGCCTCGTCATCGCCACCAAGGCGGACGAGACCGGCATCAAGTCCCCGGCGGACCTGAACGGCAAGACGGTCATCGCGGGCGCCAACACCCCGGCCATCCCGGCGATCGAGAAGGCCGCCCCGGACGCGAAGATCGTCACGTTCGGCAGCGACCCCGAGTGCGTCCAGGCGCTCAAGCAGGGCCGCGGCGTCGCGTACGTCCAGGACCAGGCCGTCCTGCTCGCCACCGCGAAGCAGGACACCTCGATCAAAATCCAGGGCGAGCCGTTCACCACCGACCCGTACGGGATCGGGCTGAAGCACGGCGACGAGCAGTTCAAGACGTTCGTCAACGACTGGCTCCGCGAGATCCAGAAGTCGGGCCTGTGGGCGAAGGTCTGGAAGAACTCGATCGGGACGGTCGTCGAGGGCGAGGCGCCCGAGCCGCCCGCGATCGGGTCCGTGCCCGGCTCCTGACCCCCCGCCCGCCGAGACCCCAGTGAAAAAGGCCCTGCCATGAACGTCATCACCGACCACCTCTCGGAGTTCGGCGACGGGCTGCTGCTGACCGTCGAGCTGACGCTGCTGGCGCTCGCCGGCGCGCTCGCCGCCGGGATCGTCGTGGCCGCGATGCGGGTCAGCCCGGTGCGCGTGCTGCGCGCCGCCGGAATGGCCTACGTCGAGACGCTGCAGAACATCCCGCTGCTGGTGTGGCTCGTCATCGCCGTGTTCGGGCTGCCCGAGATCGGCGTCATGGCCGGGCTGTTCACCAGCGCGGTCGTGGTGATCGCCCTCTACCAGGGGGCGTACATGGCCGAGGCGATCCGGTCGGGCATCAACGCGGTGCCCGCCGGGCAGGGGGAGGCCGCGCGGGCGCTCGGGCTGACGTTCGTCCAGTCGCTGCGGCTGGTGGTGCTGCCGCAGGCGCTGCGGACGGCGATCCAGCCGCTCGGCACCATCGCGATCATGACGCTGATGAACACGGCGATGGCGGCGGCGGTCGGCGTCGTGGAACTGACCGCCGCCGCGAACCGGGTCAACCTGGCCGAAGCCCAGCCGATCTACATCTTCGTCACCGCGGGCCTGCTCTACATGGCGCTGTCGGCCGTGTTCGGGCTGGTCACCGGGGCCCTCGAACGGAAGCTGGCGATCCTGCGATGAGCTCCTCCCCCACCTCGCGCCTGCTGTTCGACGATCCGGGGCCGCGCGCCCGGCGCCGCATCCGGATCACCACCGCCGGGACGCTGCTGGCCGGCGCGGCGCTCGTCGCGCTGGCGCTGCGGCAGTTCGCCGAGAACGGCCAGCTCGCCGCCGAACGCTGGGAGCCGTTCGGGACCTGGCCGATGTGGCGGTACCTCCTGGACGGGCTGTGGTCCACGGCGCAGGCGGCCGCCGTCGCGATCGCCCTCGCCATGGCGGGCGGCATCGTGCTGGCGCTCGGCCGGACGTCGTCGTCCCGCTGGCTGCGCTGGCCCGCGGCCGCCTACGTCGAGGTCGTCCGGACGATCCCGGCGCTGCTGCTCGTGTACGTGGTGCTGTTCGCGCTGCCCCGCTACGGCGTGAACATGCCGCTGTTCTGGAAGCTCGTCGTGCCGCTGGCGGTGTCGAACGCGGCGGCGTTCGCGGAGATCTTCCGGGCCGGCATCCGGTCGGTGGAGCGCGGCCAGCTCGAGGCGGGCCTCGCGGTCGGGCTGACCCGCGGCCGGGCGATGCGGCTGATCGTCCTGCCGCAGGCGGCCCGCCGGGTGCTGCCGTCGCTGGTCAGCCAGTCGGCGGGGCTGCTGAAGGACACCTCGCTCGGGTACGTCGTCAGCTACGCCGAACTGCTCTACAGCGGCAAGGTGCTGGCGAACTACAACCACCTGCTCATCCAGACCTACCTGATCGTCGCGCTGATCTACCTGGTGGTGAACGCGACGCTGTCGAAGATCGCGCGGACGCTCGAGGCGCGGCAGCGGGCCCGGCCGGTCCGCGCCGTCCGGGACGCCGCGCCGGGCGCGCCCGCCGTGAAGACGAGCTGAGGAGATCGATGTACGAAGTGCTGGCGGAGGTCGTACGCAACGGCTTCGCCGAGAGCCTCCACTACGGCAGCGTCGCCGGGCTCGCCCCGGACGGCTCCCTCGCCCACATCCGCGGGAACCCCGAGGAGACCGTCCTGCCGCGGTCGACGACCAAGCCGTTCCAGGCCGCCGCGTGCCTGGCGGCGGGCGCGCCGCTGGCCGGCGAGCGGCTCGCCATCGCGGCGGGCAGCCACACCGGCGAGGACTTCCACCTGAAGACCGTCGAGGCGATCCTCGGCGACGCCGGGCTGGACGCCGGGGCGCTGCAGTGCCCGCCGTCCTGGCCGGAGGACGAGCCGACGAAGGCGGCCCTGGTCCGCGCCGGGGAGGGCGAGTCGCGCGAGCGGATGAACTGCTCGGGCAAGCACGCCGCGATGCTCGCCGCGTGCGCCGCCGCGGGCTGGCCGGCCGGCACCTACCTCGACCCCGGCCATCCGCTGCAGCGGCTCGTGCGGCGGACGATGGCCGACTGCTCCGGCGAGGAGCCGTCCCCGGTGGCGGTCGACGGCTGCGGCGCGCCGCTGTTCGGCCTCACCCTCACCGGCCTCGCGCGCGCCGCGCAGGCGCTCGTCCTGGCGCAGGACGGACCGCGCCGCGCGGTCGCCGACGCCATGCGCGCCCACCCCGAGTACGTCGGCGGGACCGGGCACGTGAACACCGAGCTGATGCGGGCGCTGCCCGGCTCGGTCGCCAAGGGCGGCGCCGAGGGCGTCCTCGTGGCCGCCACCGCGCACGGCCACGCCGTCGCGGTCAAGGTCATCGACGGCAGCCCCCGCGCCACCACCGCCATCGCGCTGAGCGCGCTCGCCGCGCTCGGCGCCGACACCGCCCCGGCCGCCGCACTGGGCACCGTCCCGGTCCTCGGCGGCGGCCGCAGGGTCGGGGAGATCCGCACCGTTTCGGAAGGAAGTCAGTGAGCCTCACCTACGAGATCTGCATCGACAGCGTCGCGGGCGCGGTGGCCGCCGAGCAGGCGGGCGCCGACCGCGTGGAGCTGTGCGCGGCCCTGTTCGAGGGAGGGCTCACCCCGACGCTCGGGACGGTCCGCGCCGCGCTCGCCGCGGTCTCGTCCATCCGGGTGCACGTCATCATCCGGCCGCGCGGCGGCGACTTCATCTTCGACGAGCACGAGGTCGCGGCGATGGAGCACGACGTCGCGCTCGTCCGGGAGGCCGGGGCGCACGGCGTCGTCATCGGCGCGCTGACCCCGGACGGCGCGGTCGACCGGCCCGTCGCGGAGCGGCTCGTCGCGGCGGCGGGCGACCTGTCGGTGACGTTCCACCGGGCGTTCGACATGGCCGCCGACCCGTTCGCGACGCTCGAGACGCTCGTCGACCTGGGCGTCGACCGGGTGCTCACGTCCGGGCAGGACGTCAGCGCTCTCGAGGGCGCCCCGCTCATCGCCGAACTGGTGCGGCGCGCCGGGGACCGGATCGTGGTGATGCCGGGCGGCGGCATCACCGACCGCAACGCGGCCCGCGTCGTCGCGGCGACCGGCGCCCGCGAGGTGCACTTCGCGGCGCTGGCGGAGGAGCCGAGCCCGGCCGTGCACCGCAACCCGCACCCGTTCATGGGCGGCGAGCTGCGGCAGCCGGAGTACCGGCGGCTCGTCACCAGCGGCACGGGGATCGGCGCGGTGATGCGCGCCGCGGAAACGCCCGTCCGGGGCTGATCCGCTCCCGCTCGCCCCGATTGCCGCGGCTTGGGCAATCTCTTGTCATGATCTTGACGAGTTGACGATGGGCGGGACTTGCGGACGGGGCATGGATGCCTAGGACCATCGCCGTCGGCACCGGGAGCGGGCAACATGCAGGTGAAGCTGGAGGCCGAGCTGGGGCGCGTCCCGATCATGGACGTGGAGCCGGTGGTGGGGTGCGGCCGGTGGCCCGCCAAGGCGGTGGTGGGCGAGACGTTCGAGGTGTCGGCGACGGTGTTCCGCGAGGGGCACGAGATGCTGGGCGCGGCGGTGGTGCTGCGGACTCCGGACGGGGAGGAGTGCCCGCCGG
>NZ_AULB01000032.1 GCF_000425065.1 Actinomadura rifamycini DSM 43936
GGCGACCAGGTCCGCGCGCCGCACCAGCCCGCGGCGGCGCAGTTCGGCGGCGGCGTCCGGCCGTCCGGTGAGCCCGTCCAGTTCCCGGGCGCGGGCGGCGGCCGCGCCGCGCCGCGCGAACGGGGGCGGGCGGACGTCCAGGACCGTGATCCCGGCCGCGACCCGGTGCCGCCCGGGGTCGCGCAGCAGCGCGGTGTCGCCGACGCGCAGCGGCAGCGCCCGCCGCAGTTTCAGCCGCGCGGTGTCGGCGCCGAGCGGCCGGACGTGCACCGGCACGGCCGCCGATCCGGCGTGCAGTGTGAGCCGGGACGGCAGGTCGGCGGCCGGGTCGCCGCGCAGCCGCACGTCGACGACGTCCGCGGTGAGCCACCGGTCCGGGGCGAGCAGCGCCTCGCCGCGCCCGATCGCGCCGCCGCCGTGCAGGTTGACGGCGACGCGCGCGACGGCGCCGACCTCGCCCCGGTCCTCCTTGAGGGTCTGCAGGCCCCGCACCCGGAACGTGCCGCCGCCGGGCGCGGCGAGCCGGTCGCCGACGCGGATCGTCCCGGCGCCGAGGGTGCCGGTCACGACCGTCCCCCGGCCGCGCACGGTGAACACCCGGTCGGTCCACAGCCGCACGTCGGCGTCCCGGTCGGGCGCCGGGAGTCCCGCGGCGAGGCGGCCGAGCGCGGCCCGCAGCGCGTCCAGCCCGGCGCCGGTGGCGCCGCTGACCTCGACGGCCTCGACCCGCCCGAGGGACGTCGCGGCGACGCGGGCGAGCGCGTCCTCGCGGGTGCGCCGGACGGTCGCGGCGTCGGCGAGGTCGCAGCGGGTGACGGCGAGCAGCGCGTGCCGCACGCCGAGCGCGTCCAGCACGGCGAGGTGCTCGGCCGACTGCCGTTGCCAGCCCTGGTCGGCGGCGACGACGAACAGCACCGCCGGCACCGGCCCGACGCCCGCGAGCATGGTCGTGACGAGCCGCTCGTGCCCCGGCACGTCGACGAACGCGATCGCGGCGCCGTCCGGCGCCTCCGTCCACACGAACCCCAGCTCGATCGTCAGGCCGCGGCGCCGCTCCTCCTCGAGCCGGTCGGGCTCCATGCCGGTGAGCGCCCGCAGCAGCGTCGACTTCCCGTGGTCGACGTGCCCCGCGGTGGCGACGACGTGCATCAGCGGGCCGCCTCCCGGACGGCGCGGGCGAGGGCGGCGTCGTCCTCCGGCGGGACGGCGCGCAGGTCGAGCAGGCAGCGGCCGTTCTCGACGCGGCCCATCACCGCCGGGTCGCCGCGGCGCAGGAGGGCGGCGCAGGGCGCGGGCAGGGACACGGCGGCGCTGGGGAGCGCGACGCCGGGCGCGCCGCCGCCGCCGACCGCGGCCTCGCTGGCGACGGCGGCGGCGTCGATTCCGTGCTCGGTCAGTTCCGCGGCGAGCTTCTCGGCGCGTTCGCGCAGCTCGGACGGGTCCGCGTGCAGGGCCCGCGCGGTGGGGGCGGCGGGGCCGCGCAGGGTGGCCTCGAGCGCCGCGAGGGTCATCTTGCCGACGCGCAGCGCGCGGGCGAGGGGGTGCCGGGCGAGCGTGCGGACGAGGTCCGCGCGGCCGAGGACGATGCCGCACTGCGGGCCGCCGAGGAGCTTGTCGCCGCTCGCGGTGACGAGGCCCGCGCCCGCGGCGAGGGCCGTCTGCGCGTCCGGTTCGTCCGGGAGGAGGGGTTCGGGGGCGAGCAGCCCGGAGCCGATGTCGGCGACGACGGGCACGCCGAGGCCGGCCAGCTCGGCGATGCCGGCCGCGCGGGTGAAGCCGGTGATCCGGAAGTTCGACGGGTGGATCTTGAGGATGAAGCCGGTGCCGGGGCCGACGGCCCGCGCGTAGTCGTCCGGGGACGTGCGGTTCGTGGTGCCGACCTCGCGGAGCCGGGCGCCGGTCGCGGCGAGGAGGTCGGGGATGCGGAAGCCGTCGCCGATCTCGACCAGCTCGCCGCGGCTGACGATGATCTCGCGGGTGCCGGCGAGGGCGGTGGCGGCGAGGACGAGCGCGGCGGCGCCGTTGCCGACGACGTGCGCGGCCTCGGCGGCGGGCACGCGCCCGGCCAGCGCGTCGAGCGCGCCGCGGCCGCGGCGGGCGCGGGCGCCGGTGGCGAGGTCGAGTTCGACGTCGGTGACGCCGGAGGCGGCGGCGACGGCGTCCCGGGCGGCCCGCGAGAGGGGCGCGCGGCCGAGGTTGGTGTGCAGCAGCACGCCGGTCGCGTTGATCACCGGGCGGAGCGCGGACGCGGTCGGCGGCAGCGCCGCGGCGGCCTCGTCGGCGACCGCGGCGGGCGGGATCTCGCCCGCGCGGGCGCGCGCCTGGGCGGCGGCGACCGCCTCTTTCACGGGTCCGCGGCCGAGGCGCCGGGCGGCCTCGGCGAGCCGCGGGTCGGCGAGCACGGCGTCCGTCCGGGGGACGCGCCGCCGCCCGTCCTGGTCGTGCCGCATACAGGGGTCCTCCTTCACCGGCCGGTGCTCTACCCGCGATCTTGACCGGCAAACGGCACCGGATATGCCGCCACTTTCTGTGCAATCCACCCAAAAATGGGCGGTGGCGGGTTTCCGTGCCGTGAAAAACGCTCGCCCCGGGAGCAAAGCGCGGCGAGTGTTGTCATCGCGGTGAGTGTCGCGCGCGACACGCTCTGCCTAGCCTGGCGGCCCGGGTTTGTGCTCACGGAGGTGCCCCTGTGACCGAGCTAGCCGACCGACCCGCCGCCGACGATCTGTCGGACCAGCCCTGGCGCGACATCCCCCGCGAGGAGGCCGACTGGATCCGCCCCCACCTGCCCGCGCTGGGCGACGCGATGGTCGAGGGCGTCCTGCGGCACGTCCCCGAGTACGCGCGCCTCGAAGACCCCGTCTACGTGGAGGTCGTCCGAAAGACGATCGCGCGGGGCATGGAGCATTTCGTGCGGCTCATCGCCGACCCCGACGCGTCGTGGAAGGAGCTGCACCAGCTCTATTTCGACATCGGCTACGGCGAGGCCGTGGAAGGGCGCGGGCTGGAGCACTTCCAGAACGCGCTGCGGGTCGCGTCGCGGACGGCCTGGCGGTACCTGGCGCGGGAGGCCGACCGGCTGAAGAAGCACCGGGACCTCGCCATCCGGCTGACCGAGGCGAACTTCGCGTACCTCGACCTGCTCGCGTCCGCCGCCGCCCAGGGGTACGCGCGGGCGCGGGAGAAGGCGGCGGGCGAGCGGGAGCAGCGGCGGGCGCGGCTGCTGGGGCTGCTGCTGTCGGACCCGCCCGCCCCGCGCGACGTGCTCGTCGAGCAGGCCGCCCTGGCCGGCTGGCCGCTGCCCGAGCGGATCGCGGTGATCGTCCTCGACACCCGTCCCGGCCACGGCGGCGAGGGCCCGCGCGGGCTGCCGCCCGCCCTGCTGTCCGGGCTGGACCGGGGCCGCACCTGCCTGGTGGTGCCCGACCCGGACCGGCCCGGCGGCATCGACCGGCTCACCGCGCCGCTGCGGGACTGGACGGGCGCGGCGGGGCCCTCGGTGCCGCTCGAGCAGGCCGGGGTGTCGCTGCACTGGGCGCACCGGACGCTCGACCTCGCCCCGGACTGCCCGAAGGCCCGGGGCGGCGGCCTGCTGCACGCCGACCGGCACCTGCCGGAACTGCTGCTGCAGGAGGGCCGGACGCTCGCCGAGGCGGCCGCCCGGCGCCGCCTCGCGCCGCTCGCCGACGCCGGGCCGCACCGCGGCGCCCGGCTCGCGCGGACCCTCCTCGAATGCCTCAAGCACGGGTTCAACGCGACCGACGCCGCGGACGCCCTGCGCGTGCACCCCCAGACCGTCCGGTACCGGATGGCGCAGCTCCACGAGATGTTCGACTTCGACATCGAGGACCCGGAGCTGCGCCTGGAGCTGATGCTCCTGCTCCCCGTCTGGCTGCTGGACGCCGACGGGGAGCGGCCCTGAGCGGACGTGCGGGACGGGTCAGCCGGTCTCCTCAGCCGGCCTCCTCAGCCGGCCTCCGTGCGCGGCAGCGCCCCCTCCAGGTACGCCCGCCGGCACGCGGCGCGGGCGATCTTGCCGCTGCTGGTGCGGAGCAGCCCGCCCGGCTCGATCAGGACGAAGTCGTGCACCCGCAGGTCGTGGTCCCTCTTCACGGCCGCCCGGACGGCCCGCCCGACCTCCTCGGCGTCCAGCAGGGCGATCGGGACCCGCCGGTTCCGCTCGGCGATCACCACGAGGCCCTCGGTGTCGCCGGTGTCGACCGCGACCGCGCACGTGTACTCGCTCCGGATCGCCTTGTGCGCGTTCGACACCGTGTACTCGACGTCCTGCGGGTAGTGGTTGCGGCCGTCGACGATGACGAGGTCCTTGATGCGGCCGGTGACGTACAGCTCGCCGCCGTGCCGGACGCCGAGGTCCCCGGTCCGCAGCCACGGGCCGCGCGGCACGTCCCCGACCGTGCCCGACAGCTCCGCCTGGAACGTCTCCCTCGTCGCCTCGGGACGCCCCCAGTAGCCTGCGGCGACGTTCGGTCCGTGCACCCAGATCTCGCCGACCGTCCCGTCCGGCTGCCGCACGCCGGTCTCGGGGTCCGCGATCACCACGAGCTGGCCGTAGGACGTGCCGCAGGCGAGCAGCTGGATCGCACCGGCCGCGTCCGCGGCGCACGGGTCGGCGGTGCCCCTGCGCAGCGCCTCGTGGTCGAACGCGGTGCGCGTCGGCTCCTGGAACCTGGACGACGCCGACACGTACACGGTCGCCTCCGCGAGGCCGTAGGCGCACACCTGCGCCTCCTTGCGCAGCCCGCAGCCCTTGAACGCCTCGTAGAAGCCGGTGAGGGTGCTCTCCCGGATCGGCTCCGCGCCGTTCATGAACACCTGCACGCCGCTGAGGTCCAGCGACGCCTTCTCCTCCTCGGTGACCTGCGCGGTGAGGTACTCGTAGGCGAAGTTGGGGCCGCCGGTGAACGCGTGGTCCTGCCCGCTCAGCAGCTCCAGCCAGCGGACCGGCCGCATGATGAACGCGACCGGGTCCATGATCACGCCCGGGTTCCCGTACACCAGCGGCAGCGCGACCGTCGTCACCAGGCCCATGTCGTGGAACACCGGGAGCCAGTTCACGCCGGTCGACTCGCGCGGGACGCCCTCGAACGCGCGCCACAGCTGCTCGGCGTTCGTCGCGAAGTTCCCGTGCGTGATGATCACCCCGGCCGGGGTGCGGGTCGAGCCGGACGTGTACTGCAGGTAGGCGACGTCGTCGGGGTCGATCGGCTCGGGCGTCCAGTCGGGCGACGCGTCGATCTCGTCGGCGACGACGATCTCCGCGGGGCGCACGCCGTCGCCGTCCAGGAACGTCCGGACGGCCGGCAGCGCGGCGCTCGTGGTGACGACGACGTCGGGCTCGGCGTCGGCGTAGACGGCGCGGAGCCGGTCGCCGTGGCCGGGCAGGTCCGGGGAGAACAGCGGGACGCCGATGACCCGCGCGTACATCGCGCCGAGGAACCCGGCGACGTAGTGGTGGTCCTGCGGGGCGAGGAGGGCGACGCGGCGTCCGGGCTCGGCGGCGCGGCGGATCGCGGCGGCGAGCGCGCGCGCCCGCCGGTCGAGCTCGCCCCAGGTGAGGTCGGTGGCGACGCCGTCCGGGTCGGACATGTAGTCCATGAACGTGTAGGCGCGGTCGTCGGGGAAGTCCTTGGCGAACCGGGCGAGCCGCTCGATCAGCGGCGTCCGGTCGAGGGCGGGAAGGTCGCTCATGGTGGGCTCCTGGGGTCACGGGGAACGCGGATTCACGGGGAGACGCTGTGCGGGGGACGCACGGTCACGGGGGCACGCGCGGTCACGGGGAGACGCGGCGGGCGGCGAGGCGCTCCTGGTCGGGCCAGCGGACGTCCCAGACCCAGCCGAGCCGCTCGAAGACCCAGATCACGCGGGCGCTGATGTCGATCTGGCCCTTCAGCACGCCGTGCCGCGCGCACGTCGGGTCGGCGTGGTGCAGGTTGTGCCAGGACTCGCCGAACGACGGGATCGCCAGCCACCACACGTTGCGGGCCTTGTCGCGGGTCTTGAAGTCCGTCCTGCCGAACACGTGGCAGATGGAGTTGATGGAGAAGGTGATGTGGTCGCCGGCGAACACGCGCAGCAGCCCGGCCCAGAACGTCGCCGTGACCGCGCCGTGCCACGACCAGGTGAGAAGCCCCCCGAGCGCGAACGGCACCGCGAACGTCGACAGCACGATGAGCGCGTACACGGGGTCGAGCGACAGGAACCGGATGTCCTTGTCTTTCAGCAGGTCGGGGCAGTATTTGCTGCGGGACGTCCGGTCCTTGCTGAACAGCCAGCCCATGTGCGCGTGGTAGAGGCCCTTGGTGAGCCCCCACACGCCCGGCCCGTACAGCCACGGCGAATGCGGGTCGCCCTCCCGGTCGGCGTACTTGTGGTGGCGCCGGTGGTCGGCGACCCACCGGACCACCGACCCCTGCATCGCCTGCCCGCCCAGGATCGCGAGCGCGATCCGCAGCCACCGCTTCGCCTTGAACCCGCCGTGCGTGAAGTGCCGGTGGTACCCGACCGTCACGCCGATCGCGTTCAGCGGGTAGAGGAAGGCGAAGATCGCGACGTCCGTCCAGCCGATGCCCCAGCCCCACAGGAACGGGATCGCGCCCAGGACCCCGGCGATCGGCCCGATCACGAACACCGCGATCGCGATCCGCTCCGGCCACGGGACCGTTCCGGACAGGTCCGGCTGCGGGGTTCTGCTTCCGGCTTCGGCGACATCCGCTGTCATCTCGATGCTCTCCTTGAACTGGATGGATCCCCGGAGACCGGGCCGCGGTCCGTCCGGCGGCCCGGCCTCCGGGACGATCAGCAGTCGCCCTCGGCGGGCTTGCCCTCGAAGCGGTCGTCCAGGAAGTTCGTCACGTCCCCGGCGGCGCCCCAATCGGTCGTCAGGTGCTCGGTCGGGTAGGTGTTCTTCCAGGTCGTGTTGACGCCGGCGGCGCAGTAGCGCCGCCGCGTGGCGTCCTCCGTCTCGTGCGGGATGATCTCTTCGAACCGGCCGCGGTACTGGAACACCGGGAAGCCGATCTCGTACCGGGCGCCCGAGCCGGGCCCGCCGATGTCCTCGCCGAGCCGCTGCCGGTCGACGATCTCGCCCCACGTCGTCCCGCCGGGGCCGCGCAGCGCGTAGATCTCGTCGAGCGACAGGCCGTCGGTGGTGAAGTCCTCGACCCGCGCGCCCAGGAACACCGCGAGCGTCCCGAACAGGCAGTGGGACCCGACGTCCCGGACCGCCTTCTCGCCCTTCTCGTTCATCAGCCCGGTGAACGGCATCTGCGGGTACGCGGCGTTCAGGCCGACGAGCGCGTCCGCGAGGAACCCGGCGAACAGGCTCCCGTTCAGCGCCTTCGCGGTCACCTTCAGGTCGCCGGGGACGCCGCCGGCGGCGGCGCCCGCGACGTCCAGCTCGGGCGCGTAGGACGACGCGAGCTGCGCGGCCCACAGCGACGCGGCCCCGCCCTCGGAGTAGCCGGAGATGCCGACCTTCCCGTCGGCCGGCGGCCCGCCGGGGATCCGCCGCGACGCCCGCACGATGTCCAGCAGCGCGTGCCCGGCGTTCGCGCCGACCATGTACGTGTGGACCTGCCCGTCGAGGTAGCCGACGCCGTCCGTCGCGGCGACCGCGTGCCCCTCCTTGAGGAACAGCGCGAGGTTCCCGCCCTCGTACATGTCGACGTACCGGCCCGCGAGCTGCTTGGAGAACGCGCACTGCGGCCCGGAGCCGAGGGTGCCGGGGTTGAACGCGACCGTCGGACGCGGACCGCCCTTCGTCCACTCGGCCTTGGGCACCGCGATCGTCCCGGTGACGACGTTCCTGCTCCCCTCGGCGTCCGTCGAGACGTAGCGGACCTTCCACGCCTTCATCGGGATGTCGCCGGGGATGTTCGTCAGCACCGCCTCCCGGCACGCGAGCAGGTCGCCCGCGTTCCCCTGGACGGCCGCGGGCGGTGCGGCGTAGATCTCCTCGTCGGTGGCGGTGCACCCGGCCGGCGCGGCGGCGGCGGGCACCGCGGCCGCGCCGGGCACCGCCGTCGCGGCCGCGCCGAGCACCGCCGCGGCGAACAGGGTCCGTAGTCGCATCCTCGCTCCAGGGGGTGGGCCGGGAAGACGGATGCAGCCGACTGTGTCCCACGCGGCGCGCGAGGAAAATGAAGTCCTCTCATATGGTCGGGCGCCGCTCTTAGCAACGGACTCAACAAACCGGGAGCGCTCCCCCGCGACACCCGGCGGCGACTCCGGTCTCCCGGGTCTTCTAACGTCGGTGTAATGAGCGAAGCCCTCCGACACTCCGATACCACCTCCGACCGGCGCCCCCGGCTGGTCGGTCGGCACCTGGCGCTGGTGTTCGCGGCCACGCTGACCTCCCTCACCGGCTTCTTCCTGCTGATGTCGGTCGTGCCGATGTACGCGCGGGCCGGCGGCGCGGGCGAGGTCGGCGCGGGGCTGGCGACCGGGACGCTGATGCTGACGACGGTGCTCGCCGAGCTGGTGCTGCCCCGGCTGATCCGGCGGTTCGGGCACCGGGCGGTGCTCGCGGTCGGGCTGGTGCTGCTCGGGGCGCCGCCGCTGGTGCTGCCCGCCTCGGACGGCATGCCGCTGATCGTCGCGGTGAGCCTGGTGCGGGGGCTCGGCTTCGCGGTCGCGGTGGTGGTGACGGGCGCGATGGCGGCGGCGCTCGTCCCGCCGGAGCGGCGCGGCGAGGGCCTCGGGCTGTACGGGATCATGACGGGCGTGCCGTCGGTGCTGGCGCTGCCGCTCGGGGTGTGGCTCGCGGACCGGATCGGGTACGCGCCGGTGTTCGCCGCGGGCGCGGTGCTCTCGCTGGCCGCGCTGGCCGTGCTGCCCGGCCTTCCTGGCCGGACGGGGACGGGCGGGGCGGACGAACCCGCGTTCGGCATCGCGGCCGGGCTGCGCTCGGCGGTGCTGGTGCTCCCCGCGCTCGCGTTCGGCGCGACGTCGATGGCGTCGGGCGTCCTCGTCACGTTCCTGCCCGCGGTCACCGGCCTCGCGGCGGGGGCGCTCTTGGTGCAGGCGGGCACGACGGTGTTGGCCCGCTGGTGGGCCGGGCGCGCCGGGGACCGGCACGGGGCCGGGCGGCTGCTCGCGCCGGCGGTCGCGCTCGCCGGGGCGGGCATCGCGCTGCTGGTGCTCGCGCCGCACCCGGCCGCGGTGTTCGCCGCCATGATGCTGTTCGGCGCCGGGTTCGGCGTGGCGCAGAACGCGAGCCTGGCGATGATGTACGAGCGGGTGCCGCTGTCGGGTTACGGGACGGTGAGCGCCATCTGGAACATCGGCTTCGACGGGGGCATGGGCGTCGGTGGCGCGGCGTTCGGGGTCGCCGCCGACCGGGCGGGCCACGAAGCCGCGTTCGCCATGACCGCCGTGCTGATCTTCCTGGCGCTGCCGCTGGCGCGGCGGCGCCGCTGATCAGCCGCGGCGGGGCCGTTCGCGCGACGGCGCCGGCCGGCCGGGGGCGGGCCGGTCGGGGCCCGGCTGGTCGGGGCCCGGCTCGCGGCGGCGCTCGTGCAGGTCGGGGTCGGACGCGCGGACGACCGGGCGCTCGGCGCGCGGGGTCTCGGCGCGGGGCTCGTCGGGCTCCTCGGGCAGGAGGCCGGACGTCTCGAGGTACTCGCGCCCGCGCGGGGTGATCTCCCAGGAGTTGCGGCGCCACTCCTTGCGCTTCCAGACGACGCCGGCCGACAGCAGCCGGCGGCCGACGCGGCTGATCTCGGTCTCGTCGGTGCCGAGCTCGGCGGCGAGCTGCTGGTTGGACATGCCGCGGCGGCGGCAGACGGCGACGAGGAAGCGGGCCGCGTGCCCGTCGGGCTGCAGGGCGAGCTGCAGGCCGGACGGCAGCCGGCGCAGCGCCCAGTGCACGACGTCGATCATGCCGAGGATGCGGCCGCGCTGCTCGCGCTGCGCGCCGTCGAGCGCGTCGACGTCGAGATAGTGCCGGTGCAGCCACTGCAGACCGTCTTGCACCTCGACGAGCGCGGGCTCGTCGGCGGTGAGCGACGCGTCGGTGATCAGCATGCCGAGCGCGCTGAAGTGCCCGTCGCTGATGACCTTGGCGTGCTCCATGGTCTCGATGAGTCGCCGAACCTCGTTGCGGCGGTCGCGCGCGCGACCGGCCGGCGGGGAGGTCGGCTCTGCCCTCAGGTTCACGGCTGCTCCCGGGTCGACGAAGTGGCCGTACCCCTCAAGGGTGAGCCCGTGCCAAGTGATTGTCAAGTGAAGAGTGTATCCGATGCCACGGAAGGAGGGTGCCCCTCCGGTTAGCATCGAGTTACCGCCAGATGTCGCCGCTCGTTGATTTCCCCCGGAGGGTGCTCATGCAGGATCAGTTGGGGGCTCCCGCCTACCCGGCCGCACCAGCTGATCTCTTCGTCAGGCTCTACGACTCGGTGTCCGACGACGTTTTCGAGGATTGGACGGCCACCCGCTGGTACGACGATCCCGA
Source organism: Actinomadura rifamycini DSM 43936 (assembly GCF_000425065.1). Taxonomy (GTDB): domain Bacteria; phylum Actinomycetota; class Actinomycetes; order Streptosporangiales; family Streptosporangiaceae; genus Spirillospora; species Spirillospora rifamycini. The sequence continues at coordinate 10,475 of NZ_AULB01000032.1, forward strand.
GGTGCGGGCCGCGGCGGAGGCCGTCGCCGAGACCGTCCTCGAGGACGGGGGGCTCGACCCGGACGAGACCGCGCGGATCGTCCGCGAGCAGGGCGACCGCGGACGGTTCGCGCTGCTGCTCGGGCTGGACGCCGCGCTCGCGCACGCCAGCCCGTACTCGCCGTACTACGACGCGCCCGCGCTCGCCGGGACGCTCGTGACCTACCTGACCGAGGGGCGGTTCAACGGGCCGGAGACGGAGGGCGCGCTGCTCCCCCGCTGCGCCTTTCCCGGACGGCCGCGCGGGCGGCGCACGAAAGCCGAGTTCTTCGGCGTGCACCGCGTCCCGAAGGCCGAGTGGGACCGGATCGACCACACGATCCTGCCGTCGGTGCACGACCCGCACTTCAGCCGGGACGAACCGGTCGCCGTGGGCTGCGCCCCGGTGCTGGAGACGTTCGACGACGTGGAGATCGCGTTCGAGGAGAAGCACGGGATGACCGTGTACCGGCTGCGCCCGATGGACACCGCCGGGATCCGCAGCCGGATCAAGACGATCATCCGGCGGCTGGACGAGTCGGGCGCGCGGCTCGCGGTGATGCCGGAGTCGTCGCTGTCGGACTCGCTGCTGGAGCACTGGAAGGAGGTCGCGTTCGACACGGCCGGGCGCGACCGGGAGCGGCATCCGCTGCGGTTCCTGCTGGTCGGCACCGGCCCGCTCGGCGACGAGGACCCGCCGCCGAACCGGGCGGTGCTGATCGACCGGTGGACCGGCCGGGAACTGCTCGTCCAGGACAAGCTGTCCGGGTTCACGCTGGACGCGGCGCAGATGCGGCTGTGGCGGCTGCCGGACGCGCCGGCGGACGGGACGGCCGACGAGTACTCGCGGCCGGGGTCGCGGATCAGCGTGCTCGACTCGTCGCTCGGCCGGCTGGCGGTGCTGATCTGCGAGGACCTCGGCCGCTCGATCGGGTGGGAGCGGGAGCTGCTGTCCTGCGGCGTCTCGCACCTGCTCGTGCCGATCTTCTCCAAGCCGATCCTGCCGTTCCGGTGGGAGCAGCAGGGCGCCGAGCGGCAGGTCATCGGCCTCGGCACCTGGGTGACGGTGGCGAACAGCCTCGCGGTCGGCGACGCGATCCCGGACGAGGAGATGCCCGGCCCCCGGTACACGTGCCTGGTGGCGGGCCCGGCGAGCCTCGACCGCTCCGCCTACGCGACCGAGCTCCAGTTCGGCGCGGCCGGGACGGGCGCCGAGCTGGGGCGGCTGCGCACGTCGGCGCTGCCCCGGGTGCTGCCGGGCGCCGCGTACGACGCGTGGCACGGCCACTGGCCGGACGGGAAGTGACCGCGCGGAACCCGGGCGAACGGAACCCGGGCGAACGGGGCGCGGACGAGCGGGGCGCGGGCGTCCGGGCCGCGGGCGTCACTCGACGGTGAACGGGGCCACGGCCGGGCCGGACGGGGTGAGGATCGTCAGCGGCCCGGTCGCCCCGGGCGGGACGGTCGTGCGGACGCGCGTGTCCGTGACGTCGGCGACCGGCGCCTCGGCGGCGCCGAACCGCGCCGCCGAGGCCGACGCGAGGCCCGTCCCGTGCACGGTGACGGACGCGCCGACGGGGGCGGACGCGGGCTCCACCGAGGCGATCGCGGGCCCCAGGGCCTGGTCGCGGCCCGCCGGGGCGGGCGCGAGCAGGGCCGCGAACACGCCGCGCAGCTTCTCGGCGGTCTCCCGGGAGAACAGCCCGACGAGCGCGGCGATCGCGGTGACGCCGTAGGGGTTGATGTCGGTCGCGGCGCCGGTGGGCGACGTCAGCCCGCCGCGCAGCACGAGGTAGACGACGAGCCCGAGCAGCGCCCCGACGAGCGGGAGCGTCAGGTACATCATCAGCCAGCTCCGGCGGAGGGCGCGGTTGCCGACGTACCAGTACAGCGAGCGGAGCGCGTGGACGACCGCGCCGAGCGCCCCGGCGGCCAGCACGACGACGAACAGGCACGTCTCCCGGGACACGCGGGGCGACCAGCCGAACAGGTGCACGGTCGTGTCGCGCGCGGGGAGCTGCGTCCGTCCGTCCGGGGAGACCTCCGGGGCGGGGGGCCACACCTGCACGAGGACGACCAGGAGCGCGGCCGTGAGCAGGAGCAGGGCGGCCGACGCGGCGACGATGTCGCGGGTGCGGGCGTACCGGGCGCCGGACGACGACTCCGACGACGCGGACTCGGACGACGACTGGGCCACGTGGCTCCTTTCCGCCGGGGGGCTCGGCGGCATATCGCGCGGGGGGAGATCGGCGTTTCGCCCCGCCTGGCACACCGGTCCCAGCACTTCGCGGGCGGACGGATCGGACGGGTCCGGCCCCTTTCCCGTCTCGCATTCCGGACGTACGATTCCCGAACCGCTTTCTAGTGACGGGAACGCGCGCCATGACAGCAGCAGCTCCCCACCCGGCAGTCCCCCACCCCGCGACCCCCTCCTCGGCGGCTTCCCGCCGCGCGTTCGGCATCGGCCCCGACGGCACGTACACCCGCCTCGGGCAGACGGTCGCCTTCGTCCTCGGCCTCCTGACGATGGTCGCGTTCTTCCCCTGCCTCTTCGTCTCCGCGCTCCTGTACGCCCGGGCCGAAGAACGGTTCGCGGACGATCCCGAGCGCGCCCGCACGCTCGTGAACTGGTCGTGGATCGGCATCACGGTGCCCGTGGCCGCCGGCGCGGCGGCCGCGGCCATCGTGGCGGCCGTCACGGCCTGAGCGGTGGCCTAAGCGGGAAGACCGCGCCGTCCGCGCGGGTTGTCACTGTTCATGACCGTCCGTTTGTCTGTTCTCGATCTGGCCCCCGTCGTCAGCGGCTCCACGTCCGCGGAGGCGCTGCGCAACACCCTGGACCTGGCCCGGCGCGCCGAGCGGCTCGGCTACCACCGGTACTGGCTCGCCGAGCACCACGCGATGCCGGGCATCGCCAGCTCGGCGACGGCGGTGCTGATCGGGCAGGTCGCGGCGGCGACGTCGGCGATGCGCGTCGGGTCGGGCGGCATCATGCTGCCGAACCACGCCCCGATGGTGGTGGCGGAGCAGTTCGGCACCCTGGAGGCCCTCTTCCCCGGCCGCATCGACCTCGGCCTCGGCCGCGCCCCCGGCACCGACCAGGCCACCGCGCGCGCCCTGCGCCGCTCCCCCGACTCGCTGTCGGTGGACGACTTCCCCGAGCAGGTCATCGAGCTGCGGAACTACTTCGACGCCAAGAGCACGGTGACGCCGGCGGCCGGGAACGAGCCGCCCATCTGGCTGCTGGGGTCCAGCGGCTACAGCGCGAAGCTCGCGGGCCTGCTGGGGCTGCCGTTCGCGTTCGCGCACCACTTCAGCGCCGAGAACACGCTGCCCGCGCTGTCCCTGTACCGGGAGTCGTTCCGCCCCGGCGCGCTCCAGGAGCCGTACTCGATGATCGGCGTCGGCGTCACGGCGGCCGAGTCGGACGAGCGGGCCCGCGAGCTCGCGGCGCCGCAGGCGCTGTCGTTCCTCCGCCTGCGGCAGGGGAACCCGGGCCCGCTGCCGAGCCCGGAGGAGACGGCCGCCCACCCGTACACGCCGCTGGAGCGCCAGATCGTCCAGTCCCGGCTCCAGGACCAGGTCATCGGCGGGCCGGACGGCGTCCGGCGGCAGCTGGACGAGCTGATCGCGCGGACGGGCGTGGACGAGGTCATGGTCGTCACGCAGGTGTTCGAGCACGCCGACCGGCTGAAGTCCTACGACATCCTCGCCGAGCTGTACCCGTCGTCGCTCGGACCGCGGTAGCGGGCGCGGTCGACCGGCCGGGCGAAGTCGTCTACTTTCGATCGGCATGGACTCGGACGGCCCCCCGGATTCCGTCACCGTCGACGTCGCGCACGTCCACGGACGGCAGATGATCGTCGGCGCGGCGGTCGCGGGCCCCCTCGGGGTCGTCGCGATCGCCGCCGCGGTCACCGGCGGCGTGGACGGCGGCACCGGCGTCCGCGTGGCGGCGTTCGTGATCGGCACCGTCTTCGCGCTGCTCGGCGCCCTGCCCCTGCTGATGTGGCGGGTGGCGTTCCGGCGGCGCCGCCTCGTGCTCGACGCGGCCGGGATGCGCTGGGACGACCCCCGCGGGCGGCCGTGGGCGGTGCGCTGGGCGGAGCTGGACCGGGTGCGCCTGGTCGATCCGGAGCCCGACACCGGGGCGCCCCGGGTGGCGTCCACGGTGAACCTCCTGCTGCACCCGGCGGGTCCGGAGTTCCGCGACGCCCACCCGGAGATGGAGCACCTGGCCGTCGCGAAGGCGGGCGCGCCGGGCGTCGCCTACCGCCTGCCGTTCGGCCACGCCCACCGGGTCGTCGGCCCGATCGACGACGCGCTCGTCCGGTTCGCGCCCGGCCTGTACCGCACCCCGGGCACGTGGGTCGCCGTGCCCGGCCGCCCGTGGGCGGTGCCGGCCGGCGTGTCGCTCCTCGCGCTCTGCTGGGCCGCCGCCATGACGGCCGCCGTCCTCGACGACGCCTCGGTCCGGACCCTCGCGATGGGCGCCTTCTGGACGGCGGCGTTCACGCTGTGGCTCGTGCGCATCTGGCTGGGCGGCCCGCTCGCCACCGGGCAGATGGCCAGGTTCGCGCCGACCCTCGGCGCGGTGCTCTTCCTCGGCGTCCTCCTCATCGCCGCCGCCGGCTACAGCGGCGGCCACCCGCCCGACCCGGGCGAGGACTGGGTCGTCCTGCTTCTCGCGCTGCCCGGCGCCGCCGTCTTCACCGCCGGACGGCTGCTCGCCCGCGCGGACGTCCGGGAGTGGACGCGGGCGCGCGGGCAGGGCCGCTGACCGGGAGGACCCGGCGCGGACGAACACGGTCACAGCCCACGGGCATGGGCACGGGCATGGGCACGCACGCGGTCCGCGGAGCGGCGCCGGTCCGGCGGGCGCCGGGCGAGGGCCGCCGGCCCGCCCAAGCCGGGGCCGGCGGGCCTCACCGCTCGCCCCGGAGGCGGCCCGTGCGCTCCGGGTCCGTGCTGCCCATGCGCCGAACCTAGGCGGCGCCCGCGCCTAGGATGAACGTACGGGGCGGCGAATCGCGCGGTCCCGACTGGACACCCCGGACATTGACCGTCCCCGAGCCGGAGGGAGCGCGGTGCCGCCCAGCCTGGCCGCCGTGGCGGCGATCCCGCAGCTCGGGCTCACGTCCCCGACCGGGCCGCCGCCGGACACGCCCGTCCTGTGGGTCGCGGTCAGCGAGCTGGAGGACCCGACGCCGTACCTGGAGGGCGGCGAGCTGGTGCTCACCACGGGCATGCGGCTCACCCCCCGCAACGCCGCGGAGTACGTCGGGCGGCTCGTGGAGCGGGGCGTCGCCGGGCTCGGCTTCGGGGTCGGCGTCATCCACGCGACCGTCCCGGACGAGCTGCTCGCCGCGGCCCGCGCGCAGGGGCTGGCGGTGCTGGAGGTGCCGCGCCCGGTCCCGTTCATCGCGATCGGCAAGGCCGTGTCCCGGTTGCTCGCCGCCGAGTGGTACGAGGACGTCACCCGCGCGTACCAGGCGCAGCGGGAGCTGACGCGCGCCGCGCTCACCGGGCCCGGACGGCTCGTCGCGCGGCTGGCGCGGCTGCTCGGCGGCTGGGCGCTGCTGCTGGACGCCGCCGGGGACGTGCGGCACGCCGAGCCCGCGCGCGCCCGCGCGCACGCGGAGGCGCTCGCGCCCGAGCTGGCGCGGCTGCGCCGCCGCCCGCCCGCGGACCGGCCGGACGGGTCCCCGGCGAGCCTGGCGCTGTCGCTGCCCGGCGAGCACGTCGTGGCGCAGCGGATCGGGCTCGGCGGGCGGCCGCGCGGGTTCCTCGCCATCGGGACGGACGCGCCGCTGCCGCCGACCGCGCACACCATCGTGGGCGCGGCGGTCGCGCTGCTCACGCTCCAGTCGGAGACCCCGCGCACCGCCCGCGACCTGCGGGCGGCGCTCGCCGGGGTGCTGCTCGGGCGGCCCGCCGGGGGCGGCGCGGTGCCGCGCGGGCCGGTGCGGGTGCTGGCGTGCGCGGCGCCGGAGCGGGGCCGGGCGGTGCTGGACGCGCTGGAGTCCGACCCGGCGGGCGAGCGGTGCCTGCCGCTGCCGGCCGCCGGGAGCGTCGCGGTCGTCGTCCCCGACGCGCTCGCCGGGACGGTCGTGCCGCTGCTGGCGGGCGTCGGGCCGGTCGGCGTCAGCGGCCCGGCCGGCGCGGACGGCGTCCCGCCGGGTCCGGGCGCGCTCGCGCCGGCGCTGCGGCAGGCCGAGGAGGCGCTGGCGGCGGCCGTCCGCGCGGACCGGCCCGTCATGCACCACGCCGACCTGCCGGGGCAGGGCGTGCTGGGCGTGCTCGATCCGGGGCCCGCGCGCGCCTTCGCGGAGGCGCTGCTCGCCCCGCTGCGCGCCGAGGGGCTGGACGGCGCGGTGCGCGCGTACGTCCAGGCCAACGGGCAGGGCGAGACGGCCGCGCGGGCGCTCGGCGTCCACCGGCACACGCTCCGGTCGCGGCTGCGCAAGGCGGCCGGCGTCCTGGGCCGCGACCTGGACGACCCGGCCGTCCGGGCCGAACTGTGGGTCGCGTTCGCCGTCGCGTCCAACCCGGGCGAGCGGATTCGCCATGTCGGAGACTCCCCCGCGGGGCCTCCGGAGATAGCGTGAGCGTATGAACGCGACCCCATTCTGGCTGGCCGGCCGGCCCGAGACCGGTGACGGCGAACTGACCGTGACGCACCCCTACGACGGCCGCGTCGTCGGAACCGTCGCGGTCCCGACCCCCGCGCAGGTGGAGGAGGCGGTCGCGGCCGCCGACGCGGTGCGCCGCGAGGCGGCGGCGCTGCCGCTGCACGTCCGCGCCGAGGCGCTCGCGCACGTGTCCGCGCGGCTCGCCGAGCGCTCCGAGGAGATCGCCCGGCTGATCACCGGCGAGAACGGCAAGCCGCTGCTGTGGGCGCGCGGCGAGGTGGCCCGCGCGGTCTCCACGTTCCGGTTCGCCGCCGAGGAGGCCCGCCGCTTCAGCGCGACCACCCAGCGGCTCGACACCGACCCCGCCGCCGAGGGCCGGATGGCCTACATCACCCGCGTCCCCAAGGGCCCGGTGCTCGGCATCTCCCCGTTCAACTTCCCGCTCAACCTGGCCGCCCACAAGATCGCCCCGGCGATCGCGGCCGGCACCCCGATCGTGCTGAAGCCCGCCCCCGCCACCCCGCTGTCGGCGCTGCTGCTCGGCGAGCTGCTCGCCGAGACCGACCTGCCCGCCGGGATGTGGTCGGTGCTGACGGTGCCGAACGACCGCGCGTCCGGTCTCGTCGACGACCCGCGGCTGCCGATCGTGTCGTTCACCGGGTCCGTCCCGGTCGGGTGGTCCATCCGGGACCGGGCGCCCCGCAAGCACGTCACGCTGGAGCTCGGCGGGAACGGCGCCGCGGTCGTCCTGCCGGACGCCGACCTCGACTGGGCCGCGAAGCGCATCGGGCTGTTCGCCAACTACCAGGCGGGGCAGAGCTGCATCGCCGTGCAGCGCGTCTACGTCGACCGCTCCGTCTACGAGGAGTTCCTGCCGAAGCTGGTGGAGAACGTCGAGAGCCTCGTGACCGGCGACCCGTGGGACGACAAGACGCAGGTGGGGCCGCTGGTCGACGAGAAGGCCGCCGAGCGGGTCGAGGCGTGGGTGGACGAGGCCGTCGCGGCGGGCGCGAAGGTCCTCGCCGGCGGCACCCGGGAGGGCGCCGCGTACGCGCCGACGCTGCTCGCCGACGTCCCGGACGACGCGAAGGTGTCGCGCGAGGAGGTGTTCGGCCCGGTCATGCTGGTCCGGCCGGTGGACGGCGTGGACGAGGCGTTCGAGCGGGTCAACGACTCCAAGTTCGGGCTCCAGGCGGGCATCTTCACCCGGAGCCTCGACATCGCGTTCCGCGCGCACCGCGAGCTGGAGGTCGGCGGCGTCGTCATCGGCGACGTGCCGTCCTACCGGGCCGACCAGATGCCGTACGGCGGCGTGAAGGACTCGGGCGTCGGCCGGGAGGGGCTGCGGTCGGCGATGGAGGACTACACCGAGGAGAAGGTGATGGTCTTCACCGGGCTGCCGCTCTGAGCCGCCTCCCGTCCGTCCGGCCCGGGCCCGGTCTCCGTCAGCGGAGCCGGGCCCGCGCCATGCCGGTGCGCAGCGCCCCGGCGGCCTCCGCCATCGCCTCGCGGAACCGGCCGCCGAGGCCCCACATGTTCGCGAAGCCGTGGATGAGGTCGTCCTGCCGTCGCAGCGCGACCGGCACCCCGGCGCCGGCGAGCCGCTCCGCGAACTCCTCGCCCTCGTCCCGCAGCGGGTCGAACCCGGCCGTCACCAGGTAGGTCGGCGGGAACCCGGCGACGTCGGCGGCGAGCAGCGGCGACGCGTCCGGCTCCTTGCGGCGCTCCTCGTCCGGGCAGTAGTGGTCGCTGAACCACACCATGTCGGCGTCGGTGAGCATGAACCCCTCGGCGAACAGCTCGCGGGACCGCCGCCGGACCGACATGTCGGTCGCGGGGTAGAACAGCAGCGCGAAGTCCGGGCGGCGCTCGGCGCGCAGCCCGACGACCGCGGCGAGGTTCCCGCCCGCGCTGTCGCCGCCGACCGCGATGGCGTCCGGGTCGGCGCCCAGCTCGCGCGCGTGCTCCACCGCGTACGCCCACGCCTCCAGGGCGTCCTCCGCCGCCGCCGGGTACCGGTGCTCGGGCGCCAGCCGGTACCCGACCGACAGCACCCGCGCCTCCGCGTTCACCGCGAGGTACCGGCACACCGAGTCGTGGGTGTCGAGGTCGCCGATGACCCAGCCGCCGCCGTGGTAGAAGACCAGCAGCGGCGAGCCCTCCGCCAGTCCGGCGGGGGTGTAGAGCCGGGCCGGGACGTCCCCGGCGGCGACGTCGCGCGTCTTCACCGGCCGCGGCAGGTCCCGGGCGAGCAGCCGGTTCGACCGCTCCATGCCGCGGCGGGCGTCCGCGGGCCGCCCGCCGCCGAGGTTGCGCTGCTCCAGCCGCGACAGCGCCAGGAGGAGCTGCGCGTCCAGCGCGAGCCGCTGCCCGTCCCGGACGACCGGCGCCCCCGCGATCGCCCGCCGGAGGGGGTCCGGCAGCGCGAAGACGCAGCGCAGCACGCCGCCGACGACCGCGGGCGGAACGAGTTCGGACAGCCGGGACATCTGTACCTCCTGGGGGGCGAACCGTCCGCCGATCGTAACGATGCGGGCCTACCCGCCGGTAGGCCCCCTCCGGACGGGCCGCCCGTGGCCCCGCGGGCCGGATCCGGCTTACCGTACGGAGCATGCGATCCGGGCGGCGCGAGCGGCTGCTGGCGCGGGCCGTCCGGGACAAGTTCCGGGGGCCGGGCTGGGACCGGCTGCGGAAGGCGGGCGAGAGCGGCGACCAGAGCGTGGTCGACGCGCTGTGGGCCTGCTGGCTCGACCGGGACCCCCACGACGCACTGCTCCGCGCGCTGCGGTCGTGGGGCCGTCCCGCGCGCGGCGACCGGCGGGCGCGGAGCGTGGTGGCGCTCGGCGGCGGCACCCGCCCCGGCGGCGAGCGCACCGCCCTGCTCGCGGCCGCGCTCGTCCGGGACCACCCGATCGGGGCGATCGCGCGGGACCTGCTCGCGCGGACCACCGACCCGGACGTGCTGCGCGACGCGCTCGGCACCGCGCTCGACGCGGGGCCCGGCGCCCCGCTCGCGGGCGTCCTCGCCGCCCGCGACGACCTCCCCCGCGACCCGCCGGCGCTCGCCGAGCTGTTCCTCGTCACCGGCCGCGGCGCCCGGTACCGCGCCCTCGACCCCGACGGGACGCACCTCGCGCGGGCCTACGCGGCCGCGGGCGAGCACCGCCGGGAGCGGCTGCGCGAGGCGATGCTGCGCGCGGGCGACCTGGACGTCGTCCGCGTCGTCACCGCCCGCGACCGGGACGCCGGCCTCGGCGCCGGCGAGCGCCGGGACCTCGCGCGGGCCCTGCTCGAGAGCCGCCGGTGGGAGGAGGCGTGGCGGACGGCCAAGCGGCTCCCGCTCGCCGACGCCGCCGCCGTCGCCCGCGCCCTCCCCGCCGGCTGGCGGCCCGCCCCGGCGGACCGCCGCGTCCTCGCCCTGCTCCGCGCGGCCCCGCCGCGCCTGCACGACCACGTCGCGGTGCTCGCCGACGCCGACCGCCGGACCGTGCGGGTGGGCGGGCTGGCGGACAGGCTGGTGGAGGCCGGCGCCTTCTCGCCGGACGCCCGGTTCATGGTCGTCGGGCACCTCCACCGCGGCATGCCGAGCGACCCCCGCACCGTCCAGGTCTTCACGCTGGACGGCGGCGTCGCGTCCTCCGCCGGGCGGCACGTCGTCGACGGCGGCACGCCGCGGTTCGCCCTCACCGAGCACGGCGCCGCGATCGCCCCCGAGCACGACGAGCGGGCCGTCTGGTGGCTGCCGTTCGCGGACCGGCGGCCGGAGCGCCTGCCGGTCCGCGACCGCGTCACTCACCTGGCCCCCGTCCCCGGCGGCTTCGTCGTCGCGGGCGTCACCGATGACCGGGAAGTGCGGCTGCACCGGTTCGACCGGGCCGGGCGCCCTTCCCCGGACGGTCCGCTCACCGTCGCCGACCTTCCGTTCCTCACCGCCTTCCCCCCGGCCCGCATCGCCGCACGGGCCGACTTCGCCTGGGCGTACGAGGTGTTCGCCGACCCGGTCGGCGGGCGGGTCGCGTTCCACAGCCGCGCCCCGAAGCGGATCGTCGTCATCGAACCGGACGCGCGGGTCGTCGCCGACTCGGCGGCCGGCCATGCCCGGCAGGGCTCCCCCTGGGCGCGGGCGACCCCCGGCTGCTTCACCGCGCCGGACCGCCTGTTCTCCGACGGGCGCCTCATCGCGTGCACGCCCGACGGCGGCCTGCGCGACGTCGCGGTGCTCGCGCCGCGCCCGCACGACACCGTCGGCGCCGTCGTCCACCTGCCCGCGACCGGGGAGCTGCTCGGCGCGTCGCCGGGCCGGCCGTACGCCCCGGGGACGGCCTGGTACGCGGACGCCACCACGCTGGAACCCGTCCGGGACCCGCGCCCGCCGGCCGGGCTGCCCGCCCGCGCCGTCTGGGCGACCCCGGACGGCGCCGTGCACGCCGTCGGCCGCGAGACCGTGACCGTCGTGGACGAGGCCGTGCGGGCCGCCGCCGGACCGGCCGTCCGCCCGCTCGACGAGCTGACCGCCGCGGACCTGGGCGTCCTCGCCGACCTGCGGCGGCGCGCCCGGCCGGGCGCGTCGGCGCTCCGGACGGTCGTCGGCCTCCTGCACGACGTGCTGGAGGCCGCCCCGGTCGGCGCGGACGTCGCGCTCGGCGGGGCGTCCGCGCCCGCGGGCGGCCCGGACGACATCGCGCTGGGCGGCACGTGACGGGAATGCCGGAAACGTCGTCCGGCCCCCCTACGCTTTCCGATCATGGGTTATGACACGAGCTTCCACCCGGTCGACACGGCGCTGGTCGAGGACCGCCTGCTGCCGTACATCGCCGGGCACGGGGACGCCGACGGCATCGACGACCTGATCGCCCGGGCGGTGGAGATCCGCAAGACGCGCTTCCGCGCCAAGGCGTGGGCGCTCGGCGTGCTCCAGGCGACCCGCGATCTGGACGGCGTCGCGTTCGACTCCCGGCTGCACGTGTGGGGTCGTCCGTTCTTCATCGTCGGCGACGAGGCGGAGGGGATCGCCGAGGACGTCCGGCGGTACCTCGCGACGCCGAGCGGCGAGGTCGACGCGCTCGCGCGGGAGATGATCGACCGGATCGACCCGGCGCTGGCGGCGCGCGTCACGCCCGACACCGGCGGGCGGCTGCCGGACGACGAGGTGCTCGCCGCGAGCATGGGCACGGCCCTGCGGATTCTGCGCGAGGCGGCGGTCGCGCTGCGCGAGGGGCGGCGGACCGTCCGCCACCCGGACGGGCGGGAGTTCGACGCGGCCGAAATTCTGGTGAGCGAGATCCCGTTCAACCTGCTGACGTTCGCCGCCGCGCTGCTGCCGGGCTGGATGTCGCGCGGCCGCACCTGGCCCACCGCGCTCTGCGCCGACGCGGGAGTCGCGGACGAGGGCTTCACCGCCCCGGCCGCGCTCACCGGGCCGGTCCGCGCGGAGTTCCCCGACCTGGACTGGCCGTACCCGGACGGCTCCATCACCGGCAACTACACCGTCGGCGGCATGGTCCCGGCGCCCGCCGTCGCCGGGACCCGCGCCCACCTCGCCCGGCACCGGGACGCCTTCGACTGCGACCCGACCGAGCTGCGGAAGATCGACGAGGCGATGGGCGTCGCCGCGGTGCTCGGCGCGGCCTTCTGCGAGGCGACCGAGATCTACAGCGGCATGGAGGGCAACCTCAACTGAGCCGCCGCCCGGCGGGCGCCGGCGGGCGGGCGGGCCCGCCGGCGCGGCGGTCCGCGGGCGCCCCGGCCGGGGCGTCCGCCCGCCCCCAGCGGGTCCGGCCGCCCGGCTTCACGACCGACAGCACGACGGCCGTCCACAGCAGCGCCGTGTAGCCGAGCATGCAGCAGACGAGGACGAGGCCGAGCCCGCCCGGGTCGCCCGCCGGGTCGAGCGTCCGGTGCTCCAGCTCCTCGATCCAGCCGCTCTGCACGGTCGCGATGATCGGGATCACCAGCGAGATCGCGAACTTGAGCAGCACCCACCAGTGCTTGACCAGGCCCCACTTGGTGCCCAGCGAGACGACGAGCCCGGTGATGATGGCGAGCGCGACGCTGGGGATGACGATCGCCAGGTCGAACACGTGCATGAGCACGTAGGCGCCGTGCCGGACGGCGTGCCCGTCGGCGGTGGCCCCGGCGATGGCGAGCGTCGACATCGCGGTGGCCAGGCCGAGCCAGCCGACGCTCACCCCGACGTGCAGGGTCAGCCACACGCGGCGCGGCGTCCGCCTCAGCCTCGGGAAGCGGGGCCGCATGACCGCGACGGTCAGCGCGCCGAACAGCATGCCCGGCAGCGGCGCCTCCGATCCGCCGAACAGGAACAGGAACTGGACGGGCAGGAACCCGAGGTGGAACCCGATCAGGGACCGGCGGGCGCCGCCGAGCGCGAGGACGGTCAGCAGCGCGGCCGCCACGAGGTATCCGCCGGTCGCGATCGTCTGCATCAGCGGGTACTTGGGGTCGGGGACGGTCTGGAAGGCGAGCGCGGCGACCGCCGCGTACGCCGCGAAGGCGTAGTGGAGGGGGCGCCTGGTCGGTGTGGACATGCGCCCAGCGTCGCCGCGGCGGGGCCGCCCGCGCATCGGCCGATCATCGCGGGCGGGTCGGCGGAACGATGGCGCCCGCGTACAACTTTCTACCGATCCCGGGCGGGCGGGCGGCGGTTATCGTGAACGTCCATGAAGCGGGACGCGCTCGCCGCCGCCGTCGTCGCCGCCGCGGTCGCGTCCGGCGACGGCGGCTCGGGCGGCTCGTTCGGCGACACCGACCTCGCCTACACGTCGTGGGATCCGCCGCTGTGGTCCGCGGTCGTGCTGGGCCTGCTGGCGGGCGCCGCGGCGTGGTGGCGGCGCCGGAGCCCGGAGGCGCTGCTGGCCGCCGCGGTGGCCGGCTGGCTCACCACCGGCGCCTTCACCCCGCTGCTGCTCGCGCAGTACACCGTCGGCGAGCGGTCCCGGTCGTGGCGCCGGACGGTCCTGCGCACGGTCCCGGCCGTCCTGCTGGTCGGGCTCCCGTTCTGGCGGGTCGGCGGCCCGGACGCCGCGGCGCCGCTCACCGCGGCGGTCTGCGTGGCCCCGGCGCTGCTCGGGCTCTACGTCGGCACCCGGCGGCAGCTGATCGACGGCATGCGGGAGCGCGTCGAGCGCGCCGAGCGGGAGCAGCACCGCCGGGTGCTGGCGGCCCGCGCCGAGGAGCGCGCCCAGATCGCCCGCGACATGCACGACGTCGTCACGCACCGCGTCGCGCTGATCGTGCTGCACACGACCGCGCTGGAGGCGGCGGAGGGCCGCGACGCCGTCGCGATCGGCCGCCGGATCGGCGGGATCGGCCGCGAGGCGCTGGCGGAGCTGCGCGCGCTGGTCGAGGTGCTGCGGGCGGGGGACGCGCCGCTGGCGCCGCAGCGCGGCCTCGGCGACCTGCCCGAGCTGGTCGCCGAGTCGCGCCGCATCGGCATGCCGGTCACGCTGGAGGCGGCGGACGGGACGGGCGAGCCGGCGCCCGCCCTCGTGGAGCACGCCGCCTACCGGGTGGTGCAGGAGGCGCTCACCAACGTGCACAAGCACGCCGGGAACGCGCGGACGGTCGTGCGGGTCGTCCGGTCGCCCGGGTCGCTGCGGCTGTCGGTGACCAACGGCCCGCCGGGCCCGCGGCCGCCGGCGGCGGAGGTGCTGCCGAGCGGCGACCACGGGCTGCTCGGCGTCGCCGAGCGGGTCCGGCTCGTCGGCGGCGAGCTGACCGCCCGGCCCACCCCGGACGGCGGCTTCGAGGTCGCGGCCGAGGTGCCGCTCCGCGAGGCGGCGCCGTGATCCGCGTCCTGGTCGTCGACGACGAGTGGATGGTCCGCGCGATGCTGCGCACCATCCTCGGCGCGGCGCCCGACATCACCGTGGTGGACGAGGCGTCCGACGGCGAGGAGGCGGTGCGGCGGGCCCGGGCGCACGACCCGGACGTCGTCCTGATGGACATCCGGATGCCGCGCGCGGACGGCCTGGCCGCCACCGCCCGGCTCGCGCCCCGGTACCCCGTCGTCGTGCTGACGACGTTCGACCTCGACGAGTACGTGCGGACGGCGCTGCGGCACGGCGCGGTCGGCTTCCTGCTGAAGGACGCCTCGGGCGAGGAGATGCTCGCCGCCGTCCGCAGCGCGGCGCGCGGCGACGCGATGCTGTCGCCGAAGGTGACGCGGCGGCTGCTGCGCCGGTTCGCCGACACCGGGCGCGCCGAGGCCGAACGGCGCCTGGACGTCCTCACCGCCAAGGAGCGGGAGGTCCTGGTCGCGGTCGGCGGCGGCCTGTCCAACACCGACATCGCCGCCGCCCTGCACATGAGCGAGGCGACGGTGAAGACGCACGTGAGCCGCATCCTGGCGAAGCTGGCGCTGAGCAACCGCGTGCAGGCCGCGATCCTCGCGCACCGCGCCGGGCTCCTGGACGACGGCTGACACGGGCCGGCTCAGCGGTACCGGGCCTGCCGGGCGGCGGGGCTGCCCGCGACGAGGCCGGACAGTTCGCGCTCGATCGCGGCGGCGGCGCGGCGGCAGAACGCCGCGGGCTCGTCGGCCGCGTCCGGCAGCTCGTCCACCAGGACGTCCGCGGTCCCGGCGCGCAGCAGGTCGGCCGACCGGACGCCCTGGGCGGCGGCGAGCTCGGCGGCCCGGCCGGGGGTGCGGTGCACGATCACCGAGGCGCCCTCGGGCGGCAGCGGCGACAGCCACCCGTGCCGGGCGACGAGGACGCGGTCGGCGGGCAGCAGCGCGAGCGCCGCGCCGCCGCTGCCCTCGCCGAGCAGCAGGCACAGCGTCGGCGCGGCGAGGGTGAGCAGGTCGGCGAGGCAGCGGGCGATCTCCCCCGCCAGGCCGCCCTCCTCCGCCTCGGCGGACAGCACGGCGCCGGGCGTGTCGACGACGGTGACCAGCGGCAGGCCGAGCTCGGCGGCGAGCGACATGCCGCGCCGGGCGACGCGCAGCCCGGCCGGGCCGAGCGGATGCCCGGCGCGCTGCGACCGGCGGTCCTGCCCGACGAGGACGCACGGCGCCGCGCCGAACCGGGCGAGCGCCAGCAGCAGCCCCGGGTCGGCCTCGCCCTGCCCCGTCCCGGAGAGCGGCGTGACGTCGGACGCGCCGTGCCGCAGCAGCTCGGCGACGCCGGGACGGCCGGGGCGCCGCGAGCGCTCGATCGAGTCCCACGCGTCACCGCCGCGGTCCCTCGCCCCCGCCGGGCCCTCCGGCACGGCCTCCGGCTCCGCGGCCTCCCGGGGCTCCGGGCGGGGGGCCGGGGCGCGGCCGCACAGGACCGCGAGGGCGCCCGAGGCGACACCGGCCAGGTCGTCGATGGGCACGACGGCGTCCAGCAGGCCCTTCGCGGCGAGGTTCTCCGCGACCTGCACGCCCGGCGGGAACGGCTCCCCGTGCAGCCCCTCGTACACGCGCGGGCCGAGGAACCCGATGAGCGCGCCCGGCTCGGCGGCCGTCATGTGCCCGAGCGACCCCCACGACGCGAACACCCCGCCGGTCGTCGGATGCCGCAGGTAGACCAGGTACGGGAGCCCGGCGGCGCGGTGCGCCATGACGGCCCCGGTGATCCGCGCCATCTGCACGAACGCGGCCGTGCCCTCCTGCATCCGGGTGCCGCCCGAGGACGGCGCGGCGAGCAGCGGCAGTCCCGCGGCGGTGGCGCGCTCGACGGCGGCGACGATCCGGTCGGCGGTGGCCCGCCCGATCGATCCGGCGAGGAACCGGAACTCCGACACGACGAACGCGACGCGGCGCCCGCGCAGCCGCCCCTCGCCGGTGAGGACGGCCTCGTCGCACCCGCTGCGCTCGCGCGCGGCGGCGAGCTCCGCCCGGTACCCCGGCGCGGCCCCGGACGCGGCCCCGGTCTCCGCTCCCGCGCCGACCGGTTCGTCCCACGAGGTCCACGCGCCTCCGTCCAGCACCCGGCGCAGCAGCTCGCGCGCCCCGACCCGTTCCGACACACGGCTCCCTTCGACGGCGGTCCCCAGCATGATGACCGGGCGCCGCGCGGACGGTCACGCGGGGGTCGCGCCGGGGGGCGGATCGCGGGGGATCCGCATGACGAACCGCGCGCCCGCGTCGCTGTCGGCGATGACGAGCGTGCCGCCGTGCGCGACGGCGATGTCGCGGGAGATGGGCAGGCCGAGGCCGGTGCCGCTGCGGTCGCGGCGCCGCCCCTCGTCCAGCCGGGTGAAGCGGCGGAACACCCGCTCGCGGTCGTCGCGGGCGACGCCCGCGCCGTCGTCGAGCACCTCCAGGACGGCGTCCGGCCCGTCGGCCGCCACCGTGACCCGCACCCACGACCGCGCGTGCCGCTCGGCGTTGTCGAGCAGGTTCGTCAGCACCCGCGCGAGCTGGTGGGCCACCGCCAGGACCGTGACGCCCTCGGCGGCGTCGACGCGGACCGGCACCCGCCGGGGACGCCGGCCGGCCTCCTCCCGGACGAACGCGCCGAGGTCCAGCGGCCGCGGTTCGGCTTCGACGCCCGAGCCGAGCCGGGCGAGGATCAGCAGGTCCGACACGATGCCCTGCAGCCGGTCGGCGTCCGCCAGCGCGGCGCGCGCGACCGCGGGCCAGTCCTCGTCCTCGGGGGCCTGCAGCGCCACCTCGAGCTGCGCGCACAGTCCGGTGATGGGGCTGCGCAGCTCGTGCGAGACGTCCGCGACGAACGCGCGCTGCCGGGCCAGCACCTGCTCCAGCCGGTACAGCGTGAGGTTCACCGACTGGCCCAGCTCCGACACCTCGTCGTGCTGCTCGGGCACGGTGACCCGGCCGTGGTCGCCGCCGGTGATCTGCGCGAGCTCCGCGCTCATCACCCGGACGGGCCGCAGCGCGCGGCGCACCGCGAGCGCGACGATCCACGACGTGAGCGCGGTGCCGAGCACGACGGCGGTCGCGAGGCCCCCGATGAAGAAGCCCTGGTTCATCGTGTAGATGGCGATCGGCGCGCCCGCGTAGACGATGCGGGGGCCGTCCGGGGTCTGGACGCGCTCGACGACGACGAAGACGTTCGCCTGCACGCCGGGCACCTCGGTGGTGAAGGAGCGGTGGTGTCCCGGTTCGGGCGGCGCGGGCAGGCGGAGCGGGCCGCGCCCGCGCAGCGCGTCGCTGGCCGCGAGCAGGTCGCCCTCCGGCGTCACGACCTGCAGCAGGGAGAAGTCGGGGTCGCGGATCGGCAGCTCGCCGCGCCAGCCGCGCGTCCGGACGAGGGCGGCGAGGTCGTTCGCCACGACCAGTCCGCGGTCGTGGAGCTGGGCGTTGACGGTGCGGCGCAGCGAGAAGTAGAAGCCAGCCACGCCGGCCGTCAGCAGCACCGCGACGACGGCGGTCGCGACGGCGGTGACACGGGCCCGCACCGACCAGCGCGAGGGCGCCCAGCCGCCCCGGAAGAACACTGCGGCGCCCCCTCCCCCTTTCCGTGCCGCGCGGCGGCCGCCGTGCGCCGAGCGCCCGGGAGGAGTGCGCAGAACAGGTTGTTACCGAACCATTGCGCAGCGAAACATCCCCACATACCCCACCGAAACCCCCGCGCCATCCTGGCGGGGCACACTGCACTCAGGGCGGCACCGAGACCCTTCTTCCGTCACTTCCTGCACATACGCGCCATATTTTGCGAACGAGCGGGGATGGACGGACGGGAGATACGCGAGGGAGTCGGGACACCACCATGGACGCAGACATCCGGCCGCTGGAGCCGGCGGACCCCCGGGTCGTGGGCGGGCACCCCCTGCTCGGCCGCCTCGGCTCGGGCGGCATGGGCACCGTGTACCTCGGAACGGACCCCGATTCGGGCGGCCGCGTCGCGGTGAAGACCATCCACCCGCACCTCGCCCGCGACCCGTCCTACCGCAGGCGGTTCAAGGACGAGGCGTACCTGGCGAGCCGCGTGGCGTCCTTCTGCACCGCGCGCGTGCTCGCGCACGGCGAGGAGGACGGCCGCCCGTACCTCGTCACCGACTACGTCGGCGGCGTCTCGCTGCACGACCGGCTCGCGGCGAACGGCCCGCTGCCGCCCGGCGACCTGCACGGCGTCGCGGTCGGCGTCGCGTCCGCGCTCGCCGCCATCCACGCCGCCGGGCTCGTGCACCGCGACCTGAAACCCGCCAACGTCATGCTCACGCTGTCCGGGTGCCGCGTCATCGACTTCGGCATCGCCGGCAGCCAGGACGCCCGCGGCGCCGGCAGGACGGAGCGGGCCGGCAAGCCCGGGAAGGTGCTCGGCACGCCCGGCTGGATGGCACCGGAGGTCCTCGTCGGCGGCGCCGCCACCGCGGCCGCCGACATCTTCGCCTGGGGCTGCCTCATCGCGCACGCCGGCACCGGCCGGATGCCGTTCGGCGGCGACCCGGCGCGGCCGCGCGTCGGCACCGGCGAACCCGACCTCGACGGCCTCCCGGAGGCGCTCGTCCCGGCCGTCCGGTCGGCGCTGGCGAAGAACCCCGCGGCCCGCCCCACCGCCGCCGACCTGCTGCTGACGCTGGTGGAGCAGCCGCAGCCCTGCGGGGCGCCCGCGGGCGTTTCGGTGCCGGCCACCGCGTCCGGCGCGATGTCCGGCGGGATGTCCGGCGGGATGCCGGGCCCCCTGCCGGGCTCGATACCGGGCGCCGTGTCGGGCACCGTGCAGAGCGCGGTGCGGGGAGCCGTCCGGGGCGCGCTCCAGGGCGCCGTCCAGGGCGCCGCCCCGGCGCCGTCCGGGGTGCCGCGGGCGGGCGCGACGCCCGGCCCGTTCCGGCCCGCCCGCCGGTCCCGGCCGACGGCCGCCGACCCGGGCGTCCCGACGAAGACGTTCGCGCCGCTCGGCGGCGCCGGCGGCTGGTCGTCGCCGCGCACCCGGCTGCTCGCGGGCGCGGGCGCCGCCGCGGGCACGGCGCTGCTCTGGGCGATCTTCGCGGGACTGCAGAGCCGCGGGGAGCCGCGCGCGACGTCCGTCCAGGTCCACGCGCGGCGGACGCCGGTGCGCTCGCGGCGCCGCTGACGGCCGGGGGCGTCCGGGCCGGGGGCGTCGGGTCAGGTGCGCCAGATCAGGACGAGCGCGCAGTCGTCGTCGCGGGCGGCGGCCATCCGCTCCACCAGCTCCCGGGCGCCCTTGCGGAACCCCTGCGGGACGAGCCGCTCCGCCTCGCCGAGCAGCCGGTCGATGCCGGCGTCCAGGTCCAGGCCGGGCGACTCGACCAGCCCGTCGGTGTACAGCAGGAGCGCGTCGCCGGGCCGCAGCCGCCCGTGCTCGGGCACGGTCGCCACCTCGGGCACCACCCCGAGCACCACGCCCTTGGCGGGGCTGACCTGCCACGCGCCGCTGCTCGCGTCGAACTGGACGGCCGGCGGGTGCCCCGCCGACTCGACCGTGTACTCGCCCGTCCGCAGGTCGACGACCACGTGCACGGCGGTGACGAACCCCTCGTCCCACCGCTGGCGCTGCAGGTACACGTTGCACGCCTGGAGGAAGCGGTCGGGTTGGATCGATCCAAGGAGCCCGCCGAAAGCCCCCGACAGCATGAGGGCCCGTGTGCCCGCGTCCGTGCCCTTGCCGGAGACGTCGACCAGCGCGACCTCGAGCACGTCGTCCTCGCACGCCGACACCACGAAGTCGCCGCCGAACGACGACCCGCCCGCCTGCAGCAGCACGACCTGCGCCGACCAGCCGTCCGGCAGTTCCGGCAGCTCGCCCTGCCGCCGCAGCCGGTCGCGCAGGTCGAGCAGCATCGAGTCGCCGCGCAGGCCCTGGACGCCCAGCTGCTGCCGCGTCCGCGCCAGGGTGAGCGCCAGCACCGCCGTCACCGCCAGCGTCGCGACCATGCCCCACCCGATCGCGGGGGCGTTGTGCCACGCCGCGAAGCACACCATCGCCACGACGATGGACAGCAGGGCCAGCAGGCTCCGCACCCGCAGCAGCAGGCCGCCGCCCAGCACGACCAGCACCAGGACGCCGGCGGGCGCCAGCCCCCGGGTGTCGTTCGCCGTCGCCGCCCCGATCACCACGGCGAGCACCGCCAGCGCCGCGAACACGTACCGGTCGCGGGTCAGCCGCCCCCGGCGCAGCAACCGGTACAGGACCACGAGGATCGGGATCCTGCGCAGGAAGGCCCGCACTCTCGGCGGCAGGCGCTGCACCAGACGTTGAAGCATGACTCCGGCACTGTATCGAGCAATGACCCGCCCTGGACGGGATCCACGCCACCCGTCACTCTTTGCAACGGTCCAGTCGCAAGATTTCCGGGTACGAGCACTGTTCAGGAGATTTCCGGGGCCGGCGGTGCCCGCGGGACGGGACACGAGGAGGCGGCGGATGGGTCAGCCGGGCATGCGCATCACGGTGGACGCGGCGATGCGGGCGCGCGACGTCTCGCGCCCCCGCCCCGCGGGCGAGGACGCGCCCGCGCCCGCGCGGGCGCCGAAGCGCAGCCGCGCGGCGAAGAACGAGCGCCGCCGCCAGGACAAGCGCGGCGGCCGCTCCTAGGCCCGCCCCGGGGCCCCCTCAGGCGCCGGGGACGGCGCCGGTCCGCTCGTAGGCCGTCAGCATGTCGATCCGGCGGGTGTGCCGCGACTCCTTGGAGTACTCGGTGGCGAGGAACAGCTCGACGAAGCGGGCGGCGGTCGCGGCGTCGTGCTGGCGCGCGCCGATGCTGATGACGTTGGCGTCGTTGTGCTCGCGGGCGAGGACCGCGGTGTCCTCGTTCCAGACGAGCGCGGCCCGCACGCCCTTCACCTTGTTCGCGGCCATGACCTCGCCGTTCCCGGAGCCGCCGAGGACGATCCCGAACGTGCCCGGCTCCGCCGCCGTCCGCTCCGCCGCCCGCAGGACGAACGGCGGGTAGTCGTCGGCGGCGTCGTACTCGAACGCGCCGCAGTCGACGGGCTCGTGCCCGTTCTCCTTCAGCCAGGAGACCAGGTGCTCCTTGAGCTCGAAGCCGGCGTGGTCGGTTCCAAGAAAGACGCGCATGGGCCCGATTCTCGCAGGCCCGCGCCCGTCCTTCGTCCCCGGGGCGGCGGGGCGGGGCGGCGGGGCCGGATCAGGCGGACGGCGGCCGCGGACGGTCGTCGCCGCCCTCGGGTTCGTGGTCGAGCATCGTCTTGTCGGCGAGGTCCCCCGCGGCGGCGTCGCCGCCCTCGGCGGGCGCCCGCTCGGCGGGTCCGCTCTCGTCGTCCGCCTGCGTCGGCGGGTCGAGCGTGGGGGCGTCCGGCGCGGGCGGCTCGGGCGCGGGCGGCTGCTGCGGCGCGGCGCCCCAGGCGGGCTGCTGGGGCCCGCCCTGCGGCGGGACGTACGGGACGTGCGCCGGATGCTGCGGCGGCACGTACGGCTGCTGCCCCGGCACGGGCGGCTGGCCCGGCACGGGCGGCTGACCGGGGACGGGCGGGAGCGGCGGCTGCGCCGGCGCGCCCTGCTGCGCCGGGTAGGGCTGCTGCTGGCCGTAGCCCTGCTGGCCGTGGCCCTGCGGGGCGTACTGCTGGCCGTAACCCTGCTGACCGTGGCCCTGCGGGGCGTATCCCTGCTGCGCGGCCGCCTGCCCGCCCGTCCCGCGGCCGACGTGGAACCCGGCGAGGGCGCCGAGGCCCGCGATCCAGCCGTAGGCGAATCCGAAGGCGGAGCCGCCCGCGACCGTGTTCCAGACGATGCTCCCGCTGGACGGCGGGAGGTCGAGCGTCAGGCCGATCAGCACCCCGACGACGATGCTCGCGAGGCCGGAGGCGACGACGCACGCCCACCAGCCCGTGACGACCGCGCCGAGCATCCCGCGGTCCGGGGCGACGGCGCGGACGCCCACGGCGGCGAGGCCCGCGAGGAGCACGAAGAACAGGAGCAGGCCGAAGTCCAGCGAGATGACGTAGCCCCAGTTCTCGAACGACCCGTCGGGGTAGAGGCGCCACTGCGGATGCTGGAGCCAGTACACCAGCGGCCACAGCCCGCCTTCACCCCCCACATCGCCGAGCCCGTCGACCGCCCACTGGTTGCCGAGGAGCAATGCGATCAGCATGACCGGGAGCACCGCGCCCCCGGCCGTCAGCACCATCCGCCGCGTCGTCATGGCGCGCAGGTTAGTGCCGCCGCCCCTCGCACCGGTAGGCCCTAAGTCACGCGGGGTACACGACAGAACGCCCGAATCTGGGCATTCTGGTCAGACGGTGTGCAGGTCGGTCGGCTCCGGGAACCGGAACGCGGGGTCCACCTGGTTCTCCAGGTCCTCGCCGACGGCGCGGCTCGCCCAGCTCCGGGCGTTCTTCACGTGGAACTCGACGGCCTGCCGCTGGAACTTCTCCCAGTCCTTGACACGGGAGTCGGCCTCGGCGCGCATCCGCGACAGCGCGGCCTCGTTGCCCTCCTCCAGCGCCACGCCGGCGCGGCCCTGCTCCAGCGCGCGGACGGACGCGGACTGGCCGAGCCACGTCAGCAGGTCGTCGCCGACGTGCTCGCGCAGGTAGGCGACGTCCTCGTCGGTCTGCACCTTGTTGCCGACGACGCGGATGGCGACGTCGTAGTCGCGGGCGTACTCGGTGTACTGCCGGTAGACGCCGACGCCCTTGCGGGTGGGTTCGGCGACGAGGAACATCAGGTCGAACCGGGTGAAGAGCCCGGACGCGAACGTGTCGGCCCCGGCGGTCATGTCCACGACGACGTACTCGCCCGGCCCGTCGACGAGGTGGTTGAGGTACAGCTCGACCGCCCCGGTCTTGGAGTGGTAGCAGGCCACGCCGAGGTCGTCGTCGTTGAACGGGCCGGTGGCGAGCAGCGTGACGGCGGCCCCGCCCGCGCCCGCGTCCACCTCCTCGGCCAGCCGGTGGACCGGGTCGTCGCCGCGGAAGGCGAGCAGTCGCGACCCCTCGCCGGGCGGCGTCGTCTTGACCATGGCGGACGCGGACGAGACGCGCGGGTTCGTCCCGCGCAGGTACTCCTTGATCTCGGTGAGGTGATCGCCCATCGCGGGGATCTTGGCGGCGCGGTCCTCGTCGAGGCCGAGCGCCGCGCCGAGGTGCTGGTTGATGTCGGCGTCGATGGCGACCACCGGCAGCCCGCGGCCCGCCAGGTGCCGGACGAAGAGCGACGACAGGGTGGTCTTGCCGCTGCCGCCTTTGCCGACGAACGCAACCTTCACGGTGAAATGCCCCCGTTTCGGATATGAAAATCATTGCCACTTCCGGAACCACGAGTCTGGCGGAGGCGGGCGCGTCAGGCAAGCGGAACGGCCGAGAAGGCCGGAAGGGCCGACGCCCGGCGCGGGAGGGCCGGCGGGCGGGAGAGCGGCGGCTCAGCGGCGCGCGGCGGCGGGGTCGAACCCGAAGGGCAGCTCGAGCCGGTGCGCGCGGAGCAGGTCCGCGTCGGCGAGCAGGTCCGGGGTGGGGGCGTCGGCGGCGATCACCCCGCCGGACAGCACCACCGAGCGCGGGCACAGCTCGGCCGCGTACGGCAGGTCGTGCGTCACCATCAGGACGGTCACGTCGAGGCCGAGCAGGATCTCGGCCAGCTCGCGGCGGCTCGCCGGGTCGAGGTTGGACGACGGCTCGTCCAGCACGAGGATCTCCGGCTCCATCGCCAGGACGGTCGCGACCGCGACGCGGCGGCGCTGCCCGAAGGACAGGTGCTGCGGCGGGCGGTCCGCGGCGTGCGCCATCCCCACCCGGTCGAGCGCGGACCGGACGCGCGCGTCCAGCTCGGCGCCGCGCAGCCCCAGGTTGGCGGGGCCGAACGCGACGTCCTCGCGGACGGTCGGCATGAACAGCTGGTCGTCGGGGTCCTGGAACACGATGCCGACGCGGCGCCGCACCTCCCGCAGCGCCGCGCGGTCGCCCGGGTCGACGGCGAGCCCGCCGACCCGCACCCCGCCCGCGCCGCCGTGCAGGATGCCGTTCAGGTGCAGGACGAGCGTCGTCTTGCCCGCGCCGTTCGGCCCGAGCAGCGCGACCCGCTCGCCGCGGCCGATCGTCAGGTCGACGCCGAAGAGCGCCTGCGTCCCGTCCGGGTAGGCGTAGGCGAGTCCGCGGACGTCCAGCGAAGGGGTCATGGGCCCATCCAGGCGGTCAGCGTCACCAGGGACGCGGCGAGCGGCAGGGCGGCGGCGGCCGTCCACTGCCGGGGCGTCGCGCCGATGTCGTGCAGCACCGGCATGCGGCCGTCGTACCCGCGGCTCACCATCGCCAGGTGCACGCGCTCGCCGCGCTCGTACGAGCGCAGGAACAGCGCGCCCAGCGACTTGGCGAGGACGCCCGTGGCGCGGACGCCGCGCGCCTCGAACCCGCGGGACGCGCGCGCCGTCCGCATCCGGCCGAGTTCGGCGGCCACGACGTCGGCGTACCGCAGCATGAACCCGGCGATCTGCACGATGAGGCGCGGCACGCGGAGCCGCTCGAGGCCGAGCAGCAGCATGCGCGGCTCGGTGGTGGCGGCCAGCAGGACGGACGCGACCACGCCGAGGGTGCCCTTCGCGAGGATGTTCCACGCGCCCCACAGCCCGTCCCCGCTCAGCCGCAGCCCGAGCACCGCGACCTTCTCGCCGTCCGCGACGAACGGCAGGAGCAGCGCGAACGCGACGAACGGCACCTCGATGACGACGCGCCGCGCGACCGTCCCGAACGGCACCCGGGCGGCGAGCGCGACCGCCGCGAGCAGCAGCGCGTACCCGCCGAACGCCCACATCCGCTCGCGCGGCGTCGCCACGGCCAGCAGGACGAACGCCAGGACCGCGACGAGCTTGCAGTGCGGCGGCAGCCGGTGCACCGGCGAGTCGCCCGGCAGGTACAGCCGGTGCGCGTGGCCCGCGCCCACTAGTCCGTCCGGGCCGCGGTCCCGGCCCCCGCGCCGGGCTCCGCGGCAGGTTCGCCGCCGCCGCGCCGCCGGATCGCCCAGAACAGCCCGCCGCCCGCCGCGAGGGTGAGGCCGACGCCGATCAGCCCGGCGAGCCCGCCGGACAGCCGCCCGTCGTCGACGCCCTCGACGCCGTAGTCGCCGAGCGGGGAGCCGGCCAGCGCGTGCTCCTCCTCCTGTGCGGCGATGCCCTTGTCCGCCGCGACCTTCTCCAGGCCGTCGGGGCTGGAGCTGGCGTAGTGGCTGACGATCCCGGCCAGGACCAGCGACACGATCAGGAACCCGGCGAAGAAGTACTTGGTCCGCACGGCTCTCCCCCTCACGCCTGCGACGGCTCGGCTTGGTCGGCGCCGCCCGCGCCCCGCACGCGCAGTTCCGGCGGTCTGCGCAGGTCTCGGGCGCCGTGCACCAGGTCGGGCCGGACGGCGAGGACGCTCGACACCGTCGCCGCCGTGATCAGCGCCTCGCCGACGCCGATGAGGACGTGCACGCCGACCATCGCGCCCGCGACCGTCCCGATCGGGACGTCGGTCGTGCCGCCCAGCGCGTACAGCGCGGTGAACGCGACGGCCGACGCCGGCACCGACACCAGCGCCGCGGCGAACGCCGCCCCCGCCGCGGCCGGGCGCGTCTTCGGCAGGACCCGGACGAGCGCGCGGAACAGCGGGTACGCGACCGCGACCGTGACCAGCGACATCGTCATGACGTTGGCGCCGAGCGCGGTGAGGCCGCCGTCGGCGAACAGCAGCGCCTGCAGCAGCAGGACGACCGCCACGCACAGGACGCCCGCCCACGGGCCGACGAGGATCGCGGCGAGCGCCCCGCCGAGCAGATGCCCGCTGGTCCCGGACGCGACCGGGAAGTTCAGCATCTGCGCGGCGAAGACGAACGCCGCGGTGAGTCCCGCGAGCGGGGCCGTCCGGTCGTCGAGTTCGCGGGCGGCGCCGCGCAGCGCCAGCCCGACCCCGGCGACCGCGACGGCGCCCGCCGCGATCGAGACGGGCGCGTCGATGAATCCGTCCGGTGCGTGCATCCCTCACCGCCCTGCCGTTGGCGACCACAGCAGGGACAGTGTGCGGCGCGACGGTTGCAGTTGCAATAGCCTCGCAACTGCGGACCGTGTCACTCGAAGGACGGGTCCTCGGTCCGGGTCCGCTTGAGCTCGAAGAAGCCCGGGGTGCTCGCCACGGCCACCACGCCGTCGAACAGCTTCACCGCGTCCTCGCCGCGCGGGATCGGCGTCACCACCGGGCCGAAGAACGCGCTGCCCTCGACCTCGATGACCGGGGTGCCCACCTCCTGGCCGACGCGGTCGATGCCGTCCCGGTGGGACGCGCGCAGCGCCTCGTCGTACTGCGCGGAGTCGGCGGCCTCGGCGAGGGACGGGTCGAGCCCGGCGGCGGTCAGGGCCTCCGCCAGGACCTCCGGCCCGAACTCGCGCTTGTCGTGGTGGCGGCGCGTCCCCAGCTCGGTGTAGAGCCGGCCCAGGACCTCGGGGCCGTGCTTCTGCTCGGCGGCGATGCAGACCCGCACCGGGCCCCACGCCGTCTCGAGCATCTTCCGGTACTCCTCGGGGATGTCCTTGTCCTCGTTCAGGACGGCCAGGCTCATCACGTGCCAGCGCACGTCGATCGGGCGCAGCTTCTCGACCTCCAGGATCCAGCGGGAGGTGATCCACGCCCAGGGGCACAGCGGGTCGAACCAGAAGTCCACCGGGGTACGGGCTTCCTGCGTCATGTACGTCTCCTCCTAGTCCGGATTACAAGAGCGACAACTCATCCCCGGCCGTCCGCATTTCCCCGGGATGGGGCGGGCCGGAATTCCGTGCGGAGGACCTGTCTCCCGACGGGTCGGCCGCCCTGTTGGTAGACATGAGGGATCAAGCCATAAGCCGACCGAGGAGTTCATGTGGCAGGCAACCTCACGCGCGACGAGGCGCGGGAACGGGCACGGCTGCTCACCGTCGAGTCCTACGCGGTCGAACTGGACCTCACGACCGGTGAGGAGCGGTTCGGTTCCACGACCGTGATCAGGTTCGGGAGCGCCGAGCCGGGGGCGTCCACGTTCGTCGACCTGCACGGCGCGGTCGTGCGGGAGGCCACGCTGAACGGCACCGCGCTGGACCCCGCGTCCTACGACGCGGAGAAGGGCCGCCTCCCCCTGCCCGGCCTGGCCGCCGAGAACGAGCTCCGCGTCGTCGCCGACTGCGCCTACTCCCGGTCGGGCGAGGGCCTGCACCGGTTCGTGGACCCCGTGGACGGCGGCGTCTACCTGTACTCGCAGTTCGAGACGGCCGACGCGCACCGCATGTACACCTGCTTCGACCAGCCCGACCTCAAGGCGACGTTCGAGTTCGCGGTGCGCGCCCCCGAGGACTGGGAGGTCGTCACCAACGAGGCGGCGGAGAAGCGGGAGGGCGGCGTCTGGCACTTCATGCCGACGCCGCAGATCTCGACCTACATCACCGCGCTGATCGCCGGGCCGTACCACGTGGTGCGGGACGAGTACCGGCGCGAGGACGGCACCGTCGTCCCGCTCGGCGTGTACTGCCGGGCGTCGCTGGCCGAGCACCTGGACGCCCCCGCGATCGTCGACGTCACCCGGCAGGGGTTCGCGTACTTCGAGAAGGTCTTCGGGCGCCCGTACCCGTTCGCGAAGTACGACCAGCTGTTCGTGCCCGAGTTCAACGCGGGCGCGATGGAGAACGCGGGCGCCGTGACCTTCCTGGAGGACTACGTCTTCCGGTCGCGGGTCACCGACGCGGCCTACGAGCGGCGCGCCGAGACGATCCTGCACGAGATGGCGCACATGTGGTTCGGCGACCTGGTCACCATGCGCTGGTGGGACGACCTGTGGCTGAACGAGTCGTTCGCGACGTACATGAGCGTGCTGTGCCAGTCGGAGGCCACGAAGTGGACGACGTCGTGGACGTCGTTCGCGAACCTGATGAAGGCGTGGGCGTACCGGCAGGACCAGCTCCCGTCCACGCACCCGATCTCCGCCGACATCCCCGACATCCGGGCCGTCGAGGTGAACTTCGACGGCATCACGTACGCGAAGGGCGCGAGCGTCCTGAAGCAGCTCGTCGCCTATGTCGGCCGCGACAACTTCCTCGAGGGCGTCCGCCGCTACTTCGACCGGCACGCGTGGGGCAACACGGTCCTCACCGACCTGCTGGGCGCGCTGGAGGAGACGTCCGGGCGCAGCGACCTCGGCGCCTGGTCGAAGGAGTGGCTGGAGACCGCCGGCGTCAACACGCTGCGGCCGCGCTACGAGGTCGACGGCGACGGGAAGTTCACGTCGTTCGCCGTCCTGCAGGAGGCCAAGCCCGACTACCCGACGCTGCGGTCGCACCGCGTCGCGATCGGCCTGTACGACCGGACGCCCGAGGGCATCGTCCGCCGCGAGCGCGTCGAGCTCGACGTCGTCGGGGCGCGCACCGAGGTGCCGCAGCTCGTCGGGCACGAGCGGCCCGACCTCGTGCTGGTCAACGACGACGACCTCACCTACGCGAAGGTGCGGCTCGACGACCGTTCGCTGAGCACCCTCATCGACGGGATCGGCGACATCAGGGAGGGCCTGCCGCGGGCGCTGTGCTGGTCGGCGGCGTGGGACATGACGCGCGACGCCGAGATGGCGACGCGCGACTACGTCCGGCTCGTCGCGAAGGGCGTCCGGGGCGTCACCGACATCTCGGTCACCCAGACGCTGCTGCGGCAGGCGCGCCTCGCCGTCCAGCAGTACGCCGACCCGGCGTGGCGGGACGAGGGCCTCACGCTCATGGCCGACGCGCTGTGGGAGCTGGCCCGCGAGGCCGAGGCCGGATCGGACTTCCAGCTCGCGTACGTCCAGGCGTTCGCCGGCTCCGCGATCACCGACGCGCACCTGGCGTCCGTCCGGGGCCTGCTGGACGGGTCGGAGAAGCTCGACGGCCTCACCGTCGACACCGACCTGCGCTGGACGCTGCTGCGCCGCCTCGTCGTCACCGGCAGGGCCGGGCAGGAGGAGATCGACGCCGAGCACGGGCGGGACCGGACGGCGGCGGGCGAGCGGCACGCCGCCGCCTGCGCGGCCGCGATCCCGACCGCCGAGGCCAAGGCCGCCGCGTGGGAGCGGATCGTGTCCGGCGACCTGCCGAACGCCGTGTACCGCGCGACGCTCGGCGGGTTCGTCGAGCCCGACCAGGCCGAGCTGCTCGTCCCGTACGCCGACCGGTACTTCGCCGAGATCGGCCGCATCTGGAAGGAGTGGAGCAGCGACATGTCGCAGACATTCGCCGAGAGCGCCTACCCCTTCCTGGTGATCGAGCAGTCCACGATCGACCGCACCGAGGCGTACATCGAGGAGAACACGCCCCCGGCGGCGCTCGTCCGGCTGCTGTCCGAGGGACGCGACGGGGTCGCGCGTGCGCTGCGGGCGCGCGCGCAGGACGCCTCGGCGTCCTGACGGCCCATCCGTGGCCGTGCGGGTCCCCGCACGGCCACGGCCCCCCCGAACGACAAGAGAGGAACCGGCGGGATGGAGACCGCAGGGGACGTCCTGACCGCCCTGGCGCGCCGGTACGCGTTCGGCGACCTGGAGGCGCTGCTGGACGCGGGCACGCTCGCCGCCGACGGCCGCACCCGCGAGGTGGCGGCGCTGTGCGCGTTCGGGCAGCGCGTCCTCGACCTGGACGCCGAGGACTTCGGGATGCCCGAGGCCGCCGGGGACGTCCCGCCCGACCTGCTGGACCGGGCGCGCGCCAGCCGCATGCCGCAGGCGCCCCGGGAGCGGCCGCGCGGCGCCCTCGCGAGCCTGCGGCCCGCGTACGCGCTGCTGCTGGAGGTCATCGCGGTGCGCTGGCACCGCCGCGAGATGGCCGCGCTCGTCGCCGCCGTGCACATCGCCGGCGAGTACCTGGCGATGCTGGCGTGGGAGCCGGTGCTCGGCCACGCGGGCGACCCGGCGCTGCTCGCCGCCGCCGTCGGCGGCGAGGGCAGCCGGTGGGGCGTGCCGGTCGACCCGGACGCGCCGCGCGAGTGCGACCACACGCGGCCCGAGCGGTCCGCGTGCGAGCGGGCGCTGCGGGTCGCGACGATGCCGCCGCCGGGCTGGCGCGCCTACCTCGACCGGCAGCACAGCCAGGTCTCGTCCGCGCTCGGCGACTGCGCCGCCCGCTGCCGCACCCCCTGCACGGTCGTGACCCGGCTTGACGGCGCCGTCCGCGCCGGCCTCGCCGAACGCTGCGGGCTGGCGAACGACTTCGCCGACGGCGCCCTCGTGAAGCTGCGGCACGCCGCGCCCGTCGGGCACGGCTTCGGGGTGCCGTCGCCGGAGGAGGTCCAGGCGGCCTGGGACCGGGCCCGCACCTCGCTACGCCGCCGCCCGCTCGGGGCCGCCGCGATGGGCGCGGCCGACGACGACCCCTACCCGCTGCCCGGGCTGCCCGGGCTGTTCTCCGCGATCGCCGCGGCGCCGATCGTCCCGGACACCCTGCTGCGCGACGTCACGGCGCGCATCACGGCGACCCTGGGCTGACCCCGCCGGCGGGCCGCGCGCCCGCCGGCGGCCGCACCGGGTCGACGGACGGCAGCGGGCGGGACGGCAGGTCGTCGAGCAGGACGGGCCGCCCGTCCGCGCCGGCCAGCGGGACCCGCCAGTTCGGGTACTCGTCGACCGTGCCCGGCTGGTTCTGGGTGCGGCGCTCCCCGACGGCGTCGGCGAGCGAGACGCCGACGAGCCGGGCGGGCGTGCGGGCGAGGAAGCCGTGCAGCGCCGCGACGACCTCCTCGTCGTGGTCGCCGGACCCTTCGGCCAGCGCCCGCAGGACCGTCTCGGGCGGCGGGGACAGCAGCCCCTCGGCGTGCAGCAGCGCGAGCCAGTCGGCGAGCCGCGCGCGGTGCTCGTCCTCCTCCTCGGCGCGGGGGCGGGCGAGCAGGCCGAGCCGGTCGCGCAGGTCGATGTGGTCGCCGTGCAGGAACCCGGTGACCGGCGGCATGTCGTGCGTCCCGACCGTCGCCAGCGACGGCTCCCGCCAGCGCCGCGCCGGCTTCGGCCGGCCCCGGTCGTCCCGCTCGAACCACAGCAGCGACGTCCCGAGGACGCCGTGCGCGGCGAGCGCCTCCCGCACCTCCGGCTCGACCGTCCCGAGGTCCTCGCCGACCACGACGGCGCCCGCCCGCTCGGCCTCCCAGGCGAGGCAGCCGAGCAGCGCGTCCCGGTCGTAGCGGACGTACGTGCCGTCGGCCGCCGAGCCGCCCTCGGGCACCCACCACAGCCGCGACACCTGCATGGCGTGGTCGAGGCGCAGCCCGCCGCCGTGCCGGAACGCCGCCGCGAGCATGTCCCGGAACGGCGCGTAGGCGGTCTCGGCGAGGCGGCGCGGGTGCCACGGCGGCTGCCCCCAGTCCTGCCCGCGCTGGTTGAACTCGTCGGGCGGCGCGCCGACGCTCATGCCGGGCGCGAACAGGTCCCGGTACATCCAGCCGTCGGCGCCGCCGTGCGCGACGCCCACCGCCAGGTCGTGCACGATCCCGATCGGCATGCCGGCGTCCCGCGCCGCCGCCTGCGCCGCCGCGAGCTGCCCGTCCAGGCGCCACTGCAGCCACGCGTGGAACTCGACGCGGGCGGCGAGCCGCGCGGCCTCGGCGGCGACGGCCCGGCTCCCGGCGTCGCGCAGCTCGGCGGGCCAGGCCCGCCAGTCCGGGCCGTGCTTCTCCGCGAGCGCCGACCAGGTCGCGAACATGGTGAGCGCGCCGCCCTCGCGGGCCCGGAACTCCGCGAACGCGCGCTGCTCGGCGGCGCCGCGCGGGAGCCGGTACAGCGACTCGAGCGCCTGCAGCTTCGCCGCCCAGGCCGCGCTCCGATCGATGGGCCGGTCGATGGCCGCGGCGCCGTCCGGGCGCAGCGGCGCGCCGAGCGCGTCCAGCCGCTCCCGGTCGGCGGCGGGCAGCGCGGCGTACTCGGGGAGGTCCTCGACGCGCAGGTAGAGCGGCGCGGCGAAGCGGCGGCTCATCGGCGAGTAGGGCGACGGGCCGACCGGCGGGACCGTCTCGGTCGCGTGCAGCGGGTTGATGAGCAGGAACCCCGCGCCGAGGTCGCGGGCGCTCCAGGACGCGAGGTCGGCGAGGTCGTGCAGGTCGCCGACCCCCCACGACGCCCTCGACCGCACCGAGTACAGCTGCACGGTGAAGCCCCACGCCCGCTCGGGACGCGCGAGCGCGCTCGGGGCCATCAGGAAGGGGACGCTCTCGTGCCGCTCCCCCAGCCGCGCGTGCAGCCGGTGCCAGCCGAGCGGGACGTCGCCGTCGACCGGGACCTCGGTGCCGTCCGCGAGCTCGACGGCCAGGTCCGGACGGCCGGGCGGGCGCGGCGGGTCCGCGCCGCGGCGCGCGACGACGACCGGCGGGAGCAGCCGCGTCCGGTCCCGCTCCCGCTCGCGCTCCAGCTCCTCCCGGACCGCCGCCGGGGACGACACGTCCGCGCCGAGCGCCGCGAGGACGGAGCCGAGGGTGCCGGGCGAGACGCCGGTCTCGCGCCCCCGCCAGTCGGTGTAGCGGGTCGCGACGCCGTACCGCCGCGCCAGCGCGGCGAGTTCCTCTTCCACCACGCTGTACCACTGCCCCGTCCGCGCGGGCTCATCCGCCGCGCGCGCCCGGTCTTACTCGCTCCAGACGGACGGCTTGCGACCGGCCCAGGGGCGCGCCTCCTCGAGCTGCGCCGACAGGGAGATGAGCGTGCCCTCGCCGCCGATCCGCCCCGCGAGCATGACGCCGATGGGCAGGCCCTCGTCGGTCCAGTGCAGCGGGACATTTACCGCGGGCTGCCCCGAGAGGTTGTACATCGCGCAGAAGGGCGTGAAGCGCGTCTGCCGCGCGAAGTTCTCCTCGGGCTCCTGGTCGTGGAAGTACCCCACGGGAACCGGGGGCTGCGCCAGGGTCGGGTGCAGGATCGCGTCGTACTCGTCCATCATCTCCAGCGCGAGACGGAACGCGCCCTGGAGCGTCGCCTGCGCGTTGAGCAGCTCCGGCGCCGTGATCGCCGCGCCGCGCGCCCGCAGCCAGCGCGTCAGCGGCTGCAGCAGGTGCTCGCTCTCCGGCGGGACGGGCGTCGTCGTCGCCATCGCCGCCCACAGCGTCTCGAAGTGCGGCAGCAGCTCCGACGCGTCGACCGATGGGAGGTCCACGACCTCGTGCCCCAGCTCCACCAGCAGCGCCGTCGCCTCCTCGTAGGCGGCGACGCAGTCGGGGTGGACGGTCGCGTCCGGCACCGCGGACTCGATGCTGCGCGCGATCCGCAGCCGCCCCGGCGGCCGGTCCGCGAACGACAGGAACGTCCCGTCGGCCGCCGGCGCCCGGTACAGGTCCCCGTACATCGGCGCGGCCATGACGTCCAGCAGCAGCGCCGCGTCCCGGACGCCGCGCGCGATCGGCCCGTTCGTCGCCAGGCCGAACAGGTCCGCGTTGATCGGCCCCTGCGAGATCCGGCCGCGCGTCGGCTTGATGCCGAACAGGCCGCACGCGCTGGACGGGATCCGGATCGACCCGCCGCCGTCGCTGCCCTGCGCCGCGGGGGCCAGCCCGGCCGCGACGGCCGCCGCCGCGCCGCCGCTCGACCCGCCCGCCGACCGCGACAGGTCCCACGGGGTGCGGGCCGCCGGGGCCACCGCGCCCTCGGTGTAGCAGGGCAAGCCGAACTCGGGCGTCGTCGTCTTCCCGGGCATCACCGCCCCCGCCTCGCGCAGCAGCCGCACGACCGAGTCGTCCGCGAAGCCCTTCAGGTCGGCGAACGCGGACGAGCCGAACGTCGTCCGGACGCCCTCCACCAGGTTCAGGTCCTTGATCGGGATCGGGACGCCGAGGAGCGGTGGCAGCTCCGCCGGGTCGGCGGCGTCCAGCACCGCCTTCTCGGCCTCGAGCGCCTGCTCGCGCGCGAGGTCCGCGGTCACCGTCACGAACGCCCCGACCCGCGGGTTCAGGCGTTCGATGCGCTCGAGGTAGTGGTCGGCGAGTTCGACCGGGGAAAGCTCTCGGGCCCGGACGGCCGCGGCCGTCTCCCTGACGCCGAGGTCATGGGGATGTGTCACGAAAAGGAACCGTAGACGTCCCGTGCGCGGGCATCAACGGGAGACGGCCCTCCGCGACGGCGGACGCCCCGGGACGGAAGGATGGTGAATTACCACCCTACCCACCGGGCGCGTCAGTGAATCACTCACGACCGGGGACAAAACTGTTCACCCCCGATGACTGGTTCGACCCCGGCACGACTGATTACTCTGCGCACGGAGGATCATGCCCCCGATCGGAAAGGAATACGGAGCGTCACTCATGGCGATCACGGAGCGGGGCGACGGACAGGAGGCCCGGGTGCGTCCCGGGCCCGAACCCGAAGAGAGGCGTGACCAGCGTGAACCTCCCCTGAACCACCGGCCGGACGACCCCCCGGGCGGCCGCGCCGACGACCTCGGGGACGACCGCTTCGACGACCACGGAGAGGAGTCGGCGCCCGAGCGCGCGGACGGGCGCGCCGCGGCCCTCGACGGGCTGCTGGGCGACCCCCGCGCCCGCCGCTGGCTCGTCCGCGGCGCCGCGGCCGTCGCCGCCCTCGCCGTCGGCTGGGTCCTGGTC
Organism: Actinomadura rifamycini DSM 43936; assembly: GCF_000425065.1. GTDB lineage: Bacteria > Actinomycetota > Actinomycetes > Streptosporangiales > Streptosporangiaceae > Spirillospora > Spirillospora rifamycini. The sequence goes on from NZ_AULB01000032.1 coordinate 45,536, forward strand.
GACCTGCGCGCCGGCTTCACGCTCGCCGTCCTGGCGGTCATCGCGGACGTCGTCCGGGTGACCCGCAAGAGCTCGAGCGTCCCGGCGTGGCAGAAGTCCTCGGCCGCCGAACGCCGCACCGAGAAGCAGCTGAAGGCGCTCGAGCGCCGCGGCTACCTCGTGCTGCACGCCCGCGCGGTGCCGCACGACAAGGACGGCGTCAGCGACGGCCGGATCGACCACCTGGTCATCGGGCCGAGCGGCGTCTACGCGATCGACTCCGAGAAGTGGGACAAGCGCCTCCCCGTGCGCACCCTGTCCCACCTGAAGCTGTTCCACGGCCCCGTCAACAAGAAGGACCGGCTCGACGAGGCCCGCTGGGAGGCCGAGCAGGCCAGCAAGATCCTCGCCGGCCGGGTCGGCTTCGAGGTCCCCGTCCAGCCCTCCGTGGCGATCTACGGGCCGTCCATCCCGTGGAAGGTCATGCGGGTGCGGGACGTGGACGTCTACGCGGGCAACCGGGCGCGCGCCTACCTGCGCCGCCGGCCGAAGATCCTCACCGACATCGACGTCCAGCGGATCTTCCAGGCGGCCGAGAAGGCGCTGCCGCCCAAGTACCCCGTCTGAACCCCGACGCGACACGCGGCACCTCGACCGCCCGAGGTGCCGCACCTCTCCGCACCTTTTCGCACAGATCACCGGGCCGGCCGCGCCGTCCCGGGAATTCGCGCGCCCGCCGTGCGTTGATACCATCGGGGACCTGGAAAGGCCGGCCCGGGCGCGACCTCCGCTGAGCCGGCGGCAGCGCCGCGATCCGCCGCTGCGAGCGTCCCGGCACACACAACGCGATACCCGGGCGACGATCGCCCGCCCCGCCGACCCCGGCGCGGCGCGCACCCGGGCTCGCGCACGTCACAGGTCAGAGAGGTCACGATGCCCCCGCTCAGGTCACGCACGGTCACCCACGGCAGGAACATGGCGGGCGCCCGCGCGCTCATGCGGGCCAGCGGCGTCGAGCGCGAGGACTTCGGCAAGCCCATCGTCGCGGTCGCCAACAGCTTCACCCAGTTCGTGCCCGGCCACGTCCACCTCGACGAGGTCGGCAAGGTCGTCGCCGGCGCCGTCAAGGAGGCCGGCGGCGTCCCCCGCGAGTTCAACACCATCGCCGTGGACGACGGCATCGCGATGGGCCACGGCGGCATGCTGTACTCGCTGCCGTCCCGCGAGCTGATCGCCGACGCCGTCGAGTACATGGTCAACGCGCACTGCGCCGACGCCCTCGTCTGCGTCTCCAACTGCGACAAGATCACCCCGGGGATGCTGCTGGCCGCGATGCGGCTCAACATCCCGACGGTGTTCGTCTCCGGCGGCCCGATGGAGGCCGGCAAGCCCGTCGAGGGCGTCATGGACGGCAACAAGCTCGACCTCATCGACCCGATGATCGCCTCCGCCGACGCGTCCGTCGCCGACGACAAGCTCGCCGCGATGGAGGAGAGCGCCTGCCCGACCTGCGGGTCCTGCTCCGGCATGTTCACCGCCAACTCGATGAACTGCCTCACCGAGGCGATCGGCCTCGCGCTGCCCGGCAACGGCACCGTCCTCGCCACCCACACCGCCCGCCGCGCCCTCTACGAGAAGGCCGGGCGCACCGTCGTCGAGATCGCCCAGCGGTACTACGAGGGCGACGACGAGTCCGTCCTGCCGCTGAACATCGCGACGTGGGAGGCGTTCGAGAACGCGATGGTGCTGGACGTCGCCATGGGCGGCTCCACCAACACGATCCTGCACCTGCTCGCCGCCGCCACCGAGGCCGGCGTCGACTTCGGCCTCGACGACATCGACGCCGTCTCCCGCCGCGTCCCGTGCCTGTGCAAGCTGGCCCCCACGCTGGCCACCTACCACGTCGAGGACTGCCACCGCGCCGGCGGCATCCCCGCGCTGCTCGGCGAGCTGCACCGCGCCGGGCTGCTGAACTCCGGCGCGCACTCGATCCACAGCGCGTCCGTCGCCGAGTTCGTCGCCCAGTGGGACGTCCGCTCCCCCGACGTCCTGCCCGAGGCCGTCGAGCTGTTCCACGCGGCCCCCGGCGGCGTCCGCAGCACGTCCGCGTTCAGCCAGAGCAACCGCTGGAAGGACCTCGACCTCGACCGCGCCGAGGGCTGCATCCGCGACGCCGAGCACGCCTACACCGCCGACGGCGGGCTCGCCGTCCTGCGCGGCAACATCGCCCCCGACGGCGCGATCGTCAAGACCGCGGGCGTCGAGGAGGAGCTCTGGACGTTCTCCGGCCCGGCCGTCGTGTTCGAGAGCCAGGACGAGGCGTCCGAGGGCATCCTCGCGGGCAAGGTGAAGCCCGGCGACGTCGTCGTCATCCGCTACGAGGGGCCCCGCGGCGGCCCCGGCATGCAGGAGATGCTGTACCCGACGAGCTTCCTCAAGGGCCGCGGGCTCGGCAAGGCGTGCGCGCTGATCACCGACGGCCGGTTCTCCGGCGGGACGTCCGGGCTGTCCATCGGGCACGCGTCCCCCGAGGCCGCGGGCGGCGGGATCATCGCCCTCGTCGAGGACGGCGACCGCGTCGTCATCGACATCCCGAACCGCGTCCTGGAGCTGGACGTCCCGGAGGACGAGCTGGAGATCCGGCGCGAGAAGCTGCTGGCCGACCTCGGCGGCTACCGGCCCCGCGACCGGCAGCGCCCCGTCAGCGCCGCGCTGCGCGCCTACGCCGCGATGGCCACCTCGGCCTCCACCGGCGCCGCGCGGGACGTCTCGCAGCTCGAGCAGCGGGCATGACCTGACAGGTAATCGACCGCCTTACCCCTCCCCGGGCAGAGTGGAGCACGCAAGGCCGGGGCCGCCGACCGGGGCCCCGGCACCACCGCCCAGGGAGACCGCCATGACCGCGTACGCGCTCGCCCACCTGCGCCCGCAGCCGCCCCTGCACGACGACGTCTTCACCTACATCGAGCGGATCCAGGACACGATGGACCCGTTCGGCGGCCGCTTCCTCGTGCACGGCACGGACCCCGAGGTGATGGAGGGCCCGTTCGAGGGCGGGTACGTCCTCATCGAGTTCCCCGACATGGAGAACGCCCGCGCCTGGTTCGCGTCGGACGCCTACCAGGCGATCGTCCGGATGCGCACCGACAACATCCCGGGCACGGCCGTGCTGCTGCAGGGCGTCCCGCCGGGGTACGACGCCGCCGCCACGGGCCGCGCCATGCGCGCCGCGCAGGCCCGTTGACCCGCCCGGCGGGTCGTCGTCGGGCGGGCCGTCAGGAGCAGCAGCCTCCGCCGCAGCAACCGCCGCCGCCACCGGCGGACGGCGGGGGCTGCGGAGCGCCGCCGCGGGACGAACCGGTCACGGCGACCGTGGACAGCAGCTTGACCGTGTCGTCGTGCCCGTCCGGGCACGGCGCCGGGTCGGACGCGTTGATCATCGGCCGGGAGACCTCGAAGGTCGACCCGCAGGCGCGGCAGCGGTAGTCATAACGTGGCACGCCTCAAATATAGGCTCGGCCGCCCGTTCCGGCCACGCCGATCCCGGTCAGGCGGCGGGCTCGGTCACGTACGGGGCCCACTGGGGGTCGCCGTCGTGGACGATGCCGATCAGCCGCCAGTGCGCGCCGCGCGGGACGCCCGGCGTGACCGGGAGCGTCCAGCCCAGCTCGTCGAGCAGGCGGTCGGCCTTGCGGTGGTTGCACGTCGTGCAGGACGCGACGCAGTTCTCCCACGAGTGGGCGCCGCCGCGGCTGCGGGGGTGGACGTGGTCGATCGTCTCGGCGCGGCGCCCGCAGTAGACGCAGCGGAAGTTGTCGCGCCGCATCAGGGCGGCGCGGGTCAGCGGGACGCGGGTGCGGAACGGGATCCGCACGTAGCGGCGGAGCCGGATGACGGACGGCACCTCGACGGCCATCGTGGCCGAGTGCAGCACCGCGCCGCCGACGTCGTGATGGACGATCTCGGCCTTCTCCCGGAGCACGAGGCAGACCGCCCGGCGGAGCGGGAGCGTCGTGAGCGGTTCGTACGTCGCGTTCAGGAGGAGGACCTGCCGCATCAGACGGCCTCCGTCGCGTTCGGTGTCGCCTCGGCGGGCGCGGCTGCACGCACGTCCCACCGAGGCCGGAATATCTTCTCCGGCACCTGTGAACCCGCCATGAGGACCTCCTCGGGGGCGAACCGACTCCATCAGTGTGGCCTGTGGGAGGCCCGTTCGGCTACCCCAATAATTCCCATCAGTGGGTCAGATCGAACGCAAAAGCCCACTTCGTCCGACCGGAGCGGCGCGGGGCGAGCGGTCTCCCGCGGCCAATAAAGTGCCTTCCATGACGCCCTATCCGCCCGCGCAGCGCCAGGACATCGTCGAGGAGATCCACGGACACCGGGTCGCGGACCCGTACCGCTGGCTGGAGGACGCCGACTCCGGCGACACCCGCGACTGGCTCGCCGCCCAGGACGCCCTGTTCCGCAAGGTCGTCGACGACCTCCCCGGGCGGGACCGGCTGCGGCGGCGGCTGCGCGAGCTGCTCGGCGCCGGCAGCGTCGGCGCCCCGGTCTGGCGCGGCGACCGGCGGTTCTTCACCCGGCGCACCGCCGACCAGGAGCACCCCGTCCTCTACACGGTGGACCCGGACGGCGCCGAGCGGGTCCTCGTCGACCCGATCGCGCTCGACCCGGACGGCACCACCACCCTCGACGGCTGGCAGCCCGACAAGGAGGGCCGCCGCCTCGCCTACAAGATCTCCCACGGCGGCGACGAGGAGTCGCTGCTGTACGTGATGGACGTCGCGACCGGCGAGACGATCGAGGGGCCGATCGACCGCGCCCGCTACTCGGCCGTCGCGTGGCTGCCCGGCGGCGAGGCGTACTACTACACGCGGCGGCTGCACGCCCGGGACGTCCCCGAGGGCGAGGAGCAGTACCACCGGCGTGTCTACCTGCACCGCGTCGGCACGGAGCCCGACACCGACGACGTCCTGATCTTCGGTGAGGGCCGCGACAAGACGAACTACTACGGCGTCGGCGTCAGCCGCGACGGCCGCTGGCTCACGATCTCGTCCTCGCAGGGCACCGCGCCCCGCAACGACCTGTGGATCGCCGACCTGTCCGCGTCCGCGCCCGAGCGGCCCGAGCTGCGCGCCGTCCAGGAGGGCGTGGACGCCGAGACGGGCCTGCACGTCGGGCGGGACGGGCGCGCGTACGTCTTCACGGACCGGGACGCGCCGCGCGGGCGGCTGTGCGTCGCCGACCCGGCGGACCCGTCGCCCGACACGTGGACGGACCTGGTCCCCGAGGACCCCGAGGCCGTCCTGAGCGACTTCGCGATCCTCGACGGGCTGGAGCGCCCCCGGCTCCTCGTCGGCTGGACGCGGCACGCGATCAGCGAGATCACCGTGCACGACCTGGAGACCGGGGAGCGGCTCGGGGAGGTGCCCGTGCCGGGCCTCGGCTCGATCGGCGGGATCGTCGAGCGGCCCGAGGGCGGGCACGAGGCGTGGTTCGGCTACACCGACAACGTCACCCCCTCCTCCGTCCTGCGCTACGACGCGCGCACCGGCGAGACGACCACGTGGGCGAGCGCGCCCGGCCGCGTCGAGGTGCCGGAGATCGAGACCCGCCAGGTCGTCTACACGTCGCGGGACGGCACGGACGTACGGATGCTCGTCATGTCGGGGCCCGGGTCGGGCCCGGACGCGCCGGGGCCGCGCCCGGCGATCCTGTACGGGTACGGCGGGTTCAACATCTCGCTCACCCCGGCGTACTCGGCGAGCATCCTGGCCTGGGTGGAGGCGGGCGGCGTCTACGCGATCGCGAACCTGCGCGGCGGCTCCGAGGAGGGCGAGGAGTGGCACCGCGCGGGCATGCGGGAGCACAAGCAGAACGTCTTCGACGACTTCCACGCCGCCGCCGAGAAGCTCATCGCCGACGGGCTCACCGCGAGCGACCGGCTGGCGATCTCCGGCGGGTCGAACGGCGGCCTGCTCGTCGGGGCCGCGCTCACGCAGCGTCCGGACCTCTACCGCGCCGTCGTGTGCTCGGCGCCCCTCCTCGACATGGTGCGGTACGAGCGGTTCGGCCTCGGCCAGACGTGGAACGACGAGTACGGGACGGCGGACGACCCGGAGGAGTTCGGCTGGCTGATCGGCTACTCGCCGTACCACCGCGTCCGTCCGGGCACCGCCTACCCGGCGACGCTGTTCACGACGTTCGGCAGCGACACCCGCGTCGACCCGCTGCACGCCCGCAAGCTGTGCGCGGCCCTGCAGCACGCGACCGCGTCCGACGCCCCGATCCTGCTGCGGAACGAGTCGGAGGTCGGGCACTCCGCCCGGTCGGTGTCCCGCTCGGTGGACCTGACGACCGACACCCTGTCGTTCATGGCGGCCCAGACCGGACTCGATCTCGGGCGGTAGGAGCCGCCCTCACCGGGTAAACGGCCGGTGATGGCGGCACCACCCCTCCTGACGTTCGGGCACGGGACGGCCGGGCGCGACGAGCTGGCCCGGCTCCTGGACGGCGCGGGCGTGCGCGCCGTCGTGGACGTGCGGACGGCGCCGGGCAGCCGCCGCAACCCGGACGTGCGGCGCGACGCGCTGTCCGCGTGGCTCCCGGACGCGGGCGTCCGGTACCGCTGGGAGAAGCGGCTCGGCGGCTTCCGCCGGGCCGCGCCCGACTCCCCCGACACGTTCTGGCGCAACGCCTCCTTCCGCGGCTACGCCGGGCACACCCGCGACCCGGACTTCCTCGCCGCCATGGACGGCCTGCTGCGCGAGGCGGAGCGGGACCGGACGGCCGTCATGTGCGGCGAGTCGGTGTGGTGGCGGTGCCACCGGCGCCTCATCGCCGACTTCGCGGTCCTGGCGCGCGGCCGTCCCGTCCTGCATCTCGCGCACGACGGGCGCCTCACCGAGCATCCGCCCACGCCGGGCGCGCGGCTGCGCGGCGACGGCCTGCTCGTCTACGACGGCGACCCGTCCGCTCAGCGCAGCGGTTTCTCGATGTAGATGTTGACGATGCCGCCGATCATCTCGCGGCGCTTCTCCGTCCAGCCGAAGCGGCGGTAGAGGGCGAGCGCGGGTTCCTGGAGTTCGGTCGTGTCGGCGCGCAGGACCCGGTAGCCGAGTTCGGCGGCGCGCTGCTCGAGGGCGGTGACGACGGCGGCGCCGTAGCCGCGGCGCTGCACCGCGGGCAGCACCCGCAGCCGCACCATCTCCACGGCGTCGAGGCCGGCGCCGCCGAGCGAGAAGCCGCCGAAGGCACGCGCGTGCCCGCCGGGGACGAGGTCGGCGCGGCGCAGGCCGCCCATGGCGACGATGCCGCCGCCGGCCTCGCCGACGAGGAACTCGCCGTCGTTGCGGAGGTAGATGTCCTCCATCCGGAAGAAGTCGTGGTCGTAGTACACGCCGTCGCCGGGGCGCAGCCCGACCTGGGCGAGCCCTTCGCGGTGCAGCGCGAGGACGACGCCGTGGTCGGCGGCGCGGTAGCGGCGCAGGCGCAGTTCGCCGAACCGCCATTCGGGGGGCTCGTCCGCGAGGCGGACGAGGGTGCGGGCGCCCTGCCAGGGGGCGTCTTCCGAGGTCGTCATGCCGGCGTCAGACCTGTTCGGCCGGCGGGACGGACGGGGTCTCCTGCGCGGGGCTCGTCACCCACGGGCCGGACAGCGCCTCGTAGAAGTCCTGCAGCCCGGGGGCGTCGGAGCCGTGCTTGGCGGCGACGGCCGCGCCGATCTGCCGCGCGCGGTGCACGAGGATGTCGGACCGGTGGTCGGCGGGCAGGTCGAGGATGGCTTCCTGCCCGGCGGCGAGGGCCGCCTCCGGCTCGCCCGCGTGCAGCCTGCAGGTGGCGCGGTCGAGGCGGACGAGCGTCCGGTCGACGCGGTCGGTGGGCTCGTACAGGGTGAGGGCGTGGCTGAGCACCTCGTCGCCGCTCTTGTGGTCGCCGAGGCTGGTGAAGGTGTCGCCCTCGTAGAACGCCATCTGCCGGTCGGTGAAGCCGAACACCAGGTCGCCGGTGTCGGACTTGGACAGCTGGTCGAACACCGAGCGTCCGCGCACCAGGGCGCGGCGGGCGCTCGGCGCGGCGTCGCCCCGGCCGCGCATCGCCAGCATGCCCAGCGCGCGGGCCTCCACGGCGGGCGCCATCGCGGCGGCCACCCCCGGGGTGCGGCCGGCGAGGTCCTGCGCCTTGCGCGCGAGGTGCAGGGCCTCGCGGGGGTCGCCGTAGTACATCGGGACGAGCGACTCCCGGACCGTCACCCAGGCGCGGAGCTGCCGGTCGCCGGTCTCGTCGGCGGCGGTCCGCGCCGTCCGGAAGAACGAGCGGGCCAGCCGGTGGTCGCCCAGGTTGATCATGATCAGCCCGGACAGCCCGGACAGCTGCGCCGCGATCCGGCACAGCCGTTCCTGGAGCTCCACGGGCTGCCGCTGGTCGCACATGCGCCGCACCTCGCTGAAGTCCAGCAGCACGTCGCACAGCATCCGCAGGGACGGCGTCGCCTGGTACTGGCGGCCGTAGCCGTAGGTGGTCTCCTCCCACTGGTCGAGCATGGTCGGCGAAACGGTCGCGCCGACGAGGGTGTCGTCCATCTTGCGTCGCAGGCTGTCGACCGTCCCGAGGATCTGGCCGTCGAGCGTGACGCCCGCTCCGGCCAGCAACTGCAGAAGGGTTCTGCGGAGCACGATGTCCTCCTCTCCCACATCAATGGTCAGGGGGCCGTCGGCGCGGTCGGGGCCCCGGAGGTCGTTGGCGGCGGGCCGGGGACCGTCCCCGGCCCGGGGCACGATCGCCCCGACGAGCGGACGTCCGTCGGGTTCCCGGACCGCCGCGGGCCGCTCGGGCGCGCGCGGCGGGGGCGCCGCGGCGGCGGCGCCGGCACGGGCCGCGTGGCCGCGGCCGCAGATGCAGGGACCCTGGTAGTCCAGCTCGTGGGGCTCCACCCGGTAGACGGCGCAGAGGTAGTGGAGGTACTCGGGGCCGGGTCGTTTGTAGCCGCTCTCGTAGGCCGACAGCAGCGTCTCCCCCAGCCGGGGCAGCGGCTTGCCGTCGATCTCGTACAGCGCTTTGACCTGGGCGACGATGTCGGAGAGCGCGACGCCGTGGGAGAGCCGGTGCGACTTGATCCGGCTCGTGCCGAACAGCGGGGCGCACTGTTCGTGGATCTCGCGTGCGATCTGCGCGGGGCCGCGCCCGCGGGCGAGCCCGTGCGCGCGGATCCGGCGCGCGACGTCCGTCTCTTTCCGGGGGGGTTCCGACATCGCCTCCGGCCTCCTCACCGTCCTGCCGACACGTTCGTCGTCACCCCGGGGAGAGGTGATCGTCCCTGCCACAGCGACCGGTTACCAATTGGCCACGAGAGATAATCTCTCGCGCACGCAGCGTAACCCCGGGGGCAAGGCCGGCCAAGCTTTTCCCGTCGAGAGGAAGGGCTTCGGGGTGATCCTCGCCACCCAGGGTAGAGATTCTTCCTCCGAGGGAGGGGAAGCTTCTCCCACCGGGTGAAACCTCTGTACTTCGGCGTGCGCGCGGGCCCTTGACCCGGCAGTGTGAGAATTGCAATTCTCGCCGGGAGTAACGGACCGGATCCGCTGAGTCGATCATCGACGGGCGCGGCCGGGGCGCGGCGCGGGAACCCCCGCGGCGCCGCGATGGAGGAAGGGGTGCGAAGGTGGGCAGCGACGAACGCGTCGGCTACCTGCAGGAGCTGGAGCGCGAGCTCGGCACGCGCGGACTCGTCGCGCGCGTGGTCCGGACCCGCTCCGGGCCGGCGTTCCTGCGGGTGGTGAACCCGGCGGCCGCGAGCCTCGCCGAGGACGTCACCTGCGCGCCGGTCCCCGACGGCCGCGACCACTACTACTGGTGGTCGTGGGGCGAGCGGATGGTCCGCGTGGGCGACCCGGACGCCGCCGCGCGCAAACTCGCGCACGTCCTGCAGCCGCTGGCCCCCGCCTGCGACCTCCCCGTCGACACCTCCCTCGACCGCGCACTCGACGCCCGCGGGCCCGGCCGGGAGCCGGTCCGCGAGCACCCCGACGTCCGCGAGCACCGGGAGCCGGCGGCGTGCGAGCGCCGCGCGCCGGTGCCCGCGGGAGAGCGGCCGCCGAGCCGCTGCTGAGACCGGGCGCGCCCCGCGGGCCGCGGCCGGAACGGCGCGGTGGCCGCGGAACGCGGGGCGCGTTCGCCGAGCCGGCCCTCCCCGGCCAGGACGTGATGCTTCCCCTGCCGTGACACTTCGGGCGCGGCGCGCGATCCGATCGTGACCGTCCCCTACGATCAAGATCGAGCCCGCCGCGCGTCCACGGCGAGGTGTCACGACACCCACACTGGCCGGGGAGGGTTCGTCATGCCGCTCGCCTCGATCGCGTCCGCCGCGCCTCCCTGGGCGCAGGCCGGGTCCCCCGAGACGGCGTGCGGCGACCGGTCGCCGTCCGCCGCGTGCCGGATCGTCTGGAACGTCTCCCACAACCCCGACTTCACCCGCTTCTACGCGACCTGGCTCGACGGCCCGCTCACCACCCTGTTCTGGGTCGTCGTGACGTTCGCCGCCGCGCTCGTCCTGCGGAACCTCGCCCACCGGGCGATCACCCGGGTGACCCTCCGGATGGCGGAGGGCACGATGACGGAGCGCGCCCGGGAGCGGTCGCGGTCCGCGTTCGCCGGCAGCCCGGTCCTGCTCAACCGGCGCCGCTCCCAGCGCGCGCAGACGCTCGGGTCGGTGCTGCGCTCCATCGCGTCCGTCGTCATCATCGGGACGGCCGCGTTCAGCATCCTCGGCTCGCTCGGGCTCGACCTGACGCCCGTGCTGGCGAGCGCGAGCGTCATCGGCGTCGCCGTCGGGTTCGGCGCGCAGAACATCGTCAAGGACCTCCTCGCCGGGCTGTTCATGCTGCTCGAGGACCAGTACGGCGTCGGCGACGTCATCGACGTCGGCACCGCCAAGGGGACGGTCGAGGCGGTCACGCTGCGGGTCACCCGGATGCGCGACGTCAACGGCGTCGTCTGGTACGTCCCGAACGGCGAGATCAAGAAGGTCGGCAACGAGTCGCAGAACTGGGGCCGCGCCGTCCTGGACGTCCCGGTCGACGTCCACGAGGACACCGACAAGGTGAAGGCGCTGCTGAAGGGCGCCGCGGACGAGCTGGCGGCGGACGCGTCGTGGTGCGACCTCGTCCTGGAGGAGCCGTCGGTCTGGGGCGTGCAGGCCCTCGCCGGGGACGCCGTCGTCATCCGCGTCGTCCTCAAGACCGCCCCCGGACGGCAGGGCGACGTCGCCCGCGAGCTGCGGGAACGCGTCAAGCGCTCGTTCGACGAGGCGGGCGTCGCCGTCGCGACCCCCGCCTCCCCGTGACCGCGGTGCCGGACCGGCGCCGGGAAAGGCGATCTCTCGCATAGGGTGGGACGCGCTATGACGGAAAAGGTGACCTTCTACGAGGCGGTCGGCGGCGAGGAGACCTTCCGCCGGCTGGTCCGCCGCTTCTACGAGGGCGTGGCCGAGGACCCGGACCTGCGCGCCCTCTACCCCGAGGAGGATCTCGGCCCCGCGGAGGAGCGGCTGCGGCTGTTCCTGATCCAGTACTGGGGCGGCCCGAACACCTACAGCGAGCGGCGCGGGCACCCGCGGCTGCGGATGCGGCACGTCCCGTTCGTCATCGGGCAGGCGGAGCGCGACGCCTGGCTGCGGCACATGCGCGACGCCGTGGACGAGCTGGAGCTGCCCCCCGAGCTGGAGCAGATGCTCTGGAACTACTTCACGATGGCCGCCAACTCCCTGGTGAACGCACCCACGTGACGGCGTAGGCCGCACCTTGCGGCGGGCGGCTGCCCGGCCGGCCCCGCGGCGGGACGCCGGAGCGCCCCGCCGCGGGACGGACGGCTACAGCCGCGGCCGCTGCGTCTGCAGCGGGTCGTCGGCCGCAGGGCCGGTCCGCAGCGTGCGCGGCTCGTCCTGGACGCCCGCCCAGCGCCGCACGTCCGACTCGGCGTCCGCGCGCTGCTCCGCGGGCAGCCGGGCGATCAGCCGCGCGCTGTGGTTCTGCCCGGGCGCCACGTACACGTCGGAGTCACGCGCGCCCTTGCCCAGCCGGAACGGCTCGGCGCCCCACGGGTCGTTCTCGCCGTACACGAACAGCATGTGCTCGGCGTTGCCCCGCACCCACCGGTCGATGTCCCGCATCGCGCGGCCGTGGTCGAACCGCATCGGGATGTCGCGCGGCACGTACGTCCGCGGCTGGTAGCTCGACTCGTGCCGCAGCAGCGGCCGCAGGTTCCGGAACTCCGGCTTCGGCCACCCCAGCTGCGTGCCCGCCTGGTAGTAGTACGGGACGTACGGCTCGAGCCCCTGGTCGGTGTAGAACGACAGGCCCGACACGGCGTCGAGCGCCGCGTAGATCTCGTCGTCCGACGCGGTCGCCGCGGGCAGGTCCGCGCAGTCGGACTCGAGGCTGTACTGCCAGAACGCCCACTCGAAGTCCATCACCGAGTTCTCGAACGCCCGGTCGGGCGTCCGCAGGATCTCGAACGTCCAGCCGTTCTCCTTCGCGGCCGCCGCGAACCGCTCGAGCATCGCCGGCCGCCGCTTGAGGAACTCCCGGGCGAGCGCCTTCACGTGCGCGTTGCACTCCGGGCTCCCGACCGTCTCGAAGAACGCGTCGTAGGCCCGGTCGTCCTGGTTCCGCACGTCGTTCGGCGCCACGTACACGACGCTGCCGTCCACGTCGTCCGGGTAGAAGCGCTTGTGGTAGACGGCCGTCATGCCGCCCTTGCTGGCGCCCGTCGTGATCCACTTGCCGGTGTAGATCCGGTCGAGGGCCTCGATGATGCGGTGCTGGTCGGTCGCGGCCTGCCAGATCGTGTCCTTGCGCCAGTCCGCCGGCTCGGGCCGCGACGGGCTGAAGTACCGGTACTCCATCGAGACCTGGTTGCCGTTCACCAGCGCGGTGGGCTCGGCCGTGAACATGGTCTCGGGCGTGTGGTAGCCGCTGGTGTAGAAGACCGTCGGCCGGTCGGTCGAGACGTGCTGGAGCATGATCCGCTGCTCGAACCACCGCCCCGACGGCTTGCGGTGGTCGACGGGCTGCCGGTAGGTGAGCCAGAACCACCGCTGCCCGGGGATCGTCGACGGCTTCTCCGTCACCTCCATGCCCGGGACGGCGTCGAGCCGGGCGGCGATGTCGCCCGCCTGCGCCGTGGCCTGCGTCGTGGTCGCCGCCTGCGCGGAGGTGAGGCCGGTTCCGGCCAGCCCCGCCGCCAGCAGCAGCGCCACCGCCCCTTGTGAGACGCGCCGCATTGTGTCCCTTTCCACGTGGGTTCGCCACATTTGCGTCGCGACACTAGAGCGAAAACCCGGGCAAAAACGGATTCCTGCGCCGCTCGTTACTTATCCGTGATCACCCAGTGTCATGCGGACGGCGATCGAACTTTCCCTAGGAAGGGCGGAAAGAAGACACCCGTGACACCGCCGCGCCCTGGAACGACCGGACGCCGACGCCCACGCGCCCCACGCCGCACCGGAGATCAACGGGAGCGGCACACGCCAGGCAGGCGGTCCGCGGACCGGCCGGGTCGTCGGTCAGGCGTCGGGGGCGAGGTAGCGGCCGATGAACTCGCGCTCGTGGGGGGTGAACCGGCGCAGGCGGTTGGCTTCGACGTCGAACGCGACGAGGGTCGACGTGGCCGCGGCGTAGACGCTGTCGTCGTCGCGGACCTCGTAGGCGAGCTTGAACGACGCCGCGCGGGCCTCGGTCACCCACGTCTCGACCCGGATCGGGTAGACGGTCGGCAGCAGCGGGAGCCGGTAGTCGATCTCGTGCCGGGAGATCACCATGCCGCGGACGGGCTCCTCCCCCTTGCGCACCGGGTCGCCGTGGAACATCTCCAGGCGGGCGTCTTCCAGGTACCCGAGGAACTTGACGTTGTTCACGTGCCCCTGGGAGTCGATGTCCCCGAAGCGGATGTAGAACTCGTAGACGTGCCGGTACTCGGCCGCGGGCTTGTCCGTCATGTCCTCGCCTGGGGTCATTGGGGGAATTGATGTGATCGGCCCGATGCTACCGGCGGCCGGGTGCGCCTCCGTACTGCGGGACGTGACAAAAAACGGTCGCCGCCGCGCGCACGCGCGGCGGCGACCGTTCGGGGATCCGCTAGTCGCGCGTCAGCTTGCGGTGCGTGACGCGGTGCGGCCGCGCGGCGTCGGCGCCGAGCCGCTCGATCTTGTTCTTCTCGTAGTCGGCGAAGTTGCCCTCGAACCAGAACCAGCTCGAACCGCCCTCCCACGCCAGGATGTGCGTGGCGATGCGGTCCAGGAACCACCGGTCGTGCGAGGTGATCACGGCGCAGCCGGGGAACTCCAGCAGCGCGTTCTCCAGGCTCGACAGGGTCTCGGTGTCGAGGTCGTTGGTCGGCTCGTCCAGCAGCAGGACGTTGCCGCCCTGCTTCAGCGTCAGCGCCAGGTTCAGCCGGTTGCGCTCGCCGCCCGACAGGACGCCCGACGGCTTCTGCTGGTCGGGGCCCTTGAAGCCGAACGCCGCGACGTACGCGCGGGACGGCATCTCGACCTGGCCGACGTTGATGTGGTCGAGCCCGTCGGACACGACCTCCCACACGGTCTTCTTCGGGTCGATGCCGCCGCGCCCCTGGTCGACGTAGGAGACCTGGACGGTCTCGCCGAGCCGCAGGTCGCCGCCGTCCGGCTTCTCCTCACCGACGATCATCCGGAACAGCGTGGTCTTGCCGACGCCGTTCGGACCGATGACGCCGACGATGCCGTTCGGCGGGAGGTTGAACGACAGCTCGTCCATGAGGATCCGGTCGCCGAAGCCCTTGGTCAGCTTGTCGGCCACGATCACCGTGTTGCCCAGCCGCGGACCCGGCGGGATCTGGATCTCCTCGAAGTCCAGCTTGCGGGTCTTGGCGGCCTCCGCGGCCATCTCCTCGTACCGCTCCAGACGCGCCTTGCTCTTCGTCTGCCGCGCCTTCGGGTTCGAGCGGACCCACTCCAGCTCCTCCTGGAGCCGCTTCTTGCGCTTGGCGTCCTTGTTGCCCTCGACCTTGAGCCGCTCCTGCTTCTTCTCCAGGTAGACGGAGTAGTTGCCCTCGTACGGGTAGCAGCGGCCCCGGTCGAGCTCCAGGATCCAGGTCGCGACGTTGTCCAGGAAGTACCGGTCGTGGGTGACGGCGAGGACGGTGCCCTCGTACTTCGCGAGGAACTGCTCGAGCCACTGCACGCTCTCGGCGTCCAGGTGGTTGGTGGGCTCGTCCAGCAGCAGCAGGTCGGGGGCCTCCAGCAGGAGCTTGCACAGCGCGACCCGGCGACGCTCACCGCCCGACAGCGTCGTCACGTCGGCGTCCGGCGGCGGGCAGCGCAACGCGTCCATCGCCTGCTCGAGCTGGCTGTCGAGGTCCCAGGCGTTGCGGTGGTCGAGCTGCTCCTGCAGCTTGCCCATCTCCGTCATGAGCTCGTCGGAGTAGTCCGTCGCCATCTCCTCGGCGATCTGGTTGAACCGGTCGAGCATCGCCTTCGTCTCGGCGACGCCCTCCTGGACGTTCTCCAGAACGGTCTTCTCCTCGTTGAGCGGCGGCTCCTGCTGCAGCATCCCGACCGTGAAGCCCGGCATGAGGCGCGCGTCGCCGTTCGACGGCTGTTCCAGACCGGCCATCATCCGCAGCAGGGTCGACTTACCGGTGCCGTTCGGCCCCAAGACGCCGATCTTGGCGCCGGGAAGGAAATGCAGGGTGACGTCGTCCAGGACGACCTTGTCGCCATGTGCCTTGCGCACACGCTGCATCGTGTAGATGTACTCGGCCATATATTCAAGCCTAGAGGGTCCGCGGCACCGCTTGGTCTCACTCGCCGGACATCTCCACCACACCGTCTCCGCGGGCACGGGGGCGTGCGCGAGCCCGCCCCACCGGCCGCAGCCCGCGGAGTCGGCGGGGCGGAAGCGGGAGACCGGTGGGGCGGGTCAGGTCTCGGGGGTCCGGGGGCCGTCGAGGGCGGGGAGGCAGACGCGGTCGCGGCCGGACGACTTGGCGCGGTAGAGCGCGAGGTCCGCCGTCGCGAGCAGCTCGATCAGATCGTCCCCGTGGGTGTCGAAGAGCGCGACGCCGATCGACACGGTGACCGTCACCGTGCCGTCCTCCGCGGGCACCGCGAGCCGCTTGATGCGGCCCCGCAGCCGTTCGGCCACGCGGCACGCCTCGACCGTGTCGGCGCCGGGCAGCAGGACCACGAACTCCTCGCCGCCGAACCGGCCCACGACGTCGTAGTCGCGGAGCTGGTGGCACAGCGTGCTCGCGACGCCCACCAGGACCTGGTCGCCGACCAGGTGGCCGTGGGTGTCGTTGACCCGTTTGAAATGGTCGATGTCGATCAGGAGCAGGGCCAGCCCCGAGTGCGTCCGCTGGGCGCGGGACAGTTCGGTGTCGGCTTCCCGCTGCCAGGCCGCGGCGTTCAGCAGGCCGGTCTTGGCGTCGGTCCGGGCGGCGGCCTGCAACTGCTGGTGCATCAGGCTGCGCTGCAGCAGCATCACCGGGGGCAGCGCCAGCAGCAGCATCCACGGCGTCAGCGCCGAGGTCACCGCCACCAGCATGCCGACGCACAGCTCCACCACGTCCAGCAGGAGGCTTTCGCGCGTCCAGAGGACGTCGCGCCAGCGCCCCTGCGGGTTGGCCGCGTGCGCCGCGATCCCGACCAGGGCCGCGTTCACCACGGTGAACAGCGCCGCGCAGCCGACCGCCGCCGCCACCTTCGGGCACGCCTCCACCACCCACTCCGCGCCCGCGAGCGGATGCGGCACCACCTGGTGGAAGACGACCGACGCGCAGGCCCCCGCCAGGCCGTGCGCCGACGCCACCAGCACCCGCCGGTACACGAGCGTCCGCCGCACCCGGAACTGCAGCAGTGCCTGCAGCGGGACGGGCATCAGCAGCGCGTACACCGGCGGCAGGAGCAGCGCCACCGGCAGCCACCAGGCGGACAGCAGGTCCCGCGCGACCCCGGCCGGGATCCCGAGCCGGCGCGTCGCCTCGATGCACACCGCCCCGCAGGCCACCAGCGCCCCGAACGTCACCAGGTCGTCGGCGCGCCAGGAGGCGGTGACCAGCCCCATCGCGAGGAGCGCCACATGGATGCCGACGACCGCGGGCACGTACACCACGAGCAGGGACGGACGTCCCGTGATCGCCCGGCGCCGGGGCCTGCGGGCCAGTTCCCCACCGCGGTCCTCGGCTGACGACTGCACTGCCGTCATCCTTCCCCCTTACACGCATCACGTTGTGTAACACGATAGTTGCAAGGTGTGCGGAACGGGCGTGAAACAGGTACCTTCGGTAGGGCACATGCGGCTGACCTTCGCGGGCACCCGCCGGCGGTCCCCGCGGAACGCGCGGCCCACATCCACCCGAAGGGGAAGGATCATGCGCGGCGTCTCCTGGATCTGACATCTCGCGCTCACCGAGTCGCCCACGGCCGTCGGACGCCCCGACGGACGCCGGCCCCGTACGGACCGCGACCGCCCCGGCCACTCCGCGGCACCCCCTCCCGTATGCCTCCCCTCTATGCCTCACCTCCATGACGCGCCTCTGTGGGACGCGCTCCCATGGGTGCGCCCCCATTGACGCGCCTTCACAGGACGCGCCTTCACAGGACGCGCCTTCACGGGACGCGCCTCTACGGGACGCACCCCCTTGGCACGCGCCCCCAGGGCACGCACCCTCCAAGGGACGCACCCCCAGGGCACCCACCCCCAAGACACGCACCCCAAGGGCACGCACCCCCGAGGCGGGCTCGGCGGCTGGGGCGGGTAGGCCGTGGTCAGGCGGCTCTGGGCTCCCGGTCCGTGAGGGTCGCTCTTCGCATGGGGGTGAACTCGGCGGTGCCCCGGGAGAGGTCGTGCCCCAGGGTGGCCGCTTCGATGTCGACGGTGGTGCGCCACTGGCCGTCCCGTTCGTACTGGCGGACGCGCAGGCGGCCGGTGACGACCACGGGCGTGCCGCGGCCGATCTCCGACGCCTGGACGTTGTCGGCGAGGGCGCGGCGGCAGATCGCGGTCATGAACTGGGTCTCCTGATCGACCCACGCGCCGGTCTCCCGGTCGTAGCGGCGGGGCGTGCAGCCGATCCGCAGTGACAGGAAGGGGACGCCGCCCGCCGTGGTCGCGTACGCGGGGTCGGCGACGGCCCAGCCGATGACGGTGACGTGCGCTTCGTTCATGGTGCCCTCCGGGGTTCGCGTCGTGATCCCACGATGACGCGGCGGAGGGACGCCTTGAAGAAAAAAGCCGGCCTGTGGATAACCGGGCGCGGCGACCCCTTACTCGGCGCGCGGCCCGGCCGGGCCCGCCCCCTCGGGCGCCCCTTCGGGCGCCCGCCCGGGCTCCTTGCCGAGGGCGACGTCCACGTCGCGGCGGAAGTCGGCGTAGGCGCGCAGGTCGGCCTCGACGGGCTCGATGACCTTCTCCCGGGCGACCCGCTCGATGCCCTCGCGCATGTGCTCCTCCATCTTGTCGCCGTGCTTGGCGGACGAGAGGGCCACCAGGTTGCGGCAGGCCGAGGTGGTGAGGCGGCCCATGCCGAGGGTGCACAGGGCCAGGACGGCGACGTAGGGGATCAGGCCCGCGTCGCCGAGGGGGCCGGGGGCGTCGGCGTCCATGGCGCCGTAGCCGACGAGGACGGCGATCCACACGGCGCTGAGGGCCGCGACGAGCGCGAGGAAGTACTGCCAGGTCTTGACCAGCCACCACCAGCGCGGCACCTGGTTGAAGCTCGGCAGGGCGGCGCGGAGGGATTCGCCGAGGGCTTCGGGGATCTCGGCGGCGCGGGAGCGGGCCGCCATCCGGACGGACCGGGCCCAGTGCACGGGCAGTTCGGGGGCGACGCCCTCGGCGACGCCGTGCAGCGCGACGTCCACGTCGCCCTGCTGGGCGCCGACGGGGCCGGTGAAGGCGCCGCGCAGCTCCTCGCGGAGCTCGGTGAGGCGCATCCGGCGGAGCGGGTCGGAGCGCAGGCGGGTGACCAGGGTCGTGACGGGCCAGTCGATGAAGTCGGCGGCGCGCAGCTCGTAGGCGCTCTCCATGGCCTCGGCGACGGCGGGGGCGCCCGCGGCGTCGCCGAACGCCTGGACGAGCTCGGCGCGGCGGCCGTCGTCGATCGTGGTCGGCGGTTCGGCGTCGAGGCGGTGCTCGGCGAAGCGCTCGGCGATCCGGTCGATGTCGGTGGCGAGCCGCTCGGTGCGGGCGCGGCGGGCGGCGACGGTGTCGACGAGGACCTCGCGGAAGCCCGTCACGCCGCCCTCGGCGACGGCGGACGACGTCACGATGCGGGGGTCGGCGAGCCCTTCGGCCTCGAGGAGGCGGCGCAGGTCGGCGACGCAGTCGTCGATCTCGGCGGGGCCGAGCCGGTCGACCTGGTTGAGGACGATGAGGGTGACGCCGGTGTGCCGGGCGAACGGGACGATGTAGTTGCGGTGCAGGGACGCGTCGGCGTACTTCTGCGGGTCGACCACCCAGACGAGCAGGTCGGCGACGGTGACGAACCGGTCGACCTCGGCGCGGTGCATCGCCTGGATCGAGTCGTGGTCGGGCAGGTCGAGCAGGACGAGCCCCTGGAGGGAGCCGTCGGCGCGGTCGGCGGCGCCGGCGCGGGCGAAGCGGTGCTTCTTGTCGACGTCGAGCCAGTCGAGGAGCGGGCCGGCGCCGTCGAGGCCCCAGACGCAGGCGTGCGCCTTGGACGTCATCGGGCGGCGCATGCCGGGGGGCGACAGTTCGAGGCCGCAGATGGCGTTGAACAGGGACGACTTGCCGCTGCCGGTGCCGCCGGCGAGGGTCACGACGGTGTGCTCCCCGGACAGCTTGAGCCGCTGCCCGGCGCGGTCGAGGAGGGCCCCCGCCTCGTCGAGGAGGGGCCGGTCGAGCCGTCCGGTGCCCGCCTGGACGAGCCGGTCGAGGCCGTCGAGGCGGTCGGTGAGGGCGGGCGCGGCGGCGGACCCGGCGGCCCCGGCGGCCTCGGCGTCGGGCGAAACGGGGATCGGGCCGGTGCCGGCCGGGGAGCCCGCCGGCGGGTTCGCGGGGACGGCCGATGTCGTCATCGGGCAACCTCGAGGTTGTAGGTGGCCTGGTACAGCTGGACGGGGACGGTCTCGTCGGGGATGCCGACGGTGTCGAGGACCTGCCCGAACCGGATCGCCTCCTCGTCGAACAGCATCCCGATGCGGCTGCGCAGGTCGGCGCGGGCCTTGGCGCCCATCCCGCGGAGGGACTCGGCGCCGAACAGGGCCTTGAGCAGGCGCTGCGGGACGGCGCCGCCCTCGTCGTCTCCGGCGCCGTGGCCGAGCAGCCCGACGGTCAGGACGAGCGAGACCGCCTCGGTGTCGAACGAGACCAGCTTCGCGACCGAGCGCTTGGTGACGCCTTCGGTGCGGATGAGTTCCTGGACGTGGTCCTGCCAGGCACTGACGGCCCGGGTGACGCGGCGGGCGAGTTCCGGGGAGACGGTGCCGATCTCGGCGGCGGGGCCGGACACGACGGGGCCGCCCTCCGGATGCTCGCGCCACAGCGCCAGGACGTGCTCGGCGCCGCGTTCGGCGGACGCGAGGATCGTCGATTCGAGGCTGCTGCGCAGGGCGGCCTTGAGCGCGCGCACACGGGTGGGGCTGCGGCGCCGCCGGTTGGAGCCGCGCCCCTTGCGCGCGCGCTGGACGTGCAGGGAGCGCAGCAGGTCGCCCGTCCCTGCGAAGTCCTGCCAGCGGGCGAGCGCCTCGCCGCGCAGGAGGGAGCCGTCGCGGGTGGCCTCGTCGAGTTCGGCGAGGGCGGTGCCGTAGCCGGTCTCGACGGCGCGGGCCAGTTCGGCGCGCTGCCCGGCCTGCGCCTCGACGTGCTCGCCGATCTCGGAGACGCGGTCGCGGATGCTGTCCAGGACGGCGGCGAGGGTGTCGCCGACGACGATCTCGCGGCCGGAGGTGTCGGCGGCGACGCCGGTGAGCCAGGCGCGGACGTCGGCGACGGCCTCCTCCGGCAGGCGGCTCTCCTCGATGCGGGTCTCGGGGACGGTGAACCTCCGCGCGTCGCCGAGGCCGTGCTCGTCCAGCATCTCGCCGAAGTGCTCCACGACCTCGGCGGCGCCCGCGCCCGCGGCGCCCTGCGGGACGCGCGACAGGACGACGCCGACCGTGGCGCCGTTCTCCTTCGCGCGCTCGATCATCTGCCACACCATCGCGTCGGCGTACCGGGCGGCGGTGGTGACGCACAGCCACAGGTCGGCGGCCGCCATCAGCTTCGTGGCGAACTCGTAGTGGTCCTCGAAGACGGAGTCGAAGTCGGGGCTGTCGAGGAGGGCGAGGCCGGGCGGCAGCGCGTCGCTGGCGATGACGACGAGCTGGTCGCCGGCGATGGCGTCCGGCGCGGGGCCGCGGACGCGTCCCATGCCGGGCAGCAGCGGCCCCTCCAGGAACCAGTCGGCGTGGTCGGGGTGGCAGACCAGGATCGGGCTGCTGGTGGTGGGGCGCAGCACGCCGGTGGCGCTGACGCGGGACCCGACGAGCGTGTTGACCAGCGTCGACTTGCCCGCGCCGGTCGATCCGCCGAGGACCACCAGCAGCGGGGTGCCGGCCGCCTGGATGCGCGGGAGGACGTAGTCCTCGATCTGGGCGCGCAGCTCGTCGCGGAGTTCCTTGGCGTCGGCGGCGCCGGGCAGGTCGAGGACGAACTCGAACGCGCCGAGCCGCTCGCGGAGCGCGGTCAGCGCCTGGATCAGCTCGCCCTGCCGGACGGTCCCGGCGCCGTCGCGCGGGTCGCGCCGCGCGGCCCGCTCACCGGCCTCGGGCGCGGTGGCGGCCTCGGGCCCGACACCGGCCTCGGGCACGGTGGCGGCCTCGGGCACGGCCTGCTCGCCGTCGCCGCCGTCCCCGCCGTTTCCGCGCAGTTCGTCCTTACCCGGGTCGTCCTCGCGCGGGTCGTCCTTGCGCAGGTCGTCCTTGCGCAGGTCGTCCTTGCGCAGGTCGTCCTTACCCGAGTCGTCCTTACCCAGGTCGTCCTTGCGCGCGTGCCTTCCCCTGGCCTTCTCCTTCTTGCTCGCGTCGTGCTCGGGGGCGGCGCCGGACGCGGCGTCCGGCTCGTCCCGGGCGGCGGGCACGGCGCGTCCCTCGGACGCCGCCCGCGGCTCGGGCGCCGCGGGGTCCCGTTCGCCGGTGCCCGGGCCGGTGCCCGCCTCCTCGTCGTGAACCGCGCTCTGCTCTGCGGGGGGTGTCACGGATCCCGTCCCATGTCGGCTGGAATGTCGGCTCGTTCGTCGGCTCGGATCATGTCGATCTCGCGTCCCACGGCCACCACGTCGCCCACCACGACGATCGCCGGGGGCCGGACGCCGGCGGCCGCCATCGCGTCCGCGACCGTGGCGAGGGTGGCCGTGACGGTCCGCTGGGCGGGCCGGGTGCCGTCCTGGATCACGGCGACCGGCGTGTCGGACGCTCGACCATAGCGCACGAGGGTCTCGGCGATGAGGGGCATCCGCTCGACCGCCATGAGCAGGACGAGCGTGCCGTGGGCGCGGCCGAGCGCCGCCCAGTCGACCGTGGAGTCGGGGTGGTCCGGCGGGACGTGCGCGGAGACCACGTGGAACTCCTGCGCGACGCCCCGGTGGGTGACCGGGATGCCCGCGGCCGACGGCACGGCGACGGCGCTGGTGATCCCGGGGACGACCGTCACCGGGACGCCGTGGCGGGCGCAGTGCAGCGCCTCCTCGCCGCCGCGGCCGAACACGAACGGGTCGCCGCCCTTGAGCCGGACGACGAACTTCCCGCGCTTGGCCTGCTCGACGAGGTGGTCGTTGATGCGCTCCTGGGTGACGGTGCGCCCGTAGGGGATCTTCGCGGCGTCGATGACCTCGACGTCGTCGGGCAGTTCGTCGAGCAGCTCGGCGGGGGCGAGCCGGTCGGTGACGACGACGTCGGCCATCGCGAGCAGCCGCCGCCCGCGGACGGTGATCAGCCCGGGGTCGCCGGGGCCGCCGCCGACGAGCGCCACGCCCGCCGGCTTGGTGCGGGACTCCCGCGCTTCGAGGGCGCCGTCGCGCAGGCCGTCCACGACGGCGTCGCGGATGCCGGCGGCGCGGCGCGGGTCGCCGCCCAGCAGCACCCCGACCGTCGCGTCGCCGGCGCGGCCGCTCGCGGGCGTCCAGGCGGGGGACGACTCGGCGTCGTCGGCGCGCACGGACCAGATCCGGGCGGCCTCGGCCTCGGCGACGACCGCGCCGTTGACCTCGGCGTCGTCGGTGACGGCCTGGACGAGCCAGGCGTCCGCGCAGTCGCCGGGGGCGTAGCGGCGGCGGTGCCAGACGACCCGGCCGTCGTCGATCAGCGCCTCCAGGGACGCGGTCACCTCGGGCGACACCAGCACGACCTCGGCGCCGGCCGCCAGCAGCGCCGGGACGCGGCGCTGGGCGACCCGTCCGCCGCCGACGACGACGACGCGTCGCCCGGCGAGTCGCAGACCTAGCAGGTACGGGGGCACGTCGGGGAATCTCTCGCTCGTACGGTTGACTTGCGGGCGCCGGTGACCGACAAGTTTCTTCGTTCAACAACGTTACTCGGCTTGGGGAGTCCATGGAGAGGGGCTCCGGTGAGTCGATAGCCGAGCGTGACTCAGTCCGTGATCATGTCGTTACGGCGCCGCGTCCTTCCCGCTGACGCCCGCCGAATCGAACGTGGCGACCTCGTGCAGCACCCGAACGGCGCCCTGGACCAGCGGGAGCGCGAGCAGAGCGCCGGTCCCCTCGCCGAGCCGCAGTTCCAGGTCGACCAGCGGGCGCAGCCCCAGCCGGTCGATGGCGGCGGCGTGCCCGGGCTCGGCGGAGCGGTGCCCGGCGACGCAGGCGTGCAGGGCGTCCGGGCACAGCGCGGCCGCGGCGAGCGCGGCGGCCCCGGCGATCACGCCGTCCAGGACGACCGGGACGCGCAGGGCGGCGCCGCCGAGGACGAACCCGGCGAGCGCGGCGTGCTCGAGGCCGCCGACCGCGGCCAGGACGTCCAGGGGGTCCCGGTCGCCCGCGCCGTCCAGGAGGCCGTGCCGGGCGAGCGCCGCGCGGACGATCTCGACCTTGCGGGCGTGCGTGGCGTCGTCCACGCCCGTCCCCCGGCCGGTGACGCGCTCGGGCGGCAGGCCGGTGAACGCGGCGATCAGCGCGGCGGACGCGGTGGTGTTCGCGATCCCCATGTCGCCGGTGACCAGGCAGCGGGCGCCCGCCGAGACCAGTTCGCGGGCCACCTCGATGCCGGTCTCGACGGCGCGGCGCACCTGCTCGCCGGTCATCGCGGGGCCGCGCGTCATGTCGGCGGTGCCGTGCGCGATCTTGCGGCGGAGCAGGCCGGGGGCGGCGTCCAGGTCGGCGGCGACGCCGACGTCCACGACGCTGACCTCGGCGCCGACCTGCCCGGCGAACGCGTTGACGACCGCGCCGCCCGCGAGGAAGTTCGCCACCATCTGGGCGGTGACCTCCTGCGGCCAGGGCGTGACGCCCTGCGCGTGGACGCCGTGGTCGGCGGCGAACACCGCGACGGCGGCCGGTTCGGGCAGCGGCGGCGGGCAGTGCCCGGCGAGCCCGGCGAGCCGGACCGACACCTCCTCCAGCACGCCGAGGGCCCCCGGCGGCTTGGTGAGGCGGGCCTGGTGCTCGCGGGCGTCGCGGATCGCGGCCTCGTCCGGCGGCGCGATCGCGGCGACCGTCTGCTCGATCATGTGCACGGCTTCCTTCCCGGGCAGCGCGCGCCGCCCGTACTCCTCGTCGTGGACGGCCCAGGCGAGGGGCCTGCGGCGCGCCCAGCCGGTCAGGTCGAGGACGGGCGCGGGCGGGAACCCGGTCACGTGCCCGACGCACAGGTAGGCGACGACCTCGACGTCGGCGGGCAGGCCGAGCTCGGCGGCCAGCTCGCGCTCGTCGAAGAAGCTGACCCAGCCGGCGGCGAGCCCTTCGGCGCGGGCGGCCAGCCACAGGTTCTGGACGGCGCAGGCCACCGAGTACTGGGCGGTGCTCGGCTGGGCGTGGCGGCCGAGCGGGTTGCGTCCGCCGCGGGTGGGGTCGCAGGTGACGGCGATGTTCACCGGGGCCTCGCGGATGGCCTCGATCTTGAGCCCGTCGAAGCGGGCGGCGCGCGCGGGCGGCAGCGTGGCGGCGTAGCCGTCGCGTTGGCGTTCCGCCAGGGCGCGGATGCGTTCGCGCTTGGCGGCGTCCCGGACGATGAGGAAGTCCCAGGGCTGGGTCAGCCCGACGGACGGTGCCCGGTGCGCGGCCTCGAGGATCCGGGTGAGGACGCCGTCGTCGACGGGGTCGGGCAGGAAGCCGTCCCGGACGTCGCGCCGTTCGGCGATGGCGCGGTGGACGGCTCGGCGTTCGTCCACCGGGAAAGCGTGCGCGAAGTCACCCGGTCCGGAGCCGCCCGGTTCGGGGCCGTCAGATGCCGAGCTCACCCATGACCTCCAGAAGGGTCTCGTTGGACGCGCGGTCCCGGACGGCGATGCGGAGCCAGTCTGGGCCGAGCCCGGGGAAGGTGTCGCCGCGCCTGACCGCGTAACCGCGTTGCCGTAGCAGTGCCCTGATGCCGAGGGCGTCGGGGATGCGGACGCAAAGGAACGACGCGCGCGCGCCGGGGACGACGTACAGGCCCCGGCCGGTGAGTTCGGCGGCCAGCCGGTCCCGTTCGGTCCCGAGTTCCACGGCCCACTTCTCGGCCTCCGCGACGGCCTCGGGCGTGGAGCACTCCTCGACGGCGACGAGCGCGGGCGTGGACACCGCCCACAGCGGCTGCGCCTCCGCCAGCCGGGCCACGAGAGCGGGCGCGGCCAGCACGTACCCGGCGCGCAGCCCCGCCAGCCCCCACGTCTTGGTGAGCGACCGGATCACGACGACCCCGGCGGGCAGCCGCGCGGCGAGCGACTCGGGCTCGCCGGGCACGCAGTCCATGAACGCCTCGTCCACGACGACCGTCCGGCCGGGGCGGGCGAGCGCGGCGACCGCCGCGGCCGGGTGCAGCACCGACGTCGGGTTCGTCGGGTTCCCGATCACGACGAGGTCGGCGGCGGGCGGCACCGCCGCGGGGTCGAGCACGAAGTCCGCGCCGAGCACGACGCGCTCGACGTCGTGCCCGGCCGCCCGCAGCGCGGCCTCCGGCTCGGTGAACTGCGGGTGCACCACGACGGCGTGTTCCGGCGCCAGCACCCGCGCGAGCAGCACGAACGCCTCGGCGGCGCCCGCCGTGAGCAGCACCTCCTCGACCGAGCGGCCGTGCCGCCGCGCCACCGCGCGGCGCGCGGCCCGCGGGTCGGGGTAGGCGGCCAGGTCGGCGACCGACGCGCGGATCCGGTCGGCGAGCCAGGCGGGCGGCATGCCGGTCCGCACGTTCACGGCGAAGTCGGCGAGGCCGTCCCCGATCTCGGCGTCCCCGTGGTGCCGCAGGTCGATCCCGCGTCCCGCCGTGCCCGCGGTCACCGGGCCCCCTCGTGGTACAGCAGGGCGTTGACGGCCGCGGCGGCGACCGCGGAGCCGCCCTTCTCCGACACGTTGCTGAGCTGCGGCAGCCCGCTGGCGCGCAGCGCCTCCTTCGCCTCGGCGGCGCCGACGAACCCGACCGGGACGCCGATGACCAGCGCCGGGCCGACCCGCCGGTCGATGATCTCGAAGATCGCCTCGGGCGCCGATCCGACGACCCACACCGCCCCGGGCCCCACGTCGGCGTACGCGAGCCGGACGGCCGCGGCCGGACGCGTGATGCCCGCGGCCCGCGACATCCGCGCGGCGGCCGGGTCGGCGGCGTGGCAGACGGTCTCCCGCGCGGTGATCCCGGCGGCGACCATGCCCTCGTCGGTGACGATCGGCGCGCCGGAGCGCAGCGCCTCCCAGCCGCGCCGGAGGGACTCCTCCTCGGTCACCAGGTCGACCGCGTACTCCAGGTCGGCGGTGGCGTGGACGACCCGCTCGGCGACCGCCCGCCACAGCGGCGGCATCGGCGACAGGTCGACGCGGGACCGCAGGATCTCATACGACCTGATCTCCACCGGATGCGGCTGGCGTACGCTCACAGGAGCCTCCTGCTGGGTCACGGGCAATCCTCGCTGTCGCCGTCCCCGGGCGCGTGCCGCTCCGGGAGGAAGTACCAGGGTTTCACGGCTTCTACACCCTCATGCCGGGTTGCGGACACATGCCGGGATGCGCGCGCCGTGTCCGGTTCGACGGCGGCGGTCGCGATCGCCAGGGCGGCGGTCGCGCGGCCGGAGGCGCGCTTGGGGACCGCGAGGCGGACGGGGCCGCCGCACAGCGCGCGGGCGGCGTGCAGCGCCGCGGCCTCCGCGACGCTCGGCGTGCCCGCCCGCAGGCGCGCGACGTCCGACGGGTTCGGCACCGTGACCTGCGCGAGCACGGGCACAGGGTAGGCGACGAGCGGCAGGCCGCGGACCCGGGCGGCGGCGCGGACGGCGGGTTCGCCGCGCCGCCCCTCGGCGGTCGCGGCGCACCAGACGGCGCCGGGGCGCACGCCCGCCCGCCGCAGGACGGCGTCCAGCAGCGCGCCGACCTCGTCCGCACCGGCGGCCGCGGACACGCCGACGCCGAGCACCGCGACGTGCGTCGCGGCGGTCACAGCGGCGGGGTCCGCTCGACCGGGCGGCGCCGCGCCGGGGCGGGCCGGACGGGTTCGGGAGCGGCGCGACGCGCCCAGACAAGGGTCACCGGCGGGTCCGGCACCCCCGAGCCGCCGGACTGCGCGTCGGCCCGCTCGTCGGCGGGCCCCGAGCCTGCGGCCCCGTCGATGGCCGGCGGTGGGACGAGCGGTGTCACGCCGAACGCGGCGGCCCGGGCGGTGAAACCCGCCCCGGCCAGGACGTCCACGATCTCGGGCACCCGGCGCTCGTCCGCCGTCGCGACGAACCGGTCCGGGGCGCGGTCCGCGCAGGCGCGGACGGACGCGGCCTCCGCTCCGGCCAGGAACACGGCGTCCGGGTCCGGGAGGTGGTCGAGGACGGACGGGAGCGCGCCGCGCGCCACCGCGACCCGCACGCGGCGGGCGCGGACGGCCGCGCGGATCCGCTCGCAGGACGCCGCGTCCGGCCCCACGGCGACCGCGGCCGCGCCGAACCGGGCGCACTCGGCCGCGACGGAGCCGTCGCCGGACCCGAGGTCCCACACCAGGTCGCCCGTGCGCGGGCCGAGCCTGGCGAGGACGAACGCCCTGGTCTCGGGCGCGAGGGCCGCGCCGTCGAAGCCGTCCAGCGCCCAGCCGTCCGGGCCGGGCGGGCGCGCGGTCCAGCCGGGGCCGTCCGGCGGGCGGCGCTCGTCCAGGACGAGCACGACCTGCGGGGCGTTCCAGGGACGCGTGGTCGCCTCGGCCGGACGGACGCGCACCACGCGTTCGTCCGGTCCGTCGAGGTCCTCGCAGACGACGAACGTGCGCGGGGTCTGCGGGAACAGCGCGCGCGCCAGTTCCGCCGGGCCCGCGCCAGGAGCGGTCAGCACCGCGACCTTCGGGTGGGCGCGGCACGCGTTCACCGCACGGCGCAGCTCGTGCGCCGACACGATCAACGCGTCCTCCCAGGGCAGACCGGCGCGCGCGCACGCGCGGATCACGAGGGATCCGTCCATGCCTACCGCGCCATGCGCCCGAACATGCCGACCATGCGCTCGCCCGAGGCGTCCACCAGGACCACCTGGGCCGCCACCGACCCGGCCCGGCGCTCCAGCTCGCCCGCGGTGCGGCGGCACAGCTCGCGGCCGCACGGCCCGAGCCGTCCGGCGGCCTCCCACAGCGCGTAGGCGCGCCCCGGGTCGGCGGCGGCGTCGGCCGCGGCGACCGCGGCGGCGAGCGCGCCGCCCTCGGCGTCGCCCGCCATGTCGGCGGTGATCTCGCCCAGCACCGGGCCGACGATGGCGGCCTGGTCGGCCAGCCCGGCGACGAGGACGACCTGCCGGATTCCGCGCCCGGCGGCCTCCCGCAGCGCGTCCAGGTCGACCGGCGCGAAGCAGCCGTCCGGCAGCTTCGGCAGCATCCTGCGGGCCGCGTCCTCCGCGCCGCCGCCGTACATCACCAGCGTCTCGTCGATCATGCCCGTCCCTCCCCGTCGTGGGCGACGAGCCTCCCGGAGGGTCCGTCCGCGGACGGACCCGGCGCGCCGGGGAGCGGCGGATCGATCAGCACGCCGGGGCGCGCCGCCACGACGCCGCGCGCCGCCTCCCGGAAGACGGCCGGGTCGCCGAGCGCGAACGCGACCGTGCGGGCGCCGCCGTCCAGGGCGGCGAGCACGGCGGCGGCGGGGTCGCCGTCCACCCGCCGGACTCGCGTCGTGTGCGCGCGCACGGGAGCGTCGGGCGCGTCGGCGACGAGCACGGCGTCGGCCTCGTGCAGCAGCCGCAGCGCCCGGACGGTGACCAGCTCCGGATCGCCCGGGCCGACGTCCACCGGCACGAGCCGCGCGGGCCGCTCGTCCCGCAGGTCGGGCGCGATGCGGCTGAACACGAACATGTCCTGGTTGGCGCCGTCCTCGACCTCGGCGCCGCGCGCGCGTCCCTCCCGCCAGAACCGCGCCTTCTCCGCCACCCGGATGGACGGCGCGTTGGTGACGAGCGCGCGCAACTCCACCCGGTACAGGCCGCAGTCTTGCAGCGCCCAGTCCGACACCACGCGGAGCGCCTCGGTCGCGTACCCGTTCCCGCGCGCGCTTGGCCGCATCCCGTATCCGACCTCGCACGTGCCCTGCGTCCAGTCGACCTTGAACAGCCCGATCGTCCCCAGGAGCCCGCCGTCCCCGCCCGTGATCGCCAGGTGGATGCCGAGGCCGTACTGCTGGACCTTGTGGATGCCCTCCCGCAGGAACCACGCGATCGTCTCGGCGTTGAGCGCGGTGGGGAAGTTGGGCGGGAGCCAGTCCTCCCGGGCGCGGATCACCTCGATGAGCTCCGCCGCGTCGTCCAGGCAGAACGGGCGCAGGACGATCCGCTCCCCCTCCAGGCGCACTTTTCCCTCGAAGGCGTTCAACCGCGCTCCCTACCGCAGGCGTCGACCAGTCTGCTCGCGAACCGGGGCGACCCGGCCCAGTGCAGGTGGAGGTAGGACGCGACACAGTCGCCCTGCACGAACCCCGCCGGACCGGACGTGGACCACTGCCAGGCGGCCGTGTCCCCGTGGACGGGATCCGTCACCGTGCGGTGGAACTCGTGACCGTGCACCCGCTCGCCCGTCCGGGCGACGACGGAGTCGGCCACCGCCACGGCGGCACGATAGCCCAGCGTCAGGCGCGGGGCCATGGCCGCTTTCACACCGTCCAGGACGCCGCACATCGGCGCACCGTCCAGCTCCTGCGCGAGGTAAAGGAGCCCCGCGCACTCGGCGTAGACGGGACGTCCCGCACCGGCGAACGCGGCCAGCTCCGCCCGCAGCCGCCCGTTCGCGGCCAGTTCCGCCGCGTACACCTCGGGGAACCCGCCGCCGACGACCAGGCCGCGCGTGCCCTCCGGCAGCGACTCGTCCCGCAGCGGGTCGAACCGGACGACCTCGGCGCCCGCGGCCGCCAGCAGCTCCGCGTTCTCCGCGTACCCGAAGGTGAACGCCGCTCCCCCGGCCACCGCGATCCGCGGCCGCACCCGGCCCGCGCCCCCGGCTTCCGCCGCCTCCGCGGCCGGGTCCCAGGGCTCCGCGGCGAGCGGCGGCGCCGACCGCGCCAGCGCCTCCAGGGCATCGAGGTCGCACGACGCCGCGACCAGCTCCCCGAGCCGCCGCACGCTCGCGACCGCGTCGGCGTCCCGCTCCGCGGCGGGGACCAGCCCCAGGTGCCGGGACGGCGCCGCCGCGTCCGCGTGCCGCCGCAGCGCCCCGAGCACCGGCACGCCCAGGTCGTCGAGCGCGTCCCGGCACATCGCCTCGTGCGCGTCCGACCCGAGCCGGTTGAGGATCACGCCGCCGACCCGCACCGGCCCGAACGACCGGAAGCCGTGGACGAGCGCCGCGACGGACCGCCCGGCCGCCGCCGCGGCGTCCACGACGAGCACCACGGGCGCGTCCAGCAGCGCCGCCACGTGCGCGGTCGACGCGAAGTCGCCGCCGCCGTGGTCCCCGCTGCCCGTCCGCCCGTCGTACAGGCCCATCACGCCCTCGACGACCGCGATCCCGGCGCCCGCCGCCCCGTGCAGGAACAGCGGGACGATCCGGTCCTCCCCCACGAGCCACGGGTCCAGGTTCCGGCCGGGCCGCCCGGTGGCCAGCGCATGGTAGCCCGGGTCGATGTAGTCGGGCCCCACCTTGTGCGGCGAGACGGCCGCGCCCCGGCCCGCGAGCGCCGCCATCAGCCCGGTCGCGACCGTCGTCTTGCCGCTCCCGGACGCCGGCGCCGCGATCACCAGCCGCGGAACGTTCACCACTCGATGCCCTTCTGCCCCTTCTGCCCGCGATCCATCGGGTGGCGGACCTTGCCCATCTCCGTCACCAGATCAGCCGACTCGACCAGCCGCGGATCCGCGTCCCGCCCGGTGATCACCACGTGCTGGTTGCCGGGCCGTTCCCGGAGCGCCGCCACGACATCGTCGACGTCCACCCATCCCCATTTCATCGGGTAGGTGAACTCGTCCAGGACGTAAAGGCGGTACGTCTCGGCCTGCAGATCCCGTTTGATCTGCTCCCAGCCCTCACGCGCGTCCGCCGCGTGGTCGTCCTCGCTGCCCGGCCGCTGGATCCACGACCAGCCCTCGCCCATCTTGTGCCACGCGACCGGACCGCCCTCGCCCGTCTCCCCGTGCAGCCGCCCAAGCGCGCGCAGCGCGTTCTCCTCACCGATGCGCCACTTGGCGGACTTGACGAACTGGAACACCCCGATGGGCCACCCCTGGTTCCACGCCCGCAACGCCAGCCCGAACGCCGCCGTCGACTTCCCCTTGCCCGGCCCCGTATGCACCATCACCAGCGGCCGGTTGCGCCGCTGCCGCGTCGTGAGCCCGTCCTCCGGCACGTACTCCGGCTTCCCCTGCGGCATCCTCGATCCCTTCCACGTCGTCAGAATCCCGCGCGCCCGCCCCGGCAGGGGTCAGGCGGCGCGGCGGGAGGCCCGGACCACACCCGCGAGCGAGTCGGCGGCCAGGTCATCCAGCCGGACGACCTCGGCGGCGAGCCGCGCGCCGAGCGCCCCGGCCAGCCCCAGCCGCACCGGGCCGGACTCGCAGTCGACGACCACCGCCGCGACACCCGCCAGCCGCGCCGCCGCGGCCGCCGGATCGGGACCGTGCGTCGCGCGCCCGTCGGTCACCACGACCAGGAGCGGACGGCGCGCCGGGTCCCGGAGCCGCTCCACCCGCAGGACGTCCGCCGCGCGCAGCAGCCCGGCCGACAGCGGCGTCCGGCCGCCCGTGGGCAGCCGTTCCAGGCGGCGCGCCCCCGCCTCCACCGACGAGGTCGGCGGCAGCGCCACCTCCGCCGCCGAGCCCCGGAACGTGATCAGCCCGACCTTGTCGCGGCGCTGGTAGGCGTCCAGCAGCAGGCTCAGGACCGCGCCCTTCACCGCGCGCATCCGGGCGCGCGCGGCCATCGACCCGCTCGCGTCCACGACGAACAGGACGAGGTTGCCTTCGCGCCCGTCCCGGACGGCCTCGCGCAAATCCCCCGACCGGACGATCAGGCCCGTGCCGCTCCGCCCGCGCGCGCTCTGGTGCGGGGCGGCAGCGCGGAGCGTCGCGGTCAAGTGCAGCCCGCGCGCGCCCGGACGCGCACCCGACACCCGTCCGTACGGGCTGCGCGCCTTGGAACGCCGCCCCGGCGCGCCCGCACCGACACCGGGAACGGTGAACAGGCGCGGTTTGTAGGCGGCGTCCGCCGGCGCGGGTTCGCTCTCGCCGCCCCCCTCCCCACCGGACGGCTCAGTCGGCGCGGAGCCGTTCGCGTCGTCTCCCCGCACGTCCGGCCGCACCCCGCCACCGGCCCCGTCGTCGTCCGGACCGCCGGGGCCGTCCGGATCGTCCGGTCCATCGGGACCGTCCGGTCCGTCGGGACCGTCCGAGCCGTCGGGACCGTCCGAGCCGTCGGGACCGTCCGAGCCATCCCGGCCATCCAGACCATCCGGGCCATCCGGGCGGTCGGGACCCTGGGGGACCTCGGGAGGGTCGGCATCGGCGTGCTCGTCGAGGACCGCGTCCAGCTTGTCGGCGTCCAGGCCGGGCGCGTCGAACGGGTCGCGGCGGCGGCGGTGCGGCAGCGCGAGCCGCGCGGCGGTCCGCACGTCGTCGGCGGTGACCGCCGGACGGCCGTGCCAGGCGGCGAGCGCGATCGCGGCCCGCGCGGTCACCAGGTCGGCGCGCAGCCCGTCGACCTCGAAGGACGCGCAGACGGCGGTGATCCGGCGGAGCGCCGCGTCGGTCAGCTCGACCCGCGGCAGCCGCTCCCGCGCGGCCGCGATCCGGGCCGCGAGAGCGGCCTCGGCCGCCGCCCACCCGGCCGCGAACCCGACCGGATCGTCCTCGAACCGGAGCCGCCGCCGGACGACCTCGGCCCGTTCGGCCGGGTCGCGGGTGGCGGCCACCTCGACGGTGAGGCCGAACCGGTCGAGCAGCTGCGGCCGCAGCTCCCCCTCCTCGGGGTTCATCGTGCCGACCAGCAGGAACCGCGCGGCGTGCCGCACCGACACGCCCTCCCGCTCGACGTGCGACTCGCCCATCGCGGCGGCGTCCAGCAGCAGGTCGACCAGATGGTCGTGCAGCAGGTTGACCTCGTCGACGTACAGCACGCCGCGGTGCGCGGCGGCGAGCAGGCCCGGCTCGAACGCCGTGACGCCCTCGGTCAGCGCCCGCTCGATGTCGAGGGACCCGGTGAGGCGGTCCTCGGACGCGCCCACCGGCAGCTCCACCAGCCGGGCGGCCCGCTCACCGGCCCCCGCGCCGTGGGGGCCGTCCGGGCAGCCCGGGTCGGGGGCGTCCGGGTCGCAGGAGAAGCGGCACCCGGGGACGGTCCGCACCGGCGGGAGCAGGGCGGCCAGCGCCCGGACGACCGTCGACTTGGCGGTGCCCTTCTCCCCCCGCACGAGGACGCCGCCGACACCGGGCGACACGGCGTTGATCAGGAGCGCGAGCTTGAGGTCGTCCATCCCGACGACGGCGGAGAACGGGTAGCCGGGGGCCGGCGCGGCAGGGGGCATCGCGGATTCGTCCTTCCTCGGGTGTCCACGCCCGATGGCGGTACTGTCCGACGGCCGGAGTCTCCTGGCTCCCGGATCACCGCTCCCCCTCGGCCTTCCGGCATGCGCCGTGGCCCTGTCGAGAGGGAACTCCCCTGGTCACAGTTGCGGGACAGCCCCGGATTCGCACCGGGTTCCTCCGCGTCCGTCGCCCGCAAGGATCGCACACCGGCGCGCCGCGCGGGGAACGGCCCCGCTCAGGACGGCGACGCCTGCGGGATCGCGAACCACACCGCCTTGCCCCGCACCGACGGCCCGAGCCGGGACCGGGTGCGGCGCGCCCCCCACCGGCCGCCCGACAGCTCGCGCACGATCCCGAGACCGCGGCCGCAGTCGCCGGACGTCCACGAGTAGCCCGGCAGCGCGGCGTCCGCGAGCGCGTCGAACACCGCGCAGCGCACCTCGCCCGCGCCCTCCCCGCCCGTCCCGTCGTCGCCGAAGTACAGCCACAGCTCGTGCGGGCCGTGGTCGCCGGCGTGCTGGTGGGCGTTGGTGGCGAGCTCGCTGACCATCAGCTGCGCGTCGCCGATCACGTCGCGGGGGACGCCGAGCGCGGCGAGCGCGTCGCGCAGCACGCGGCGCGCGTGCCCGGCGCAGCCGGGGCCGCCGGGCAGCGCCCACACCCAGCCGGGACGGGTGCCGGCGGGGGCGCCGGGCTCGTCGGCCATCGCGTCCGCCATGCTCTGCGCGGCGTGCGCGGGATCCGGCGGGGGCGCGGATCGCGGCGCCGCGCCCGGGGCCGGTCCGGGCGCGAGACGGGTTTCGGCCTTCACGGGCACGTCCGCGTGGGCGGTCCGGACGTCCGTAACGTGGGCTGACGAGGTCTTCACGGGTCCTCCCGCAACTACGTCCCGGGGTGCGCGGCGGGCTCGCTCGTCACTTTCGGTCCCCGAGCAGTCACGGATCCCAGCGTTACGTGAGATTCTCACCTTTGCAACTGCCTTCGGGAAATCGACCTGCCTTCGCACCGGGATGCGGCAATCTCGTTGTGGCGCACCCGCCGAGTGAGGAGACTCCACTCCCGTAACGGGTTCCCGCCCGAGGGCGAGCGCCGTCGGCCGCGAGGCCGGGGGCGCGCCGTTACCAGACCGAGCCGACGGCATTGGAGGTGACCTGGTTGGCTACGTTCCGTGCAGGACGGCAGACCCACCCGTCTGTGCTTCCTCAGCAGGCGGCTCTGGAATCCGCGTCGGCAGACACCCCGAGGAACAGGGACGAAACGAGGCGCGGACGCCGCAGCGCGGCACCCGGCACGGACCATGGTCGAGGGGAGACCGCGGCCGCTTCACCTGGCGGCCGCGGCGTCACCCCCGTCCCGCACCGGGGCGGGGAGATGGGCCGTGAGGTCCGCATACGTCAACCTGCCGTGTTCGTCCTGGACAAGAACGGCAGACCGCTGCAGCCGACCACTCCACCGCGGGCGCGCAAGCTGCTCAGCAGCGGACGAGCGGTGGTCGCGCGGCACACGCCGTTCGTCATCCGCCTCAGAGACCGCACCGTCCGGGAATCACGGGTCGACGGCGTGGAGATCGGTATCGATCCCGGCTCCCGGCACACCGGCATGGCCGTGTTCACCTCCCGACGGGGAGAGAGGCGGGCCCGGTTCGGCGTCAGGCTCGACCACCGGGGCTCGGCCATCGGCAAGAAGCTGCGGCAGCGCGCCGCCTACCGGCGGCGGCGCCGGACCGCGAACCTGCGTCACCGAGCCCCTCGCTTCGACAACCGCGTGCGTACCGACGGGTGGATCGCGCCATCGGTGCGGCACCGCCTCGAGACCACCGTCTCCTGGGTAGACCGGCTGTCCCGATGGGCCCCTGTGACGGCCGCCCACCTTGAGCGCACCGCGTTCGACACGCACGCCATGGCCGCCGGACGACCACTGGAAGGAGCCGAATACCAGCACGGCACTCTGCACGGCTACGAAGTTCGCGAGTACCTCCTGGCCAAGTTCGGACGGACTTGCGTCTACTGCGACGCCACCGGTGTTCCGCTCAACATCGACCATGTGGTTCCCCGTTCCCGCGCCGGCTCCGACCGCGTGAGCAACCTGGTGCCGGCGTGCATCCCTTGCAACCGCGCCAAGGGCGACCTGCCCGTGGAGCATTTCGCTCCCGCCAAGGCCGCCTCGATCAAAGTTCGCGCCTTGGCGCCCCTGCGGGACGCCGCCGCGCTGAACACCGCACGCCGGGCACTGTGGAAGGCGCTCGACGCGCGCATGCCGGTGCGCGCCTCCTCAGGAGGCCGCACCAAATGGAACCGGACTCGTCACCACCTGCCGAAGTCGCACACGCTCGACGCGCTCGCCGTCGGCGAACTCGACTCGATCACTGAGATCCTCACCGTCTTCCTTGCCGTCGGATGCACGGGCCGCGGCACCTACGCCCGCACTCGTCCCGACAGGCACGGGTTCCCCCGCCTTCGCCTCCCTCGCCGCAAGGACGTTTTCGGGTTCCGGACCGGAGACCTCGCCCGGGCCGTGGTCCCGTCCGGCAAGAACGCCGGAACGCATACCGGGCGCATCGCCGTCCGCTCCTCCGGAACGTTCACCGTCCGCTCGAGAGGCGGGCTGTTCACCGCTCGGCACATCCGCTTCCGGCTGCTCCAGCGAGCGGACGGCTATGCCTACACCACCGGAAAGGAGGCAGGGACCGCCGCTCGTCCGTGACGGGCGGGGAAGCGTCCCTGAACTCGAATGACTTACCGTCCCACCGTTCGCGGCCGTCGCCTGGCGCGCGAGATCCGCAGGCTGCGCGAGGAGCAGAAGCTCACCCTGCAGGAGGTCGCGGACCGGCTCGACTGGTCGCGGGCGACCATCTCCCGGCTCGAAACGGGCCAGACCCGCCCGAAACCGGGCGACATCGCCGACATCCTCGATCTGTACGGGGTGCCGAGTCCGGAGCGGGACTCGCTGATCACGCTGGCGCGGCAGGCGGGCCAGCGGGGTTGGTGGACCGCGTACCAGGACGTCTTCGCCGGCAGCTACGTCGCGCTGGAGGACGAGGCGTCGCACATCCGCACCTGGGACCCCCAGCTGATCCACGGGCTGCTGCAGACCGAGCAGTACGCGCGCCAGGTCATCACCGCGGGGCGG
Organism: Actinomadura rifamycini DSM 43936; assembly: GCF_000425065.1. GTDB lineage: Bacteria > Actinomycetota > Actinomycetes > Streptosporangiales > Streptosporangiaceae > Spirillospora > Spirillospora rifamycini. The sequence goes on from NZ_AULB01000032.1 coordinate 82,781, forward strand.
CTGCTGCCCAACCAGGAGGACATCGAGCGCCGCATCTCGGCCCGCAAGCACCGGCAGGGGCTGCTGACCCGGGAGAACGCGCCGCAGCTCCACGTGGTCTTCGACGAGGGGGTGCTGCGGCGGCCGATCGGCGGGCCGGGCGTGATGCGCGCTCAACTGGAGGCGCTCATCGAGGCGGCGGACCGCCCGACAATCACCATTCAGGTACTTCCGTACTCAGCGCAGGAGCATGCGGGCCTAGACGGACGTTTCACCATATTGTCGTATCCGGACCCCGCGGACCCCGATATCGCCTACGTAGAGGGCACCATGGGCGACGTTTACCTTGAGAGCGCGGAGGCAATAGCAAAACATAGGGACCGCTTCGATCGGATCGAGGCGGCCGCTTTGTCCACCGAGGAATCCGCGCACCTCATAGCCGAGGCAGCAAGGAGCAGCCCGTGACCAACCTGCAGCGCGACCTGACCGGGGCCGCATGGCGCAAGTCCTCCCACAGCGGGAGCGGCGACCAGTGCGTCGAGGTGGCCCCCCTCTCCCGCGATCTGCGCGCTGTCCGTGATTCGAAGGACCCCGGCGGCCCGGCCCTGGTGCTGACGCCCGCCGCGTTCGAGGCCCTCCTGACCATCGCCAGGGAGGCATAGCCCGGTACCGGAGGGCCGCGGCCTCCCCCGGCCGCGGCCCTCCGGCATGCCCGCCCCGCTTCCGCGAAAGTAGAACGTGTTCTACCATCGAGCGGCGTCGTCAACGCGGAGAAGGGGTTGCATCGTGAGCGCGGATCTCAAGCTGGGCGTGAACGTCGGCTACTGGCAGCGCGAGCCGGAGGACCAGACCGACACCGTCCTGGCGGCCGAACGGCTCGGCTACGACGCGGTGTTCACCGCGGAGGCGTACGGGTCGGACGCGTTCACGCCGCTCACCTGGTACGCGGCGCGGACGTCCCGGATCAAGCTGGGCACCGCGGTGGTGCAGATGTCGGCGCGGACGCCGGCGGCCACCGCGATGCACGCCCTCACCCTCGACGCGCTGTCGGGCGGACGGGTGATCCTCGGGCTCGGCGCGTCCGGCCCGCAGGTCGTCGAGGGGTGGTACGGGCAGCCGTTCCCGAAGCCGCTGGCCCGGACGCGCGAGTACCTCGACATCGTCCGGCAGGTGTGGCGGCGGGAGGAGCCGGTGACCAGTGCCGGGCCGCACTACCCGCTGCCGCTGCCGGGCGGCGCGGGCCTCGGCAAGCCGCTGAAGTCGATCGTGCATCCGGTGCGCCCGGAGATCCCCGTCTACCTGGGCGCCGAGGGCCCGAAGAACGTGGCGCTCGCCGCCGGGGCGACGCAGGGCTGGCTGCCGCTGTTCGTCGACCCCGAGCAGATCGAGCCGGTGTTCGGGGCGTCCCTCGCCGGACGCCCGGACGGCTTCGAGATCGCGGCGACCGTCACCACGATCGTCACCGACGACCTGGCGTCCGCGCTGGAGTTCGCCAAGGTCCCGCTCGCGTTCTACATCGGCGGGATGGGCGCCCGCGAGCGCAACTTCCACCTCGACCTCATCGGGCGGCTCGGCTACGCGGAGCAGGCGGCCCGGGTGCAGGAGCTGTTCCTGGACGGCCGGCGCCAGGAGGCGATCAAGGCGGTGCCGGACGAGCTCGCCGACTCGATCTCGCTGCTCGGGCCGATCGGGCGGATCAAGGAGCGCATGGGGCTGTGGCGCGACAGCCCCGTCACCACGCTGCTGATCGCCGGGGTGAAGGACGAGCCGACGCTGCGGGCGATCAAGGAGGTCGTCGACGGCTGAGCCGGTGGAACGCGTTCTCGCCGGGGAATGCGGGCGGCCCGCGGTGCGCTGCACGGGGTGAACCCCGAAGATCACACGTGGGAAGAGGGACACCCGATGTCCGCGCAGGAAGACGCCGCCCGCCTCCTCGTCCGAACCCTGGAGGCGGAGGGCGTCGAGTACGTCTTCGGCATCCCCGGCGAGGAGAACATCCACTTCGTCGACGCGCTGAACGACTCGTCGATCCGCTACGTCCTCGTCCGGCACGAGCAGGGCGCCGCGTTCATGGCCGAGATCTACGGCCGGCTCACCGGGAAGGCGGGCGTGGCGTCGGCGACGCTCGGCCCCGGCGCGATCAACCTGCAGCTCGGCGTCGCGGACGCCACCACCAACAGCACCCCGGTCGTCGCGATCTCCGCGCAGGTCGGGCTGGACCGCATCTACAAGGAGTCGCACCAGATCGTCGACCTGGTGTCGCTGTTCCGGCCGATCACGAAGTGGTCGGAGCTGGCGCCGCGCGCCGAGGCGCTCCCGGAGATGGTGCGCAAGGCGTTCAAGACCGCGCAGACCGAGCGTCCCGGCGCCGTGTACCTGGCGATCCCGGAGGACGTCGAGTCGGCGCGGGTCCCGGCCGGCCTGGCGCCGCTGCCGGTGAACGTCGTGCGCCCGCAGGAGCCGTCGCCGTCGCAGGTCGCGCGGGCCGCGGACGTCCTGGCGCTCGCGCGGCGCCCGATCGTCCTGGTGGGGCACGGCGCGACGCGGCAGGGCGCGAGCGCGGCGCTGGTGTACCTGTCGGAGCGGCTGGGGCTGCCGGTCGCGACGACGTTCAACGGCAAGGGCGTGTTCCCGGACGACCACCGCAACGCGCTCGGGGCGGTCGGGTTCATGCGGCACGACTACGTGAACTTCGGGTTCGACGAGGCGGACGTGCTCATCACCGTCGGGTACGAGCTGCAGGAGTTCGACCCGGTCAAGATCAACCCGTCCGGGGACAAGAAGATCATCCACATCCATCCGTCGCCCGCCGAGGTCGACGACCACTACGCGGTCGAGGTCGGGATCCAGGGGGACATCCCGCGGTCGCTGTACGCGCTGGCCGACTCGGTCCACCGGCGGTTCGACGTGAACGGGACGGGCCGCAGGATCCGCGAGCTGATGCGGGACGAGCTGGCCGAGGGGGCCGCCGAGGAGGGGTTCCCGCTCTCGCCGCGCCGCATCGTCGCGGACGTCCGCGCCGCGATGGGCCGGGAGGACATCGTGCTCGCCGACACGGGCGCGGTGAAGATGTGGATGGCGCGGATGTACCCGACGTACGAGCCGAACACGCTGCTGGTGTCGAACGGGCTGTCGTCGATGGGGTTCGCGGTGCCGGGCGCGATCGCCGCCAAGCTGGCCCATCCGGACCGGAAGGTGCTGGCGGCGACCGGCGACGGCGCGTTCCTCATGAACTCGCAGGAGCTCGAGACCGCCGTCCGGGAGAACGTCCCGATCACGGTGCTGATCTGGGACGACTCGGCGTACGGGCTGATCGGGTGGAAGATGGAACTCGACCTCGGCCGCAGCTCCCACATCGCGTTCGGCAATCCCGACTTCGTGAAGTACGCGGAGAGCTTCGGCGCCCACGGGTACCGGGTCGAGTCGGCCGCCGAGCTGCTGCCCACGTTGCGCAAGGCACTCGCCGACGACGGGGTGTCGGTGGTCACCGTCCCGGTCGACTACTCGCACAACCTGCGCCTCACCGACAAGCTCGGCGAGCTGACCGACCCGTTCTGAGGGCGGGTCAGGCGCGGCAGACGATCTCGGCGTGGAGGACGGCGAACCAGCCGTCCTCCGCCGCCGCCCACGCCTTCCAGCCCGCGTAGATCGCGTCCAGTTCCGCGCGGGTGGCGTGGCCCTCGGCGACGGCGGTGTCGGCGACGGCCGAGCGGGCGAGGCGCCCGCCCCACGACTCGCTCCACCACTCGCGTTCGTCCGGCGTCGCGAAGCACCAGGCGGACGCGGACGCGCGCACGTCGGCGAACCCGGCCTCGCGGGCCCACGCGGCGAGGCGCCGTCCGGCGTCGGGTTCGCCGCCGTTGCCGCGCGCGACCGCGCGGTAGACGGGCAGCCAGGCGTCCATGCCGGGCGGGTCCGGGTGCCAGACCATGCCGCCGAAGTCGGCTTCGCGGACGGCGACGAACCCGCCGGGCTTCGCGACGCGGCGCATCTCGCGCAGCGCGCCGACCGGGTCGGCGATGTGCTGCAGCACCTGGTGGGCGTGGACGACGTCGAACGCGCCGTCGTCGAACCGCAGGTCGTGGACGTCCCCGACGGCGAACTCGAGGTTCGCGGCGCCGCCCGCGGCGGCGCGCGCCTCCGCGACGGCGGTCCCGGCGGCGTCCACGCCGACGACGCGGCCCGGCGCGACGCGCTCCGCCAGCCCCGCGGTGATCGAGCCGGGGCCGCAGCCGACGTCCAGCACCGACGCGCCGGGGCGCAGGTGCTCGACGAGGTAGGCGGCCGAGTTCTCGACCGTCCGCCGGCGGTGGGCGCTCAGGACGGTCTCGTGGTGTCCGTGGGTGTAGGTCGCCTGGTCGGCCATGGGTCACCTCTCCTTCGCGATGACCGCACCCTACGCCGCCTTCTCGTATCTTGAGAAACATGTTTCAAATATTGAGACGCACGGGGAAAGAAAAAGCCGGGACGCTGTCGTCCCGGCCCTTTCTACGCTACGGTTTCCCCCGTCAGGCGGCGGCCACGGCGGCGCTCGACGGCCGGCGACGCGCGTCCCGCACGGGAAGCGTCTCGACCGCGGCGAGCGCGCGAGGCGGCTCGGCGTAGGCGTTCATCGTCGCGTGGGTGAGCTCGGTCAGCCACGGCTGCACCACGGTCCGCTCGGCGGGCCCGCCCAGCCGCGGGCGAGAGATATGGAAAGTCGCCTCCACTGCCAACACCCCTTCCTGTACGCCGACGGCACCGCCGCCCGGCGGGGCCGTCGCCTGTGACGTACCCCTGGTACGTCGTAACAAGCGTCACGGTTCGGCATCTGTTCCCACCGGAACCTGTGATCACATGCACAAACTACAGAGCGCCACTGACATTTCCGGCTAGTCCGGACGGGGCGCGGGGTCGGTCGTCACGGCCCGCAGCAGCGGGCGGCTGAGCGCGCTCGCGCCGAGGATCCCGCCGAAGCCGAGCACCAGGAACCCGGCGAGCGTCGCCAGCCCGGGCGCCCCGACGCCGACCGCGAACGGGGACGCGAAGAACAGGCCCGCGAGCAGCGACCCGCCGCCCATCACCGCGAGCGGGACGAGCGTCTCCTGCCGGCGCGCGCGGTCCAGCACGCTCAGCGGCGTCCCGGCGAGGCGGAGCATCGCGTACTCCCGGCGGCGGTCCAGGACGGCGGACGCCCCGGTGACGCCCGCGCTCGTGGCGCCGATGAGGAACGCGGCGGCGAGCACGGTCAGCGCGCCCGTCCGCAGGTCGCCGAGCAGGTACCGGCCGCCGGTGTCGTCGTCGGCCGGGGTGGTGGCGACGCCGCCCGGGACGAGCCCGTGCAGCGCGGTGCGGGCGCGGTCGACGGCCGCCCCGCCGCCCGGCACGGTGATCGTCACGACCGTCCGGCCCTCGTGGGCGGCATCGTGCAGGGGGTCGCCGTCGCCGGTCGCGACGGCGGCGCCGGTCCCGGCGAGGCGCTCCCGCGCCTGGGCCGCGACGGCCACGGGCGCGCGGCCGTCCGGAACGGCGATCCGCAGCCGGTCGGACGGCCCGGACTCGATCGCCCCCGGGTTGAGCAGCGTCAGGAACCCCGCGACGAACCCGGTGAGCGCGACGCCCGCGACCGTCCGCCACGCCGCGCGCGGGTCGTCCCGCAGGCGGCGGCCCGCGAGCAGCCGGGACGGGCCGCGGGCGAACACGACCATGAGCCCGCCGATCGCCGCCACCGCCCACGGCCCGGCGTAGTTGATCGCGAGGAAGGCCAGCGTCATCAGCACCAGGAGGACCGCGAGCCCGGCGTACCGCATCCCCATGAGCGCGCCGCCGACGACGGCGAACGCGGCGAGGACGGCGAGCGGCGCCAGGAGCCGGACGGCGCGCAGCGCGGGCGGCGTCTCCCGGCGGGCCACGCCGAGCGGGCCGACGACGACGCGGCGCAGCCCGACGACGGCGCTGGCGCCGACGAGCACCGGCACCGCGGCGAGGACGGCCGCGACGGTCGGCAGGCCGGGCCACAGGTGCCCGGCGAACCAGCCGCCGCCCTGGATGGTGATGTGCGCGAGCGCCGGGACGGCCGCCGCGTACAGCAGGGCGCCCAGCGCGGCGCCCGCGGCGGCGGTGAGGACGGCCTCGGCGGTGGTGATCGCGACGACCTGGCCGGGGGTCGCGCCGACCAGCCGGAGCGCGGCGAGCCGCCCGTCGCGGCGCGCCACGGTGAGCCGGGCGGCGGCGCCGCCGAACACCAGCAGCGGCGCGGCCATCAGGACGGACGCGATCCCGGCAAGCCCCCGGTAGACGCCCATCCAGGCGGACGTGCCGGTGGCGTACGCGTCGATGCGGGTGGGGGCGGCGGTGGTGTCCAGGCCGGTCGTGTCGGTGCGCGGGGCGGTCAGGACGGGCGCGGCGGCGTCCCGCCCGATGACCGCGACGAGCTCGCCGGGGTGCACGAGCGCGTCGTCGCCGAGCGTCCCGGCGGGTGCGGGGAACCGGTCGGCGAGCCGCTCGGCGGGCAGCTCCGCGAGCAGGCCGGCCAGCGCGGGGGACGCCCACAGCTCGCCCGGCGCGGGGAAGCGCGGCATCCCGGGCGGGACGGGCGCGCCGTCCGACAGCGCGGCGAGGTCGACGACGGTGATCGGCGTGCCGTGCCCGCCTCCGGCGTCGACGTAGTCGGTGGAGAGCGCCTGCACGGCGGTGGGCGTCCCGGACGCCTCCGCCGGGTGCCGCCACGCGTCGGCGGCGGCGCGCTCGGCGAACGCGTGGTGGGCGCCGAGCGCGAACAGCAGCAGGCCCGTCGAGACGGCCACGGCGGCGAGGGTGAGCAGGGACCCGAGCAGGTCGCGGGCTCCCCCGCCGCGCAGCAGCCGCCACGCCAGGCCGGCGGGCGTGCGCATCACGCCGCTCCGGCGAGGGCGGGCCGCACGCGGCCGTCGCGGACCTCGACCGTCCGGTCGCACCAGCCCGCGACGGACGCGTCGTGCGTGACGACGACGAGGGACGCGCCGTTGCCGCGGGTCGCGTCGACCAGCAGCGCCATGGTCTCGCGGCCGGTGGCCTGGTCGAGGGAGCCGGTGGGCTCGTCGGCGAACACGACGGCGGGGCGGGTCACGAGGGCGCGGGCGATCGCGACGCGCTGCGCCTGCCCGCCCGACAGCTCGCCCGGGCGGCGGCCCTCCGTCCCCGCGAGGCCGAGCGGCCCGAACCAGGCGCGGGCGGCCCGCACCGCCTCCCGGCGCGGCGTCCCGTTCAGCATCAGCGGCAGCGCGACGTTCTCCTCGGCGGGCAGTTCCGGGAGGAGCTGGCCGAACTGGAAGACGAACCCGAAGCGGGTGCGGCGCAGGACGCTGCGGCGGCGCTCGCCGAGGGCGTCGACGCGCTCCCCGAGCAGCCGCACCTCGCCGGCGTCCGGCCGGACGATCCCGGCGAGGCAGTGCAGCAGCGTCGACTTCCCGGAGCCGCTCGGGCCCATGATCGCGACGGTCTCGGCGCGGGCGACGGCGAGGTCGACGCCGTCGAGCGCGACGGTCGGCCCGAACCGCTTGGCCAGGCCCCGCCCCGCCAGGACGGGCTCGGGGCCGGCCTCGAAGCCGGGCTCGGGGGCGGGCGCGGTGAGATCGGTCACCGGTCCCCCTCCGGGGCGCCGGCGCCGCCGCCGCGCGGGCGGCGTGCTCGCCACGACTCGGCGATCTCGGTCGCCGGCATCACGACCCCGCCGTAGACGACGAAGACGGCGAACGCGACGAGGAAGGCGACGGCGAGCGGGACATAGATGATTTCCATGCCCCCAGCGTGCGGGAGCGCGCCGCCCCGCCGCATCGGGCGCAGGGCCGGTCCCGGGCGGGCCGCCATCGGCCGAATGACCGATCCGGCGGTCGGCGGAGGGTCGTAGCCTGCATATCCGTGAGTGACACAGGGGCCGGTCTCGACCGCATCCACACCGCGGGCGGATGGGTGGCGCGCATCGCGTACGGGGGCTTCGCCGCCCTGTTCCTGCTGCTGTGCCTGCTGGTCGTGGGCAGGGCGGCGGACCTGTGGATGGTGCTGGTCGCCGCCGGCGTCAACGCCGCCGTGGTGAGCCGCGGGCGGCTGCTGCCCTGGATGGTGGGCGCCGGGTCGCTGTCGCTGTTCAGCAGCCTGTTCCTCGGGACGGCCGTCATCCTCGACTCCGGGGGCGCCCCGAGCCTCTTCGCCGAGATCGGCGGGCTGCTGATCCTGACCGTCCGCACGGTGTGGCGGATGGCGCGGGACCGGGTCGTCCCGGTCGCCGTGCTGCTCGGCGCCGCACTGCTGATCATGCCGCTGCGCTTCTCGCTGGTCTCCGGCGTGCTGTTCACCGCGCCGCTCGGCGTGCTGCTCGCCATCGCGCTCGGGATCGGGCTGTACCTGCGGGCGGTGGACGCGCGGCGGGCCCGGACGGTGACGGCGGCGCGCCGGGACGAGCGCCTCGAACTGGCCCGCGACCTGCACGACTTCGTCGCCCACCACGTCACCGGGATCGTCGTGCAGGCGCAGGCGGCGCGGTTCGCGGCGAGCTCCGGGGCCGCGCAGTCGCCCGAGCAGCTCGACTCGATGTTCGAGGGGATCGAGAAGGCCGGGACGGAGGCGCTGACGTCGATGCGCCGCATGGTCGGCCTGCTGCGGGACGCCCAGCACGTGGACGCCCCGCCCGCCGCGGGCCCGTACGGCCCGTACCCCGGCGGCCCGCACCCCGGCGCCCCGCACCCAGGCGGCCCGCACGGGGACGCGTCCGGCGGCCCGCCCGACCGGGGGTCGGCGACGCGGCCGGTCGGCGACCTCGACCGGCTGCGCGAGCTGGTGGCCGGGTTCACGCACCCGCCCGCCGTCCTGTCCATGGCGCCCGGCCTCGGCGCCCTCCCGCCGGAGGTGGCGACGTCGGCGCACCGGATCGTGCAGGAGGCGCTGACCAACATCCGCAAGCACGCGGCGGACGCCACCTACGTGCGGGTGTCGCTCGCGCGGCTCGGCGGCGGCGTCGAGGTGGCGGTGCGCAACGACGGGCGGGGCCGCGGGCGGCGGCTCCCCTCCAGCGGGTTCGGGCTGGCGGGACTGGCCGAGCGGGTGACCGCGCTCGGCGGGCGGCTGCACGCGGGACCGCGTCCCGAGGGCGGCTGGGAGGTGGTGGCGGTGCTGCCCCTCGGCGAATGCTGAAACAATCGGACACGTGACCATCCGCGTACTGATCGCCGACGACCAGGAGATGGTCCGGACCGGGTTCCGGATGATCGTCGACTCGCAGCCCGACATGACCGTCGTCGGGGACGCCGCCGACGGCCGGCAGGCCGTCGAGCTGGCCCGCCGGCTCCGCCCGGACGTGTGCCTGTTCGACATCCGGATGCCCGTGATGGACGGCCTGGAGGCGACCCGGCTGCTCGCCGGGCCCGGCGTCCCCGACCCGCTCCGCATCGTGATCGTCACGACGTTCGACATGGACGAGTACGTGTACGGGGCGCTGCGCGGCGGCGCCGTCGGGTTCCTGCTCAAGGACGGCGGCCCCGCGCTGCTCGTCGAGGCGATCCGGGCGGCGTCCAACGGCGGGTCGCTGGTGTCGCCGTCGATCACCGTGCGGCTGCTGGAGCACCTGGCGCGGCCCGCGCGGGTCCCGCCCGTCCAGCCGCGCGAACCGCTCACCGAGCGCGAACTGGACGTCGTCCGGCTCGTCGCGCGGGGCCGGACGAACGAGGAGATCGCCGGGGAGCTGTTCGTGTCGCTGTCCACGGTCAAGACCCACGTCGGGAGCGTCCACCGCAAGCTCGGCACCCGGAACCGCGTCGAGACCGCGGCGTGGGCCTGGGAATCGGGCCTGGTGCGCTGACGGACGGGCGTCCGCGGCGGCGGGACGGGCTCACGGAGACGGGACGAGGGGGACGGCGCTGGCACCGGAGTCGCTGAGCGGGCTGCCCACCGCGGTGGTGGCCCTGTGGGCGCTGTGCGGCGCCGGCTGGGTCGCGGTGCTGGCGGGGCTGCGGCGCGGCGTGCACGGCCCCGCCCGCGGACCGTCGCTGCTCGCGCACACCGCCACCCCCGCCGCGGTCGTCCTGCTGTGCGCGCACGTCGGCCACGGGTCCCTGTACGCGACGATCTGGCTCGCCGCCCAGTGGTGGGCGCTCGCGGTCGCCACCGGCCTGCGCCCCGAACGGCTCGTGGCGTCCGGCGGCCTGCGGCGCCTCGCCGGGTGGCTCGCGCTCTCGGCCGCCTTCGCGTTCGCGGCGACGCGGGCGGTGTTCTGAGACGCCGTGTTCTGAGAGACGGTGTTCTTGAGAGACGGTGTTCTTGAGAGACGGTGTTCTTGAGAACGGTCCGAACCGCTCGGGCCGCGGACAAGTCGTACCTTCGTAGTAGACAGAATGTGCCGCACCCCCAAGCCCCCGGAGGTCGACCATGCCGTGCGCCCTCTGCGGCGACATCATCCCCGCCGAGGTGAACCGCTGCCCGGCGTGCGGAGCGTGGGCCCGGCGGCGCGACTTCCGCGCCGTCGGCGTGGCGGTGTTCATGCTGCTCGGGTTCGACGCGTTCGTCGCGCTGGGCTCGGGCATCAGCCTGCTGCGGATGGCGCATCCGCTGCGCCGGGAGACCCGCGAGACGTACGACGCCGTGGCCACCGGTGACGCGATCGCCCCCTACACCGAGGTGTTCACCGTGTACGCGCTCCTGGCCATCGTGACCGGAGTGCTCTACCTGTTCTGGTTCTGGCGCGCCTACGGGCAGGCGCCCGGCCCGCACCGCCACCACCGCGCGTGGGCGCTGTTCGGCTGGCTGACGCCGGTCGTGAACCTGTGGCTGCCGCCGCGCCTGGTGTACGAGGTGTGGGTCAACAGCGGCCGATACCGCACCGCCGAGCGGCAGGCCGCCGGGGCGGTCGTCGCCGCCTGGTGGTGCTGCGCCGTCCTCGGCGTCCTGCTGGCGCGGGCGTTCGCGCACGGCAGCACCGACAGCCTCGCCGAGGCCCGCTTCGACGTCCACCTCGGCGTCGCGGCGGCCGGCTGCCTGGCGCTGGCCGCCGCGCTCTGCATGGCGAACGTCTTCCAGATCACCCGCCTCCAGACCGGGCACGAGGTGGTACCGCGCGTTTGATCGCGACTCCCTCGGCGGCGTCCGGTCAGGGGGTGGGGCCGGAGCTGCCCGTGCTGGCGTGCCACAGCTTCGCCGGCGGACGGGACGCGGCGGGCGCGCCCGCCGGGCCGATGTCGGAGTACGGCGACATCGCGAACCCGGTCGGCTGGACGACGCGGCGGCCGACCGGCCGTCCGGACGGGCCGGGCCGCGCCATCGCCGCGCGGACGGCGGCGGGCCCGCCGCGCCGCCGCTCCTCCTCGAGGAACGCCAGGTCCCAGCAGGCCGTCGCGGTGACGGAGACCGCGCGGCCCCCGGCGCGGCGGATCCGGCCGCGCACCGCCAGCAGCCACGAGCCGAACACGGTGGCGGCGCAGCGGTCCTGCACGGACTCGAAGAACGCCAGGTCGACCGGGCCGGTCGCGTCGTCGAGCGTCGCGAAGACGACCCGCTGCCCGGACCGGACGGCCGGCGTCTGCGTCGCGACCTTCACGCCCGCGACCAGGACGTCCGTGCCGGGCGGGCGGCGCGGCAGGTCGGCGGCGGGCACGGCGCGCAGCACGGCCAGCAGCGGCCGGTAGAAGGTCAGGACGTGCCGGGAGACGTCCATGCCGAGGATCTCCAGCTCGGCCTCGACGATCTCGGCGGGCGTCATCGGCGGCAGGCCGGTGGGCGCGACGTCGCCGAGCGCCGGGTCCGCGACGGGCGCGGCGAGGACGGGTTCGAGCTCGCCGTCGGCGAAGCCGATCGGGAGCTGGCCGTCCGCCGCCCCGGCGCCCCGCCGGGGCCGCCCGGTGACGCGGTCGAGCGCGCCCACGCGGCACAGCAGGTCCCGCCGCGGCGCCGCCCCGCCGCCCGGCGCGGCCGGGTCCGGCGCGGCCGGGTCCGCGCCGGGGGCGTGCGGGGCGTAGAGGGCGTCGAAGCCGCCGGCGAGGACGAGCCGTTCCGCGGTGGGCCGGGACACGCGGGCCCGCCGCCAGAAGTCGGTGAGGGACCGGTACGGACGGCCGCCCGCGCGCGCCTCGACGATCGACCCGACCTCGGCCTCGCCGATCCCCTTCACCTCCGACAGCGCCACCCGGATCCCGGCGGGCCCGCCCTCCGACACCGGCTCGACGTGCCAGTCGGCGGTGGAGCGGTTGACGTCCAGCGGCAGGATCGGCACCCCGAAGTGCCGGGCGTCGTCGAGGATCACCCGCTTGGGGTACATGCCGGGGTCGTGGGTGAGGACGCCCGCGTAGAACGCGGCGGTGTGGTGCCGCTTCAGCCACGCCGACTGGTAGGTGGGCAGGGCGAACGACGCCGCGTGCGCCTTGCAGAACCCGAAGGCGCCGAACGCGGTGAGCGTCCGCCACACCCGGTCGACGGCCGCCTCGCCGTAGCCGCGCGCGCGGGCCCGGTCGCGGAACCACGCGCCGACGGCGGCCTGGCCCTCCGCGTCGCCGAGGGCGCGGCGGGCCGCCTCGGCCGTCGACAGCCCGCAGCCCGTCATGGCGTCCACCACCCGCAGGACCTGCTCGTGGAAGACGACGACGCCGAGGCTCTCGCGCAGCGCCGGTTCGAGGTCGGGGTGCGGGTAGTCGGGCTCGCGGAGCCCGGCGCGGGCGTCCAGGAACGGGCTCACCATGTCGGAGTTGACGGGGCCGGGCCGGAACAGCGAGATGTCGATGACGAGGTCGTCGAGGTCGCGCGGCTGGAGGCGGCCGATCAGCTCGCGCTGGCCGGGCGACTCGATCTGGAAGCAGCCGAGGGTGCGGGACGTGCGGATCAGCTCGAACGTGGCCGGGTCGTCGCGCGGGACGGCCTCGAGGTCGAGCCGCTCGCCGGTGGTGCGGGCGATCTCGTCCACCGCGTGCGCCATCGCCGACTGCATCCGCACGCCGATGACGTCCAGCTTGAGCAGGCCCATCGCCTCGACGTCGTCCTTGTCGAACTGGCTCATCGGGAACCCGAGGGCGCTCTCCTCGACGGGCGTGCGGTCGTGCAGGGTCGGGTTCGACAGCAGCACCCCGCACGGGTGCATGGCGACGTGCCGGGGGATCCCGTCGAGCCGCTCGGCGATCCGGAACAGGACTTCGAGGCGGCCCTGGGCGAGGTTGCTCTGCCGCAGTTCCGGCAGGTCGTGCAGGGCGGCGCGGATCTGCTTGGCGCGGATGTGCGGGAACGCCTTGGCGATCGCGTCGATCTCCTGCGGCGGCAGCCCGACGGCGTTGCCGACGTCGCGGAGCGCGCTGCGCGCCCGGTAGGTCTCCATCATCGACACGCAGGCGGTGCCGTCGGCGCCGTACCGGTCGAACAGCGCCCGGTACGCCTCGTGCCGCCGCGCCGACTCGACGTCCAGGTCGATGTCGGGCAGGCCCTCGCGGCTGTCGGCGAGGAACCGCTCCATCAGCAGGTCGTGCCGGAGCGGGTCGAGGTCGCCGATGCCGATCAGGTGGTTGACGAGGCTGCCCGCGCCGGAGCCGCGGATCGCGCAGCGGATGCCGCGGGAGCGGATCAGCGCGGCCGCGTCGGCGACGGTGAGGAAGTAGGCGGCGAGGCCCTTGCGGGCGATCACGGCGAGTTCGTCGGCGAGCCGGGCGGCGGCCCGCGCGGAGTGCTCCATCCCGCGCCGGACGAGGCCGTCCGCGCAGCGCGCGACGAGCCGCGCGTGGGCGTCGCCGGCGACGGCGGGCAGGTGGACCCGGTCCATGCCGAGGTCGCGGTCCGGGTCGAGGACGCACCGTTCGGACAGCCGCCGGGTCGCGGCGAGCAGCGCGTCCGGGTCGTCCCCCGGGCCGCAGCTCAGCTCGGCGGCCCGCCGCATCTCGGGGATCGGCTTGAGGTACGCGTGGCCGGTGCGCTCCTCCAGGTGGCGGCGGTCCAGCGGGACGAGCCGGCGGGTGACGTCCAGGACCTGCGCCACCGGGTAGTCGGCCGGGTCCAGGTAGCGGACGGCGTTGCCGAGGACGGCGGGCACCCCGGCCTCGCGGGCGAGGGCGAGCATCCGGGCGGCGCGGTGCCCGTCGCCCCGGTCGAAGTGGTTGACGATCTCGACGGCGGTCTCGGCGGCCGCGCGCCACGCCGCGAGCCGCCGCGCGGCCTCGTCCGGGCGCCGCTCGGCGACGGCCCGTCCGACGTCGGAGGCGGGGCCGAGCAGGACGACGAGGCCCTCGGCGTGCGCCCCGACCAGCTCGCGGGTGACCGCGGGCCCGGTGCCGGACGCGCGGACGGCCGCGTGCCCGGGCGCGTGCGCCGCCGAGACCAGCCGGCACAGCGACCGCCATCCGGCGCGGCCCTCGGCAAGGACCACGATCCGGCCGCCGCCGGCGAGCGCGAGGTCGGCGCCGACGACCGCGCCGAGGCCCGCGTCGCGGCAGGCCAGCACGTGCCGGACGGCCCCGTAGAGGCCGTCGCGGTCGGTGACGGCGAGCGTCTCCATGCCCAGTTCGGCGGCGCGCTCGGCCAGCGCGGCGGGCGGCGCGACGCCGTGGCGCAGCGAGTACGCGGACGCGACGTGCAGATGCATCGTGTCAGTCCCATACCCGGGAAAGCAGCCAAGTCTGCGTCGAAACGTCGCATCTCAGCTCGTAGACGCCCGTTTCCGCGCCCGGGGCGGCTTCCACGCGCCAGAATTCGCGTTCGCCCAGGACGTCGCCGTCCGGGTCCTGCTCGCGCCACCAGTCGCGGGTGGCGACCCAGTGCTCCAGCACGCGCCGCACGGTGTAGCACCGGCCGCGCCAGACGAACCGGACCGGACGCCCGTCCCGCACCGAGACGTCCACGGGATCGCCGAACACGCGCGTCATCTGCCTCCCCCTCGCGTTCACCGCACGGGGGAAGGGCATGCGGACGATCGAACATACGTTCGCAGCCGAGTCTAGAGAGATCGCGGAGCGGGAAGCAAGGCGGCCCCTCGCCGGGCGGCCCGGGGGCGGCCCGGGCCGGGGTTCAGGCGAGCAGGCGGGCGAGCCGGTCCGCAACTTGGGCGGCGGCGGCCACGTCGGCCATGCCGCCGCCCGGCCACAGGTAGGACCAGCCGTCCCCGGAGGGGGTGGCGACCACCATGACGCTCCGGCCGGAGCGGGCGCCGCGGACGCTCAGCACCGACTCCCCCGGCCCGGCGAGCCGCCAGGCCAGCCCGCGCAGTTCCACCTCGTACGCGAGCGCCGCGAGGTGCCTCCGGCGCACCCGCGCGAGATCCGGCCCGCCGATGACGGACATGCCGCTCACCCACCTCATCCCGCCGGACGGTAACGTTGGGCTACCGTTAGGCAACGATTCGTGACCGGTCTCAGCATGACCCGAGCGGACGGCCCGCGCAGCGAAAACGCGGAGAACGGTCTGCCTTTCCCGCCGCGGCGGGCGCTGGTCCTCGGCCGGACGTCCGACACGCGGGGCGCCGCGGGGCCAATCGCAACCGAATAGTTGAAATGTCACCCGGATGGGTACCGTGCGGCCGTGATAGAAGCACTGTGAGAGCGGGCGGGCACCGCCCGTGCACCGGGGCAAAGGAGCAGCGATGACCGCCGAAGCGGCCGACGGGCCGCCGGGGCCCCCGTGCGGCCCCTCCGCCGGCGGGGTCCGCGAGCGCAAGAAGCACCGGACCCGGATGGCGCTGATCGACGCCGCCCTGGAACTGTTCGCGCGGAACGGCTACGAGGAGACGACGGTCGACGAGATCGTCGCCGCGCTCCCGGTGTCCCAGCGGACGTTCTTCCGGTACTTCGCGTCCAAGGAGGACGTGATCCTCAGCCAGGTCACGGAGCGGTACCGGGCCCTGGAGGAGGCCGTGGCGGCGCGGCCCGCCGGGGAGCGCCCGTTCACCGCGCTGTTCGAGGCGCTGCGCACCGTGCTGCAGAAGATCGCCGCGGGCGACGAGGAGGACGTCGCCCGGTTCCGCCGGATCCGGCAGGTGATCGAGGCGACGCCCGCGCTGCTGTCGGCCGAGCTGACCCGGTACGCGGCGTCGGAGGGCGCGCTGGTCGCCGAGGTCGCCCGCCGCGAGGGCGTCGACCCGGAACGGGACCCGCGGCCCCGGCTCGTCGTCGCGCTCTTCACCGCCGCGACCCGCGTCGGGTTCGAGGAGTGCTCCCGCCGCGCGATCTGGGACCCCGGGACGATCGCCGCGCGCGTCGACGAGACCGTCGCGCTCGTCGACGCGACCGTCCGCGACTGGACCTGACGCGCCCGCGGCCCGGCGCCGCGGTGGTGGACCCGGGCGTCCGGGGCAGGGAACAACCCGTGCGGGGGCGCGGTTGCCCCGTTCCGTAGCCCGCTGATCAACGCGGTCACCGTCGAGAGGGAGTGGACGCATGCGCGCGATCGTCGTGTCGGAG
Source organism: Actinomadura rifamycini DSM 43936 (assembly GCF_000425065.1). Taxonomy (GTDB): domain Bacteria; phylum Actinomycetota; class Actinomycetes; order Streptosporangiales; family Streptosporangiaceae; genus Spirillospora; species Spirillospora rifamycini. The sequence goes on from NZ_AULB01000032.1 coordinate 99,127, forward strand.
AACGGCGGCCCGGAGGTGCTGGTGCCCGCCGAGCGCCCGGACCCGGAGCCGGGGCCCGGCGAGGTGCTGGTGGACGTCGCCGCGGCGGGCGTCAACTTCATCGACGTGTATTTCCGGTCGGGCGCCTACCCGCAGCCGCTCCCCTACACGCCCGGCATGGAAGCCGCCGGGACGGTCGCGGCGGTGGGCGCGGGCGTGGACGGCTTCGCCGCCGGCGACCGCGTCGCGTGGGCGAACGTGCAGGGCGCCTACGCGGAGCGGGCCGTCGTCCCGGCGGAGAAGCTCGTGCCGGTGCCGGACGGCGTCTCCTCGGACGACGCGGCGGCCGTCCTGCTGCAGGGCATGACCGCGCACTACCTGGCCCGCTCGACGTACCCGGTCCGGGAGGGCGACACGGTGCTGGTGCACGCGGCGGCGGGCGGCATGGGGCTGCTGCTGACGCAGGTCGCCGCGATGCTCGGCGCCCGGGTGATCGGCACGGCGTCGACCCCGGAGAAGGCGGAGCTGGCGCGGCGGGCGGGCGCCGACACGGTGCTCGGCTACGACGGGTTCGCCGACCGGGTGCGGGAGCTGACCGGCGGCGAGGGCGTCGCCGCCGTGTACGACGGGGTCGGCGCGCCCACGTTCGACGGGAGCCTGGCGAGCCTGCGGCGGCGCGGCGTCCTGGCGCTGTACGGGGCGGCGGGCGGCCCGGTGCCGCCGTTCGACCCGCAGCGGCTCAACGCGGCCGGGTCGCTGTTCCTCACCCGCCCGTCGCTCGCGCACCACGTCGCGACCCGCGCGGAGCTGCTCGAACGCTCCGGCGAGGTGTACCGGTGGGTCGCGGACGGACGGGTGCGGGTGCACGTCGGGCACCGGTACGGACTCGCCGACGCCCGCACGGCGCACGCCGACCTGGAGGCCCGGCGAACCACCGGAAAGCTCCTGCTGACTCCGTGACGGGCCGTAGGGTGGGCCCGGAAAGCTGATCATCCGAGGAGCCCGTGCCCCCATGACCGCCACCACCACCGCCGAACCCCTCGCGCCGGACGAGCCCCGCGTCCTCGGCTCCTACCGCCTGCTCGGACGGCTGGGCCGCGGCGGCATGGGGACCGTCTACCTGGGCGCGGAGCCGAACGGGCGCCGCGTCGCGGTCAAGGTGATCAACCGGGAGCTGGCCGGGGAGCCGGCGTTCCTCGCCCGGTTCCGCCGGGAGGTGACGGCGGCGCGGCGCGTCCACCGGTTCTGCACGGCGCCCGTCCTGGACGCCGAGCTCGACCAGGACCCGCCCTACATCGTCACCGAGTACATCGACGGGCCCAGCCTGCACGACGCGATCCGCGAGCGCGGGCCGCTGCCCGGCTCCGACCTGGAGGGCCTCGCGGTCGGCGTCGCCACCGCGCTCACCGCCATCCACGGGGCCGGGATCGTGCACCGCGACCTCAAGCCCGCGAACGTCCTGCTGTCGTCCACCGGCCCCCGCGTGATCGACTTCGGCATCGCCCGCGCCCTCGACGCCGCCGACGGCCTCACCCGCACCGGGCAGTTCGTCGGGACGCCGTCCTACATCGCGCCCGAGGTGCTGGAGGGCGCGCCCGTCGAGCGGGCCTCGGACGTCTTCGCGTGGGGCTGCGTGGTGGCGTTCGCCGGGACGGGGCGGCCGCCGTTCCGGGGCGAGACGGTCGCGGAGACGTTCCGCCGCATCGGCGCGGAGCGGCCCGACCTGAGCGGGCTCGACCTCCGGCTGCGGGAGATCGTCGCGGCGGCGCTCACCAAGGACCCGCGCGAGCGCCCGACCGCGCAGGACGTCCTGGCGCGGCTCGTCGGCCAGCAGCGGCCGGACCCGGAGCGGCTCGCGGAGTCGGTGTCGGCGACCTGGCGGCGGGACGGCGCGGGCGGCGCGACCACCGCGACGGGCGGGCACCCGCTCCCGCCGCCGGTGCCCGCGCCCGACCCGGACTCCGCCGCGCCGCCCGTCCCGCTCCCGGCGCCCGTCCCGGAGGCCGAGGCCGAGCCCGCGGGCGACGCGGCGGACGGGACGGCCGGCGGGACGGCCGCGAGCGGCGCCGAGTCGACCGTCCTGGTCGACCTGCCGTACCCGGAGGCGTGGCGGGGGGCGCAGCGCTGGCTGACCCTGCTGCGCACCCTCCTGGTGGTCCCGCACCTGGTGGTCATGCTGCTCATGCACATCGCGCTGGTGCTGGTGCTGCTGGCGAGCTGCCTGGTCATCCCGTTCACCGGGCGCTACCCGCGCCCGCTCTACGGCCTGGTCGTCGGCTGCCAGCGGTGGTCGGCGCGCGTCGTCGCGTACGCGTTCGGGCTCACCGGCGAGAAGCTGCCGCCGTTCCGGACGCTGCCCCGCGCCCGGCGCGGACGCTGAACCACCACTAGGCTTCGAACGTCCCATTTCACGGAGGACCGCTAGGGTTCTGACGGACAGTCCCCCCATTCCGCATTTCACCCCCCACAGGATCAGGATGACCACGCACCCAGGAGACAACGGCGAGGCGCTGCGCCCCGGGGACCCCGACCGGCTCGGCCCGTACCGGCTGACCGGACGGCTCGGACGCGGCGGCATGGGCACCGTCTACCTGGGCGAGGACGACGGCGGCCGCCGCGTCGCGGTCAAGGTGATCAACCGGGAGCTGGCCGGGGAGGGCGCGTTCCGGGAGCGGTTCCGGCGCGAGGTGACCGCGGCCCGGCAGGTCCGGCGGTTCTGCACGGCGCCCGTCCTGGACGCCGAGCTCGACCGGGACCCGCTGTACGTCGTCACCGAGTTCATCGACGGGCCGAGCCTGGAGAAGGCCGTGCGGGACCGCGGTCCGCTGCCCGGCTCCGACCTGGAGGGCCTCGCGGTCGGCGTCGCGACCGCGCTGTCCGCGATCCACGGCGCGGGCATCGTGCACCGCGACCTGAAGCCCGCGAACGTCCTGCTGTCGTCCACCGGCCCCCGCGTGATCGACTTCGGCATCGCCCGCGCCCTCGACGCCGCCGACGGGCCCACCCGCACCGGGCAGTTCGTCGGCACCCCGAACTACCTGCCGCCGGAGATCCTGCGCGGCGAGCCGATCACCCCCGCCTCCGACGTCTTCTCGTGGGGCTGCGTCGTCGCCTACGCCGGGACGGGCGTCGCGCCGTTCGCGGGCGACACCGTCCCCGCGATCTTCTACCGGGTGGTGCACGACGCGCCGAAGCTGGACGCGCTCGACCCCGGCCTGCGGGACGTCGTCGCGGCCGCGCTGGACAAGGACCCCCGCAGCCGCCCGTCCGTCCAGGAGCTGCTCGGCCGGCTGGTCGGCACCGGCGCCACCCCCGACCCGGCGACGCTCGCCGAGACGGTCGCGAGCGGCTGGCCCCGCCACGGCGCGGCGGCCGGGGCGGGCGCCGGGATCGGCGCCGGCGTCGCCGGGGCGGGCGCCGCCGGCGCGGGCGTGCAGGACGCGCCGACCCTCCCGTCGCCGCCCGCCCCGGGCGGCCCCGACCCCGCGACCCCCGCGAGGACGGCCCTGCTGCGCGGCGGCCCGACCGGCGACGACTCCACCCGCGACGACGCGCTCCGCACGCCGCCGGCGGCGTCCGGCCCGCGGCCGCCGTCCGGGCCGTCCGGTCCTCTGGGCGGCGGCGTGCCGCGCCGGGCGCTGGCCATCGGCGCCGCCGTGGCCGCCGTCGTCGCGGTGGCCGCGTTCGTCGGGTTCAAGGTCATCGGCGGCGGGCCGCCGGACAAGCTCGCGACCGCGTTCAGCGACGCCTTCGCCAGCGACGACTCCGGCTGGTACACCTTCGGCGAGAACCAGACCTACGTGAACGAGCGGTACCGGATGCGCACCTCCGGCTCCGACTCGGCGCTGAACGCGTTCGTGCCGAAGGGCGAGGTGAAGGACTTCCCCGACCCGCTCCTGGCGACCGTCACCGTCGCCGTCCGCGAGGGCCCCGCCGACGCGCGGTTCGGCATGACGTGCCGGTCGAACGACGAGGGCGCCCGGCAGTACGTCTTCCTGGTCCGCAACGACGGCCAGGGCGCGCTGCTGCGCAAGGTCGACGGGGACCGCGGCACCAAGGACCTCGCGGCGGTCGACTCGTCCGGCGGGTGGGACGAGGAGGGCCCCAACGAGGTCCAGATCGCCTGCGAGGGCAAGGACGACGGCGAGAGCGTCCGGCTGCGGCTCTGGGTGAACGGCGACCGGGTCATCGACGAGACCGACGCCGAGCAGCCGCTGCCGAACGGCCGGGTCGGCCTGCGCATCGAGCGGGGCGGCAACCAGGCCGAGGACGTCACCGCCGAGTTCGACGACTTCGACATGTCGAAGATCCTCGGCTAGCTGTACTGACCATGGAGGTTGCGAACGCGGCGGCACGGTCGGATGATCTTGAAGTGAGGGAGGGCCTCCGGGTTCGGTGTGGATTGCGACATCTGCACCGACCCCCAGGAGGCCCTCATGCCCCACCGTAACGCCCCGCTGACCGAGACCGGACGTCTGCGCCTGGCCCGATGCGTGGTCACCGACGGGTGGCCGCTGCGTCGGGCCGCCGAACGGTTCCAGGTCTCGGTGAGCACCGCACAGCGGTGGGCGACCCGGTACCGGGAACTGGGCGAGGCGGGCATGGCCGACCGGTCCTCCCGGCCCCGCCGCAGCCCGCGCCGGACCCCTGCCCGCACCGAGCGGCGCATCATCAAGGTCCGGGTGCTGCGCCGCTGGGGACCGGCCCGCATCGCCTACCTGCTCGGCCTCAACCCCGCCACCGTGCACCGGGTCCTGACCCGCCACGGCATGCCCCGCCTGGCCCACCTGGACCGCGCCACCGGCCGCACCGTCCGCCGCTACGAGCACGACGCGCCCGGCGACCTGGTGCACGTCGACATCAAGAAACTCGGCAACATCCCCGACGGCGGCGGCCACAAAACCCACGGCCGCGCCGCCGGCGGCCGCAACTCCTCGGCCCACCGCGACCCGCACCGGCCCCGCACCACCGGCGGGCGCCCCAACCTGGGCTACGGCTACCTGCACAACGCCGTCGACGACCACTCCCGCCTGGCCTACACCGAAATCCTGTCCGACGAGACCAAGGAGACGGCGGCAGCGTTCTGGCAGCGGGCGCAGGCGTTCTTCACCCGAGCCGGGATCACCGTGCGGCGCGTCCTGACCGACAACGGATCGTGCTACCGATCACGCCTGTGGCACGACACCCTGACCACGGCCGGCGTCACGCACAAACGAACCCGTCCCTACCGGCCTCAGACCAACGGCAAGGTCGAACGCTACAACCGCACCCTGCTCGACGAATGGGCCTACCACCGGCCCTACCGGTCAGAGACCGAACGCCGCCGAGCACTCCCGCGGTGGCTGCACACCTACAATCACCACCGCGGCCACACCGCACTCGGCGGCCTCCCACCAGCCAGCCGCGTTCCCAACCTCACGAGACAGAACA
>NZ_AULB01000033.1 GCF_000425065.1 Actinomadura rifamycini DSM 43936
GATCCGCCCCGTCCGCCAAGACGAGCCCGCACCGCAGGCCGCGGTCTTCCCGGCCTGGCTGCGCCAGCGCATCGAGGCGGTGATCTGGACCCTGAAGAACCAGCTCGGACTGGAACGCCACGCCGCACGCACCACCGAAGGACTCTGGACACGCCTGTGCCAGCGCATCTGCGCCCTCAACGCCGCCATCTGGCACAACTGGCTGATCGGCGCCCCGGTCAAGCGGTCACTGATCGCATACGACCACTGACCGGGGACACTCAACAACCCCCATCAACGATCTGAGCCCCGCGATGCTGCACGGCGTCGCGATCGGCGTCGCCGCCGCGCTCGTCGCGATCCACCGCGCCGGGCTCGTCCACCGCGACCTCAAGCCCGGCAACGTCCTGCTGTCGATCACCGGGCCGCGCGTCATCGACTTCGGCATCGCCCGCGCCCTCGACGAGACCGACCACCACACCGGCACGGGGCAGCTCATCGGGACGCCCGGGTGGATCGCCCCCGAGCAGATCACCGGACGGGAGGTCACTCCCGCGGCGGACGTGTTCGCGTGGGGCTGCCTCGTCGCGTACGCGGCCACCGGCGGCAACCCGTTCGGGCGCGGATCGTTCGAGCTGCTGTCCGCGCGCGTGCTGCACGCCGAGCCGACGGTCGGGAACCTGCCGGACCCGCTCGGCGGGCTCGTCCGCGCCGCGCTGAGCAAGGAGCCCGCGCACCGGCCCGCCGCCCGCGACCTGCTGCTGGCGCTCGCCGGGGGCGACACCGACGCGGACGCCGCCACCGCGCTCGACGCGCGCCCGGCGCTCCGGGACGCCCGTCCGGACGTGCCCGCGGACGCGGAGGCGGCGCCGGAGCCGCCGAACACCGCGCTACCGAACACTGCGCTACCGAACACCGGGCTGCCGAACACCGGGCTGCCGAACACCGTGCCGCCGACCACCCCGCCGACCCTGCCGTCCGCCGGGTCCGCGGCGACCGGGACGACCGGGACGACCGGGGGGCACCGGCTGCCCGAGCTGCCGCCGCTCGTCCCGCCCGCGTTCGTCCCGCCGCCTGCGGCGCCGCCCGCACCGCCCGAGCCGCCGCGGCGGCTCGGGCGGACGCTCGCGGTGGCGGCGGCGGTCGCGCTCGTCGCGGCGGTGTCGGCGGTCGGGGTGCTGGAGTGGCGGTCGTCGCTGCCGCCGGACGATCCGCTGCTCGTCGCGGTCGGACTGGACGAGGGCTGCGCCGACGCGATCGGCCTGCACGTCCCCGGGGCGGACGGCCCGAAGCGGCTCGTGTCCGAGGTGTGGTGCGTCCAGAACCCGCAGTGGTCGCCCGACCGCGCCCGCATCGCCTTCACCCGGTCGGACTCCGCGGGGCACTCGGCGTGGACGATGAACCGCGACGGCACCGGCCTCCGGAAGGTCGTCGACATGGCGGGTCCCGCCACGTCGTGGACCCCGGACGGCGCCGGGCTGACCTACGTCGGCGAGCGGGACGGCCGCGAGGGCGTCTTCACCGCCGCCGCGGCGACCGGGAAGATCGAGCAGGTCGCGACGGTGCGGAAGGGCGACGCGCGGTTCCACGACCCGGCGTGGTCGTCCACGGGGCTGCTGGCGTTCTCCTACCGCGAGGACGACGGCCCCCCGCGCCTCCACATCGTCGACCCGGCCGCGCCGGAGGAGTGGCGCGCGGTGACGCCCGACGGGGTGGACGCACGCGCGCCGTCCTGGTCGCCGGACGGCTCGACGATCGCCTACACCGCCCTGGAGCCCGGGATGCGGGACGGCGGCCCGGAGAACCGCGACATCTGGCTCATCAGCGCGAAGGGGTCGCCGAACCGCCGCGAGCTGGACGTGCCGGGAAGCGCCGTCCACCCCACGTGGTCGCCCGACGGCCGGTGGATCTGCTACGTCCACGACGGGGAGGACGTCCGGGCGGCGCGGACGAACGGCGACGACGACCGCTCGCTGGCCCCCGAGGGCGACTCCGGGACGATCACCATGCCCGACTGGTCGTGACGCCCGTCAGGCGGTGAGGGCGTCGAGGCGCTCCAGGATGACGCCCTCGCGGAGCGCCCACGGGCACACCTCGAGCTCGGTGAGGCCGAACAGGTCCATGGCGGCGTCGGCGACGACGGCGCCCGCGGCGAGCTGCGGGGCGCGCCGCTCGGACACGCCGGGCAGTTCGGCGCGCTCGGCCGCGGGCATCTTCGCGAGCCGCTCGGCCCACTCGGTGACGTCGGCGCCGCCGAGCACCCGCCGCTGGAACGGTCCCTCGGACGTCGGCGCGGCGCCGCCGATGCGGGCGAGCTGCTTGAACGTCTTGGACGTCGCGACGGCGTGGTCGGGCGGCCCGTAGCGGGCGACGTCGCCGACGTGCCGGGCGATCTCCGCGCGGACGTGCCGGCGCAGCTTGCGCACCTCGTCGGGGGGCGGCGGGTCGCCGGTGAACCAGTCGCGGGTGAGGCGGCCCGCGCCGAGCGGCAGCGAGAACGCGGCGTCGGGCTCCTCGTCGATCCCGACGGCGATCTCCAGGGAGCCGCCGCCGATGTCGACGACCAGCAGCCGCCCCGAGGACCAGCCGAACCACCGGCGGACGGCGAGGAACGTCAGCCGCGCCTCGTCCTCGCCGGACAGCGACTCGATGCCGACCGCCTTCTCCTCCCGGATGCGGGCCAGCACCTCCTCGCCGTTCGCGGCGTCGCGGACGGCCGAGGTGGCGAACGCGACGAGGTCCTCGACGCCCTTGTCCTCGGCGATCTGCAGCGCCTCGTCGACGAACTCGCGCAGCAGCTTCTCGCCCTCTTTGGAGAGCCGGTCGCCCTCCTCCAGATGTGCGGCGAGCCGCAGTTCCGCCTTGTGGGAGTATGCGGGAAGCGGGCGCGCCCCCCGGTGGGCGTCCACCACCAGCAGGTGGACGGTGTTCGAGCCCACGTCCAGCACGCCGAGTCTCATGCCCCCGAAAATATCGGACACCGTCCGGCACGAACCGGCGGAGGGCGGACAAAGCGCGTACGAAAAGGGATGGAAGTCCCTAGCCGATAGGCTGGCGACCATGGCGGAACGGGAATGGCGGGTGCCCGTGGCGCAGGCGGCGGCGAAGTGGGCCGCGGCCGTCGCCGTCGCCGCCCTGGCCGCCGTGTCGGCCGACGACCGCCAGTTCCTGCTGCTCGCCGCCGCGGCGGCGGTCGGGCTGGCCGCCCTCGCGCTGCGCGACGTCCTCGCCCCCGTGCGGGTCGCGGCCGACACCGCGGGCGTCACCGTGGTGGCGGGCTACGCGGGGCGGCGGCGGATCCCGTGGGGCGAGGTCGCGGCCGTCCGGGTGGACGAGCGGCGGCGGCTGCTGCTCGGCACCCGCTTGCTGGAGATCGAGACGGCCGACGACCTGCACCTGTTCAGCCGGTTCGACCTGGGCGCCGAGGTCGACGACGTCGCCGCCGCCCTCGGCGCGCTGCGTCAGGGCAGCTCGTCCGGGGTCGGGTAGGACGGCTGCGCGCCCGGCCGCCGGACCGCTGCGGCGCCCGCCCGCGCGGCGTACGCGGCGGCCTCCCGCAGGCCGTCGCCGCGCGCCAGCCGGAGGCACAGCGCGGCGGTGAACGCGTCGCCCGCGCCGGTGGTGTCCACGGCCTCGACCCGCGGGGACGGGACGGCCGCCGTGCCGGACGCGTCGGCGACCAGCACGCCGTCGGCGCCGAGGGTGACGACGACCGAGCGGGGCCCGCGCTCCAGCAGGGCCCGCGCCATCGCGGCGGGCTCCCCGGGCTCCCCGCCGCCGAGCAGGTACGCCGCCTCGTGCTCGTTGACGACGAGCGGGTCGCACAGGGCGAGCAGGTCGGTCGGGACGGGCGCGGGCGGCGACAGGTTCAGCACGACCCGGCCGCCCGCCTCCGCGGCGGTGCGGGCGGCGGCCTGCACCGCCGGGAGCGGCACCTCGAGCTGGAACGACACGACGGCCGCGCCCGCGATCATGTCGCGGGCGGCGGCGACGTCGGCCGGGGAGACCCGGGCGTTGGCCCCGGGCGACACGATGATGCTGTTGTCGCCGTCCGGGCCGATGGTGATCAGCGCGACGCCGTTCGGGCCGGGCGTCGTGGTGAGGTGGGCGAGGTCGACGCCGTCGGCGGCGAGCGCGTCCCGCAGCAGGCGGCCGTGGCCGTCGTCGCCGACCCGGCCGACGATCCCGGTGCGGGCGCCGAGCCGCGCGGCGGCGACCGCCTGGTTGGCGCCCTTGCCGCCCGGATGGACGGCCAGGTCGGAGCCCAGCACGGTCTCCCCCGGCGCGGGCCGCCGGTCCACGGTGACCACGAGGTCGGCGTTGACCGAGCCGACGACGACGACTTCCCACATCACGGTGCTCCTCCGGCCTCAGTCGGTGACGAACTGCTGCGCGTTCTCACGGGTGGCGATCTTGACGGGCACCGGCGCGTCGGCCGGGACGTCCTCGCCGCCCGCCGCCTTCAGCGCGCTCTCCACGGCCATCTTCCCGAGCAGCCGCGGCTGCTGCGCGACGGTCGCGTTCATGCTGCCGTTCCGCACCGCCTCGATGCCCTCCGGGGTGCCGTCGAACGCGACGACCTTGACGTCGCCGCCCGCCCGGTCGCCGAGCGCCTTGATCGCGCCGAGCGCCATCTCGTCGTTCTCGGCGAACACGCCCGTGATGTCCGGGTGGGACTGGAGCAGGTTCGTCATGACGTTCAGGCCCTTGGTGCGGTCGAAGTCCGCGGGCTGCTTGGCGACGACCTCGATGCCGGGGTGCTCCGCGATGCCCTCGGCGAAGCCCTGCCCGCGCTCGCGGGACGCCGACGTGCCCGGCTGCCCCTGCAGGATCACGATGCGGCCCTCGCCGCCGAGCTGCCGCGCCGTCTCCTCGGCCGCGAGCCTGCCGCCCGCGACGTTGTCGGACGCGACGAGCTGCGCGACGTCGGCGCCGTTGACCGTCCGGTCCGCGGCGATCACCGGGATGCCGGCCCGGTTCGCGGCCTGCGCCGCGGGCGCGGCGGCGTCGGAGTCGACCGGGTTGACGATGATCGCCTCCATGCCCTGGCTCGCGTAGTTCTGCACCTGGTTGACCTGCTGCGACGCGTCGTTCTGCGCGTCCGAGACGGTCAGGTCGACACCGAGCCGCTTCGCCTCGGCCTGCGCGCCGTCGCGGAACTGCACGAAGAACGGGTTGTTGAGGGTGGAGACCGAAAGCCCGATCTTGGTGCCGCCGCCGGCGGCTCCGCCGCCGTTGCCGCCGGTCAGGGCGAGGCCGGCGGAGAGCGCGACGATCACCGCGACGGCCGCGCCGCCGCCCGCCCAGAACGTCCGGGGGCCGAACTTCACGCCCCGGCGCCGGACGGTGTCCAGCAGCACGGCGAGCGCGATGACGACGCCGATGACGACCTGCTGCCAGAACGCCGACACCGACAGGAGGTTCAGGCCGTTGCGCAGCACCGCCAGGATGAGCGCGCCGACCAGGGTGCCGAACGCGCGGCCCTTGCCGCCCGACAGGCTCGCGCCGCCGATGACGACCGCCGCGATCGCGTCCAGCTCGTAGCCTTCGGCGGCCTGCGGCTGCGCGGACGCCAGCCGCGACGCGAGGACGATGCCCGCGACGGCCGCGAACGCGCCCGACAGGGCGTAGGTGACGAGCTTCTGCCGGTCGACGCGGATGCCGGACAGCCGCGCGGCCTCCTCGTTGCCGCCGATCGCGTACATCGCGCGGCCGCTGTAGGTGCGGGCGAGGATCAGCGCGGTCAGCAGCCCCATCACGATCATGACGAGGACGGGGACGGGCAGGTACTCGCCGATCGTGTCGCCGAGGCGGGTGACCGCGCCGGGGAACGCGATCGGGCTGCCGTCGGAGATGACCAGGGCGAGGCCCCGGGCGATGCCGAGCATCGCGAGCGTCGCGATGAACGGCGGCAGCTTGCCGTAGGTGATCAGCACCCCGTTGACGAGCCCGGCCGCGAGCCCCGCCGCGACCGCGAGCACGAGCGCGACCGGCCACGGCATGCCCTGCCCGGTGGCCGTCCAGGCCAGGACCACCGCCGACAGCGCGGCGACCGAGCCGACCGACAGGTCGATCCCGGCGGTGACGATCACGAACGTGGCGCCGAACGCCAGGATCGCGACGACCGCGGCCTGGACGCCCACGTTCAGCAGGTTCGTCACCGTGAGGAAGTCGTCGGAGGCGACGGCGAGGGCCAGCACCAGGATCACCAGGCCGGCCAGCGCGCCGTTCTCGCCCAGCAGCCGCGCGGCGGTGCGCAGCGCGCCGCCGTCCCGCTCTCCCTCCGGCCGCTTGCGCAAGGTTTCAGTGGACATCGCTACTCCCAGACAAGTTCATTCCGCCACGTCGCCCTGGCCCGATACGGCCAGTGCCATGACCGCGTCCTGCGTCGCCTCGCCCGCCGGCAGCTCGCCGGCGATCCCGCCCCGCGCCATCACGAGGATCCGGTCGCTCATCCCCAGCACCTCGGGGAGGTCGCTGGAAATCATCAGCACCGCGTGCCCGGAGGCGGTGAGGTCGTTGACCAGCCGGTAGATCTCGACCTTCGCGCCGACGTCGATGCCGCGCGTCGGCTCGTCCAGGATCAGGACCTTCGCGTCGGCCAGCAGCCACTTGCCGATCACGACCTTCTGCTGGTTGCCGCCCGACAGGGTGCGGACCTCCTGGGCGAGCCCGCTCATCCGCACGTTGAGCCGCCCCGCGATCTCGCCCGCGCCGCGCCGCTGCCCGGCGCGGTCGACGACGCCGCCGCGGCTGGCGCGGCCCAGCGTGACCAGGCCGAGGTTCTCCTGCACGTCGGCGCCGAGGACGAGCCCCTGCCCCTTGCGGTCCTCGGGGACGAGCCCGAGCCCCGCCCTCATCGCGGCCTGCACGTCGCCGGGCGGCAGCGCGCGGCCGTCCACCCGGACCTCGCCGGCGTCCGGGCGGTCCGCGCCGAAGACCGCGCGGGCGACCTCGGTGCGGCCCGCGCCGACCAGCCCGGCGAGCCCGACGACCTCGCCCGCGCGGACCTCGAACGAGACGTCCCGGAAGACGCCAGCGCGGGTCAGGCCGCGGACCTCGAGCAGGGCCGGGCCCGGCTCGGTGCGCTCGCGCGGGTACTGCGCGTCGATCGGGCGGCCGACCATCAGCCGGACGAGCTCGTCCTCGGGGGTGTCGGCGGGCACCTCGGCGACCGAGCGGCCGTCCCGCAGGACGGTCACGCGGTCGCCGATCCGGGGGATCTCCTCCAGGTGGTGCGTGATGAAGATGACCGCCACGCCCTCGTCGCGGAGCCGGGCGACGATCTCGAACAGCCGGTCGACCTCGCCGGTGGTGAGGACGGCCGTCGGCTCGTCCATGATCAGCACCCGGGCGTCCTGGCCCAGCGCCTTCGCGATCTCCACCATCTGGCTGCGGGCGATGCCGAGCCCCGCCATCCGGTCGGTCGGCTCCGCGGCGACGCCCACGCGCGCCAGCAGGTCGCGGGCGGCGGCGTTCATCGCGCGCCGGTCGACGAGCCCGAAGCGGCGCGGCGGCCGGCCGAGGAAGAGGTTCTCGGCGACCGACAGCTCGGGGACGAGGTTGAACTCCTGGTAGATGGTCGCGATGCCGAGGTCCTCGGCGTCCTGCGCGGAGCGGATCCGCACCGGCCGGCCGTCCACCTCGATCGCGCCCTCGTCGGGCCGGTGCGCGCCGGACAGCGTCTTGATCAGCGTGCTCTTCCCGGCGCCGTTCTCGCCGAGCAGCACGTGGACCTCGCCGGGGCGCAGCGCGAAGTCCACGCCGTCCAGCGCCACCACGCCGGGGAACGTCTTGCGCAGGCCCCGGACGCGCAGGATCTCACCGTCGTCTGCACTGCTCATCGCGGGCGCCTCCCTTCGGTCTCGTCGGATCCCTGTTCGTGCTCTGCGGCCGGTGCGCCGGGCCCGGCGGGCCCGGCGGGCTCTCCGCAGGAGCGGCGCACCACCAGCCGCGCGTCCAGCACCACCGGCTCCACCGGGCGGCCGTCGATGCGGTCCAGCAGCGCCCGGACCGCGCGGCGGCCGAGGTCCTGCACCGGCTGGCCGATCGCGGTGAGCGGCGGGTCGAGATGGGTGAACCAGGGGACGTCGTCGTAGGACGCCAGCGCGACGTCCCCCGGGATCGCGAGGCCCCGCGCGCGGATCTCGTCCAGCGCGCCGAGGGCCATGAGGTTGTCCCCCGCGAAGATCGCCTCGGGGGGTTCGGGCAGGTCGAGCAGCCGCGCGGCGCCGGCCCGCCCGCTGGCCGCCTGGAAGTCGCCGGCCTGCACGTAGTCGGGGCGGACGGGGAGCCCGCACGCGCGCAGCGCGGCGGTGAACGCCTCCGTGCGCTCCCGGCCGGTCGACAGCAGCGCCGGCCCGGACACGAACGCGATCCGGCGGTGGCCGAGCGCCGCCAGGTGCGCGACCAGCTCGCCGATGGCGGCCGTCCCGTCCGCCCGCACGGTGGGGACGTCCAGGCCGGGGAGCGTCCGGTCGAGGAACACCAGCGGGCCGCCGTCGCGGACGACGTCGCGCACCAGCGGGGTGACCTCGGCCGTCGGGCACAGCAGCAGGCCGTCCACCCGCTGCTCGAGGAGGGTGCGGACGTAGTGGTCCTGGCGTTCGGCCCGCTCGTCGGCGTTGCCGATGACCACCGAGTACCCGGCGGCGCGCGCCTCGTCCTCGACCGCGCGGGCCAGTTCGGTGAAGAACGGGTTGAGGATGTCGCCGATGACCAGGCCGATCGTCCGGGTCGTGTCGGTGCGCAGCGAGCGGGCGACGGCGTTGGGCCGGTAGCCCAGCTCCTCGACGGCCGCCAGCACCCGCGCGCGCGTCTCCGCCGTCACCCGGGCGCTGTCGTTGAGCACCCGGGAGACCGTCGCGACCGACACGCCCGCACGGCGTGCGACCTCCTTGACGCCGGCCATCCCGCCTCCTCGCGCGTTCGACGTGTAATCGTTTTCACGATGGTTCTTGTAAACGTTTACACGACCGGCCGCGTTTCCCGCAAACCGCACGGCCCTCCGGCGGGTCACCGGAGGTGCAGCTCCGCGAGATCGACGACGGCCGCGAGTTCCTCGACCGTCCGGTAATAGCCCCGCCCCACGAGCGCCCCGCCCTTGGTCACCAGCAGGGCGCCGTCCCCCCGGACGCCCATGAACTCCGCCCACACCCGGTGCGCCCCCGCGAGCCGCACCGCCGCCACCTGCAACCCGCCCGGCCCGATCCAGCTCGCCCGCTCATCCCCCATGCACAGAACGTTACGATCAAGCACTCTGCGGAGTTGCGGCAGGGTGGGGCGGAGGTCAGCCGGTATAGAGGCCGGGTTCGCACGCCTCGGACGGGAGCGTGTCGATCGCGCGGACGTCGTCCGGGTCGAACGCCGGCGTCCACCGCCGCGAGCCGTCGTCGGCGACGACCGTCCCGGGGCCGGCGAAGCGGGCCGACCCGAGACCGGCGGAGCCGGACGCCGCGCCGCCCGTATCCGGGTCGCCCGTGTCCGGGTCGCCCGTGTCCACAGCCAGTACAGGCCGTCCGCCCCGACCCAGCGGAACGGGTTGGCGAGGCCCGCGCACGCGGCCGCCGAGAGCAGCGCTCCGACGCCGACGCCCGTACGCCTCATGCGCACCTCCGGTCGCCGGTTCCGATGCCGGCGGCGGGCGGAGGGTTCGGCCGCCGCGCGGCCGAGTGCGGACGGAACCCCGCGGGTAAGGGGTGCGTCGGAGGGACGTCCGGTCCGTCGCCCGGGGAGGGGTCGTCGTGCGGGGAGGAATCCTGCGGGGAGGGGGCATGGCCGTGCGGTCGCTGGTCGCGGTCGCGGTGCTCGGCGCCGCGCCGGCCGTCGTGGGGTGCGGCGAACCGGAGGCGCGGACGGTCGGCGATCCGGCGCCGGGCGAGCCGAGGCTCGGCGACCGGACGGTGCGGGCCGGGGAGGAGTTCACCCTCGCGCCCGGAAAGGCGGCGCGGACGGCCGACGGGTTCGCCGTCCGCTTCACCGGCGTCCCCCGGGACGGCCGGTGCCCGCAGGAGGTGCAGTGCGTCTGGGAGGGCGACGCGACGGTGGCCGTCGAACTCACCGCCGCGCGCACGGCGCCCGTCACGCGGGAGCTGCACACCAGCCGGCGGTTCGCCGCCGAGGCGACCGCCGGCGGGCGGACGGTGCGCCTGCTGGGCCTGGCCCCCGCGGCGCGGCGGGACGGGGTGCCCGCCGCGGAGTACCGGGCCCGGATGGTGATCCGCTGATCAGGCCCCGGCGTCGAAGGCGGCCGGGTCGGGACCGACGCGGGAACCCTTCTCCAGCTCGCCGATCCGCTTCATCTCGTCCGCGGTCAGCTCGAAGCCGAAGACGTCGATGTTCTCGGCGATGCGGGACGGCGTCACCGACTTCGGGATGACGACGTTGCCGAGCTGCAGGCTCCACCGCAGCGCGACCTGCGCGGGCGTGCGGCCGTGCGCGCGGCCGATGTCGGCGAGCGCCGGGTCGTCCAGCAGGCCCTGCCCCTGCCCGAGCGGCGCCCACGCCTCGGTGCGGATGCCGTGCTCGGCGTGGAAGGCGCGCAGGCCCGGCTGCTGCAGGTAGGGGTGCAGCTCGATCTGGTTGACCGCCGGGACGACGTCGGTCTCGTCCACGATGTGCCGCAGCGTCTCGACGGTGAAGTTCGAGACGCCGATCGAGCGGGCGCGCCCGTCCCGCCGCAGCTCCTCGAACGCGCGCCACGTCTCCAGGTACGTCCCGCGCCGCGGCATCGGCCAGTGGATCAGGTACAGGTCGACGTAGTCGAGGCCGAGGCGCTCCAGGCTCGCGTCGAAGGCGCGCAGCGCGCTGTCGCGCCCCTGGTCGCTGTTCCACAGCTTGGTGGTGACGAACAGCTCCTCGCGCGGGACGCCCGACGCGCGCAGCGCCCGTCCCGTCCCGCGCTCGTTCCGGTAGACGGCGGCCGTGTCGATGCTGCGGTAGCCGTTCTCCAGCGCCGTCGTCACGGCCTGCTCGGCCTCGTCGTCGGGCACCTGGAAGACGCCGAAGCCGAGCTGCGGCATGGCGCGGCCGTCGATGAGGTCCACGTTCGGTACGGTCACGGTTCCGTCCCCCTCTGGCGTGCACGTGCGCCGGCATCGTGCCCGGTGGACGGCGTCCGAATCGGGTGCGATGCCCGCGATGGCGGAAACCTTGATCTTATCCGCGCCCGGACGGCCCCCGCCGGTCCCGGGCCCGTCAGCCGACCGTCAGCAGCGTCTTGCCGACGACCGCGCGCGCCTCGATCGCGGCGTGCGCCTCGGCGGCGCGCTCGAGCGGGAACGTGCAGCCGACGACCGGCGCGAGCCGCCCGGCGGCGGCCTCGGCCAGGGCGCGCTCCGCCCGCTCCCGGCCGCCCGTCCGCAGTTCCATGAGCTGCTCCAGGCCGATGACGGTGACGCCGCGGCGGGCCGCCTCGTCCGGCGGGATCCGGGTGGGCGCTCCCCCGGCCGCCCCGTGCACGGAGAACCGGCCGCCCGCCGCGGTCGCGTCGAACGCCGCCCGGCCGATCGCGCCGCCCACGCCGTCGAACACCACGTCGGCCCCGCCGCCGGTCAGCTCGACGACGCGCTCCGTCCAGCCGTCGCGGGTGTAGTCGACCGCGGCCGCGCCCCGCTCCCGGACCGCCGCGGCCTTGCGCTCCCCGCCCACCGCCCCGACGACGCGTGCCCCGGCGGCGAGCGCGAGCCCGACCAGCAGGCTCCCCACCCCGCCCGCCGCCGCCTCGACCAGGACCCGGTCGCCGGCGCGGACCCCGGCGCGCTCGAACAGCCCGAGGGCGGTCGCGCCGTCGGGCTGCAGGGCCGCGGCCCGCCGCAGGTCCAGGCCGTCCGGGACCGGGAGGAGCGCGGCGGCGTCCGCGACCGCGAGCTCGGCGTTGCCGCCGTCGCCGGCGGCGGTCGGGGCCGCGACCCGGCGGCCGAGCCACCCGGGGTCGACGCCGGGTCCGGCGGCGGCGACGCGGCCCGCGACGCCGCCGCCGGGGACGTACGGGGGCACCGGCAGCGGCGGCCCCGGGCTGACGCCCCGGCGCAGCTGCGTCTCGACGAAATTGATCTCGGCGACGGCGACCGCCACCACGACCTGCCCGGGGCCCGGCACCGGGGCCGGCGCCTCTCCCGGCACCAGGACCTCCGGCCCGCCGAACCGTTCCACACGCACGACCCTCATCGGGACTCCCTCATCGATCTTCGTGACGCGGACCATCCTGGGACCTCGAGCGGACTTGAGGTCAAACTCGGGTGGACGTGGATCGGCCGGTGTGCGAGGCGGGCACATGAGGAACCGCCCCCGGGCACGGGCCCGGGGGGCGGTTCGAGCGCGGTTCCGGCCGCCGGTCAGGCCGTGCCGTGGAACGTGTGCTCGCCGGAGCCGACGGTCACCGGCGCGTCGCGGCCGGGGACCCGCACCTCTGCGGTGCTGCCCGCCGGCACGGTCACCTTCAGGGTGACGCGGCCGTTCTTCAGCCGCCACGACGAGCGGGCCTCGCCGAAGGGCGTCCGCCGGGTGGCGGAAGCGCTGGTCAGGTCACCGACGACGGACGGCGCGATCAGCAGCTTCCGGTAGCCCGCCGAACCGTCGGCCTGCCGGATCCCGGCCAGGTGGCCGCTGAACCAGGCGTCGATCGCGCCGAGCATGAAGTGGTTCTGCGACTGGCCGCTGCCGCCGTCCCAGGTCTCGCCGAGCGCGGTGTTGCCGTGCTCGACCTGGTACCCGTAGCTCGGGCTGTCGGTCTGGGTGGCGACCTTGTAGAGGACGTCGTCGGGCAGCACCCGCAGCGCGGAGGGCAGCGAGATCTCGCCGAGGACGAGGTTCCAGCCCTTCTCCTCGATGGACCCGATCAGGTGGTCGAGCAGCCGCTGCCGCTGGTCGTCCGGGACGGCGCCCATGTCGAGCGCGATCGCCTCCGCGCCGTGCCCGCCGCCGCCGAACGTCCCGGTCTCCGGGTCGTACAGCTCGTCCGCCAGGGCCTTGGCGCTGAGGTCGGCCTTGGCCCGGAACGCGGCGGCCTCGGCGGGCTCGCCGAGCGTGTCGGCGATCTTGGCGAGGGTGTTGTTGAGGCTCCACCAGCCGAACGTGCCCGAGACGAGCTTCGGGAACGTGCGGTCGGGGCTGAACCAGTCGCCGAGCGTGTAGTCGGTCAGCCCGTTCTCGACCCGGCCCTCGATGTGCGCGGCGTACCGCTTCATCTGCGGGTAGTACGTCCGCATCGTCTCGACGTCGCCGTACTCCTGGTACAGCTGCCACGGGACGTGGACGAACGCGCCGCCCCAGTTCGAGTCGTCCCGGTACGAGCCCGCCAGGATCGTGTAGTCCGGGACGGTCGAGGGGATGAGGCCCGTCTCGGTCTGCGCGTCCGCCATGTCCTGGACGACCTTGCGCAGATGCGCGTGCACGTCGTAGTTGGCGGCGAGGGTGGGGCCGACGAGGTGGTCCTGCTCCAGCCAGCCGAGCTTCTCGCGGCTCGGGCAGTCGGTGAAGACGCTCATCATGTTGCCCTCGACGGCGCGGCGGACCAGCCCGTGGATGCTGTTGATCAGGCCGTTCGACGAGTCGAACGAACCGGCCGAGTCGTTGTCGGCGTGCAGCACCTGGCCGTTGACGCGGATCGACGCGCCCTTCGGCAGCCCCTGGACCTCCAGGTAGCGGAAGCCGTGGTAGGAGAACCGCGGGTGCCAGGTCTCGGGACGCGACGACCGGGTGGTGTACTCGTCCCAGATCGGGGCGCCCACGTTGCTGATCGACTGGTTGACGCGCCCGTCCTTGAGGCTCTCGGCCGGCAGGATCCGGACGGACGTCCCGGCGGGCGCGTCGATCGTGATCTCCGGGCGGCCCGCGATGTTGCGGCCGACGTCGAACACCTTGTAGCCGTCGCCGGAGCCGACCTCGCGGCCCCGCAGCTCGTCGATGACGCGGACCGGCTCGGACATCCGGCCGGCCAGCGGGCCGGGCGCCGCCACCGGGACGGCGTCCTCCCAGCCCTTGCGGGACGCGCCGGGGCGGTCCCAGCCGGGGCGCTCGCGGCGGGCGTCGTGGTCCTCGCCGCCGTACCAGTTGGAGAAGGTGACGGGCCCGAGGACGGTCTTCCAGCTCCCGTCGCTGACGATGCGCCGCACCGACCCGTCCCGCAGCGTCACCTCGAGCTGCGCCATCACCTTCGGGTCGCTGAAGGTGTCGGCGAACTTGCGGTACCGGTCGGGCGTGGAGACCACGTTGGCGATGCCGTTGCCCAGCTCGACGCCCAGGGTGTTGCCGCCGGAGCGCAGCATCTTCGTCACGTCGTAGGTCGCGTACTGGACGCGGTCGGCGAAGTCGGTGTTGGCCGGTTCGAGTTCGGCGTCGCCGATGCGGCGGCCGTTCAGCCGCGCCTCGTAGACGCCGAGGCCGGCGATGTAGAGGCGGGCGCCGCGGACGCCGGCCGGCAGCCGGAAGTCCTTCGCGAAGATCGGCATGGCCTCCGGGACGAGCGCCGCCGGCGGCTCCCGGTCCGCGACCTCCTTGCGGGTGGTGAACGGGCCGTCGGCGGCGTCGGCCGTGCCGACCGCGAAGTCGGCGGGCGTGTGCGGCGCCCGGCCGCCCTCGCCGGGCAGGTCGGTGCGCGGCCACAGGACGACCTGGTCGAACGAGCGCGCCTCGCGGAGGTCGACGGTGAGCGTCAGCGGCTCGTCGGACAGGTCCGCGTCGCCGTGCGCGGAGCTGCGCCAGCCCGCCCGCTCCTGGTTCGTGGTGCGGGTGCCGTCGGTCAGGTGCCGCGTCATCCACTTGCGGTTGACGTCCCCGCCGGTGTCGGACGCGGTGACGGTGCGGCCCTGCGCGAGGTTCGTGTCCGGGTCGCCGGAGTCGCGCACCTCGAGTTCGGCGAGCGCCAGCCGGTAGGCGTCGCCGTCGAGGGTCTCCTCGAGCGGCAGGCCCAGCCCGGTCACGTTCAGCCGGACGAACCGGGCGGTGGTGTCCGGCAGGTCCACCACGATCGGGGCGGGCTCCTTGTCCTTGATCTGCCAGTCCTCCTGGGTGATCCAGCGGCCCTGCCAGTCGCTCTGCGCGGTCAGGCCGGTCTCGAACCAGGACGGCGACGACCACCCGGAGGGCCGCCCGTCCGTCCAGACGCGGACCCGCCAGTACACGCGGGTGCGGCTGCCGACCTTCTTCCCGGCGTAGTCGGCCTGCGGGAACGCCGACTCGACGCGGCCGGAGTCCCACAGGTCGGGGCGCCCGCGGTGCAGCGACCGCTCGCTGGTGGCGGCCTGGATCTGGTACGCGGTCTGGAGGACGTTCCGTCCGCCGCGCAGCTGCCAGGTGAGCGGCGGGGTGGTGTCGTCGATCCCCATGGCCTCGTTCAGGTGGAACGCCTCCAGCCCGACGGGCCGGACGCCGCCCGCGGCGTGCGCGGGCGCGGACACGAGCGTCAGCGGAAGCGCGACGGTGATCGCCGCGGCGGCGAGCCCGCGCAGTTTCTTCTTGGGCAGGTTTTCGGGCACGGATGCTCCTACTGCTCGTCGGCCAGGGCCGAGATCTGGGACGCCGTGAGGGCGTGGTCGTAGAGGCGGAAGCCGGACACCGCGCCGTGCAGGTGGGGGCGGCGGGTGTCCTGCTGGTCGCCGAGGTAGTTGGCGGTGGTCGCGCCGAGCGCGAGGGGGCTCATGACGAGGCCGTCGTTGCGGCCGGCCTCGGCGCCGTCGAGGTAGAGGACGGCCGAGCCCTTCCCGGCCGTGACGGCGACGTGCGTCCAGGCGCCGGTGGGCAGGGCGGACGGGGCGTCGGCGACGTCCTCGCCCTCCATGCCGGTGACGCGCATCCCGAACCGCGCCCGGCCGGCACCGGTGCGGGCGGTCACCGCGAAGTACGTCTCCCGGTTGAAGCCGAGGTCGAAGACCCGCACGTTGTTCTCGAGCGAGTCGAGCCGGACCCGCAGCACGACCGTCAGCTCGTCCAGGCCGCCGAGCAGCCCGGGCGGGAGCAGGACGTGCCCGCCCCGCCCGTCGAGGACGACGGAGTCGCCGTGCCCCGCCCAGGACGCTCCCGCGGCGAGCTTCGCGTCCGGCCACCGGCCCGCGGCGTCGGCGAGGCTGCGGCCGCGCAGCGGGAAGTGCGCCAGCAGCCCCGGCCGGTGCCGGTGCGCCGGCGTCAGCCAGTAGACGCTGTAGCGCTCGTGCTGGACGTCCGCGAACGGCTTCAGCTCGACCTCGGCGCCGTCGGCCCGCACCGTGTAGTGCAGCGGGCGGCGGCGGTCGGGGCGCAGCGACCGCGGGTCGACCGCCGGGAAGGTGGCGAGCGCCCGGTCCCCGTACCGTCCGGCCAGGACGACCGGGCCGACGGTGACGGCCTGCACGTTCGGGTTGTCGGGGGCCTTGCGCCACACCGGCGCCATCGGCGTCGACAGCTCCACGACGTCGCCGCGCCGCCAGTGCCGCTCGATCTCGGCGTAGCGGCCCGGGCGGACGCGCACCGGCACCGCCCGCCCGTTCACCCGGACGCGCGGCTGCCGGCCCCGGGCGCCCAGCCACCCCGGGATGCGGAGCTTGAGGGTGAAGCGGGACGAGCCACGCGTCACGGTGAGGCGCGTCCGGTCGGCGTACGGGTAACCGGTCTCCTGCCTGATCCCGACGCCGCGCTCCCGCCACGTCAGCTCGGACGGGATGAACAGGTTGACGTACAGCTCGTCCTTCGTGCGGAAGTAGATGCTGTCGGCGAACTTCGTGTGCGTCTCCATGGCGGTGCCGTGGTCGCAGGAGAAGTTGTCGTAGTCGCCGCTGTAGCTGCCGGGCGCCGCGCCGAGGCCGCCCTTCGGCTCGCGCCGCGACCCCGGCCACAGGCCCGTGTAGTACGTGACGAACCCGTGCTCGGACTCGGGGTCCTGCTGGCCCAGCATCTGGTTCAGCAGGGTCCACTCGTAGTGGTCCATGTACGCGGACTCGTCCGGGTCGTGCAGGAACAGCAGCCGCGACAGCTTCAGCATGTTGTAGCTGTTGCAGTTCTCGCAGGTGTCCGACCCGAGCCGGGAGGCGATCTGGTCCGGCGGGCAGAACATCTCGTTGTTGCTGTTGCCGCCGATCACGTACGTGTGGTGGTGGACGACCGTGTCCCAGAAGAACGCCGCGATGTCGCGGTAGCGGGCGTCGCCGGTCGCCTCGTACTCCCGCATCGCGCCGACGATCTTCGGGATCTGGGTGTTGGCGTGGTACCCGTCGAGGGCGTCGCGGCGCTCGGCGAGCGGGCCGTAGATCTCCTCGTGGTCGAACCGGCGGGCCGTCCGCAGGTGCGCGGGGTCGCCGGTCACCTGGTGGAGGGCGGCCAGCACCTCGTTCATGCCGCCGAACTCGACCCGCAGGATCTCCTGCATCCGCTCGTGGCCCAGCTTGCCGTTGCGGGCCTCGGCCCACGCCGCCATGCCGGTCACGACGTCGAGCGCCTGCCGGTTCCCGCTCATCGTGTACTGGTCGAGCAGCCCCGCCATGATCTTGTGGATCGTGTAGTAGGGCGCCCACGGCTTCCCGCCGGACTCCAGGTCCGCGAAGACCGACTCGGGGAACGCCGACAGGTAGCCGGCCGTGAACCCGGCCGACGCGGCCGCCGCCTGGCATTTCGCCAGCTCGGCGACGATGTACCGGCCCTTGGCGGCGAACGCGTCGTCGCCGGTGTTCGCGTGGGCCTGCGCGAGGCCGGACAGCAGGTGGCCCGTCGAGTGCCCGCGCAGCAGGACGTCCGGCGCCTCCCACCCGCCGCACGGCTCGGCCGACGACGGCAGCCCGGCGTTCGTCCGGAACGTGTGCAGCAGCCGGTCGGCGTCGACGAACTTCAGGTAGGCGCAGGTCCGCGCCATGTTGGCGCGGAACGGGCCGTCGAGGAGCGCGACGTCGGAGAGCGGGAAGGGCGCGAGGGCCCCGCCCGCCGGACGTCCGGGCCGGGTGCCGGCGAGCGCCGGGGGCGCCGCCGGGAGCGCGAGCGCGGTGGCGGTGGCACCCGCCGTGCCGATGAAGGCACGGCGGGTGAACGGAGCGGCCGTCATGCGCGCTTGCTCCGGATGCGGTGGTCACCGCGCAGGCCCTCGACGTACACGTAGGCGCCGTCGGACGAGACGCCGCGGGCGTGCGCCCGGCGGCCGTCCCACACCAGGCGGCCGTCCACCCGGACCTCGACGCGCTCGCCGAACGTCGGCACGCCGACCCGTCCGGTCGCCTGCCGCGGGGCGTCCAGGCGGGCGCTGAACGCGCCGTGCTTCGAGACGTTCCAGGACGCCTCGACCTCGCCGGCCGTCGTGGTGATGCTGCCCCGGGCGAACGACAGGTCCGCGGTGTGCGGGACGAAGTCGAACGAGCGCCCGCCGGCGCCGGTCGGCTTCAGGCCGAGGACGTTGAAGGTCAGCGCGGGGGTCGGGCCGGTCGCCCAGGCGTGGGCGAGCGACACGTACGAGCTGCAGAACGCGCAGCCGTCCTCGGCGTTGCGGAACGACTCCCAGAAGGTGCTCTCGGTGCCCTCCGGGTGGTTCAGCATGTAGCCCCACTGGCGCCGGATGATGTCGACGCCGGCCTGGTCGGCCTCGCGGGTCCCGGCGTTGAAGTGGGCGTTGACCTCCATCGACCCGGAGAAGACGCCCGGGTTGCCCTTGTTCTCGGGCGCGGTGGTGCCGATCTCGGTCCAGTTGCCCTTCAGGTACTCGCTGATGCGGCGGGCCTTGGCGTCGCCGGCCAGGCCGTACCAGACGGCGACCGAGTTGCCCGCCTGCGGGTGGATGTCGGAGTCGGGGTAGAACCGGTAGGCGCCGGCCTCCTCGTCCCACAGGTGCGTGTCGATCGCCTCGCGGATCGCTTCCGCGCGCTGCGCGTAGGAGCGGGCGAGGCCGCGGTCGCCCCGCGCCTCGGCCATCTTCGCGCCGGTGTCCAGGACGCGCCACGTCAGGGCGTTCGCGATGAGGTTCTCGCCCTCGGCGAGGATCCGGACGGAGTCGCTCGTCCCGGTGATGTGGACGAGGCCCTTGTCCCGGATCTTGCCGGTGATGAACTCGACGCCCTCGGTGTAGTCGTCCCAGATCGTCGACAGCCAGCGCCGGTCGCCGGTGTGCAGGTAGTGGTCCCAGGTCGCGACGAGGGTCCACAGGTGGTAGGTGTCCGAGCCGTACTTGTCCAGCTCGGGGCCCGCGTACGGCAGCTCGCCGGTGTCGAGCTGCTGCCGGTAGACGGTCGTGAGGGCGTTCTCGGCCGACTCGGTGTCGTCGAACGCCGCGTACGCGGCGGGGACCTCGATGCCGAGGTCGCCCGGCCAGACCGTCCGGTCGCGCTTGGCGCCGTCCACGAGGATGGTGTCGCCGACGCCGACCGTGCCGGTGTTGTCCCACAGCTCGGCGGGCGGCTCCCAGACCCGGCCCCGCTTCGGGGAGATCGTGTTGAGCTGGACGGTGTACGCCCCGGCGTACCAGATCCGGTTGAGCAGGTCGTCGGACGAGTAGAAGTAGTTCGCGTAGTCCGACGGGTCCTTCATCGCCGGCGCGGCGGTGAAGTGCACGGAGACCTTGTCGAGCTCGACGGTGCCCGGGCCCTGCAGGAAGATCGTCAGGTAGCGGAAGCCGCCGCGCAGGTGCGGGTCGGGCGTGGTGTAGGCCGTCCGCCCGTCGACGTCGACCGTGAGGGCGCCGTCGCGCGAGCGGGGGCCGCCCGTGGACGCGTCGCTCGTCGTGCCGACGTACGTGGACGACTCCGCGAACGCGAGGCCGACCTTGCGCGGCCCGTCGGAGTCGGCGAAGTGCAGACCGGTGAGGCCGCCGACCTCCTTGCCGAAGTCGAGCGTGATCGACGCGCCCTCGCCGCTGAGGGTCGTCCGGCGGCCCTTCAGGACGGCCGCCGCGTTCTTCACGTCCCCGGTCGTGCGGAAGACCGACACGGGGCGGAGCGTCCGGGACTTCGACGGCGACAGGACGTACTTCTCCCAGGGGCGGGCGCCGTGCCCGTTGCCGTTGCCGTTCCCCTTGCCGTTGCCGTTGCCGCGGCCGGGGTCGGCCAGGGCGGTTCCCTGGGCCGCCACCAAGGCGGACAGCCCGAGGGCCAGGGCGGCCGCCCCACGGCGGCGCCTGGATACGCTGGAGTGCATGGATTCCTCACATTTCCGGTCTTGAACAGGACGGGGTTGAGGGATTCGCGTGCGGGAGGGCGGGGCCAACGCCCTCCCGCACACGCGTTCCCGGGCCGGTCCGCGGGCGGGCCGCGGACCGGTGGGCCGGGACGGTCGCGGGGTCAGCGGGTGCGGACCTCCTCCTCGGCGTAGGGGACGAGGCGGACGGGGCCGATCAGGCCGTAGTCCTGCCGCTTCGCGTTCCCGTAGACGTCGGGGTCGGCGACGCGCAGCCGGTTGTTCAGCGTCGTCGCGACCTCGACCTCGATCGTGTTGCGGCCGCGCCGCAGGTACGGGCCGACGTCGACCTTCGGGACGAGCACGCTGACGGCGGGCAGCCGGCGGCCGTTGACCGTGACGCGGCAGGTGTCGAACACCGAGCCGAGGTCGAGGACCGCGCCGGCGGCGCCGTCCCGGCCGTCCCACTCGACGGTGGTCGAGTAGGTGCCGATGCCGGAGACGTCCGCCAGCTCGGGGATCTGCGGCCACGGCTTGAGCGCGTCGAGCCGCAGGTCGTGCCGCCGCACCCCGTCGGGCGTCATGTCCTCGACGCGCAGCCGCCAGGACGTCAGCTCGCGCGCCGCGGGGACGCGGCGGATCTCGGTCCGGACGGTCCGGCCGTTCGGCAGGGTGGTGGCGTAGGTCCCGGCGGCGGTCGCGCGGGCGACCAGCCGGTTCCGCTCGACGCGCAGCTCGGCGTCCGACGCCGTGGCGTGCGGCGCGTTCCCGCCGTGCGCCAGCTTGATCACGACGGCCTCGCCGGGCTCCAGCGCGATCCGGAGCGTGACCGTGTCGCCGTCCTCCTCGTAGACCGCGACGCGCCGCTCCTCGCCCGTCCACAGGTCCAGCCGGTACGGGACGGCCCGGCGGTCGGAGCGCGTGAACGTGACCTCGTGGTCGATCGGCGCGACCGGCGGCTTCACCTGGTCGGCGTGCTTGCCGTTGACCAGGTAGTAGTAGTCGGCGCGGCGGTCCTCGCGGTGCGCGACGAGGAGCGTGGAGCTCTGCGCGTAGGACACCGCGGGCGTCAGGCCGAGGTCGGCCAGGGCGCCCGGGACGTCCGCCTCCTCGGCGACGACGCGGACGCGGGGCTGCGCGAACAGGTCCTTCAGGACGGCCCGCAGCTTCGCGTTCTCGCCGTCGCGCTCCAGGCCGGGGACGGTCGCCGCGGACCAGTCGCCGAGGAAGACGAGCGGCAGCCCGGCCTTCGTCAGCTTCAGCATGGTGCGGGCGGTGTCCAGCGGGAGCGTGGCCTCCTTGCCGGCGAACCGGTCGCCCTCGACGAACAGCACCTTGTAGGCGGGGCCGTCCGGGGCGAGGCGGCCGCGCCGGACGGTCGCCGAGCGCAGGTCGAGCAGCGGCGCGCTGATGAACTGGTGCGTCCAGCCGAGCGGGATGCCCTCCTTGGTGAACCATCCGGCGCCGATGCCGGTCTTGGTGTAGCCCTTCTGCCGGAAGACGGCCACGTCGATGCGGCTCGTGCCGGTGCGCATCGTGTGGTGGATCCGCGACATGTAGGCGGCGATGTCCGGGACGTGGCGCCAGGTCGGCTGCCGCGGCCCCCACGACTCCGAGTAGCCGATGTTGCCGCTGTACGGCGTGAACCCGGCGAAGCCGGGCCACTTCGCGCCGGGGGCCGTGGCGTAGGAGAAGCCGTGCAGGACCGTCTGGTTCAGCCCGGCCGCGTAGGCGCCGCCCATGGTGAGCAGCAGCTTCTCCCAGGTGGTGTTGTAGGCGCCGCCCTGGTACGCGCCCGCCTCGCACGACAGGACCTCGCGGCCCGCCATGTCGCGGCCGCCCGCGAGCGCCCGGTAGTCGTCGAGGTTCTTGAACCCGAGCGACTCGCCCTCGGGGACGTCCAGGATCGTCGCCGCCTGCATGGAGTCGGTCTCCAGCCCGTACGGCTGCGCCCGGTACTCCAGCCCGATCGAGTGCGCCCACTTCGCGATCGCCGCGAAGTGGTTCTCGGCGAACAGGTCGGAGACCGTCAGCCAGAAGTCGTGCCGGACGTGCGAGGTGGTCGCGGCGTCGTAGGTGTACACCGGGTCCTCGTCGTGCCGGACGATGACCGGCAGGTACGGCATCAGGTCGTAGCCGCGCCGCTTGCGGAACTCCTCGGGCAGGGCGGGCGTCCAGTTGAGGGCGTCGGTCTCCAGCTCGATCGAGTCCTCGAACAGCGTCCACCCGGCCTGCCGGATCAGCTTCCGGATGCGCGGGGTGAGGAGCTTCGCCTCCCAGAACGCGGTGACCGCGCGGGTCCCGGCCTTGCTGAAGTGGTCGACGACCGTGCTGGGCGGGTCGCTGTGCGGGCCGGACTCGGGCCGCTGCCCGCTGCCGCGCCGCCAGTACGACAGCAGCACCCAGTCGCCGTCGGACGGCGCGGTCCAGGCGATGCGGCCGTTCGCGGCCTTCGCGGTCAGGTCCTGGAAGGAGCCGGCCGCGAGGCCGGTCTCCTTGCGGGTGTCGTTCGCCGGGTCGAGCCGGACGGCGTGCACCGCGACCAGGTGCCGCTTGGTGACGCCGTCCGCGGGCGCCGCGACCGGCTCGGGGACGGGCCCGTCGTGCGTCGCCCCCGCCTCCACCGTGGCCGCGCCGTACGCGAGCTCCTGGACGGCGGCCTCGTCGTCCGGGGTGATCGACGGGACGGCCGCGGGCCACGCCGGGCCCATCGTCAGGTCGACCGTGACGCCGCGGCGCCGCGCCTGGTCGAGCGCCGCCTCGACGGCCTCGTTCCACGCGGGGGTGCCCCAGCCGTGCTTCTTCGGGTCGAGGAGCGACTTGTCGTCGATGCTGTGGTGCAGCGCGACGATCTCCGCGCCGCCGAAGCCGGCGTCGGCGATCTGGTCGATCTCCCGGCGGATTTCGCGCGGGTCGACGTGGGCGTCCGGCCACCACCAGCGGAACCGGGGCCGGACGGCCGCGGCCGGGCGGGCGAACTTGCCGTGCCCGCCCGGGCCGTTCCCGGGCTTGGCGGCGGCGACGGCGGTCTCTCCCCCGAGCGCGGGCACGGCGGCCGCGGCGACGGCGGCGGCGCCGCCGATCTGCAGGACGCGCCTGCGCGAGACCTCGTTGCGGTCGTTCAACTCTTTCCTCCTGTGCGGATCACTGAAATGCGGCCGGAGCCGACCGGGCCGATGGTGAGGAGCCGCCCGGTGACGTCCCGGCCCGTGGCGCGGGGGGCGTGTGCGTGGGGTCCGATGACGCGGTAGCGGCGCGGGTCGTCGTCGCCGAGCTCGACGACGACGCGGGCCGAGGTGTTGGGCGGGACGTCCGCGTCGAGGCGGTATCCGCGGTCGCGGTCCAGGTCGACGGAGACGGGCCCGCGGACGGTCGGGACGCGGCCCGCGGCGCGGGTGAGGCCGCCGGGGCGGGGCCGGATCTCGATCTCGGCGGCGCCCGGCGCCGTGACCCGCACGCCCAGCACGTGGCGGGGGACGGCGTTCGCGGGCGCCGAGCCCCACGCGTGCGAGAACGTCATGTTGGGTTTGAGGGCCGGGTCCCACGCCTCCGCGACGATCGTGGCGCCGAGGTCGTCCATCATGTGCAGCCACGAGTGCGTGCCGGTCGCGGTCATGAGCCCGATGGCGTCCTCGGCGCGGCCGGCGGCGAACAGCGCGTCGAGGAGGAACTGCGCCCCGTAGACGCTGACCTTCATGCCGCCGGCGGCGAGCGTCCGGCCGAGCGCGGCCAGGACGTCGTCGGGGACGGCGCCGGGCCCGGCCACGCCGAGCGCGACCGGGTAGGCGGTGGCGTGCTGGGCGCCGTGCGCGGTGCCGAGGCCGTCGACGAACCGCCCGCCGGGGGCGTCGAGGAGCTTCGCGCGCATCGCGTCGGCGAGCTTCTCCGCCCGGGCGCGCCAGTCCTTCGCGTCGGCCGTCCGGCCGAGGGCGTCCGCGATCTTCGCCATCGCGTCGAACGCGGCGTACTGGCAGGCGTTGACGACCGTGTTGACCTCGGTGAACACGTACCCGTCCCGGTTGGAGGCGGGCCAGTCGACGAGGTCGCCGAGGTCCTGGCTGGACCGCCCCGGGTCCTTGCGGACGAGGCCGTCGTCGCCGATGAACCGGGTCAGGTGCTTGCCCGCGAGGAGGTCGTAGTCGGCGGCGAGCTGCTCGGGGTCGCCGGTGTGCAGGTAGTCCTGCCACGCCGACATGACGTTCATCAGCCGGTACTCGGTCGGCCAGGTGTGGTTGCGGGCGAGGAACGCGTCGGACGCGCGGGCCAGCGCGAACGAGCGCTGCGTCCCGTACTCGGACGCCTGGTTGATCAGCACGTCGCCCTCGTACGGGCCGCGCTCGCGGGTCGGGGTGTCGACGTACAGGTCGCCGCGCGTCGCCTCGATCGAGTAGCGGCACATCGCGTACACGCGGTCGAGGTCGGGGCTGGAGCTGGTGAACGACGCGGCGCCGTCGTCCCAGTCGGCGCGCCAGAACCGCCCGGTGACGGCGCCGGACAGGTCCAGGTCGCCGTCGGTGACGAGCTGCGCGTAGCGGAAGCCGCGGTAGCCCCAGTGCTCGATCGTCTGGGGGCCGTCCCGCAGCGTCCAGATCTCCCGGTAGGTGACCTGGGCGCGCAGGGCGTGCCGGACGGTGCCGTCGCCGTTCAGCTCCTCGCCGAGCCGCACCTCGACGGTCTGCCCCGCCTTCCCGCGCACGGACAGGCGCAGCCCGCCGACGATCTCGCGGCCGAGGTCGACCAGCCACGTGCCGGGCGCGGTCCGGCGGACGGACGCGGGGCGGACGTCGTGCAGCCGGACGGGCTCGACGAGCGCGGGCTCCAGGCCGTCGATCGGGTCCCGGACGGCGGCCGGCTCCCACGCCGCGTCGTCGAACCCCGGCCGCGTCCAGCCCGCGGGCTCGTGCCGCATGTCCCAGTA
This sequence comes from Actinomadura rifamycini DSM 43936, assembly GCF_000425065.1. Classification (GTDB taxonomy): domain Bacteria; phylum Actinomycetota; class Actinomycetes; order Streptosporangiales; family Streptosporangiaceae; genus Spirillospora; species Spirillospora rifamycini. The sequence goes on from NZ_AULB01000033.1 coordinate 24,956, forward strand.
CTCCTGGCGGCAGTGGTAGTACCCGGTGCCGATCGTGCCCGCGTCGCGCAGCATCCCGGCCTGGCGCCGCGCCCGCCAGGCGCGCCCGGTGTCGACGGTCGCGGTCGTCCCGTCGGCGTAGGTGACGGCGAGGCGGGCGACGAACCGCTTGTCCGCGGTGGTGAACGCGAGCGCGGCGAGGGCGTTGCGGCCGGGCCGCAGCAGGCGCGCCACGTCGAACGAGTGGTACTTCGGCGCCCCGGCCCCCGACCGCATCGACGCGAACCCGGCGACCTCGCCGTTCGCCCACACCTTCGCGGGGTACTGCCGGGTCGGCTCCGGCGACTGCGCGGCGACGTGCAGCACCGCCGCCGCGATCTCCTTGCGGGCGAGGACGAACTCCGTGCGCAGCAGCGCCCAGTCGTCGTCGGGCGCCCCCGCCGAGGACAGCGCCGACTGCCCGCCGCCGAGCGTCAGCACGCCGTTCTCGACCGTCCCGGCGGAGAACGTGCCGCGCCCGGCGGTGAAGTCCTCGTCGAGGACGGCGGTGCCGTCGGCGGCGGTGAACGCGACGCGGTCCCAGGCGTTGGACTCCGTCGACCCATTGCGCATCCCGACCGTGCCCGTGCGGTGCGTGCCGTCGGCGGTCGTGTCGACGACCGTCCCGTCGATCGAGGTCGTGAACGTGTCGCCCGACATCTCGATCGCGACGTCGTACCAGCGTCCCGTCTCGACGGGGACGGCGAGGGCCTTCTCCTCCAGCACCCGGTAGGAGCCGTCCACGCACACGTGCTTCTTCAGCACCCCGGGCGTCCCGGCGCGGAGCTGCCACAGGTAGTTGGCGCCGGCGCCGGACGCCCGGAACCACAGGCTCGCGGCGACGGCCGCGATGCGCACGCGGGCGGTGAGGACGCCGTCGCCGGGCGCCTCGGCCGCCGGGGCCCAGACCGGGTCGGCGGTCCACGCGTCCACGCCGGTGGCGAGCAGCGCGGGCTCCGACCAGCGGGACGCGCGGTTCCCGTCGTACGTCCGGACCCGCCACCAGTACGCCGTCTCGGGGGCGAGGTCGGGGCCGCCGTACGGGACGGCCGCGGAGTCGGCCGACGCGACGCGGCCGCTGTCCCACGTGCGCGGGCCGCGCTCGAGCCCGCGCGGGGTCGTCGCGAACTGGAGCCGGTAGTGGGTCTGCTTCGTGTCGTGCCCCAGGTCGGCGACCTGCCAGCTCAACCGGGGCCGCGCGGCCCGCACGCCGAGGCCGGCCGGGAGGAGCGAGGTCAGCAGCCCGGACGGCGCCCGCCGCGCGGCCCCCGGCGCGGGGGCCGCGGCGGCGGTGCCGGCCAGCGGGCCGGCGAGGGGGCCCGCGGAGCCGAGGACGACGGCGCCGGCCGTCCCGGCGGTCGAGGCCGCCAGGAAGCGGCGGCGGCTCATGCCCGTTTCGTTGGTCATGGAGCGTTCCCTACAGGTGGTTCGAACGAAAGTGGACGCGACCGGAGCCGACCTCGAAGACCGCGTAGCGGCGGTGACGGAGAGAGCAGGGCGCGGCGGGGGCGGTGGGCGTGCATGGTTCTCCTGTTCGCGCTGGGGGTGGCGGGGAGGGCGGGCGGGGTGGGCGCCCTCCCCGCGCGGCGGGTCGGGAGGGTCGGGTCAGCCGGTGCCGGGGGCCGGCCCGGGTGCGGGGGCGGTGAAGCGGTACGAGCCGGAGCCGACGGCGAACACGGCGGCGCCGTCCCGCATCCGCAGGAACCTCGCCCCCTCCTGCCGCACCTGCGCGGCGGACCGGGCCGGGACCCACACCTCGGCGGTGGTGTTGACCGGGACGGACACCGACAGCTCGAAGCGGCCGCCGGCGACCGACCACGCCGTCTCGATCGGGCCGTACATCGAGTCGTGGCGGCCGCGGGCGCGCCCGACCTCGCCGCCCGGGCGCGGCCGGATCACGGTCCTGCGGTAGCCGGGCTCGGCCGGGGCGATGCCGGTGATGTTGGCGTACATCCACTCCCCCACCGCGCCGTAGGCGTAGTGGTTGAAGGAGTTCATCGCCGGGTCCTCGAAGCCGCCGTCGGGCCTGATCGAGTCCCAGTGCTCCCACATCGTGGTGGCGCCCTTGCCGATCTGGTAGCCCCACGACGGGTACGTCTTCTGGTGCAGCAGCCGGTACGCGACGTCGGTGTGCCCGGTCTCGGTCAGCACCGGCAGCAGTTCCGGCGTGCCGAGGAAGCCGGTGGACAGGTGCCAGCCGCGCGCCTCGATCAGCTCGACGAGCCGGTCCGCGGCGGGCCCGCGCGCGTCCTCGGGCAGCACGCCGAACGCCAGGGCGAGCGCGTAGGCGGTCTGGGTGTCGCCCTTGACGCGGGCTCCGCCCTCGGTGACGTACGCGTCGTCGAACGCGGCGCGCACCCGTCCGGCGAGGTCCTCGTACCGCTCGGCGTCCGCGTCCTCGCCCAGGACGCGGGCGGTCTCGGCGACGAGCGCCGCGCTGTGCGCGAAGTAGGCGGTGCCGATGACGTCCTTGGGCGTCTCGTCCTCGACGTTCAGCCAGTCGCCGTACCCGGACGCGGGGCGCAGCAGCCCGTCGCTGTTCCGCTCCAGGTACGCGATCCACTTCCGCATCGCCGGGTAGTTGTCCTCCAGGACGCGGCGGTCGCCGTACGCCTGGTACAGGTTCCACGGGACGGTGACGCCCGCGTCACCCCAGCCGGCCGAGCCTCCGCCGAGGAAGCCGACCTTCGGCGCGACGTCCGGGAACGCGCCGTCCTCCGACTGCGCGTCGCGCATGTCCCGCATCCACTTGGTGAGAAAGCGGGCGGACCGCATGTTGTAGGCGGCGGTGCGCCCGAAGACGTTGATGTCGCCGGACCAGCCCATGCGCTCGTCCCGTGCCGGGGTGTCGGTCGGGATGCTGAGGAAGTTGCCGCGCTGCCCCCACGTGATGTTGCTGTGGAGCCGGTCGAGCATCGGCACGTCGGTGTCGAACTCCATGGTGAACGGCTCGGCGGTGTGCATGACGCGCCCGGTGACGGCGTCCGGGCCCGGCGTGCCGGGGTAGCCGGTGACCTCGACGTACCGGAAGCCGTGGAAGGTGTACCGGGGCTCATAGGTCTCGGCGCCGCCGCCCTTGAGCGTGTAGGTGTCGGTGGCCTTCGCGGTGCGCAGGTTCGCGGTGTAGAGGGTGCCGTCCTCGTTGAGGACCTCGCCGTGCCGCAGCGTGACCGTCCGACCGGCCTCGCCGGACACGCGCAGCCGCACCGCGCCCACCATGTTCTGGCCGAGGTCGAAGATGTGCACGCCCTTCGCCGGGCTGGTGACCTCCACGGGCCGGATCTCCCGCTCGACCCGGGTGGGCGCGGCGGACTGGGCGACGGGGAGGGGGCCGGCCTCCTCGTCGACCAGGACGGGCTTCCACGCCGCCGCGTCGAACCCGGGGCGGCTCCAGCCGGGGGTCTCCTCGCGGGCGTCGTACGCCTCGCCCATGAGCAGGTCGGACGTCTGGACCGGCCCCACCGCGCTCCGCCAGCCCGGATCGGTGACGATCTTCTGGGACGTCCCGTCGGTGTAGTCGATCCGCAGCTGGGCGCGGAACCACGGGCGGTCGCCGTACTGGCCCGGCCCGAAGATGGCGATGTGCCCGGAGTACCAGCCCGGCGCGAGCGTCGCGCCGATCGCGTTGCCGCCCTTGCGCAGCAGCTTCGTGACGTCGTACGTCTGGTACTGGACGCGCTTGGAGTAGTCGGTCCAGCCGGGGGTCAGCTCGTCGTTCCCGACCCGGCGCCCGTTGATCTCCGCGGTGTAGACGCCGAGCGCGGTCGAGTAGAGGCGGGCCCGCGCGATCTTCTTCCCGACCGCGAACTCCTTGCGGAGCCGCGAGGTCATGCCGTCGGCGCCGGACGACACGGTCTGGAACGAGAAGCGGCGGTCGCCGTCCACGGGCTCGCCGTCCCGGTACGCCGTGCCGTGCTCGTAGCCGCCTTCCGTGTGCCCCCACCAGCCGATCTGCCCGGACGGCTCCGACTGCTCCACGTAGTACGTCCCGGCGGGAGCGGGCTCGTCCAGTTCGAGGGTCGCCTCGGCGTTGTCGGGGTGGTTCTCCACGCGGCGCCGGGCGAGCACCGCGCCGTCCGGGCCGTCCGCGCGCAGGGCGACGGTCACGTCGGCGTCGGAGGTCTGCCAGGTCGGCATCGGGATCGACACCGACGTGACCGGCTCGTCGGAGACGAACGTCTGCCCCTGCGTTCCCTCCGCGAGCCGCGACGGGTCGTTCTGCCCGGTGAAGGAGGTCGGGAGCGGCAGCGGCGCGTCGTGCCCGATCCACGCGCCGCCGAGGTCCCGGCCGTCCAGCAGGCCGGTCTCCCACCACGTGGGCTCGCTCCACCGCGAGGGGCGGCCCCGGTCGTCCCACACGCGGACGGTCCAGTGGTAGCGGGTGCGGGGTTCGAGCGCGGGCCCGCCGTACGGCACCAGGACCGACCGCGGCGACGCGACCCTGCCGCTCGTCCAGACGTCGGCGGACGCGAGCCGCGACGGGGCGGACGCGACGCGGATCTCGTAGGCGGACTGGCTCCGGTTCCGGGCGGGCGAGGCCAGCCGCCAGGAGAAGCGCGGCCGGGGGTCGTCGATGCCGAGCGGGCGGTCGCCGTACTCGGTGGTGGTCGAGGCGACGCGGACGCCGCCGGGGTCGGCCGCCGCCGGGGCGGTGCCCCCGGCGGTGACGGCCAGGAGGAGGGCCGACGGGAGGATGAGGAGTCTGGACCGTGCCGGTCGCATGGGCTGCCTCCGGTTTCGGGCACGGCGGGCCGAGCCCGCGGCCGCGCGCACGCGGCCGGGGCTCCGCTCGCCTGCCCCTAGGGTGGGATCCCCCGATCACACTCTCTTGTCGTGACGGTCTTCGGTTGTGGCGGTCGCCGGACGCGCCGTCAGCGCAGGAACGCCGCGGCGACTCCGGCGTCCACGGGCACGTGCAGGCCCGTCGTGTGGGTCAGGTCCCCGCCGGTGAGGGCGAAGACGGCCGCCGCGACGTGCTCGGGCAGCACCTCGCGCTTGAGCAGCGTCCGCTGGGCGTAGAACTCGCCGAGCTTCTCCTCCTCGACGCCGTACACGGCGGCGCGCTTGGCGCCCCAGCCGCCGGCGAAGATCCCGGAGCCGCGCACCACGCCGTCGGGGTTGACGCCGTTGACGCGGATGCCGTGCTCGCCCAGCTCGGCCGCCAGCAGCCGCACCTGGTGCGCCTGGTCGGCCTTGGTCGCGCCGTAGGCGATGTTGTTCGGCCCGGCGAACACGCCGTTCTTGGACGCGATGTAGACGATGTCGCCGCCCATCTCCTGGTCGACCATCACCCGGGTGGTCTCCCGGGCGACGAGGAAGGAGCCGCGCGCCATCACGTCGTGCTGGAGGTCCCAGTCCGCGACGGTCGTATCCAGCAGCGGCTTGGAGATCGACAGCCCGGCGTTGTTCACCACCAGGTCCACGCCGCCGAACGCCAGGACGGCGTCCCGCACGGCCGCCGCGATCTCGTCCTCGGACGTGACGTCCGCCGCGACGGCCACCGCGACGTCCGACGCCCGCAGCGCGGACGCGCCCAGCTCGGCGGCGATCTTCTCCGCCCCGGCCAGGTCGCGGTCGGCGACGACCACGCAGGCGCCCTCGGCGGCCAGCCGGCGCGCGGTGGCCGCGCCGATGCCCGACCCGCCGCCGGTCACCAGCGCGACGCGGGTGGCGAGCGGCTTCGGCTTCGGCATCCGGCGGAGCTTGGCCTCCTCCAGCTCCCAGTACTCGATGCGGAACTTCTCCGCCTCGTCGATCGGCGCGTACGACGACAGCGCCTCCGCGCCGCGCATCACGTTGATCGCGTTGACGTAGAACTCGCCCGCGACCCGCGCCGTCTGCTTGTTCGCGCCGAAGGAGAACATGCCGACGCCGGGCACCAGGACGATCGCGGGGTCCGCGCCGCGCATCGCCGGGGAGTCCGGGGTCGCGTGCCGCTCGTAGTAGGCGGCGTACTCCTCCCGGTACTTCGCGTGCAGCTCCTTCAGCCGCGCCTTGACGTCGTCGAGCGGCGCGGACGGCGGCAGGTCCAGCACCATCGGGGCGACCTTGGTGCGCAGGAAGTGGTCCGGGCAGGACGTGCCGAGCGCGGCCAGCCGCGGGTGCTCGGCGCGCGACACGAAGTCGAGCACCGCCTCGCTGTCGGTGTAGTGCCCCACCTGCGGGCGGTCCGCGGACGCGAGCCCGCGGATCAGCGGGAACAGCGCGGCGGCGCGCTCGCGGCGCTCGGCCTCCGGCAGCGGCTCGTACCCGTCGACCACCGGGCCGAACGGTTCGGCCCGGCCGTGCTCGGCGATGTACGCCTCGGCCGTCCGGATGATCTCCAGCGAGTTCGCCCGGCACTCCTCGCTGGTGTCGCCCCAAGCGGTGATGCCGTGCCCGCCCAGGATGACGCCGATGGCCCGCGGGTTCGCCTTCTTGATCGCGGCGATGTCGAGGCCGAGCTGGAAGCCGGGCCGCCGCCACGGCACCCACGCCACCCGGTCGCCGAAGATCCGGCGGGTCAGCTCCTCGCCGTCGGCGGCCGTCGCGATCGCGATGCCCGAGTCGGGGTGCAGGTGGTCGACGTGCGCGGCCTCCACCAGGCCGTGCATCGCGGTGTCGATGGACGGCGCCGCGCCGCCCTTGCCGTGCAGGCAGTAGTCGAACGCGGCGACCATCTCGTCCTCGCGCTCCACGCCCGGGTAGACGTCCACGAGCGCGCGCATCCGGTCCAGCCGCAGCACGGCCAGGCCCTTCTCGGTGAGGGTGCCGAGGTCGCCGCCGGAGCCCTTCACCCACATCAGCTCGACGTCGCGGGCCGTCACGGGGTCGGTGACGGTGCCCTTCGCCGAGGCGTTGCCGCCCGCGTAGTTGGTGTTGCGGGGGTCGGAGCCGAGGGTGTTGGCCCGTTCCAGCAGCTTGCCCACCTCGGGTGGGGTCGCGGTCATCGATGCTCTCCTTGTCGGTGCCGAATCCGGATCAGCGTTCTGCGGTCAGAGGGACGGGCCCGATGCGGCCGCCCGCGGCACGGGCCGGAGCGAACTCCCCGGCCGAACCGCTGCCACCGTGCCGGCGGCCTCGCCTCGGCCCGGAGCCAGGTCCCGGCCGAACCGCTGCCACCGTGTCGGCGGCCTTCTTACAGGGGCGGCCGGAGCGAGCTCTGCGAGCGGAGGCCGCCCCGGGTCCCGGGAGGGTCAGGCGCCCCAGCCGGCGGCCTGGCCGTCCTTGCGCTCGTCGACGACCCGCTCGTAGTAGCCGGACGCCTTGTACGCGGCGATCGGGTCCGGGTGCAGGCCCATCTCCTCGCGCAGCTCGGCCAGCAGCGGGCGGACGTCGGTGTTGTAGGCGTCCATGAAGATCGCGTTGGCCCCGAGGACGTCGCCGGCGGCCTGCGCGGCCGACAGCGCCTCGCGGTCGATCAGCAGCGCCTTCGCGGTGGCCTCCTGCACGTTCATCACCGAGCGGATCTGGCCCTGGATCTTCGGCTCGATGTTGTGGCACTGGTCGAGCATGAACGCCACGCCCGTCTCGGCGTCGTACCCGCCGCCGCGCACCACCTCGTGCATGATGCGGAACAGCTGGAACGGGTCGGCGGCGCCCACCATCAGGTCGTCGTCGGCGTAGAAGCGGGAGTTGAAGTCGAACCCGCCGAGCTTCCCCTCGCGCAGCAGGAACGCCACGATGAACTCGATGTTGGTGCCGGGCGCGTGGTGCCCGGTGTCCACGACGACCTGCGCCTTCGGGCCGAGCTTGACGCAGTGCGCGTAGGACGCGCCCCAGTCCGGCAGGTCGGTCATGTAGAACGCGGGCTCGAACAGCTTGTACTCCAGCAGGAACCGCTGGTCGTCGCCGAGCCGCTCGTAGACGGCGGCGAGCGCCTCGGCCATCCGGTCCTGCCGGGCGCGGACGTCGTCCTGGCCCGGGTAGTTCGTGCCGTCGGAGAACCACAGCTTCAGGTCGCGGGAGCCGACCTGGTCCATGATGTCGACGCACTCGAGCAGGTGGTCCAGGGCCTTGCGGCGAATCTTCGGGTCGGGGTTGGTGACGCTGCCGAGCATGTAGTCGTCGTCCTGGAAGACGTTGGAGTTGACGGCGCCGATCCGCACCCCCTTCTCCCGCGCGTGCGCCGCCAGCGCGGCGTAGTCGTCCACCCGGTCCCAGGGGATGTGCACCGCCACCTTCGGCGCGACCCCGGTGAAGCGGTGCACCTGCGCGGCGTCGTCGATCTTCTCCTGCGGGGTCCGCGGCACCCCCTGCTGGGCGAAGACCTTGAAGCGGGTCCCCGAGTTCCCGTACGCCCAGGAGGGAGTCTCGATCTCCTGGCGGCGCAGGGCGTCCTTCACCGCGCTGGTGTCGCTCACGGTCAACCTCTCGATTCGTCAGTAGCCCTCTGGTGAAGGGCGCGTGTTTCCGGTGGTCCGCCTCAGTCGAGGTGGAAGACCTCTTCCAGCGGCCGCATCCCGTCGTCGGGGCGGCCGTCGAGGTCCTCGAACAGCGGCGCCATCTCCGCCTGCCAGCGGGCGTTGACGTCGGTGCGGGCCATGCGCTCCCGCGCGGCCTCGAAGTCGTCGGTCTCCAGGTAGCCGACGAGGAGGCCGTCCTCGCGCAGGAACAGCGAGTAGTTGTGCCAGCCGGAGTCGCGCAACGCGTCCTGCATGTCGGGCCAGACCGCCTGGTGGCGCACCTTGTACTCCTCCAGGCGGTCCTGCCTGACCTTCAGCAGGAAGCACACGCGCTTGCTGCTTCCGGAGTCCATGCGACGATCAGAACTGGAACTCGTCGATGTTCTCGGTGTTGAACTTCGTCGGCGGGCCGAGGATGATCTCGCCGTTCGGCTGGATCGTGCGCTCGCCGAGGTCGCCGGCCTTCAGCACCTCGCCCTCCTTGCCGGTGATCTGGCCGGACGCCAGCGCGCCGCCGGCGTACGCGGCGAGGTAGCCGAGCTGCTTCGGGTCCCAGAGGGCGAACTCCTCGACGGTCTTGTTCTTGATGAACTGCCGCATCTGGTTCGGGGTGCCGAGGCCGGTCACCGCGACCTTGCCCTTGTACTCGGAGCCGTCGATGTAGCGGGCCGCGGCGGCGATGCCGACCGTGGTCGGGGCGATGATGCCCTTCAGGTCCGGGTAAGCCTGCAGGAGGCCCTGCGTCTGCTGGAAGGACTTCTGGTCGTCGTCGTCGCCGTAGGCGACCTTGACCAGCTCCATCTCGGCGTACTCGGGCTTCTCGAGCTCCTTCTTCATGAGCTCGATCCAGGCGTTCTGGTTGGTGGCGTTCGCCGTCGCCGACAGGATCGCGAACTTGCCCTTGCCGTCGATCTGCTCGGCGAGCATCTCGACCTGGGTGCGGGCGATGTCCTCGGAGCTCGCCTGCTTGATGAACACGTCGCGGCACTCGGGCGCCGTGTCGGAGTCGTAGGCGACGATGGCGATGTCCTGCTGCATGGCCTGCTTGAGCGGGCCGCACACCGCGTTCGGGTCGTTCGCCGAGATCATGATCGCGTCGTGCTGCTGCTGGATCAGCGTGTTGATGTAGGAGACCTGCGAGGACGCGGACGCGTCGGACGGGCCGACCTCCTTCGCCTCGGCCTCGAACCCCTTCGCCGCCGCGATGCCCGAGTCGTCGACGATCTTCATGTACGGGTTGTTGACCTGCTTGGGCAGGAACGCGAGCTTCAGGCCCTTCTCCATGGGCGCGCTCGGGTTCGCGGTCTTGCCGCTGCCGGCCTTGTCGCCGGAGCTCTCGGCCGACTCCTTCGTGGTGCCGCCGCAGGCGGCGAGCGACAGCGCGAGCGCGCCGGCGGTCGCCGCGGCGAGGGCGCGGCGCGGGAGGCGCAGACGGACGGTCATTGGTGTGCCTTTCGAAGAATCCAACTGGGGTGGGTCGCGCGAGGGCGGGGGGCGGGGTCGGTGGGGCTAGGTGGAGGCGGCGGGGGACGCGGGTCTCGCGCCCCGCCGCCGTCCTCGCGCCTCGCGGGACACGGCGATCAGCCGCGGCGTGAGGACGCTGATGATGAGCAGGAAGCCGGTGACGATCGACTGGGTCTCGGTGCTGACGTCGTTGAGCATCAGCAGGTTGCGCAGCAGGCCGATCACCAGCACCGCGGCGATGACGCCGCCGAGGGTGCCCTTGCCGCCGTCGAAGTCGATCCCGCCGAGCAGCACCGCCGCGATGACGGTCAGCTCCAGGCCGAGGCCGTTGTCGGCGCGGGCGCTGCCGTAGCGGAGCGTGTAGATGATGCCGGCGAGGGCGGCGACGACGCCCGACACCGCGAACAGCACGAACTTGATCCGCTTGACGCGGATGCCGGCGAAGTACGCGGCGTCCTCCTGCGCGCCGATCGCGAACAGCGAGCGGCCGATGCCGGTGGCGTGCAGGACGACCGCGGTCAGCAGCGCCAGGACGGCGAACAGCGCGATCGGGTACGGGATCGGCGTGCCCGGCACGTTGTTCAGCGTCATGTCGGTGTAGGTCTGGGGGAACTGCGACACCGCGCCGGTGCCGAGCGTGACGTAGGCCAGGCCCCGGTAGAGGGTCATCGTGCCGATCGTCACCGCCAGGGACGGCAGCCCCAGCTTCGTCACCAGGAACCCGTTGACCAGGCCGCAGACCAGCCCGACCGCGAGCACGATCGGGATGATCGACTCGATGGCCATGCCGCCGTCCCACAGCTTGCCGGTGAGGGCGCTGCACAGGCCGAGCACGGACGCGACCGACAGGTCCACCTGGCCGCAGACGACCAGCAGCGTCATCGGCAGCGCGATGAGCGCGATCTCCGACAGGTCCCGCAGCGCGAACGACAGGTTTCCGCTGTTGCCGAAGTCGGGCGAGACCCCGATGCCGCCGACGAACACCGCGACCAGCAGCGCCGTGATGGCCGTCTCCCACCGGACGAACCGTCCGGCCGCACCCGTCTTCGAGAGGGAGCGCGCGTCGCTCGTCATGAGTCCTTCCCCTTCGTGACCGTGACCGTCTCGGACCCGGCCGCCGCGGACCCGGCCTTCGCCGCCGCGCCGGGCGCGTCGACCGAATGCCTGGTGCGGGACTTCAGCGCCCGTGCGACGCGCAGCTCCAGCAGCCGGTCCACGCTGATCGCCAGGAGCAGCAGCACACCGGTGATGGCCTGCTGCCAGAACGAGTTGACCTTGAGCACCACCAGCACGCTGCCGATGGTGGTGAGCAGGAGCGCGCCGAGCGCCGCGCCGTACACGGTGCCGACGCCGCCGGTGATCGCGACGCCGCCGACCACGACGGCGCTGACGACCGTCAGCTCCCAGCCGTTGGCGGCGTCGGCGACGACCGTGCCGAACCGGGCCAGCCACAGCACCCCGGCGAGGCCGGCGAGGCCGCCGCTGACGAGGTAGGCGGTCAGCACGCGGCGGCGGATCGGGATGCCGGCCAGGCGCGCCGCCTCCGGGCTCGATCCGATCGCGTAGAACTCGCGGCCGGACGAGTAGGAGCGCAGGTAGTACCCGACCATCAGCATCACGATCACCGTGATGATCGGCAGGTACGGGACGCCGAGGACGCCGCCGGTGCCGATCGACAGGATCCCGTCCGGCACCTCGGACGCGCTGATCTGCTCGCCCTGCGCGATGCGGTACTGGAGCCCCTGGATCACGTACAGCGTGCCGAGCGTGACGACCAGGGCGGGCACCCTGCAGAAGCTGACGAGCAGCCCGTTGACGAGGCCGCAGAGGAGGCCGATGCCGACGCCGAGGGCGACGGCGACGAGGATGTTGGTGTCGCTGTCCGACACGAAGCTGCCGACGAGGAACGCGACGAGCCCGACGGTCGACCCGACCGACAGGTCGATGTTGCGGGTGACGACCACGATCGTCTGCCCGACGGCCAGCAGCACCAGGATCGAGGCGTTGAGGAAGATGTCCTTCACGCCCTGCTCGGACAGGAACCGCGGGTTCGCGATCGTCGTGGCGACGACCAGGACGACCAGCGCCCCGAAGATGCTCAGCTCGCGCGCGCGCAGGATGAAGTCGACGAGGCGGCGCCCTCCCCCCGGCGCGCCGTCCGGCCCGCTGCGGGCCGGGGACTCTGCGAGGACGGTCATGGGTCAGGCCGCCTTTCCGTTGTCGGCGCGGCCGGTCGCGGCGGCCATCACGTTCTCCTCGGTCGCGTCCCCGCGGCCGATCTCGGCGGTGATCCGGCCCTCGTGCATCACCAGGACGCGGTCGGCCATGCCGATCACCTCCGGCAGGTCGGAGGAGATCATCAGGACGGCGAGGTCCTGCGCGGCGAGTTCGGACAGCAGCCGGTGCACCTCGGCCTTGGTCCCGACGTCGATGCCGCGCGTCGGCTCGTCCACGATGAGGACGTCCGGCTCGGTCGCGAGCCACTTGGCGAGCACGACCTTCTGCTGGTTGCCGCCGGACAGGACGCCGACGACGTCGGTGAGCCGCGCGTACTTGAGCTGGAGCTTCAGCGCCCAGTCGGCGGCGCGGTCGCGCTCGACCTTCCGGGAGATCAGCCCGGCGCGGCCGGTCGCGCGGCGCAGCGACCGCAGCTGGGTGAGGCCCATGTTGCGCTCGATGGACATGTCCATGACGAGCCCCTGCTGGCGGCGGTCCTCGGGGACGAGCGCCAGCCCGGCCGACATCGCCGCGGTCGGGCTGCCCGCGGGCAGCGCCTTGCCCGCGACCTCCACGGAGCCGGCGTCCCAGCGGTCCACCCCGAAGATCGCGCGGGCGACCTCGGAGCGGCCCGCGCCGACCAGCCCGGCGAGCGCGACGATCTCGCCGCGCCGCACCTCGAACGAGACGTCGGTGAAGGTGCCCTCGCGGGTCAGCCGGCTCACCTTGAGCGCGACCTCGCCGGGCGCCACGTCCTGCTTGGGGTAGAGCGCGTCGAGGTCGCGGCCGACCATGCGGCGGACGAGGTCGTCGGGCGTGAGGCCCTCGAGCGCCTCGGTGCCGATGTAGGTGCCGTCCCGCAGCGTGGTGACCCGCTGGCAGATCTCGAAGATCTCCTCCAGCCGGTGCGAGATGAACAGGATCGCGCAGCCCTGCTCCTGCAGCGTCCGGGTGACGGTGAAGAGCCGGGCGACCTCCTGCCCGGTCAGCGCGGCCGTCGGCTCGTCCATGATCAGCACGCGGGCGTCCCGGGAGATGGCCTTGGCGATCTCGACGACCTGCTGGTCGGCGATCGACAGGCCGCGCGCGGGCTGCTGCGGGTCGAGCGCGACCCCGAGCCGCTCGAACAGCTTCGCGGTCTCGGCGTGCATCGCCCTGCGGTCGATGCGGCCGCCGGCGGCGCGCGGCTGCCGCCCCATGAAGATGTTCTCCGCGACCGACAGGTCGGGGAACATCGTCGGCTCCTGGTAGATGACGGCGACGCCGGCGGCCTGCGCGTCGGCGGGGCCGCCGAAGCTCACCGGCTCGCCGTCGACCCGCACCTCGCCCGCGTCCGGCCGGTGCACGCCTGCGAACGTTTTTACGACCGTGGACTTGCCTGCGCCGTTCTCCCCCGCGAGCGCGTGCACTTCGCCCGCGTGGAGCTCCAGGGTCACGCCCTGGAGGGCGCGGACGGCGCCGAAGGACTTGCTGACGTTGACCAGGGCCAATGTCGGCGGTGCCGACCGGCCGGGTGCACTCATGGCGACCCTCCTCGCGGGGGACGTCCGAAACGGGACGGTGAAAAACGTTTTAACAGGATGTTGCGGAGGACGGTAGATGTGACCTGATGCACCCGTCAAGAGGGAACATCGGCGAGAACCCGGCGTAACGTCGCGGAAACCTCGGTGTGGCAAGGGACGGCGACGTTTTGAAGATGCCCGGCGTCCGGGTCCGGCCGCCGCCCGCGGGGGCACCCGGCTGTTCATCTCGGGGTTGACACGTTTTAATCGATGACCCAAAGTGTCCGACACCACAACCGGATCCGACGGGGGCGAGAGCGTGAGCACTGAAGGCACCGGGCGGCCGGGCGGCGGCCGCCCCGCTCGGGGGCGCCCCGCCGTGGGCATCAAGCAGGTCGCCGCCCGCGCCGGCGTCTCCCCCGGCACCGTGTCGAACGTGCTCAACCGCCCCGAGCGGGTCGCCGAGGCCACCCGCGCACGCGTCGAGCAGGCGATCGTCGAGCTCGGCTTCGTCCGCAACGGCTCTGCGTCCACGCTGCGCGCCGGGCACAGCAGCACGATCGGGCTGATGGTGCTCGACCTCGCCAACCCGTTCTTCACCGACCTCGCCCGCGGCGTCGAGGACGTCGCCAGCGAGCGCGGCTACGCGGTGATCCTCGCGTCGTCCGCCGAGTCGGACGACCGGGAGCAGCGCAACCTGCGGGTGCTCGCCGAGCAGCGGGTCCGCGGCGTGCTGCTCACCCCGGTCGGCGACGACGGCGCGAACGCCGACGTGCTCCGCGACCGCGGTGTCCCGGTCGTCCTGCTGGACCACCCGACGCCGCGCGCCAACCAGTGCTCGGTCGCGGTCGACGACGTCGCGGGCGGCGAGCTGGCCGCCGGGCGGCTGCTGGACGACGGGGCCCGCACGCTCGCGTACGTCGCGGGCCCGTCCGTCCTGCGGCAGTGCGCCGACCGGCGCAAGGGGGCGCTGCGCGCGCTCAAGGCCGCCGGGCTCGGCCGGGAGGCGATGCGCGAGGTGACCGTCCCGGCGATGAACGCCCGGGCCGGGCAGGAGGCCGCGCTGCGGCTGCTGTCGGACGGCCGCCCGCTGCCGGACGCCGTCTTCTGCGCCAACGACCTGCTCGCGCTCGGCGTGCAGCGCGAGCTGCTGCAGGCCGGCGTGAAGGTCCCGACCGACGTCGCGATCATGGGGTACGACGACATCGAGTTCTCCGCGGCCGCCGCCGTCCCGCTCAGCTCCGTGCGGCAGCCCACCTACCAGCTCGGCCGCATCGCGACCGAGCTGCTGCTCGAGGAGTGCGACGACGAGGGCGCGGGGCACGCTCACCAGCAGGTGATGTTCCAGCCGGAACTGGTGGTCCGCGAGTCCAGCCGGCCCGCGGGGGGCCCGAAGGGGGGTCAGGGGTGAAGATCGCGCTGTTCCTGACGTGCGTCAACGACACGATGTACCCGGAGACGGGCAAGGCGATGGTGCGGCTGCTGCGGCGGCTCGGCCACGACGTCGAGTTCCCGCCCGGGCAGACGTGCTGCGGGCAGATGCACCTCAACACCGGCTACCGCACGCAGGCGAAGCACCTCGTCAAGGGGTTCTCCGAGACGTTCGACGCGTACGACGCGGTGGTGACGCCGTCGGCGTCGTGCGCGGCGATGATCCGGGACTGGCATCCCCGCCTCGCGCCCCGCACCGCGGGCCTGGCGTCCCGCGTCCACGAGCTGACCGAGTTCCTCGTGGACGTCCTCGGCGTCACCGACGTCGGCGCGTACTACCCGCACCGCGTCACCTACCACCCGACCTGCCACTCGCTGCGGATGCTGCACGTCGGCGACCGCCCGCTGAAGCTGCTGCGCGAGGTGCGCGGCATCGACCTGGTCGACCTGCCGGACGCGACCCAGTGCTGCGGGTTCGGCGGCACGTTCGCGCTGAAGAACTCCGAGGTCTCGGCCGCGATGTGCGCGGACAAGGTGACGGCCGTCCGGGAGACCGGCGCGGAGACGCTGTGCGCCGCCGACAACTCGTGCCTGATGCACATCGGCGGCGCGCTCAGCCGCACCCGCGCGGGCGTCCGGACCGTCCACCTCGCCGAGATCCTCGCGTCCACGGAGGAGGACCCGTCGTGACGTCCCAGAACGCGATGCCGACCTACCTCGGCATGCCGTCCTTCCCCGACGCCGCCCGGCGCGCCGTCGCGGACCCGCGGCTGCGCGGCAACCTCGCGCACGCCACCGGCACGATCCGGGAGCGCCGCGCCGACGCCGTCGCCGAACTGGACGACTGGGGCGCGCTGCGGGAGTCGGGCAAGCAGATCAAGGACCACGTCCTGGCGAACCTCGGCCACTACCTGCGGGTGCTCGAGGAGAAGGTGACCGAGGCGGGCGGAACGGTCCACTGGGCGCGGGACGCCGCCGAGGCGAACCGGATCGTCGCCGACCTGGTGAAGGCGACCGGCGAGACCGAGGTCGTCAAGGTCAAGTCGATGGCCACCCAGGAGATCGGCCTGAACGAGGCGCTCGCCGAGGAGGGCATCGCCGCCTACGAGACCGACCTCGCCGAGCTGATCGTGCAGCTCGGCCACGACCGCCCGTCGCACATCCTCGTCCCCGCCATCCACCGGAACCGGTCCGACATCCGCGACATCTTCCGCAAGGAGATGCCGGACGCGCCCGCGGACCTGAGCGACTCCCCCGCCGACCTCGCCGAGGCCGCCCGGCGGCACCTGCGCGCGAAGTTCCTGTCGGCGAAGGTCGCGGTGTCGGGCGTCAACTTCGCCGTCGCCGACACCGGCACCCTCGTCGTCCTCGAGTCCGAGGGCAACGGCCGGATGTGCCTCACCCTCCCCGAGACGCTCATCTCGGTGATGGGCGTGGAGAAGATCGTCCCGACGATGCGGGACCTCGAGGTGTTCCTGCAGCTCCTCCCCCGCTCGTCCACGGCCGAGCGGATGAACCCCTACACCTCCACCTGGACGGGCGTGCACCCCGGCGACGGGCCCCGCGACTTCCACCTCGTGCTGCTCGACAACGGCCGCACCGACACGCTCGCCGACGAGGTCGGCCGCCAGGCGCTGCGCTGCATCCGCTGCTCGGCGTGCCTCAACGTCTGCCCCGTCTACGAGCGGGCCGGCGGGCACGCCTACGGCTCCCCGTACCCGGGGCCGATCGGCGCGATCCTGTCGCCGCAGATCCGCGGCATCGGCTCCGAGGTCGACGCCTCCCTGCCCTACGCGTCGTCGCTGTGCGGGGCGTGCTTCGAGGCGTGCCCGGTCGCGATCGACATCCCCGAGGTGCTGGTCCACCTGCGCGCCCGCGCCGTCGAGGACGGGCCGCGCCACCCGGTGGAGAAGGCCGCGATGACGGCGGCCGGGTGGACGCTGCGCTCGCCCGCGCGGCTCGCGCTCGCGCAGCGCGCCGCGTCCGCGTCCCGCCGGATCGTCGCGCCGCGCGGCCGGATCCGGCGGCTGCCCGGGCCGCTCGGCGCCTGGACCGAGACCCGCGACGCGCCCGCGCCGCCGAAGGAGTCGTTCCGCGCCTGGTGGGCCCGCACCGACGGCGGCCGCGCACCCGACCCGGGACACGGCACCGACCCGGCCGGCCCGGGAGGCACGGAGGACGCGAAGCGGGAGAAGGGGGAGGACGCGTGAGCGCGCGCGAGGAGATCCTGCGGCGGATCGACGGAATCGTCCCGGCGCGTCCGGACGCCGAGATCGCCGCCGACTACGCGCGGATCGAGCGCGGCTACCTGCGGCGGCACCACGACGACGGGGTGCTCGACCTGTTCGCCGAGCGCGTCGCGCACTACCGCGCGGTCGTCCTGCGCGCCGCCGAGGCCGACCTGCCGCGGGTGATCGCCGAGCGGCTGGCCGCGCGTCCGGGCGCGCACGGGGTCCCCGGCGACCTGCCGGCGGCGTGGCTCGCGGGCGCGGACGCCGACCTGGTGCGCGACCCGGCCGTCGCCGACCTCGACGGGCTCGCGGGCGCCGTCACCGGCTGCGCCGCCGCGATCGCCGAGACCGGCACGATCGTCCTCGACCACGGGGCCGGGCAGGGCCCGCGGGCGCTGTCGCTCGTCCCCGACTACCACCTGATCGTCGTCCGCGCCGCCCAGGTGGCGCCGGACGTCCCTGAGGCGCTGGAGCGGCTCGACCCGTCCCGTCCCCTGACGATGGTCTCCGGTCCGTCCGCGACCAGCGACATCGAGCTGTCGCGCGTGGAGGGCGTGCACGGCCCCCGAACGTTGGAAGTGGTGATCGCCGAATGAGCGAGAAGGTGTTCGCGGCCGTCGACCTCGGCGCGTCCAGCGGCCGGGTGATGACGGCGCGGGTCGGACCGGACGTCCTGGACCTGCGGGAGGAGCGGCGGTTCGCGAACCGGCCCGTGCGGGTGAACGGCACGCTGCACTGGGACATCCTCGGGCTCTACGGCAACGTTCTCGACGGCCTGCGCGCGCACACGGGCGAGCTGGCGTCCATCGGCATCGACTCGTGGGCCGTCGACTACGGGCTGCTCGACGAGAACGGGAAGCTGCTCGGCAACCCCGTCCACTACCGGGACGGGCGGACCGACGGGGTCATGGAGCGGCTGCGCGCCGAGATCGGCGACGACCTGCTCTACCGGGAGTCCGGACTGCAGTTCCTCCCGTTCAACACGATCTACCAGCTGGCCGCCGACGACCTGTCCCGCGCGCACTCCCTGCTGCTGATCCCCGACCTGCTCGCCCACTGGATGACCGGCGAGACGGTCGCGGAGCGGACGAACGCGTCCACGACGGGACTGCTCGACCCCCGCACCGGACTCTGGTCGACCACGCTGCTCGACCTCGTCGGCGCCTCGCCCGACCTCCTGGCGCCGCTGGTCGACCCGGGCGAGGTCATCGGCCGCGTGGGGCCGGAGGCGGGCGGCGAGTGCGGGCACCGCGGCACCCCCGTCACCGCCGTGGGCTCGCACGACACCGCGTCCGCGGTCGCCGCCGTCCCGGCGTCCGGCCGGTTCGGCTACATCTCGTGCGGGACGTGGTCGCTGGTCGGCGTCGAGCTGGACGAGCCCGTCCTCGGCGAGGAGAGCCGCAAGGCGAACTTCACCAACGAGGGCGGGGTGGACGACACCGTCCGGTACCTGCGCAACGTGATGGGGCTGTGGCTCCTGCAGGAGTCGATGCGGGCCTGGGGCAACCCCGACCTGCCCGCGCTGCTCGCCGAGGCCGCGCGGGTGCCGGGGCTGCGCTCCCTCATCGACCCCGACGACCCGGAGTTCCTGCCGCCCGGCGACATGCCGTCCCGGATCGCCGCGCACTGCCGCCGCCGCGGGTTCCCCGAGCCGGCCACGCGCGCCGAGACCGTCCGCTGCATCATGGACAGCCTCGCCCTCGCGCACCGGGAGACGCTGCGCGAGGCGGCGCGGCTGTCGGGCACCGAGGTGGAGGTCGTGCACCTCGTCGGCGGCGGGAGCCGCAACGAGCTGCTGTGCCGGCTGACGGCCGACGCGTGCGGGCTCCCGCTCGTCGCGGGCCCGGTCGAGGCGACCGCACTGGGCAACGTCCTGGTGCAGGCGCGCGCGCACGGCATCGTGGGGAGTCTCGCCGAGATGCGCGAACTCGTCGCCGCGACGCAGCCGCTGCGCCGCTACGAGCCGTCGGCCGATTCCGGCCGCTGGGACGAGGCCGCCGAGCGCCTGCGCTGACGTGTAGCGCCGAGGTGTGGCGCCAACTTATGGCGCCGGGATATGGCGACGTATAGCCTCGCCGTGTGCGCGCGCGGCGAATCATCGGCTGGACGCTCGCCGGCGGCGCCGCGGGATACGCGGCGTCCTGGCTCGCCACGAGCACGGCGATGCTGCTGCTGAGCGAGCGCGCCCGTGCGGGCGTCCACCGCGTCCCCGCGCCGGGCGTCGCGAAGTTCGCCCGCGTCGACGACCGCGTGTGGCGCGGCGCCGCCCCGACCGCCGAGGGCTACCGGTGGCTGCGCGCGCAAGGCGTCCGCACCGTCGTCGACCTCCGCTCCGAGGCCCCCGGGGCGTCCGGCCCGGCCGCCCGGGCGTCCGGCATGGCGGTCGTGCGGATCCCGGTGCGGGACGGGCGGACGCCGACGCCCGAGCAGGTGCGGCGGTTCCTGGACGTGGTCGCGGCCGCGCGGCGCCCGGTGTTCGTGCACTGCGGGGCCGGGGTGGGGCGGACGGGATCGATGGTCGCGGCGTACCTGGTCGGCGCGGGCCGGGCCTACGCGGCGACGGCCGCCCGGCGGAGCCTCGCGTTCGGACCGCCGACGCTCGAGCAGCTCGCGTTCATGCGGGGACTGGACGGCCCGGCGGCGCGGCGCCCGCCGCGGGCGGTGGTCCTCTTCAGCCGGATCGCCGACTCTCCCCGCCGGGCGCGGGCCCGGGCGCGCGGAATGTGACGGCCGGGGCACGGTTTACCCACCACCGGTTGACACCGGCCCCCTTGCGACGCTTGATAGCTATTGGACACGATGGTCAGAAGGAGGCGGATCCGTGCGGCCCCGCGGGGCCCGGGGGCGTGTTCCCCCACTTATTGACTGATCACCCGATAAGGTGATCCCTGCAATTCTCGGGAACCGCGACGACAAGCATGATCACGGCGTATCGACCGCCTGTCGCTGTTGGGGTGTGGACATGGAGGGTCGTGCCGACCGCGACGCCGGTGCTCAGCCGATCGGCAACGCTCCGCTGGTAGGGCGACGGGACGCGCTGGACGGGATCGGCCGCGCCCTGGACGGCGTCGAGCACGGGTTCGGGTTCCTGGCGCTGATCGGCGAGCCGGGCGTCGGCAAGACGCGCCTGCTGGGCGAGCTGGCGGACGGCGCCGGGGCCCGCAAGCTGCCGTGCCGCGCCGGGCGCGCCGCCGAGTTCGAGCAGGAGATGCCGTTCGGCGCGGTCGTGGACGCCCTCGACGACCTCCTCGAGGACTCGGCCCCCGACCTGCCGGACGCGCAGCTGCGGCTGCTCGGCACCGTGTTCCCGTCCCTGTCGGATCCGGCGGCCGAACCGCCGCCCGCCGGCGGCGACCCCGTGTCGCGGGTGGCCCGCTACCAGCTGCACCGGACGGTGCGGCACCTGCTGGAGCAGCTCGCCGCGCCGTCCGGCCTGGTCCTGATCCTGGACGACCTGCACTGGGCCGACGACGCGACGATCGAGCTGCTCGACCATCTGGTCCGGCACCCGCCGCGCGCCCGGGTGCTCATCGCGGCGGCGTACCGGCCCGCGCAGGCGTCGCCGCGGCTGGCGGCGCTGGTCGACGCGGCCGGGCCGCACGGCACCCGCATGCCGGTCGACCCGCTCACCCAGGGGGAGGTCGAGGAGTTCCTCGGCCCGCGGGTGAGCCCGGCGCGGTGCGAGTCGCTGTACAAGGCCAGCGGCGGCAACCCGTTCTACCTCGAGGCGCTGGCCAGGATGGGGCGCGACGACGTCGCCGGGGGCTCCGGGATCGACGGGACCGACTGGCGCGAGGGCGTCGCCGAGCTGACCGAGGTGCCCGCGGCCGTCCGGACCGCGCTGCAGGTCGAGCTGAGCGCGCTGCCGGAGGAGGCGCTGCTGCTGGCGCGCGGCGCGGCCGTCGCCGCGGACTTCTTCGAGCCGGCGCTCGCGGCGGTGGCCGCCGAGCTGGACGAGCCCGCCGCGCTGGCGGCGCTCGACGTGCTGACCGGGCACGACGTGGTGCGCGCCGGGACGGGCGGGCGGTTCAAGTTCCGGCACCCGCTGGTGCGGCACGTCGCGTACGCGTCGACGGCGGCGGGGTGGCGGCTCGCGGCGCACGAGCGGGTCGCGGTCCGGCTGGCGGAGCTGGGCGCCCCCGCGACGGTGCGGGCCCACCACGTGGAGCGGTCGGCCCGGTTCGGGGACCGGCGGGCGGCGGCGACGCTGGTGGAGGCGGCGCGCTCGGTCGGGCAGCAGGCCCCCGGCACAGCCGCGTACTGGCTGCAGGCCGCGCTGGGGCTGCTGCCGGACGAGCCGGCGGGCGACGGCGACTCGGGCGGCGACTCGGGCGGCGGGCCGGACCGCACGGAGCTGCTGCTGGAGCTCGCGCACGTGCAGGCCGTCAGCGGCCACGCGGAGGAGGGCCGGGAGACCGCGCGGACGCTGCTGGCGCTTCTGCCCGAGGACGACACCGTCCGCCGGGCGCGGACCGTGCACCTGTGCGCGGTGATGGACCGGCAGATCGGCCGCATCCACGAGGCGCGCGCGCTGGTGCTCGACGAGCTGCGCCGCCTCCCGGACCGGCAGACGCCCGAGGCGGTGCTGCTGCGGATCCGGCTGGTCGCCGACCGCATCCAGAAGGCCGATGACCGCGGGTCCCAGGCCGTCCTGGACACCATCCCCGAGAGCGCGCCCGAGTGGGGCGCGGGCCTGACCGCGGCGGTCGCGTCGATGCGGCCGATGGTGTCGTACGTCCGCGGCGAGATCGCCGAGGCGATCGCGTACGCGCGCGCGGCCGACGAGCGGTTCTCCGCGGCGGCCGACACCGACTTCGCCGACTGCCTCGACTGCATCACCTGGCTGGTGTGGGCGGAGCTGTTCCTCGGCATGTACGACAGCGCGCTGCGGCACGTCGACCGGCTCGTCGCGATCGCGCGGCGCACCGGGCAGCTGTACATCCTCGGCTACATGCTGGCCGGGCGGGCCCGCGGGCTCAGCCTGCTCGGCCGGTTCGAGGAGGCCGCGGCCGCCGCCGACGAGGCCGCCGCCGTGGGCCGCGACCTGCGCTCCCCCGAGGTGATCGCCTACGGGGCGACGCAGCGGTGCCTGATCGCGAGCTGGACGGGCGACCACGAGCGGGCGTCGGCCGCCGGGGACGAGGCCGTCTCCTGCGACACCGGGTCGGGCGAGTGGTGGACGCACATGGCGCCCGTCTCCCGCGCGTTCGCGATGATCAACGCGGGGGACCACGCGGCGGGCGCGGAGGCGCTGATCTCCGCGTGCTCGGCCGGCACCGGCGGGCTCGACTTCGGCACGCTGACGGCGTGCGCCGAGTCGCTGGCGCGGGTCCGCGCCGGGCAGGACGACGCCGACGACGCGGCCACCTGGGCGAACATCGCCGAGGAGCTGGCCAACCCGGCGCTGGAGGGGGACGTCGGGCTGGGCCGGCTCGCCCGCGCCCACGCCGTCCGCCTCACCGACCCCGCGCGTGCGGCGGGCATCGCGGGCGAGGCCGCCGCGCTGCTGGCGGCGGCGGGCCGAAGCCCGGAGGCGGGCCGCGCCGAACTCACCGCCGGGATCGCGCACGCCGCCGCCGGTGACCGTCCGGAGGCGCTGGACCGGCTGCGGGCCGCCGCCGCCGTCTTCGACGCCTGCGGCATGCGGGACCTGCACGCCGAGACCGTCCGGGAGCAGCGGCGCCTCGGCGTGCGGGTGCCGGGCGCCGGCGCCGGGAAGGGCGGGCGGCGCGCCCGGGCGAAGGCGTCCGCGGACGCGCCGTACGGGCTGTCGCCGCGCGAGCTGGAGATCGCCGGGCTCGTCGCCGAGGGCTGCAGCAACCAGCAGATCGCCGAACGGCTGTTCCTCAGCGTCCGGACGGTCGAGACGCACCTCACCCGCGTCTTCGCGAAGATCGGCGTCTCGTCGCGGGTCGGGGTGGCGACCGCCATGCAGCGTCCGGAGTGAAGCAACGCCCGGAGTGAACCGACGAGTCCCTTTCCGACTCTTATCTCACGTACGTGGTCACGGGCCGCACGCCTCACGGTGCACGTAAGTACGGGTTCTCCACGATGCCGCGCCGACCTCGGCGTTTGGCAGGGTAGGGGCGTCCGGAGCCGGGAGGAAGGCCGCGAAGGAGGTGGACACCCCATGAAGACGATCAGAACGGTCGACGCCGACGGGATCGCACGTTTCACGCACGACGGCGTCGCCGACGCCGAGGTGTCCGCGCATCCCTTCGCCACCGCCGACGGCCTCGGCCTCGCGCTGACCCGGTTCCGCCGCGCCGGCACCGCCCACGGCGGCACCGACGCCGTCCTGCTGGTGCACGGGCTGACGACGTCCAGCGACATGTACGTCATGCCCGAGCACACGAACCTGGTGAACGCGCTGCACGACGCCGGGTTCGGCGACGTGTGGGCGGTCGACTACCGGATGAGCGCCCGGTTCCCCTACAACGCGGAGACCCACCGCCACACCTTCGACGACGTCGCCCACTGGGACCACCCGGCCGCGCTGGCGGAGATGCGCCGCCACATCGGCGACGGCCGCCGCGTCCACGTCATCGCGCACTGCGTCGGGTCGGTGACGTTCTCGATGGCGCTGTTCGCCGGGACGGTCACCGGCGTGTCCAGCCTGGTGTGCAACAGCGTCGCGCTGACGCCCCGCACGCCGCCGTGGTCGAGGCTGAAGCTCAGGTACGGCCCGGCGCTGATGGAGTACGTCCTCGGCCCGCCGTACGTCGACCCCCGCTACGGGACGTCGCCGGTGATGACGCGCGGCTGGATGCTCGCGAAGGGGATCGCGCCGTTTCACCGCGACTGCGGCGAACCGGCCTGCCACATGCTGTCGTTCATGTGGGGCGGCGGGCGCCCGATCTTCTCGCACGACAAGATGTCGCCGGTCACGCACGCCCGGCTGACCGACCTGTTCGGCGCCTGCAACGTCCACTACTACCGGCACATGCACAGGATGGTGGAGGCCGGACGCGCGGTGCGGTACGCCCCTCGGGACCCGCGGCACGCGGACCTGCCCGTCGACTACCTCGCGGGCGCCGCGGACGTGACGACGCCGATCCTGTTCCTCACCGGAGACCGCAACCACGTGTTCACCGACTCCAACATCGTCTGCCACCGCGCGCTCGAATCGATCACCCCCGGGCTGCACGAGCTGGAGATCCTCCCCGGCTACGGCCACCAGGACCCCTTCATGGGCCGGGCGTCCGACACCGAGGTGTACCCACGGGTCCTGGACTTCCTCAAGCGGAAGGCGGGCTGAGGGCATGGCGGCGGGAGAGCGGGCCGAGCACGTCGACGCGGTCGTCGTCGGCTCCGGGTTCGGCGGGTCGGTGGCCGCCTACCGCCTCGCGGAGGCGGGGCTGTCGGTGGTGCTGCTGGAGCGCGGGCAGCCGTACCCGCCGGGCAGCTTCCCGCGCTCGCCCCGGCAGATGAACCGCGCCTTCTGGGACCCGGCCGCCGGGCTGTACGGCATGTACGACGTGTGGAGCTTCAAGGGCTGCGACTCGGTGGTGTCGGCGGGCCTCGGCGGCGGGTCGCTGATCTACGCGAACGTCCTGCTGCGCAAGGACGAGCACTGGTTCGTCGACGAGCAGCCGATGCCGGGCGGCGGCTACGAGTCGTGGCCGGTCTCCCGCGCCGACCTGGACCCGCACTACGACGCCGTCGAGCGGATGATGGGCGCGACGCCGTACCCGCTCGACACGGCGCCGTTCAGCGACACCCCGAAGACGCACGCGATGCAGGACGCCGCGGCGGAGCTCGGGCTGCGCTGCGAGCTGCCGCCCCTCGCGGTGAGCTTCGCCGGCGAGCCGGGCGGGCGGCCGGGCGTCGGCCTGCCGATCGCCGAGCCGCCGTACGGCAACCTGCACGGCATGCCGCGCCGCACCTGCAAGCTGTGCGGCGAGTGCGACATCGGCTGCAACGAGGGCGCCAAGAACAGCCTCGACCACAACTACCTGTCGGCGGCCGCGCACCACGGCGCCGACATCCGCACCGCCCGCGAGGTGAAGGCGATCCGGCCCCGTCCCGGCGGCGGCTACGAGGTCGACTACGTGCACCACGCCGACCTGACCGTCCGCCGCAGGCCGGCGCGGCAGCCGGTGGAGACGATCACCTGCGACCGGCTGGTCCTGGGCGCCGGCACCTACGGCACGACGTTCCTGCTGCTGAAGTCGCGGTCGGCGCTGCCCGGGCTGAGCGGGGCGCTCGGCTCCCGGTTCAGCGGCAACGGCGACCTGCTGACGTTCCTGCTGAACGCCCGCGACCGCGAGCGCGTCCGGCCGCTGGACGCGTCCCGCGGGCCGGTGATCACCAGCGCGATCCGGCTGCCCGACGAGGTCGACGGCGTCCCCGGCGCGGGCCGCGGCGCCTACATCGAGGAGGGCGGCTACCCGGGGTTCACCGACTGGATCGTGCACAGCCTCGACGTGGGCGACGCGGTCGAGCGGGCGGTGCGCTTCCTGTGGGACCGGTTCGTCGAGTTCTTCAAGGACGCGCCGGACACGAACCTCTCGCAGGAGATCTCGGACCTGATCGGGGACGGCGCGCTGACCGTCAGCTCGCTCCCGCTGCTCGGCATGGGCCGCGACACCGCCGACGGGCGGCTGCACCTGCGGGACGGGCGCCTCGCCGCCGACTGGACGACCGAGACGAGCGAGGAGCTGTTCACCCGCGTCCGCAAGACCATGCAGGGCATCGCGGACGTGCTGGGCGCCGAGTACGCAGACAACCCGATGTGGTTCCGCAAGCGGATCGTCACCGTGCATCCGCTGGGCGGCGCCCCGATGGCCGACCATCCGGGGCGGGGCGTCTGCGACGCCTTCGGGGAGGTCCACGGGTTCCCGGGCCTGTACATCGCCGACGGGGCGGCGATGCCGGGCCCGGTGGGTCCCAATCCCTCCCTGACGATCGCCGCGCACGCCGACCGCATGGCGACGCGGCTGCTGGAGGGCGCGACCCGCGCCGTCTCCGCGCCGGGGGGCGCGGAGGCGGCGGGGGACCCCGTTCCGGTCCTCACGGGGGCCGAGCCGGTCGGGGGGTCGACCGGCTCGCCGGATCGGGCGGGGAACGGCGCGGCGTACGCGCCGGAGTCGGGGAGCCGCGGCGGTGCCAGGGGACCGTCCGCCGCGGCGTCCGGCCGTACGCCGCCGCCGCTCGATGCGGCGGACCCCGCCGCGCCCGCGCCCGCGCGCGCCGGGGCGGCCGGCGCCGAGGCGACCTCGCTGTCGTTCACCGAGACGATGAAGGGGTTCGTCACCTACGGCGTCACCGAGCCGCGCGCCGGGGCGGTGCACCCGGGGCGCGAGCCGCTGTCGTTCCGGCTGACGATCACGGCCGACGACGTGGACCGGTTCCTGGCCGAGACCGAGCACGAGGCGCGCGCCGAGGGCTGGCTGGACGCCGCCGCGCACGGGGGCCGGCGGCCCGTCCGGTGGGGGCGGTTCAACCTGTTCGCGCCGACCGGCGACGAGGACCGGCGGCTGATGAAGTACCGGCTGTTCTTCACCGACGGCGAGGACCGGCCGCGCACGCTCACCGGCCGCAAGAACGTGCTGCACGGGCCGCCGACGCGGATCTGGCCCGACACCTCCACGCTGTACGTGCGGCTGCTGGAGGGGCACGTCCCCGAGGACGCCGAGGCGGACGCGGCGGTCGTCGCGGCGGGCGTCCTGCACATCGAGCTGGGCGACTTCGCGGAGCAGCTCACGACGTTCCGGACGTCCGGCCCGGACGGCGCGGGGAAGCTGCTGGACTTCGCCCGGTTCTTCGCCGGGGAGCTGTGGGAGGTGTACGGCCCCGAGTCCGATTAGGGGCCGTCCGAGGACGGGTGCGGGCCGAGGGAACTGCGGGGTGCTCTCGGCCCGTGCCTCTTTCCCGGGCGCGCCGGACGCGCCGGACGCGCCGGGTGCTACAGGTCGCCCGCGTCGCGGGCGGGGCAGTCCGGGGGGCAGTTCGCGGCGTGCTCGGGAAGCCGGCGCACGAACATCGTCAGCATCCGCCGGAAGACGAAGCCCAGGAGGGGCCCGGTGCCGGGGACGAGCGGTTCGAACGTCGCCCGCCACCGCAGGTCGGTCCCGGTGCCGTCCTCGTGCTCCTCCAGGTGGACGTCCGAGCGGTACCGGCGGACGGGCAGCCCGGACAGCGCGATGTAGGAGAAGCGCGTGTAGGGCTCGAAGGCGACGGTCTGCTCCTTGGCGGGCCAGATCTGCTTGACGCACCCGACCCCGTACGTGGTGGTGTCGCCCTTGCGGACCTGGCGGGCGGGCGTCGGGAACGGGCCCCACGCGCCCCACGCCTCCGGAACGGCGAGGTGCCGGAAGAGCACCTCGGGCGCGGCGGTCGCGGTGGCGGCGACCTCGATCTCCTGCGGCATGCGTGCCTCCCCGGATGGCGGTCCCCGGCACCGTACCGCGCCGGACCCGCGGCGTCAGCCCTCGCCGCCCCGCCGGCCGCCGGGCCGCTCGCGGGCCCGGAACGCGGCGGTCTTGACGCGGTTCTGGCAGGCGGTGGAGCAGAACCGGCGGGTGCCGTTGCGGGACGTGTCGACGTAGACGCGCGCAGGTCCGGGAGGAGTCGGCCGGGCACCACGGGTCGGAGTCCGCGCTGCTGTCCCCCCACGTCGCCGCGCTCCGCGACGCCGGGTTCGGCGAGGTGGGGACGCTGTGGCAGCGCGGCGACAACCGGCTCCTCGCCGCGCTCCTCACCGGCTGAACCCGTCCGCGGGGCCGCCGGGGACCGCCCGGCCGGGTGCTCCCCTACCCGGCCGGGCGGACGATCATCCGGCGCCCACCCCGTGCCCGCCCCCGGTCGGCGCGGCGGTCACCGCGCCGCCAGGGCGGGGAAGGCCAGGACGCGCGCGGCCGGGCCGCCCGGCGGGCCCGCGGCCCCGCCGGCGTCCGCCCCGTCCCGTCCCGCCCGCACCGCGTCGCCCGGGAGGGCCCCGGTGAGGAGGTGGCCGCGGAACGCCGCCCCCTTCGCGGTGATCTTCATCGGCTGGAACGCGCCCGGCGCCAGCGCGCAGAAGCCCGTCTGCACGACGTCCTCGTAGAGGGAGTCGGACACCACGTAGGCCAGGTCGCGGGCGCCGTCGTCCAGCAGGCGCCGCAGCGGCGCCGCGTCCAGCAGGCGCTGGACGACGATGGGCGCGTCGCCCGCCGGTCCGAACGGGCCCGCGGTCAGCGTGCCGTAGTGCAGCGCGAGCCGCACCCGCAGCCGGTGCCGCCCGGGGCGGCGGTTCACCTCCCGCAGCGCCGCCGCGAGCCCGATGGCGAACCCGCCGGCGACCGGCGCCGGGTCGGTGCCGGCCGGCAGCGTCGCCAGCTCCCCGTCCCCGCCGACCTGCTTCTCCCAGCGCGCCCGGTCGAGTCCGATGCCGTGCGCCGCGCGGTCCAGCGCGTCCGCGAGCTGGTGCTGCGCGGCGAGCTGGTCGCGGGCGTCCCGCCTGCTGTACTGCTGTATGTCCACCGCCAGCAGGAGGCGGTAGTCGAGCCGTGCCGTCGTCTCGATTCCTCTCATTCCCGATCCCGCCCTCGGTTGCTTCGAGCGAACAGGGCCCGGTGCCCGCGTCCGCTCCACGCGCGGAGTGAACGTCGCTTCGAAGGTCCCGGGAAAAGGATCCGGGTTCCGCACCACCGTCCGCATCTCGATTTCCGTCTCCCACGCCCCGTTCGACGCGGAAGGGCGCGGGCCGGTGCCGGTGGTAAGGCCGCTATGGCGAACTAGTTAGCGTCCGGCTGGAATAGCGAGGTCACAAGGGGCACCTCGGGCAGCGCGGCGTGACGGGGCCCACTGATCGCGGACGGTGCGGGCGGCCGGGCGTCCCCTAGGCTGGCGGTGTGAGCACGACCCGACCGTCCGCCCGGCCCCTCCTGCTGCCCGCCCTGCGCAAGGTGTACGACGCCTACGTGCGGGAGGCGGACGCGCTGCCCGCGCTGCCCGCCGCCCTGCAGGCCGAGGTGTGGACGTCCGCGCAGCTCGGCGGCCTGCTGGCCGCGGCGCCGCACGAGCAGGCCCGGCGCGCCGCGCTCGGCGACCTGATCGGCTGCCTGCACGCCGCCGGGACGCCCGGGGCGCGGGCGTTCCTGCGGGCGCTCGCCGCGATCGGCCCCGAGGTGGGCCGCCGCGCGGCGGCCAAGGCGGCGGACGCCCTGGGCGGCGTCCCGCCCGCCCCGTGGGAGGACGCGCTCGGCCGCGTCGTCCCCGGCCAGGCGTGGCTGATCCAGGAGGGCCCGCTCGACGGCGACCGCCTGGTGTGCGAGTTCCGCTACGCCGAGCAGGGGACCGCGGGCCTGCACGCGCTGGCCGTCCGGCTGACCTACGGCGACGCGCCGACCGAGGTGGTCGCGGTGGGCGACGTCCCCGCGCTGATGACCGCGGCGCGGCAGGCGATGCAGGCCGAACTGTGCGTCGTGCAGCCCTACGACACCGCGTCCGTCGGGGCCAGGCTCCGCACCGCCCTGAACGGCGCGGAGCCCGTCCCTGCGGACTGCCGCCCGGCGCTGGCGCTCGCGCGCCACCGGGCGTCCCTGCTGCCCTAGCGGCCGAGCGCGCGGTACCGGCGGACCGCCAGCGGGAAGAACACCGCCGTGATCGCCAGCGGCCACGCCACCGCCATCGGCAGCGCGTTGCCGGCGGCCCAGGAGTCCCCGGCGAGCGCGGCCTGCGCGGGGTCGCCGAACAGGTCCCGGCAGGCGGTGACGGTGGCCGACATGGGGTTCCACTCGGCGACCGACCCCAGCCACCCCGGCATCGTGCTGGGCGCGACCATGGCGCTCGACAGGAACCCGATCGGCCACACCAGGATCTGGATCATCATCACCGACTCGGGCCCCTTGGCGACCAGCCCCAGGTACACCCCCACCCAGACCAGGGCGAACCGCAGGAGCAGCAGCAGGCCCAGGCCGGCGAGCGCGGGGACGATCCCGTCGTGGACGCGCCAGCCCATCGCCAGGCCGCACAGCGCCATCACCGACAGCGCCGCGATCGAGTCGACCAGGTCGGCGGCGCCGCGCCCCACCACCACGGCGGACGGCGACATCGGCATCGCCCGGAACCGGTCGGACACGCCCTTGGCGGCGTCGGCGGCGACCGCGGTGAACGTGGCCTCGACCCCGAACACCATCGTCATGGCGAACATCCCCGGGATGATGAACTCCCGGTAGTCCCCGCCCGGGACGTCCATCTGGCCGCCGAACAGGTAGCCCATCATCAGCACGACGAGCACCGGGAACGCCAGTCCCATGACGAGCTGGTCCGGGCGCTTGACCCAGTGCGTGAGCGCCCGCCGGGTGAGCGTCCACCCGTCGGCCGCCGCCCACCGCAGCCGCCCCAGCGGGCCGCGCGGGAGCTCCGGGATCGGCGGCATCGTCGCCGTGGTCACGCGGGCACCTCCTCGTTCTCGCCGACCGGGTCGCCCGTGAGGTGCAGGAACACCTCGTCGAGCGTGGGCCGCCGCACCCCGATGTCGGCGACCCGCACGTCCGCCTCGTCCAGCGCCCGGACCGCGCCGGTCAGCGCCCCGACCCGGTCGCGGACGGGCGCGCCGATCCGCAGCGCGTCGGCGTCCACCTCGGGCTCGGTCCCGGCGATCCGGGCGACGACCGCCGCGGCCGCCGCGAGCGCGCCGGCGTCCTCCAGGACGACCTCCAGGTGGTCGCCGCCGAGCCGGGACTTGAGCTCGTCCGGCGCGCCCTCGGCGATGACGCGGCCCCGGTCGATCACCGAGATCGCGTCGGCGAGCCGGTCGGCCTCCTCCAGGTACTGGGTGGTGAGGAGGACGGTGGTGCCGCCGTCGGCGAGCGAGCGGACCGCGTCCCACACCTCGATGCGGCTGCGCGGGTCGAGCCCGGTGGTGGGCTCGTCCAGGAACAGGACGGACGGCGCCAGGATCATCCCCGCCGCGAGGTCGAGGCGGCGCCGCATGCCGCCGGAGTACTGCCCCGCCGGACGGTCCGCGGCGTCGGCGAGCCGGAACCGCTCGAGCAGCTCGTCGGCCCGCCGCCGCGCCCACCGGGCGCCCAGGTGGTAGAGGCGGCCGAACATCACGAGGTTCTGCCGCCCGGTGAGCACCTCGTCGACCGCGGCGTGCTGCCCGACGAGCCCGATGCGCGTCCGGACCCGTCCGGGGTCGCGCACGACGTCGTGCCCCGCGACCGCCGCGCGTCCCGCGTCGGGACGGGCGAGCGTGGCGAGCACGCGCACGCACGTCGTCTTGCCCGCGCCGTTGGGGCCGAGCACGCCGTGCACCGTCCCCGCGGGCACCCGCAGGTCCAGGCCGTCCAGCGCGCGGGTGGCGCCGTAGGTCTTCCGCAGCCCCGCCGCGTCGATCGCGAACTGTGGCTCTGTCATCACTCTCCCGAAACTCCGTACACAATACGGATTAACCATCCCGGGCAATATAACGTACGTCGTACAGAGTTTCATCCCGGGCAGCGGACTTCTTTGGGAGGATGCGAGCGTGACGACCGAGTACAGCGGCGGCGGCGACCCCCAGCGCAGCCTCGAACTCCTGTGGGGCGTCCCGCCCGCCCCCAAGCGCGGCCCGAAACCCAAACTGACGGTCGAGGAGATCGTCCGGACCGCGATCGCGGTCGCCGACGCCGAGGGCCTGGACGCCCTGTCGATGCGGCGCGTCGCCGACGAACTGGGCGTCGCCCCGATGTCGATCTACACCTACGTCTCCAGCAAGGCCGAGCTGATCGACGTCATGTTCGACCGCGCCCTCGCCGAACTGACCCCGCCCGACGGCGTCCCCGGCGGCTGGCGCCCCAAGCTCGAGCACCTCGCCCGCGACAACTGGGACCTGTACCACCGGCACCCCTGGCTGCTGCACGTCTCGGTCGTCCGCCCGCCGATGGGGCCGGCGATCTTCGCCAAGTACGAGTTCGAGCTGCGCGCCGTCGACGGCATCGGCCTGACCGACGTCGAGATGGACTCGGTGGTCGCCCTGGTCACCGGCTTCGCCGAGAGCTCCGCGCGCGTCTCGGTCAGCGTCGCCGAGGCCGAGCGGCGCACCGGCATGAGCGACGTGCAGTGGTGGGAGACGCTGGCGCCGCTGCTGGAGCGGCTCGACACGGGCGGCGACGCGTACCCGCTGAGCGCCCGCGTCGGCGCGAGCGCCGGAAGGGAGTACCAGGGCGCCGTCGGCCCGCGCCACGCGTTCGAGTTCGGCCTCGCGCGCATCCTGGACGGCATCGAGGTCCTGATCGCCTCGCGCCGCTGACCCCTACCGCCGCCGGTTCGCCCGTTTCGTCGGGACGGCCGACGCCGGGTCGTCGGGCCACGGATGCCGCGGATACCGGCCGCGCAGCTCGGCGCGCACCGCCCGGTACCCCTCGCGCCAGAACGACGCGAGGTCCGCGGTGACGGCGGCCGGGCGCCCCGCCGGGGACAGCAGGTGCACCACCACCGGCACCCGCCCGCCCGCCAGCCGGGGCGCGGCGTCCCATCCGAACAGCTCCTGCAGCTTCACGGCCAGCACGGGCTGCTCGGGCGCGTAGTCCACCCGGATCCGGGAGCCCGACGGGACCTCGATCCGCTCCGGGGCCAGCTCGTCCAGCCGCGCCGCCAGGTCCCACGGGAGCAGGCCGCGCAGGGCCGCCGCGACGTCGATGCGGGCGAGTCCCGCGCGGTCGCGGGCGCCCGCCGCCGTCGCCCAGTCCGGGACGTGCGCGAGCAGCGCCCCGTCGTCCACGGCCGGCCACGGCTCCCCCAGCGTCCGGTGCAGGAACGCGAGGCGCTCCCGGAGCGCCGCCGCGGCGGGCGTCCAGGTCAGCACGCCGGTGCCCGCCGCGCGGACGCCGTCGGCCAGCGCCGCCCGCACCCGCTCGGGATCGGGGTCGCGCAGCGGGCGCACGTCCAGCTCGATCGCCCCGAGCCGCTCGACCCGCCGCGCCGCCACGTCCCCGTCCCGCCACGCGACCTCGTCCCCGGACGCCGCGAGCGGCGCCGCCGCGAACCGGGCGACGTCCTCGTCGATCACCACGGCCTGCCGGATCCGCGCCGACGGCGCCCCCGCCGGACGGTCGGCCGCCGCGACCGCGAGCCACCGGGGCCGCGCCCCCGCGAGCGCCGACCCGTCGGCGAGGACCGCGCCCGTCCCGGACGCCATCAGGAAGTCGCGCCCGCCCTCCGCCCGGACCCGCGCGACCCGCTCGGGAAACGCGAGCGCCACCACCGCCCCCGCCACCGCATCGTCCCCCACGAACCCCCCGCCCCGCGCGGAGCCGTCCGTCCGTGCGGGGTCGCCGACCCGACCCGTGTCTCCGGACCGAGCGGCACCGCCCGCCCGGGCGGCGCCCCCCTCGCGAGCCCCGCCACCCGCCCGAGCGGGGCCGTCCGACCGTACGGGGCGGGCCGTCGCGGAAGCGGGGCTCGCGCCTGCGGCATCACCGGTCCGAGCATCGCCGCCCACCCGAGCGGGGCCGGCCGACCGTACGGGGCGGGCCGTCGCGGAAGCGGGGCTCGCGCCTGCGGCATCACCGGTCCGAGCATCGCCGCCCACCCGGGCGGGGCCGTCCGCCCGTGCGGGGTGGGCCGTGGTGGGCGGCTCGTCTCGGGGGAGGGCGGCGCGGAGGCGGCGGGACTCGTCGCGCCAGCGGGCGGCGTGGGCGTCGGCGGGCGGGCCGGGGCGGCGCAGGGCGCGCCAGGCGGCGGTCAGGTCGTCCCCGGCGGCGCGCGGCGGGGGTTCGGACAGCAGCGCGACGACCTCGGCCGCGGCGCGGGCGCCGACCTCGCGGGCGCCGTCCAGCAGGGCGCGGGCCAGGCGGGGGTGGACGCCGACGCGGGCGAGGCGGCGGCCCCGGTCGGTGGCGCGGCCGCCGGCGTCGACGGCGCCGATCGCGCGGAGGGTGGCGCGGGCCGCGTCCAGCGCGGCCGGCGGGGGCGGGTCGAGCAGGGCGAGGCCGCGCGCGTCCGGGTCGCCCCAGCACGCCGCCTGCAGGGCGAACGCGGTGAGGTCGGCCAGCTCGATCTCCGGGCGGGGACGGGACGGGCGCCGCGCGTGGTCGTGCTCGTCCCAGCAGCGGTACACGGCGCCGGGGGCCTCGCGGCCCGCGCGGCCGGCGCGCTGCTCGGCGGCGGCGCGGGACGCGCGGACGGTCGTGAGGGCGCCGAGCCCGCGGGCGTGGTCGGTGCGGGGTTCGCGGGCGAGGCCGGAGTCGACCACGACGCGGACGCCCGGCACGGTGAGGCTCGACTCGGCGACGGACGTGGCGAGCACGACGCGGCGGCCGGCGCCCGGGGACAGCACCGCGTCCTGCGCCGCCGGGGGCGCCTGCCCGTGCACCTGCAGCACCTCGGCCGGGGCGCCGCGGAGCAGGCCCGCGACGCGCGCGATCTCGCCGGCGCCCGGCAGGAAGCACAGGACGTCGCCGTCGCGTTCGGCGAGGGCGCGGCGGACGGTCGCCGCCACGTGCGCGAGCAGGGCCGGGTCGACGCGCATGCCGTGCGGGGGCGGGACGGGGCGCTCCGGGGGCGCCCACACGACCTCGACGGGGTGCAGCGCCGCCGCGGTCTCCACGACCGGCGCCGATTCCAGGAGCCGCGACCACGGGCCGGTGTCGGCGGTGGCGGACGCGGCGACGAGGCGCAGGTCGGGCCGGAGCGCGGCGCGGACGTCGAGGAGGAACGCCAGCGCGGTGTCGGCGTCCAAGTGCCGCTCGTGGCACTCGTCCATGATCACCACGTCGGTGCCGGGGAGTTCGGGGTCGTCCTGGAGGCGCTGCAGGAGCACGCCGGTGGTGACGACCTCGATGCGGGAGCCGGGGCGGTGCTCGCCGCGGACGGTCACGCCGACGCGGCCGCCGGGGCGTTCGCCGAGCAGCCACGCCATCCGCCGGGCCGCGGCGCGGGCCGCGAGCCGCCGCGGCTCGACCACGGTGATCCGCCCCGCGGGCGCCGGCGCGGGCAGGGCCAGGCCGGCGAGGGCCAGCGGGACGAGCGTGGTCTTGCCGGTGCCCGGGGGTGCGGCGAGGACGGCCGCGCCCGGGCCGTCGAGCGCGGCGCGCAGGTCCGGGACGGCCCGGTGGACGGGCAGGCGTTCGGCGGCGGCGAGGCGGTCGGCGGTGGCGGTCCCGGTCACCGCACCAGTGTGCAACGGATCAGTATGGCGCCGCGCGCCGGTACCGCAGAGTGATCAACCGTGTGAGAAATGCCACGGTATCGAAAAGGGCCGTGCGGGTTACGGTGATAGTTGCATCGACCCTTTCGAGATTGGTCGAGAAGACGTCAAAGTTCGTCCTCGGAACCACCAGGGCAGGGGATGCGAAAGGCCAGGTGGGCAATGCTTCGGAGGGCCGGGCATTGCTTTACCGTTTGACATACGTCACCGCTCGACGTGTGGTGACATTCCGCCGGGTATCCGCATAATGAGGTTGTCGTAGCAGGATGCCGGGAGGATCGCGATGATCGGCAGCTCCATCTATCTGCGGGACCGCCCCACCTTCACCGGCGGCTCGCCCCAGGCCATCTACGAGGACCTCTGGCAGCGCGACCGGAGAAAACGGTTGCGGACCCGCGCAATTCTGGCGGGCGGGACGCTGCTGGCGTGCGGGCTGCTGGTCAGCGGGGTTTTCGGAATCGCGATGGCGCTCCTGGTCGCCGCCGCTGACTCGTTCGTCCATTGGCGCATTTACCACGCTTCGCGCGTCTGGCGGCTCGGTCTGCGCGGGGACGAGCGGATGGGCCGGCTGCTGCGCCTCACCCGGGAGCGCCGCGGCCACCGGGTGCTGTACGGCCGGACCGTCCCCGGGCACGGCACCGCCGACCAGCTCGTCATCGGCTCGGACGGCCTGTGGCTGGTGCACAACGAGGCGTGGCGGCCCGACGCCGAGGTGTCGTGCCACGGCGGCCGGCTGTTCATCGACGGGCGCACCAAGACCAAGCTCGTCCGCGAGGTCACCGCGCGGGCCGACGCCGCCGCCGACCTCATCTCCGAGGCCGCCGGGACCCCCGTGAAGGTGCGGCCGCTGCTGGCGGTGCACGGCGGCGAGCTGCCCCGCCGGACGCGGCTGTTCACCGCGGACGGCATCGTGTTCGGCACCCCGCTGCGGCTCCTGCGGTACATGCGGCGCAACCCGTCCGCCGACTACTCCCCCGACGAGATCGACGCGATCATGCGCGCCGCCGTGCTCACCCTCCCGATCGGCGGCCGGCAGATGGCGCCCGCCGCCTGATCCGACGCAGCTCCGCGGGGGCCGCCTCCCGGCGCGGACCCCGCCCGACCCCGGGAGCGTCCATGCGCCCGCTCGAACACCTGCGGCCGGCGCGGTCAGACGTCGGCCGCAGGGCGCCCACCGCCCGCTCGGGTCCCGCCGCCCGAGCGGGCGGTGCGGCGCAGCCACAGCAGGCCCAGCACCGGCAGCACCAGCGGCACGAACCCGTAGCCGCGGCCGTACCCGGACCAGACGGTCGCGTCGGGGAACGCCGCGGGATCGGCGAGGCTGAGCGTCCCCACCACCAGCACGCCGGCGAGCTCGACCGCGCAGGCGGCCACCGCGACGCGGAACGAGGTGCGCCCGCCGAGCGCCAGCGCCACCGTCGCCAGGACGTAGACGGCGGCGGCGAGCGCCGACAGCGCGTAGGCGACCGGCGCCTCGCCGAAGTCCGTGGCGATCTGCACCCCGGCCCGGGCCCCCGCCGCCAGCGCGAAGATCGCGTAGACGGCGACCAGCAGGCGTCCCGGCCCGCTCCCGGTACCGCCCGCGCGGGCCTCGGCGTCGGCGCGGGCGCCGTCGTCCGCGCGGGCTCCGGGCCGGCCGTCCCGGACCTCGGGCCCGGTCTCGGGTTCAGGCAACGGTCCCGCTCCACAGCTGGTTCATCCTGACGATCATCACCGCGACGCCCAGCGCGGCGACCACGATGACCCCGGGCCCCCAGCGGGTGCGCTCCAGCAGGCCCCACCCGGCGCCCGCCGGCGGGATCAGCAGCACCCCGATCAGGTAGCCCGCGAAGGTCGTCGCCGGGTCGGGCCCCTCGCCGCCGCCGAGCTTGACGAACCCGACGACCGCCTGCGCGATCAGCAGGATTTCCAGGACGCCGAGCACCACCAGGTGGCCGACGCTCATCGGCCGGTCCCGCACCGCGGTGACCAGCGCGTACCCGGCCGTCAGCAGAGCCGCCACGATGACCGCGGTCGCCAGCACGTTCGTCACGCCGACCAGAGTACTACCGCGTGTAGAGCACGGCGTCCGTGGCAGCATGGCGGGCGTGACAGCGCTGCAGTGGCTGAACCTGACCCGGCACGGCGAGAGCACCGGCAACCTGGCCCACCGGGACGCGGAGCGCGCGGGCGCCGAGGACGCCGGGATCCCCGAGCGGGACGCCGACATCCCGCTGACGGACCGCGGCCGCGCCCAGGCCGAGACCCTCGGCCGCCGGCTCGCCGGCCTCCCCCCGGACGAGCGCCCCACGCTCGTCGTGTCGTCCCCCTACCTGCGGGCGCTCGACACCGCCCGGATCGCGCTCGCGCAGACGTCCTGGGCCGGCCCCTCCGCCCCGGACGGGCCGCGGCTGCGGGTCGACGAACGGCTCCGCGACCGCGAGCAGGGCGTCCTGCAGGGCCTCACCGCGCTCGGGGTGCGGCGCCGCTTCCCCGTCGAGGCCGAGCGGGCCCGGCACCTCGGCAAGTTCTACCACCGCCCGCCCGGCGGGGAGTCGTGGGCCGACCTCGCCCTGCGGCTGCGGTCCTTCTACCGGGACCTGGAGGCCGACGCCCCCGGCGGCCGGGCTCTGGTGGTGGCGCACGACGCGATCGTCGTGGTGACCCGCTACCTGGTCGAGGAGCTGACCGAGCAGGAGATCATGCAGATCGAGAAGGAGCCCGTCGGCAACTGCTCGCTGAGCCGCTGGCGGGACGACGCGGGCGGCCTGCGCCCCGTCTGCTACAACGACACCGCCCACCTGACCGGCCCCGGCGCCCCCGCGGGCCTCGGCCCCGACGACGGCTGACGGACGCGCCCGGTCAGACGGCGTCGTCGTCGCTGAGGAGCCGGTCGCTGCGGGTCGTGACGGCGGCGCGGCGCGGATCGCCCGGCGGCAGCACCGCGCCCAGCCGCTCCAGCGCCTCCAGGTCGCCCCGCCCCGGCTCCGTCTGCGCGTACGCCCACAGCGCCTCGGCGCCGCCCCGGTCGAGGGCCTGCCGCCGCATCAGCACCGCCAGCTCGTCCCGCTCGGCGCGGACGGCGGGCGCGTCCGACCGGGGCAGCAGCTCCCCCGCGTACAGCCGCGCGGCCGCCGGCACGTCCCCCTCGTCCAGCAGCCGCCGGACCGTCCGGAAGTCGGCGTCGACCGCGCAGTCCAGCCGGTACGGGCGGGCCCGGACGAGCCCGCCGAGCCGGTCGCGGAGCCGGTGGATCTCCGCGCGGACGGTGCCGGGCGAGCCCTCGTCCCCGTACAGCAGCCACGACAGCCGGTCGCCCGTCAGCCCCTGCGGGTGCAGCGCCAGCAGCGTGAGGATCTCCGCGTGCCGCAGCGTCAGCGGCACCGGCCGCCCGTCCACCCGGGCCACCGGCGGGTCGGCGCCGAGCAGCGCCAGCGCCAGCAGCGGCCCGCCCTCCGCCCGGGGCGCCGCACCGGCCGGTCCGCGGCGGGCGGCCCGCCCCGCGTGCGGGCGCAGCAGGTAGACCTCGCCGAGCGGCTCGGCGAACATGTCGCGGCCGTCCGGCAGCGTGATCGTCGCGCCCGGTTCGGGCACCGCGAGCCGCCGCCCCCGCCACGCGTCCGGGCCGCCCGCCAGGATCCGGCCGGTCGCGGTGAGCAGCGCCGCCCCGCTCATCCCCGACAGGTGCGGCAGGTAGCGCTCGCGGAACCGCTCGTCCCGCCGGTGCATCTCCACCTCCAGCCGCGACTCGGCGAGCCGCGCCGCCGTCGCGACGAGCGCCGCCATCGCCGGATGCAGCCGGTCGACGGTCGCGCTGACGTCGACGCAGCCGATCACCCGCCCGGTGTCGGGGTCGGTGACCGGCGCGCCCGCGCACGACCACCCGTGCAGGACGTGCGCGACGTGCTCGGCCGCGTACACGTGCTGCGGCCGCCCCTCGGCGAGCGCCGTGCCGATCCCGTTCGTCCCGACCGCGTCCTCGGCCCAGCAGAACCCTTCCAGCAGCCCGATCCGCTCGGCGGCGCGGCGCGTCCGGCGCGGCCCCTGCGTCCACAGCACCCGGCCCGCCTCGTCGGTGATCACCAGCAGGTGCTCGGTCTCGTCGGCGACGCCCCGCAGCAGGTCCCGCAGCAGCGGCAGGTGCGGCGCGAGCGGGTGGGCGGCGCGGGCGTCGGCGAGCACGTCCCGGTCGAACACCAGCGGGGCGGACGGCACCGCGGCGTCCACGCCGGCGTCCCGGGCCCGCCGCCACGACTCGGCGATCGGCGGACGCGGGCGGGCCGCGCGTTCCCTGGCCGTCATCGGCGAGCTCCCCCCGGGTGCGGACACATCGGGGTTTGAGAATCGGCCGTAT
Source organism: Actinomadura rifamycini DSM 43936 (assembly GCF_000425065.1). Classification (GTDB taxonomy): domain Bacteria; phylum Actinomycetota; class Actinomycetes; order Streptosporangiales; family Streptosporangiaceae; genus Spirillospora; species Spirillospora rifamycini. The sequence goes on from NZ_AULB01000033.1 coordinate 64,654, forward strand.
CGGAGGGCCGCGCAAGCGGTTCCCCGCAACCGGCCCGACCGTTTTTCGCCACGCTGCGTGATCGGACGGTCGCAACGTGCTTGCAACGTGCGGCGGCCTACCGTACCGACCGCCGGGAGCCGAGGGGTCTCCCGAGGGGGTCCCGCCGCCCCGCACGCGTCCGGGGGGAATGCGTGCGGGGCGGCGGGCCGGGGCCGGCAGGGGCCGGCCCGCTCCCGGCGACCAGGGGGAGGACGAACCATTGCTGTGCCTGACCTGCCATCGAGTCCGCCCGGCTCTCGACCGGACCGACTACACTTCCGACCGCGCTCTTCTCATCCTCCGGCGGGGACTGTGCGCGTGCCTCGCGCCACCGCCGCCGCCCGCGTGGAGCCGCACCGCGCGCCCGTCCGGGCCGGACGTCCCGAGGGCGCGGCCGCGGAGCGCCGCGCGGCGGCCCCCGACCCCGGGCCCGCAGGGCCGGTTCGCACCGTCCGTCCCGGTCGACCGAACCGACACGTGAATTGCATGGGGCGTTCACGTCCCGTTCGCCTAGAGTTAAAGGAGCATCCCGTCGCCGGCCCCTGGGGGGAGCATCATGACCGTTATCCCGGGTCTCGTCCGCCGCGCCGCCGCGGAGGCGGAACGCCAGTTGCGCGGAGGCGCCGCCCTCCTCAGCAGACTGGGCCGGGACCTGGAACGGTCGGCCGACCTGGAGCGGCTGCTGCCCTCGCACTCCGCGCGGCTGCGCGCCCTGGAGGACGCCCTCCGCGCCCGGGACGCCGAACTGCGGGAGCTGCGCACCGAACTCGACTCGCTCGTCTCCCAGCTCAACGACCGCCTCCTGCCGCGCATCGACGAGCGCATCGACGACACCGAACGGGACGTCTCGGCGATCATCGCGGGCCTCGTCCGCGCCGGCCGCGACACCGCCGACCAGGGCACCCGGCTGCAGACCGCCGACCGCCGCATCGACGACCTGCGCGCCCGCCTCGCCCAGCTCGAGCAGCGCACCGGCCTGTGGCGCGACGTCCAGGCCAACATGGCCCGCCTCGGCGACGACCTCGACTCCCTGCGCGCCCGCCTGGTCGTGCACACGACCGAGCCCGAACCGGCCCCCGTCCAGAACATCGCCGACCGCCCCGCCTGACCCCGCCCCGTACCCAACGGCCATCCGCAACCCGCCCATCGCCGGGATGCCCGCGGGGCGGAGGTGAGGGTGGGCGGGCGTATCGTCGCATTCGGGACGCGGTGTGCGGTCGTGCGCGACGGGCCGCCGGTCCCGGGCGTCCCGTTCGCCGTCGTCCCCGGTGCCGCCGCGGCGGGCCGGCGCGGCGCGGGGCGCGCGCTCGTCGTCTAGCCGAACGGAACCTGTTTTGACCATTGCCGAGCCGACCTCCCCCGCCGCCCGCCGCGGATTCGCCAGCGACAACCAGGCGTCCGTCCACCCCGAGATCCTCGCGGCGCTCGCGGCGGTGAACGAGGGGCACCAGCCCGCCTACGGGGACGACGCCGTCACGGCGCGGCTCCGCGAGGTCGTCCGGGAGCACTTCGGCGCGCGGGCCGAGGCGTACCCGGTGTTCAACGGGACGGGCGCGAACGTGGTCGCGCTGCAGGCCATGTCGGAGCGGTGGAGCGCGGTGATCTGCCCCGACTCGGCGCACATCAACACCGACGAGTGCGGCGCGCCCGAGAAGATCGCGGGCATCAAGCTCGTCACCGCGCCCGCGCCGGACGGGAAGCTGACGCCCGCGGCGGTGGAGCGGCTCGCCGTCGGGTCCGGCAGCGTGCAGCGCGCGCAGCCCGCCGTGGTGTCGATCAGCCAGAGCACCGAGTTCGGGACCGTCTACACCCCCGAGGAGGTCGCGGCGGTCGCGGCGGCGGCGCACGAGCGCGGGCTCGGCGTCCACATGGACGGCGCCCGGCTCGCCAACGCGGCCGCGGCGCTCGGCGTCCCGATGGGGGCGCTCACCACCGACGCGGGCGTGGACGTCCTGTCGTTCGGCGGGACGAAGAACGGGCTGCTGCTCGGCGAGGCCGTCGTCGTGCTGAACCCGGACGCCGCCCGCGGGGTCGAGTTCCTGCGCAAGTCGAGCCTGCAACTGGCGTCGAAGATGCGGTACGTGTCGGCACAGCTCGTCGCGCTGCTGGAGGGCGACCTGTGGCACCGCAACGCCGCGCGGGCCAACGCGATGGCGCGGCGGCTGGCCGACGGCGCGGGCGCGCTGCCCGGCGTGGAGATCACCCAGGCGGTGCAGGCCAACACGGTGTTCGCGATCGTGCCGAAGGACGTGTGCGAGCGGCTCCGCGAGCGGTTCGCGTTCTACGTGTGGGACGAGCGGACGGGCGAGGTCCGCTGGGTGTGCTCGTTCGACACCACCGAGGAGGACGTCGACGCGTTCGTCGCGGCGCTCGCCGCGGAGCTGCCGGGCTGACGTCCCGTCCGCCGGCGGGCCGGGTCCGGATGCGGACGCGGGGGCGGATTGCCGGGACGCCCGCCGGTGATCCCGATCATCGGAACCAAGCGAACGCTTGGGAGTACCTCCGGGTTATCGTGTCCCGAACTGGATTCGGTACGAGAGAGGCGAGCCTGATGGCCAACCGCACCTTCGTCGTCGGCGTGGGCATGACCAAGTTCGAGAAGCCGGGCTCCCGCGACTGGGAGTACCCCGACATGGCCAAGGAGGCCGTCGGCAAGGCCCTCGAGGACGCCGGCGTCGGCTACGACAAGATCGAGATGGCGTACGCCGGCTCGATGTACGGGTCGATGGGCCAGCGCGCTCTCTACGAGACCGGCATGACCGGCATCCCGGTGATGACGGTCATGAACGCGTGCGCCACCGGGTCCAGCGCGCTGTTCCTCGCCCGCCAGGCCGTCCGCGGCGGCCTCGCCGACTGCGCGCTCGCGCTCGGCATGGAGAAGATGAAGAAGGGCTCGCTCGGCGCGGGCATGGACTCCAAGGTCACCATCATCGACCACCACCTGCGCTCGATGACCGCGGGCCGCGAGTGGGAGCTGGACAAGGCGCCGATGCCGCAGATGTTCGGCAACGCCGGGCGCGAGCACATGGAGAAGTACGGCTCCACCCCCGACCACTACGCCTGGATCGGGTGGAAGAACCACAAGCACTCGGTGAACAACCCGTACGCGCAGTTCCAGGACGAGTACTCCCTGGACGACGTCAAGAACGCCACGATGATCTTCGACCCGCTCACCAAGCTGCAGTGCTCCCCCACGTCCGACGGCGCCGGGGCCGCGCTCGTCGTCAGCGAGCGGTTCCTCGACGAGCACGACCTGTGGGACCAGGCCGTCGAGATCGCCGGGCACACCATCACCACCGACACCGGCGCCAGCTTCGAGGACAACTCGTCGATCCAGGTCGTCGGGTTCGGCTGCTCGCAGCGCGCCGCCCGCGCCGCCATGGAGGAGGCGCAGGTCGGCATCGAGGACGTCGACGTCATCGAGCTGCACGACTGCTTCAGCGCCAACGAGCTGATCACCTACGAGGCGCTCGGCATGGCCGAGGTCGGCGAGGGCCACAAGCTCGTCGACGACCAGGCCACCACCTACGGCGGCACGTGGGTCGTCAACCCGTCCGGCGGGCTGATCTCCAAGGGGCACCCGCTCGGCGCCACCGGCCTCGCCCAGTGCGCGGAGCTGACCTGGCAGCTGCGCGGCAAGGCCGGCGCCCGCCAGGTCGAGGGCGCCCGCGTCGCCCTCCAGCACAACATCGGCCTCGGCAGCGCCTGCGCCGTCGCCGTCTACAAGCCCGCCACCGCCTGACGCACCGCCCGGCGCCCGTCCGTCCGGTCCCCGCACCGGACGGACGGGCCGAACGCGGGGCGGTCATGCGACAAACTTTGCCTCTTGTCTCACAGGGTGTGCGGCTCTACGCTCGGAGGTGAGCGACCCCCGACCAGGAGGTGCGATGCCCGCCTCGCCCCCGACGGCCGCCCGCGCCCCGCTCGGCCCCGGCACCCTGCTGTGGCGGCACGCGGCCGACGTGCGCTCCCTGCTGCCCGGCGCCGCCGCCGGGCTCCTGCAACTCCTGCACCCCGGGATCGGCGCCGGCGTCACCGAGCACTCCGCGTTCTTCGACTCCCCGTTCGACCGCATCCACCGGTCCGTCCCGCAGATCTGGGCCACGATCCTCGCCCCCGACGGGGACGACCGCGGCCGCGCCATCCGCGACCTGCACCGCGGCATCGGGGGCGTCGACGAGCACGCCCGCCGCTACCACGCCCTCGAACCCGAGACGTTCTGGTGGGCGCACGCCACCTTCACGTGGGAGATCTTCAAGGCCGCCGAACTGTTCCACCCCGGCACGCTCACCGCCGAGGAACGCGAGCGCATGTACGCCGAGACCGTCACGTGGTACTCCCGCTACGGCGTCAGCATGCGCCCCGTCCCCGCCGATTACGCCGCCTTCCAGTCGAAGTTCTGGCACGTCTGCGCCGAACGCCTCGAACTCACCCCCGCCGCCGCCCGCGGCCTGGAGATCGCCAAGCACGGCTCCGACACCGTCACCCTGCTGCCCGTCGGCGGCCCCCGCCTCGACCGCGCCGGACGGATCGTCGCCGAGCGGCCCCTGCGGCTCGTCACCTTCGGCTGCCTGCCGACGATCGTCCGCGACCGCTTCGGCATCCCGTGGAGCCCGCTCGACCAGGCCCGGTTCGCCGCGCTCGCGGCGGCGAACCGGCAGGGCTACCGGATGATCCCCACCGGCCTCAACCACTGGGCGCTGCGCAGCATGCTCCGCTACATCGGCTCCCGCACCCGCGACCAGCGGTACACCCCCGCCGCCTGACCGGCGCCCCCGTCACGAGCGCGGCAGCGGCATCCGCTCGCGGACCTCCCCGCACACCGCGAGGGCCAGCGCCACGTCCTCGTCGGTCAGCCCCGCGTGCGCCGACAGCCGGACGAGGTTGCGGTGCGGCGACGCCGCCTGCGGGAACAGCGCGGCGCTGAACACGTCCCGCTCCATCAGCGCGTCCCGCAGCAGCAGGGCGTCCGGTTCCGTCCCCGTCTCCACCGCGACGATCTGCGTGTCGGCGTCGACGAGCCGGTAGCCGAGCCCGGCCAGGCCGTCCCGCAGGCCGCGGGTCACCGCGTGCAGCCGCTCCCGGCGCCAGCCCTCCTCCCGCACGATGCCCAGCGCCGCCCGCAGCCCCGCGACGTCGTGCGCCGGCAGCGCCGAGCCGCACACCGCCGGGAACGCCGCGCCGGCCAAGCGGTCGGCGAATTCCGGACGATCGCAGACGATCAGCCCGGCCCGCGCGTGCAGCGCCTTCGACAGGCTCGCGGTGCGGAAGTCGACACGGCCGACGAGCCCCAGCTCCCCCACCAGGCCCTCGCCGCGCTCCCCCCGCACGCCCAGCGAGTGCGACTCGTCCACCACCAGCAGGCAGTCGCGCTCCTCGGCCAGCCGGACGAGCGCGTCGAGCGGGCCGCGCGCCCCGCTCGTCCCGTACACGGCGTCGACCACCACGACCCCGGACCCGCCCACGTCGATCCGCCGCCGCAGGTGGTCGAGGTCGTTGTGCCGGAAGTACGCGATCTCCGCCCCGGCCGCGCGCGCCCCCTCCCACAGCGACAGGTGCGCCAGCGCGTCCAGGTACACCGGCACGTCCGGACCGGCCACCACCTGCATCAGCCCGGCGTTGGCCGCCCACCCGGACGGGCACAGCACCCCGGCCTCGGCGCCCATGTGCCGCGCGAACGCCTCGCCCAGCGCGACCTGCGGGTGGTCGGCGGGCGGGCGGCGCGCCCGCGCCACCGTCCCGCCGGCGTCCGCCGCCCGCAGGCCCGCGATCATCGCCCCCGTGATCGCCGGGTGCTCGCCGAGCGCGAGGTAGTCGCTGCAGGTGAGCACGACCGTCCGATCGCCGTCGGGCACGCGCGAGCGCGGCACGCGCGGCGCGTCGCCCGCGCCGTGGAAGTCCCTCATGCGGTTGCCCAGGCGCCGGTGCGCGCTCGTCATCGCCGTCACTCTCCCCCGTCACGGATACGTCACTCAGTGTAGCGCGACCTAATCAGCATGTGAAAAGGATCTATGGAGACCCCCAAACACCCCACCCCGGACGTTCGCAGCCGCCGATCCCGCCCGTCACCTTTACAATGTAGATCACATACGGCTCACCCGGACTGCTACCCTGACCGCACGCCCGGCTCCGAGCAGACCGGACGCCGGCCGGCCCGCAGGCCACCGCAAGGCCGTCGTGGCGGGCTTCCAGGGACCTCCCCTTCTCGCCGCCCTCGCGCACCCGGCACCCTCCGCCGGAGACACCGTCGCCCGAGCCGCCCCAGCTCTCTGCGGCCCCTCCTCCACACCCGGAAGCGTCACCAGCGGTCCCGTGCCGTGAACCGGCCCGAGTCCACCGCTCCAGACGCCCCGGCGGCACGCATCCCCGACATCCCGGGCCTCCCCGGCCGGCCGCGCACGTTCCGCGCGTCCCCGGGTGGGGCCCTGCCGTGCCGTCCGACGTCTCGGGAGTCCCCTTGCCTTTCGCCGTCTACGTCCTCGGGCTCGCCGTCTTCGCCCAGGGCACCTCGGAGTTCATGCTCGCCGGCCTGCTGCCCGGCATCGCCGCCGACCTGGACGTGTCCGTCCCGGCCGCGGGCCTGCTGACGTCCGCGTTCGCCGCCGGCATGGCCGTCGGCGCGCCGCTGATGTCGTTCCTCGCCCACCGCAGCCCCCGCCGCCGCGCACTCCTGGCGTTCCTGCTCGCCTTCGTGGCCGCGCACGTCGTCGGCGCCCTCGCCCCCGGCTACGCGCTGCTGCTGGTCACCCGCGTCGCCGCCGCGTTCGCGAACGCCGGGTTCTGGGCGGTCGCCCTCGCGGCGGCCGTCCGCATGGTGCCGCCGGACGCCCGCGCCCGCGCCACCGCCGTCGTGGTCGGCGGCGTCACCGTCGCGTGCGTGATCGGCGTCCCCGCCGGCGCGGCGCTCGGCGGTCACTGGGGCTGGCGGTCCGCCTTCTGGGCCGTGGCGCTCGTCTCCCTGCCCGCCGTCGCCGCCATCGCCCGGACGATCCCGGACGAGCGTCCCGACGTCCCGAGCCCGCGCCGCGAACTGCGCGTCCTGCGGGACCGGCGCGTCCTCCTCGCGCTACTGACCAACGCGCTCGTCCAGGGTGCGACGTTCTGCACCTTCACCTACCTGGCGCCGCTCGCCACCCGCGTCACGGGACTGGACGAGGCGCGGGTCCCGGCGATCCTGGCCCTGTTCGGCGCCGGCGCGTTCGTCGGTGTCGCGCTCGGCGGCCGGATCGCGGACGCGCATCCGGCCGCCGCCGTCCTGGCCGGCGCGGGCTGCCTCGCGGCCGGCTGGGCGGCGCTCGCCCTCACCGCCGGGAACCCGGCCGCCGCGACGGTGCTCGTCTTCGTGCAGGGCATGCTCGCGTTCGGGACGGGCCCCGCGCTGATCGCCGGGGTGCTGCGGGCGGCCGCCGAGGCGCCCGCGCTCGCCGGCGGCTTCGCCACCGCCGCCTTCAACGCGGGCGCCGTCCTCGGCCCGTGGCTGGGCGGTTCCGCGATCGGCGCGGGCCTCGGCCACCGCTCCCCCGCCTGGGCGAGCGCGCTGCTGATGTGCCTCGCCGTCGCGGTTCAGGTCAGCGCGCTGCGGGCGGCCGCCCCGGCGAACGCCGGCAGGTAGCCGAGCCGCTGGCCGCGCGCCGTCGGGTGGTAGGAGTCCTCGAAGGGCCACGCGACCGCGTTGAGCCAGTCGTCCCCGGAGCACAGCTCGTGCCCGTCGAACTCGTCGCGGACGTCCGACCACGCGAACCCGGCGCGGGCCGCGGCCTTCTGGATCGTCTCGTCGAGGGCGTCCGCGGCCCCGTTGAGCGCCTGCCGCTTCGTGTTGCCGATGCCGACGCAGCCGCTGACGATCGTGTAGAGGCGCGGGTACCCGAGCACCACCACCCGCGCCCCGGGCGCCCGGTCGCGGATCTTCCCGTACAGGTCGTCCAGCCGGCCCGGCAGCGTGTTCGCGATGTACCGCTCGGCCTCCGCGACCCGGCTCTCGCACGCCGACGTCGACTGCAGGACGCACGTCAGCATCACGTCCGAGAACCCTGCGTCGTTCCCCCCGACCGTGATGCTGACGAGCGTCGTCGCGTCGCTCAGCGCGCCGAGCTGCCCGCTCGCGACGTCCGTCGACGTCGCCCCGGAGCACGCGGCGAACTTGTACGATTCCGTCTCATTCTGCGCGGCCCACAGATTCGGATAGGCGTTCGCGCTGCGCGTGCAGGAACCGCTCGCGGGATCGTAATCCCCCGCGCCCGTCCCGGACGAGTACGAATCACCGAGCGCGACGTACCGGACTCCGGCCGCCGACGCGGACGCGGGCCACACGATCGAGCCGGCGGCGAGGACGGCCGCGCCGAGAGCGGCCAGGCAGGGGCGAGAGAAGCGCATCACCACTCCGGGGAAAATCGATGGGCGTCGCTCCCCTTTCTACCCGCACCGCCATTCCCTCAAGCCACCCAACAGATCAACGCTTTTCGTCACATTCCGCCATTGAAAAGCCCGAATCGACCAACGCAGTGATCATTCCCAGCACACAATACGCCCAAAACTCGAGCAGAGCATTATCCAGACCCCGCCTTCCCGGCCGCCGATCACGGACGCCATGGACCGGTGCCCGCGGTCACTTGGTCGCGGACACGCAGGATCTCGGTGAAGGCCCGCTGCCGGCGCGGAATCCCGTGCACGAGCATCGTCTCCCGCGGCGAGACCTCGTCGACGACGTCGAGCAGCCCCCGGCGGTCGGCGTGAGCGGACAGCCGCATCGTCGCGACGCGGGCCCGCACCGGGACCGTGACCTCGCCGCCGTGGTCCGGCAACGTGAACGTCCCGCGCGCGTCCGCCAGGTCCAGCAGCGCGCGTCCGGGCGACTCCTCGTCCTGGTAGCCGGAGATGAACAGGGCGCTGCCGGGCTCCGGCAGGATCCGCCGCGCCCACTGGACAGCGGGCCCGCCGTTCAGCATCCCGGACGTGGAGATGACCACGCCCGTCCGGAACGTGTCCAGCTCCCCCGGCCGCGCCGCGACCGCCGTCCCCCCGCCGAGGATGCGCAGCGACGGGTCGAGGGCCTCGAACTCGGCGGCCAGCTCCGCCGCCATGCCGTCGATCCGCACCGGCACTTCCGGCAGGTGGCGCCGCATGATCAACGCAAGCTCCTGCGCGCGGCCGAGCGCGAACGCCGGGATCAGCACCCTGCCCCCGCCCCGGTGCACCTCGGCGACCGCCCGCACCAGCTCCCCCACCCGCATGCCGCGGTCGTCGTGGTCCTCCGTGCAGCACGTCGACTCCATGACCAGCAGATCGGCGCCGCGTGCCGACTCCGGCACGGCATACCCGTCCACGGTTTCCTGCCGGAAGCCCGAGATGTCCCCGGTGACGACGACGCGCCGCTCCCCTGCACGCACCACGACACCCGCGGCGCCGAGGATGTGCCCCGCGGGAAACAGCTCGATGGTCAGCGCCCCGATCCGGCGGGACGCTCCGAACGCCAGCTCCTCGCAGCGCCGCACCGCCGCCGCGACGTCACCGTGCCCGTAAAGCGCCGCGTCCCCGGCGTCGCCCCAGCGAGCGCGGCCGCGCGCCCGTCCCGCCATCACCTTCACCGTGTCGGCCCACATCGTCGGCATGAGCGCCACGGTCTGCGGGGTGGCGACGACCCGCAGCCCCGGCCGCCGCGCGACCAGCGCGGGCACGTACCCGCAGTGGTCGGTGTGGGCGTGCGTCACGACGGCGGCGTCCAGCGGCCCGTCGAGCGCCCGCTCGATGTCACGCGGCGGCCCGCCGGGGTCGCCCGGCCGCAGCCCGGCATCGACGAGGATCCGCGTCCCACCCGCCTCGACCAGCAGGCACGACCCGCCGATGTGATCGTCCCCGCCGAGCGGCACGACCCGCAGGTCCAGCTCCCGGACGGCCGCGACCGGCGGCGGCGACGGATCCACGAGCGCCCGCAGGGCAGTGACCAGCTCCTCCGGCGCCCGCCACGCGACGTCCGCCGCGGGCGCCCGGCCGTCCGGAGCGGGTGCGGCACCACTGGGCTCCCCGGACGTCTCCTCGAGCAGGGCGAGCAGCGCGGCGGCGAGGCCGCGCGGATCCGTCCGGCGGAGCCGCTCGTTCTCCAGGCGCCGCCGGAGGTCGGCGATCCGGCCGTCCCGTTCGGCCAGCGCCTCGCCCGCCGCTTCGAGCGCGCGGGCGTTGTCGGCGGCGTCGCGCCGCGCGTAGTCCAGCCGCCCGTTGGCGACACCGAGCCGCTGTCGCAGGTCCTCGATCCTGCGTTCCCGGCGCTCCGCCGCGCGATCCCGGGCGGGCTCGATCCAGCGCCGGGCCGCCCGGACGACGCCGTCGTCCGGATGCAGCAGTACGGCGGCCAGCGCGCGCGCCTCGTCGTCCGGGCCCGCCGCCGCCAGCCGTTCCGCCGCCCGGCGGCGCACGGCGGGGAAGCGCTCGACGAGGTCCAGCAGCATCCCGCGGCGGTCCTCGACGAGGACGTCCGCGGACGCGGCGAGGCGTGCGCCGGACGGACGGTCCAGCACCTCGGCGGCGACGGCGCGCAGCACGGCGCCCGCCGCAGCCCCGGCACGGGTCACGCCCGCCCCGTCCGCCGGTGCGCGAGGCGCGTCGCGTCGGCGAGCACCGGTTCGCAGCCGAGGCCGCCGTCCCCGGGCACCAGCGCGCCGAGCAGGTGCAGCGCCTCGACCAGGTCGTGCGTCCCGGTGTAGCCGTGCGCCGCCAGGTCACCGGGGGTCAGCATCGGCGTGCCGTCCTCCCCGTACGCGGAGAGCAGCGCCGCCAGGCCCTCCGCGGAGTCGCGGAGCTCCTCGCCGTCGGCGCACAGGACCCGCCACGCCGCGGCGAGGCAGCCGTCGGCCTGCACCCCCGCGTCCTCCAGAAGTGTCTGCGGCCTTTCCCGCAACTGGGCCAGGACGTGGTCGAGGGTTTGGTCGGCGTCGCCGGCGTGCTCGGTGATGAGGGTGACGACCCGGCCGACCAGCGTCGGCCAGCCGCCAGTGCGGCGTACCAGCTCCCGCTGGCCGGCGTCGTCGGGGAACACCAGGGAGTCCTCCCGCATCCACTGCCGGACGGCGGGCGCGTCGAAGCGCCGCAGCCCGACCAGGCGGACGTCGTCGGCGGCGGTCAACCGTGCCCACGCGGGCGCCGACGCCGGTCCGGTCACCAGGACGATCGCGAGCGTGCCCTGCCCCGAGCGGTCCGCGACGGCGGCCGCGGCCTCGGCGAGCCGCCGCTCGAACCGGCCGGTGTCGCAGGCTCCCTGCAGGTCCATGACGATCACGTCGTGCCCGGCGTTCATCCGCGCCCGGCGCACCGCGCCGTCGAACGACCGTTCCCCGGAGCGGACGACCTGGACCGTGAGGTTCGGCCGGCGCGCCTGCGCGCTCTCCATGCACGCCGCGACTCGTTCGACGTGCAGGGCCGCGGACCCGGCCACGACGTGCACGCCGGGCCGGGGGCGCAGGAGCCCGGTCAGCTGCGCCAGGCTCAGCGGCGCGCGCTCCGGCCCGTCCCGGTACACCATCCGGTAGGAGTGCGCGTCGAACTGCTCCGGGTCCTCGAAGTCGGCCGTGCTCTGCAGGACGTTCTCGACGTCGCGCTCGCCGCCCAGCAGCGTCAGGATGTGCGGGGTGCGCAGCCTGTACCGGTCGCCGTCCGTCCCCAGCACGCCGAGGTTGACGCACTCGTCCAGGAGGCTCTGGAAGTCGTCGCCCGTGCAGCCCCGGAAGCCGTCCGCCCACCAGTAGCGGCACTCGTCCCGCAACTCCTGGACGGCGAGCGCGGTGTCGGCGCCCTCGGCGATGGCCTGCAGGGCCACCGTGTAGGCGATGACCTTGTACCGCTTGTCCAGGTTGAGGGTGAGGTCGAAGAGCTTCTGGAACTGCTCCATCAGCTTCTTGTCGCGCCACACCCCCGCTACGTCCTCGCGGGTGATCTCGTACGGGAGCGGCCGCGGATCGCCGCGCAGTCGCGCCAGCAGTTTTTCGGCGAACAGCTGGACGAGCGCGGGCGCGTTGTTCGACTCGGCGATGACGCGCGCGGCGAGCGTCTCGGGGAAGGTGTACCCGAGGGTCGCCAGCGGCCGGACGAGCAGGTCGAAGGCGTCCTGCGGGTCGAGCGGGCCGACGGCGATGGGCGTGCCGAGGTGGGCCAGCGGCTGGTTCGGCAGGCTCTCGAACCGGGCCGTCTGGTGGAGGCCCGCCCACACCACCTTGACTCGGCGGTCGGTGTCCAGCATGAGGTTGCGCAGGGCGATGACGTCCTCGAACCGACCGCCGTCGGCGTCCTGGTTCAGGAACCGGTCCGCCTCGTCCAGGAGGATCAGCAGCTGCCTGCGCGGGTCGCTCCGGATCCAGTCCTTGACCCCGTCGACGACCGGTTCGCGTTCGGCGAGGCCGCGCCGGACCACACCCTCCTGAGCGAGCCGGTCGGCGAGCTGCGGCCACATGCTCACAGAGCTCGCGCCGACCGCCTGGATGTTGTCCAGGATGACCTTCCGGTCCGGGTCGGTGTCGAGGATGTGCCGCTCGGCCTTGCGCAGCAGCGCCGACTTGCCGAGCTGCCTGCCCCCGTACACGAACGACGGTCCCTTGGGGTCGGTGACCCGCCGGAGTTGCTCGGACCGCCCGAAGAACATCTCCTCGGGGACGTCGCGCCCCGGCGCGTACGGGTTCGTGGCGGTGAACGGGGCCATCACCGCCACCGAGGCCGCCCAGTCCTGGGAGCGGCAGGCGAGGTAACCGATCGCCGCGTCGTCCAGGACACCGGCGACGGGGGCGGGGCGCCCCAGCGCGGCCCGGGCGAGCTGCTCGCGGTCGTCCCGCGACAGCACCCCGAAGTACAGCACCAGCACGGTCGTGCCCTCGGGCCGCTCCTTCAGCAGCTCGATCAGCTGCGGCGAGCCGGGACGCCCCCACAGCAGGAGCAGGGTCAACCGCTGCCCGGACGGGCTCATCTGCGTTCCGAACGCCGGCAGCAGCACCCCGGCCTTCGTCTTGACGAACCTGACGTCGTCCAGGGCGATCCACTGCCGGTCGCCGGAGCGTTCGGCGGCGCCCTGCCGCCCCTCCAGCCCGACCATCTTCAGGATCGCGTCGATCATCGACCGCAGGTTCCCCGGGGTCTTGTTCTGCCCCTTGTCACGCAGGTTGAGCCACTTGCGAAGCCCCTCTCCGGCCACCCTGCGGTCGGCCTCCCGGAGGCTGGGGACGGTGATGCCCGCCCCCTCCAGCAGGGCCTCCAACTCCCGGTCGCGCACGTCACGGCCGGCGATCAGCGCCTCCTGCAGTTCCGTCAGCGGCCCGCCGGTCTCGTACTTGCGGGCCCGGCCGCCCGCCCGCGTCGCGGCGCGATGGAACGCCTCCGGGAACGCCGGATAGAACCGCACGAAGTCCGTCTCGCCGGGCCGCGCCGGGAGCGGCCGGCCGTCCGCCACCTGCGCGAGGAACTCCCGGGCGGTGATCAGGTCGTCCGCGTCGATGTGCCGCTCGATCCGCGCGACGTCCGCCGGGTCCAGCCCCGCGGCCTCGCCGGCCAGTCGGGTCCGGAGCCGCGCGATGCCGTCCGCGCGCAGCCGGTCGAGGTCGGCGGCCAGCTCGTCCAGCCGTCGCCACACCCGGTCGAAGTCGTCGCGGTCGCCGGCGAGGCCCCGCAGCGCCTCCTCGATCCGGTCCCCCCGGTCCGGGGTGATCAGCCCGTCCCGGACCGACCGCGCCACCTGGTCGCGCATCGCCTCAACCCGCCGCACACGCTCCTCCCGCGCCCGCCCCACCAGCTCGTCGCGACGCGCGCGCAGCCGCACCGCGGCGTCCGCGTCCGACATCTGGACGACGGCCACGATCGCCTCCGTCCCCTCGTGGTCGAACCGCGCCGCCCTGGCCTCGAACGCCGCCGCCCAGTCCGGCTCGTCCGCCGCCACCGCGGTCAGCTCCACCGCCGTCGGCGGCCGGTTCGGCGCGAACGTCCGCGGGTCCACCGGCAGCCCGGGGGCCAGGAGCAGGTCCCGGTTGAGAAGCCGGTCGGCGACCGGTTCGGCTTCCGGCAGCGGCTCACCGTCCAGCAGCGCGAACGCGCTCTCCAGCAGGGTGCGGACGGCTGCGGCGACCGCCGGGCCGGGCCCGTCCGCCGCCATCTCCGCCAGCGCGTCGTCGATCCGCGGCCGCTGCTCCCCGACCGTCTCCCGGAGCCGCTGCAGCGGCCCGGCCAGCCACTCGGGCATGTCCGGCGCGTGGTCGCCCGCCTGCTGCGCGACGGTCGCCCACCGGCCCACCACGTTCAGCGTGGAGTCGATCAGCCCGTACAGCTTGTTCCGCGCCCCGGCGATGATGCGCTTGCCCTTCTTGGGACGGTTGATCCGGGCGTCGGTCTCGTCGATGAGCCGTTCGATGCCGTTCCCGCCGCGCAGCCGGACCACCCGTGCCGCCGTCTCGGCCGCCCGCGCGGCGTCGTCCGCCGCCGCCACCCGAAGCAGCCGCTCCAACTCGCCGTCCCGCGCCGCCAGCGCCTTCCACACCTCGGTGGCGCGCGGCAGCTTCACGGTGCGGTGCGGCGCCTCCTCCAGCAGCCGTCCCGCCTCGCGCGCCAGGCCGCGACGGGCGTCCATCATGCCCGCGGCGCCGCGGACCCACCCGTCCGTCCCTGGGGAGAGGTGCACCCCGCTCCGGGCGGCCTCCATGAACGCCTCGCCGCATTCTCGGAGCACCGGGTAACGCGACACCACGACGTTCAGGCTCTCCATCGGTCGCGTCGCCTCCGGGTACACGAGCCCCGCGCGGATGGCAGCGGCCCACGCCAGCACACGGCCCGCCGGGTCCGCGGCCAGCGCCCTGGCGTCCAGGTCGCGGGCCCGGGCGACGAACTCCGACGACAGCAGCCCGGTGGGCTGCGCCGTTTCCGCCGCGAGCCCGGCGCACCAGCGCGCGTCGCTCTCCGCGCCGGGCCGTCCCGCCGCACGCCGCAGCCATCCGGCGAGCCCGAACCGTCCGGCGCGCAACGCCGCGGCCTCCGCGTCCGCGAACCCGTCCGGCAGGAGGCCCGCGCCGTCCGGCCCGTCCGGTCCTGCTGGCCCGGAGGTCTCGGAGGTCTCGGAGGTCTCGGAGGTCTCGGAGGTCTCGGCCTGCGGCCGCGAACCCGGTTCGAGACCCGCCCGGCCGGGCCGCCGCTCGACGCCCTGCCGCACCGTTCCCTTGCCGTCCTCCGGGCCGCGCGCGTCCGCCGCCGCCCGCGGCCGCGGAACCGCCGCCTCCGCGCTGGACGAACGGTGCACGGCGGTCTCTTTCCGCTCGACGTCCGCAAGGAACGCGTCCAACGCAGCCAGCTCGTCCTCGTCCCGCTCGGGCACCGGCGGCCCGGAGTCGGAGGGCCCGGAGTCGGACCGCTCGGACTCCAGCGCCTCGGGCACCGGCGGCTCCGAACCCGACGGTTCGGCCGACGCCTCCTGCGGGCGGGCTGCCGCATGCTCCGGCTCGGCGGACGCCGCGACCGGGGCCTCCGGCTCCTGCGCCGCGGCGGGCGGGGCCTCGGCCGGAGCGGGGGCGGGACCGTCGCCGGAGCCCGGGCCGTCCGTGCCGCCGTCGTCGGTCTCGGTGACGGAGAGCTGACCCGCGATGGCGTGGTACACGAGCTTCTGCCACCGCTCCGGCAGTTCTCCCACGACTCCGCCGGCCAGCTCCGCGGCGCGGGCCGGCGCGTCCCGCGTCACCTCGATGAGCTCGGCGAGTTTCGCGAGTCCGGCCCCGTCGCCGGACAGCGCCGCGGCGCGCACCTCGCGCACCTCCTCGGCCACCGCGTCGGGCCCGGTCAGTCCGCGCAGCGCACGGACCCGCTCCTCCTGACGATGCCCCGCCGCCGCGCCCCGCACGGCGTCCAGGAGCTCGGGCAGTGAGGCAGCGTCCAGCCCCGGCGCGGCGGCGTCAATCCGGGCCCGCAGGTCGTCCAGCTCGGCGACCGCCGCCGTGACGAGGCGGACGTCGCCGTCGTCGGGCCGGCGTTCCATGCGCAGCCGCGCGGCGGTGCGGTCGGCGGCCTCGGCCGCGAGAGCGAAACGGCCGCGCAGCTCGTCGAGTGCGCTCGCGAGCTCTTCCAGGGGCGGGCGGGTCGTCATGGAGCACTCGCTCTCCGCGTGCGGCTCGGAGGGCCGGCATGCGAAATCTCGAAGGGTCGGGAGGTCGATCGGGTCCGCCGGCAGCGCGGGATGCTCGCGCGCCAGCCTGTTCCAGGCCGCACGGGCGGCGGGACGGTCGCCGAGCAGGGCGAGCGCCAGGGGCGCGAGCGGCCGGTCCTCCTCGATCGCGCACACCAGGCACCAGTGGACGATCGAGTCCGGGACCGTCCACCGCAGGAGGAGGCTCAGCGCGGGCGCCCGGCCGAGGACCTCCGGCGCGGTCGCCGGATCCAGCAACCGCGCGCAGTCGGCGGCGTCGAGCCGGTCGACGTTGCCGAACGCGTGCAGCCAGGGCGCCGCGAGCAGGAGGCGAATGTGCCGCCGCCGCCCCGGCTCACCGTTGCGCAGGGTGCGCAGAAGCATGTCGGCGGACCGCTCCGTGGCCTTCCCCGCCGCACCGAGCCGGACTACGCCCAGCAGTCGGCGGGCGTGCTCCGACGCCGCCGCGACCAAGAATTCCCGCACGTCCGCGACGGTGATCGCCGACAAGGTCTCGGCGGCGAGTTCCGGCAGTCCGCCGACCTGCGCGGCGATCGGTCCGAACGGTGCCGGCCCCTCGTCGTGCCGCCTGCGGTGACGTCCATGCCCCACGGTTCACCCGCCCTCCCAAGCAACGTGTCGGGGAGCATATGAGACAGGTCAGCACATGTCCATCAAGCACCAGTATTGATGTTGATCGAGTTAACAATATCGCCAGTCCGTAAACGGGTTCTGCGCCTAAATCGTCACACAAGGGCGTGGCGCGGGCGGTAACCGAACCATCGCACACGTCCGGGCGACGTGGACGTGAACCTCCGGATTCGAAAGGTCACCCGATGCAGGCCTCCGACCGCACCTCCGGCTCATTCCACGCCTGCGCGCCGCTGACCTCCAGGGACCCGGAGCGCATCGGCGCCCACCGGCTCCTCGGACGGCTCGGCGAGGGCGGCCAAGGTGTCGTGTACCTCGCCGAGGATCCCGGCGGGGACCGTGTCGCGGTCAAGATCCTGCACGACCGCGCCGGCTCCCGCGACGCCGCCCGCAAGGAACTCGCGGCGGCCCGCCGCGTGGCCCCTTTCTGCACCGCCGAAATTCGGGACTCCGGCGAGGACGACGGCGTCCCCTACGTCGTCACCGAGTACATCGACGGCCCTTCGCTGCGGCGGCTCGTCGAGACGGAGGGCCCGCAGAGAGGCCCGTCCCTGTACCGGTTCGCGATCGGGACGGCCACCGCCCTCGCGGCGATCCACCAGGCGGGCATCGTCCACCGCGACTTCAAACCGGGCAACGTTCTGGTGGGCCCGGACGGTCCGCGGGTGATCGACTTCGGCGTCGCCCGCGCCGTCGACGCCACGGCGACCGCGAGCGGCTCCGTCATCGGCACACCGTCCTACATGGCGCCGGAGCAACTCGCCGGGGACACCGTCGGGCCCGCCGCGGACGTGTTCGCCTGGGCCGCCACGATCGCGTTCGCGGCGAACGGGCGTCCGCCCTTCGGGCAGGACACGATCCCCGCCGTCCTCAACCGGATCGTCAGGGGCGAGGCGGACCTGGGCGGTCTCGGCGGCCCTCTGCGCGACCTCGTGCGGCGGTCCCTGCACAAGAATCCCGCCCGGCGTCCCACCGGGCGGGAGATCCTGCTGCGCCTGCTGGAGCACTCGGACGGTCCGATCGCCGCCCAGGAGGCGCTCGCCCGTGGACGCGCCCTCGCGACGGCCGACGACGCGACGCTCGCCGACGAGCGCACGGAGCGCTGGACGACCGTCCGGATCCCCCGCCCGCACGGCCGAGGCCGCCGCGGCCTCCTGGCCGGAGGCATCGTAGCCGTCGTGATCGCCGTTGCGGGCGGCGCCGCGCTGGCGGTCGACCGCGCCGGCGCCCCCGTTCCCGGCGCGGCTCCGGACGACGGCGTCGCGGTACCGGCCCCACCGAGCGGCGTCCCGGTGCCCGTCCGGACGGCCGCCGCGGCACCCGGCGCCGTCCCGACCGCGCCCGCCGAGGTCGCCGACGCCGTCGAAGGGGCGGTCGGATCGCGACGGACCGCCGGATTCACCGCCGAGGGGTTCAGATCGCAGAGCGACGAGGCGTTCGAGGCGCGCGGACGCCTTCACTACCGCCCCGGGCAGAGCACCGGCTACGACCTCACGGTGCGCCACCCGCATGGGGACCCCCTCGTCGGCGACTCCGTGGCAAGGCGCGTCATCATCCTGGGAAACTGCGCGTATCTCCGGGACGCGCCGAAACACTGCCATTCCACGGAGAGCGACGCCGTGGACGCCGATGGTTCGCACGTGTGGATGGCGTCGAACGTCCGCCTGGTCAGCTCCCCGTACAACGTGCTCGAACTGCTGCGCGCCAGCACGTCGCTCCAGCACGACGCTGATGGCGGAACGGTGACCTTCCGGGGGACGGCCCGCGGCGGCGCCCTCGCCGAGAGCGGGCCGGTCGGGGCCTTCTACCGGTCGTTCGGCGGAAACCTCACCCAGGTGACCTACACCCTCGTCACCACCCGAGACCATCTCCCGAAACGGCTCGACATCGACCTGTGGACCGCCCTGTCGGCGTCTGACACCGTCCATTCGCTGTACTCCGTCACCTACGGCGAATGGGGAAACAGCGGAACGATCACGCGCCCTTACTGAACTTGCCCGCAGGAAGGGCGCGGGAGTCGATAACCACCGGCTATGACGGTTTGTCTTGGACGGGCGGGGGCCGGTGGGCCCACGCTGGGGGCAACCGATCTTGAGGAGTCATCCAAGTGAGCATCCTTCCCACCCGTTCCCTCGGACGGCTCGAGGTGTCGGCGGTCGGCTTCGGCGCGATGGTGCTGTCGCCCGGGATGTACGGCGAGGTCGACGACGAGCGGGGGCTGGCGGCGCTGCGGCACGCGTTCGACCACGGCGCGACGTTCGTCGACACGAGCGACGGCTACGGCGAGGACGGGCACAACGAGCGGCTCGTCGGGCAGGCGCTGAAGGGCCGCCGGGACGACGTCGCGGTCGCGACGAAGTTCGGCTTCGCCCTGCCCGAGGGTGTCGAACCGCACCCGTTCCCTGTGGGATACGCGTTCGGGGAGCTGGCGGTCAACTGCGATCCGCGGCACGTCCGCGGGTACGCGGAGGCGAGCCTGCGCAACCTGGGGACCGACGTCATCGACCTGTACTACCCGCACTTCCCGGACCCGCAGGTGCCGATCGAGGACACCGCGGGCGCCGTCGGCGAGCTGGTGGCGGACGGGCTCGTCCGGTACTTCGGCCTGTCGAACGTGACGGCCGACCAGCTGCGCCGCGCCCACGCCGCCCATCCGGTGCAGGCCGTCCAGACCGAGTGGTCGATGTGGCGGCCCGTCGACCCAGACCTGCTCGCCGCCGCGCGGGAGCTCGGCGTCGGTCTCGTGACGTGGAGCCCGCTCGGCGCCGGGTTCCTGACCGGGACGGTCGAGAAGGTCGGGGACGGTGACTTCCGGCGGAACAACCCGCGGTTCGACGACGCGAACCTCGCCGCGAACCACGACGCGTACGCGGCGGTCCGGAAGATCGCGGCGGAGCTGGAGGTGTCGCCCGGGCAGCTGGCGCTCGCGTGGCTGCTGCACCGCGGGCCCGACGTCGTCCCGATCCCCGGGAGCCGCACGCCCGCGCACATCGAGGAGAACCTGGCGGCCGCGCACCTCGACCTGCCGGCGGACGTCCTGGCCCGCATCGACGGCGTGCTCTCGGACGTCACCGCGTCCGGCGGCACGCTGCTGCGATGAGAAGACGAGCCGCGGGGTGACGATTACCGACCACCGATACGCCTGATCTGGGACACTTTCGGAAAATACGTTCGACCGGGGGGCTTGGTGGAGATCCGCACGTTCACGGAGGACGACCGCGCTGAACTGCGGGAACTGTTCGCCCGCGCCGGTGAAGGCGCCCCCACCGAGTCATTGTGGGGGCACGCCGATTCCGAGGCGGAAATCTACCTGGCCCCCTACATCGACCACGAGTCGGAATCCCTGTTCCTCGCCGTTTCCGAGGGGCGGCTCGTCGGCTACCTGACCGGCTGCGAGGACACCTCGGCCTTTCCCGGCGAGGACGAACTGCTGATGCGGGCCGTCCGGAAGCACCGCCTGCTCTTCCGGCGGGAGCCCCTCGCGTTCTTCGCCCGCAGCATGGCCGACATGGCGGGCGCCGCGGTGCGCCGCCGGCCGACCGCCAAGACGTTCGACGATTCGCGGTGGCCCGCGCACCTGCACATCAACGTCGCGCCCGAAGCCCGCGGGACCGGCGCGGCGGACGGCCTGGTGAACGCCTGGCTCGACCGTCTCCGCGCCACCGGCTCGCCCGGCTGCCATCTGCAGACATTGACCGAGAACACCCGCGCCGTACGATTCTTCCGCCGTATGGGATTCACCGAACACGGCCCGTCCGTCCTCGTCCCGGGCATCCGGCAGAACGGCGGGAAACTGCACCAGCAGACGATGGTCTGGGCCCCCTAAGGCCGTCGGCCCGGCCGGTGCGCCATACTCGCCCGGTGAGGGGACGCTTGATCGAGGTGACGGCCCGCCGGATCGCGACGCCCGTCTGGAGGAAACTGAGCGGACGTGCACAGTGGCGGCTGGCGCGCCTCCGGCACCCCACGTTCCTCGTGTACGCGGGCGGGATCGTCCGCGACGACCAGGGCCGCATCCTCCTCCTCCGGCACCGCCTGTGGCCCCCGTACAAGGCGTGGGGCCTGCCCGGCGGCTACGTCAACGCGGGCGAGCGCCTCCAGGACGGCGTCGCACGCGAGGTCCGCGAGGAGACGTCCCTCGAGGTCTCGGTCGCCGACCGTCCGCTCCAGGTGGCGAGCGGTTTCCGTTTCCGCGTCGAGACCTACTACGAGGCCGAAGTGACCGGCGGACGCCTCGACCTCGACCCCGCCGAGATCCTCGAGGCCCGCTGGTGCGCCCTCGACGACCTCCCGGCCGAAATGTCCCCCCGCCTCCGCACCCTCATCACCGCCCTCCCCGAGTAGGACGTGTTTCGAGGGTCAGCGGAGCGAGCCGACGAAACGATGGGGCTCGGTGAGGACGGTTCGGGCGTGCTGCAGATTCGGAAGCCTGCTCGGGGACGGCGTCCGGGTCGCTTACGACTGCCACGTGAATTCCGGGTCCGTGATCGGACGCGCCTCCCTCATCGGCCCGCACATCGATTGGCGCGGCCACTGCCCGCCCGATACCTCGGTTTTCCTCCGCCGGCGCACCTTCGTGCCAGCAGCCGGCCGACAGTAATGACTCGCAGTTGATTACCAAGGTGTCTGGGCTCTCCTGAGTCGCGGCAACGGTCGCGCCGCCTCCGCCTCCGCGTCGACGTTCGAGTCCGGTCGACCTGGAACGATCCAATATGACTGTCGACATGCCTTCATTGTTAAAATCTCGTCGACATATGACTACATAATCGTCATGGCACCACATTTCACTATGTCGCCATCCGGTGGAATGCGGTGGTGCCGTGTCGTCGGGCGGAGGCTGCGCGGTGGGTGGTCGGCGGGGACGGGGCGGCAGGGCGGGCGGACGGGCCGGCGGGGTCTTCGGCAAGATGGCCGGCAACCTGTTCCCCGCTCCCAAGGGAGGCCGGCGCGGCGGCCCGAACGGCGGGGGGCCGGCCGGGCCGAACGGCCGCAAACCGTCCGGCCCGGCCGATCCCGGTGACGGCCGTGGCGGCGACCGCAGGGGCGGTTCCCAGCAGTCGCAGGCGCGACCCACCGAGGAGACGCCCAAGAGCGGGGACCCGATCAGCATCATCACCGGCGATGTGCTGCTGAGCCAGCGGGACGTGTCGTGGCAGGGCGTCCTGCCGTTCGTCCTGGAACGGACGCACGTGTCGTCCTATCGGGCGGGCCGCTGGTTCGGGCCGTCATGGGCGTCGACGCTCGATCAGGCTCTCGACGTGGACGCCGAGGGCGTCCACTTCCTCGCCGCGGACGGATCCGTCCGCTCGTATCCCCAGGTCCTGGTGCCGAAGGTCGTTTCGCTGCCCGCCGCGGGCCCCCTGCATCCGCTGACGCTCACCGCGGAGGGCTCCTACACCTTGACCGTCCCCCGGACGGGCCGGACGCTGCATTTCCCGGCGCCCGGTGAGGAGACGGGCTGGTCCCGGCTGCCGCTGACCGCCGTCACCGACCGCAACGGCAACCGCATCGATCTGGTCTACGAGGAGCAGGTCCTCGTGGAGATCCGCCATTCGGGCGGCTACCGGATCGTCGTCGACACCGCGGCGAGCGCGGAAGGGGAGAGGCGCATCAGCGCGCTGCGCACCGCGGACGGGACGGTGCTCCGCCGCTTCGGCTACGACACGGCCGGGCACCTGACCGAGGTCCACGACACCTCCGGCGTACCGCAGCGGTTCGCTTACGACGACCGCGGCCGGCTGACCGGCTGGGTGGACCGCAACGAGCACTGGTACCGCTACACCTACGACGACGAAGGCCGGGCCGTCCGCGGGGAGGGCTCCGAGGGCGTGATGAACGCCGCCTTCACCTACGACCCCGGCAACCGCCGCACCCTGGTCACCGATGCGCTCGGCCACACGACGACGCACCGGTATAACGATCTCGACCAGATCGTCGAGGTGGTCGACCCGCTGGGCGCGGTGACGCGCTTCGAGTGGGACGCTCACGACCGTCTTCTCGCGCGCACGGATCCGCTCGGGCACACCACCCGGCACGCTTACGACGAGCGGGGCAACCTCGCCCGCGTCGAGTATCCCGACGGCGCTTCCCTTTCCGCCGAATACAACGTGCTCGACCTGGCCGTCCGCATCGTCCAGCCGGACGGGGCCGAATGGCGGAAGGAGTACGACGAACGCGGCAATCTTGTGCGACGCACCGATCCCTCGGGCGCCGTCACCAGGTTCGAGTACGGGCCGCAGGGCGCTCCCGTCGCCATTACCGACGCACTCGGCCACACCTACACCGCCGAGAACAATGGGGCGGGGCTCCCGCTCACGGTGACCGACCCGCGCGGCGCGACGCACCGGTACTCCTACGACGCCATGGGGTTCCCGACCGGATCGGTCGACCCGGCCGGACGGCAGGACCGGTTCGGCTGGTCGCCGGAAGGCCGCCTGCTCTTCCGCACCCGGCACGACGGGGCGACGGAACGCTGGCGTCACGACGGAGAGGGCAACACGGTCGAGTACGTCGACCCGTCCGGGCGGAGCACGCGCACCGAGTACGGCCCGCTCGACTTTCCGACCAAGATGATCCGCTCTGACGGTTCGAGCCTGTCGTTCACGCACGATGCCGAAAGACGGCTGACGCAGGTGACCACCACCGAGGGGCTGACCTGGTCCTACCGCTACGACCCGTGCGGACGCATCATCGCGGAGACCGACTTCAACCATCGCACGCTCACCTACTCGCACGACGCGGCCGGGCGCCTGGCCGCCCGGACCAACGGCGCGGGGCAGAGCGTGACGTATGACCGGGACGTGCTCGGCAAGGTGATCCGGAAGACGGCGGGGTCGAAGGTCACGACTTTCGGCTACGACCCGGTGGGGCGCCTCGTGCAAGCGGTGAGCCCCGACGCCGACCTCCGGTTCACCTACGACCAGGTCGGTCGCGTCCTGGCCGAGACCTGCAACACGGCGACTCTCGGCCTCACGCGCGACGCCCGCGGCCAGGTGGTCGGCCGGACCACGCCGTCGGGTGCGGAGAGCCGCTGGACCTACGGGCCCGCGGGCCTCCCCACCGATCTGCGCACCGGAGGCCGGACGCTGGCCTTCAAGCACGACGCCGCCGGTCGGGAGATCGAGCGGCGGATCGGGGCGGAGGCCGTCGTCGCCCAGCAATGGGACGACGCGGGCCGGCTCTCGGCCCAGACGCTGTGGACGGCCCCGGCCCGGCCCGGCGAGGAGGCGACGCTCCAGCAGCACCGGACGTACGCCCATGGAGCCGACGGCCGGCTCACCGGCATGACCGACCGCCTCGCGGGCGACCGCGCCTTCGACAGCGACGAGCGCGGCCGCCTGACCGCGGTGCGCGCCCAGGGATGGACGGAGCGGTACGCCTACGACGACATGGGCAACATCGTCCACGGCGAGTGGCCCGAGTTCAACGGGGAGTCGGGTGACAGCGGAGTCCGCGAGTACACCGGAACGTTGATCAAACGCGCCGGGCGCGTCAGATACGAGCACGATGCACAGGGACGCGTCGTGCTCCGGGAGCACACGACGCTCTCCGGCCGGCGCCGACGCTGGACGTTCCAGTGGGACGCCGAAGACCGCCTCGTCGAGGTCCGGGTGCCCGGCGGCTCACGGTGGCGCTACCACTACGACGCGCTGGGACGGCGCGTCGCCAAGCAGCAGCTCGCCGAAGAGGGCGAGACCGTCCGCCAGCGATTCGCCTACACCTGGGACGGCACACGCCTGGCGGAGCAGACGCACAGCGTGTGGGATTCCGAGAACGGGCGCTACCGAACCCGAACGACCACCTGGGACTACGAGCCCGGAACGTTCAGGCCGTTGACGCAGATCGAGCACGAGGCGAATCCAGACCGTGAATCCCAGGCCCATGTGGACACGCAGTTCTATGCCATCGTGGCTGATCTGGTCGGTGCGCCCGCCGAACTCGTCCGGGCGGACGGACAGGTCGTCGCGGCGCGGCCGGCGAACATCTGGGGAGCGCGCGGCGCCTTCCCGAGCCTCTGCCCGCTGCGGATGCCGGGCCAGTACCACGATCCCGAAACCGGTTTCAACTACAACTACAACTACAACCGCTATTACGACCCGGTGGCCGGCGGATACGTCACGGCCGACCCGCTGGGCATCACCCCGCAGCCCAAGCCGCATTCCTACGTTCCCGACCCGACCACCTGGGCCGATCCGCTCGGCCTCACGCCGCACAACTATGGCGGGTCTGACGACGACGATGAGGTGCACCCCGATCAGGCACTGCTCGATGAGGCGCGCCTGGAGAGGCACAACGCGCCGGCGGACGCCTCGATGACCGCGATGGCGCGGATCAAGGGCAGCACCGACCCCGATGAATGGGAGGTCGGGTATTCCGGAGCCACCGGCCGCGTCCCGATCAGCCCGGACATCGACTTGTCGCGCGGCGGGCAAACCTACGCGGGGGACGCCGGAAACTGCGCGGAGGTCCGGGCGGGCAGCATGGTTCTCCGCAACAACCCCGGCGCCCAACTTCGCGATGTCGAATTCATCGTCGTCGAGTCGGCCACGGGGAACATCAAACCGTCCTGCCTGTCGTGCCTCGGCACGATGGTGACGCAAGGAGCCCGAGACGTGGGAAGCGATATGCTCGGACGGTGAGTTCGATGGGTGACCGCTTCCCGGAGGACGTCGTTTCGCTGCTCCGTGCGGCCGGATGGTTCGAGGGGAGAGCGGCGGACACGGCCCCGGCCCTGCAGGCGTGGGACTCCCTGGGCCTTCGAGCGGAGGCCGGCCCCCTGGACCTCGTCCGCGAGTTCGACGGACTCCACGTCGAGCACCCCCCGTACGTCGACATCGGCGAAACCCGGCACTTCGACTTCACGAACTTCGATGCCGTCGCCGGCGTCCGCGGTTTGCCGGAAAGAGCCTATCGGGAGTACACGCGCCTCGCGGGCCTGCCCTTGTACCCCATAGGTCAGAACCGGGCGCACATGACCCTGATGGTCGGCGCACAGCAAATCTTCGCAGGGGTGGACAACTACCTGTTCACTTATGGCGACGGCCTCGACTCCGCCGTAACGGCGATGCTGCGAGGCGAGCAGCCGACGAAGATCGGCGAATGGCACCCCTAGCCGAAGCAGTACTTGATGAAGGTCCTCACAGCCGAACGGGCTCGTCCATGATCTGCACGATTCGCTCAAACAGAGCCGCCGGGCCGGTCGTGACGTGGAACCTGGCACTCGTTTATTGCGGCAGCGCCGGTTCAGAACCGACGTGCCGCGTGCGAGAGAACGGTGAGCGATTCGTTGCGGCGAGGGCGTGACTGGACCACTCCCCTACGCCGTTCGGCTTCGCTCTCCTGCTCGTGGACGTTGGTCGGGACGGACGAACCGGGCGTCGGCCAACGGTATGTACACCCCGCGCCGGGTGGACGGTGGCGCGGCGGAGTTCCCTTGGACGCGCGTACGTGAGCGGTGCACGAAGCTGGGTTCGGACGGTTCGGGCCGGATGCCGCGCGGCTCGCGCACATGAGCACTGAACCTTTTCCAGCAGCGTCCGACGGTGCGTGATCACATCATGATCGCGGGCGGTGTGGCGGGCCCTGGAACGTAAAGAAGCCCTGGTAGGACGGGGGGGCTCTCACCACCGCCCGATCCCACCAGAGGCTTCACATGCTTTTCTACCGTTCTTCGCTGCCGTTGTCGCGTCAGACGCTGCAGTACGTGACCGGGGTCGTCGGCCGCCACCGCAAGCAGGCCGGCAGCAAGGGCCGGGCACTGACGGCGGGCATGCAGGCGCTGATGACGCTGGCGTACTTGAAGAAGGGCGAAACGTTCGCGCAGCTC